>NZ_RJUA01000008.1 GCF_024343575.1 Lacihabitans sp. LS3-19 | reverse complement strand
ATGTATGGGTAGACGAAAACCGTGATGGCATCCAAGACTCATCAGAGCCAGCAGTAAGCGGTATGAAGGTGTATTTGTTAGACGCAAGCAATACCGTCATAGACAGTACCTTTACAGACGCCAACGGATTGTATAAGTTTGATTCACTTCTTGCAGGAGATTACAAGGTACAGTTTGAGCAGATACCAGGAGCAAGCTTTACAGACGCCAACCAAGGCACAGACGATAGCCTAGATTCTGATGCCAATGCCTCAGGCTTAACTGGCACAATTACTTTATTACCTGGAGAAAACAAAGTTCATGTAAATGCTGGAGTAATAATAGAAAATCAACAGCTGGTAGATGTAGAACTTACTAAGACCACGAATGCTCAATGTCAAGTTAATGTAAATGATCTGATCACATTTACAGTGAAAGTGTTCAGAAAGGACAATTCTAATGAGTTGGTCACTTTGAGTGTGAGAGATAGCCTAACATCAAATATGACTTATGTTTCCCATTCAGTAACCGAAGGTAGTTTTAATGCACTCACAGGTATTTGGTCAGGTATCAGTATTGCCAAGGGTGATACGGCAACAATGATAGTTAATGCCAAAATTATGACTTCGATGGGCGGTCTTGCTTGTAACACAGCATGGGTGCAAACACAAGATAAGGCCGATGTTGATTCTCAGGCGGGAAATCAATTAAATACCGAAGACGATATAGCAAAAGCCTGTGTTAGCCTACCTATTATGTTGTGTTCAGCTAAAGGTGAAAAAGTAGAGTTAATGGCACCTACGGGTTATTTAACTTATGTTTGGAAGCGAAACGGCGTGGTAATTCAAGGAGAAACCTCCAATATTTACTTGGCTACTCAAAATGGAAGCTATACTGTTGAAATTCCAAGTTTAAATACTTGCTCAGTTGCTGGATGTTGTCCTATTATTATTACAGATTTCTGTGATTGTAAAAATGAAATTTGTATTCCATTTATAATTAAAAAGACGAAGTAATTTCCTTCATTTTAAATTTAATTTATAAAAACTCCAGCCAGATGGTTGGAGTTTTTGTATTTTAGCAAAATGTACCTGCTCTAGAAATAAAATCAATAACCACAAAATAAGAATTCATTCGAAATGTTTAAATTTCAATAGATGAATGCTTAAAAAAACAAGTGAAATTTTCAAAGAAAAATAGTTTCTATATTATGTATTAAGCGTTAATTTTAAAAATCAAGAGGTTATATTTTCAGGAAAGGAAATGCTTTATCAACCTTACATCGATTAAAAATTTTATTTATAAAATTTAGATAATTTTTCATTTCAATTTTCTCTCAGAAGTACTAATAACCAACATACCCTTAAATGACTTAAGATTTGTGGCTGCAAATTTTGAAGGAAGACCATTGCTTGAATATCTCCGATCTTCGACATGTTCCGCAGGGCATGTCGAAGCTAGATAAAATAGGATTTTCAATCCTATTTTAATAATTTTAAGTCTAAATCTTAAAAAACATGGCATAGGAATATAGAATTAAAGACCAACATGCAATATATTTTATTACATCAACAGTTCATCAATGGTGCGATGTTTTCACTAGACAACTTTATGTAGATATATTAATTGATAGTCTAAAATTTTGTCAACAAGAAAAAGGATTGAAAATTTATGGGTATGTTTTTATACCTATGGCCGCCCCGACTAATCATATTCATTTAATTGTTCAAAGTGAAATAGTTCCTTTAAGTGATATCCTAAGAGATTTTAAAATCTGGCTGGCGTTCCAGTTTACATCAAAGCAAATTATGCGGGCAATTGAAAATAACCCCAAAGAAAGCAGAAAAAAATGGCTCCTATGGTTAAAAAAAAGGAAGAAAACCGGGCTGGCGTTCCAGTCTGGTTTTGGGAGGAAGGCTATCACGGCGAGGAAATTTATTCCGAAGAGTTTTTTTTGACAAAATTGAAATATATGCATTTAAATCCTTTAGAGCTGGTATTGTTTTGAAAGAAGAAGAATATTTGAATAGTTTTGTGGTGATTATTACGGAACAAAGAAAGGCCCAATTGAATTGGCAGAACTTTAATCGGATTGGAAATCCTCCCTATCTAGCTTCGACATCAGGAAGATGTCGAAGAGCGACTATTTTTTATCCCAAACCCTTGATATTTGCAGCTTTTAGTTTTGCCTCCTGGCGGCTTGAGATTTCGAGTTTGTCGTAAAGGTTTTTTACATGGTATTTAATCGTATTGACAGATAAAAAAAGTTTGTCGGCCATTTCTTTGGTAGGAACACCATTGGCGATCATGGTCAAAATTTCTACCTCTCGGCCACTGAGGTCAGCGGTGGTAATATTGTTTTTTACACCGAGTTTCAGCTTATTCAATTCCTCTTCTAATTTTTCTATTTGCGAGGTTCGCTTAAAAAGTGATGCCTGAATATCTTTATTTTCTTTTTGCAATATTCGCATTCTGTATACTACGGCATAGCTCAATATCAGCATTTCAAATACCGAAGAAATTTTCATTAGAGAAGTAGTGATACCCAGATTGGGTAAGCCAAAAATGGGTAAAATGAAAAAGTCAATCGTTAAAAGCAAAATAAAGCTATAAGCAATAGCAAAAAAGGCAGAGAAAGTGTTTTTTCGAAAAAGCAAAAGGCTCGAAATCCAATAAATACTCAATAAAGTTATGCCCGAAAGTTGTGCTAGACCAAACCAAATGAAGCGATTGGTACCAATATATATGCTAAAAAATATCAATGTGGCTAAAGAGTTTAAAAAGGCGAAAAATTTAAGCTTCGGAAAATGTAGTTGGTGGCGTAAGTACTCTGAAGCAAACAAAATACCGAAAGAAACCGTGGCAAAATGAAAAATTACCTCTCCATCTTTGGCTAGCCAAGAACTATTAAAAACGAATGGCACTAAACCATCTCTAAAAAGTATGGTAAATAAGATGCCTGTTAAAAAAAAGCTATAATACAAAAAGGTGATTTCTTTAAAATTGAAAAAATAGAATAGGTTCAATATCACGATTACTATGCCTAAGCCGTAGTATAAACCATAGTATAAATACTGTTTTTGTATGTTTTTAAGTGCCAATTGTTTGATATGACTTACTACTGGAAATCCTCCTTCCTTTTCACATAAAACCTTCAAATACATTACTTTGTTGGGTGGTAGGTCGTAAGTTATCATATTGAAATCAGGTAATTTTTTTAATATCAAACCTTCAATATAGGCCTCTGCTTTACGTACTCTTGCAGATGAAATTTCTATTAAGCGTTCCTCCCCATCATTTTCGACCTTTAGCCAGTAGGTACCATTTTTAAGGCCTCTGTTTATTTTGGTTTCGAAGGGCTCGAATTTAAAAAGGGCGATACTGTCAATAGATACCTCTTGAGCTGTATCATGAAAGAAACTGGTTTTTATTTGTGCAGAAATACTTAGCTGCAAGCTAAAAAAAAGTATAAAAAATATAGATCCTTTAGTAGGCATAAAAAAAATTTAATTTTCTCGAAAATTTCTGACCTTCAAAGATAATTATCTAAAAGTCGATTGGAACTTTTGGTGGGTTTTTACTTTTTATTTTCTTGGTTTTTTGAAGTATTTAAGCCGAATAGAAATCCAAAATAAATATTTATAGTATTGATAGTGAATATTTTATAGTCATACTACCCATTTACTACCCATGCTTTTTTAGCACCTTAACCTTCCCCAATTCTATATTTGACTTTTCGATGTAAAAAGAAAAAATTTCAAAAATTTAAAATTATAAAAAAAACTTGGATTGAACTCTCATCAGTTTTTAGCTTTTTCCAAATCAAAGTTAAAGGTTCTTTGTTAGAAGATTTGCAAATATTGGGCTCAAACAATGCCATCTGGATTTTTTTAGAAGCCAACTGCCCAAAGAGTTTGTAGGTAATTTAAAGTTATTAACACATTCGTTTTCCCAATAGGTCAATATGATAAAAAAAAATAGTCTTTTGGTGTATTGAAAGGTGGTCGAATGCCTGATATTTTATTCTATTCATAAAAATGCATTTTTTGAAATGAAACAAATTTTTAGTATCACTCTAATTTATTGTCTTTATTTAAATACCGCTTTTGGCCAATGTACCCAAACCAATGTGGGCGAAGCTTTGGCATTTGATGGCATAAATGACAAACTTTCTATAAGTCATAATACTTCTTTAAATCTTACCAAGTTTACGATCGAGACCTGGGTGAAATGGGGACGAAGTGGGCAAACTGTAGATTTTATATTTAGTAAAGGAAGCAATAACATTGAGCTACATACGGGTGGAAGTTATGGTAACAATCTTCGTTTTATTCCAACTAACGGGGTATTTCTGGATGGAGGAGACAACACCTTTGCATCTAACACTTGGGTGCACATTGCTGTTGCTTATGACCCAAGCATTTCCTTAGCTAAAATGTATATCAATGGTAACGAGATTAGTTTGATTCAAACAGGGTTTAATCCTCTCAGTACACCCATAGCATTCAACGCTACAGATTTCATTATTGGGCATCGTTCCGATAACAATTTCCCGTTTCAAGGCCAAATGGACGAATTTAGAGTTTGGAACAAGGTATTGACCCAAAGCGAAATCCAAAGCCATATCAATTGTAAGATTCCAAAAACAGCCTGTGGATTAATTGTAAATCAGCTCTTTAACTTCGGATTTGCAGAGGGCAACAATACTTCTTTAACTCAGCTTCCAGATTCTTCTGCTTATCAGAACCATGCGATATTGCAAAATTTTGGATTGACCTGTAACAACGCTACCTCAAATTTGGTGTCATCTGGTCCGGTAGCTAATCCACAAATGTGCTCTTCGGTTTTATTAGCACCAGCTTTTGCTAACGTAGCTCCTATATGTGCAGGTGAAGCATTGAGTCCGCTTCCGACTACATCACTCGATGGCATCGAAGGAACCTGGTCACCTGCCCTTAACAACACCCAAACCACCAGCTATGTATTTACACCTGCGACAAATCATTGTGAAACGGGCATTACGATTGTGGTTCAACCCAATATTAGAGATTCTGTAAACGTTTCAAGCTGTGGACCTTATACTTGGGCAGTCAACAATACCTCTTACGACGTTTCGGGTGTATATTATTTTTACCAAGGCTGTAAAACTTATGTTTTGAATCTAAGCATTGTTAGCCAAGAAGGTGCCGCTTTGGCTTTTGACGGCATAAATGATAAAGTAAGCATTAACCATAATTCAAGTTTAAATCTATCAAAATTTACGATTGAAACTTGGTTAAAATGGGGTAATTCAGGTACCGCTGTAGAATTTCTCTTTAGCAAAGGTCAAGAAATCATGGAGCTGCATACCGGCGGTGCAGCAAGCAATAACCTTAGGTTTATACCTACCCCTGGAGTGTATCTCGACGGCGGCGAAAACACTATTATACCAGGCACATGGGTACATTTGGCAGTGGCCTATGATCCTAGTACCTCATTGGCCAAAATGTATATCAACGGCAATGAAATCATTTTGACGAAAACGGGGGGCAACCCGCTAAGTAGTCCTGTGCTTCAAAACGATATGAACTTTAATATAGGTATTAGGAGTGGGGATATTTTTCCATTTAAAGGTCAATTAGATGAATTTAGAGTCTGGAACAAAATATTGACTCAAGCAGAAATTCAAAGTTACATGAACTGTAAGGTTCCCATTTCAGCATGTGGATTGGTTGTGAATCAGCATTTTAATTTAGGTAAAGCGGCAGGAGACAATACCAGTTTGACCGAATTGCCAGATTCATCAGCGAATCAAAACCACATGATTTTGCATAATTTTGCGTTGTCTTGCCTCGATTCCACCTCTAATTTAATAGCTAATGGCCCGATTTTAAACCCTCAATTTTGTAGTTCAATAGTTTCGGCTCCAACTTTTGCTAGTATTGCCCCCGTTTGCATAGGTGCAACGATGGATCCTTTACCTACAACCTCTTTGAATGGCATTTCAGGGACATGGTCACCCGCCTTAAATAACCTTCAAACTACCACTTACACATTTACCCCTACCAGTGGCCAGTGTGAAACTACATTGATAATTGAAGTTATGCCACTTACCAAGCCTACATTTACAGCCCAACCTGATGTTTGTTTTAGCCAAGCCATAACGCCATTGCCTTTAATTTCAAATAATAACATTACAGGTACTTGGTCACCTGCTTTGGACAATACACAAACTACCACGTACCTTTTCACACCAAACCAAGGCGAATGTGCCGATACTGCAAGGCTTTCCGTAAAAATTATTCCTTTGACCGATACCGTAACGGTTACCCAATGCGGTACCTACACCTGGTCACTTAACAACACAAGTTATACCCAAACGGGTCTTTATAGTTATTCTTCGGGATGCCAAACGAATTTTTTGAATTTAACCATAAGGAGTCAATCGGGTGCCGCATTGGCATTTGATGGTATTGACGACAGAGTTATGGTCAATCACAACTCTACTTTAAATGTTAGCGAATTTACAATAGAATCATGGATCAAATGGGGAAGGTCGGGCTCAACTTTAGATATGATTTTCAGCAAGGGGGCCGAAGTAATGGAACTGCATACTGGGAGTGCTTTCTCAAACAACCTAAGATTTATTCCTGTGCCAGGAGTTTATCTTGACGGCGGTATAAACACCATTACACCAGATACTTGGGTGCATTTGGCTCTTGTTTATAATCCTCAAATTTCATTAGCCAAAATGTATATCAATGGCAACGAAATCTCTCTTACAAAATCTGGCCCAAATCCTTTGAGCACTCCAATACCTCAAAATATCATAAATTTTACCATTGGCAGCCGGTATAACAATATTTACCCATTTAAAGGTCAAATCGATGAGTTTAGGTTTTGGAATAGGGCTTTGACACAAGAGGAAATCAGCTCCCATTTAAACTGTGAATTTATAATGCCAAGCTGTGGCTTTATTCCCAATTTAATGGTAAACCAACATTTTAATTATGGAATAGCTGAAGGACAAAATACCAATAGTAATAAAATTCCTGATTTTTCGGGGAATAATAATGTCATGAATCTTTTAAACTTCGGATTGAATTGTGGCAACGTAACTTCAAATTTCGTTTCAATAGGTGCTATTCAAAATGGAACTGCTTGTATTTTTGATGCAGGTACCGCTCAATTTGATTCCTCTTATAGTATCTGTCAAGGCACCGCTATTTCGCCGCTTCCCAATATTTCCAAAAACGGGATTGCTGGTATATGGTCGCCTGCTTTCAATAATTTGAATACTACGACATACTTTTTTACTCCAAATCTTTCATCTTGTGCTTCATCGTATACAAGCCGAACCATAACCGTACTACCTTCTTCACCTTCACCAACGGTTGTTTCTTCGCCCGAGCAATGTTATGGATTCAGAATAAAAGATTTAAACGTAAACGGCACACAATTAAAATTTTATGAGTCAGAAACTGGCTCTATTGTTTTGGATACAAACAGCATAATCAATAAAGGGCAAAATATTTATATTAGCCAAAACACCCAAACATGCGAAAGCCCAAGGATTGTATTCAGCCCTATAATCAAAGGCTCAAAACCTTTTGCCAACGCAAGCCAAAGTTTTTGTAAGGTAGATTCCGTAAAGATTTCAGATTTAACAGCCACAGGTACAGATTTAAAGTGGTACGGATCTGAAACAGGGGGTGTATCATTAGCTACAAACAGTACACTCAATCAAAGCCAATACTTCGTATCACAGACTGAAAGTGGCTGTAACGAAAGTCCAAGATTAAAAGTGAATGTCGGCTTGCAAATTTTTCCTAGTGTGTTGGATCTTGAAAGCAAAACAGTTTGTAGCAATACCCTTATACCAGCTTATTATTTCAACGGAACCGCCAATTCCTACAAATGGTCAAACAACAATACGGCCATTGGATTACCAGATTCTGGCTCAAACATCATTCCTTTATTTATGGGAACAAATGAGGGCAACAGCCCCTTGGTATCTACATTTACAGTAACTCCACTGGGCGTTCCTAAAGAGGATTCCATAGTATTTGAGTATACAGGCAATATGCAAACCTTGACCATCCCTGCTGGCATCAGCTCTATTAAAATAAAGGCGTTTGGTGCTGAAGGTGGAAGTGGAAAAATAGGACATACTGCAGAATTTGGTGGTTTGGGTGGCAAAGGGACCTTGGCCTCAGGATTTTTAGATGTGACCCCTGGACAAACACTTTATATATTTGTAGGAGGCCAAGGGGGCACAGGTTTTGGTGGTTTTAATGGTGGTGGTCTGTCTTGGGGAGCAGGTGGAGGTGGTGCAACTGACGTAAGGTCGGGAGGTCAGGCTTTGAATAACCGCATACTTGTGGCAGGTGGCGGCGGCGGCGGCGGTAAACCTGGTTGTAACTACAGCAATATTTTTGGTGGGGCTGGTGGAAATGGTGACGAATATGGAAGCAATGGTGTCAACTCACCTTCAGGTGGTGGAGGTGAAGGGGCCTTTGGTGCACTTGGTGGTCAAAGGGGAAGTGGTTGTGGTTTTTCTTTAGGCCAAAATGGGGAAAACGGTGACCAAAATGGGCAAGGAGGAAAAGGCGGAAACGGGGAAACTTGTTGTTGTCCTGCTAATCCTGATGGTGGTGGCGGCGGTGGCGGTTATTACGGCGGCGGCGGCGGCGGCGGCGGATCGGCTGGTACTACGACTTGCTCTTTTGACGATAAAGGTGCCGGAGGTGGAGGTGGTGGTGGTAGTTCGTATGTGGCAGGTGTAACAAACCCAGTGCTAACTTATGGCATCAGAAACGGGAATGGCAAAGTTGTAATCAGTTATTTATCAGAAAGTGCCTGCAAGGGCAATCCTAAAACATTTACCTATACTATATTACCTACAAAGGCCAATGTCAACATTACGCAAAATTATGTAAATACTACAGACATAATATATGGCAAGACAATTACAGCTACTAATCAAATAATTAACTCAAATATAGAGTATAGTGCAACTAACTCAATTACGATCAATCCGGGCTTCACAAGTAACGGCCAATTGTTTAAAGCTTCTATATTAAACTGTAACTAATCAATTCTTAATCAATAATTTAAAAAATGAAATTTAACAAAAATTTAAGTCTTTTTGCTCTTTCGGTACTATTTTTTGCATGCACTGAAGTTAACGAAATAGACCGCATGGTGTATGAGCTTTAGGACCTTACTGATGAGGAGATTGCTGTGGTTGAGGGGAGTGTGAAATAGTTAAAATCTAAAATCCAATGACATATTATAGACCAATAAATACTGCCCAATTAATTGAAATTCTACAGAATCCAACTTCCGAATTTATAAGAAATTCTAATATTGGCGAAATAATATATTTCGAAAATTGTTCATTTGAATCAATTCGAATCAATAAAGATATTCATATTGAGAGAAATATAACGTTTAAAAATGTTGAATTTAAGAATGTAGATATTAAAGGCTTGAAAACTACTGGTTTCATAAATTTTTGGGATCTTAAATCACCCAAAGATTCAAATGTCAATTTAGAAATATCAAGTAAAGATTTGACTTTTAATGGAGACAGTCTTGTTGAAAGTTCCTTTGTTATAAAGAATTCATTTTTTGAAAATTTAGGCTTTTCTGGTGGGGTATTTAATTATTTTGTGACAGTTGAAAATAACAATATGGAGAACTTTTCTATTTCAAGCGAAATTAGAATAAAATCTGCTTTATTCATTAAAAAAAATTCAATTAAATCATTAATAGTAAATGGAGGTGAAATAAATCACATTTACCATAAATCAGGTAATACCAATTATTTTGGTATTTATGGAGAAGTCAAAGTTAATGTTGCCTATATCACCGGTGGAGAAATTGGGAATCTTAAAATAGATGCTGAAGGATTAAAAAAAATGAATCTAAAGAATTACCATGATGAAACAGGGACAGAACTAAATGTAAATAGTTTAACCATCAATAATTTAGAGAATAATACTTCAATAATAAATTCCCTTAATCTCAAAACTATCGAATTTCAAAATTCGTTTGCTTCAAAAAATGTGATGATATATTTAAGTAGTATCATGATTGAAAAATTATTATTTACTGAATATATAAATTATGGTCAGATTAATTTTAACAATATTTCCATTTCAAATTTGATTCAATTCAGAAATTCAGACTTAGGGAAGGTCTCTTTCATTGGCTGTGAATTTTATAATTGTAGGCTTCAGTTCTTAAATTCCAAAATTATTGAAACTTCAATTATTGGCTCAGACTTCCCAACTGAATTTCAATCAACTTCTTCTGAGGCAAAAATAGAAGCATTAAGTCAAATCAAAAAGATCTATGAAAACCGTGGCTCTCAAAAAGATGCATTGGAGTATTATTCCAAAGAAATGAATGCCTTAGATGAGTCATTGTCTTGGAAAGAACATAAATGGGATAAATTAAATCTTTGGTTTAATAAAAAGTCCACAAACCATGGGGTAGATTGGGAAAAAGGTTTGTTTTCTACATTAACAGTTTCAGCATTTTTCTTTTTTGTCTAAATTGTTTCGTTAAATGCCTATAGTATTAATATTTTTGAATCTAAATATTGGTGTGAATTTGGAAATATTTTATCCTACTTTTTAGAATTTATTAACCCTACGCATAAAACAGATTTTATTGCTGAAAAACTTAAAGTTCCGCCGACTGGTTTATCAAGATTCATTGAGGGGCTTAGTCGTATTTTCATCGCCTATTTCATTTTTCAATTGATTCAGGCATTTCGGAAACATGGTAAGAAGTAGAATAATACATTGATAGGTTTTTCATCCCTCCTCTCCCAACTCCACAATTCTTTGCACCACAGCATGATGTGTCCTGAGTTTATACAAATACCTTGGATGAAATATTTTGTAAGAGTGGTCAGGCAAAATACCTTCGGGGTCGGTTATATGCGAAATGTTTAAAGCGGGGTCTATTAAATCTATTTTTACTTTTAAATATTCTTCCATTTGCGTATTGTAGTCGTTGCCAATCAGAAAGACCACAATTTTAGGATTTAAGATTTTTATAGTTTTTTTGAAAAAACTAAAAGCCGTAAAAAAATCCTTGCGGCTTTTTTATATTAAAATTTATATCATACTAATACCTTTCAATGGTCATGCTTTTTTCAGCGGATATTTTAGAATATTGTATTTCAAGATGACTAAAATTTTAAATATTAATATCATGAAAAAAATTCTCGTGCCTACTGACTTTAGTCCAATTGCCAAAAACGCATTGGATGTTGCCGCTGATATTGCCAAAAAGAATAATGCGAAAATTGTCCTTCTTAACGTAAAAATGTATCCCACTTCAGACGTAGCCTCCTATTATTCTTTATACGGAGCCTCTGGAGTTTCCATAAATGATGCATGGCAAGAGATTTTAGAAAAGGCGAAGGATGAAATGAAACATGAAATTGTTCATTATAAAGATGTAAAAATTCAACCTTTAGTTGAGGAATCAGGCGAACATTTTGTGGGTGCATTGTTAGATCACAGGGCAGATTTAATTGTGATGGGTTCTACAGGAGCATCGGGTTTTAAAGAGTTTTTTAGTGGCTCCAATAGTGAGGAAGTAGTCCGTATGGCAACATGTCCAGTTTTAGTAGTAAAAGGCGATCAAAACGTTTTTGCTCCGAAAAAAGTGGTCTTTGCTGTTGATTTAACGCATGAAGAATTTATTGACAAAGCTATGCTTACTTTAAATTTGGAAGATGCGGAGGTTCATTTTTTACACGTTGACGATGGAAATAGGAAAATAAATTACCTCAACACGGAACTGAGAATGCAGAATACTGCTAAAAAACATGGTTTTGAAAATTGTAAGTTTGAGATATTGAATGCTGATTCTATCGAGTCTGGAATTTTAGAATATGCATCAGATGTTGAGGCAGATTTAATAATTATGTACACCCACGGCCGCAAAGGCTTCAATCACTTCTTTAGAGGAAGCATAGCTGAAGATGTGGTCAATCATTCCAAAGTCTCAGTGTTTACCTATGTAGAAAATTGAGTTTAGTTTAATTGTGTATTTAGAATTGGGTTTCATTTTTGAGACCCAATTTTTTTTGCTTTGAAGTGTTATCTATTGTTAATTAAACCTCGAATATATTTTTCAAATTTGAGTAAATTTCAATTGTTTTTAATAAAAGTGTAATTTTGGGGGAAATTTATTCTATGACCAAAATAAAAAAGTATTGAGAACTATAATAGCAGGAACCGGAACCCAAATGCCAGAGCGAAGAATTGGCAATGATTTTTTCTTGGATAGGGTCTTTATGAACGAAGACGGCACAGTAATTCCGAAATCTACAGAGGAAATGGTAGCCAAGTTGGAACAAATCACAGGCATAAAAGAACGAGGTTATATCTCCGAAAAAGGTGATTCGATGCCATTGATGGTAGCTGCTGCAAACAATGCCCTTGAGGATTGGGGAAAAGATAGAAATCTGATAGATGGCATAATAGTAGCTCACAATGCAGGCAATATGCTCGAAGGCAGAGATGGTTTTCACACAGTGCCCAATATGGCTGCATTATTGAAAAATCAATTGGTCATCGCTAACCACGAATGCTTTGCTTATGATATACTTTTTGGCTGCCCTGGTTGGCTGCAAGGGGTAATTCAAGCACACCAAAGCATACAAATGGGCGATGCTAAAAATGTTTTGGTGGTAGGATTAGAAGTGGCTTCAAGGCTTTTAGATCCACACGATTTGGATTCCATGATTTTGGCGGATGGATGTGGAGCAGCTGTAATATCAGGTTCTGAAACATCGGGTAATGAAGGGATTGTTTCTTATGCGACTTATTCACACTCCCAAGAAGATATTTCTTGTATATATTTGGCCAAAAGTTATAATAAAGAAATAACTGCCCCGACTTTATTCAAAATGAACGGTAAAGATGTTTACAAATATGCCACTGTTTGGGTGCCTAAAGTAATTAAAGCTGCTTTAGACAAAGCTGGTTTAACCGCCTCTGATGTAGATATGTTTTTGTTCCATCAAGCCAATGGCAAAATGCTGCATGCATTTGCTAATAATCTGGCTCAAATGTACGGAATAGAAGGGCTTTCATTTGAAGGAAAAATACCAACAACAATAGAATTTACAGGAAATACTTCAGTAGCTACCATACCAACCATGTTGGATTTGATAAGAAAACATAATTTGGGAGCTTATGAAATCAAACCAGGAATGAAAGTGGTTTTTGCCTCAGTAGGAGCAGGGATGCATTGCAATGCTATGGTTTATCAATTTTAAAAAATATTTATGTCGCCAGATTTCAAACCGCCTTTTTGGCAAATAGGAGGGCACTTTCAGACCATTTATCCAAGTGTTTTTCGAAAAATACCTGTTCCTTACCAAAGAGAAAGGTTAGAATTGGAAGACGGTGATTTCTTGGATCTAGATTGGGTGAAATCTGGAAATAAGAAGCTCATTATAGCCACACACGGCCTTGAGGGCGATTCTACGCGTCATTATGTAACGGGCATGTTGGCAAAATTTATTCCTGAAGGCTTCGATGGTCTTGGCTGGAATGCCCGCAGTTGTAGTGGGGAACCTAACCGCTTGCCGAGATTTTACCATCATGGGGATGCTGGAGATTTGAAAATAGTATTAGAATATGCTATCTCATTGGGCTATGAAGAAATAGTTTTGGCGGGTTTCAGTATGGGAGGAAGTTTGACGCTCAGACTTTTGGGCGAATATGCTGAGGCTGTTCCATCTCAGGTGAAAGCGGCTATAGTGGCATCTGTCCCTTTGGATTTACCAAGTTCGGTGGCAGAATTGTATAAAAAAGGCAAGCGATTTTATATGACACGGTTTATCAATAAACTAGGAAAAAAGATTGAGCAAAAAGCCCAGCTCTATCCCAACCATCCGCATCTAAAATATGCAGGTTATAAAGAAGAAGTGAAGGATTTTGAGGTTTTTGATTCAAGATATACCGCACCTTTACACGGATACGCAAATGCCAAAGATTTTTATGAACAAGCTTCCTCTAAACCTCTTTTGAAATTCATAAATGTGCCCGCATTGATCATTCAAGCATTAAACGACCCATTTATGAGCTCAGAATGCTTTGATTTAAAAGGTGCTGAAGATAACAAGAATTTGCATTTATTGCTTCCCAAAAACGGTGGTCACGTAGGGTTTATGGTTAAAGGTCAAAAACATAGTTTGGTAGAAGACTTAGCTTGGGAGTTTTATCAAAAACAAAAATAAAAAAACATTTCCTCAAAAAGGAAATGTTTTAAAATTCAGACTTTATAAAAATTAGTTTTGGCCGCCTCCGGCTCTACTTTTCAAATCATCCGTAGCAGTACTTCTTCTTCTAGCACTTTTTACATTTTGGTTACCAAAATTATAGGTGTAAGTCAAAGAAACTCTTCTGCTAGCCCATCTATTATTTACTTGTAAATCAATGTTTTGGTAGTCTATTTTTCCGTTAAAAAACGAAGTCAAAAATATATCATTGGCATTCAGTTTTATTTTTGAAGCCTTGTTGATTTTCTTTTGTACACCTGCATTGATAGCATACTGAGGTTTAGTTTGTTTGATTATACCCAATAGGTTTGGCGAGTTATACCACATGCTAGCCTCTGCAGACCACCCTTTTTTGAATGTAAAAGTATTTCCTGTGTAAAAATTAAAGGCTGTTTGTCCTACATCCAATACACCACCACTTACGTTATTATCTCTGTATCTTGTATAATATACACTGAAATTATTGTTCATCATCCACCATTTTCTTACGGGTATCGGGAAAGATAAATTTGCCGAAAAATTCTCTACTTTGTCAAGGTTAGTAGTGGTTTGGAAAGTTTTTCTGGTTGCATCTTCTTGCTCTATGATATCAAACATATTGTCTTTGGTAAAAGCATAACCTAATGATAACGAAGCAGCATCTTTATAGGTATAAGTTACTTCAGCATTGTCTGTAAATTCAGGATTCAAAAATTCGTTTCCTTTTTGGAAGGTATACGGATCCAAGAAAAATATGAACGGATTCAATTGTTGATAGTTCGGTCGGCCTATTCTACGGCTATAGCTATATCTGGTAGCATGGTTTTTTCCTAATTTTTGATTTACAAAAAGGGTAGGAAACAAACTAAGGTATTCTTTCGGAACTACTTTGTTAAGTGTAAGTGAATTTCCCTCAGACTTGGTATATTCTGCTCTCAAGCCAGCTTGTACACCTACTTTTTTAAACTGTTTCCCATAATTTACATAAGCAGCATTTACAAATTCTTTGTAAATAAAATGATTGGTTTTTCCTTCGTCATTTACCCAAGTATTGTCTATTTGTTGTTCAAAAGTAAAGTCGTTATCTGTTTTTACGAAGCTACTTTTTACACCAAAGTCTACCTTTGCTTTGTTTTTTGTAGGTATCGTAAAATCTGTTTTTATGGCAAAAATGTCAATAATGGTCGATGTAGGGTTTCTTTGGATTAAGGCACTGGTTTGCTGATTGTTAGCGTCATAGAACCTGTTGTCAAAATTTTGGTTTCCTTTGTTGTTAAAGCCACTGTAGTCCAAGTCCACCGTCATTTCTTTCCCTTTTTCATCAAAATTGTGTTTGATGTTGAAGTTCCCGGTAAAGTTGAAATTTGAATTATCTGAAACGGATGTTGGCACTAGTGAACTTGCCGTATTTACGCCGTTTTGGATTTCAAGAATATTGGTTAGGCCAGTACTATTTCCGTTTCCATTCCAATTGTTTATATCAGCCATGGCACCCAAGGTAGTTTTTTTGCTTAAAAAATAGTCAGCACCCACTTTTCCGTTCCAATAAGCTCCGCTGCCCAATCTTTGTGAACTTTGATTAAATTCTGACCTTAGACCTTCATAATTCGTTGATCTTATTAGCGTATTGTCATTGTACCACTTGTTTTTTCCAGGATTTACGTTGCCGTAGATATTCCATTTTTCATTTCTATGGTTAAGGCTTAGATTGGTCGAAAATCTAGAAATGTCATTGGGTGCATTAGGTAAAAACGTATTTCCTGCGGATAATGTTAATGTACCATTTGTGCCGAAGTTTTGGTTTTTCTTTAGTTTAATGTTAATTATTCCAGAGTTTCCTTGAGCGTCATATTTTGAAGAAGGATTGGTGATAATTTCTATAGAGACCACTTGCTCACTGTTCAAATTACTCAAAAACTGCATCAATGCTTCGCTTGAAAGATAGTTTCTTTTTCCATCTATCATCACCGTTACACCCGTTTTGTTTTTAAGTTTCAAGGCATTGTTTTGTCTGTCCACAACTATGCCAGGGGATTTTTCCAATATTTCTAACAAGGTGCTGCCAGAAGCTACAATACTGTTTTCTACATTTACAACAGTCTTATCAATCTGTTGCTCTATAAAGGGCTTTTTGGCAGTTACGCTAACTTCCGCCAGCATTTGTGTTTGTTGCTTGAGTTTCAGTGGTTCGAAATTGAAATTAGGTTTTTCGGCGTTCAGAATAAATTTTGGCGTGTATAATTCGCCATAACCTACCATCGAAATCTTTAGCAAATAGTTGTTGAAGGCGGCATTTTCAATCTTAAATTTACCGTCGATGTCAGATGTAACTGCTTTTGCCAAAGTACTGTCTTTTGCGTTTAGCAATAAGACATTGGTAAAGGGCAATATTTCAGATTTTTCATCGAGAATAGTTCCCGATACAGTCCCAGAATTTTGGGCAAAAGAATTCATGGTTGCCAATAAGGCAATTTTTAAAAGTAATAGCTTTTTCATTTTTTTAGTACTTGTCTTTTGTAATAGCTTTGTTTTTCTTGTGCAAACTTATAGTATTATGCATAACAAAGTAGTGGCTTATACATAAGTGGTTTTATTTTAATGATGAGTGGTTTTTTGTGTAAAGGATGCAGTAAATGGGGGAGGAGTTGCATTGGGAGGATGTTTTTTACAAAAAAATTTAGAAGATGATTGAAACCTTGTTAAGATTATGGGATATTTATCAAATTGAAATATGAAAGATTCCTTTATATATTAGGTCTAAGTAATTATTGTCGATTTTATTAAATTGTTTAACTTTACGCAAGATTTTTTTTTGAAAATAATATTATATGAAAGTTATTATAGATATAAAGGAGAATAAAGTAGATTTTGTAATGGAATTGTTGAGGAGTTTATCATTTGTAAAAACTGAATCAATAAGTCCTAGCAAAGCCAAATTCTTAAAAGAATTAAAAGCATCTAAAGATGAAGTGAAACTTGCGAAACAAGGCAAAATAAAATTACAAACGGCTGAGGAACTGCTAAATGAACTATAATGTAGATGTAATAGCTTATTTTGCTAAACAATTAAATCGATTAGCCCAAAAATACCCATCGTTGAAACCAACTAGTTAACTCTTTAAAAATCAATCCAGAATTAGGATTTAAACTCAAAAATAGCTGTAACAAAATTCGTTTTGCAATTGCATCAAAACAAAAAGGCAAAAGCGGTGGTGCTAGAGTTATAACACATTTTAAGGTCATAGATAAAAAAGTATATTTACTCTCTATTTACGATAAATCTGAGCAGTCAGATATTAATGAGAAAGACCTTGATATCTGGCTAAATGGGATTGATTAATTTCCTATTCATCCCAGCTTCTGATACCCAAATCCAGCCTGTTTATTAATTTTCAAATATCCATCCTCAATTGTAAACCCACCGGAAACCAAATCTTCCGCCAAATCAAAACTTCCATCGAGGTCTATATATTTGGTATTCGGACAGCAATAGGCCGTATGTAAGGCTGCCGTTATACTTACAATGCTTTCGTCATTACATCCCCAGAAAAGATCAATCGCTGCATTTTGTGCTATAGTCGCTATTTCAAAAGCTCCTTTAAGGCCGCCACATTTCATGAGCTTGATGTTGTAAATACCAAATGGTTTTGGTTCAGCTGCGAATTTCAAAGCATATTTCGGATTTTTCATAGATTCATCCCCGCACAATATCTGTCTAATATCGGTATCTATTTTCATCAAATCTTTCTCTTTCCCAACTGGTATGGGCTGCTCAATCAACTCCAAGCCAAGTTTTTCGGTATTTCTAACAAATTTCAATAGATCGTTTACATCATAACCTTGGTTGGCATCAACTCTAACCTTTAGGCCATTGCCATATTTTTCATGGATTTTTCTAACTCGCTCAATGTCTTCCTCCACATTATGGCCAGTTTTTACTTTCAAAATTCTAAAACCTAATTGCTTAAAATTCTCGGCTTCTTTTAATGTTTCTTCCACATTCATAATACCAATGGTGACCGAAGTTGGAAGGGATTTTATTTTTTGTCCGTAAAAATCTGAAATAGAAATACCCAAGAATTTACCGAATGCATCATGCAAAGCAATATCAATAGCAGCTAAAGTTCCTGGTAAATTCGGGAAATGATTTTGGGCTTCGAAAATTATTTGTTGAAAATGTCGAATATCCCTTCCAATCAAGTTTTGTACAAACTCAGATTGTAAATTACCCAACGTTTGTTTTGAGTTTTCTCCTACAACTTCCTCTGCTGGACTTGCCGAGCCCAAACCAATTGTCCCATCTTCTAATTCAATCTCCAAGAAAACCAATTCAACATCCGTAAAAGTGTTGTAAGCTATCGTATATGGTTTGGTAAGTGGAAGGTGTTTTAAATAGGGTCTGATATGTTTTATTTTCATCTTTTCAGGTTTTTGAGAACAGGTAATAGCTTTTCAACACCTTGCTGAATCGGTAAAAGTACAGGTATATTGAGTGATTCTTCATATTGTTTTTGGTACGCATAGCATTCTTCCTCAGTGCATTTTTCGGTGTGTAGTGCCAAGGCAATCACTTTAGAGCCCAATTTTTCTATCAATTCAATTTCTGATTCTACATTCGGTATTTCGCCCCAATGTTCGTCATCGTCGAAATATTTGCGTTTGGGCGAATGTAAGAGTACGACAAATTTGGCATTGCCAGATATCAAATATTCAAAGCCACATGGGCCGCTAGGATTCCTTAAAGATGATTGACCTTCTAAAAACAAAAAATCGGCCTGGGTTTCTTTCCAAGCACTAACTATCGCGTTTTCTAGTTCTCCAGAAACGAAATCATTTAAAGTTGAATCAAAAATAAAACCATATTTTCCGCCTTGTAACCAGCCCGTTTGTCCAGTATAAATCATCTCTGCTTTTAGAGCATTTGCTCGGCACATTTGTGTGAGCAAACGAGCTGTTGTGCGTTTACCCATCGCACAATCCATGCCCATTACGGCTATAATAGGTGCTGTAACTTTATAAATCTCACCACTCCAAAAATTTAAATTTTCTCTACTTTTGGGTTTTCTGACATCTGTTAAGCTTACGCCATATTCATTTGCCAAAGCCACCATTTCTGGTTTGTCGTTGAGATATTCGTGGAGACCATTAACTATCGAAATTTTGTTTTTTATGGCTTCTTTTATTGTTTCAACCATATCAGGAGGTAAAATCCCACCAATTGTTGCCACGCCAATTACCAGACTTTCTATGTTTTTAAGGTTTGAAATAGCAGAGGCCAAACTTCCAAAAATCGGAATATTTCTATTTTTACCATCTAAAAAATCTCCCGCATCTTTTCCTTCGTTTTCAGGACAGTCTACAACCCCAATTATTTCGAATCTTTCAGTTCCTCTTATCAATCCATGGGCAGTTTTGGCATCATTTTTTACCAATAGTCCATTTGTCAATATAATCGCTTTATTCATTTGTCGCTCTTTTTATCAATACGCCGGGGTATTTACCTGTTGGTTTATTGTTTTCTAAAATTATTTCTCCGTTTATCCACACTTTTTCAATGCCAGTCGAAAGTGCTTTTCCATTTTTGATGTCAGCATTGTCTTTTACCGTGTTTGGGTCAAAAAGTACCAAATCAGCGTAATTGCCAGGTGCAATAATACCTCGGTCTTTTATGCCCAAATGTTCTGCCGAGAGTCCCGTCATTTTGTAAATGGCCGTTTCTAAAGGCATCAGTTTTTGTTCTCGCACATATTTGGCTAAAACCCGCGTAAAAGTGCCATGCCCACGAGGATGCCCGCTCGATGAGCCATCTGAACAAATGTTCGTTTGCGGCCAATTTAAGAAATTAGAAACATCAGCGTCATGCATAGATTTAGCCATAATGGCTTCTATGCTTTCCTCAAAATTTGGATTTTTCTCCTCAAATTCTGCCGCAATGGCTATAAGGTTCATTAAGGTAACAGAAGGCTTTTCATTTCTAAGTTTTGCTATTTCAGTAATTGTTTTTCCTGCATAGGTTTTATTGGGTGCAAACCTTACCAAAACGGATTGTGAAGGGTCAAAAAGTTGATTTACAGCAAATTCGGCTGCTTCTGGATTGGTGTAGTCTCTATTGGGGAACAAAACCCGCAACGTAGAATTCCAGAAATTATAAGGGTAGCAATCTGCTGTAATATTGATACCTTCGGCTCTAGCTTTTTGCAATTGGGCCAATATTTCTGATGATTTCTCCCATTGGTCTTTCTTGGCTATTTTGATGTGTGAAATCTGAACTGGCATTATGGTTATACGACCTATTTCTATGATTTCGTCAATCGCTTCATTGAGATTGATGTCTTCGCTTCTGATGTGGCTCATGTATTTGCCACCGTATTTTGCAGCAGTTTTGGCCAGTTCTATTACTTCTTCTTTGTTAGAAAAAAAAGCTGATTCGTATTCTAAACCAGTGTTTAAACCCAGTGAACCTTTTTTCATTTCTTCTTCCAAAAAGCCCTTCATTTTTTCTATTTCTTCAGGCTTTGCTTTTCTATACAAACTCTTTACGCCCATCGCTTTTCCCCTTAATGTGGCATGACCAGTGTATGATGCAATATTCACCGCAACTGGTCTGCGTTTCATGAAGTTTTCGATTGTATCCATTGGGTAACTACCACCGTCTTGACCAATTACAATAGTCGTAATTCCTTGATTTGCAGTGGGTATAGCTTCTGGGGCTTTTTCTAAACCACCAAAATGATGGCTATGCGAATCTATAAACCCTGGAGCCAAAACTTTTCCTTTTCCATCAATCACTGTTTCGTTTTTGAAAGCCTTTAATTTTCCAATTTCCCAGATTTTTTTATCTAAAATCCTCACAGATAGGTTTCTTGCAGGATTTCCTGTTCCATCGATAAGCTTTATGTTGGTAATTAATTCGGTCATTGGTAAATCTATATTTTTACCTTCCAAGGCTGCTTTTACATATTTACGGGCAGTGAAATTGGTAGAATTGCTCAAGGAAATCACAACAGAATTATCTTCCAGATTTCGCTCGATACTATTGAAAAAACCAACCCAACTGCCAGTATGCGAAAGCTTTTTGCCATCTACTGCCCAACCAAAACCATAATTGTAGGTTGATCCGTTGTTTAGTTTTACGGGCATATAAGCTTCTTTTAAGGTTTCTGGTTTTACCAATTTATCCAAAGTATTTGCCCAAATCAATAAATCTTCGGCAGACGAATAGATGTTGCCATCGCCTACCACACCATCGAATCGCATCAAATCATTCAATTGATTTTCTCCATTTACTCTTTCAAAACCCATTACTCTATCTTTCGCAATTGAACTCGGGTTTTTCATGTTGAGATAAAAAGCATACGTATTTTTTAAACCAAGCGGTGCTGTAATTTCCTTTTTTAGAAAATCCTCAAAAGGCATTCCTGCATTTTTTTCAATTATTAAGGCTAAAATCAAATAGGCGGTATTACAATATTCCCATTTTTCGCCCGGTTCAAAATTCAGTTTGGGTTTTAAATCAACCAAAAGTTGTAACATTTTGTGGTTGTCAAGGGTATCGAGGGTGTTATTGTATTTAAATGCAAGGTCAAAATATTCAGGTAATCCCGAAGTATGTGTAAGTAATTGACGAATTGTAATATTTGGATATGGGAAATTAGGCAAATGTTTTTGTGCCAAATCGTCAAATGCCAATTGGTTACGATCTTTCTGAATCATTATCATCATGGCCACAAATTGCTTGGAAATTGAAGCCAGATTGAAAGCGGAATTTATGGAAAGCGGAGCTTTGGTTTTGTAATCGCTTATTCCAAATGCCTTTTGATATTCTGCCTTTCCGTCCTTTGCCACTAAAACCACACCATTAAACATGGCTTTTTCATGCAGAGCATTTAGCGAATTTTCTAAAGTCTCCAGCCTGTTTTTTTGCGAAAAAGAATAATTGGCTGATAGGATTAAGAACAGAAAAAATAAGCGTGAGCAATTCTTCATTTTCGGGTTAATAGTTTGTATTTTCAATTTATAGCAAAAAAATCGTAGTTTGGAATTCTTTGTAGAATTTTATAGAAATAATTTTAAAGTAATTTGATTTTCTAGGCAAATCAAATTTTGGGTAGATTCGTAAATTTCATTAATCTTCGGTTTATCTTTTATGTTTTTTTGAAAAAAAATATCTGGATTAATATTAAAGCTATTTGATTAGAGAAGTATTTTTTTGAATTCACTGAAATGCTTAATCAAACTATTTTAAAAAACCACAAAAACTGAATTGTATTTACCTCATGAGTTCAATAGTACCTTGATAAAACTGGGTAGTTCCGTCAGTTTGAATGGCAGAGGCTTTGAAAATATAAACGCCTGGATTGAGTTCTTTTCCATCTTTTGTGCCGTCCCAGCCATAGTTTTCGTCAGAAACTGGAAGATTGGAAGCATTATAGACTTCTTCTCCCCATCTATCAAATATTTTCAAAGTACTGATTTTTGAAATACATTGACTTCCTAATCCAAAGAAAGTATGATTATAGTTGTCTGAATCTGGTGTAAATGCATCAGGAAAATGTACTACGCAGGGCTGCACTTTTATAAAAGTAGAAACTTGTTTTGTACAGATTCCACTTAAACTACTGGCCGTAAAAACATATTCTTGATCTTTTATTGGATTCACTTTGAATGAATTACAGTTTTTGCAAAGATTCTGGTTTTCATCTAACCATTCACTTTCTCCTGTGATTCCTTCGAGCGTTTTGCCCTCTAAAGTTATTTCGTCACCTATGGTTATGGACTGATCATGGGTAGCTTGGATTTTCAAGTTTTCAAATCTTACATCTGCCGTTATTATGGAGTCGCATTGGTTTTTTCTCGGTATTTTTAAAACATATATTCCATCTGTGCTTATGACTGTATCGCCGATACTTAATTTTTCGCCTAAGCAATTTTTAAATATCGAGTCGATTTTGGGCACTTCAAATACAAAGAGGTTTAGGTTTACGGTACTGTCGCATATTCCACCTCTTGAGATGACTTTGTTGTAATTTCCGGTGTATTGGTAGGTCTCATTATCAACTGAAAAATGCTCGCCATCACAAAGATTCATCGTTATGGTAGTGTCTGAAGTTTTGAAAGGTACTTTGTACTGCAATGAAAAATTACATGCTTCATCAAGGCTTGAAAAAGGTGTAATAGTTACAATAAAAGTTGAATTTAGGGCTGCATTTGTGCTTAAAGCTCTATTTGTACTTCCATTATTCCATTTGTATTTCTCGAAACCTTCAGGTGCCAATAATGTAATATTTCCACTTAAGTCAGGGCAAATGGAAGCTTGTTTAATTTCGGATTTTATGAGTTCAGCATTAAAATACGCATAGCCAAAGTGTCCTTGACCTGTGCAACCGTGAGCTATAATATCAACATTTAGAGTTTTGCCAACATGCTGCCTAAGGTCTATAGAGCCAGTTGTCCAGTTTTTATATTCAATATCTCCTTGGGCTTTAAAGCCTGCCAAAAGATTGCCTTCAAGTTGAACATCAAAATCTCCGCATGTTATCTGCGTTCCGCCTGCATCTGTTATTTTTAAAGAAAAACCAGGTTTTTGGAGTTTTGTATGATGATTGTCGGCGTCTTCTTGCAATAAGACTGCAAAATGATATTGAAAAAGAGAATGGTCAGCAGTAACCTTGAAACTCGTGCTGGCTTTGTCAAATGTATTTCCTCCTTGTGTTTTACCGATTCTCATAGCATATTTTCCACCATTGTTTACCACCGGTATGGCTTCTTGCGTAATATTTGGATCGTTTCCATCATTTTTTGAGACAATAATGTTTCTGTTTGTGAGTGATCCTATTTGCTCATTTTGATACGCTACTGCATTATTTACAAGTTTTACATTGCCATACGAAAGCGTCCAACCCTCAAATGTGCCTTTTTCAAAACCCAAATTGTCTACATTATTTACCTGAGCTTTAAGTCCAAAAGACAAAGCCAATAGCAAGAAAAGAATACATTTTTTTGGAAAAGTATTCATTTAAGGTTTTAGGTAATTAAGTAGTATATAAGTAATTACGAATCTAGGTAATATTTCGTTGCTTAGGAAGCGGATTGCTCAAAATTATTATAAAACTATAAACACAAGGTTCGTTATATAAACTAGTGTTTATTGCGTTTTTGAATTAAAAAAGGTATTATTATAGTTCCTCTCTAAATTTGTCGTCAAACGAAAAGCTATGGATTTGCCATGTTCCATTAGGTTTGTAAAATTCGAAAACAAATCTAATGGGCTGACGATCATACTTTCCCAAATAGGTTAGGAAAATATAATTTTCTCCAATTTTTTGTTCTTTTATGAGTTCATAACCGTAAAATTTCCCGACGAAATCCAACGTGAGTCCTTCCAATTGGTTTTTTAAACCGGATATAGCTTCTGTAGATAATTCCATCCATTTGTTGGTTGCATAGAGGTTATCTATAGATTTGCTCACACCAATGGATTGGTATTCTTTAAAGAATTTATCAGCTGTGCTTTTGGGTGAAGACTGAGCCATGCTTGTTAAACTCAGACTAAGAAATAATACAGGAGCCAATGAATTGATAAATAGTGTTTTCATAATTACTTAGATAATGTAGTTTAATATTTATTTTTTCGATTTAAAATACCAGTAAAATTTACTTAAAAAGGAACTTTTGGAATAGGATACCAAAAAATGAAAATACAATTCCAATGCCTGCTAATACCAATATGGCAAGCCAAGAATACCCCAAAGAGGCTTCTTTGGGATTTTCGGATTGGTAGTATACACTCACTTTCTCGCCCACAGCATAAGCTGGCGGCCTGCTGAATACAGCAGAAAAGAATAAATGAGATTCCTGATTTTCGTCAAAATATTCAATAACTGGAGCATAACCTAGTTTTCCACCGCCACCGTCCAGCCTGATGACTTCGCCAATTGTCTTTATTGATTTCCGGACAAAATAATAATCATAAGAAGCTATGCCGAGACCTAAGAGCAATAAAAACAAACCCAAGTAAGAAAATACCTTAGCTAGGTTCTTTTCCCAAAAATTGGGCTTTCTGTTTTTTTCTAATCGTTCTTTTAAACTTTCCATTCTTTACCAAGGTTTGCGTTGATAAAAAGTTACATAGGCTTCGCCATCAATGATAATCATGGGGTCGCCATTTTTAGGGTGGTTTCGTTTTTCAAAAGTATAGACTTTTTGACCTTCTTTTCTGGATTTAACATAAATGCGATTGCCACTCAATTGCCAAGTGCCACTATCGGCACTTTGGCTGCTACTACCACCGTAGCCGCCCCCGCCATAACCCGAGATGGAGCCTTCGGCGTTGTAAGTATAAGTGCCGTTACTATTTATAACTAAACATCGGCTATAGCTGCTGCTTGCGTTTGAACTCGTCAACGAGCTGATGTAGCACCATTTCCCTACAATGCTTTGGTCTAGACTGCTGCCTGGGTTGTTATTGCTTGAGGTAGCATTAGCATCTTGTGAGGCTTTATAACCTGAGTGCCCTCGAGTAAAAGTGGCATTGACACCTTGACCCATGAGTGTCATGGCTTTGCCGATAAACATCACTATGAATTGGTTTTCACCCGTTTCATCACGACTGATTAAGGTATTCCCATTTAGCGTGTAACTAAAAGGCTTGGTATTATAAAGCCCAGTACCATTCGCTTTGAATTCAAGGTCAGCACCATCTGTTGTCCATTGGCCAAGTAGTTTATCGAGTTTGGTATTGTTTTTATCAAATTCAGTATTTGCGGTACTCGTTGATTGGTTTCCGTTTCTTTTA
The DNA here is from genome assembly GCF_024343575.1 of Lacihabitans sp. LS3-19. Classification (GTDB taxonomy): domain Bacteria; phylum Bacteroidota; class Bacteroidia; order Cytophagales; family Spirosomataceae; genus Leadbetterella. The sequence goes on along the minus strand of NZ_RJUA01000008.1, from coordinate 92,536 downwards.
AAAGTGATGGCTTCGTCTAAATCACCACCACTAAGCGTAAGGCTGTTACCTGTTAGCTGGTAAGTGTAAGTTTCATTTGTGCCTTGCCCTTTGATTATGAGCTTGTTGCCATTTAAAGTGTAAGTGATAGCTTCTTCGTCGAACATTCCTTGACCACCTTGATTGAGGTTCAGTTTCATTTCAAAACCAAAGGAAGTGTTGATCCATTCACCTTGTATACTATTGGTATTAGGCTTTGTTTTTGCACCAATTTGTGCCAATGAAACTATTGAAATTAGAAAAAATAAAATGGTTTTCATATCCTTATTTTTTTTCTTTAAAATTCACTATTGCAATAAGTTTAAAATTATTTTGAAGTTTAGGCCTGTCTGAATCTGATTTGTAATATGAGTTTTACCTCACTTCGCCCATCTTCGAAATAATGAGTTTAAATGATGAGGTAAGCCCCAAAGATTGCTTATTCTTCATATGTGATGAGTATTTTGTAAGGTTTGGAAACTAGGAAACTTGAATTACCTGCTTTAATGATTATATACACATTGTTATCGTCAGAGTACCAATCGAATTCGTAATTGGGTACTTTGTTGTAACTAGGAGGTACATAGCTATTGCCAGTGAATTGTACCATGACAGTGATAGAGATGATTTTGGATGCATTAAGACCATGAAGTTCGCTTACGCTACCGCCTTGAATATTGGAGGTAGTACCTGTGATTTTTTTGATTTTAATTGCTGGGGCATTATTGCCTATTTTTAAGAAGCCATTTACTTCCACTCTGTTACTCAATAAAGAAATCTTTTGGTTTTCTCTATTCTGAATAGCGGCTTCACCAGCGGTATTTAAGGTAATTGAAAAGCCGTCGTTGACATCTACGCCGGTAGGGGTATTGGTGAGTCTAATCTCAGCTGTATCGTAATCGTCATTGTGAACATGCAGCTGACCATTGGGGCTAAGTCCATTTAGGCCGATACCTACACGTTTATTGGTATGCAAAGTTAGAAAACCAGAATTGTTGGAGCCCAGGCTCATCGTTGTATTCTCTCTGTTGATTACGGTGGCTCCATTGACTGCTGAAATGAGTGCAATGCCATCAAGAATTCCAGAGCCTACCGATGAATTATTGATGAGTAGGGAAGAAGAAGTCGCATTACTGTAAATGTGCAAATCGGCATTGGGTGTATCGATTCCCAAGCCTAATTTACCGACTTCATTAAGGGTCATTCTTAAGGAGTTATTGGTGCCAAACTTTATGGGTTTGTCTTCGTAATTCCAGATAACACCATCCAAAAAATCACTAAGGCCCATACGAAAACCGTCGGTAGCAGTGACACCTGAAAATAGATTGCTAACGCGTATATAAGAATTGGGAATCATGGCATCGTCATAAATGTGCAATCGATCTATAGGGTTTTTGGTATTGATGCCCACGTAAGCATGTAGTCCAACAAGTTGATTGGTAAAATCACCCCAAATAAGCGGGTTGTTCGTGTTACTATTAGCTATGAAAAGTTGACTATGCGTAGCCACATTGCCACCAGCTCCATAGCCTATCAAGACATTTCCAGAAACAAATGAATTAGGCGGATAATAAGAGCCTGCCTTCGCACCAATTATAGTATTACTTTCCCCGTTTTCAACATTTCCCATACTTAGATGACCGATACTTACATTATTTGAGCCAGTGTAAAGCCCAGAAGCGGCAGCATATCCCATAGCGGTATTGCTTGAACCCCAAAAATGGTTTTGCAAAACCAAGGAACCTACTCCTGTTTGCCCTATACCGGAAGATTTTTTCAAAACCTTGGTGCCGATGGCCGTCGTGTATTGTAATTTTGAATTTATTGGATAGGCGTCATACCCTATGGAAAGACTAAAGGAGTCTACATTGGAACTTAAGTTTTGGGAGTTGATACCAAAAGGTGTAATCTCTAGCCCACCATTATTTGGCTGCATTACATTAATTTGGGCGATGACTTTAAAAGAAAAAAGTAAGAGAATTAAGGTTTTAGCTTTCATATTCTATATCCGTAAATGTTACTTATTAAATCGTAAAAGGTTCTTTGTAAAAAGCCTGGTTTTTTGACCAAACTCTGCAAGTGGTGTTGTTTGAAATACAACCATATTAAGATTTTTCTTTTCAATTTTTCTTTTGGTTTTACATCGCCTAACTGAAATAAATCTTGAATTGCACTAGACATTTCCTTTAAGATGGGTTTAGCAAAGTTTTCATTATGAAATTCAATGCCTAATTCATAAAATAAATCATTTGAATATTTCGCTTGTAATTCCATCAGTTATTTCGAAATTAGTAAAAAACTAGAGCTCAAATTTGAAGAATAAAACACTAAAAAGTCAATACCCCAATTGCGGTATTTTATTCTTTTCAGTATTTAATATACTGATAATAAATTGTTTGTGTTTTTCTTGTTTCGCATTTGGAGAGCCTAAGCCAATAGAGCAAAAAATAAAAAACGATGGCCTTTGCATGCTGGCGAAGGATTTTAATCACAAGGAATTTGTCAAAGACGTGCCTTTTGAATTATTTGAAGTTGATAATAGGCCAATACTTAATGCTGGATGGGGGAAATTTAAAGCTTGGTTGAAGGTTGACCTCAGCAAGGTGAAAGGTGAAAAAAACTACATGGTAGTCCAAAATCCTGTCTTTGACGAACTTCGATTTTATAATAAAAACGGCCTCGCGGAATCCTTCAGTTTTGGCAAATTATTAGAAGATCGCAAAGTCAAATTTCGATATCCCACTTATAAAATTGTGAATGATAGTTCCATTTATTTGTCGGGCATTACCAAACTAAACCCGGCAAAATTCCCAATCCGTTTTTTTGATGAAAAAGGTTTTGTCAGTTTTAAAGAAAATGAAGCTTTTAAAAATGGAATCTTGTTGGGCTTATTGGCTTTCGTGATTCTTATCAACGTAATACTATTTGTATTATTTAAGGTTCGTTCTTTTCTGATATTTATAGTCTCGGCTGCTTGTTTTGGCCTTTTATATTGTTTTCTAGAAGGATACCTTTTTGGAAGGAATTATTCAGCCTTCTTTTTTGAAAACAGTTTGTTCAATTTTCAATATGTGATTTATGGAGGTTTTCAACTGAGTTCTTTTTGGTTTTTTCATTCGGTATTTCAACAGTACATGCGTCCCTTTAAATTCTTGTATACCTCTTTTAGGTTTTTGGTACTATTGGGAATAATAGAAACGGTGTTTATGTTTTTGTCTCCTTTTTGGTTTCATAATTTTAGCGATTATGGTATTGTGGCTTTGGGTATGATGCTGCGAGTAAGTACCTTGATTTTGAATATTTTGCTCTTTGTTGTTTTATTTAAAATAAGAAAAAGGACTCATTTAGCTATATGGTTTTTACTTGGGCTTTTGCCTAGTTGGGTGGTATACATACTCCCTCGATTTATCCCGGTATTGTTTGAAAATACATGGTTTACTATGCCTCAGTTGTATTCACTAGCTACCCAATGGTATATTGTGGTGATCAGCATAGGACTGTTGAGTATAGTTTATAAGAATTTAAAAAAGGAGGTGATTCCTGAAGTGGTAGCGATCAAAAACCCTGAGATCAAAAAGTCGATTTTATCTGCAAGGGAAATGGATATTTTGGTGGCCTTTACCAATGGCTTTAGTTATACTGAAATTTCAGACGCTATGTTTATCAGCCCACATACTGTCCGGACCCACATTAAAAATATATACAATAAGCTGGAAATTAATTCGAAATCAGAAGCGGTAAGATGGGTGATTGAGCATCAATAGGCTATCAAACTTTATTTGTTGTTGATTTGTTGAAAGCTAAACCACTGGTTTTTTTAGAAAATTTAAATTAAGCTAATTATGGCAAAAAGAATAAACCTTGTAGAAAGGGAAAAACAGCGTGAAGACACCGGTTTTGGCACAAATGCCATTTCTACAAATGCCCGATTGGTAAATCAGGAAGGCAACTTTAATGTCAAGAAAATTGGGCAGTCTTTCGAGGCAAAAATGAATATTTTTCATCGACTCATCACTATGCCTTGGGCAAAGTTTTACTTGTATATATTGTTTTTTTATATGTGTGTAAATCTCATCTTTGGGATTATATATTACAGTGTTGGGGTAGAATATTTACAGGGTGTCGACGCCGCCCATGGTCTTTCGGAGTTTTGGGAAGCGTTTTATTTTTCAAGCCAAACACTAACAACGGTAGGTTATGGTAGAGTAAGTCCAGTTGGGCAATTGGTAAATTTTATTGCAGCAATTGAAGCTCTGATAGGTTTGATGACATTTGCTATCATGACGGGTTTATTGTACGGAAGATTCTCTAGGCCAGTTCCTCGAATTTTATATTCAGATAAGGCTCTTATTTCGCCTTATCTCGACATTAACGCTTTGATGGTCAGGATAGCTAACGAAAAGAGCAATCAAATAATCAATGCAGAAGCCAACCTGATTTTTTCAAGAAACGAGACCATCAATGGAGAAATAAAACGAAAATATTATAACCTTCCATTGGAAAGATCTAAGGTCAAATTTTTTGCAACTTCCTGGACCATTGTTCACCCAATAACAGAAGATAGTGTGTTAGTAGGAGAAACTTTAGCTAGCTTAAGAGCATCTGATGCCGAAATATTGCTGACATTTGAAGGTACGAATGATACCTTTGCTGACCCAATCCATAGCCGGAAATCTTACATGTATGATGAAGTAGAAATAGGCAGGAAATTCTTGCCAATTCTTGATTCTCAAGAAAATTACTATATTTTGGACCTCAATAAACTCTCAGAAACGGAAGCTGTCTTGTTGAATTGAAATTAATAATCCATTTAATTACATTTCTTTATTTCCATTTTGAACACTTTTCCATATTTTATTTCGAAACCTGGGTTTAGTTCTATTACTTGTCCACTTATAAAATAAGAAGTGTTATTAAAATATTTTTCGGATTCAATTTTTATGTTGGCTCCATAAATCGATTCATATTGTGAAGAATTGGATAAAAAGAGATAATCAGGACAATCTTTTTTAACTTCATAAGCTCCAATGTCAATTTTAACATTCTGAATTCTTTGGTCACCTTTTATGTCCAAAATAGTAGGATTATAAAATGAGGGAATAACACTTTTGTCTACTAATACGCTATATGGTTGCAATTGCAAGCCATCATCAGAAGTACCAAATGTATTGTCATTTCCTGAAATAAAATAATCATTTAAAAAATTAGGGTTTAATTTGTGGAAATTATTTGATGCATTGTTAATATAATTATAATTGGAGATAGTGTATTCTACTGAATCCATTTGTAATAAATTATTTTCAAAAATATCTCTGGAAGTATAGTAACTTGAGATAATATCAGAACCAGGAATATTTGAAATTCCTCCAATATTATTGTTCCAAATAATATTATTATAGAATTTTATGTAGTCATCCGGATATTGTGGAGAATTTATTGTAGCTAAAAATAAGCCACCGCAAAGGTCGTTTGCGGAATTGGAAGTAATAGTATTGTTTAAAAACAAGTTTTTTGAACTTACATAACTACAGAAAATTCCACCAGTACTATTATTTGAGTGATTATTTGAAATTACGTTATTACGTAAAATTGTTTCAGCTGATGAAATAATCATTCCTCCTCCTTGTGACTCAGAAGTATTAAAAATAAAAAAATTGTTTGAAAGATTTATTTTTGTTCCATAGCTGAAATATGCACCACCTCCATAGTTTGCAATATTACCTTTAATTATGTTTTTGTGAAATTCAACGGTTGTCGAAAAAGTTGAAATTCCTCCACCAGAACCGTTTTCAAGGTTGTAATTGTTTAATATTTCATTTTCTTCAATTATATGATTTCCATCAAAAGATAAAGCAATTCCTTGCCCTGAATTTGAATCGATTAAATTTTGCTTTATTGCAGAGTTCGCAAAAATAATTCGAATACCACCGCCAAAAATTTGAGCTGAGTTAGATTTTATATTACAGTTAAGCAAATTTAAGGTGCCATAATATTGAAAAATACCTCCTCCACTATTTGTAGCTTTATTTCCATTAATTTCACATTCTTTAATTTCGTTAATTCCATTTTTTAAATATATACCAGCCCCTTCATCTCGGAAAAATGAATTTCCATTATAGGTTTCATACCCAAAACCATCAGCAAAGCCGTTTTGTATGGTGCAATTGAATAAATGCAAGCCTTGTTCGAGGTTATTTATAAACGAACCTAAAAGTACATGATAGACATTGTCATTTTCTTGAAACGGGACTCCAATGTCGCCAGAAAAAATGGTTTTGTTTAGTGATAAATTTCTATCTTCTAATTTCATTTCATTTCCTTCGAATCCGCCGAAAATAAAAATATTTTTGGTAAAATAGAAGCTGAATTTACGTGGATTATCCGTGCTTTCGTCTGGTGCTAAATTTGGTTTGTAAATTCCTTTTTTAACCCAAATTGTATCTCCAATTTCGGTTAATTCTATAGCACTTTGTAATTCTTTTTTTGCATTTGCCCAGGATTTACCATCTCCATTATTGTTGGTTTTTTCAGAATCAACGTATGTTATTGCAAATGAAGTTTTCTGAAAAGTTAATAAAAGCGAAATTATAAAGATTGCGATAAAATTTTTAGCGGACATTTTAAATTGATTCAAATGCGGTTTTTAAAGATTGATATAAATAATAATAAATAATCGAAAATTTATCTCATTATTTTATCTCAAAATTAAAAGAAGTATTTATTATTTTCAAATTTTAATCATTCTTCAACCAACCCGTTATACTCATTCTTTGGATTTGGGTTTGTAATACTTCATGTTCGAGTTCGCTGCTTTTAAAGAACACCATTTTACCTTGGAGAGGTGAAATGTCTTTGCATGTATCTTGTAGGTAGACTCTAAGTTCGCCTCCATCTCCTTGTTTCCAAACTTCGTTTAGATAAAAAATAGAGGTAAATTGGCGATTGCCGTTTTCTTTAAATTGGTCCAGGTGTTTTTTGTAGAAACTCCCTTTTTCGTACAAAGCATAATGAAATTCGTAGCTTTTGATACCTGCAAAGCATGTCGTATTTAAAAAAACGACAAAACTGTCCATTAAATCTAAGAATGCGTTTTCTGCAGCATTGCTGTGAGCTCTATCTAACCAAAATATTTTGTCTTTTCTAATTAAACTGTTTTGGACTTTATCATCACCAGAACCTATCTGAGCGTCTTTCAGCTTGTTTTCTTCTGAAAGTCGTAATAGGTTGTCTCTTAGGTCAGAAGACAATTGTTTGGTTAAAAAGTTTTCAGAAATTCCTACCTTCTCTCGGAGGTATAATTCAATGAGGTCATCGAATATTTGTTCCATTTATTTACAAAGAGCGTTATTGACAGCATCGTCATTTGTAAAGGTAGGTGTATTTCAGGTTAATGAATTTAGAAATCAATATTTATAATTATGGCACTTTAATTTCTGCTTATTTTAAATTAAAAAAGAAAAAAATGCTCTGTTGTTTAAAATGCATTTTTTTCAAGATTTCTATAGTTTAAAAGCTATCAAGTATTCTGTACAATTAAAAAATAAATAGGCATTCCTAAAGTTATGTTTAATGGAAAAGTAACCGCCAAAGCCATGGGTAGAAATAGACCCGGATTTGCCTTTGGTACAGATATTTTCATGGCAGCCGGAACTGCAATATACGAAGCACTTGCAGCGAGTATAGCAAACATAAATCGGTTGGTTATGTCATCAGTAATGAAAGAACTAACTATTGCGGTTAAAATGCCATTGAAAAGAGGAATTAACGTAGCAAAAATAAATGGATACCAGCCAAAAGAGAAAAATGCTTTTAGTTTTTTGCCACTCGAAATACCCATATCTAAAAGAAAAATCGCTAAGAATCCTTTGAAAAGGTCATTGGTGAATGGTTTTATCCCTTCGGCTTGTTTATCACTTGCCAAAAAACCAATAACCAAACTTCCTAAAATAAGCAAAACACTGCCATTGGTAAACGAATGTTTCATCACGGCTCGTTTTTTAATAGATTTATTTTCTTCTTTTGCAAAAGCTGAAATAAGTAGTAATCCCATAATTATGGCGGGAGACTCCATCAAGGCCATTATGGCTACCATGTGACCATGAAGAGATAGCTGTTGAGCTTCTAGAAAAGATACCGCTGTAACAAAAGTTACAGCACTTACCGAGCCATAAGCTGCCGCAATAGCTCCAGCATCATATACCGAAAGTCGCCTTTTAAGAATAAAAAATGTGTAGAGCGGGATAATCATCGAGAGTGCGATACCAAAAAGCATAGACCAGCCAATTTCGCTCGTAAAAGTTTCGTGGGATAGTTCTTGGCCACCTTTAAATCCAATGGCAAATAGAAGATATAGTGAAATGAATTTTGAAGAATTGGGAGGAATTTCTAAATCGCTTTTTAAATAAACGGCTATTATACCAAGTACAAAAAATAATAGTGCAGGGTTTGTTAGGTTTTCAATTAGTAAATTAAAATTCATAAATTTATTTTTTTTTGATTTCGGTTTTCGATAAAATCTCTTTCTGGTTTGCAGTAATAAGTCCTTTCAAATATGTATTTTTCTCATGTATTAAACTCCCTAAAAATCTAGCTTTTAATATTTCATCACCTTGATTTTGAAGATTAAGTTTAGCTAAGTTTAATTGCTGTTTAGTTAAAGATTTATCTTTAAATTCAGAGAAATAATGTTCAATGTAAATTTCTTCGAGTATTTTTTCAACTGGCAAACCATATTGCTTAGTTTTTTTGACTATTCCATTTATGAATCTGCAAGAGGTATCATTAACTAGATAGATATAATTAATTTTTTCTAGAATAATCAAATCGCTAATGGCTTCCATATTTGGGTAGTATTCAAAATATAGTATTGCACCAGGAGAAGTCAAAAAATAAGTGTTTTCTCCAAATATCTTTCTGAGGAGATATTCGGTGTTTGAGAAAGGGCAAAGTATAAAAAGCTTTTTGTCCATAATTATCTTATTTTCGAAAACTTAAGTCTAGATCCTTTTTTGCTTTCTTCAAAAAAGCCAGCATTATATACTAAATGGCCGTTTACAAATGTTTTTAAAATTTTGCTTTTAAAGGTCTGTGCTTCAAAAGGTGACCATCCACATTTGTACAAGATATTTCCTGAATTGACCTGCCAATGGTTATTTAAATCTATCAAAACTAAATCTGCAAAATACCCTTCTCTTATATAACCGCGGTCAATCATTTTGTATATTTCAGCTACGTTATGACTCGTTTTTTCGACAATCTTCTCTAAGCTTATTTTTTCCTGGTGATAAAGCTCCAACAAAGCCGGTAAAGCATGCTGTACCAAAGGTCCGCCAGACATAGCTTTAAAATAATTTCCGCTTTTTTCTTCTCTCGTATGTGGAGCGTGGTCAGTGGCAATGATATCTATATTGTTGTCTATCAATGCCTTCAGGAGTGCTTCTTTGTCTTTTTGAGTTTTTATAGATGGGTTCCATTTTATATTGGCTCCCAGCAATTTGTAGTCATTTTCGGTAAACCATAAATGGTGTACACATGCCTCAGCTGTAATGCGTTTTTCTCTTAAAGGCGTTTTGTTGTCAAGCAAGCGGGCTTCGGCAGCTGTTGAAATATGGAATAAATGGAGACGATTGTTATATTTTTTTGCCAATTCTAAAACACGCTCTGTTGCTGTTAGGCAAGCTTCTTCGCTCCTTATTTTAGGATGTAAATCCATTGGGATATTATTACCATAAATTTCACGAAATTTTAAGGTATTGTTTTGTATTATGCTATCATCTTCACTATGGAGTGCCACCAAATTGTTAGTTCTTGCAAAAAGCAGTTCTAAATATTCTGGGTAGTTGGCTAAAATGCCTTTGTCATTGCTAAAATACAAGCCATCGTCCGTGATTCCGCAAACATTTTCATTGTCAGTTTTTAATGCCTCTTCTAAATTATCTTGATTTATTCCCATAAAAAAGGAATAATTAGCAAGAGAACTTCTAGCTGCCAAAGTGTATTTTTCTTCTAATAATTCCTGCGTTAGCGTATTCGGAATGGTATTGGGCATATCCATAAAAGATGTAATGCCACCAGCTACTGCCGCCTTTGATTCTGAATATATAGTAGCCTTGTGTGTTAACCCTGGATCTCGAAAATGCACTTGGTCGTCAATTAAGCCTGGAAGCAAAAAATGGCCTTCTGCCTCAAATGTTTCAGCCTGATTATCAGTAATTTGATTAGAAATTTTCTCTATTCTTTCTCCAACTATTAATACATCGCAAGTTTTAATTTTACCTTCATTGACAACTTTTGCATTCTTTATTAATTTCTTATTCATTGTTTTCTAAGGGTTACAGAAATCACAATATCTTGGGTCTTCGCTTGTTTTTTGGTTTGGATACAATTCTTCCTTCTTGTGATTACATTTTTGGCATGTGTATACATAGCTTAATGTAGTGCTTGTAGGCAAACCACAAAGTTGGCATGGCAGGCCTTTTTTGACTTCGTTTATGCCAAAACCTGGCGATTGGCACACAGGGCATAGGGTTTTTATTCTATCCACAAGCTTTAAAGTTGCTTTTTCAATAACTTTCATCCTTTTGGGATTGTGCATTGCCCTCATGTCGGTTTCTACCCAAACTGACTTTGATTTTGACATAAACTGATTGAATGCTTCTAGCAGGGTATGGCTATTGGTGATGCCTTTTTTTATTTCGCTTAAATCATTATCGGCTTTTTTGAGAATCAAGCCGTGGGAAGGAAACCCCACACTATTTGCAAATTCTAAGAGTTCTTTTTCTGTACTTACCTCTAAACCTCCAAAATTTGTATCCGTGCTGATTTCCCTTATTTTTATTTCTAATCCATTTTTTTTGTCAATAAATATCAGAATTTCATCATCAGCCGGAATGAAAAACGCTGATGGATGTGAACCAAAAGAGCCTTCGCTAGCTACGGCAAGGTCACAATTGTAGGTTTCCATAGCACTTTGGCATTTTTTTCTTGCTGTAGTCAGAGGGTCTTCTTCTCTTTCTATTTCCCCGCTGAAAGTTCCGAAAATATCTGAATCAAACGAAGGATGCACGATACATTTTACACCTAATTCTTTCTCTAATATTGGTGATATTACCTTTTCTTTTTGGTGCTTGGTTGCTATAAATAAAGTTCTTCCTTCAAACATTTCAATGTTTTAAAAATTTGACCAATCCCTTAGGTTTTTTAACCAATCGGAATCTTTTAAAATGCTTAATATCAAATAGGATGGTATTTAATTTACTCTTTTAGGATTGCTTATTGTGGCATTAGCTAACAAACCAAAAATTACGGCAAGAGATGAATATAACTGGCTGTCAACACTGTCTTTTGTTAAAAAAGCCTTGGTTATAAAAAAAATCATCAAAACTAATGAGAGGGTCATTTTCACTGCATTTTTATCCATTTTTGTATTAATTTTTAAATTTAAATTATTGTCCTTGAGCCAGGGAAAATCCGGTTTTTCCATCAAAAGAATATAGGTTTTCAGTTTTGATGGTATCAATGTTTTTTAAATTGGCCCTTGATAATATTTCTACAATATCATTTTTTGTAATTTCTGTATTTTCGGTAGGCATAAATCTACACCTCCAGTGATCGGTGCAAAAGGTCTCTTTAAAACCATCTGGCCAAACTTTTATGCCTCTGTTCGTTATTATCTGTAGTTTTGTTTGAGCACTTTCAATGCTTTTTAGCTTTTCTGCTAACTCATTTGGATTTGCTCCATTCCAGTGAACAAAAACGTCTATTCCCGCCAATGCCTTTTTAAGTGGAGTCTTCCGTTGATATTTGGGTAAATTTATTGCACTGTTATTTGTATAAGAGACTGAATTTAAAATTGAAGGCTTTTTGCCAAGGTTTTCTATTACACTTTTCGCAAAATCCTTTGTGCCGACTTTTTTCTTACTTGTGCCTTCTTTGTAAATATCCGCTGTATGCGTACCCTGTTCAAGCGTATAAAGCCATGCGTTTTGTATTTTCTCAGCCACGCTTGTTTGTCCGATATGATTCAGCATCATAATAGCACCTTGCAACAATCCCGAAGGGTTGGCAATATCTTTTCCTGCAATATCCGGGGCAGTGCCGTGAATGGCCTCAAACATCGCACATTCCTCACCAATATTTGAAGAGCCAGCGAGTCCTACCGATCCGGTTATTTCAGCAGCAATATCTGAGATAATATCCCCATACAAATTAGGCATCACTATCACGTCAAATATTTCTGGAGACTCCGCCACTTTGGCCGCTCCTATGTCTACTATCCAGTGCTCATTCTCGATATCAGGGTATTCTTTGGCTATTTCATCAAAAACAGTATGAAACAAGCCATCCGTTTGTTTCATGATATTATCTTTTGTAAAACAGCTTACTTTTTTACGGTTTTGCTGTTTTGCATATTCAAAAGCATACCTTATGATTTTTTCACATCCTGGTCTACTGATAAGTTTCAAACACTGTACTACTTCGTCGGTTTGTTGGTGTTCAATTCCCGCGTATAGGTCTTCTTCGTTTTCTCTGATTATGACGATATCCATCACAGGATGTTTGGTGTCTACAAATGGATGAAGACTTTTGCAAGGTCTTACGTTGGCATATAAGCCAAGGAACTTTCTTGTGCTAACATTTAAGCTTTTGTAGCCACCACCTTGTGGGGTTGTGATTGGAGCTTTTAGAAAAATTTTGTTTGTGGTGATTGATTTCCACGATTCTGATGCAATGCCCGCCGAATTACCAGCCAAATAGACTTTTTCTCCAACTTCTATTTCTTCAATTTCAATTTTTGCCCCGGCTGAAAATAGAATCTCTATAGTGGCGTCCATTATTTCAGGGCCTATTCCATTTCCTTTTGCAATTGTTATTTTTGTCATTTAAAACTTGTTTTTTTATTGAAAATTAAAAACCTACTAGTATTAGTTGTACTTAATTAAATGTCTATGAAAAAGCAGACATTGGGAAGCTTTATAAGCTTTTGCAAAAAATTGTAAAGAACTTAATTACTAGGAGAATAATCACCTTTGTTGCTTTGATAATTGAATGTCTGCAGTTTGAATTTCGTATTTATCAAAAAGGTGAACTTCTTAATTAGTTTGAGTACTAAATTGAAAGTGTTAAAAAAACCAGCAAGTGTTAATACAATGAGCTGGTCACCATAGGCTAATAAAATAAGGACTATAAAGGGTGCCAATGCAAGTTCAAAACTTAAGGCTAATATTCCAGAAGTTTTCAACAAGATCAAAATTAAACTTATTGTTGCTCCAATAATAAATTCAAAATAAGTAGAAACTCTCATTGATGTTTTTTGATTATTTTTTTTCATTTTTAAGTTTTAATATTTTTTTATGCCGCAAAGTTGTAGGTAAAAAATCATAAGTTTTTATTTATCTTTGCTATAATAATCATTAATATTTTTTATGAATTATACTTTAAATCAACTTCAGATATTTCTGAAAATAGTACAAACACAGAGTGTAACTAAAGCTGCTGAAGAGCTCCATCTTACGCAACCGGCAGTTTCTATTCAACTGAAAAACTTTCAGGATCAATTCGAAATACCTTTGACTGAGGTACTTGGGAGGAAAATTTACATTACTGATTTTGGTCGTGAAATAGCTATAGCCGCAGAAAATATCATTAATCAAGTATATGCTATCAATTATAAAACGCAGGCATTCAAAGGCCAGTTAACGGGCAGGTTGAAAATCTCGATAGTTTCAACAGGAAAGTACATTATGCCGTTTTTTTTAACGGCATTTATGCAAAAACACGCAGGTATAGAGCTTTTGATGGATGTGACCAATAAAAATATGGTGATAGAAAGTTTAGAAAACAATGAAGTGGACTTTGCCCTTGTGTCAATTTTGCCTTCTAATCTTAATATTGAATACCTTGAATTACTTCAAAATAAATTGTATTTGGTTGGAAATGCCCCAATAAATGCAAAAAAGAATGCAAAGCCCGAAGATATATTTAGAGATTTACCTTTGATTTTTAGAGAAAAAGGATCGGGAACTCGTCAAACAATGGTAAACTTTATAGAAGGCAATCATCTGTCTGTTTTGAAAAAAATGGAGCTAACTTCAAACGAAGCTGTTAAACAAGCCTTGATAGCCGGCCTTGGATATTCTGTGATGCCTTTGATTGGAATTAGAAACGAGTTGCAAAATAATGAACTCCAAATTATACCAGTCAAAGGTTTGCCAATTACGACTAATTGGAGCCTAATTTGGTTAAAAGGGAAAAAACACTCTCCAGTTTCTCTCTCATTTTTGGAATATTTAAAGGCGGAAAAGGCAGAAATTGTTAAGGAAAGATTTAGTTGGTACGAGAATTATTAAAGTTAAATACTTGTAAATAAATATTTTATATTTCTTTTGAAGCTTTTCTTTGGTCTTTAAAATTTACAGATTCATTTTTTCGGTTATAGGTTCTCAAAATTTTGAATATGCTTTTATCACTTCGCAGCCTCTACCCAGTCTCTAACTATTTTCTTAAGATTTTCCTCATTGCTTTTTATGTACTCCAGGTTTTTGAAAGTTGCAACTGCCCGATTGTTTTCTTTCCAAACCAATAGACCCGTTGGGTCATTAATTAGTTTGTCCTTAGGTTGTTTTTTTACTTTGGCTCCACAATGAAAAATCAGCTGCACTTGTTTTGGTGGCTGAATTCGCATCGTTATTCTGTCTTCGTTATTGTAGCAATAGTTTGGTCCATTCCATTTTATGTTTTCTGTCAAAGCCAGGTTTGCCGACAAAATACAATTCCGCAAAGCTTCTATCTCTTTACGAAAAGGGTGGTTCTGAGCATCTAAAAACTCGCTTACTTCGGGACTGATGTTTTGAACTTGCATAGCGTTAAAATTTCAAAATTTATTTTTTTAGAATTATTAAAATATTCAGGTTGATTGTCTTTTGCAAATTTAAGGGTTTTACGTTTTTATATGATTTTTTTTCTCACGCATCAACAAATTTAATTTTAGGTTTTTTGAAAAAGATTCCTATTTCTGGGTATTTGTTTTTTTGAATTTAAAGCCAAAAAAATTGACAATTTCCTTAATAGTCAGTTTTGTCAATTCTTCAGTCTCCTAAAAATCAGTTAGTAGCATTTATTTATAATTCTACTTTTCATGGTCTTGTTTGTGATAAAAAAAAGAAGCCATTCAAAAAATTTGACACTATCGGCATTTTTTTATATTTGTAAAACTAAAAAATAACCAATGCCTAAAGTATGTGTAATAGGGGCTGGACCATCCGGGATTACAGCTATTAAAAATTTGCTCGATCAAGGATTAGAAGCGGTCTGTTATGATTATAACAATGAAGTTGGCGGAAACTGGATATTTAATGAGAATGAGAGTCATTCGAGTGTATTTGAAACTACCCACATAATAAGCTCTAAAACGCTTTCGCAATATGAGGACTTTACCTTCGATGATTTTGAAAAAGGTATACCGGATTATCCTTCACACGATCAATTAAGAAGATATTTTCAAGCTTATGCCGCACATTTTGATTTATATCCTACGATTGAGTTTAATACATTGGTTAAAAAATGCGAGCTCAATAAAGAAAAGCATTGGAAATTAACGACAGAAAAAAATGGTGTTGAAAAAGTTGAAACCTTTACGCATTTGGTGGTTTGCAACGGTCACCATTGGCAACCACGATATCCAAATTATCCAGGAAAATTCACGGGGGAATTAATTCATTCTCACCACTTTAAAAAAGCTGCACCTTTTAAGGATCAACGCGTTTTGGTAATTGGGGGTGGGAATTCTGCTTGTGATGTGGCAGTGGAGACAAGTCGAGTAAGCAAAAAAACTGTTATTAGTTGGAGAAGGGGTTATAGAATTGTTCCTAAGTTTTTGTTTGGAAAACCTAGTGATGTCGTAGCCTCCAAAATGGTTTTTTTACCCTCAAAAATTAAATTTTTCTTTTCTGAATTAACCGTAAAGCTTTTTGCGGGCTCAAATAAAGCCTATGGTCTGCCCGAACCTGAACAAAGTATCACAGGCACACATCCCACTGTTAATGATGAGTTACTCTATAAACTGAGGCACGGGAAAGTATTCCCCAAAGGCGATATTGATCATTATGAGAATAAAAAAGTTTTTTTTAAAGATGGAAGCTTTGAGGAGTTTGATGTAATTATTGCATGTACAGGTTTTGTATTGTCCCATCCGTTTTTTGAAAAGGATTTTATAAATTATAGTGAAGGAGACGTGCCGCTTTATTTGAAAATGCTTCACGAGGAGCATGAAAATTTATTTTTTATAGGCATGTTTCAACCACTTGGCTGTATTTGGCCAGGGTCTGAACTTCAAAGTAAGCTTGCCGCAAGAGCTATTAAAGGTTTGTGGAAAGTCCCTTCTAACATTAGAGAACTCTGCCGAAGAGAGGTTACGCATCCACATTTTAGGCAAATAAAGACAGCAAGGCATACTATATCTGTAGATTACCATTTATTTGTAAAACAGTTAAAAAAACATCTTCCTAAAAATTATGTAAGCAAAAGTAAAATTTCTAATAAAGTTGATTTGGGATGAATGGTACCTCAAGAGTGAAAATTTAATCTTTGAAAACTGTTTAATGGATTATTTTTTGCCATAAGAACATCATGGGTCGTCATTTGGACTTTAAACTATGGTTACTTTCATGTGTTTCTATTAGCTCTAAGTGCTAATCAGACCTCTAGTTTGAATGATAAACGAGCAGGAAAACTTCTCATTTATTATCCATTAAATATTTTGTTCCGTTTTATTTCTTTTCCTTGTCTGAGCCTAATAGCATGATATAAACTTGGTACATCATTGGTCCAGGTTTTGAGAACTAATATTATAGAAATAATTTCAATTCTTGTTATAATCCCAAGCCAAAAACAGACGGTAAAAATTAGGCCAGATTCGCAATTAAGAATTATTTCAACTAAAGTCGCAAATAAGACCAATGTCCATATTTTTGCACCGATTGAATGCGTGGCTATTTCCTTTCTAAATTTAAGAAAACTAACAATATAAGTCAAAATCTCAAACCCGATTAAGATTGTTAATTTAGAAGAATTGTTTTCGAAAAAGATTGGACATTGAATATAAGTGGCAATTGCCATAGAGATAAAAAAGACTTGATCTACTGAAGAATCCATTCGTCTCAAAAATTGCGTAGAAATATTTAATTTTCTGGCTATTATTCCATCAAAAATATCAGTTAGTAAACCAAAAAGCAAAAGACTTACCGCTATTATGTTATAGTTTTGGATTTTTAATACGCTGATAATTATTACCAAAAAACCTAGTATCAATCTTATGATAATTAGTGCGATCGGGATTTTGTTTATAATACCATTTGTGGTCATGTGTTTATAGATTTCACCTTTTGTTTCGTAGAGCTAATTTATTAAATTATGATAAGAGATTTTGTTGTTTTTTGAAATAAAAATTCGGAGAATAGATATTATATACTTCTTAAAAGTCTATATTTTTAGTCCATAAAACAAATTCCGAATTTTCAGTGCAAGACATAGATTTAATGAAATTTTCGAAATTGAAATCTTTATATTTTGAGACAATTTCATATACTTCTTCAAAACCTTTTGTTCCTTGTGGAATCAAACATTCCTCTGTTTTTCCCATTAATGTCAACCAAATATCAGGTGCAAATGGTCCGGTATCAGTGTTAATTAGTTTTATAGTCTCAATGTTTTTCCAAAATATTTGTTCTGTCTTTCTTTTTGGATGTTCTACTTTTATAAATTCTTCTGAAATGAATACTAAATAATCATCTTCAGGATTTTTTGATGTTTTTATGCCAAAAAGTTTATTTAAAATGCCCATTTAAGTTTAGATATATTTTCATTATTTTTAGTTATTCCTCTATGGCTATAGATTCAGGAGAAATATATTTTGACCTTCAAATCATTCTTATAGAATGAATGACTATTACACTTTGATTTAAAGATAGGCCAGGTTTTTGCCTTTTTAGAGTTTTACTTTCTCCAATTCTTAATACTACCAAGGCCCATTCTGCTTAACTTGATAAAAGCGTTTGCCATCAAATCGATAAAGTCCACTTCCGGCTCCCCACCACATGTTTCCAGCTTTGTCTTGGTACATACTTTGTACACAGCAGTTTATTCCGTCTGCTGGAGTGAAAACAGTAAATGCCTTTGGGTCGGTTTTGTTGAGAGATGGGTCAAATCTTGTGGTGCTTCCTCGGGCAGTAACCCAAATAATGCCCGAATCTTCGATAATTATTCCCCAAAATTCAGTTCCACCTAATCCGTCTTTGGTGGTGTATTCTGTAAATGCACTGCCACCGGTAGTCAGCTCGGCCTTTGGGTCGTATTTGCAAATGCCGTTTTTCATTGTAAACCATATATTTCCAGCTTTATCCTGAGCGATGCCTCCAGCATAATTTTCTCCCAATAATTCTTTTTCTGCAATGTGCGTAATTGTTTCACCGTCATACCGATAGACGCCATTGTTAGAAGAAGCAAACCAAATATTTCCAGCTTTGTCTTCCATAATCCCAGCAATATTTATGGACGTCGGGAGAGATCGAAACAAGGAAAAGGATTGCCCACCTTTTTCGTCTATGTTGGGGTCATATCGATAAACGCCTTTGTGTGTGCCTACCCAAATCGTGCCTGATTTGTCAATCAAGATACTCTTTCGGCTAATGTCGACATGGTTGAGTCCATCTTTTTCATTGTAATTTCTAAATGTTTTTCCGTCATATTTGTAAACGCCTTGGTCGGTTCCAAACCAGAGCTTGCCATTTTTGTCTTCATTTATAGCAAAAACAGAATTACTATAAAAACCTTCTGGATTAGAAAAATAGGTCAACGTTTTCTCATCATACCTCACCACGCCTTCGCCTATAGTCCCAAACCATAAATTCCCTTTAGAGTCTTGAAAAATACTTCTGATATATTGGCTGACCAGCGTTGTGTCAAAATCCGGAGCCAAAGCCACCGCCTTAAAGTTTTTTATAACAATAGGGCTTGGTCTGGAAGCATTTGTTTTTTCTTGTCCTGTGCAGGAAGAAAGAATTGCCAAAAGGCTGAATATTAGTAGTTTGTATAGTTTCATGATGACGATTTTATTTTTGATCCTATTTTTTTCTCAGTTCTTGAGGAGATTTACTCAAATGTGTGGATTTTACTTTACCATTATTTTCTAAAATTGAAGCAATGAACTTTAAAATATTTCCTGTTTTATATTATAAGGTTTTATTTATTTAATCAATGATAGTATCAAGATTATTTTATTTTTTTCAAAATGCTAGCAATTATCTGTTTTACTGAGGTAAATAAAGCTGAGCAAAGCGTTTTTGCTGAAGATAGAAAGTAATTATCGCAAATACAGTTTTATAGCCATTTCATTCTAATTTTTGTCCAACTTCTCTAATTACATTTAATAAAAAGTCAGATGTCTTTTTCGTTTTTCTATGATTAATTAAGCACGCCCTTAGCACAAATTCTTCTCCCAATTTTGTTCCTGTTATAAATACGCGTCCATCCTGTTCCAATGCTGGTATAAGGTTTTTATTGATAGTCTTAATAGCTTCTTCGGATGTTAAATTACCAATATATCTAAAGCACACTACAGCTAAATGAGAAGTTGATTTTAGCTCAAAGTCACTTGATTTATTAATTTCATCTGCCAGATAATGCGTCAAATCAATGTCTTTTTGAATCATTGCTTTAAATGCGTTGAATCCATAAGATTTTAAACTCATCCAAACCTTAAATGCCTTAGCATTTCTTGAAACTTGAAAATAATGCTCATTAAATTCTAACCTATTGGTTCCAGTTTCTAGTTCGGTGTCTAAGTACTCTGCCTTTTTATAATAGGTTTCACGCAATGAGTTCCAATCTTTAATAATAGCACAACCCACCTCAAAGGGTTGATAGAGCCATTTATGAAAATCAAGAGCTATAGAATCAGCTCTTTCTATGCCTTTGTAGTATTGTTTCAAACCATCCAATGAAGACGCCAAACCGCCATAAGCACCATCAATATGAAACCACATTTGATGTTTTTCGGCAATGTCTGCCAAAGCATCCAAATCGTCAATAGCTCCTGTATTTACTGTACCTGAAATTCCAACTATACAAAATGGGAGATAACCCTGAGAAATATCTTTTTCTATCTGTTGCTTTAGGGCTTCAATATCAATTCTGTAATCGATATCTATTCTGATTTTTCTTAATTGATTGCTGCCAATACCCAAAATCTGAACGCTCTTATCAATGCAACTATGCACTTGTTCGGATGCATATACTGTAAATGGTTTTTTATTGAATAAACCTTCCTCTTTGATGTTTTCTTTTTTGAAAAACACATTTCGAGCAACTGTTAAGCCGGTTAAGTTGGCTGCCGAACCACCACTGACCATTACGCCACCAGCCTTAGGGTGGTATCCGATCATTTGCGTTGTCCAATGAATTACTCTTTTTTCGATTTCATTCATGGCAGGGGACAAATGCCATTTGGTCGGATTCTGGTCTACCGTATTGGCCAATGTTTCGGCAAGGTTAGATATTTGATTGCCTCCAGACATCACATAGGCATACATATGTGGGCCTAAATTACCAGTAGCAGTATTCAGGACTTTTTGCCCCACAAAACTTAGCAATTCTCCATTATCCATTCCGTTTAAGGGAATAGATTCATCAAACCAACTTTCCACCTCTTCTTGTGAAAAATCGTGATACCCTTTCTGTGTCTCTATTTGCTCGTATTGCTTTAAAACAAGTTCATTTGTTTTATTCAATAAGTCCTTGTATTCGTTTATGTCTAAGTCTAATGATTTCAATTTAATTTTTTATTTACAAAATTTGAATCAATCGTATTATTGCCGTTTAAAAGTCTTTGGTATTATTCTTTAATTGGTAACGGTTGAGGGCTTGATGCTGGGCAGGATTAAATGTACAAAAGCACAATAGAGCTCCAATGCCTAGTAGATGTACAAATGCTGAATTTATCACTTCGGCCTGCCTTGAGTTTAAACCCTTATTATCGGTTCGCGGCTTATTTTGTCTATCCTGAAACCCTTTCTCAGTTCTCAAATCCCTCCTTCACTCCAATAACAAATTCATTAATACTAGCAATGATTAGAAATAAAATTATTGTTGTAATCACACTGCGAATCAGTAAACTAAACTTTGAATATCCATAAGTTGAGAAGTACTGAAAATAATACCAAATTGAATATACAAAAGTCAAAACACCTACAATACTGAAAAAATAGTTTATTGGTAATATACTTTTAAAAAGAATGGCAATTAATGTAAAAATTATTGCGATAAGTAATTCTCCGCATACTTTATATATGTTTAATATAAGGTGTTCCGTGAAATTTTGTTTTGCTTTTTTGAAAAACAAAAAAGTAAAAAATGCTAATAATGGTATTTTTATAATAGTAAACAATTTAGGATATTTTTTTGAGATTTTGTCAAACTTCGTCACTAATTCTTTATTGCTCGAAAAATAGTAAGTAGTATCAATTAACTTTATTTCTGAAATATTTCCAACGAAATACCCTACTGCAATTATCATGATAATTAGAGAAACATAATTAAAATGTTTTGCTCTTTTACCTTCGATAAACTCTCGAATACTGTGTCCTGGACGAGTGAATAGCTCTTTTATTGAAAAAAAGAAACCTTTATCAAGGTGTAATATGCCATGTACTAGGTCGTGCACAAAAAAATGGTGTAGTGAAAATCGGTGCGTTGCTGCACTTTGTCCGCAATCAGGACAAAAATTACTTTTTATAAGTTTATTGCAATTCAAGCAATGATTTGTCATATTATAACTATTTTGTTATTAAGATTGTCTTTTAACCTGTTAGCTAACGGTGGCGGTATGAAAAGTTGCCGATTGAGGGCGATTTCCTGTCAAGTTACACAAAAGTTGAAGCGGGCTACAACCCTTGAATAACCTACTGTCCCGGCATTTTTTTATACCGCATGTTACCAGCTGGGCTTTATATATTTTGTCCATTCATCTTAATATTATTCCTTGTTTTTCAAGTTGGTCAGCTCCAGGCAAAACCCCAAAACTCCCAATTTTTCTTGTCGTCAATTTATTATGAATATGATACTTTAATTTTCTTGAAGTCTGTTGAATTTCTGACCAGTCCCACAAACTTACAAGTCCATTAACTTTATTCGTGTTTTCCCATTTTAATGCTCCCTTTTCGTTAAAGTGTCCGATATGAGAATGTTTAAGTTCATTATTATTTAGTCCACCAAAATATAATTGAATTAGTCCCCAACCTTCTGTCGAATAGCGAAATGTATGTCCATTGCAACGTTTTGGGTCAAGGTCAACTTTTCTAAAAATTGGTTTGCCTTTATGTCTTGGTGTCCAGAGTTGAAATGTCATTCCAAATTCGTCTATATCAAGGTCAAACTTTGACGCAATTTCGTCAACCGTTTTGTATTCACAAATCTCTTGTCCAAACGGTGAACCCAAGTCGTAAACATGCAAATCTGTGTCCTTGAAAATAAAATCAAGAACTTTCAATTTGTCAGCTTTGTCTGCGAAAAAGTCGTAATTCATGTTCTTATGTTGTCTGTCGTTTTAGCCTTGATGGTAACATCTCAGTTTACCCAACTCTAAAATAGAGTTGCCGATATTTTTACTTTATTTCCCTTATAATCAATCACATATTTATTTATTGTCATTTGTTGTCGGTTTAAAGTACGGCAGAAAAGCCGCATGTTTCTTTGTGTTTTTAAAATTTGAAATAAATATAGGATTTTTTCTGAGAGAATTAAAATCGTATTAAGTCAAAAAAGTATTTTGAAATAATCATTTCTCAGAAATAGCCACATACTTTTTTAAATTTGTTGGCTTTTCGGCTTGTTTTACTAAAAAATCTGCCACATCGGCTCGGTTAATTTCTCCTATGTTTATGCCTTTGTAAAGTTCAGTTTCAATTCGGTATTTTTCTGTCAACGGCTTGTCTAGCAGTCTACCAGGTCTTACAAATGTCCACTGTAGCGGAGCGTAAGAGATTATTTCTTCCATTTTGGTTTTGTCGGCATATACGTCTTTTAAGAAATACTTCAAAAACATTTTCACAAACCAAGAAACATAGTTTTGGCTCTCGCCAGTACCAAATCCCGTAACGAAAATAAAGGGAATGTCTGTTCTGTTTATTTCTACCAAAAGTTTAGCAAAATCCGAAAATAGGGTGGTGGTTTTCATGTTTTTGCCAGTGCCCAACGTCACTATTACGGCTTCTGCATTTTCTATGGCTTTTAGTACATCGGGTTTGATATTTGCACTTCCTTTTATGGCGGTAAAAGTTTGCATGCCTGCCAATTGTATATCTGAGCGAGAAAGGGTAATCACTTCATGACCTCTATCTAAGGCTCTTTTTAATGTTTCTAGGCCAATGCCAGCAGATGCTCCTATAATGGTTATTTTCATGCTATTTGTTTTTCTTAAGAGAATTTGGTTTCGCGGGTGTTCATTTTACATGGTTTTTAATGGAATTTCTGTATTTAAATCCACAAGCTTTGAAATTAAATTTTAAATAGAGAAATATTCTATTAGACAATATTACCCATTTTTATTCAATATGTAAAAAGCGCATTCATCTTTCCTAATCAAAGAATTGTGGCTATAAGTCTATAATATAGGTTAGAAACAACCCACCTTTTTTCAAAAAGGTAGGTCGTCGCCGTCGGCTACTTGGCTGGGTACGGCTGCTGCTTGGTTGGCTGCTACGTAGTTTTTCTGGTTACTATTTTCTCCATCGCGGTTGGGTTTACCGAGCATTTGCATGCTGTTGCCTCTTATTCTAAACGAAAACTTCTCTACGCCGTTGGCGTCTGTGTATTTTTCGGTTTTTATGCGACCTTCTATATACACGCTGTCGCCTTTTTTGAGGTATTGCTCCGCTATGCCAGCCAAGCCTTCCCAAAGCTCTATGCGGTGCCATTCAGTGCTCTCTACTTTTTGACCTTCTTTGTTTTTGTAAGATTCTGTTGTAGCGATATTAAAAGACGCCACTTTTGCTCCACTCGGAAGCGTTCTGATTTCTGGATCTGAGCCTAAGTTTCCGATTAACAATACTTTGTTTAATGATGCCATGATTTTGTTTCGTTTAAATTGTTAATATTTATTTTCAATTGTTTCTTCCCTTGTTGAGAAGACGATGCAAAATTGGAGTATCGCCAAATATTTATTCGGTTAATAAACGTTTGTATTCGTTTGTAAATGTTTGTTGTCGGGTATTGTTTTGATTTCTAGCAATTTGTGATTTATGAAAATTATAATAACCACATAGAACACAATAGGAAATACCACATAGGAACATAGTTTTTTTGAACAGTATTTTCTATGTACCTATGTGAAATTTTCCAAAATTAAAATCTATGATACCTATGTGTTTATTTAAAATCGCGAATAACCACATAGGGCACAATAGGAAATACCACATAGGAACATAGTTTTTTAGAACAGTATTTTTCTATGTATATAGTGAAACTATCTTTAATTTGAGTCTATGATACCTATGTGTTTATTTAAAAACCGAAAATAACCACATAGACCACAATAGGAAAAACCACATAGGGACATAGTTTTTAATATAGAATAGAATTCTATAAAGCCTATTTATTTAAAAAATACCAGAATAAAATCATTTAGAAACTGCCAAGCCGACAAAAGAATCGGCTGTACCATAATATAAAAACCATTTGCCCTTAAAAAACACCAATCCTTCGGCGAAAGTAGTGCCAGCCTTGTATTGTCCCGTAAGTTCGTGGGGAAGACTTGGTACAAGAAATGACTTGTCAGAACGGCTGATAACTGTGTGCAGATCTTTGGGGTCAAAGACTACTTTGCCAACAGTGTAAGTACCAAGCGGATATTCAGAGGAGGCATTGAATTTTTCATCGCTGTTTTTGCCATTGTACACCAAAACCACACCTTCGTCGGTTATCATAGCTGGCGGGCCACATTCAGTAAGATTGCTGTCAAAAAATCCTTTTCGAGTTTGAATCACATATTTCAATTCCTTGTTTTCGTCTAACTCTGGGTACCAATCGTATAGATTATCAGAAGAAGCGAGGTTTACACCATGCTCTCCCCAATACATCCAATATTTGCCATTTATTTTGGCAGCAACATATTTATCACCCCTTTTTTGTGTTAAAATAGAACCAGATTTAGATGCCATATTTCTAAACTTTCCTTGGTAAGCTTCATAAAAAGCAGGCCCTTTTTTGTCCCAATGGATGAGGTCTTTTGAAAACGCAATCGAAAGTCTAGGTGTATCATAGTTCCATGCAGTATAGGCTACTATGTAAGTTCCATCTTCAGTTTGCACAACCCGAGGATCTTCGCAGCCACCTGGTGCATCATATATAGAAAAAGCATCCTCGCTCGGAAAAAGTACAGGCTCGGGAAGTTTTTTAAAATGAATCCCGTCAGTACTTTCGGCTAAACCAATTCTGGAAGTTCTACCACCCAAATGTGCCTTTGGATTGTCTTCGGCCCTATACATAAGCATGATTTTATCGTCTTTTACAATAGCCGCAGGATTAAAAACATCAGCTCTTTGCCATTTTATTGGCATTTTTTTCATTGGACAATCAAACACAAAAGTGCTGTCGGCTTGCAAAACTGGATTGACGGAAGTTTTTTGGAAATTATTAAAATCTATATGAGAAATGCTTGTAGATGAGGTTCTGCAAGAAACATTTATGACAAATAATAGGAGGGCGAGTAAGACTCTTTTTTGCATTTTATTAAGGTTAAAGCTTGTAAACCCCTAAAAAACAAAAAAAGCCCGGTAATACCGAGCTTTTCTTGAATTCTATAAAAAGAATATTATTTTTCTACAGCTGGAATAGCTTTCATTGTTTCTCCTTCGTTTTCTAATCTTCTCTGCATAGCGTCAACTACTATTGGAGCAGCTATAAATAGTGAAGAATATGTACCGACAATAACACCTAAGAACATACAGAAGATAAATCCACGGATGGTTTCACCTCCGAATACCAAAAGGATTAATAATACAATCAAAGTAGCCACACCCGTTACGGCTGTACGACTTAATGTACTGTTCAAGGCATTGTTGATTGTAGTTTCGATAGGCTCTTTTTTAGATCCTTTCTCTCTTAGATACTCACGAATACGGTCAAACACAACCACGGTATCGTTCATAGAGTAACCCATCAAAGTCAATACCGCACCTACAAACGCCTGATCGATATCTAATGAGAATGGCAATAAACCATTTAACAAAGAGAATATTCCCAAAATCACCAAAACGTCGTGGAACAAGGCTACCACAGCACCAAAACCAAAGGCAACACTTCTAAATCTGATGTAGATATAGATAAACGTGATAATGATAGAGTAGAAAATAGCTTGCAATGAAGACCAGATGGTATCGTTGGCAATCGTTGGTCCAACTTTCGAAGTACCTACTACTTTACCTGGGTTTTCTTTGAATGAAGCCAAAACTTTATCAAGATTTGATTTGATTTCGTCTTCTACAGCAGGCTCAGTATTGTCAATTTTATAAGCAGAAGTAATTTTAACTTTATCAAATCCACCGAAAGTTTTAACTTCAACTGCATTGTCAGGGAAAACAGAAGCCACAGCCGATCTTACATTTTCAGTATTTACGTTTTTCTCAAACTTAGCTTCGTATGTTCTACCACCTTTAAAGTCAACGCCAAGGCCAAACCCTCTAATACCTATTGAGATAGCACCCGCAAGGATGATAGCACCAGAAATAGTATAGAATATTTTTCTTTTCTTGATGAAGTCAATATTTGAATCTTTGAAAAGTTTCTCTGTCCAAGCAGTCTTGAAATTGATAGTTTTTTCTTTTTTGATGAAATAATCAAATATCAATCTTGATACAAACACAGCACAGAACAATGAAGTGAAAATACCAATCAATAATGTTGTAGCAAATCCTTTTACCAATCCTGTTCCGAATATAAACAAGATAACACCCGTAATCAAAGTAGTTACGTTAGAGTCAATGATAGAAGGCATAGCGTTTCTGAAACCTTCGCTTATGGCGGTTATAAAGTTCCGACCGGCGGCCATTTCTTCCTTAACACGTTCATAAATTAGAACGTTAGCATCCACTGACATACCAACAGAAAGTACAAGACCTGCAATTCCTGGCAAAGTCATGGTAGCACCAAAAGATGCCATAACGCCTAATAGCAATACCAAGTTAACCAAAAGAGCAACGTTGGCCACCCATCCTGCTTGGCTATAATAAATCAATACAAATATCAAAACGGCGATTAATCCTAAGATAGAAGATAATACACCTGCTCTCAATGCTTCAGATCCTACAGATGCACCAACTACAGCTTCTTCAATGATGTTTGTTGGAGCTGGAAGCTTACCTGCTTTCAATACGTTAGCCAAGTCTTGGGCTTGTTCAACACTGAATCCACCAGAAATACTTGAATTTCCACCAGTGATCTCTTGGTTTACATTTGGAGCTGAATAAACATAATTGTCAAGAATGATGGCAATTCTGTTTCCAACGTTGGCTCCTGTCATGTTTTTCCATTTTCTAGCACCCAAAGCATTCATTTGCATTGACACATCCGGTTTACCCGTCATTGGGTCATAATCTTGTTTTGCGTTGGTGATTACGTCTCCTTCTATTGGAGCATTGCCGTGGTCTTTTACTGGATAGATGTCTACTACTTCTTCCTTTGTTACAGGATTTTCAACTGGACTAACATCATACAAGAACGTCATGTTGGCAGGGAACATACCCAATGCTTCAGGGCGTTTTAATACTTGATTCAGCCTAGAAGTATCTTTTATTCTTACTGCCATTCCTCCAGTAGGAGAACCTACGAATATATTGGCTAAAGAATTCGCATTGCTAAGTGAATCATTTTTTGTAGAATCAGATTTTGCAGCTAGTGCAGAAGCCAATCCACTTTTTGTAGTATCTTTAGAAGCAATTTTATTGCTTACATTACTGATTTTTGTCTCAAGGTCAATTTTGTTCAACAAGGCAGCAAACGCATCAAAAGATGGTCCCAAGTCTTGCATAGAATATACCTCACAAAATTCTAATTTCGCAGCACCCGAAAGTAATTTTCTAACCCTAGCTGGATTATCAATACCAGGTAATTCAACTTGAATTCTGTTGGTTCCAGGGATTTTCGATAGGTTAGGGTTAGCAACACCGAATTTATCAACCCTCGTTTGGATTACTTTAAATGAACGATCAAAAGCACCATCTACTTCACCTTTGATATATCTGATTACCTCAGCGTCTGAAGAGTTAAGGTTTAAGATATCTCTGTTTGAGCTATTGGTAAATACTGTTGAAAGTTTAGTATTAGGAGCTAGTTTTTTGTATTCTGAAACAAACAAATCAACAAAATTTGTACTGCTCGATACAGCCAATTTCCTAGCTGACTCTACGGCTTGATTTACACGTGGGTCACGCGAGCCTTTTGCCAATGATTTCACGATTTCAGTAGGTGAAACCTCTAAAATTACGTGCATACCTCCTTGAAGGTCAAGTCCAAGGCCAAGCTCTTGTTTGCTTAGGTTTTCTAAAGTCGAACCCAAAAAGACATCTTGTTTCCACAATGAATCCAAATATCTTTGTTTTTTACCTGGGATTTCTTTCCCGTCTTTGCCTAAAGCATATTCGCTGGCATCTTTTCTGATGTCGTTAACTTTCCATGTTCTTACCAGATAATATAAACTGATAACCGAAAAAGCTATGAAAAGAACTAATATTCCTACTCTGTTTTTCATAAAAATTGATTTTTTCCTATTCCCCGCATAGGTTTTTTGTTAATAATATAGGCACAAAGGGGTTTTGAGCCATTTATGGTTTAAAGCTAATGTTCAGTAAGAAGGAGATTTCAGGGAGCGTTTATCGCTATGTGATGTTCAAATAGCTTTTCGAAGTACGAATTGCTATGATAAGAATAATTAGGATTGGAAAGAGGCGTATTTTCCTCATAACCAAATATGCAGTTTTCGACAAATACCAAATGGAATTCGCCAAAATAAAAATCGTAACTAGGAACTACCGTTTCGTGACTTATTTGTTGAAAAACGGAAGTTTCTTTTTCTTTTTTCTCAGAATCGGTGGTTTTTGTCTCCTGTTGAGGTACATACGTAGCCGAAGCCATGTGTGCTGAAAACACACTGATGAGCATTACAAGCCCAATAATCTTCGATATGATGGTATTTTTTCTCATTTTGAAAGCACAAAAGTACAAGAACTTTAAAGTAAAAATCAAGAAATGTGCCAAAAAATAATAAAAAATAGGATTTTCCTTATTTTATGGATTTGATTAGCTGTTGTTTGGAGAGATAAATTACACCCAAATCTTTCTCACAATTCTTGAATACCAAGGCTTCTTTTTTGATGGGGAATGTATAAAAATACAAAGTGTCATTTACAATTTGCAGGTTTTCGCCTAAGGCTTGATTTTGCTCTTTGGAGAATTTGTAGGCTTCCAGAATTTCGCCGATTTTGCCGTTTTTTAAACTTTCTTCATTCAAAAATGATAAATTTAGTAATTCAACTTTTTGATTTTCTAAAGTCAAGGCATCTACACATTCAATATTAAAATCACCATTTACTTTTTCTGAGATTGATTTTCCTAATTTATTGGCTGCCTCTAATATGTCAATTTTGCTAACTTTTCTGATTTTGTACTCTGCCATGTGTTCTTTTACTTCAGCAGTGTCTACTCTTTTTACATTTCCGCAGGAAATCAAAATGAAGCTAGAAATAATCAATAATAATGGTTTCATATTTTATGGAATTAATAAACTTGAATCGCCAAAACTTAAGAAACGGTATTCGTTTTCCATTGCGGCTTGGTATATCTCCTTCCATTTTTGTTCTCCAATAAATGCCGCTACCAACATTATTAATGTAGAAGAAGGCTGATGGAAATTGGTGATTAATGCCTTACATATTTGGAATTTATACCCCGGAAAAATCATAATCTCTGTATGGCCGACGATTTCAGTTAAATTAGAATTTTCTAAATGTGAAATTACAGCAAACAATGCCTTTTCGGCTGTTATTTCTTCTCTTTTTTGATAAGGGAATAGTTTTTCTATGAAAAATGAGCAGGCTGGGTTTTCTATTAATTTCACGCCAAACCAGTACAAACTTTCTAATGAACGCATAGAAGTTGTGCCGACAGGAACCACGAACTCAAGGTTTTTAGCAAGTTTTTTAATAAATTCCAGTGTGAAAACCATTTGCTCATTGTGCATTGGGTGTTCCAAAGCATTCTCTGTTTTTACGGGCATAAATGTTCCCGCACCCACATGTAGCGTCAAAAAACTTTTAATGATGCCCTTTGCGGCTATGTTTTCAAACACTTGCTCACTAAAATGTAGTCCAGCTGTAGG
Organism: Lacihabitans sp. LS3-19; assembly: GCF_024343575.1. Classification (GTDB taxonomy): domain Bacteria; phylum Bacteroidota; class Bacteroidia; order Cytophagales; family Spirosomataceae; genus Leadbetterella. Next base: position 62,097 of record NZ_RJUA01000008.1, on the reverse strand, counting down.
TGCTGCTACCGCACCTTTGTTTTCAGAGTAAACTGTTTGGTAGTCTTCTAAGTCCGAATCTTCTGAGCTGCGGTTTAGATAAGGAGGGAGTGGTATTTTTCCAAAAGTTTCCACCAATTTGCTAAAAACTATTTCGGATGTCCATTGAAGTTTTACATGATTGTTTTCTCGATCTACTATTTCAGCTTTAAGCTCAATTTGCTTGTTTTCTATTCCTAAGGTAGCAGTTAGAATTTCGCCATCTTTCCATTTCTTTTTATTGCCTATCACACATTCCCAAACCGAAACTTCAATAGCCTCCATTGCTTGTGAAATCACAGAACTTGGTAGTACTGGATTTAATAAAAATACCTCAATGATAGCTCCAGTGTCTCTTTTGAAAAACATTCTGGCAGGAATCACTTTGGTATTATTCAATACCAAATGCGTATTTTTGGGTAATAATTCAGGAATCTGATGAAAAGAATGGTGAGAAATACTACCACCATTACATACCAAAAGCTTTGAGCGGTCTCTTGGTTCTGTCGGATATTTAGCTATCCGATCTTCTGGTAAATCGTAAACGTAATCTGAGATTTTGATTTCCATCAATCCTCTTTCGGTGGGTTAGTGAAAAGTATTCTTAAGGGTAAATAAAACAAGAGCCCCATGAGTATAACTACACCTAATATCAACAACCAATTGTAATTGAAATCCAACATTTGGTTTTTGTTGGAGTTGATGTTATTAAGACCTAAAACAACGAAAATAAGATAGGTATTTGTCAAAGCCAAAAAGGCAGAAAACCATCCTTGCAAAAGGTCTTTCAATGCTGTAGAGTGGTTTGCCCACATGCTTTGTGGGATTATTTTCTTGAAATCTACTTTTATGATTTGGCTCAGAAGTAAGTCCATTAAAAAATTTAAAAAGAAAACTATACCTGCAGCCCAGTAAAAAAACTGTTGTTTTCCAATGAAATTAATTGGATACCCTTGGTCATTATGGCCGACAGCTATGCTTTCAGGCAAACTTTTATAACAAAAAAGTATGACAAGGCTTATGATTATTACCGAACCTATCCTCCAAAATCTAAAAAATATATTTATCATATTGAACCGAATGAATAAATGTGTTTAACTTTATCGTTTTCTGTTAAACTTTTGCTGATTTAAAATGTTTCGCAAAGGTAGGGCAGAAGCCTCAGCTTATTTATTAAATAGAAAAAAAAATGTCAAAAATATATACAAAAACAGGTGACAATGGTAGCACATCTTTGGTTGGTGGTACAAGATTACCCAAAGATCATATTAAAATTGAAGCGTATGGTTCTGTAGACGAGCTAAACGCTTGGATTGGTGTACTTGCCGATGCTCCTGAGAATGTATCAAGGAAAAGTTTTTTGAAAGAAATCCAAGATCGTTTATTTACTATTGGTTCAACTTTAGCTTCTGAGGAGGAATACAATAAAAGCAAACTTCCGGAGCTTTTTGAAAGCGACATAGAGGTCTTAGAAAATGCCATGGATGAATATAATGAGGAAATTCCACCGCTAAGATCATTTGTACTTCCGGGTGGGCATACCTTGGTTTCACAAGCTCACGTTGCCCGTACAGTTTGTAGAAGAGCCGAACGTCAGGTAATTAGGCTTTCACATGAAGAGGAAGTAGAACCTTTGATTATCAAATACTTAAATCGACTTTCAGATTATCTTTTTGTGCTTTCAAGAAAAATCACCCAAGAGCAAAATACAGAAGAAGTAGCTTGGAAGCCCAGAAAATGAGCGGATTTTAGATTTACGATTTTAGATTTACGATTTTGGATTAACGATTTTAGATTTATGATTTTGGATTAAAGATTTTGGATTTATGATTTTGGATTTACGATTTTGGATTTTAGATTTATGATTTTGGATTTATGATTCAAGATTTTCGAAATTCCATAAATTCGATTGACAATTTGGAAAAAACAAAAATAAATTCCCTTTCAGGCCGGGAAAACTAATATACTAATAACAGATATACAAATAACAGATCCACCAATAACAGATCCACCAATAACAAATCCACCAATAACAAATCCACCAATATCTACTCCCCAATAATCAAATGCCCAAATTGTTTCGGTCTATGAAAAGCTGGAGAGTTGCCAGACATTGTTGGGCTCCAACAAACGAAGTCGCAGGTTTCGGCATTGCAGGTCCAATCTGGATTTTCGTGCGATTGATTGGCTCTGATTCTGTAAAAATTCAGGCGGTATTTTCCATCTTTATCATTCCCAATTAAACTCCAAGGGATGTCCAAAGTGCCTTTCCATGAATTTTCAGCAACTGAAATTGAATGGTTTATGCCAGCGTCGGCATGTTCTATCATGCTGTCTAAAGTTTGCGTTTCAGAGCCAAGACTCGGGTTGTTGATTTTTCCTACCCAAAGTGCATTTTTTGGGTTTATCTCAATTTCTAAATAATGCTTAGAATCTTCTTCTCCTGGACTAATAAAAACCTCAAAAACCTCTTGATTATACAAAGGAGCATTGTGCTCGGTCATATTGTTTTGTTTTACAAATTCATCTTGAAGGCACTCAAAGTTTATGCTAAGGTATTTTTCGGAATACGAAACGCTGACACTAGTTGTGAATTCGGCCGATTGACCGTTCGTTGCGTGTTTAAAAATAGGATTTAGTGAAACCGTCTCACCTGATTTTTTAAGGTTTATTTTGTATTCCTCCATTGGTTTTATTTCTGGTTTTTTACCAATATTTTTAAAATTGGTTTGCAAAAATAAAACTAAAAAAGAGAAAATAGCTAAATAATTAATTTCCAGGATTTTCAAAGTTTGATTCTAATTGAATTTTCTACCAGGTCAATGCATATTACATTCCCTTTGGCGATAAGATTTTTACTCAATTCAAATATACCATTTTTTGGTTTAATCCTAGACAATGAATTTTGATTTTTACTTTCTATTATAATCATTTTCATAAAAAAACTTCCGAAAGACAACTCCTTCGGAAGTATTTAATGGTTTTAAAGAATCAACCTCATTTACCTTTGCCAAATGGCCCTTTTCCTTTCTTTGGTCCACCTTTTCTATGTCCACCTTTTCCGTCCATAGTTAGCACATTTAGAAATTTTCCGTCAGTGTCGAAGCCTAATAAAGTTACTGTTTCATCGGCATTGATTATTAAAACGCCGTATTTTCCATCAGGAGATTGTCTTGCATTTTTTATTGTAGCATCAGCATAATTTGTTGTTATATAGCTTGTGATTTCAGTTGGCAAAGCCGAAATTTCTATTGGTGAGCCGCCATGGCATTTGCCAGAAAACTCTTTTAGGAAGTTTCCAGAAGCATCAAACAACAAGCCTCTATGCGTACTGTCTGCTAAGATTATTTTTACCGCATATTTACTTGAATCGTCCTGTGCAGCTCTTTCGATTGTAGATCCTACATAATTTGTCGAAATGTACGAAGTGACATTTGCGGGTAATGCATTTACGTCAATTTCCGTTAGATTTCTCTTTTTGCCATGTTGATGACCAGTGCCTGAGCTATCAGCAGTAGCAAGAAACAAGAAATCTACCATTGCAGATTCGTCATTAGTACTTGGAGAGATATTTGACATGTCACATGATGTCAAACCTACCATTGCACCAAACAAAACAAGAACTAGAACTTTTAAATTTTTCATAAGAATTTAGATAATAATTGATAAAAATTTGATTTAAGAATGTAAGAATCTCTTACAAGTAAATTTTTTCCATGGAATGTATTTATGATTAAAAAAAAATATAAAGGTTTATATTCCTTTCAAAATACTTTACGGAAACAGGTTGAAATTTCGTTGCCTAAGGATAAAAAAATATTTTTTAAATTTTCGAAGCAACGTTTCACTTAAAGAATTTCGTATACTTTTGCGTATTCCAGTTTAATTATATAAAAAACATCTTGTGATTTTTAAAAGAAACAAATCTTTTGACTTAGTAAGTGTTTTGGATGGATGTCGGGCAGACAGGGGGTCAGCTCAGAAGCATCTTTTCGAGCAATACTATGGTTTGGCCAAAAAGATATGTTTACGATACGCCGGCTCAAGCGATGAGGTCGACGAAATGGTGAACGATGGTTTCCTGAAGGTTTTTGCCAAAATAAAACTATACGATGCCAATCAGTCCTTTGAGGCTTGGTTTCGAACGGTTTTGGTGAGGACTTGCATAGATTATTACAGGAAAAACAGCCCAAAGGTAAGTTTAATAGATATTCAGAATGCACCTCAAATAGAGAGCAATGATGGCTTAATAGAAAGGTTGTCCGCTGAAGAAATATTAGAATTGGTCCAAAAATTACCACCTTCTTATAGGATGGTCTTTTCGCTCTACGTAGTAGAAGGTTATTCGCATGCCGAAATAGCCGAAATGTTAAATATAAATGAAGGAACGTCGAGGTCTAACCTAGTGAAAGCTCGACACAAAATGCAAGAATGGGTAAAGATGTACTTAGACGAAAACATAAATCAAAATAATCATGTCTGAGAATAATTTTGATAATAATATAAGGAAGAAATTGGAGTCTATCCGGCCCGAATATGAGGAGGCCGCGTGGAAAAAACTCAAACGGTCAATGCCGATACCGTGGTATCTCAGTTTTATGAGAGACTATGGCGGCTGGATGTTTGGTGGCATAGCTACTGTGGCATTTTTAGGAACTCAATACAATAATCAAACTATTAAAAAAGAAAACAAATTACTGAATGATAAAATCTCTACTATCTCAAATATTCCCGCTTTAACTACAGTTACTGACACCGTATACATATATAAAAACGATACCATATATGCTACGCAATATGTCACCAAATATGTGAAAGTTGGAGACGAATATGCTAAAGTTGAACCTTTTGGTACTGAAAGTAGAGGCATAGTAGGTGTAGGGTCTAAAAAAGATTTGAATAAAGAAGAAAAAGCACTGAAAGATGGAAAGGGATTGTCAAAGTCTGAAAATGCTGATTTAAGAAATTTGGCAATTGAATCAGACACACAACCAGAAATGGATCCTAATACAAGCCAGTCTAAGCTTATAAGTGATGCGGGTGAAAAAACGGAAACCAAAGAATTAGCCAAGGCAAAAGAGAATGCTGCGGAGGATGTGGGAGAGGAAAAATTGGTCGCCGAAGAATTGATAATTCCGGAGAAAAAAGTTGAGGCTCCAACTGAACCAAGCAAAGAGAAAAAGTTAAATCTAAAATCTATAAATGCTAGATTTGGGGTTTCGGCAGACTATATGGGTACCAAGTTTAAAAGTATGGGGCCCGCAGTTGAGATTTTCTTGGGAGATAGATTTGCTCTAAATACAGGATTGTTGATAACAGGCAAAAATCAGTTTGATTATCGATTGCCAAAAGATTTTAATAGCGGTACCGGAAAGCAGTTTGAAGAGCGATATCGACCTTATGTTGGTGGTAAGCCTGAAACGATAGAGAATATCAAAATTGAAACTTCTAGCATTAAGTTGCCTTTGTATTTTACATACTATGTTCCGGTTAAATACAACCTCTCATTTATGATGAGTACGGGAACTAAACTGGATTTATCTGTATTAGAATCAGTTAGTTATGTGGGAAGGAATTTCGCTGGGAATTCGTCATTTATAAGATTTGATAATCAATATAAACCGAAAGTATTCAATAGCTGGTATTATGGAATGGGTATACAATACCAATACAAGCGATTTGCAGGTCAGTTGTCGCCATATTTCGAGTTTCCTTTCAGGCAGGCATCCTATTTAGTGCCTCCAAAGAGATTCGGATTGAATGCCTCTTTGAAGTTTTCATTAAAAAAATAAGAATCCTTTTAAACCTTATCCTGCTTTTTGAAATACAAAGGCAGGATTTTTTTTATAGTTAGAATAAATAAAGGCTTAAAATTTAGTAGATTTGCAGACTTTTTTGCAATTAAAAAGCGTTTCAATTATAAAAAAACCAATAATGCACTCCATTAGAATATTGATACTAACCTTGTTTTGTACTACTGCTTTTGCACAATTTAAACCTAGACTTTTTGAGTTTGGTCCAAAAGTTGGCTTAAATATAACTGGTATTTCGACCCTGGACACCATAACATTTGACAAGAAGCTTTCAGTTGGTTATCAAGGAGGAATATTTACCAGATTAAATGTTGGTCGATTGAGCCTACAGCCTGAGTTTATTTATCAAACAAAAGGTGCAACTTTCAAATCCCCAAGTGCTGCCAAATATTCGTACAAATATTTTTCTACACCTATCATTTTAGGATTTACACCTTTCAAAGGCATCTATTTTGAAGGAGGATTTGAGCCAAGTTGGGCATTAAATACCGGTTACAAGAAAGATGGCTTAACCATATATGGACCTGATGTAGCTACTGATAAAAGCATTATAGTAGGTACTAGAATAAATATGCTAGATATGTTCTCGCTTTTGAGTTTGAATATCAGATACTCACACGGACTACAAAATGTAAGCACATCAAAACAAGGAATTACCCCAACTGATTTCCGCAATAGGGCAGTTCAAGTTTCCGCCACATATACATTTTCGGAGTATTATTTGTGGAAGAAAAAATATGGTGTAAAGAAAAAGAAATAAGCGAGAGATGAATTTTATAGAAGAACTTAAGTGGCGTGGTATGCTTCACCAGATGATGCCAGGCACAGAGGAGCAGTTAGATAAAGAAATGACTTCGGCCTATATTGGCTTTGACCCTACAGCAAAATCCCTTCATATTGGCAATCTGGCCACTATTATGCTTTTGGTGCATTTGCAGCGTGCGGGCCATAAACCGTATGCCTTGGTCGGTGGAGCCACTGGTATGGTGGGCGATCCTTCAGGGAAATCCTCTGAAAGACAATTTCTAGACGAGAAAATACTGAGAGAAAATCAAGAAGGTATCCGTAAGCAATTGGAAAAATTCTTGAGTTTTAACGCAGAGGCCAACAGTGCCGAAATGGTCAATAATTACGATTGGTTCAAAGACTTTGGATTTTTGCAGTTTTTGAGAGAAGTAGGAAAGTATTTGACGGTAAACTACATGTCTAGCAAGGATTCAGTGAAAAATCGTATAACTACGGGTATATCTTACACTGAGTTTACCTACCAACTTTTGCAAGGCTACGATTTCTATCATTTGTATAAGCACAAAGGCGTGAAAATACAGATGGGTGGCTCAGATCAGTGGGGGAATATTACCACAGGAACAGAGTTGATTCGTAGGAAAGAAAACAACGATGGCTCAGATGCAGAAGGTGATGTAGAATATTCGGCTTATGCACTTACTACGCCATTGGTTACCAAGTCTGACGGAACCAAGTTCGGTAAATCAGAAGGTGGAAACGTATGGTTAGATCCTGATTTAACGAGTCCTTATGAGTTTTTTCAGTTTTGGATAAATCAAACCGATGATGATTGCAAAAAACTGATTAGAGTATTTACGCTTTTGTCAAAAGAGGAAATAGAAAGCTTAGAAGCTCAGCACGCAGAGGCTCCGCATTTGAGAATAGTGCAAAAAGCCATTGCGAAAGACGTAACCACAAGAGTACATGGAGCAGAACAATATGAATTGGCCGTAAAAGCCTCAGAAGTATTGTATGGAAAAGCAACACTTGAAACTCTCCAAAGTTTAGACGAAGCTACATTTAAAAAAATATTTGATGGTGTACCTCAAACTACCATCTCAAAAGCAGAATTCGATGCTTGTCCATCGTTTTTAGACTTGATTTCTGTTACGACCAAAGGAGAAATTTACACTTCAAAAGGTGAAGCTAAAAGAGCCCTACAAGGCAATGCGGTAAGCATAAACAAAGAAAAACAACAAGACGAAAAACTCTCCGTTTCAGAAATTAGTTTGCTTGCTGGTAAGTATATTTTAATAGGAAAAGGGAAGAAGAATCATATTGTGGAGGTGGGGTAAACCTAATAAATATTGAAAATAAGGCCTAGTGAAGCATTTTACTAGGCTTTTTTTGCTAAAAAAATACAGTTACTCATTTTTTCATAACTTAAGAAAATATATTTTTGAAAGGAAAAAAACACAGATGGAAGTATTAGAAACTTTAAAGAATTCCGCATTACCTATGAAATGTGGCGAGCTAGAAGCAAAGCTACAGGAATAGACAAAGAAAAAGTAGAAAAAGCGTTAAAAACCCTTAAGAAAGAAGAGAAAATTACTTCACTCAACATGTGTTTTTATCATGCCTTTTGATTTTTATTAAATATTTACCCTCCAATATTCAACTCCGCTTTGGGTTTTAAAATAAACTAAACCAACTAGGGGTGCTAGAATGATTTTGTCTACCTCCAAATCTTCTATTTTTCCATCTTTCAATTCAAAAACTAAGACTTGAGGAAAAACTTTTTCATTAACTTTAAAATCTGATTCAAATTTTACAATCGATTGAATTTTACTGGAATTAACGCCAGAATAATTGGGGTTAGTGAAGGATTGGTTATTGTTACTTACATTGAACAGCTCAAAATTCGAGAATTTCAAAGAAAAACCAATATTGTTTAAATGCACAGAAACCATATTGCCCAATGGTTCATCAAAACCGTCCATTGTTATGCTGAAACTGTTGCCCAATCCATTAAATGTCTGAGTAATTCGCTCGTATTTAGCAATCTTTGTTGGTATACCTGCAACAGTGGTTTTGGAAGGTGAAAATTCTTCTCTGTTATATGCCAAATCCAACATTATATTTTCATTCGTGGAGCTCTCAAAGCTCATTTTTTCGTATTTCTTAGTGTCTACTTTCCAATTTCGTGTGTTAGGCAGCAAATAAAATGTCTCTTTTTTGAAAGCAAAGTCTTCTTTGCAAGCAAAAAAGGAAAATAAAAAAAAGATTAAATAAAAATTCTTCATTGTGCTCTATTTATAATTCAATTTAGTAACGACGAAATAATCAAATTATTTACTAGGGATTTAGAAATCAAATATTGCAACGAAAAAACTGCAATTCTTTAATTCTTCAATTTTTACTTTCCAATTCTCTCAAAAACACCTCCGGTCCATCCAAAAAAGCCTTCGTTAGCTGATAATGCGGAGTTTCTCTGTAAGTAGTTTCAGTAATGGTGTTGTTTTCGAATTGGAGAATTTGGGCGTTTTTCATTGCTAGTATTATCGGCGAATGCGTCGCAATAATAAACTGTGCATCTACAGTTTTAACTTTTTCAAGAATAAGGGCTATCAGAGATAATTGTCTTTGTGGCGAAAGTGCAGCTTCGGGTTCGTCTATGAGGTAAAGGCCTTTGCCAGTAATCCTGGTATTGAAAAATTTAAGGAACCCTTCTCCGTGGCTCATAGCATCTAGGTTTTCAGAGTAGCGGTCGGTTATCTCTTTTCTTTCACTCAGTAGGGGACTTAGGGCGAGGTTTATATCTCCTCCAGTCCAGGTTTCTTTTATTTCTTTTATTTCGGCGTCTAGTTCGGCTATGCTGCGAAGAATGTTTTTCACAAAGCCTATGAAATCCTCAGCTCTTGCAAAAAAGCCTCTATGTGTTTTTTCTGTAAATCTCAAAGAGAGCATTTTGCCTAAGGCTCTGGCCGGCTCCATCAATGGATCATCAGCAATAGAGATTCCTCCTGCCGTTGGTACACCAGAAGAATAGGCAATAGCTTCTAAAATTGTAGATTTTCCTGAACCATTCTCGCCCACAAAAAAAGTGATATTAGAGCTAAACTTGATGGTTTCTAGGTTTTTAACCAGTTCTAAATTAAACGGAAATTCCTCAGTTTCTGGTAAATTCCTTAAGCCTACAGATTGTAATATCATAAGTCCTCAAATTAAATTATCATCTAACTTTTCGCCTACCGATGGTCATTAAAACTACCCCTGATAATAAAATAATACTTGCCATAATTGACAAAATACTTAGTTTTTCGTGCCCGATATAAAATCCCAAAATCAATGCAACCACAGGATTAACATAAGCATACGATGATGCTAAAATAGGCGGGGCGTTATTTATCAACCAAACAAAAGCAGAATATCCAATATAAGATCCGAAAATTATTAAATAGACAATGGCCCATATACTACGAGCATGCATAGATTTAAGTTCCTCTATTTGCCCAGACTCTAAAACCATCGATAATATTATGGCGATAATTCCACCTGAAATCAACTGTAAACTTACACCTAAAAAACCTGTTGCTTGGGGTGTTTTGTAGCTTATTAATGAGCCATAAGCCCAGCTGATTGAACCAAAAAGGATTACCAAAATGGGAAATAATTGTTCTTTGCCAACGTCGTAGCTCGTACCAAATGGATTGAAAAGTAATACAATTCCACAAAAACCTAAGCTAAGACCGAGGATGGAGGCCAAAGATGGTTTTTTCTTAGAAAAGAAAAAATAGTCGAGGCCTAAAGTATAAATGGGTAATGCTGCTACAAATAGAGAAACTATGCTGGAGGGAATATAATTAATACCAAAACACATGCTAGAGCTACCAACTCCTGATAATATCCCTCCAATCAAAAGGCTTCCTTTGGCTTTGCTAAAGTCTCGATTTTTTGTAAAAACAACTGTAATTATTAAGAGCAAAATTCCACCTATCAAAAAACGCGTACCTGTAAGCAAAAACGGACTTAAGTCTTCCAAGCCGATTTTCATGCCCAAATAGGTACTTCCCCATAAAAAATAGACCAAAAGAAGATTTAAGAATAAATTGGCCTTGGGGTTATTGAAAAATTCCATTAATGATATTTGTACCTTACGTAAATTTGCATTTACAAAGCAATATTTGAGTATATTTAGGTGTCGAATTTAGTTTTGAGGTACATCTAAAATCAGAAATTCTTGATTAAGCCTTTATGACAGTTTCTACAGATGCCAATGCTGAAGCAACTATTCCTTTGGCATCGTATCCACATTCAGCATACAATTGCTGCTGTTCTCCATGTTCAACCAATCTGTCAGGTATTCCTAGACGTTTTACTTTTGCATGATAATTATGGTCAACCATAAATTCTAATATGGCCGAACCTATGCCGCCTTGTAAACAGCCATCTTCTACCGTAATTATATTATCAAACTTTTCGAAAACCTCATGAAGTAATGCCTCATCCAAAGGTTTTGCGAAACGCAAATCGTAATGTGCCACAGAGAGTTGTGGTTCTAATGAAGCAATAGCCTTGGTAACTTCATTGCCGATTGGCCCAAAACTCAATATCGCCAAATCTTCGCCGTCTTTTACTTTTCTTCCTTCTCCTACCTTAATTTCTGAAAAAGGCGTTCTCCATTCTGGCATTACACCTTCACCTCTAGGATATCTCAAAGTAATGGCTTCATGTCCACTTTGAAAAGAATCCGACTGAGCCAAAAACATTAAATTCCTAAGTTCTTCTTCGTTCATAGGTGATGCCACTACCATGTTAGGTACGCAACGCATAAATGCAATGTCATAAGCTCCGTGGTGAGTTGGGCCATCAGCTCCAGCAAAACCGGCTCTGTCTAGACAGAAAATCACGGGCAATTCCTGAATACAAACATCGTGAATTACTTGATCGTAAGCACGTTGCATAAACGAAGAATAGATATTGCAGAAAACTGTTAAGCCTCTCGTAGCCATACCAGCCGAAAGTGTAACCGCATGTTGCTCCGCTATGCCAACGTCAAATGCACGGTCAGGCATAGCTTTCATCATGATATTTAATGAAGAACCTGATGGCATCGCTGGTGTGATCCCAACTATTTTTTGGTTCTTTTCTGCCAATTCTACTATAGTATTTCCGAATACGTCTTGGTATTTTGGAGCTGTAGGTTTTGTGATAATTTTTTTCTGTATCTCACCTGTTACTTTATCAAAAAGCCCAGGAGCATGCCATTTGGTTTGGTCTAATTCTGCAGGGCCATAGCCTTTTCCTTTTACGGTTAAAACATGCAATATTTTCGGGCCAGGAATGCTTTTTAAATCTTTCAAAACCTCAACCATGTGGTCAATGTCATGCCCATCAATTGGACCGAAATACCTCAAATTCAGAGCTTCAAAAAAGTTAGATTGACTTAATAAAGCACCTTTCATGGCATTTTCTACTTTAGAAACGATCTCTCTTGCACTATGTCCAAAAGCACTCATCTTTCCGAGTAAATTCCAGACTTCATCTTTTACTTTATTGTAGGTTTTAGAAGTAGTAATGTCTGTTAAATATTCTTTAAGAGCACCTACATTTGGATCTATCGCCATGCAGTTGTCATTAAGAATAATCAAAAGGTTAGCATCATTTATAGAACCGGCGTGGTTCATTCCTTCAAATGCCAATCCGGCTGTTAAAGCTCCATCACCAATAACCGCAATATGCTGTCTGTCTTTTTCTCCATTGTGCATTGAGCCCATTGCCATACCCAAAGCAGCGGAAATTGAAGTAGAGCTATGCCCTACACCGAACGAATCATAAACACTTTCTTTTCTTTTCGGAAAACCAGAAATACCACCATACATTCTGTTGGTATAGAATTGCTCTTTTCTTCCAGTTAATATTTTATGTCCGTAAGCTTGATGACCTACATCCCAAATCAGCTGATCGTCAGGCGTATTGAAAACATAATGAAGTGCAACTGTTAGTTCTACTACTCCTAAACTGGCACCAAAATGCCCGCCATGCGTAGAAACCATGTCTATGATGTATTGTCTTAATTCCTGACATACTTGATGCAGTTGACTTGGATTTAATTTTTTTAAATCTTCAGGATAATTTATATCCTTCAAAAGATTTCCCTGGGTAATTAACATATTCTATTTAGTTGTTTCATTCTAACCAAATACCAGTTAAAATGTTTACTATGTTTTCATTGAAAATATTCAGTCTTTACTTTGGCTTGCCTTGAAAAGTCTATTTTTCTCTTCTTTGGTAAGGCTTTCGTAACCGCCTCCTTTATTTATTTTATCTAAAAGATAATCTACTTCAGCTTGGTCTGGTGTATCCGTATTATCGAAAAACTTTGTGCTGCTATATTCTCCAGCTGGCGTTTTGCTGAAGCTTTTCATTACCATTTTTTTCTTGGGTTTTCCAAGGTTCGAAAACCAATTGAAAATGTTTTCCACTGGTTCTGTAATATTAAAACCTGATCGTAAAAATTTTATCTGTAAATATCCAAAACTTGCTGCTCCCAGGTTAAGAATTCCTGTGTATCTATTTAATAACAAGGATAATATTAAAAAACTAATGGCTATTATACGGAGTTTTATGAAAAACCTAAAGAACATTAATTCGTATTCTGGTAAAAGTGCCACAGCAGCAAACATAATGGCATAAAGACCAGCTGATGCACCATAAAGTGTGCCATTGTAAACTTCCGTTCTGTTGAATAGTCCCAAGAATCCCCAAACTGCTTGATAAAAAAACACGGAAACAATAGCTCCTAAGATATAGATAATCATTGTTTTTTTTGTGCCTAAGAAGTCTGATAGGATATGTCCAAACCAAAATAAAGCCAAGCCATTGAATAGGACACTAAGTACGCCTGGATTGGTAAATGGGAAGATGAAAAGTGTCCATGGTCTTCGTATATTCTCTAGAAATGAACTATTTAGATAAAAGTTTTTAGATAAAAACTCTAAATATAAGTCTGGTTGAGGCAAAAATCTAAAGCTGAATTTTAGTAATTCCAAAAACAAAAACAAAAAAACATTAATCAAAATCAATTGAATGACTTGATTGTCTTTTTTTCTGAAAACATCCAATATGTCCGAAAATACACTCCGCATCAGCAATTTTATTGAATTAATTCGAGTACGAATTTAATAATAATTTCTTTTAGAAAAGCCAAAAAACTTTAATAATATGAATCCAGTGATCAAACCGCCAATATGAGCAAAGTGTGCAATGCCTGATTGTAGACCAGCTGTACCTTGAACTAACTCATAAATACCATACATTGTTACGAAATATTTGGCTTTTATAGGGAAAGGAAAAAACAAAAGCATCATTTCGACATTTGGGAATAAAAATGCGAATGCCATCAAAATACCGAATATTGCTCCTGAAGCTCCTACCATTGGAATTCTAGCTTGTCTTAGATAATCTATACTATCAACTGGAATTTGCGACATTTGATAAAAATCTAAGCCAGAATTTAAAATAGCAGCCCCAATACCACAAATAAGGTAATAAATTAAGAATTTTTTCGAACCCATATAGGTTTCCAAAGCTGAGCCAAATATGAATAAACCGAACATGTTACTGAATAAATGCCCAATACCACCATGTAAAAACATATAGGAAATAAACTGCCACGGTTTAAACAAAGGGTTGATTAAGTCTGGCGAGTTAGGAAGTAGGGGATTAAAGAAAGCGAAATATTGATGTATAAAATCCACTGAATAGATACTCGCAAAAAAATGAACTGCGACATTTATTATCAGAAGGTTTTTAACCATCGGCGTGATTCTGTCAAACATAAATTTGTTTTTATTATAATATACGAAATCCAAGAAAGAATAATTCTTTTTTTGGCTTTAATTTAAAAGCAAGGTAGCGATTTTTTCTAAACTAAGAATACGCATAACCTGTTTTCCATCAGGACTAATTGATGGCATAGAAGTCTCGAAAAGTTGATTTATAAGGCTTGAAATCTCCGGTTTACCTAAAGATTTCGACATTTTGGTGGCATTTCTTTTTGCCAAAGTTTTAGCTAATGCCTCCTTTTTATCAACTTTTTGGTTGTTCTCGTTTATTTTGTATTGTTCAATAATACTTTTAAACAAAACACCTTCGTCTTCATCCATAAACTGACTTGGTACCCCATTTATTAGATAGGTATTTTGGCCAAATTCTTCGACATTAAAACCGATATTCCGGATCATGTCTATAATTTCAAAACTCAAAGCATAGTCTATAGAATTCAATGTTACAGTTTTAGGAAATAATAACTGTTGCGAAATTCCATGCTGTGTATTTATTTCTTTCAGGTATTTCTCGTAAAATATTCGTTCATAGGCACTTTGCTGGTCTATGAGCATCAATCCACTTTTTACTTGAGCTATTATGTATTGATGATGAACCTGAATCGCGTTTATGTCTGTACCGTCTTTTGGAAGCGGGACTACCTCTTCTATTTTGTTTATTTTACTACTAAATATTACTTGTTGAGGTTCATCTTCAGCGAAGTCTTTCTTGGTTCCAAAACCATCAAAAAGCTTATCCCAATTGGTTCTATTGTCTTTTTGGTTTATTTCTCCTAAAGAACGAGGCTCTTTTTCGAAAGATGAAATCGAGGACTCAGAGCTTCGGATTGGGCTTTGTGTTGGTCGAGGGTTGTGGTTGCTGGCGTAATTGCCAATGTTTATATCAGCTTCAAAATCAATGCTTGGCGTAAGATTATAAACGCCAATTGCTTGTTTTACTGTAGATCTCAAAATAGCATAAATTGCCTTTTCATCATCAAATTTTATCTCGGTTTTGGTAGGATGAATATTTATATCGATATGACTTGGGTCAATTTCTATAAACAATGTGTAAAAAGGATGGCTTCCTTGTGGTATGGTCGATTCAAATGCCCCAGTAACAGCATGATGCAAGTAGTTATTTTTTATGAATCTTTTATTTACAAAAAAGTACTGCTCTCCCCTTGATTTTTTTGCTGTTTGCGGATTGCCTACATATCCATTGATTTTTATAAAAGGTGTATCTACTTGGCATTGAGCTAATTGGTCTCTGTAGCTTTTGTCTAAAACATCGGTTATCCTTTTGCTAAGTTTGGCAGAAGGTAAGTTATAAATCTCTATTTCGTTGTGAAACATCGAAAATTGCACTTCAGGATGTGCTAGAGCAATTCGCTGGAATTCTTCTAAAATATGTTTGGTCTCTACTGGATTGCTTTTAAGAAAATTTCGCCTTGCTGGTACATTAAAGAAAAGGTTTTTGATAGAAAGATTGGTGCCCTGAGGAGCCTGGATAAACTCTTGACCTTTAAATTCCGAGCCTTCTATTTTTATGGAGGTAGCCAATTCGTCTTCAGATCTTTTGGTCCGAAGTTCTACTTGGGCTACAGCCGCAATCGAAGCTAAGGCTTCCCCTCTGAAACCCATCGTACGGATATTAAAAAGGTCGTTTGATTCTTTGATTTTGGAAGTGGCATGGCGTTCAAAACACATCCTCGCATCAGTTGTAGACATACCCTTTCCGTCGTCTATAACTTGTATAAGGGTTTTACCTGATTCTTTTATAATTAGCTGAATATGAGTAGCTTCGGCGTCAATGGAGTTTTCCATAAGTTCTTTCACTACCGATGCTGGTCTTTGTACAACCTCACCCGCTGCTATTTGGTTGGCTATCGAATCTGAAAGAAGTCTAATTACGTCCATTTATATCAAAATTAAATGGCAAAGTTCCGAAATTTATGAGGGAATTCCGAATGAGAACAGGAAGTAATTAGGAATTGCTTAAAAAAATACCAGAGATTTTATTTTTCAAAAACCAAAAGTAAACCTTGTTCAATTTGGTTTTCCACTTTTGTAAGTGAAATTTTCGTTTCAAATTCATGGTTCCAACAATATCCATCTTTTATTGGAATAGGGAAGCCGTGTTTTTCGAAAATTTGGAAATAAAAAGCATCGAATAAATCGTTCGCAGATTTTTCGGTGTTCATAAAAACATCAACTTGGATTTTGTCTAACTTATTGAAAACATTCTTGAAGTATAGAATGTCAATAGTTTCCATTTTGGTGTTTGTAAACGATACACCAGTGTATTCTTTTTCTTTTTCAAATACTTTGAATCTTTCTTGGGAAATAATTTCGTCCAAATCTTGACCAAATCTAAAACCACGAAATATACCTTCGTTAGAATCAAATATTTTTTTAGAAAGCTTACTAATAGCGGAGTTTTCGCTCCTCCTTTTAGGGATTTTTAAGGCGACAGTGTTCAATTTTTACTCAATGGGTTATTAAATACAGCACTAAAGTATTGAAAAAAAACGATTTACAAAACATTTATGAAATTTTTTATAAATCTCTAGAGATACCGAAAAAGAATTTTCGTTCACCAAATTGATTTATAGAATAGGATGTTTTGACGTTGCTATTATACCAAGTCACAAAATCTAAGCCAATTCCACCACCGTTTAATAATTTGTTTGATAATTTAGAATTACTATAAATAGGGTAGTAGTTTTTAATGTACCCAAAATCGAAATAAATATTAGGATAGATGGCCAATGGAAGTGTGTTAAATTGAGGAAGTTTTATGAGATTTTTTAAATTAAAAGTCCTTTTGAAGGCTTCATATTTTAAAGTATTTTTTGATAAAGCGTAATGTTGGCCGTCTATAACATACAGTTCATATCCACGCACTAGGTTGTTCCCATAGCCCAATCCTGCAACAAGTGGATAATATTGTTTTTTAGGCGTTGATATTTTTCCTCTTAGTGTAGATTCGAAAAACAATGAATGGCCTAAAGGCCTATAATAGCCACCAAGTCCATAGATACTGGTTTGATTGTAGCCATTAAAAACAAAGGAATTATTAAGTTGAGTATACAATAATGTGCCTTTTAGTGGGTATTGTCGATTATCTCTTTTGTCAAATCTGTAATCGTAAACAAAGCTTAAGACTTTTTGATTAAGTGTGTTTTCTCCAAAATATCTGGGATTTAGTTGGCTTATAGTGTCTGCTATAGTAGTGTTTGTAAAACCTAAGTTTATGCTATGAAAATGATAGTGAGCATTTCTCAGTCGAAGTTCAAATATGGCACCGAGCCGTTCCCTCATGCGATTTTCTGTTGAAAAAAAATCTAGTTTATCATTCCAAGTTCTATAGGCCATCGTTCTTTGTGTGGAATAAAAAGCACCCGCTCTTATGCCAATTCGTTTTCGTTTGTCTATATAAGGTTTGGAGTAGGAAACTTCAAAATAGGGGATAAAGCCATTCATTGCTTTAAACTTGATCTGGTCATTGTTGCCACTTAGGTTAAAGTGCTTGGCAGTAAGGCCGTAGGTTAGTCTGTTGAGGTCTCGATTTCGGAGATACCACCATTCATTAAAGCTTCTGTCTGCTAAATATACTTCAGGTAGTACAACTAAATACCAGCGTTCTTTTACTGCCACAAATACGTGGATATGATCTCCTGACTCGTTGTAAAATACCTCTACTGTAAGGAAAAGATTTGTGTTTATGATATTTTGTCTGCAGCGTTCTAGAACCTGCTCAATATTGGTTAAACTTAGTGTATCACCTTGTTTAAAGGTTAATTCTCTAACTATAATATCTCGTTTAGTTTTATGATTTCCAGTTACTTGGATTTGTTCTACACTAAAAGACTTTTGGGAATATGACCCAAAGCTGAAAAATGTAAAAATAAAAACAAAGAATATATAAAATTTAACGCTGATATTCATTCTGCAAAGTATTCCGCCTCAATCCTAATCGCAATATTAACTATTTTAATTTTAATAAATATTCAAAAGGATAATTCAGAATATAATTTTTTTCATTTCTTTTGTAAAAATACTAATACGAAAAACCTATGATGAAAACCTTTAAACCGAAATTGACTTTTGCAAATATCATAAACATGAACGTTGGATTCTTCGGAATCCAGTACAGTTTTGGTCTTCAGCAAAGTGCCGTTAATCCTATTTATGATTTTTTGGGAGCAAGCCCAGACGAAATCCCCTTGTTAAATCTTGCAGGTCCTATGACGGGTTTGTTGATACAGCCAATTATAGGTGCTATGTCAGACAAAACTTGGTCGCCAAAGTTTGGAAGAAGAAAACCTTACTTTTTTATTGGGGCTTTAATGTGTAGCATTGCACTTTTGTTTTACCCATTTAGTAGTTCGCTTTGGATGGCAGCAGGACTTTTATGGATTTTAGATGTGGGCAATAATACAGCCATGGAGCCATATAGAGCATTTATTGCAGATAAATTAGATGAGTCTCAGCAACCGACAGGTTTTCAGGCTCAAAGCTTTTTTACGGGTCTCGGACAAACTTTGGTCAATCTTTCAATTTTTATTTTTCCAATGATCTTTTTGGGGACTACAGGCTCCTTACCCACTTGGATTTATGCTTCATTTTTTCTTGGTTCAGTATGTTCTATTGGTTCGGTATGGTGGAGTATGAGAAGTACGTCCGAGATTCCTCCAACGGAAGAAGAATTAGCAGAGATGAAAGCATCGCCCTTGAGTATTTTATCTCCTTTTATAGATATAATTGGAGCCATTAAAGATATGCCTAAAGTGCTCTGGCAATTGGCATTGGTTTATTTATTTCAGTGGTATGCTTTGTTTTGTTATTGGCAAAATTCTGCCAAAAGTATTGCTCAATCTGTTTGGAAAACCACGGTATATCAGGATAATCCTACTTATAGTGAGGCCGTGAGTTGGTCAGGTTTGGTAAACGGCTGGTACAATATCGTGATGTTTTTGGTGGCATTTAGTTTGGTATATTTTGCCAAAAAATACTCACCTAAAAAAGTACATGCATTTTGTTTATTATTAGCAGGCTTAGGTTTTTTAGCATTTCCAATGATTGAAAATAAATATTTGCTATTCCCTGCCATTACAGGTTTTGGAATAGGTTGGGCAAGTATGATGGGAATTCCATATTTGATAGTGGTAAGTGAGATTCCCAAAGAACGTTATGGTGTATATATGGGTATAATTAATATGATGATTGTAATTCCGATGCTTATTCAAACCCTGTCTTTTGGGTATATTTTAAAGCATTTCCTCAACAATGACCCTGGCAAGGCAATAACTTTCGCTGGTGTATTCTTGCTGATAGCTGCCGCTGCAACATTGCTAATAAAAGCCAAGCCCAATCAAAATATTGATATAAAAGCCGTTCCGATGGGTGGACACTAAGCTTTTTTATCTCACAAAACCACGATTTTGTTGCACTATCGTGGTTTTTGTGTTCAAATCTTTTATTAATTGTCAGAAGTCATAAAATCAATGCGGGTATTTTGTACTTTTGCATTTTGTAATTAATCGTAAAAACTAAGAGAGAAGAAATGAATTATTCGCTTTCGCAAGTGCCCGAGCGTACTTTACAACCTCGAAATGAAGGCCTTACCATGGTGATGGACAAGGGCTTAAGTATCAGAGAAACAGAAGACATGCTTAGCATATCATCAAACCATATAGACATCGTAAAATTAGGTTGGGCAACTTCGTTTGTTACACCAAATGTCCAAGATAAATTAGCAGTTTACAGAAACGCCAACATTCCAGTTTATTTTGGAGGTACGCTTTTCGAAGCTTTCGTGGTTAGAAATCAGTTTGAAGACTACATGAGAGTATTAGATAAATTTAATTTAGAGCTTGCAGAGGTCTCTGATGGCTCTATTACCTTGCCTCATGACGAAAAATGTCACTATATATCAGAGTTGGCCAAAAGAGGAAAAGTGCTTTCTGAAGTAGGTTCAAAAGATGCGGAAAAGATTTTTGCTCCTTATAAATGGATCGAAATGATGAAAGCTGAGCTGCAAGCAGGAGCTTGGAAAGTAATCGGAGAAGCTCGTGAAGGTGGAAATATAGGACTATACAGAAGTTCTGGAGAAGTTAGACAAGGATTAGTGGACGAGATAATTCACGCTATTTCGGCCGAAAATATCATTTGGGAAGCTCCTCAAAAATCACAACAAGTATATTTTGTGAAATTGGTGGGTACTAATGTGAACCTTGGAAATATAGCTCCAAACGAAATCATACCTTTGGAAACCATCCGTTTGGGCTTAAGAGGCGATACTTTCGCGACTTTCTTATCAGACGATGTAAAACAAAAATACAAATTGGGTAGATACTACCAAGACGACCGCATAAGACAAGACGACTAATCTATGGAATTGATTCATTTTTTATTAGAATTTTTAAAAGACCCATTAACCACACTTCAGGGCTTTTTAGCCGAATATGACAAGCTGACCTATGCTTTGTTGTTTTTAGTGATTTTTGTAGAAACGGGTCTGATCGTAATGCCACTTTTGCCTGGAGATTCATTGCTATTTGCTGTGGGATTGTTGGCCGCCACTACTGGTCAGCTGAATGTTGCATTTGTAATTCCACTTTTGATTTTTGCGGCTTTATTAGGCGACAATGTCAATTATTTTGTTGGAAGGAGATTTAGCGAATATGTAAAGTCTAAAGAAAAGATTCTTTTTTTGAAAAGAGAATACATCACCCAGACCGAGGAGTTTTATATAAAGCATGGACCAAAAGCGGTTATTATTGCCAGGTTTATGCCTATCATCCGGACTATAGCTCCATTTGTGGCAGGTGCGGCAAGTATGAAATACCGAACCTATATCACCTTCTGCTTCGTCGGAGCAGTGTTGTGGGTTACAAGTATTACAATGATTGGTTATCTTTTAGGCAACAATGAATTTGTAAAAGCCAACTTCGAAAAAGTGGTTTTAGGAATAGTCTTCGTATCTATTTTACCGATGCTTTGGGGAATTGTAAAAGTGAAGTTTTTTAATAATAAAGCCTAATGAAAAAATACGGTTTAGTTGGGTTTCCGCTCTCACATTCGTTTTCAAAGAAATATTTCACGGAAAAATTCGGAGAATTAGGACTGTCTCAAACACATCAGTATGAGTTGTTTGAGATGGAGGATATAAAAGAATTGAAGTCTTTGATTAGCAAAAATGAAGACTTGGTTGGATTGAATGTAACGATCCCGCACAAAGTTGATGTGATGCAATTTCTGACTGAAGTAGATCCTGCTGCTAAGCGAATAGGGGCTGTAAATGTGATAAAAGTTGCAGAAAACAAAAAACTAATCGGTTATAATTCGGATTATTTCGGGTTTCGTAAATCTTTAGAGGAGTTTTTGGGCAATGCCAAAGGTATAAAAGCTCTTGTTATGGGTAACGGAGGTGCAGCCAAAGCAGTTTGTGTGGCATTGGAAGACATGGAGATACCCTTCGAATTGGTTTCAAGAAGAGCTTCGGAGCATACGATAAATTACAGAAAGGCAAATGAGCTTTTGGCAGAATATAAATTGGTGATAAACTGCACACCATTGGGTACATATCCCAATGTAGCAAGTTTCCCCGATTTAGATTACGAGACATTCACAAGTAATCATTTTTGTTTCGATTTGGTGTATAATCCATCAGAAACGCAGTTTTTGCAGAAAGCCAAAGCCAATGGAGCCAAAACTAAAAATGGCTACGACATGCTGGTTTATCAAGCCGAGAAGTCTTGGGAGATTTGGGGTGAGTGATGTGGTTATTGGTTTATTAGTTAAAAGTGTATTTGTGTATTGGTTAATTAGTGTTTTAGTTATTGGTTTGTAGAGGGCTTTTGGTGATTATTGGTGAAACGGTTTTTGAATATTTTGAAATAACAATAACCCTAAAAAAGTAAAGAAACCAAAACCCCGAAGGGGTGCCATTATTATAATTAACAAGTCAAAAAGCAAAAAGTTATAACCCCGAAGGGTTGAAATTATTATAATTAAAAAGTCAAAACCAAGTGGCTAAAACCCCGAAGGGGTGGAATTATTATAATTAAAAAGTCAAAACCAAGAGACTATAACCCCGAAGGGGTGGAATTATTATAATTAAAAAGTTATAACCTAGTGGCTAAAACCCCGAAGGGGTGGTATTATTATAATTAACAAGTCAAAACCAAGAGGCTAAAACACCGAAGGGGTGAAATTGTTCTAATTGCCCTCCCTATAACTATCAGGACACAGACAACAAATCAAAACCCTGAAAGGAAAAAGCTTGAACTTAAATTTGAATTTGAATTTGAACTCGAATTTGAACTTGAACTTGAACTTAAACTTGCTTTTTGAGCTTGAGCTTGATTTTTAAAAAGAAATAAAATTATCAAAAAATGAAATATACAAAACACGTATTTGTTTGTACAAACGATAAAGACGCACCCAAAAAATGTTGTGGTAGCGAAAGAGGTATGGAGTTGGTAAATGCCTTTAAGGCAGGTTTAAAAGAGCGAGGATTAGATCTTGAGATAAGAGCTCAACGTTCAGGTTGCTTGGATACTTGTGCTTTGGGACCATCATTGGTGGTTTATCCTGAAGGCGTTTTTTATGGCAAAGTTACTTTGGACGATGTTGAAGAAATCATCGAGAAGCATTTGGTAGGAAACGAAGCGGTGGAGCGTTTGGTTATCGCCTAAAAAATCAATTTTATTTTGGTGCCTGATTTTTGTGTTATATTTTGCGGAGGTTTAAATCTTTAAAATATAGCATATTGAAAATCAGGCATTTGTTTTTTGACCTCGACCACACCCTTTGGGATTTTGAAAAAAACTCGCAAGTTTGTTTACAGCAAATTTTTGATAAAAATGATGTGATTTTTACTGGAAAAATTAGCTTCCAAGAGTTTAATGATACATTTTCTGTAATTAACAAAGGCCTTTGGGATGCTCTGGACCAAGGGCAGATTACCCACGAATATCTTCGAAAAATTCGCTTTCAAAAAGTCTTAAGTGCTTGTGATATACATATAGACGAAGAAACTTCTTTCAGTTTAAATGATATGTTTCTTAATCTTTTGCCTCATCAAAAACTACTGATGGACGATGCTCTTGCAACTCTCCAAGCATTAGAAAAGAAAGCTTATAAAATGCATATAATAAGCAATGGCTACCATGAAATCCAAAAGTTGAAGATGGAGAGTTCAGGCATTTTGCATTTTTTTGAGTGTATAGTTACCAATGATATTGCTGGCTCAAGAAAACCCGAAAAGGAGATTTATGAATACGCACTAAACAAAGCCAATGCCCATGTTTCAGAAAGTGTGATGATAGGAGATAACCTAGTAGCTGATATAGAAGGAGCCCAAAAAGCTGGTTGGAAAACCGTTCATTTTGATATAAATGGGGCCTATACGCCAAATACAAAGATTAATGCTTTGAGTCAGTTGTTGGAGATTTTTTGATGTAACTTTGTGAGCCAAAATCTAAAAACATAGAGAACCTGCCTTAGAATGTCATCTCGAACGAAAATTAGCAAGTTTTCACATGTATAGTTTATTCATTTAAAAATAACAGCAATTCTTTGTCAGAGTATCTTCTTGATTTTCTTTTGCCATTGACACTGATGTGAAATTTGTATTCTTGGTCTTTGAAATGCCAAAATAAGTATTCAATAATTCCGATTATTTCAGGTCTTTGGATTTCTGAAACACAATCACCAATTTGATATTTGGGCTGTGGTTTTAATGGTTCCATTTCTGTTTTTCATCGTTCCAACGGCTCGCAAGCAAGATGATTTTGGAGCGAACATTGAGTTAATTAATTGATTATCAAACTTTTAATTGCTTGCCCGCGTTGGAGACAGACCAACTTTGCAAGCTCTTCTTTTCGAGTGTCGCCCGAAAAATAAGCGACCCAAAGTTATAAAAAAATGTAGTAAAAACTACGTCATAACATCGAAAAAAAAACTTTGAATACCACGCCAATTTCACGTCGAAAGTAACGATGGCGAAAAAAGAACCAAAAAATGGCGAAGTTTTTGAGAATTAACGCTTTAAAACTTCGCTTTGAAATTGTCGAAAGTGCCTAAAAATTAGAGGGAAAACTCAAAAAAGAATTGTGGAAAATATAAGCTAACCTTGAACTTATCTTTATTGTTTACTGAAAATATTTCTTTTGAAGAACATCGAATCATAAATTTAAAAAACTTTCTAATTTTTTCAAGAACTCAAATTCATTTTTAAGTAGAAAATAAAGAGCTATCGGTGTAGTAATTATTATATAAGAAATCATTGTTACAATGCTTTTAGTAGGATTCGTCTCCTCCAAAATAAAATCCTTCGGGTTTTGTTCTAAATATTTTATTATAACACTTTTTTCTTGTACAAGATATTGCTTGTAATCTAATCCCAAACTGGCTTTTTCGGTTAACACTTCACCAAAAAATGTGTTAAACTTCACAATAGGGAAATATGTTTTTACATTTTTCTTTTCCTCAATATGATATTCAATAATTTCCCCTGAAACACTAATTCCATTTTTAAAAATTTTACGGAATTTGAAATAAATTTTTGCGTATGTCCATATTAAGTAACTATCGAATATAATAAATATTAAAATTATTATAATCGGTTTCATTTTTGCATTTTAAAATTTTTCCAACATATAAAATACGTATCTACTAATACCCCCTTTGGTGTTGACAATCAATGGAATAATAGTATTTTTGCATTATTATGTTGTTTTGTTTAAATATCGCAATATATGAGAGAAAATACTAAACATCAAATCTTTCAATTAGAAAATTTTGAAAGGCATTATCTTGATTCTTACAATCGCCTTTATTTTAAAAAGTCTGCTGAATCTGATTTTAAACTGAAAAAAGCAATATTTAAAAACTCTAAATTGGGATATAAAATTAACAACAGATTTTACTTTGTTCATTAATTAAAGCGATTGATGGTTTCCCCAAATCCTTATAAACTCCCTTTTTAATCATCATCTAATAAGTTTTTTACCTCTTTGGCGGCATCTTCGCCGCTTACTTGCAAATATCAAAATAAAAATATTTTCGCCTCATCAGAGTCCCCGATAGGAACTCCGCACATTTCAAATGCTTAGTGAGTAATTTCATTCAATTTCAGAATCCACTTAAGTGAGACTCTGAACGGACGCAATCATCTAAAAAGTAATAATCTTATATCGAACTCAGGGCAATATAGGGAAATTCCGAAATTGTCTTATGGCTTTCAATGACAATGACAAACATGCACGCCTGCCGCTTTTTCCAAAGACTCCTTGCCTTCAGAATAAGAAAAATAGGCGATGCCGATGGCTCCCAAAGCGTCAATATAGGGGATTTTAGTGAAATAATAGATGAAACTGGAAGCTAAAAGCACCATAGACATATACATGCAAACACGTGCACAATTGGCATCTGATATGATGGCGTCGGAGTTTAGGGCTTTTCCGACTTTTATTTTTTGTTGTATCAAATACCACATGAAACCTATCGAAATACTCGCGATTATCACGCCAGGTAAGGTGTTTTGTGGCTGATGTTTTTCATAAATACTTAGAATTGAGCTCAAAACCAAAAGTATGGCGAGCCCATATAAACAGTATCCTGTGATTTTTAAGGCCGTTTTCTCAAAGTCCGATGTATGGCTTTCTGGATTTTTCTGAATTCTTTTTATCATGATCAAAATTCCGATACTCGATATCATTTCTATAAAACTATCGACTCCGAATCCAAAAAGGGAAAGGGCCTCGTCTTCAAAACCCCAAAAAGTACTCACTATGCCTTCTAGAAGGTTGTATATGATGGTAAACCAAGATAGGATGGTGGCGGTTTGGTAATATTTTTCTTTTATATTTTCCATATTCAAAGGTAAGTTTTTTGAAAGTGCAACAGGGAATCAAAAAGGTTTTTTTATTTTTGATAAAATATTGAGAAATGGCTGGCTGTTCGAAAAAAACTTATCTTACTGAAAATCTCGCTGTAGATGCACTTTTAGAGGCACGCATCCGGTTTGTGCAAAACACTTCTGTGGCGGTGTATCAATGTGAAGATTGCGGCTCTTGGCATTTGACTTCTCGTGGAAATATGCACCCGAGACTAGCCAAGGCTATGGAAACTGGCGAGATAAAGAAACAGAGTCAAGCGTATTTTTGGGAAAAGAAATTGGGATATTAAACGTAAGAAATTGGAATTTGTAGCGATAGATTTTGAAACAGCAACTTGGCACCGAAACAGTGCTTGTGCGGTAGGTATAGTGCATGTAAAAAACGAAGTTATCGTGGAGGAATTTTATACACTAATACAGCCACCCAACAACGAATACATGTATCATAATACCAAAGTGCACGGCATTACATCAGAAGATACTTTCGATGCTCCCACTTTTGAGGAGGTTTATCCTAAAATTAAGCAATTGATGGAAGGGAAGCTGGTAGTTGCTCATAATGAATCTTTCGACAGGAATATTCTGTACCACACGATGGAGCATTTCGGGCTTTCTTATTCCGAACTTAGGATAAAGTCTAGCTGGGAGTGTACGGTGAAGATTTTCAGAAAAAAAGGAAACTTTAAAGTCAACTTGGCTGCCTGTTGTGAGAGATATGATATTCCGCTCGACCACCACAATGCCCTTTCAGATGCCCGTGCATGTGCAAAACTATATTTAATCCATAAAATGCCTTTGTTTTCTTGATTTGGTGCGACGTGATGGAACACTGATGACACGGATTAGACAGATGTGCACAGATTTTTTTTTTGACTACTAATGGTGCAGATTAAGTAGATGTGCACGGATTTTTTTTGGAACACTGATGACACGGATTGGACAGATGTGCACAGATTTTTTTGGAACACTGATGACACAGATTGGACAGATGGGCACGGATTATTTTTGAACACTGATGACACAGATTGGACAGATAGGCACAGATTTTTTTAGAACACTGATGACGCAGATTGTACAGATAGGCACAGAAATTTTTTAGAAAACTATGAATCTTATTCAATAAAACGATACTGATTTAATGGTCTTAATAGGATTTAAAAAAAAAATCCGTGTTAATCCGTGCTGCTTGCATCCGTGTCATCCGTGTTCCATTCTCAAGTATATCAATACTATTTGCATCCGTGTTCCATTCTAAAGAACATCAATAGTTTTTAAAGCTCCACCAATTGTCTGTTATTAATGCTGATGCGGGTAAACCTTGGGAGTTTTTTAGGCTGCCTTCGGTGGTGTTGGTCCATTCGAACCTTGCAAAAATCGGGTAACTTATTTTGTGATTAGTTAAAACAATCGAATTGCTTTTTACTCTCACATTGGCTTTTTTAAACTCTCCACTGATGTCTGCTATCTCGAAATTATCTTGGCAGTTTTTATCGCAATGAAGATCTGTTGTATCAAAATATAAGGTTACATGACCTTTTTTGGACTCAAAAGTAAGGAGTTTTGGGCCTGAAATATTTCCGTTGTAGGCATTGTAAAGATTTTTTAGAGCCACATTGGCCAGTCTTATTCCAACATCTTTTTTGTTTCTTGGATGAATATCGTTTACGTTACCTATGTCAGATATCGTCACCATCGCAGTGTTTGGTGTTGATTCGGCCATTCTTTGTGCGTTTCTGAGTATTACACCTTCCTCTGGGTTCCCATATTTGTAAGGAGCAATTTGCACATAATAAAACGGCAATTCCTCAGCCCAAGCTTTTCTCCAGCTACTTATCATTGTGCTCAATAATTTATCATAATTGGCGGCATTCATCACGTTTGATTCCCCCTGATACCAAAGGAAGCCTTTGATTTTTAAGCCTGCCAAAGGTGCGACCATGGCGTTATAGATAACAGCGTTTTTTACAGGCCCCCAAGGTACTTCTTTTAGACCCAAAGCGTCTTTGTTGAGCACAGGATCTGCCTTTATGTACTCTTCAGGTGTCCAAGCCTCGGCAGGTGTACCACCCCATGATGTATTTATTATTCCGATAGGGATTTGTGTGTTTTCGTAAATTTGTTTTGCAAAAAAATACCCAATTGCACTGAAATTTTTCATGGTTTCGGGTGTACATTCTTGCCATTCGCCACTAAGGTTTTGTTGAGGAAAAGGTGCAGTGGCATGGTTTACAGAGAAAAACCTTATTTCTGGAAAATTGGCTTTGGCTATTTCTGATGCTGCGTCGTCTATGCCAGCGTTGGGAGTCCATTCCATGTTGCTTTGTCCTGAGACTACCCAAACTTCACCTATCAAAATATCTTTCAAGCTTAATTCATTGAAGCCTTTTATTTTTATTTCGTAGGGTCCGCCATATTGAGGTGTATTGATTTCAATGCTCCATTTGCCGTTATTATCTACTTTAGATATATATTTTTCATTGTCCCAACTGCTAGTAATTTCTACTGGTTCACCCGTTTTTCCCCAGCCCCATATTTTAACTTTTGATTTTTGTTGCAAAACCATGTTAGAGGTAAAAAATGAAGGAACTGTTAGGTTTGCAAAAGTTGTAAATGTGCTTATAAGGAGGATAAAAAAGATTTTAAATTTCATAATTGGGTTATTTTTTTTGCAAAAATGCTAAATCTAAACACATGAAACCAAAAAATGCTCGTATTTTTACTTTTATTCAAATCAATAATAAATGAGCAAAAAAATCATATTTACAGAAAAAGCACCAGCGGCTATTGGGCCTTATTCTCAAGCCGTTTTGGCTGGCGATACACTTTATGTTTCAGGACAAATAGCCTTGGATTTGGCTCCATTAGGAGATATTAAAGCCGAAACGCAAAGAATTATGGAAAATCTAGGGCATATATTGACAGAAGCTGGGATGAATTACACGAATGTTGTAAAGTCGAGTATTTTCTTGAAAAACATGGATGATTTTGCCATAGTAAACGAAGTCTACGGGAGTTTTTATCCAGAGAATCCACCTGCAAGAGAAACGGTACAAGTGGCTAAATTGCCAAAAGATGTGAATGTGGAAATATCAGTAATTGCCGTAAAATAAAAAACCTCCCGATTGCTCAGGAGGCTAAGTATAAGGTCAAGATTGATTGATTATTAAGGTTAAATAGCGATGCAAATCTATGACAAATTCAAGAAAAAATATAATTTTTGTTCAAAAAAGATTTTAAAATTTTATATCTCTCTCATAATCAACCTTTAAAAAATGGAAAATAGACGTGATTTTATTAAGAAAAGCCTTGGAGCAGCTTCTTTGCTTAGTATCGGAGGCTTAAATAATACTTTTGGAAATCCAATAAAAGTGGATGCCAACAATTTTAAATTGCTATATGCACCTCATTTTGGCATGTTTAAGAATTCGGCTGGCGATGACCTTTTTGATCAGTTGCAGTTTATGGCTGACAATGGTTTTAAGGCAATGGAAGACAATGGCATGCTAAAAAGACCTGTGGAAACCCAAAAGAAGATTGGAGAAACTATGGCAAAACTGGGCATGAAAATGGGTGTTTTTGTGATTGACGGGGGCGAAAACTGGAAAATATCTTTGGCTTCAGGGAAAACTGAGTTTAAGGAGAATTTCTTGAAAACTTGTCGTGAGTCTGTGGAAGTAGCTAAGAGAACCAATGCAAAATACATGACTGTAGTTCCTGGTTTTTTTGAAAGAAAATTGCCAATGGGTATCCAGACAGCCAATGTTATAGATGCTTACCGCAGAGCTTGTGATATTTTTGAGCCACACGGCTTAGTTATGGTGATGGAGCCTTTGAGCGATACACCAGACTTGTTTTTGCAGAATTCTGATCAAAGTTATATGATTTGTAAAGCTGTCAATAGTCCTTCGTGCAAGATACTGTTTGACATGTGGCACATGCAACGCAACGAAGGCGAACTGACCCGAAATATGGATTTGGTTTGGGAAGAAATAGGGTATTTTCAGATTGGCGACGAACCAGGCAGAAAAGAGCCAACCACTGGCGAAGTGAACTATAATTTCCTTTTCAAACATATACATGACAAGGCGAAGGAAAACAAACAAGAGTTTATTTTAGGTATGGAACACGGGAATATGTTTCCAGGCAAAGAAGGAGAACAAAAATTGATACAAGCCTATGTTCAGTCTGATAAATTTTAGGAAAAATATTTTTATAGTATTTCTTGTGGTATGGGCTTTAAACTCCTGTACCACAAGTTTTTATGTTGTAAGGCATGCCGAGAAATCTTCCACTCCTAAAAACGATCCAGTTTTAACTGAGGCTGGAATGCAAAGGGCGGAAAGATTGAAGGATATTTTAGTAAATAAGAAAATCAAAAAGATATATTCTACCCAAACGGTAAGGACTACAAGTACTGCACAACCGCTTTCCGATGCTATTCATATTCCAGTTGAAATTTATGATGCAAAAAATCAAACCGAGTTTATCGCTACGCTCAAAAAGTCTAAAAAGAATACTTTGGTAGTTGGGCATAGCAATACCATCAGGTACATTATCAATGGTTTAGCTGAAAAAGAAGTATTATCTAAAGATTTGGAAGATAATGAATATTCCAATTTGTATATCGTGAGGAGGGGGAAGGTGAAGGTGGAGAGGTATTGAAACTTAATTGTCGGAATTAGGATTTTTAGGATTTTGAGATTATGGGATTTAAATTTTTGAAATATTCTATAGGATATTTTTTTTGATTGTATAATATGAATTTTCTGATTAAATGAAACACAAAGAAATAACACACAAGATAATAGGATGTGCTATGACAGTTCATAGTGTACTCGGTAATGGATTTCAGGAAGTTATTTACCAAAGAGCTTTAGATATAGAAATGACAAAGCAAGGTTTGATATTTAAAAGAGAAATGTCAATGAACATTTTTTATGATGGTCATGATATTGGTACCAGAAGGGTAGATTTCTTTGTTGAAGGTTGCATAATGGTAGAGATTAAGGCAGTAATTCAAATGGATGATGTACATTTAGCTCAAGCAATGAATTATTGTCAAGCCTATAATTTACCCATAGGATTATTGATAAATTTCGGTGCTAAAAGTCTTGATTTTAAGAGGGTTTACAATGTTAATCATCCTGAGAATAAGAAGAATTAATGTGGGTAAATTGTCTGAATTTTTATACTTAAGATTTTAGGTATGAAGTAAATAAAGAAGAAGAAATATTTTATAGTAAAAATCTTAAAATCATCTAATCCTAAAAATCTTAATTCCGACAAATGCACCCCCAAACATACATTCTAAAAAACCGCCAAGTAGGTTCGCTTACCTATAAGGATACGTTTAGGTATGGGGTAGAACTTAGTTTGGGACTAAAAAATGTTGATGTTCAGCCTTTAAATATTGAAATTGATAATGCACTTTTTGCATTAAATACGCAAAGTAAAAACCTACCTGAGGTGGCAGTAAGCCAGCTCGAAAATGATATTGTGCTTACTTGTCCATGCGAAGCGATTAAAAATACACTTTGTGAGCATCAAACTTTGGTTTTACAAACGCTCATAGCAAAGCCAGATTTTAAGTTGTTTTTTGATAGAAATCTACGTCTTGAAAGAATAAAGAAAGCCTCCGAAGCATATGGAATGTCCGATGAAGCGGATTTAGATAAATATTTTGGACTAAAATATGCTGATAGGCAAACTTATGTAGTTCCGCTCAATACCGAGCTGATACCTGTGGATGAAAACGCTACTTCTTTTCTGAAAAGTAAATTATTTGTAAAGAAAGAAGAGGATCAAAGACCTGAGCAGAGTGAAATACCAAAGCAAATTTTGGTTTTTAGAAGAAATAAATTTCAAGAAACTTATTCGCTTGAACTTTATAAGGCTGCTTTAGCAAAAAACGGAAAAATCAAAGCTCCATTTACAATTGCTGACCCTCTTAATGAAGTTTGGGAGCATGAAAATCCTGATGCCATTCGGTTTTTTACTGCTTTGGCTAAAGTTCAAAAAACTGGTGATTGGAATGATTTTCAAGCTATAAAAAGTATCGTGAAAAATCCCTTATCACTTTCTTTTTTTATTTCGGATTCGGATGTGATACAGGCCAATAATTTAAAAGCTGTTAAACTTGAAAATGCTTCGACTGGTCTAAATATAAAGGTAAAATTAAAAGAGCCTTTTTATGAGGTCACGACTAGTATTTCGGTTAATGAGCACATTTATGCATTGCAAGATATAAAAATCAAGTTCAATTGCTTTTTTCAGATTGCCGACCGTTTAGTTTTTATTTCAGATGTGGAATTACTGCCTATCATCAAATATTTTGCTGAGAAAAGAGCAATTATGCTCATTTATCCAAGCAAATTTGAGGTTTTTAGAAAAGAAATTCTGGATGCGATGTCAGACAAAGTGAGTCTCGAATATGCATTTATTAAAAAGAAAAATAAGGAGAAATCTATAGAATGGAATACGGATTATGCTATTGAAAAATTGATATACCTATCTGACGAAAAGAACTTTGTAAACATAACGCCAGTAGTGAAGTATGGCAATTTGGAAGTGGCTGTTCACTCAAAAAAGCAATTGATAGATATTGATCCCAATGGCAATCATTTTGCGGTAGAACGAGACGAGGAAACGGAATTGAATTTTACGGCGTTAATTTCCAGATTACATCCAGAATTTGCGGAGCAATTGGCTGAAGGAAATTATTATTATTTACACAAACAGAAGTTTTTAGATGACAATTGGTTTCTTGATTTTTTTGAGATTTTAAGAGAAAACAATATTAAAGTTTTGGGTTTTAATTCTCTGACTAATAATAGATTAAGTCCTTATAAAGCAAATGTTGAAATTAGTGTTTCTTCAGGGATTGATTGGTTTGATGCTAAGGTTAAGTTGAAGTTTGGAAGAAAGGAGGTACCGCTTAAAGTTTTACACAAATCCTTAAGAAATAAGTCTAAGTTTGTGGAATTGGATGATGGCACTTTGGGCCTGATTCCTGAAGATTGGATAAAGAAATTTGACAGTTATTTTAAGGCTGGAAAACTAGAAGGTCCTTTGATTCGGACGCCAAAGTCAAGGTTTTTGGATATTTTAGATTTGTATGAAGAAGAGGTTTTGAGTAAGGAAACTTGGGCGGAGATAAATTATTTAAAGACAAAGTTTGAGCATTTTGAAACCATTGAAAATGTGGAGGTGCCGAAGGAATTGAACGCCACACTTCGCGATTACCAAAAACATGGCCTCAATTGGTTAAACTTCTTAGACGGCTTTAATTTTGGAGCTTGTCTGGCGGATGACATGGGTTTGGGTAAAACGATTCAAATCATCGCTTTTCTATTGACCCAAAAGCAAAAACATCCTGAACAACAAAGTTTAATAATTCTTCCTACTTCTTTGTTATTTAATTGGTTAGATGAGTTTTCGCGGTTTGCACCAAGTTTGAAAATTGCTTCACATTATGGCAATTCAAAATTAAATTCTAAAGTAGAAATTAAAGGTTTTGATGTTATTCTTACCACCTATGGCACATTGCTTTCTGATTTGCATTTCCTGAAAAGCATCTCTTTTAATTACATCATTTTGGATGAATCTCAGGCCATTAAAAATCCTGAATCGCAGCGTTATCGTGCAGTTCGGACTTTGGTTTCTCGCAACAAAATTGTGTTAACAGGCACACCGATTGAAAACAATACGTATGATTTGTACGGACAACTTTCGTTTGCATGTCCTGGGCTTTTAGGAAGCAAAAACTATTTCAAAGACATCTATGCCGAGCCAATTGATAAATTTAAAGAAACCAAAAGAGCGGAGGAATTAAGGAAAAAAATCAGTCCGTTTATTCTTCGGAGAACGAAAAAGCAAGTAATAGAAGAATTGCCTTCTAAAACCGAAATGCTGATTTACTGCGAAATGGGTTTGGACCAAAGGGCGGTTTATGATACGCATGAAGCAGAATTGCGTGATTATCTTCAACACAAAACCGATGAGGAAGTGAGTCCTATGCATGTTCTGACAGGCCTGACCAAACTCCGTCAAATATGCAATTCACCCTCGCTTTTGCCAGATGACCAATATCCTAACGAAGTTTCTTCGAAAATAGAAGTGCTTTTAGAACAGCTAGAAGGCCAAATAGCAGAGCATAAAATCCTGATTTTTTCACAATTTGTGGGTATGTTGGATTTGATAAAAAAATCTTTAATAGAAAGAAATATTCAGTTTGAATACCTTACTGGCCAAACCAAAAATAGGGCGGATAAAGTAAAGAATTTTCAAGAAAATCAAGAAATCAGAGTTTTCCTTATAAGCTTAAAAGCGGGTGGGGTAGGACTCAATCTAACCGAAGCCGACTATGTGTATTTGGTGGATCCATGGTGGAATCCTGCCGTCGAAAACCAAGCGATAGATAGAGTTTATCGCATAGGGCAAAAGAATAAAGTAATAGCCGTAAGGCTCATTTGCCCAAACACTATCGAAGACAAAATGCTCAAACTCCAGTCCTCTAAAAAAGAATTAGCAGGAAAATTGGTAAATACCGAAGCCGATATTTTCAAAGCCTTTAACCGCAAGGAGTTGTTGGAGGTTTTGGGGAGATGAGAAAAATTGAATTTTATTTGTAAATCGTTATTTCCGATATATACTTTTCTATTGTTTCAGGATACATATATCTTTCGTTTTTGAAATCTATTTTCATGCTTCCTTTAGCCATTTGTTTTTGTGTATCTCTGCTCCAAGCTAAAAGTTGATAACCGAGTCCGTGTTGTATGCATATCAAATCTGTATTGTATTCAAAAGTATCCATTTTTTTTGATGAAAGATGTTGGAAAAATACCTTAACCATGTACCAGCGACTATGTGATTGAAAATCAGCAACATGGCTAAGTTCATGTGCTAGCACGCCAATTCTACCATTTAAACTTAAAGAGTCGAATAAAATCGGTGCCAATCTCGGGATAGTTTCAGAACTCACGGCTATAGTATATTTCCAGTTAGATTTTTTTCTAAAAATATTCAAAAAAGAAGGTGTGCTGGTAAATGGAATGATTTGTTTTCGCTTGATTATTTTGATATTTTTAAATGGAATTTCCCCAAAATAAGGCTTAATCAGATTTACATATCTTGTGTAAGAAGTATCTATGTTGTTGATTGGTTTGTTTGGAATTAACAAGAATTGATCGGATTGAAAAGTTTTGATAGGCTGATTTTGTCCAAACAAAACAGGTTCTCCAAAAACAAAAAAAATAAGAAAGATTATTATTTTATACTGCATTTTTAGCTTTTTCCTTTAATAATGAAAAATAGAAAAGAATGATTTCAATTTTTGCTTTTTTTTAAATCATTTTTTTTCTTTTATAAATTTAATCAGTTTTAGTCTTTTTTTTACCCCATCAGCTCGCTAGAATAGAACCGCTTACATTCATCAAAGGGCAAAAAACTGTTGAGGCAAGTCCAAGTGTAGCTATTTTGTCCATTTTGTTGGCAAATACAGAGGCCAAACAGGAGTTTTAGATTCCTATTTCTATTGCTATTGCACTGGCCTTTGTTTCATTTAGTTTAGAGGTTTTTGCAGAAAAGTAGCCTAAAATATAGCCTCCAAAATTATGAATTGTAATTGCAATCAAAAGAGAAATGCCGACTGTTTCAAGTGCATTTTGGCCATTAGCTGATACTATTTCTGTAACCATACCAATTTCTAACATCGAAAAGTATGGCAAAATATTTGTGATCTTTACCTTAAGATTTGGAAGTAATTTGTTTGCTAAAATGCCTATAGAAAATGGTATAATTACAATTTTTCACATATCCCAAAACATGGCTTTTACATCAATTTCAATAAGTTCTCTTCCATATGTTTTCACTAGAAAGGTGTTTAAACTGGAGCCTATAAGGTAACTAGAGTAGTTAGGCAAATAGATAAGGCCAGATTTGCTTTGGATATCATTGACATGGCCAAGCCAATTGGGCTAAAGCCGATAAGGATTAATCCTGCATCTATTTCGGCTGGAAATTAAAAAAAATGGTTAGTCCAAAGCCAAGAGTAGGCATTATTAAAACCTGAGAAAATTTCCAATTCCAACCTGCTCTGGAGTTTTTATTACAGCCACAAAATCTTCAGAAGAAATAGTAGATCCTACACCTAACATAATTATTTGTAAAATAGGTGAAAACAATTTACTGGTTTTAAAGCTTTTTATTTCAACAAAACTCTGAGGAAAGCAATAGGCTAAAATAACAATGAAAACTATTGAAATAGGGTAATTGTATCTTTTCTTAATGGCTGAATGTTAAGATTTTATACTAAGAAAATTCTAAATTTTGATTGTTTTTAAATTTCAAAATTATCATCGCTTTTAATTATTTTGAAGAAATCATTTTTAAAAATTACATCCCATCTATAACTGATTTTGTTTGGTTCTCCACATATTTTGCAATCATATTCCCAAGCCGAACCGAAAGGATTTAATTTGATATTGGCATTTTTTATTGCGTTGATAATTTCGGCCTTTTCGGTTTGGGTTTCAGAATTGTTCTGAAAGTTTTCTAAATTTAGAATTTCTAAAAAATCATTTGAAAGGAGGTTTTTTTCAATAATTTCAGGAATAAATTTTGCGGCTAAAAATCTTTCAATTGAATTTTCGGCAATATCCCCATTTTTGCATTTTCGGCACATTCCTCCTTCCAATTGGCTAAAATACCCCTTTGGGATCTCAATTGTTTGTGTTTTTGCAAATCCATAAGAAATGCTTGCCAAATTACTCAAAAGTGCATTTTTCCAATAGCCAATTTTATCGTTTTGACCAAGATTAATATCATTAAAAGATCCCGCACCACCAAAGGCATGCAAATGGTGTTCGGTTGATTTGTCTTTATTCCAAACGTCTATGTCTTTCTGCATCCAATCTGCCCAAAACTGCTCGCCGTTTGAGATTAATAATGATTTTAAGAGTTCTAATGTTTTTAGGTAAGTTTCCAATTTTTGCTTTTAAAAGAATACTGAATTTGAAAATCTGAGTTTTTTAGAATGGAAAAATATCAAACAATGGCCTAGGAAATTCTCAATTATTTTCCATACAACTCCTGCCCAACTTTCTCATATTTATCTCCCGCATTCCACTTTGGTGCATTTGGTTTATTGGCAATCAATCTTGCAGAATATATAAAAGCCTGACAAAACCTTGTGATATAACTCATGCTCACATTTTCAGGATTGTCGGCCGCTTGGTGGTAATACTTGCCAATTTCTGCATCAAAAGCAGTAAGACCTGGAGAATAATTTGGTGCAGGAATACCCTTCGCTGCCAAACTTACATTGTCGGATCGGTCAAAAAGATTTTGTTCTGGTACAGGGTCGTTGATAGCTTCTAAGCCAAATGCTTTACTGGCTTTTATGATTTCTTGTTCAGCATCTGTTCTGTTTAGACCGATTATGGTTACTTTGGTAGAATCATTGTATCCTGCCCCGTCAGAATTTAGGTCAAAAATGCAGCTTTTCAAAGGAATCAATGGATGTTCTGCATAATATTTTGAACCTAACATGCCCAGCTCTTCTCCAGTATAGGCTAATAATAAAATGGATCTTTTTGATTTGAGTTTGGCGAAACTCTGGGCAGCCATCAAAATTGCTGTTGTACCGGTCGCATTGTCCCGTGTTCCATTGAAAATTGTATCTGATTCTGTTACTTTTCCTCTGTTTTTACCTGCTCCTATGTGGTCAAAATGAGCTGAAAGTACCATGTATTCGTTTTTCAATACTGGGTCAGAACCTTTAATTACACCGACAACATTATATGCTGGAACTGATTGTTTATTAACTTCTCCAGTGTTTAGGCTTAACGTTTTTAGGTTTTCTTTCGTGAATTTTTTAGAAAAAGTGGAATTCACCCAAATATGTGGAATGTCGGAATTTACATTGGAGGCTGCTGAAAGTTTTTCACCACCGAAGTTTCTTGTGATAGAAGCAAAAGGGAAGCTTAAATTGTAAATTTGAACCAATGCCAAAGCTCCATTTTCGGCAGCGAATTTGATTTTTTTAGTAGAACCTATCATGTTTTGATAGGGTTGGTCATTGTCAGGGATACCGAATTGACAAACCACTATTTTGCCTTTTACGTCTATTCCACTGTAATCGTTTTGTTTATCATCTATCCAGCCATAGCCTACAAAAACCACAGGAATATTTTCAAGTTTCGTTTCTTTTCCACTCAAAACTATGAAATCTTTGCTTAGTTCTAGCGTTTCATTATTTGCAACAAGATTTCCGAATTTTGCAGGTTTTGATAATTCCAAAGGCACAGTTTGTAAAAAGTCTTTCTGACCTTCTACGGGTTTTACACCAGCCAAACGAAACTGCTCTGCAATGTATCTTGCGGCAACATTGTTGGTGATTTCGCCAGTTCTTCTACCCAACATTTCGTCAGAAGCAAGAAATCTTAAGTGAGACTCAACTTCGTTTTGTGATAATTTATATTCAGGAAGTTTCGATAGTTTTTGAGCAAATAATAGACAAGGAATTAAAAGGACAATTAAGGTTGATATAGTTTTCTTTTGCATTTGAAGTTTTTTATTTCAAATGTAAGGATTTTTTGAAAAATATTTTAAAAAACCTTAAACAGGGGAATTCGTCCACGAAAGAATATTCCTCACAACGGTATATTCCCATGCTTTTTCTTCGGCAAATGATCTACTTTGTTTTCTAACATTGCAAATGCTTTAATGAGTTTTCGACGAGTAAATCTTGGCTCTATTACTTCATCTACAAAACCCCTTTCGGCAGCGGTATACGGGTTAGCGAATAGTTCTGCGTATTCTGCTTCTTTTTCTATCAATTTGGCGGCTGGGTCAGCGGCTTCTGATATTTCTTTTTTGAAAATAATCTCCGAGGCTCCTTTGGCTCCCATCACGGCTATTTCAGCTCCTGGCCATGCAAAGTTCATATCCGCACCGATGTGTTTGGAGTTCATTACATCATAAGCACCTCCGTAAGCTTTTCTCGTGATTACGGTAACTCTTGGTACCGTGGCTTCGCTCAATGCATATAAAAGTTTGGCTCCGTTGGTTATTATGCCATGCCATTCCTGGTCTGTACCCGGTAAAAATCCAGGGACATCCACCAAAACCAAAAGCGGGATATTGAAACAATCGCAAAAACGTGTAAATCTTGCTGCTTTTTTAGAACTTTCTATGTCTAAAACGCCAGCTAAACTGATAGGTTGGTTGGCTACAATTCCTATGCTTCTACCAGCTAATCTCGCAAAACCAACTACGATGTTTTCAGCATAATCTTTATGAATCTCCATAAAACTCTCTTCATCACATATTCCCGAAATTACCTCCCGCATGTCATACGGCTGATTGGCATTTTCTGGAACTATAGTCTCTAAAACCTCTCTGATTTCCGTGTCTAATTCATAGGGCAATTTGGCTGGAGTTTCTTCGCAGTTTTGTGGAATATAACTTAGCAATTGTTTGATTTGCTGTATACATTCAAAGTCATTGGCAGAGGTTAAATGCGTCACCCCAGATTTGGTGGCGTGGGTCATGGCTCCACCCAATTCTTCGGAGCTAACTTCTTCATTTGTAACGGTTTTTACCACGTTTGGTCCCGTAACAAACATATAACTTGTGTGCTCCACCATCATTACGAAATCTGTGATAGCAGGTGAATAAACCGCTCCGCCAGCACATGGGCCCATAATGGCCGAAATCTGTGGAATAGCCCCAGAAGCTCTCACATTTCTATAAAAAATATCTGCATATCCGCCTAGTGAACGTACGCCTTCTTGAATTCTAGCACCACCAGAGTCGTTTAAGCCGATTACTGGAGCACCATTTTTCATGGCCATGTCCATTATTTTGCATATTTTTTCGGCATGCGTTTCAGATAATGAACCGCCAAAAACTGTGAAATCTTGGGAGAAAACATAAACTAATCGGCCATTTATCGTGCCATAGCCTGTGATTACGCCATCACCTAAAAATATCTGATTGGCCATGTCGAAATCTTTGGTTCTGTGGGTAACCAAAGCCCCGATTTCTTCAAAAGAACCTGCATCCATCAACAATTCAACTCTCTCTCTTGCAGAAAGTTTGCCTTTTTTATGTTGAGCAGCAATTCTATTTGCTCCACCACCAAGTGCGGCTTCTGCCAGTTTATTTTTTAGTTTTTCTACTTTATTAGCCATTTTTTAATGTCTTGTTTTCTTAATCTGAAAAGTATTTTTTTATGATATTTCAGTTTTATTATTTTTTCTTAACCTTCAAACTTTTTTACTTTTAACCTATTAATTCTTACTTTAATCTTTCATTAAAAGTTCTATTATTTCTTTTCCTGCATTGGCAATTGGCGTACCTGGCCCAAAAACTGCAGAAACTCCTTTTTTATAAAGAAAATCATAGTCTTGTGGTGGAATTACGCCACCTACAATCACTTTGATATCAGGCCTTCCCAGTTTTTTTAGTATTTCGATGACTTCTGGTACTAATTTTTTATGACCAGCAGCCAATGAGCTTATTCCTACCACATGTACGTCGTTTTCAATAGCCTGTTGAGCTGCCTCTTGCGGCGTTTGAAACAAAGGGCCGATATCCACATCGAAGCCGATATCTGCAAAACCCGTGGCTATAACTTTGGCTCCCCGGTCGTGACCATCTTGACCCAATTTGGCAACCAAAATCCTAGGTCTTCTACCGTCAAACGCAAGAAAACTATCACTTAGTTTTTTTGCTTCTTCAAATGATTTGTTGTCATGCATAGCTTTTGAATATACGCCTTTTACAGATTGAATATCAGCTTTATACCTTCCAAAGGCCACTTCCATAGCATCCGAAATTTCACCTAAAGTACATCTTACTTTGGCGGCAATTATGGCTTTTTCTAATAAATTCCCTTCCCCAGTTTGTGCTGCTTTTGTCAACTCAAGCAAGGCAAGGTTTACTTTTTCTGTATTTCTTTCTTTTTTGATTTTATTGATTAAAGCAATTTGTCCAATCCTTACAGCTTCATTATCAACTTCTAAAGTGTTTAAAATCGTATTTTGAGAAACCGTGTATTGGTTTACACCAACTATTATTTCTGTGCCGCTATCTATTGCCGCTTGTTTTTTTGTTGCTGCTTCTTCTATTTTTAATTTCGGAATTCCTTTTTCTATCGCATTGGCC
The DNA here is from genome assembly GCF_024343575.1 of Lacihabitans sp. LS3-19. Taxonomy (GTDB): domain Bacteria; phylum Bacteroidota; class Bacteroidia; order Cytophagales; family Spirosomataceae; genus Leadbetterella. Next base: position 20,635 of record NZ_RJUA01000008.1, on the reverse strand, counting down.
ATGCCGCCTACTTGATCTGTTTCCTCTATTAGCTCCCATGCTTTTTTTACCAATTCTGCTGTGAGATATTCAACATAATATGAGCCTGCCCAAGGGTCAACTGCTTCGCATATTCCTGCCTCAGTTGACTGGAGATATTTCTGCGTGTCGCGGGCAATTTTCGCTGAAAAATCGGTTGGCAGAGCGATGGCTTCGTCCAATGAATTGGTATGCAAGGATTGCGTTCCTCCAAACACCGCAGCCATGGCTTCTATGGTTGTTCGGGCTATGTTGTTAAAAGGGTCTTGGGCCGTTAGGCTCCAGCCAGAAGTTTGGCAATGCGTTCTTAAAGCTAAAGACTTTGGATTTTTTGGGTTAAATCTTTTTACGATTTTAGCCCAAAGTAACCTAGCCGCACGCATTTTGGCTATTTCCATAAAGAAATTCATGCCTATGCCCCAGAAAAATGAAAGTCTAGGAGCAAAATCATCTATGTCTAAGCCTTTTTCTATACCTGTTTTCAAGTATTCCAATCCATCAGCCAATGTGTAGGCGAGTTCAACATGTGCAGGAGCACCAGCTTCGTGCATGTGGTAGCCACTGATACTTATGGAGTTGAATTTGGGCATATTTTTCGAAGTAAAATCAAAAATATCCGCAATGATTTTCATGGAAGGTTTTGGTGGATAGATATAGGTATTTCTCACCATAAATTCTTTCAAAATATCATTTTGAATGGTTCCCGAAAGCTTTTCCATGCTTACGCCTTGTTCCTCAGCTGCAACTATAAAAAAAGCTAAAACTGGTATCACAGCACCATTCATGGTCATCGAGACGGACATTTGGTCAAGTGGAATTTGGTCAAAAAGTATCTTCATATCTTCGACCGAATCTATGGCCACTCCAGCCATGCCCACATCACCGCTTACACGAGGGTGGTCTGAATCATAGCCTCGATGTGTTGCTAAGTCAAATGCAACAGAAAGGCCTTTTTGACCCTGAGCTAAGTTTTTTCTGTAAAATGCATTACTCTCTTGTGCAGTCGAAAAACCAGCGTATTGACGAATAGTCCACGGTCTGTTAAGATACATGCTCGCATAAGGGCCACCTAAAAACGGAGCAATTCCAGAAGTGAAAACCTGATGATCCTGAACGACAGGAGAGCAAATGTTTTTGACAACAATTCCTTCTGAAGTAATGTATTCTTTAAAACCTTCAGCTTGTTCAATTGAAGGTTTGTCGAATGTTATTTTTGAAAAATCAGGTCTTTTCATTTTAGTTTTTAATATTAGCCCAAATCGTTTTTATTAACGTTTTTTCCAATTTCGGTTTTCAATATTTATTGTTTTCAAAGTGTCCTTGTTGGCATTCCAGTGAGCTAATGCCATCAATGCTGCTTTTCTTGCTTTTCCTTTTTGCCAAGCCTGAGCTTGTTCTTTAGAGAAGTATTTTTTTACAAAATGCGTATCGAAATTGGCCGTTTGGAAAGCTTCGTGGTCCATTACAAATAATCCGAAAGGTAGTGTAGTTGCAAATCCTTCGATTTTGTAAGCTGCTATGGCTTCTTTCATTTTTTGAATTGCCGTGGCTCTGTCTTTTCCAAAAGTCACCAATTTAGCTATCATTGGGTCATAATAAATCGGAATATCCATGCCCTCTTCATAGGCATCATCTAATCTAACTCCCTCTCCTGATGGTTTTTCGTATTTAGTGATAGTTCCGATAGATGGCAAGAAATCGTTCAATGGATCTTCGGCATATACCCGAAGTTCAACCGCATGACCATTGATTTTTAAATCTTCTTGCGAAAACGAAAGCTTTTCACCACGAGCAATTTTTATTTGTTCTTCTACCAAGTCTATGCCTGTAATGAACTCAGTTACAGGGTGCTCAACCTGAAGTCGAGTATTCATTTCTAAGAAATAAAAATCTAAGTTTTCATCCAAAAGAAATTCGACTGTACCTGCTCCTACGTAGTTGCATGATTTAGCCACTTTTACTGCTGCTTCTCCTATTTTTTGCCTTTTTTCTTCTGTTAATATTCCCGACGGAGCCTCTTCTATCACTTTTTGATGGCGACGCTGAATGCTACATTCTCTTTCGAAAAGGTGTACAATGTTGCCATGTTTATCACCCAAAACTTGAACTTCAATGTGCCTTGGTGAGCCCACATACTTTTCTATAAAAACCGAACCGTCTCCAAAAGCCGATTTGGCTTCAGAAATAGCTCTGTCCATTTGTTCTACAAAATCTTCGGCTTTTTCAACTACACGCATGCCTTTTCCACCGCCACCTGCTGAGGCTTTTATTAATATTGGAAAACCAATACTGGCGGCAATTTTTTGAGCTTCAGGAATATCCGTGATGGCCTGATCTGTACCAGGAACCATTGGGATATCGTATTGTTTTACACAATCTTTGGCAGCGAGTTTTGAGCCCATAAGGGTAATTGAAGCAGGTTCTGGCCCAATAAAAGTGATGCCCGCTTTGGTTACTTTTTCTGCAAAAATGGCGTTTTCACTTAAAAATCCATAGCCAGGATGTATGCCGTCCACGCCTAATTTTGTAGCAAAATCTATTATTTTGTCCATGTTTAGGTAGGATTGGCTAGATGCAGCCTCGCCCAAGCAAACTGCTTCGTCAGCAAACCTTACGTGCATTGCATTTCTGTCAGGCTCTGAATATACCGCCACTGTTTTTATACCCATTTTTTTTATGCTTCGCATAATTCTCAGGGCTATTTCGCCTCTATTGGCAACTAAAATCTTCTTCATTTATCTATTATGAACAATTTCCAAATTTCATTTATCAAGTTTTGGCAGATGACATCTATAAAATAACTACCTGCCGAGGGATCATTTACTCTAAAAAGAAAACTCTCATTCCAAAGTATATTTTGAATGTTTCTTGTTATTCTAGGAGCAAAATCTTTTTCATATTTCTCGCTGTCGAATGGAATAGTTTTAATCAAAACACTATCTGTTCCACCCATTATGCTCGAAGCTGCCATCTGCGTAGCAGCTATCGTTTGAGAGTTTGGGCTTTCTTGTTTTTGTTGGATTTCGGTGTAGATATCTATTTGTTTCTCTTCTGAATTGTAAGCTTCAGCTATTTTATTCCATAAGATTTTTATGGCCTTGTGTTGAGCAATGTTAAGATAAAAGTTTTCATTTGCCTCAAGAATTAAAACAGCTTTTATTCCTTCATGAAAAGTTAAAATTTCTACTTTTCTGAGACTTTCTGAAATACTTTTGGCAAGAACCTCATTTGGAAGAATATCAATAGCTATTTTACCTAAATCCTTAATTTCTGGATACAAATTTTCATTTAAACCAGAAAAAATAAGTTTTGAATTTTTGCCTTGAAAATATTCTTTGAGCTTTGTGATAAATTCATCTTGATTAGTCGTTTTTATACAAAAACGAATTTCAATAAAATTTAGAAAAATACCTTGGAATACCGTTTCAAAATCAAACGTTTCCTCATTAATATCTATACAAATTCCAGAAGCACCGTTTTCTAGAGCAGATATAATATTTCGATTTATTTCAGAAGAATTCTCTCCAAATATTTCCTGCGAGATTATCCAACCTTCTCCTGAGGATTGTATACTAGTTAAAGCACTTGGTTTTGAATTTCCCAAAAAAGGATTAGCCGTAACACCCTCTGAAATCTGGTAAGTTTCAAGCGGTCTTTTTAGCTCTTTTTCAACCAATTTTCGCCATTCGGTATAATTCGCAGGCTCGAATTCTTCGAAAAAATCTTTCATATTAGGCAAGTTCAATTAAAGTTTGACCTTTTTCTACGGCTTGTCCAGTTTTTACGAGGATTTTTTTAACCACAGCTTCGTGCGGAATTTTAATGACATTTTCCATTTTCATGGCTTCCAAAATCAAAACTTTGTCATTTTCTATTATTTCCTGACCTTCAGTAACGCAAATTTCTATCACCAAACCTGGCATAGGAGCTTTTATAGCATTGATTTTAGTTGTCTTTGGTTTGTTTAATCCCATTTGGTCTAAAACCTGATCCAATTCATTTTTGATCTGAACTGGAAATCTTTCTCCGTCTAATTCTATTATATATTTTTTATTGTCGGCAGAGATAATATTGCCTTTTATATTTTGGTTTTCGTACAAAAAACTGAAGTTCTCATCTTTATTGTTTACAATTTCAAACTTTGCGATTTTGTCTTTTTCAAATTCAAAGTCGAAGCCTCCAGCGTTTACAATAATCTTTTGCTCTGGCATAATGTCCTATAATTTATGTATTGCAAGATAACGATTGCATTCAAGAAACTTTTAAAGAATATATAAAAAATTAAAATAGTACAATTATTTTTTTTGATTTATTGAAATAATACAAGGGTTTTGCTGATTTTCTGAATTTTCAAAATTGAATTATTCTCATTTTTTCATACTGAATTGGTTGAAATATTATAATTATATTTAGGAAGGTGATAATTCGAAATTTTGATTTCGGAATTAATAATATTAAAATAGTTTTATTTTTATTATTTATAAGTTTTTAGTTTTAGAATTACGTTTTCAATAAAGTTTTCAAATTCTCGGATATTTATTAAAAAAATTTAATATTATTGTATGGTAAATCATCCTTTATGAATAAGAAGCTAATTAATAAAGCCTTTTTCCTAGTATTCACCTTGACAGGAATTGTCTTCATCAATTTTGAATGTACCGATTCCACAGCTCAAGGAGTGCCTGATGTGATTGATTACAATTTCCATGTTAGGCCGATTCTGTCAGATAGATGCTTTGCTTGCCATGGCCCCGATGAAAAAAAACGCGAGGCAAATCTTAGGTTAGATACTGAGGACGGTGCATTTGCTGCTTTACAAGATAATCCCAAAGCACATGTTGTAGTTAAGGGAAATCCTCAAAAATCAGATTTGTTTCAAAGGATTATTTCTAAAGATACTTCTTTGCGAATGCCTCCACCAAACTCAAATTTGACATTGACCGAAGATGAGATAAAAATCATAGAAAAATGGATAAGTCAAGGTGCGAAAGTTAAGAAACATTGGGCTTTCATTCCTCCTGAAAAATCTCCTTTGCCCAAAGCCGACAAAGATTGGGTGAATAATGAAATTGATTATTTTGTTTTTGATAAAATGAAAAGTCTGGGGCTGTCTCCTTCGGAGCAAGTAGATAAAGAAAGTTTACTGAAACGCGTAAGTTTTGATTTAGTAGGTTTGCCGCCTACAATAGAAATGCAAGAGGCTTTTTTAAAAGACGAAAGCCCTGAAGCTTACGAAAAAGTAGTAAACCAGCTTCTGAAAAACCAACATTTTGGCGAAAGAATGGCTCTGAATTGGCTGGATATCGCCAGATACGCCGATTCGCATGGCTATCAAGACGATGGTTTGCGAACCATGTGGCCTTGGAGAGATTGGGTTATTCATGCTTTTAATTCTAATTATACTTATAAAAAATTCATTACTTGGCAGTTAGCTGGGGATATTTTGGCCGATAAAATGAAATGGCATCCCAAAGCCAAAGAAATGAAATTGGCTACAGGTTTTAACAGAAACCATAAAATCACGCAAGAAGGCGGCGTGATTGACGAGGAATATAGGGTAGAATATGTGACTGACCGTACCAATACGTTTGGAAAGTCTATACTGGCCATGACTTTAGAATGTGCAAAATGCCATACGCACAAGTTTGACCCAATAAGTCATGAGGAATATTACGGCACATTTGCGTTTTTTAATCAAGTGCCCGAAAGAGGAATATTTGGAACAATTGATGCCTCATTTGCAGATCCGCCCAATATGGAAATCAAAAATGAAGACGTTAAGAGTATTTTTAATTTTATCAATAAAAAAGATACTACCAAGCTTCAGGTGATGATTATGAAAGACTCTTCAGTATTACAACCAACCTATATTTTGGAAAGAGGCAATTATGATTCGCATGGAAAAGTTGTAGATTTTACCACTCCTGAAGCAATCCTTAAATTCCAGAATTATGAAAAAAACAGACTGGGCCTTAGTCAGTGGTTATTTGATGCAAAAAATCCTTTAACTAGTCGCGTCTATGTAAACAGGATTTGGGATCAGTTTTTTGGAAGAGGTTTAGTGAAAACCACAGGCGATTTTGGTATGCAAGGCGAGCTACCCACTCATCCTGAATTACTGGATTGGCTGGCGGCGGATTTTCGACAAAATGGCTGGAATATCAAACGCTTGGTTAAGCAAATTGTAATGTCTTCTACCTACAGGCAGTCTTCCAATGTGAAAAAAGAGCATTTGCAAAAAGACCCTGAAAATAAATATTTGGCTCGCTCCACACGAATGCGGATTCCCGCAGAGATGGTTCGAGACCATGTTTTGTCAGCTTCGGGAATTCTAAATGAAGAAATAGGTGGGCCGAGTATAAAACCTTATCAGCCCAAAGGACTTTGGGAAGTGGCGACATCAGGAAGAGGAACTTTGGCAACTTATGTGCAAGACCATGGGAAGGATTTGTACCGCCGAGGCATGTATGTGTTTATAAAAAGGACGGTTCCGCCGCCTGCAATGTTGATTTTTGATGCTAGCAATAGAGACCAATGTGAGGTACAAAGAACGCGAACCAACACGCCTTTGCAAGCATTGGCCATGCTAAATGACCCACATGTGCTAGAAAGTTCGAGAGTTATGGCTCAAGAACAAATGCTTAAAAATATCAAAATAGAAGAGGCACTTGAAAATGGTTTTAGAAGTATAATATGTCGGAAACCAAGCAAAAAAGAGTTGATGATTTTGCTGAGCTATTACGAAGACGAAAAAGCCTTCTTTAAAAATGAACCTAAAAAAACCTTGGCTTTGCAAAAAATAGGTGAATATGAGCATAAAAATGTGAAAGATTTGGTTGGTTTTGCGGCTCTTTTGCAAACTTATCAGATGATTTTTAATATGGAAGAAACCCTCATTAGAGTTTAATATGGAGAATGAATTTTTGAAAAATAGGCTGAATGTCAATCGCCGACATTTTTTGGGAAAAGCTGCCGTTGGATTGGGAAGTATGGCTTTAGGCTCTATGATGATGCCTGATTTGTTTAAAACGGGCGATTTGGCCTCAAGTTTTCCTTTAGGTTTGCCACATTTTGCTCCTAAAGCCAAGCGGGTAATTTACCTATTCCAAAACGGTGCTCCATCGCAATTGGAAAGTTTTGATTATAAACCAATGCTCAATAAGCTCGCTGGGCAAGATTTGCCGGAGTCGATTCGAAACGGGCAAAGGCTTACAGGAATGACATCTGGTCAGTCGAATTTCCCGATGGTGGGCTCATATTTTAAATTTAATCAGCATGGGAAATCCGGTGCTTGGATATCGGAATTGTTTCCGAATATTGCTAAAATAGCTGATGATATCTGTATTGTGAAAACCATGAATACGGAAGCTATTAATCATGACCCTGCATTGACATTTCTACAAACGGGTGCTCAAGTGGGCAATAGGCCGAGTATGGGTGCCTGGATGAGTTATGGTTTGGGAAGTGAAAACCAAAATTTGCCAGCTTTTTGTGTGCTTTTGTCGCGTGGAAGAGGAAACGGTCAAGGGGTATATTCAAAGCTTTGGACCAATGGTTTTCTAGATTCTACCCATCAAGGGGTGGTTTTTTCAAGTGGCGAAGATCCTATTTTGTATTTGAATAACCCAGAAGGTACAGACAAGACTTCTCGCAGAAGAATGTTGGATAAATTGGCGGAGTTAAATCATTTGGGTTTTGACCAAAATGCTGATCCAGAAGTTGAAGCTAAAATCAAGCAATATGAGATGGCGTACAGAATGCAAACCGCTGTACCAGAATTAACGGACTTGTCGAAAGAGCCTGATCATATCATAAAGATGTATGGTCCTGATTGTTTGGTTCCTGGGACTTATGCTGCCAACGCACTTTTGGCAAGAAAACTCTCTGAGTCTGGGGTGAGGTTTGTACAGCTTTATCACCAAGGTTGGGATCAACACGGCAATCTTACAGGAGAGATGCCACTTCAGGCCGAAGATGTTGATAGAGCGTCTGCGGCATTAGTGACCGATTTAAAACAAAGAGGACTTTTGGACGAGACTTTGGTGATTTGGGGCGGGGAGTTTGGCCGGACAAATTACTCGCAAGGTAAATTTGGTGTGGACAATTACGGCCGTGATCATCACCCAAGAGCGTATAGTATTTGGATGGCAGGCGGTGGTATAAAAGGTGGAACTGTTTATGGCGAAACAGACGAATTGGGTTATAATATTATCAAAGACCCTGTTCATATTCATGATTTCCACGCTACTGTAATGCATTGTATGGGATTAAACCACGAAGCCATGACCTATAAACACCTCGGCAGAAGATACAGATTGACAGATATAGCTGGAAAAGTAATCCCCGGACTTTTGGCCTAAAAATCTATGAAAAGAATACTGTCTTTGTTTTGTTTGGGCTTGAATGTATTACTTCTGTTTATAGCTTTTTTTAATGATAAAGTAAGCATCCCATCTTGGATGAGCTTTGTCGGTCGTACCCACCCAATGGTTTTGCATATTCCTATTGGTTTAGCGATTGGTTTATTGTTTTTCTACTTCTTGAAATCAAAAATTGAGAAGACTTCTTTTGATTTAATACTCGAAAACTTATTATTGATTCTTTCATTTTTTGCGGTTTTGAGTGCTTTTGCAGGTTTGGTTTTGTCTTTTGAAAATGGCTATGAAGCCGCCACTTTGCAAAATCATAAATACACAGGTGTAATCTTAAGTATTTTATTATATGCACTTTATGAATTTAGGAACTTCTTTTTTTCTAATCCTTTAAAGTCTAAAATTTCGATTTTTGCAAGTATAGGTTTAATGCTTGCAGTTGGGCATTTAGGAGGCAATATTACGCATGGAGAAGATTTTTTATTTGGTCCTAAAAAAGAAGTTGAAGCCAATACTGTTTTTGAGAAATTTGTAAATTCTATTCTTGATAAAAAATGCAAAAGCTGTCACAATTCCCAAAAAGCAAAAGGGAAACTTGACATGAGTACCATTGAAAAAATTAAGATTGGAGGTAAAAATGGCAAACTTTGGGTTGGGGGAGATACCTTAAATAGTCATTTGCTTAAGCGAGCATATTTGGACTTGGAAGACAAAAAACACATGCCACCAAAAGGTAAGCCTCAGTTGACTGAAATAGAATTGAATGTTTTGAAAAACTGGATAAAAGAAGGAGCGAATTATGAAACTAAGCTTTCTGACATAAAACCTAATTCATTTTTTTATACATTAAAAGGCGAAACTAAATCAGAAAACGTAAAGGTTTACAATTTCTCTGCAGTCAGCGAAGGTCAATTGGAGAAATATAATTCGCCGTTTTGTACCATTGCTCCGATAGCTTCAGGTTCACCAGCTTTAAAGGTGAATTTCTTTGTGAGTTCCAAGTTTGACCCAAAAACTTTGCAAGATTTGTCGAATCTGAGTGAACAAATAGTCAGTTTGAATCTTTCAAAAATGCCTGTAGATGATGGTGTATTTTCTGAAATAGCCAAATTTAAAAATTTGGAATATCTCAATCTTAACCAAACCAATATTACTGGAAAAGGAATTGAGCAATTAAAATCTTGCAAAAACTTAGAGGGATTGGCATTAGCAAATACAAAGCTGAATTTTGGGGAATTGAAAAAAGTTTTAAGCATGCCTTCTTTGAAGAAAGTTTTCCTTTGGGAAACACACTTTAACCCAGCTCAACAAGCCGAATTGAAAAAGTCAAAAATGGATATTGAGTTTGGCTATGTTCCTGACGAAAGCGAAATACTAAAACTAAATGCACCTATTCTTGTGAATGAGTCATCTGTTTTAGATAAAAACGCTAAAGTGCAGTTTAAACATTCGCTTCAAAATGTTGAGATAAGATATACGCTAGATGGTTCGGTTCCAGATTCTTCCAAATCATTGATTTATAAAGAACCATTAAGTATTAAAAACTACGGTCAAGTCAGCGTTTTGGCCACAAAAGAAGGTTGGTTAGCCTCAAATGTTAAAAACTATTATTTTTTCAAATCTGATATTAAAGCCAAAACTGCCCAACTGAATCTACCGGCAGACCCTAAATATGTGGGAAATGGGAACGAAACTTTAATAGATGGCAAGCAAGGAGATCCGATAAATTTCAAAGATAAAAACTGGTTAGGTTTTAGAGAAAATAATTTTGAGGGCGAATTTGTTTTTGAAAAACCTACTAAAATAAATGGCCTCACCTTAAGTTATGCCGAAAAAACGGATGCTTATATTATGCCTCCGGTCTCGGTTGATATTTGGGTGAAAATAGGAGGGAAGCCTTTTGAGCACTTTAAGAAAATCGATGTTCCGCAGTTGACTAAGTTGACTATTAGTGGTACAAAAGGTTTGGATGTTAAAATAGATAAAGAAAATATTGAAGCACTGAAGATAGTGGCTAGTCCGTTAAAAAAGTTGCCCAATTGGCATCCAGGGAAAGGGGATAAAGGTTGGCTTTTTGTTGATGAAGTGTTTTTTTATTGAGTTTTTGTGGCAATTGTTTAGTTTTGTGTTTTTTATATCATAATTAAAATTGGAGAAAATCTTAGAAGCGTTTGGTTTATGTAATGCCGAATTCAAAATAAAAGAATTCGGTTCAGGTCATATTAATAGTACTTATTTGCTTGAATCACAATCGAGTGAGGATAAGTATATTTTGCAAAAAATAAACGTTAATGTTTTCAAAAATCCTTATATAATTGCCCAAAATATAGGCAATACCTCAGATTTTCTAAAAAGAAACCATCCTGAATATCTCTTTATCCACCAAATACAAACCAAGGACAAACAGGATATTTTTGAACATGAAAATGAGTTTTGGCGATTAACACAGTTCATTCCTAATTCATATTCTATCAATACCTTAGATAATCCAGAAATGGCATTTGATGCCGCGAAAGCTTTTGGTTTATTGGCCAAGAACCTTCATGGGATGGATTTGGGCGACCTGCAACCGAGTATTCCGGGATTTCATGATTTGGCTTGGCGATATGAGCAGTTTGAAGAGTCATTAACTGCTGCAACGGAAGCGAGGAAGAAAAAAGCGAAAGACGAGATAGATTTTTGTTTTGCAAATAAAAATCTTGTAGAGACTTATAAAAATATAGTGTCAGATGAAACTTATCCAATAAGGATGATGCATCATGATACCAAAATCAACAATGTGCTTTTTGATAAAACCACCAACAAAAGTCTCGCTGTGTGTGATTTGGACACCTTAATGCCTGGTAGGATAATTTCGGATCTTGGAGATATGGTCAGGACCTCTACAAGTGCGGAGTCGGAAGAAAGCATAAATTTTTCTGAAGTTAAAGTAAGGGAAGAATACTTTGAAGCCTTGGTAAAAGGTTACGTGGGTGAGTTGAAAAGTCATTTGACAGCTTCTGAAAAACAAAGTTTGATTTTTGCTGGACCTTTCATGATTTATATGCAAGGCTTGCGTTTTTTGGCAGATTATCTAAACAATGACATTTATTATCCCGTTAAATACCCAGAGCATAACCTCAATAGAGCTATAAATCAGAGAGTTTTATTGGAAGATTATTATTCGAAAGAAGTGAAATTTGCAGAAATTATCGAAAATATTTTTCTTTCAAATTGATTATTCCTTATCCTTTTGGGTTCTATTGCGTATTTTTGTTTAATATTTAAGCGGAGTCTTCAATAATAAATTGTATGCCCAAAGTCCTGATTTTTATTTTTTTAATATTCACAATATTTTCCTGTAATTCTCCCAAAGGCGAACAATTTGACCGTTTTCCTGAAGGGAAAACCAAAGAATTAATCACTACTGCTGGAATAGATTTAAAAGATCCAGAGCTCGAATTGACCCTTTTTGCCTCAGAACCCGACTTTGCCAATCCTACCAATATGGATATTGACGCCCAAGGTAGAGTTTGGATTTGCGAAGCATATAACTATAGAAATGATGTAAACAATGTGCCTTACCGCAAAAAAGGCGATAGAATCCTGATTTTAGAAGATACCGACGGTGACGGAAAATCAGACAAAACCAAAGTTTTTTATCAAGGTGAGGATGTAAACTCTGCACTCGGAATTACGGTTTTGGGAAATAAAACGATTGTTTCATGTAGTCCCAATGTTTTTCTTTTTACTGACGAAAATGGAGATGATATTCCCGATAAAAAAGAGGTTTTGTTTAAAACTGTAGCTGGTCTTCAAAGCGATCATGGCGTACATTCATGTGTTTTCGGTCCTGACGGTAAATTGTATTTTAATTTTGGAAATTTCGGACAAGGTTTGTTAGATAAAAACAATAAGCCTTTAAAAGATATTTATGGAAGAGTAATCGGTCAAAATAAGGCTCCTTTTCAAGATGGAATGGCTATAAGGTGTGATTTAGATGGTAAAAACTTTGAGGTTTTAGGTTGGAATTTTCGAAATAATTATGAACTCTGTGTAGATTCTTTCGGAAGAATTTGGCAGTCAGACAATGACGATGATGGTAAAAAATCTAACCGCATAAATTATCTTTTGACTTATGGAAATTACGGTTACAAAGACGAAATGACTGGGGCAGATTGGCGAGTGGCAAGGACCAATTTGGAAGATTCTGTTTTTAATCAACATTGGCATCAAAATGATCCAGGTGTAGTGCCCAACTTATTGGTTACTGGTTCGGGCTCGCCAACAGGTATTTTTATTTATGAAGGACAAGCTTTGCCACAAAAATACCATAATGGTCTGTTTTTGGCGGATGCAGGAACCAATGAAGTTTCGAGTTACACAGTTTCCAATAAAGGAGCTGGATATTCTATTGCTGAAAATGTGATTTTAGATGCTTCTGCAAAAGACATGTGGTTTCGACCTTCAGATATTTGTGCGGCACCAGATGGTTCTGTTTTTGTAGCTGATTGGTATGATACTGGTGTAGGCGGGCATTTTATTGGAGATTTAGACAAAGGTCGTATCTATAGAATATCCTCTAAAAGTATGAAGTATAAGGTGCCAAAATATGATTATGGAAATGTTGGATCTTGTATCGAAGCACTTAAAAATCCATCAAATGCTATTAGATATTTGGCATTTAGTGCCTTGCAAAAAATGGGTAAAAAAGCCGAGTCTGCTCTAATAAACCTAACTAAAAATCCAAATCCTGTTTTTCAAGCGAGAGCTTATTGGCTGTTATCTGGTTTAGATAATAAATATGTAAATGAAGCTTCCGAAAGTAATATTGAACAAATAAGGGCTGCTGCAGTGAGGATGGTGAAGAAAGCGAACAATAGTGCTTTTTATGGTAAAATGGCATTAGATCCTTCGTATCAGGTGAAGCAGGCAGTTGCGACGGCTATATATGAAACTCAAAATAAACAAGCATGGCTGAATCTTGCAAATGCCTATAAAGCAGGCGATAGATGGTTTTTAGAAGCCCTGGGGATTGGAGCATCACAACACTGGGATGGATATTTGGAAGCCTATTTGGCAGGCAAAGATTGGATAAATAGTGTTTCGGCGAAAGATTTAATTTGGAGAAGTAGAGCCAAAAAGACCTCTCAATATTTGGTAGAGATAATTGAAAAAGAAGCTGCAAGTTCGCAAGCGAGGTATTTCAGAGCTTTTGATTTTCAAGAAAAAAACGCTAAAAATCAAGCACTTTTGGGCTTGCTGAAAAAAACTAAATCAGAAGCTCAAAGCCTTTTGGTTTTCAAGCATTTTGACGCCGAAAGCATAGTTTTAAATCCAGAATTTAAGGCAGTTTTGCCAAAAGTGTTAAATAATATTAAAAATGACAAAGATTTTATCGAGATAGTTTCGAAGTATAATTTGTATGAGCAAAGGCCACGCTTAGAAAAGATTGTTTTTGAAAACGAAAATAAAGAAATCTACGAAAAAGGTGCTCAAGCTCTCACACAAATGTTTGGGGTGGTTTCCTTGAAAGACGCAATCAATCAAAAGCCACTCAATCAAGAAAGGGCTATAAAAGCCATTCAACGCATAGGTTTGATAGATAACGAAACAGTGACCAAAGCTTTAGTTTTGATTTTTTCAAATGACAATTATCCTTTTGCTATTCGAGAAGCGGCAGTTTTGGCCATGGAAGGCTATCAAAGTGATGTGAAACTTTGGAACTTAATGAAAGTAAATAAACTTAAAAAAGAGTTTTTGCCTGCGGCTAAAATCGTACTTTCTAGGACTTTTCATAGCGACTTGAAGGTGGAATTCGAACAAAAATATGGGAAACCTCAAACTATTGCAGTTCCATTAACTGTAGGTTTTTTGAATAAAAAAGGGAATATTGAAAAAGGCAAAGAGATATTTTCGATGTATTGTTCATCTTGCCACATGATTAATAAGGAAGGGGTTGATTTCGGTCCAGGCTTAAGTGAAATCGGGAAAAAACTAACAAAAGAAAGTATTTACAATGCCATTATAAATCCGAATCAAGGGATAAGTTTTGGTTACGAAGGTTATAATATTACGCTTTCTGATGGTTCATCTTTCCAAGGTTTAATTACCTCCAAAACAAGCGACGCTTATTTAGTAAAAGTACCGGGACAATCAGATCAAATTACTTACAAGAAAAACCAAGTAAAAACTGTCAGTCCTATGGATGCATCCATGATGCCAGCTTTCCCATTGGAAGAAAAACAATATGTTGATTTAATTGAGTATTTGTCTGGATTAAAGTAGGAATTTATATTGCCACTTTTATTGAGGAAATTCTTTTTTAGAATTCCCTCAATGGCACAGATATCTAAAATCATTTATGGCATCAAAGCTTTATACATCAGCTCAGCCACAAACATATTCCCTTTTTCGTTGAGATGCACGCGGTCAGTTGTTAAGATTCCTCTGTCTTTGTTTTCAGGATTATTGGCAAGATTGTAGGCTAAAAACTCCTTTCTTAAGTCAATCAATCCGCATCCATTTTCTTTTGCTTGCTCTCTTATAATATTAGAATAAAGATTCATGTCTCCATCCTGCTGATTGCTATGGTCGGTTTTTTCGCCAATAGCCGCAGGAGTTGCACAAATCACTTTTATTCCTGCTGCCTGCATTTTCTTTATCATGGCGGCATAGAATTTCGGGAATTTGTCAGCGTCTGTTCCTGTACCGTAGCTAGCTTTATGCCAAACGTCATTTACGCCAACATATATTATTACCACATCTGGCTTTTTTGAAAGAACATCGTCTTCCATTCTAAGATACAAATCATACACTTTGTTGCCACCTATTCCAGCTCCAATCAACTCCGATTTGTCACCAGCTTTGGCAAACATTTCTTGCATAAGGGTAATGTATCCACCAGGTTTTACACCAGCTTGTGTGATAGAATCTCCAAAAAATATAATCTTAAGCGGAGGATTACTTCTGAAAGAGAATAAGGTGAAACAAAGAATAAGGCTTAGAATAAATACTTTCATTTTATTTTAACATTTAGGTTGATTATTTCTGATTTCAAAGGAATTTTATTGTCTTCAAACAATTTGTCTAGGTCTTCAAGTTTAGTATTTAAGTCCTCAAATCCATAGTTTTTATAATCGCAGAATTTTATGCCATTTTCGGTTTTACAGTTAAATGCCTCTCTAAATCTTATTCCGCCGCCATTAGTTTCGTAAGAATATGCCAAATAATCCATGGCCTTGGTTTTTTGTTCTATCCAATACATAAATACATCATTGTGGTCTTTTCCACCGCCTTGTTCGTCAAAGCTCACCTTTATTTTATCATAAGTTTTTCCTTTAATTGTTGAGGTGCCAATGAGTTCTTTGTGCACAGCTGGATCATTCAATGGTTTAGGCAAAAGGAAGAAATATACCACCGAGTTTATAGAATTCGAATATTTCGCAACCATAGAATCTGCCACTTCCACTTTCAATCCATCAATTTTTCTTTCGAAGCTATCATTGGTTACTATATCAACTATTTTTTTTCCAGAACTATCAATTTGCATTCTGGAATTTGAATATTTTCCGTTTTGGTTAATAAAAGAATATTGCATATTTCTAAACTCTAGACTTATGTCAAAATTGTCGTATTTCTTTCCTCCGTATACTTCAATGCATTCATTTACAATGCTTTCTGCTGAAGGTTTGCAAGCGTATAAACTCAAGATGAGTAAAAAAAGGAGTCCGCTGAATAGTCTATTTATTTTCATGAAGTTTTTTTTAGTAAAAATAGAGAATTTAATTCTGCTTTTTTTCTATATTTTTGTAGAATTTCAACCATTAAAAAAAATACGATGAGAGTATTTACCCAAAAAACCATTTGGATTTTAAGCATTTCATTATTCCTTGTTTTGTTTTATTCTTGCAAAAAACAATCGGCAAATGATACCCAGCTTTTGGTTATGGATAGTAATCCAGAGCCTGTCAAAAACAATCAGGTATTAAGAGAAAAAACACCTTTAAAAGTTGGAGAGGGTCTCCAAGTAAAACTTTGGGCCAACGATTCTCTTGCTCCTGACCCTATTGCTATGTCTATTGGCGACGATGGTGCAGTTTTTATAACAAGAACCAACCGTCAAAAAAACTCGGAATTTGATATCCGTGGTCACCAAAATTGGATGACTGCTTCTATAGGTTTGCAATCTTTAGAAGAAAGGAGGAGTTTTTTGCATGAAACATTCGCTACTTCCAAAAGTGCGGAAAATTCTTGGCTTAAAGACCTTAATGAAGATGGAGTTCATGATTGGAAGGATTTGGCAGTAGAAAAAGAGGAGATATGGAAAATTGAAGACTTAAATAAAGACGGTGTTGCAGAAAAAGCAACGAGGGTTTTTAATGGTCTCAATGAAGAAATAACCGATGTGGCCGGAGCACTTTTGGTAAGAGGAAAAGATGCGTTTTTGGGTGCTGGGCCCGATATGTGGCGGTTAACAGACAAAAACGGAGATGGCATTTATGAAACAAGAAAATCAATTTCTCACGGCTATGCGGTTCATATTGGTTTTGGTGGACACGGTATGAGTGGAGCCATTGAAGGTCCTGATGGCCGAATATATTGGGGAATTGGTGATATAGGAGCAAATTTAACCTCTGTTGAAGGTAAAAAGTATGAATATCCAAATGAAGGAATAATCGTTAGGTCTAATCCTGATGGTACTGATTTTGAGGTTTTTGCTGCAGGTTTGAGAAACACCCACGAGTTTGTTTTTGATCAATACGGAAATATTATAACAGAAGACAATGACGGTGACCATCCTGGTGAAAGCGAGCGTTTGATGCACGTTGTAGAGGGTTTGGATGCTGGTTGGAGAGCAAACTGGCAATATGGTAAATATACCGACCCGAAAAATAATAAATACAAAGTATGGATGGATGAAAAACTATTTGTACCTCGGTGGGAAGGTCAGGCTGCCTATATTATTCCTCCAATCCAAAACTATCACAATGGCCCAACAGGTATGCAGTTTAATCCTGGAACAGCTTTTGGAAAAAAATGGCTGAATAAATTTTTCATTGTCGAGTTTGTAGGAACACCTTCGAGGTCTCATATTTGGTCGTTTGGGCTTAAACAAAAAGGAGCTTCCTTTGTATTGGATGGAGAAACTGACATTTTGAGTGGGGCATTACCAACAGGAATTAAGTTTGGACCTGATGGTGCTTTATATGTAGCTGACTGGATAAATGGCTGGGATACAAAGAATTATGGGAGGATTTGGAAAATGGATGTAGTGGATTCAGAAAATGATTTGGAGGCTATTAGACAAAAAACACTTTCTTACATGCAATTGAAATACCCGCTCCAAACAGATATGATGTTATTCGATTTATTGGGTTTTGATGATATGAGAATCCGCCAAAAAGCACAGTTTGAGTTGGTAAGTAGAGGACAAAAAGGTTTTGATATATTCAAAAAAACTTTAGAATCTTCGGATAAACAATTGGCAAAAGTTCATGCGATTTGGGGTATTGGCATGTTAGCTCGTTCAAATTCTGCCTTTGCTGATGCAATTTTGCCGATGTTACAAAATGCTGATGCAGAGTTGGTTGCACAAACAGCCAAAACGCTTGGAGACTTGAAAAATGCGAAGGCTTACGATGAATTGGTGAAATTATTAAGCCATGAAAATTCAAGAGTGAAGTTTTATGCAGCCGAAGCATTGGGAAGAATTGGCAATAGAAATGCTGCATCTGCAATAATTAAAATGATAGGCCAAAATAATGACGAAGATGTTTATCTTAGACATGCAGGTGTTTTGGCATTATCAAGGTTAGGTGCAGATACTGAGGTTTTGGCTCTTGCTAACAATAAAAGCAAAGCACTGAGAACTGCAGCAGTTTTGGTTTTAAGAAGAATGAAAAGTGATAAAATTGCTGTTTTCTTAAATGACGAAGATGAATATATTGTGACAGAAGCTGCGAGGGCTATAAATGATGATTTGTCAATCCCAGGGGCTTTTGAGGCTTTGGTAAAAGTTTTGGACAATGAAAGATTTAGCTCAGAGCCATTGTTGAGAAGAGCCATAAATGTTGCTTTAAGATTAGGAGATAATCAGTCTATGGATGCTGTTATCAAATTTGCGAAAAGGCAGAATATTTCGGATGAGTTAAGAGCAGAGGCCATTGCCACATTAGGCACTTGGGCTGAGCCATCGGTTTTAGACAGAGTAGATGGACGTTATCGTGGAGTAATCAATCGTGATATTGCTGCTATATCTGCTGCCTTGACACCCCATGTTTCCGTGTTTTTGAACGATAAAAACCCTGCTACGCAAATAGCAATTGCTCAATTATTGAATAATCTTAAGATAAGTGCTTTCAATCAAAATTTAGAAGAAATATTTAATACATCAACAGATGCAAAAGTAAAAGTAGCCGCCATAGATGCTTTGAGTGGTTTGAATTATGCAAAACTTGGAGAAGTCGTAAAAAGAGGATTAGCAGACGAAAAATCGGAAGTTAGGACTGCTGCAGTAGGTGGTCTAAGCAATCTGGATATAAGTGAAACGGAATTGAATGATATTTTAAAACCCATTTTTGAGAAGGGTTCGGTAAGGGAAAAGCAGAAGTTAATTGGTGTTTTAGGTAGCTTACCTTTAGTGAAAACACAGAAAGTTTTAACATCAATGATAGATTTGATGGCTGATGACAAACTTGAAAATGAATTGTTGTTGGATTTGACTGAAACAGTAAATAAAACGGGTTCGGATGTTTTAATTCAGAAACTAAAAGCCTCAAAAAAATCAGATAATTGGCTAGAAGAATTTAAAGTGGCACTTTTTGGAGGTAATTATTGGGAAGGAAGAAATGTCTTTAACAATAATTCTGCCGCACAGTGCGTGAGGTGTCATTCAATCGGTGCTCCTGGTTCTGGTGCCATAGTCGGGCCAAATTTGAGCAAAATTGGAAAAACTCTCACCCGTGAAATTATTCTCGAATCATTGGTAAATCCAAGTGCTAGAATATCGCCAGGCTATGGCCAAGTAAATTTAGTTTTAAAAGATGGTACCGAAATAATGGGTACTGTTGCTTCTGAAAATGAACATGAAATAGTATTGACTACTTCTGATGCTGAACCAACTAAGGTGGCTTTGAGCAGAATAGAAAGACGTGAAAATATGCCATCAGGAATGCCGCCAATGGGCGAAATTCTTAGTAAAAGAGAATTGAGAGACTTGGTGGAATATTTGGCAGGAATGAAATAAAACTTAGTTATTTAGAAAAAAAGGAGGGAGAATATTTTTTAAGTATTCTCCCTTTTTTAATGGAGTTTTGAAATTTTCATGAAAGTTCTATAGCCAATTTTTCGAACATTTGCAAACATTTTTCTATTTGTTCTATTGCCACGAACTCATTGGGTCTATGAGCTTGAGCTATATCTCCAGGGCCACAAATAACAGATTGGAATCCTGCCAAGGCAAATTGACCCGCTTCGGCTGCATAAGCAACAGTTTTTAGTTCCAGATTTTCTGATATTTTTTGAATCAGTGGGACAACCTCCAAACCCTCCGGTGTATCCAAAGGAGGAACGGCTGGATGATCTACTTCGGTGATAATTTTAGCACCAGGGAATCTTATTTGTAATTCTTTTTCAAGTTCATCACAGTATTTATGGAAGTTGGCTAAAATAGCATCAAGATTACTTTTTGGTATAATACGAACATCCCAATAAAATGTACATTTATCAGCTATCACATTCGGGGCTATTCCTCCGTTAAATTGACCCACATGTATAGATGTATGATTTGGTGTGAATCTATCATCTGTCTCACCTGCCTCATATAATGCATTCATTTTATTCTCTAACCATACAACCAATTTTGCAGCAATGTGGATTGCACTTACTTCGGTTTTTATTCGGCTGCTATGTCCTGCAGAGCCATGAACAGTGGTTTTCATTACACAAATGCCCTTTTGCCCAATTACAGGACTCATCATCGTAGCTTCCCCAATTATTGCGTACTTTGGTTTTTCAATATAAAAATCTCGAATGGCACAAGCCGTTTCAAAACCCGAGAGGCAACCTATTTCTTCGTCATAAGAAAAAGCAAAATAGATGGGTTTTTTAAGGTTAGAGTTTTTAAAAAGTTCAACACTCGCTAGGCAGCAGGCTAAAAAACCTTTCATATCACACGAACCTCTAGCAAACCATTTCTCGTCTTTTTCGGTAAGTGTAAAAGGCTCAGTAATCCAATCTTGCCCTTTTACAGGCACTACGTCGGT
>NZ_RJUA01000007.1:249-169842 GCF_024343575.1 Lacihabitans sp. LS3-19 | reverse complement strand
AACGAATAGAGGGCCATATTTGCCTTTGTTACATAGCCTTCGCCATTCAAAACTTCGTGCTACAAAAAATAAATCGTGACAAAAATGTGATTACAGAAAAATTGCTAAGAGAAGCATTAGACAAAATGCAAGTAAGTCTGATAGATAACAATGGGAAAAAATCTTACTTGAGATCGATGCCATCAGAAAACGAAAAACTCATCCTAAATAAAATGGGTCTAAAACCAATCTTACCAATCCAAACACAAGAAAAGTTTAAAATCTAAAAATCCACCAAAATAATGGTTTGTAGAGAGCCGATTGGACAATACTGTGCCTTATTATCAATTACTTAACTCAAAATGGTGTCAAACTCAAGGGAAAAGGGAAATATTGATAAGATTAGTGCTGTGATAATTCTTCAGTCTTTTTTGAGTTCAAATAAATTCTTTTAAGCTACAATCTAAATAGTAAACTTCAAGCAGAGGATTTTTAGCTTTGATTTTGTTTGCAAGTGTTTTGCTTCTAATACCGCTGCTACAATACAACACTATTTTCTCGTTTTCTCTGATATTTTCAATTTCGAATTCATCTTGCGGAATGTTTTCTCCTCCTATATTAAATTCTTCGTGTTCGTAGTTTTCTCTGATATCTATCAAAGTAAAGTTGTCTAGTTCAAGAAACTCATTTTTAGAAATGGCCAAAGGATTTTTTATTTCTGAAGCACAGAATGCTTCATAATCAATTAATTTTTCCACTTTGGGCCGGCTTAGATCTTTTTTGATTTTCATTTTTCGAAAAATCATTTCTGAAAAATGAACCAGGAGAATTTCATCTACCAAAGGTTTACCGATACCGCTTATGATTTTTATGGCTTCTAATGCTTGCAAACTTCCTATTACGCCTGCCACAGGTCCAAGTACTCCGCCAGTGGCACAGTTTGGGGCGTTTTCAGGACTTGGAGGTGAATTAAACAAATCTCGATAGGTACTTGATCCATTTAAATTAAATACTGCCACCTGGCCTTCCATTTGGTGGATGGCAGCATAGACAAATGGCTTGTTGAGAATTTCGCAGGCATCATTTACCAAATATCTTGTTGGGAAATTGTCTGAGCCATCAACTATCAAATCAAATTTAGAAAAAATTTCTAAGGCGTTGTCGCTATTTAGACCTTGAGGATATAATTCAGTTTTAATGTGTGGGTTTAAATCTTTGATTTTTTGGTCTGCAACATCTATTTTTTTTTTGCCTATGTCTTTGGTGTCGAATATTACTTGTCTATGTAAATTAGACTCTGCAACAGTATCAAATTCTACCAAACCTATGGTTCCAACTCCAGCTGCCGCCAAATAGGTCAAAACTGGCCCACCTAGGCCTCCGCATCCAATTATAAGAACAGATGCTTTGTTTAGCTTTTTTTGACCCTCTATGCCCATTTCTGAGAGGATTACTTGTCGAGCGTATCTGGTGTTATATTCAAGAGACATTCAAACTGTTTTTTTGTAAAAATATGGAATAAATTGAATAAAATAAAAAACCGCCCGAAGGCGGTATTTATTTTTAGAATAGCAAATTAGTAAGTCGGAATCCTTAAGAGCCGCACATCTCGCAACCTTCTGGGTTGTCAAGTGAACATTGCATTGCTGCATATTTTAGTTCTTCTTCGCTTAATTGGAAGCTTGCGGCTGCTTCTTTTGCTTTTGCTTCATTTTCTTTAGCGTAAGCTTCATAGTTGAGGGGTTTTTCTTCAAACTTCTCAGTTACTGGCGTAGTTTCTGCTATGGCTTGTCTATCTACTGTAAACTTAACGGCATCAACTGCGGCCTTAGTACGTAAGTAGTACATGCCGGTTTTCAGTCCAGCTTTCCATGAATAGAAATGCATAGAAGTTAATTTAGCAAAATTAGGATCCATCATAAAGATATTCAAAGACTGACTTTGGCAAATAAATGCACCACGGTCAGCAGACATATCTATTAAGGTTTTTTGTTTTATTTCCCAAGCTGTTTTGTAAAGGTCTTTTAAATGATCTGGGATTTCTGAAATGTTTTGAACAGAACCATTGGCTGCAATCAGCTTATTTTTCATTGAATCATTCCAAAGACCAATTTTTACTAAGTCTCTCAAAAGGTGTTTGTTTACTACTACAAACTCACCTGAAAGAACTCTTCTTGTATAAATGTTAGAAGTGTAAGGCTCAAAACATTCGTTGTTTCCAAGAATCTGGCTTGTAGAAGCTGTTGGCATTGGAGCTAATAACAATGAGTTTCTTACACCATTTTTTATCACTTTGGCTCTCAAATCTTCCCAATCCCAAAGGCCTGAATCTGGCGTTACGCCCCACATATCAAACTGGAATTCGCCTCTCGAAATTGGTGAACCTTCCCAAGTTTCATATTTTCCTTCTTCTATGGCAAGCTCCATAGAAGACTCCATAGCAGCATAATAGATAGTTTCAAAGATATCTTTATTTAACTGTTGAGCAGGTTGACTATCAAAAGGCATACGCATCAAGATAAACGCATCAGCCAAACCTTGAATACCTATTCCGATTGGTCTATGACGTTTGTTGCTTTTCTCTGCTTCTGGAACAGGATAGTAGTTAACGTCTATGATTTTGTTTAGGTTACGCGTAATAACCTTTGTGATTTCATAAAGTTTTTTGAAATCAAACGCTACTTGGTTTGTGTCAATGTTGTTGACAAACTTAGGCAAAGCAATTGAAGCCAAATTACAAACAGCTACTTCATCAGGAGCAGTATATTCTATGATTTCAGTACAAAGGTTCGAAGATTTGATTGTACCAAGATTCTTCTGGTTCGACTTTTTGTTGGCTGAATCTTTGAATAGAATATATGGCGTACCAGTTTCTACTTGTGATTCTAAAATTTCGAACCAAAGTTCTTGAGCAGATACTTTCCTTCTGGCTTTTCCTTCTGATTCATATTTGTCATAAAGTCTTTCAAATTCTTCTCCATAACAATCTGACATACCTGGACATTCGTGAGGGCAGAATAAAGACCAATCTTCGTTTGCCTCAACTTTTTTCATGAACAAGTCTGGAATCCAAAGAGCGAAGAAAAGGTCACGGGCTCTTAGTTCTTCTTTTCCGTGGTTTCTTTTCAAATCCAAGAAATCGAAAATATCTGCATGCCATGGCTCAAGATAAATTGCAAACGATCCTTTTCTTTTACCACCACCCTGATCTACATATCGTGCGGTGTCATTGAATACTCTCAACATCGGTATAATACCGTTTGAGGTACCATTGGTGCCTTTGATATAGCTTCCCGTTGCACGGATGTTGTGAATAGAAAGTCCGATACCACCAGCAGATTGGGATATTTTTGCAGTTTGCTTTAATGTATCGTAAATACCATCAATACTATCGTCTTTCATTGTTAAAAGAAAACATGACGATAATTGCGGCTTAGGTGTACCTGCGTTAAAAAGCGTAGGCGTAGCATGTGTAAACCATCTTTCAGATAAAAGATTGTAGGTTTCGATGGCTTTTTCGATGTTTTCGCCATGAATACCAACAGAAACTCTCATCAACATGTGCTGAGGACGCTCAACGATTTTTCCGTTAAGTTTCATCAAATATGATTTCTCTAGTGTTTTGTACCCAAAATAATCATATCCAAAGTCTCTATCATAGATTATTGAAGAATCTAGTAACGCTGCATTAGCTTGAATCACCTTCCAAGTTTCTTTTGAAACCAAAGATGCATTTTCTGCAGTTTTAGGATCAACATACTGATAAAGCATTTTCATTGTACCTGAAAAAGACTTCAAAGTATTTTTATGTAGGTTTGAGATTGCTATCCTTGCCGCCAGTGTTGCATAGTCTGGGTGTTTGGTGGTCATAGAAGCTGAAGTTTCAGCAGCTAAATTATCTAATTCTGAAGTTGTAACTCCGTCATAGATTCCTGAAACTACTTTCATTGCAACTTCAACTGGCTGAATAAAAATGGGATCTAGTCCATAGCAGAGTCTCTCAATACGAGCGGTGACCTTGTCAAATTTAACTGATTCGCGTCGTCCATCTCTCTTAATTACGTACATGTCTATTCTAGGAGTAAAAAGGTGTAAAATAAATTCTTTTAAATCTTGGGTTCTCGATAACGAACATCAAAAGTAGATAAAAAATAAAATAAAAAAAAGACAAATTTTTTTTGGATTAACAGAATATTAAAATTCTTCCGAGAGGCTAATTTTAATTGTACCTTATAATCAATTATTTGCAAAAAAGGCATCACGAAAAAATACCAAAATAAAAGTTTTCCACAGGAGTTTTAGAAATTTATTATTGGTTTACAAGGTCAAAAATTCAATAAAATATTAATTATTTTAAGATAAAAAAGTGTAATCTAAAAAACATTTATCCGCTAACTTATCCACACTTAATGTGTTCATTATTAATCTGTACATTCCATTATCAACAAATCACCACTTTGATAGGAAATCTTTATAATTCCATCAGTTGCTACCTCGTTGCTATTTCCGTTTCTATAACCTAAAATGAGGGATTCATTGTTCAGAGGGTATTTTAAATTTTCAGTACTTATGCCATCTGTTTTTCCAAGCGGCATTAGCGATATTGGGGTACCAGATTTGTACCATTTTGTATAAATATTAGGGAAGGGCAATATTGGAAAAATACAAGAATGGTCGTCTATAATTTTGAGCTTAATGAGGGGTAAATACTTAGGTAAAATGGCAATATTTGCCATGGTGTGATCTGCTCTTTTACCAGTTGCCCAGAGTATATTAGCAGCAGGGAAATTCCGCTCAATCAGAAAATCAATGGCCTTTTCGAGATCTGTTTTGTCTTGATCTGGGGCATGAATTATTTCAATTGGAAACTGACTTTTTAGGATCTCCTCTTGATTAAAATCAATTCTATCAAAATCGCCGAATAATACATCTATTTTAATTCCTAAATCTATGACTCTATTTATGGCTCCATCTAGAACAATGACAAAAGGACTCCATTCAAGTAGTTGACCCATAAGTTCTTGACTACAGGCTTCTCCGTTAGCAATAATAAGTGCCGGCTCTTGTTTTTCCTTTACGATATGATGTGATGACATATTAAAAAAAAGACCCAAATTTTTGTTTGGGTCAGGTTTTATTATTCTGCTGCTTTTGTTTCAAATAATTCTGGGAGATTAGCGGAGAGAATATTAAACCAATTGATGATTTTCTTTACATCTGTGGCATAAACTCGCTCTTTATCATAATCTGGCATAACTTTTTCAAAAAACGCAAAAATCTCTTTGTTCTGAGCATTTTTTACGTCAATGTCTACTTTCTCTCCAAATTTTTCTTTGATTGACATAAAGATTTCACCCAAAGGAGTGGCTTTATTTATATCTTCTGTATAAACTGAAATTTCTTTTAAAACAGATACTTTAGCATTAGCATTAATCATTTCTCTTTTTTTGAGACTATCTAATGATTCAACGATAACACCCGCTCTGCCTGGTTTAACTATCCTATAAAGGCCTGGTTTTCCTGAGATATTTGCTACTTCTTGTAATAATTCCATATATATTTTTCTATGTGATTTTTAAAAACGCTGCAATTTAAACAAAATTACGCTTGAGACTGTAATCTTATGTTTTGTGAAATTAATTAAATGTCCCCTTTTATGGGTCTTAGTACAATTTCTTCTACTACTGCAGAATTGGATAGATTATAACTAGCCCAAATAATATCTGCGATGTCTTCAGCTTTCATAAAACGCTCTTCTGGCAAGTCTACGCCAGCCCAACTATCAGTAAACGTAGCACCGGGCATAACAGAGGTAACTTTTACACTACTTAACTTAAGCTCGTCTCTAAGGCTTTTACTAAATCCAAGCAAAGCAAACTTTGATATAGAATATGAGCCACTTTGTGGATAAGCCAAAAGGCTAGCTATAGAGCAAATATTAAAAACGTGAGAGGAGTTTTCTGCTTTTTTCATTTCTGGCACCAAAATTCTCGATAAATAGTAGGCACTGTAAACATTGGTATTGATTAAAGTTTCTAGGACACCATCTTCTTCTTCCAATAATTGCCCTGGAATAAAAGCACCCGCATTGTTTACCAATACTTTGATGTTTTGGTTTAAGCTTAGAATAAATTTACCAAAATTTTCAACTTCAGATTTCACAGACATATCCGCTGCAAAAATGTGGATTTCAGATGTAAACTTATTTTCTAAGTCTATTTTTAATAAATTTAAGTGCTGAATATCTCTTGAACAAACGGCAATATCAAATCCCTCTGACGCAAATTTTTCTACTATGGCTTTACCTATTCCTTTGCTTCCTCCACTAATGACCGCTAAATTTTTCATAATTTTTATTTTCCTCAAAATTAACAGAAAGAAGACTTAAAATAAAATTCAGCATTTATTTAGGGTTAATTTAATCGTGCGTTCATTACCTTTGTATACTAAAACAGTATCCTTAATGTTAAATCTTTTAGGCAAATTCTTCATTTTTCTAATCGAACTATTCACCAGACGTGAGGCTGCCAAAGTATATTGGTATAGGTTTTTGGATGAATGTATAACTATTGGAATAGACTCAGTGTTAATTATTGCTATAGTAGCATTGTTTATTGGGGCTGTGACTTGTGTTCAGATTTTCGCCAATTTGGTGAGCCCGATGATTCCTTTATACATTGTGAGTAATATCGTAAGGGATATGACTCTCCTAGAATTGTCGTCTACGTTTATGTGTGTGGTTTTGGCTGGAAAGGTTGGATCCAACATAGCCGGTGAGCTAGGCACAATGAGAATCACAGAGCAAATCGACGCATTAGAAGTGATGGGAATAAATTCGGCTTCGTATTTGGTACTTCCAAAACTTTTGGCTGCCGTAGTTACTTTTCCAATCCTAGCTATCTTTTCTGGATTTTTAGGAATTTTCGGTGGATATTTGGCAGGTACTTTAACCGGAATTATTACCCCTGAGCAGTATATTTATGGAATACGGTTTTCGTTTATTCCTTATAACTTTATTATTCCAATCGTAAAATCTATGGTTTTCGGGTTTTTGATAGCTACTATTTCGGCTTATAAAGGTTATCATACTAGAGGGGGAGCACTAGAAGTTGGAAAAGCTTCTACCGCTGCGGTGACCAATAGTTGTATTGCCATTTTGATTGCCGATTACCTTTTAGCAGAGTTGTTGACATGATAGAAATAAAAAACATTAGTAAAGCTTTTAATGGGAAAGTTGTTTTAGATAATATTTCTGGGCAATTTAAAAAAGGGCAAACGAGTTTGGTGATAGGTTCAAGCGGTACAGGTAAGAGTGTTTTGCTAAAATGTATGCTTGATTTGCTTCAACCTGAAACTGGAGACGTATATTTTGACGGAAGAGAGTTTTTGCATATTTCCGAAAACGAACGTAAAGACCTCAGACGAGAAATGGGGGTTTTGTTTCAAGGAGGGGCTTTGTTTGATTCTAAGACCGTTCATCGAAACGTTCAGTTTCCTTTGGATATGTTGACAACTATGACAGAAGCCGAAAAAAAAGATCAGGTGGAGTTTTGTTTGCATAAAGTTGGACTTGATGGCACAGGAAAACTTATGCCATCCGAAATATCAGGGGGGATGAAAAAAAGAGTTGGGATTGCAAGAGCAATTGTAATGAACCCTAAATATCTTTTTTGCGATGAGCCTAATAGCGGTCTTGACCCTTTGACATCAATAAAAATAGATGAGCTTATAAAGGAAATTACTGACGAATATCAAATAACTACTGTAGTAATTACCCACGATATGAACTCGGTCCTTTCGATAGGCGATAATATAATGTTTTTGTACAAAGGCAAGAAGATATGGGAAGGAGACAGCACTTCTATTATGAAGTCTAGTTTAAAAGAGCTGGATGAATTTGTATTTTCTAATCATGCTTTGAAAAAACTACGTGGAGAATATAATAAATAAAGACATGTATAATTATGCCTTATTTTAAATCTTCAAAAAAAAAGCTAAAATTCTATTTCTTACTACTTTTTTTAGTTTCCAATCAAGTAAGTTTTTGTCAAGAGAACTTGATTTCCAATGATTTATTAAAAGGTCAAATTGACTCTGCTTTGAATTTTATGCAAAGCAGCCAAATAAAAGAGACAATACCTGAAAAACAATACGCTGGTGAGTGGCCTGTAGATATGCATTTGACGAGTGCTTATTTTTTTATTGGCAAAAAACAAAAAGCTCAAGACTCCAATTGTTTTACGGTTTCGGCCATTCATAATGCCCTAGCTGAGGTGTATTTATTGGACTCTTCTCGAAAGGAATTGTTGCCGATTTTGAAAGCTGCCCATGACGATATTGCCGAGTATGACGATAGTAATCTTTACAATTTCTGGAAAAAACTGCCTCCCACTAGGCGTTTGAAATATTTTAATGAGCCTAAACCACAACCTTTGGTTCATCGCCCTACCAATTTTCATCTAAGAATCAAGTTTATCCATAATGCCGCGAACGTACCAGAAGATGCTGACGATACTTCTTTGGGAAACCTAGCAGCATATTATAGTAACAGACTTTTTGACACGAAAAACTCTTTAGCTTCATACAAAAGATTCGATGAGTATTTGGACTTAAATCGAAAAAACAGGAATTGGTTTAATGTACTTTTTCATGCCGATGCCAATTCGGGAGCTTACATGACGTGGTTGCATCCTGAATACGAATATAATCGCTGGAATGTAGCTAAGACTGCATTCAACACGCTACTCATTTTCGTGCCTGGCAGTACTGCTCGCCCTGAAGCCTATGAGCCTTGGGTTCCATTTGGAGCGAATGATGTCGACGTAGTTGTGAACGCTAATGTTTTGACCTATTTAGCTAAAACTCATCAGTTAGAGAAAAGTATAGGATATAAAAACTCTGCTGAATTGATAGAAAAAAGGTTGAAAAAGAGAGCTTGGGCTAACAATTCGGTTTATTATCCCAATCAATTTCATATTCACTTTACAGTTGCTAAAGCCTACGCAAGTGGTGCTGAATTGTTGAAAAACTCAGCAGAAATAGTTTTAAAAGACATTTTAGAAAAACAGAATGAAGATGGGAGTTTTCAAAGCTATAGTTTTATTAATCATTTTGATAAAGTCCAAACTACAGTGAATGCTTTATCGGCCATGGTAGATTGTAAAAAGAAAGGTTTGGAGGTCTCTGATGATGTAATGAAGAAAGCTATTAAATTTATTTTATCTCAAAAGATAACCTCAGGAAATGAAATACACTGGGAAGCAGGCGTGTATTTTTCAGGCGGTACACTTTTACGGAATACTTTGTTTTGGAAATCAGAAGCCTATACTACCGTTGCTATTATTAATTGTTTTCAGCGATATTTGAGTTTGTAGAAGGGGGTAAGTTTAAGTTCAAATTCAAATTCAAATTCAAGTTCAAGTTCAAAATCAAAGCATAAATTCAAAATTTTAATTCAAATACAAAGTTTAAAACTATTTTCAAGCATCAATTTTTTTCAAAAACTTCTGGGTTTTTTACTGCGAATTTTAAGTATTTAAATAGTTTTCCGGCATGAGATGCATCTACTACTCTGTGGTCTAAAGCTGCACCAAGGGTAATTACTCTTCTAGGAACAACTTCTCCATTCACCACCCAAGGTTTGAGTTGAACCCCGCCCATTATCATAACAAAAGAAACGTTGGCTATAGGAAATAAAGCAGGAAAGCCGATGTCTAAACCCAGTGTGCCAATATTTGACAGCATAAATGAACCGAAAGTATGAGGTTTTAAGCCCAAGAATGGAATTGAAATTCCCCAATCTACAAAAACAGTTTTTAAGATTTTATAAAGCCAGTTTCTTATCGGCCACGGAATCTTAGCAACTACTTCTTTTAACTGCATAGTTCCGCTTTCTACACCTTTTCTTGACTTTTTGATTTCTTCATTGAGTGCCTCTACGGATGTTTCAAAAGTAAGTTTGTCAGATTCTTTTACAACTATCGAAGTCATTTCACCATTTGCTCCAAGTACACTAACTGCTGGATTTATGGTTGGGAAAGTATAAATAGTGCCTCTTTTTACGAATGTATTAAGTTCTGGTACGTCTTTTTTGATGGCCCTTGAAGTAGCCAACATGAAGAAATGAGTTAATGTTATTTTAACCCCTTCTTTTCTTCTTTTAGCTATATAAGTTTCTAAGTCAGTAACATCAATTTCTACCGAACCTAATATTTTAGAATCACTGGGTTTTTTGTATAAAGTAGAAGCGGTTTGTCGCCAAGAGGTATTCAGATTCAATTTTTCTATTTTTTCTTCAAAATTATTAATTTTTATATCAAAAAGCACTATTCTAAAGCAAAAGCAACATACTTATTCCCTTTTGGAGTACCCAATTTTGTTCCTCCACATGCAAGCACCAAGTATTGTTTGCCGTTGACTGCATACATTGCTGGCGTGGCAAAAGCAGCTGCTGGTAATGCAAATTCAGAAATTAATTTCCCTGTTTTTGTATCAAAAACACGAAGTTTTGCGTCTTTTGTTGCTGCTATAAACAATAGCCTAGTTTTCGTTATCACTGGTCCTCCATAGTTTTCAGAGCCTGTTCCAGTTATTCCCTCTTTTTCTAAAAGCGGTTCGTTTCCAAATGGAATTCTCCATAGTTGTTTGCCAGAATTTAAATCAATGGCATTTAATGTTCCCCAAGGCGGGGCAATAGCGGGTAAGCCTCTATTATCTAAAAATTTATTATAACCCGTCATTTTAAAGGCTACACCGGCTTTTTGACTTATCTCATTGCTTTTACTTTGAACTTCTTTTTTCTCTTCATCAAAAAGAAATGAAATTAAGGCTTGTTTTTCTTCTGGTTTAATAAATGCAAAACCTGGCATCATGCCTTTTCCTTCGTTAATTCTAGTTAGTAAAGCTACTTTGTCGAGTTTTTTGGAAATATCTATTAAACTTGGATTACCGCTTTTTACGTTTCCTTCTCTGTCTGGCTGGTGGCAACTTTGGCAATAGTTTACGTAAGTTTTTTCGCCCAATGGGAGGCCACTTACACTTTTTGTAGGCCTCATGGTTTGTATCCAGGCCATTTCATTGGCATTGATGTATATTACTCCATTGGGGGCCACAGCACTTCCACCCCATTCTGCTCCGCCATCAAAACCTGGGAAAATAATTGTTCCTTGTTCGCTAGGTGGGTCAAATAGCCCTTTTTTGTAGGTTTTGAATAGCTTTTTTAGTTCTTCTTTGTTTTCAGCATAAGGCGATATGTCTTTTTCTGTTAAAGTATGCGATTGCCTAGCGTAGGGTTTGGGCAGTGATGGTACCGGTTGCGTTGGCCATGTAACTTCTCCTTGCAGTTTTGATTTTGGTACAGGTATTTCATTTATCGGGAAAAGGGATTTTCCAGTCACTCTATCAAACACAAAAACATAGCCTTGTTTGGTAACTTGTGCCACAGCATCTACTGCTTTTCCATTTTTATTTAAGGTTATTAAATTAGGAGGGGCTGGTAAATCTCGGTCCCAAATATCATGATGGACAAACTGATAGTGCCATTTTAGTTTTCCTGAGCGGGCATCTAAAGCCAATAGACAGTTGCTGTATAAATTTTGCCCAACTCTGTTCCCTCCATAAAAATCATAGGCGGCCGAGCCAGTAGGTACATATAATATTCCTCTTTTCGTATCTACTGCCATGCCTGCCCAGTTATTTACCGCTCCAATGTTTTCGTTTTTGTAAGCTTCTTTTGGAAAAGTTTCGTAGCCTTTTTCGCCAGGGTAGGGGATAGTGTGAAAAGTCCACACCAGTTTTCCTGTAATAACGTCAAATGCTCTGATATCACCTGGTGCGGCATCTGCATCTTCAGAAAGTCTAAGCGGCATATAAATTAAATTTTCGAAAACTGTTCCTGGCGTATTTGAAATTATGAACTTGTCTTTGGCTATCTCTGGCAGTCCTGTATGAAGGTCTACTTTTCCATTATCTCCAAAACTTTGGATTGGTTTCCCTGTTTCGGCATCCAAAGCCCACAAATTGGGCCCAGCAGTATAAAGAATACGTTTGTCGTTTCCATTTTGCCAATACGAAACACCCCTGCTTGTACTTGCCCAGTTTTTCAGCGGATCGCCAAATCTCCAAATCTCTTTTCCCGTGGCGGCATCAAGTGCAAATGCTTGAACGGCGGCAGTTACACCGAAAAGCACGCCATTTACAACCAAAGGATTGGTTTGCATTTGACCTGAATCTGGACATGCATATTCCCAAGCTATTTTTAGGTTTTTTACGTTTTCGGGTGTGATTTGCTCAAGTTTAGAGTAATGATTTCTGTCAATTCCTCCTAAGTATTCAGACCAATTTTCAGCAGAACCAAAGCTATTGTCAAAGAAATTTAATTTTATAAAACCGAATGTTGCGATTAAAATAAGTAGGATTAAAGCCTTTTTCATAGTTTTTTACATTAGAAATTCTAGTTTTCTTTTTTCATGATTTTGGTAATCTCGTTTAGCTTTTCCACTTTAGATGTAAAATCACCTTTTAGCTTGTTCCGTATACTTTGAAGATTGTCCAATGTTTCTTGTAAGTTATCTGGTAAAATATCTTCTAAAATTTCACGAAATCTTTTAGCAAATGTTGGAGACTTTCCATTGGTTGAAATTCCTATTTTCAAATCACCTTTGGACACCACTGAACCTAGATAAAAATCACAAAGATCAGGCGTGTCAGCTACATTTATAAGAATTTTACGTTTTTTGCACTCAATTCTCGCTTGCATGTTTACCTCTTTACTATCTGTTCCAGCGATTACAATATCTATATTTTCTAAATATGTATCATCAAAGGGTTCATAGATGAGTGTCAAATTATGATTTTTTGATAAATCTTCTATTTCTCTTTTAATAATAGGAGCTAAAATCGTTATTTCTGCATTCGGTGCGTTTTTTAAGAGTGCTTCTAATTTTTCTAATCCTACATTTCCCCCACCAATTATTAAAAATTTTAATTGGTCGGCTTTCAGAAAAATTGGGAAAAGGGTATTCATATTTTTGAAATATTTGCAAATTCAATATTACTTAATTTTCCTTTTATAATAAAGCTTACTAAACCTTTTTAGGTTTGGCAGGTTTATTTTTTGGCAATGAACTTTTGAGTTTTTAGGTTTGAAAATTTAACAATTTTAATAAAAAATAGTAGAATTTAGTTTTTGAAAAACTTTAATTCGAACAAGATTTTTAATTAGTAAAATATTAATATTAAATTAGTTACCAAATCAAGTAAGCGTTGAATTTCCTTTATAATTTGAACAATAAAAATATAGTTTTATGGCTCTAAATGACGACTATTTACCTTGTAAATCTTACGAAAACCAAGAAAAAGATCCAAAGAATCCTGGATTTACTATTTTTCAAGACAAAAAAACAAAGAAATATTATTTTGCATTGGTTGATGCCCTAGGCGGGCTTTTGCTCAAAAGTGAAGGATACGCAGATTTGAAATCAAGAAAAAACGGCATTGCTTCTGTTTTGAAAAATAAATCTATGGACGGAAGATTATCCATAGTAAAAGACAAGAAAAAATATTTTGTGGTTTTGAAAGCTGGAAACAACAAAGAAATAGCAAGATCATGTGATTTCACTTCTGAGTTAGACGCAAAGAATGTTTTTGAAAAAATAAACCAAAAAATTGAGGTTACTGAGGTAAGCGGATCAGTTGAAAATCAAAATATTCTAAAATCTTTAGAGGGCTTTTTGAATGTTGGAGAATATTTGGATAAAGCCAGAATTTGGGATTCTTATGGCATCACAGGTTTTGTGAAATTTCAAGCCGAAAACGGCCAATATTATTTTGGCGTTTATAACCCTGACGCCACTCTTTATTTAAGATCAGTAGGTTTCTCTACAGAAGACGAAAGAGACAATGCTTTTGACTTAATGGAAAGCACGATATTGTTAGAAGAAAATTATAAAATTGAAAACTTCGACGGTAAATATTACGCTGTTTTGTTTGAGGAAAGTGAGATTTTGGCCATTTCGCCAGATTTTAGTTCATTCATTGAGGCATTCGTAACTACACCAGGAGGAAGACCTAAAGAAGTGGTTGGTACTATATATTAAAAATCATTTATTCAATCTTGTGATCGTCAAAGCCCTCTTTTTTAAGAGGGTTTTTTTGTTACCTAAAATCCTGAAATTGAATTCTAAATATTAATTTTTTATTTCAAATAATAAATCTAATTTTTGCAAGAATTTGCCGTTAAACTAAAAATTTTAAACCTTCTACTTTTCATGAAAAAAAGCGTAATTCTTCTGTTGGCTTTAGTATTTTTCAATTCGTGCAATCATCTGCCATCTGTTGGAATAAAATCTCTGGGTTTTGGAGACGAAATCGAAGTTTTGCAGAACTTGTTTTTTGAGTTTGATGAAGATTTAATGTTTGATGGAGACCTCAACAAATGGGAAAGTACCCCATATATAAACTTTGAGCCTAGAATTGATGGAAAGTTTAAATGGATAGGGAAAAAAGAATTGGTTTTTTCTCCTTCAAAGCCCATGAAGTTTGCCAATGATTACAAAGCCACTTTGTCGGATAATTTGCTGAAAAGAAAAAAAGGAAAGGCCGAAATAGATAAAAAAGAAACGATTTTGTTTCATACGCCCTATCTGAAAGTTGAAGATGCTCAAGTGTTTTTTGCAAAAAACAAACAAAACCAAAAAGAGGCGAGGGTGCTTTTTGACTTAAATGGTAAGTACGATGCTCACAACATTAAGGAAGAGATTAAGATTTTTGACGGTAAAAAAGAACTTGACTACAAGCTTATTCCAGCAGAAAACTCCAGCAATTTGGTTTTGGCATTGAATGATTTTCCAGAAACAAAAAAAGGAGATTTAGTAGCACAAATAGAAGGAAAAGAGGGTAATGCGGCAAAATTCAAGAAGTCTGCAAAGTTTGATTTGGCATTTTTACCTGCCGACCGGCTTGAAATTTTAAAAATGCAGACAAGCTTCAAAAAACTGAAGGGTTATATTTATGTGAAAACCACCCAACAAATCGAGATAAATCAACTCGAAAAACTTATTGAAATTGAACCCAAGGTGAAATTTACCGTCGAAAAAGCCGATCAAGGATTCACGATAAAAGGAGAATTTAACCAAGATGATCTCTATAAAGTGATTCTAAGCAAAAATTTAACAGGCGTGTTGGGAGGAAAAATGGATGAAGACTATGAGGGCGAAGCGTTTTTTGGTAGGGTAAATCCATACTTGGAATTTACCAATAAAAATGCCCAATACATATCAAACCAAGGCAATAAGAACATTGGCGTCAATATCATCAATATTCCGAAGGTGAATATTACAGTTTCTAAAATCTACGAAAACAATATTCTGCCGTTTTTGAAAGGCAGCCGAAGGAGCTATTTTGATGGAGATGAGGAGCAGTATTATTTTTCGAGTGAAGCGGATTTGTACAGTGATGTGATTTCCGATCGAAAAATCGAAACCGAAGATTTGCCATTGAAACAAGGCGTGTCGATTTTAAATCTGCCTTTGCCAGAGCAAACCAACAAGAGGGGCATTTATTTCGTTTCGGTTGCTTCTGAGGACGATTATTACCGAAGAATCCAAAAGATTGTGTCCGTTTCTGATATTGGCATAATAGTCAAAATGTCACAAAATCAAGAAGACTTGGTAGTTATGGCCAATTCTATTATGAACACATCTCCTTTAAAAAACCTTGAAATAAAACTCATTAGCAACAATAATCAAGAAATAACCAGGGGAACTACCAACGACCAAGGCTTGGCTATTTTTAAAGACCTTAAAAAAAATAATCCAACATTCACTATGGCCATGGTTACAGCTTCCACGGCTGATGACTTTAACTACATATTGTTTGATGATACCGAAATTGAAACCTCAAAGTTTGATATCTCTGGCAAAAACCTTAATGAAGCTGGCATGGATGCCTTTATTTATGGTGACAGGGAAATTTACCGTCCAGGCGAAACTATAAATATCAACACCGTAATCAGAAAAGACAATTGGGACACACCGGCTAATATTCCCATAAAGATATTGGTAAAACAACCCAACGGAAAAGAGATAAGCTCCGCCATGACCCAAACCAATGCTTCTGGGGCAATTCAACATAGTGTGAAATTAGAAAGAAGTGCTTTGACGGGGTTTTATAACGTTGATGTTTTTACAGGAAACAACGTTTTGATTGGCTCAAAAACTATCAGTGTGGAAGATTTTATGCCTGACAGAATTAAAGTAGTTCTTGACGCACCCGAAAAAGTAGAAATTGGCCAAAAGGCCCAAATAAAAATCCAAGCTAACAATTTATTTGGCCCACCCGCAGCCGACAATAAATACGAGCTTGATTTTTCTATCAAACGCAAAACATTTAGTCCAAAAGGATTCGAGGGTTTCACGTTTGGCATAGAAGACCAAACCAAGTTTGAAAACGAACTCAGAAATGGTATCACAAACGCCAAAGGAGAAGGTTTGCAAATATTTGATATAGATTCAAAATTAGAAAACAAAGGATTGTTAGAAGGTAAAGTCCTAGTGTCTGTTTTCGACGAAACTGGTAGGCCCGTTCACCGCAAGAAGTCTTTCGAGATATTTACACAAAAACAGTTTTTTGGCTTGAAAATTCCCACCTACTTCGTAGGAATCAACAATCCATTGCCAATAGAAATGGCAGCTGTAAATTCGGAAGGGAAAAGTGTAAGTGCCAATGCAAAAATGGAAATATACCTATTAGAATACCAAACTGTTTTAGAAAAAACAGAAGAAGGCCTAAGATATGTTTCTAAACGAAAAGAAAAACTTATAAAAAGCCAAAATGTAAATTTTGCGGGCAAAAATTATCAACAGAATTTTGTTCCGAGAATTTCCGGTGAATATGAAATTAGGATAATGCCAGAGATTGGAAACAGTTTTGTGAGTACAAATTTCTATGCTTATGGCTATGGAAGTAAGGTTTCGTTTGAAGTGGATTCTGACGGTGAAGTAATGATAGAAACCAATCAAGAAAGCTACGTTTTAGGGGAAAAAGTAAAGGCGATATTTAAAACACCTTTTGACGGAAAACTTTTGGTAACTGTGGAAAACGCGGGAATTCTAGAACACAAGTTTATTCAAACTACCAACAAATCTGCTGAAATTACGATTGACTTAAAAGATAGTCACCTTCCAAATGTGTTCATAACAGCCACCCTAATCAGAGCTATGGACCAGCCTGAGTTGCCGCTGATGTCTGCTCATGGCATGAAAACCATAAAAGTGGATGATCCGAAAAGGAAAATTCCAATAGTGATAACAGCAGTAGAAAAGTCAAGATCTAAGACAAAGCAAAAGGTTGAAGTTAGAACTCTGCCAAATACTGAGCTAACCATAGCGGTAGTGGACGAGGGTATTTTACAGTTAAAAAATACTGAGACACCAAAAATCAACGAATATTTTTACCAAAAAAGAGCATTAGGTGTTAGGTCTTTCGACTTATATCCTTTGCTTTTACCAGAGATAAAATTGAACGCTAAAAGCAGCACAGGCGGAGATGGCGGAATGGGAAAAAGGGTAAACCCGCTAGCCAATGGACGAGCCGAATTGGTAGCCAAATGGAGCGGTCAATTAAAATCTGACGAGAACGGAAAAGCCAATTTTGAATTTGATATTCCAGAATTTTTAGGAAGTCTACGTATTATGGTTGTGGCCTACAAAGGAGAAAAATTTGGTTCAGAGGAACAAAAAATGACCGTAACGGACCCAATTAGCATAAGTGTAGGTATGCCGCTGTTTTTAAGTCCAACGGACAAAGTGAAGGTTCCTGTTACGTTTTTTAATACTACCGAAGAGACCCAAGAAATAAAAGTTTCGGCACAAACCGAAGGCGAAATAAACGCTGGGGCTTTTTCAGAAAATAAACTGACGATAGAAGCCGGAAAGGAAAAACATTTGGATATTGAAGTAGCAGGAAAGGACAAAATGGGCTTGGGAAAATTAAAAATTCTGGCAAAATCTGACAAAGAGACTTTTTCTAAAACAACCGAAATAAGTGTTAGGCCAGCAGGTTCATTACAAAAATCTGGCTCTTCGGGTATATTGGCCAAAGACAAAGAATTGGCCTTTGCATCGCCAGATGGTTATATACCAGGCACTTTTTCTTCAAAAATTTATATAGGCAACACACCGATGATGCAGTTTGGCAATAGGCTAGAAACCTTGCTTGCATATCCGCATGGATGTTTAGAGCAGACGATTTCCAAAGCCTTTCCTCAATTGTATCTCGACGACCTGATTGGAGAAATAAACGGCAAAGTGGAAATTTCGGAGTCGGGAAATTCGGAGCGGAATCCACAATATAATGTCAATGCGGCGATTCAAAAAATCGAAGGAATGCAACTTTACAACGGTGCCTTGAGCTATTGGCCAGGCTCTCAAGAAGAATATTGGTGGGGTACGGCTTATGCTTTGCATTTTCTTTTAGAAGCCCAAAAGTCGGGCTTTGAAGTTACGCCGAGTGTAATAAGTCAAATGACAAGTTTTCTTACCCAACGCACCAATGAAGAGGAACAAAAGGAAACGATTTGGACTGCTACCAATGGCGTTTATAGAAAAAAAGAAAGGCTAAAAACCGAGATTGCATATTCACTCTATGTGCTTTCGCTTACGGATGAGCCCAATATTTCGGCTATGAATTTGCATAAAGCAGCCTTTGCTAATTTATCCTCTGACCAACAGTTTTTGATAGCTTGTGCATACAAACAAATTGGCGATGATGCTACTTATGGAAAACTTTTACCAAAGACTTTGGTTAGAGAATCTTATGATCGAATGCTTCATGATAGCTTTTCCTCGCCTATCCGAAACATGGCTTTGGTGCTAAATACCCTTGTAGAAAGTGATCCAAGCAATCCGCAAATAGCGAGTCTGACGCAGGCATTAAATACGTTGCTGAGCAATAAAACTTTGTATCTTAATACCCAAGAATTATCGTTTTCAATGTTGGCAATGGGAAAAATCTTAAAATCACGAAAATCAACTGGAAAAGCTGAGATATTTTCGGAAGGAAAACTCATAAGGACCGTAGAAGGTAAAGGCCAATGGATAGACATGAGCAAATATCCCAAAGGAATAAGTGTAAAATCTACCAACGACAATCTGTACTATTATTACGAATCAGAGGGTATCCGCAAAGACAATAAATTTATAGCCGAAGACAAGTTTTTGAAAGCAAGAAGGGCAT
Organism: Lacihabitans sp. LS3-19; assembly: GCF_024343575.1. GTDB lineage: Bacteria > Bacteroidota > Bacteroidia > Cytophagales > Spirosomataceae > Leadbetterella. Next base: position 150,630 of record NZ_RJUA01000007.1, on the reverse strand, counting down.
ATTTTACAAGAACTGGCGAGGTGATAAAAAGCCCGATTTTTAAACAAAACCAATTGGTGGTGGTAAGGCTAACCGTAAGTGCCCAAGCAGGTTTGATGTACAATGTAGACAACGTAGTGCTGACAGATATGCTACCAGCTGGATTTGAGATAGAAAACCCAAGATTGGTAGAAGACCGCGATATGCCATGGATCAAAAATGCATCAAATGCCACGTATTTTGATATTAGAGACGACAGAATCAATTATTTTGTAAATGTTGACAACACAGAACGTCATTATTATTATTTGGCCAGAGCCGTAACGCGAGGGACTTTCGTGCAAGGGCCAGTTTCTGCCGACGCCATGTATAACAACAACTTGCGTAGTTATTGGGGCGGCGGGACTGTTGTGGTGAATTGATTGGGAGATATCGGATTTTTTGATTAGCCAGTACTATCTGTCTAGACAGTTTGGTAATGTAAATAGATGCTTGGTAGTTTTGAGGAACTGGCTGAGTCTTCACTAGGGACTCAGCTTTATTGGGTGATTTTTTTGTTTAAAGTCTCTTAAGGGGAGGCTCTAAACGGCGAGGAAATGGCTCTTGGATATGTAAATATTTTTGTAATTTTGGAAAAAAAGATTAATGAAAGTAATATTGGATATAAAAGATAACCGGATTCCTTTTTTTATGGAACTGGTTAAAAGTCTTGATTACATAAGCGTAATTAAGGAAGTAAAAGACGAAAGTAAAAGTCAATTTGTGTAAGATCTGGCTGAGTCCTTTAACGACGTAAAGTTATACGAGCAAGGAAAGAAAAAGTTGAAATTCGCCAAAGACTTATTAAATAAGTTTTAAAGTAATAGCAACTGAATCGTTTGAAAGGAAGCTAAAACGTTTGGCAAAAAAACATAGATCCCTTAAAACTGATTAACTTGATATAATAGAAGAACTTTTAGAGAATCCAAATTCGGAACTCCCATAGGAAAAGATTGCTACAAAATTCGTATTGCAATTTCTAGTAAAGGAAAGGGTAAAAGTGCTGGGGCAAGATTGATTACTTATGTTCGAATTTTAAATAAATTTTTTTTTAATGGATATAGAGAAGCCCTTGTTAAGGCCTTATCGTTTAATTTAACCTTTGCCATTTTATATGCAAATCTCTGGGAAATTAACATTCCTTTTAATTTACCTTTTTTACGATATTTGCAATTGCTCTTTTTTTATTCAGCATAGATATTTAACTACCCCAGTGATGAAGAAAATATTTACTTTTATCTTTTTTTTAACAAACATCTGTCTATCAGCTCAGGTAAAACAGCCTAACATAATAGTGATAGTAGTAGATGATATGCGATTTGACGAATGGGGTGGTGGAGGGCATAGTTTTCTAAAAACACCTGCTATAGACAAGTTAGTCGCTGAAGGAACACAATTTACAAGAGCCTATCATGCCATTCCCTTATGTTCGCCAAATCGTGCCAGTATCTTAACAGGACAGTATGCGTCTAGGCATGGTATTTTGGACAATTCATCCCGAGATCAAGCCAGCTTCATGCTAGACTTATTCCCAAAATACCTCCAAAAGGCAGGATACAAAACTGCACATGTTGGAAAATGGCACATGGGCAATAGTTCTTTACCAAGACCAGGATACGATTATTGGTTATGTATGGAAGGACAAGGAAAAACCTACAATCCAATACTATTCGAAGGGGATAAAAAGCAAACTTTCGAAGGATATATCACGGATATTTTCACAGAGAAATCCATACAGTTTATTAAAAACTCCTCTGAAAAACCGTTTTTTCTATATATCGGTCACAAAGCGGTTCACCCTGAGGCTGTTCAACGAAACGACGGCACTACGGATCTTTCGGTTCCTAAAGTCTTCATGCCAGCTCAGCGACACATTGGTACCTATGATAACCAAACGTATCAACGAAGCCTCTCTTATTCTCCTGATGCTAGGGTAGAAGCAGGAAAACCAGTTATTAATAACGCTTTTAAAATTAGAAATGAAACTATAGAAAAAGATTCGCTTTGGATTCCGGCTATGGACTTGGGGGTTTCGGATCAATCTATCAGAAATAGAGCCGAAATGATGCTGTCGGTAGATGAAAGCTTAGCAAAAATTGTAACAACTCTAAAAGAGCAAGGGATAGAAGAGCAGACTGCCATAATTTTCACAAGCGATAACGGTTATTTCTTCGGAGAACACGGGTTTTCGCTTGAACGACGCATGCCCTATGAAGAATCTATAAAAGCACCCTTGTTTATTAAATATCCTGGTATAAAAAGCCAGATATCGAAAGTTGACGGGCTGGTATTATCTATTGACATTGCTGCCACTGCCTTGGATTTGGCACAATTGAAAACGGAGAAAAGTATTCAAGGAAAATCTTTGGTACCGCTTATTCAAGGAAAAAAGCAAAGTATTCGGCCTACTGCCTTTGTTGAATATTATAGTCACGAAAACCCATTTCCTTGGACTGCTCAATTAGACTACAGGGTGGTGGTTAATGAAAATTTTAAATATATCAAATGGCTTAGATTTGACGAGGCTGAGTTTTATGATTTGGCAAAAGATCCCAATGAGTTAAATAACCTCATTGATAATCCTTCTTATAAAAAGAAAATCGAGGAAATGCGAGCAGAAATGGCCAAACTTCAATTGAAGGCATTGGGCTTAAATTAGGAACAAGATTTGGAATTATAGGTAAGTTGTATAAAGCAAAAATTAAAACGCCTCAGATATGCGAAACTTATTTTGATGTCAGCGAGGACAGAATAACTATATCATAAACGTGGACAAAATAGACCGTCATTATTATTACTTAGCACGATCAGTCTCAAGAGGCACCTTCATACAAGGCCAATTTTCAGCCGACGCCATGTATAACAACAACTTGCGTAGTTATTGGGGCGGTGGGACTGTTGTGGTGAATTGATTGTTTTAGAAGCTTTTTAACCACAAAGACCAAAAAAGTTTTAGGAAAGTTCGTTAAAGGGTGAGTATTAGCAGAGTCTCCGTCAGGGACTTAGAAGGTTTGGGCTACTTTCTTTTTGGCATTTGTATGCTCAGAATCCCCTAAAAGCCGACTCTGAACAGATAGTAAAGGGCAAAGTTCTATTTATTTAGACCAATAATAATAATTAAGTATTTTTGTATTAGAACAAATAAGATATGGCAACAATTATTATTCAAACGGAATCAAAGAGTACAACAAAATTAATGTTGGACTTGGCCAAAAAATTGGGTGAAAAAGCCAGTGTTTTAAGTAAAGACATTGAGGAAGACTTGATTTTTGGAAGTATGATTAAGAAAGCAAAAACCAATAAATTGCTGTCAAAAGAGTCTATTTTGAATTGATTTATTGTGAAAATACCATGTTACCAAAAATTAAGTCCGTTAAACCATTACCAAATTATATCATTGAGGTTGAATTTGAGCCTTCGGTTCAAAAGCAATTTTCAGTTTTACCCTATTTAAAATATACAGTTTACAAGTCATTGGTTGATGTATTTTTTTTTAATACCGTAACTGTAAAGTATGACACAGTTGTTTGGGGAAAAAATGAGGAAATAGATTTCGATCCATATACTATTTATTCTGAGGGGGTTCCGGTTTGAGGTTTGTATACGCCATTTTGTTACTAAATCTTAAAATTAATCGTTTAAAAGTATTTTAATTTAATGTTAACTTTTGGTAAAGGCATTTGTTTAATTCGGGCTGAAGACCGATGTTCACCCATACTTTGTCTGAAGACTAAGCATAGTTTTGCAATCATTATTCTTTCCAGTGTCTCTAGTGGATATTTAATAGGGTTCAGATTAAATTAAAACGTAACACATTTAACTTAAACTTTAATAATTTTGAAATCTTTAATTTTATTTTTTTTAATTAATATCACTGCATTAAAATTAGGGTTTACACAAGTTTTGATTGAAAAACCAAGAGATTTTGAAAATCCTCAAATTATTTTGATTGAAAAACCAAGTGATTTAAGAAAACTTCTTCAACGAAAAAAAGACCTTCCGATACAACAAGTAGAATCTATGGATAGGTTTAAAGCTTTATTATTGAAAGAAAATTTATATGATTCAGTAAGTTTAACCAAGATAAAAGAAAACGTTAAATTAGAATTAAAAAGAGATAACCAAACTCCCTTTTTTGATTTTGAGGATGTTGAATATTTTTGCCAAAAGAGCTATTTTTTGCCTTATTTAAAATTTCCAAAGGAAATAAATCTTATTCAATCCTTTAAAAATAGTTCTGAAAATTATTTAAAAGATTCTTACCGTGAAATATTTAAGCTTATTGAATTAGACGGTAAAATTAAAGATTTCGAGATAAATAGGATCGAAGAAATTAAAGATTTTGGTGAAAGAACAATAAAAAGGGTTGTGCACGTTGTAACCTTTTCTTACAACAATATCAAATATGAGGATCGATACAATTATTTAGAGCCTTTAAAAGATGCTCATTTATCGAATTTAATAAAAGAGCCAGATTTTTATGTTCAAGATCTAAGTTCTGTATTGCCTTCAATTTATGCAATTAATTTTCTATTGGCCGATATTAATAGCACTAAAAGGTTTTTAGTAACTTGGAAAGGCCAAATAATGAAATTGTATTTTATAAAAAAAGAAATTGCTAAAGAATTTGAACCAGACATTTGTTTTGCAGACTCATATTCAAATATGCAAATTGTAATGGATGAATTTATTGAAGAAGGTTTTTTGCCTCGAATGTCAAAAAACGAAAAATCTCAAATTTTTAAAAATTATCGAAAAACTTCACCTCAAATTTTAATTCCAGAATTTTTAATTAGTGCAAATACAGATAAAATAGTCAAGTTTACTTTTTATGATTATTACGAAAATAAAAGCTTTAAATGGCATGAAAATATCCAGAAAATGTCAAAAGGCATAATCAAAATTAAAGATTTCAGTGATAATTTAGATGAGTACGTGAAATATATTAAGGGGAAAAGCGAATCCCAAAAACAAGTTGATTATAAATTTAGATTTGTTTTAAATGATTCCTTAATTAGCAAAAAAGTTGAATTACATAATAAATGGCAAAAAAGAGTTGAAGAGAAAGATATATTCAATTCTGTTTTAATTGATGTAAATAAGAAATTATCCTCAATGAATATTGATTCAAAATTTTATTATGACGGATACAAATATTTATACTTCCTAAATGAAAAGGAAAAATCTACTTTGAAAAAGAACAACTTGGTATTTGAACTTTACGACAAATTTTAATCAAGATGAAAATAATATTCAAGGATTAAAGAAAACAGTGAAACAAAAAACTTTTTTTCTTGCTCACTTCCTATCCTCCCCCAAAGTAAAATACACCTTGGTCATATTGGCTTTGCTTTTGGTGTTAGATTTGGCATTTCCAGTAAAAGTACCAGACAATTATTCCACAGTAGTGCTGGACGATGAAGGTCGCATTTTGAGTGCATATCTCAATGACGAAGATAAGTGGCGGCTGAAAGTGCGGACAGAGGAGGTTTCTCCATTTTTTCTCAAAGCAATTCTTGAAAAAGAAGATAAATACTTTTATTATCATCCTGGGGTCAATCCTGTGGCCGTTTTGAGGGCTTTGGTATCTAATCTTAGCAAAAGTCGTAGAGTTTCTGGGGCTTCCACCATAACTATGCAAGTAGTTAGGATGATTTACCCCAATGACCGCACCTATTTTCATAAAATTATTGAAATGATTCGGGCCGTTCAACTCGAATTGCATTTTTCGAAAAAAGAGATTTTGGCGATGTATCTCAATTATATACCATTTGGCTCAAATGTGGAAGGTATCAAGGCGGCATCGTATATTTATTTGCAAAAACATCCTTCCAAACTCAGTTTGGCGGAGGCCTTGATATTGAGCCTAATACCTAACAAACCCAGTCTTTTGCTTTCTGGCAAAAACAACAAAGACTTGGATTTCTTTAAAACCAAATGGCTGAAAAACTTCGAAAATCAAGAGATTTTTACTCCTTCGGAAATAAATTTGGCAAAAAGCGAAGTAATAAAACTCCACAGAACTACTTTTCAGAAAAAAGCCCCACACTTGTCTGATAGATTAGCCAAGGAAATTTCGGCTCCTTATATTAAATCTTCTATTCATTCTGGCTTTCAGTTTTTGGTAGAAAAACAGGTCTCAACTTATTTGGAACGCGTAAATACCTTGGGAGTAAAAAATGCCATGGCCATGGTGATAGACAACAAAACCATGAAAGTAAAAGTCTACTGTGGCTCTGGAAACTACAAAAATAAGCTAGATGGCGGCCAAGTAGATGGTATAACTTCGGTTCGATCACCGGGAAGTGCTCTGAAGCCATTTTTGTACGCTTTAGCTTTAGAAAAAGGCATCATAAACCCCAAGGCCATTTTGTATGATATTCCCTCGGATTTTGGAGGATTTTCACCCACTAATTTTGACAATACTTTTCAAGGGCAAGTAAGCATGCGAGATGCTTTGCAACAATCGCTCAATATTCCCGCCGTAAAAACTTTAGACGAAGTCGGCTTGGCGGATTTTCTGATTGAAATGAAAAAGGCGGACTTCAAAAGCATCAAAAAAAATGAAGACCAACTTGGTTTATCGGCAATTTTGGGCGGCTGCGGCGTGAGTATGGAAGAAATGGTGCGACTTTACGCCACTTTTGCCAATGGTGGTTTTTTTCAAGAACTTAATTTTACATCAAATGCAAATTTGCCTAAAAACACCCCAAAAGCTCTCCTAGATCCTGCTTCTTGTTATATTATATCGGATATTTTGAGTGGAATTCAGCGACCTGATTTTCCCAATAATTTTGATTTTACGTTCCGACTGCCAAAAGTAGCCTGGAAAACCGGGACTTCCTTTGGTAAAAGAGACGCCTGGGCCATAGGATACAATCCCGACTATACGGTAGGTGTTTGGTTAGGCAAATTTTCTGGAGAAAGTATCACGCAATTGAGCGGAGCTGCGGTGGCCACGCCCTTACTTTTTCAGATTTTTAATACCATTGAGAAAAACAAACCGTGGTTTAAAAAACCCGAAAGCCTGATTTACAAAGAAGTTTGTTCTGTAACAGGTTTACCCAAAAATGATTTCTGTAAAGAAACACAAATGGATTTTTTTGTAGATAAGGTCTTTTATAAAAACAAATGCCAACATCTCAAAAAAGTGTGGGTGAATCCTTCGGAAACAATGAGTTACTGTAGCTATTGTTTGGATAAAAACAACGCAATTTTAAAAGATTATCTTAATTTGCCCCCGGCGTATATTTCGTTTTTGCAAACTAATGGCCTTCCACACCATGCACCGCCTGTTCACAATCCTGCCTGTAGTCGTATCACCAAAACGAATGCTTTGTCTATCGTTTCACCACGAAACAAAGGCCTATATTATGTTGAAAATACTGGAGAAATAGAATTGAAAGCGAGTGCGTCAAACAGTACCTCACAGGTTTTTTGGTACCATAATAATACTTTGGTTGGGAAATCAGAAGTTTCGAAAAGTGTGTTCATAAAGCCCGTTTTAGGAAAAAACACCATCACTTGTACCGACGAAAAAGGCAAAAGTGTGAATGTTTGGTTTGAGGCAAAAAGGCTATAAATTCTCGAAAGAATAAAATTTTACAATAGAAGGTCAGACCCATAACGAACGATGGTCAGACCAAAGGTCAAATTCGCGATTCTGGCAGATGGAACGATGTCAGACCAAAGGTCAGACCTTCAATACTAATAAAGTGAAGTAACAATTAAAAGGAAATAAGCTCCCACCCAAACACATCAAAATTCAAAAAACCTACCGAATCTGCCTAACATCAGAAATACAATCTTTAGGCAATTGTCCGTAATAATGAGGAAAAATCTCTCCATTTGTGGCTTTTTCATAAAGCAATTTATCACCTAAAATCTCGTCATTGATTGACAAAAGTATAAGGTCTTTCTGATTTACATAGTATCTTTCAAGCACGCCTGCTACTTGGTTTTCGGTGGATAAATGCATAAAACCCTCCGCCTCGAATGTTTCTGGATAATAAAACGCTTCGTTTTCAAATTTCTCCCAATATGCTTTCTTTACTACGTGAAATATCATAAATTTAGTTTCAGATTAAGAACCTCAAATTACCATTTTATCAACATTACCCCATGAAGAAGCTCCTGATTTTTTTGTTTTTTTGTTGCTCAAGTCTAATTTTTGCTCAAACCCGGTTTGAAGTAAGTTTCCCAAAGACCGAATCCAAACTTGACGGGAGACTTTTGCTGTTGATTTCAAACAACAATACTTCTGAGCCACGGATGCAAGTAAGCGATGGACATGATACCCAAATGGTTTTTGGTTTAGACCTAGACAATCACTCTGCTGCTCAAACCAGAGAAATAAACGCAACAAATAGTTTTGGCTATCCTATCCAAAACTTAAGCAAAATTCCAGCTGGAGAGTATTATGTACAGGTGTTGTTACACAAATACGAAACTTTTAAGCGGAAAGATGGCCACACCGTAAAACTTCCGATGGATAGGGGCGAAGGCCAGCAATGGAATCTCGCACCGGGCAATATTTATTCAAAACCCATAAAAATCAAGATAAACCCCAAAGAAAATACTATAGTAACGCTCAAAATTGATCAAACCATACCGCCAATAGAAGAGCCGAAAGACACCAAATACATCAAACACATAAAGATTCAGAGTAAGCTATTGACGGAGTTTTGGGGAAGGCCTATGTTTATTGGAGCTCATGTTTTGTTGCCTGAAGGTTTTGATACTCATCCTGAAGTAAAATATCCTTTGGCTATATTTCATGGTCATTTTCCTGCTGACTTTGATGGTTTTCGTACTATTCCTCCTGACGAAAATCTTCCAAATGATTATAACGAGCGTTTTAAAATCTATGGTTATCAGAAAATAGTACAACAAGAAGCATACGATTTTTATAAAATGTGGACGGGTCCAGACTTTCCACGGGTTTTGGCTATAGAGATACAACACGCCTGCCAGTTTTACGATGATTCGTATGCCGTAAATTCCGAAAATATCGGCCCTTATGGCGATGCCATTACTTATGAGCTAATTCCTTACATTGAAAAACAATTTAGAGGCATTGGCCAAGGTTGGGCAAGGTTTACTTATGGTGGTTCTACTGGAGGTTGGGAAGCCTTGGCAGTACAAGTCAAATATCCTGAAGAGTACAATGGCTGTTTTGCAGCATGCCCTGATCCCATAGATTTTAGAGCATTTACTTCGGTAAATATCTATGAAGATGAAAACGCTTATTATTATGGAAGTGATTTCAAGAAGACCTTAAAGCCTGGGCATAGGGATTATTTAGGTCAGATTCAGTCCACGGTGCAGGACATGAACCTAAGAGAATTGGCTTTAGGAACTAAAACCCGAAGTGGCCAGCAGTTTGATATATGGGAGGCTGTTTATTCTCCTATAGGGAAAGACGGCTATCCGAGCAGAATATGGGATAAAAAAACCGGAATGATTGATAAAAACGTAGCTCAATATTGGAAAGAAAACTATGATTTGACCTATATCTTAAAACGAGATTGGGCAAAAAATGGAGACAAATGGCGTGGGAAAATCAGGATTTACTGTGGTGACATGGATAATTACTATCTCAACAATGCCGTTTATTTGGCCGAAGAAGAACTGAAGAATCTTTCAAACCCAACTTACGACGGCCAAGTAGACTACGGCGACCGAGCCGAGCACTGCTGGAACGGTGACCACAGCCAACCCAATTATATCAGTAGACTCAGATACCATCGCATGTTTATACCCAAATGGACCGCTGAGATGAAAGCTCCCGCTGATGCCAATTTGACGAGTTGGAGATATTAAACAATCATAGCACTTTATTTTTACTTTTAGCTTGAGAGTCCATATTACTGCCTGATATTAAGCCCAAAAGCATTTCTAAACTCAAACCCAAAGCAATACCTATGGACCGATCAAAACGCGATAAAAATATAATTCCAAAAAGGATACCGAAAGTCATACCTAAACCAATGCCAAGTTTGGTGTAGTACCCTTTTGAAATTAAAGAAAATGTCGTTTTCAAGTAATTTTCAAAATTTATTAGAGCTTTTTCATAGAATTTTTTCTTGTTCTCTGGGTTAGATTTTATATTTAAACTGTCAAGTTCTGTTTCAATGGACGCCATTTCCTCTTTTGAGAACGTTCTAGTTTTCAATTTGGATAAAAGATAAACAAATTTCTCATAAACCTTAATTTCAGATTTCTTTGTTGATTCAGTGATTAAACTTTCAAAATAATTGTACGCTTCTTGTATTGTCATAATATAAATGTTTTCATTTTTAGTGGCCAAAGCCAGAAATTATTACGTTTAATATAGTTAATTGTAAAATATATATATCGTGGAGCTATTTTTAGCACATTGTAGCATGTCGTGTGAAACTATTCTAATTTACTATCTTTCCCACCTTTTATTATTAACCAAAAAGCAAGTCCCAGTTCGCCAATGGCCATCGGAAGAGCCAAAATCATTTCCAAATTACTTACTAGGTCAGATGGGCTTACGGTCAATTTAAGGAAGTGGACTATCACATAAGATATACCAGCTATTAATGCCAAAAACCCTAAAATCTTTGGTATTTTCGAATGAAGTTTTATTAAAACGCCAACGAAAAAAAGATGGATTCCAAAGATAATTAAACCAGCACTCCAAGTCGACTGGAACAATTGAAAATTTTGGATAATTGTTTCCTTACTTTTTTCAGAATAATTAAGGTTTTTAGTGAGATAATATGTCGCAATGCCGAATATTAAGGTATACGCAATTCTCAAAATACTTGAAAGTAATGCAATCTTTTTATTGTCGTTTTTGAAATAAACATAAAGTGTCCAAGAAACCAACAAGTCAAGCAAAAGTATTGCTATAATAGCCAATAACATCCATTTGTAAAGTGGCAAATTGCTGGCGAGGTTGATTTTGACTAAGTCTAATTGACTGGGATTAAATATTTTGGGCAATACAAAGCCAAACGCAAATCCGGCTATTATTGCCATTAAAAAAAGGGAGTACCCAGTGATTTTTGCAAAAGTTCTATTTTTATTCATTTTATTCTACAATTAGTTTCTCAATATCATTGTCTATTAGATACTGAATAAGTTTTTAATTTCTCATTTAAATTTATAAGCTTTCTTTTTCAGCTTTTCTCCAAAAGTAAATAGCAAAAATAGTCGTTATTATAGGAATCATCAGTCCATATTCATCTATCCAAAACGTAGTCTTATTGTTAGAAATCGTTATTGGAGTACATATTTTTTGTATAAAAATATTATGAACAGAATGATAAAGAGCTGCTGGCCATAGACTGTTCGATTTAAAAGTGTAATAGGCTAAGATAAAGGAAATTCCAATTATCATAACCGTAAAAGCTCCCATATGTAGCCAAAGATGCTCACTTTTACCGTACATCAAATTTATCAAAGGGAAATGCCAAATGGCCCAAATTATCCCACTTACAATGGCAAGAGCTTTAAAGGACATCACTTTTCTCAATTCGAAGATTAAAAACCCCCGCCATCCAATTTCTTCTCCCAAGGTTGAGCCTAAGTTTTTTATTACCCCAACAGTCAACAATAGCAAGACCATTATGGCAATTACAAGCGTTTGATATTTACTTTCAATTCCCAATTCATTGCTCCATTCTGAGATTTGTTCAGTATCTATCAGATTTCCAAAGCCTAATAACCATATTAAGGAATAAGCTATGGATACATACAAAAGGGGGGTAAAATAGGAGCGTTTTAAATATTTCAATTCTTTTAAACTCCATGGTAAACTTGAAAAAGACCGCTTTCTGATTTTCAAGGTCAGGAAGGTCGCCAGAGCAGGTGACATCATCAAAGCACCAACATAAATACTAGTTGGGTTTAATTTTAAAATGGCATAATAGGCTACGGAACTTAAAACAGTAAGGAGTATTAAAAATAGCCAAATTGTTCTCCAAGTTTCCTTAATTTCCGATGTGTTTTTTGACATTAAATTTTAGATTTTTTAAAAAAAGGCCATAATAAGATTCTGTTTTTACGTAGCAGATCATTGTTTTATCAAATATAAATATAAGTAAAAATTTCAGGAGTGCTTGAAATATGCCTTTACTGCTCTATTAGGGCATTAGTATATCCGCTTTATAGTCTAGGATACCATCTGTTAAGATTAATCCTGCTTCAGATACTGTTATTTTCAGATCTTGCATTCCACCATTTTGGTGCCCATTGATAAAAAAAGTGTTTTCTCCAGTAGGAATTAAAATGACTTTTGAAACATGGCTTGTTTTTACGGCATCATCCATAAACATTCCTTGTATTTTGTGGTCAGCGTTAATGCTTAGCACAATTCCGACATCAACTGTCTCAAAATGAAATCTGATGTGTACATTTTTAACTTCATCACCTTCCATTTTATAAATATTATACGACTTGAAATTGCCGGCATGTTGTAAAAAATTCATCCACATCCCTTTTAATTGTTCTAGCCCTTCGTCTGTGCCTAAAAATCCTTTCATTTGCTCATTGGCATAATTTAGTATTCCTTTAAAATTTTGGGTACTCATAGCATTTGCGAAAAACAAAGCGGGTTCTTTGAAGGCATTATTTTCTTCCACGCTTTTTGAGAAAGTATAGGTGAAGACGGACCAAGGTTCTTTACCGTTGGTTTCTAAATAGTAGGATCCTCCTTCCTTTTTTAGGCTGAGGGAATGCTCATCGTCTAATTGATAAGTATTTATATAATCAACAAGGCTCTTGTTTTTGATCTTTGTTGGTTTTGGTAAATTTTCAACGGCTTTTCCTTGAATTATTGAAATGATTTTATCCGTAATTTCCGGAACAAAAGTAACCTCGCCCTGAAATTCCTCTTTCACTGGATTTACTGTAGTCGCATTAGAAAGGATGATAATTTTAATGTTTTTTTCTGACAATGAACCCATAACCGAAGCATAGCCAGGAAGTAGGCCAGTGTTGTAAATCCATTTGTCGCCGTCTTTATCGTCAATTACCCAGCCCAATCCAGAGGCCATTTTGTTTACACCCATTGACTGTGTGGAGGTGTATAGTTTATCCACAGACTCAGATTCTAGTAAAATACCATTATCCAAAGCTTGCATAAATTTAAATAAATCGACCGTGTTTGAGTTCATATCTGCTGCACCTTTTAGCCATGATGGATGGAACGGGGAATTGAATTTTTTTAAAGTGTCAAAACCCAAACCTAAATAAGATTGTGCTTTTTGTCCCAAAGGTTTAAAGGAAGCAACCGCTGTATTTGTCATTCCTGCTGGTTTGAAAACAGTTGCCTGCATAAACTGAGCGTAAGGCTGTCCACTTACTTTTTCTATAATATTGGCTAAAAGTAAGTATCCAAAATTGTTATATTCATAACCTTTACCAGGTTTAAACTTCATTTTTGAATCCTTGAATTTTTCCAAAACTTCCTTAAAGGTGATTGCCGTTTCCTCGGGCATGATTCCGTTTCCATTATCATCTTTTCGGCCTATATTGGCTTCCATGCCTGAACTATTATTCAGCAAATGTTGAATCGTGATGGTTTTTGAATATTCAGGTATAAAATCTGGGAAATAAGTTGAAATAGGTGTCTCTAAAGTTAATTTCCCTTCTTCCACTAATTTCATAATTCCTACTGCAGTCAAAGATTTTGTAAGAGACGCAATACTAAAAACAGATGTTTTGGTATTCTTTTGGTGTTTTTCCAAATCAGCATATCCAAAACTTTTTTGGTAAACAATAGCATTGTTTTTGCTAATTAAAACACTTCCGATGAAGCGATTGTGATAAGAATAACCTGCCAATAAGGCATCAACTTTCTTCTCTAAATCTTTTTTGGAGCTTGTTTGTGCAAAGGAATTACTTCCTAATACCAAAGTGATGAAAACGATTATAGCTTTTTTCATAATTTATAATTTACTGGCTGCAATATTATATCTTCTGAAATTCTTCTTAAAATGAAAGTGACGTTTCGCCGCTTTGCTGTGATAGGCCCTCGTTTTTTTGTGAAAAAAGCAAACTTAACAGTTTTGTGGGTTTTGGTCACAACAATGACCCCATTCATCCCTTTTAAGTGATTTTTATAAATTAAATCCTATTTTTGATAAAGAAACGATAGATTATGAAGAAATATGTAGAGCCAATAATTCATCTTTTGATATGGGGAATTGGATATTTTTTGATTTTAAACTATACTTCTACTATAGGTGATTTCAGAAAAGAAAGAGGACCTTATTGGATTGCCCTTTTATTCGGGATGCTTATGAATTTAAGCGTTTTTTATACAACGGCATATTTTTTAGTTCCCAAATTTTTGCGGCTTAAAAACATTAAGGCATTGGTTTTTTCTGTGCTGACTGGTTTTATTTTTATCAATTTGTTTGAAAGCACCGTAGATCATGGCTATTTGGTTAACTTTTTCTCCTCAGCTAGCGAATCATTTTTTGTAACTTTTCTTTACAATACTACAGTCAGTTTTTTTATCTTATTGCTTGCTTTGTCCTATTCACTTATCAAATATTGGGTACAAAATGAAAAACTTAAAAGAGTTCTGCTTGAGGAAAAACTTTCCACAGAAATGGCCTTTTTGAAGTCTAAAATTAATCCTCATTTTTTGTTTAATGTTTTAAATAGTTTTTATGCCAAATCATTAAAGTACAATGCACCAGAATTGGCAAACGGAATAGCTAAACTGGCCGAACTGATGAGATATATGGTGTATGAAACAAACGAAGATAAAGTAGCCCTTGAAAAAGAAATTCTTCATCTGAAAAACTTTATTCAGGTCTACCAACTTAGGATTGCTGAAGAAGACGATGTAACTATAAGTTTTGACCTTAAAGGAGCTATAAATGCTGTTCAAATAAGTCCAATGTTGCTTATTCCTTTTGTTGAAAATGCGATTAAACATGGAATTGACCCTAAATCAAAATCATTAATCAATATTTCTATTGTGGTAGAGCAGAATAAGTTACACTTCGAAGTTACCAATACGCTACATCAAAGTTTTTATGACTTAGTTGACGAGCCTTCAGGGTTCGGACTTGATAATTTAAAAAAGCGACTCTCTATTTTGTATCCTAATGCATATACTTTGGAAACTAAAGAAGTAGATGGATATTTTAAATCTTTACTTATTCTTCAACTTGATAAATAGCCATATGAACTGTGTAATAATTGATGACGAACCAGCTGCGATTGATGTTCTTAAATTTCATTTAAACAACATCTCATATGTAGAATTGCAGAAAACTTTTAGAGACCCTTTGGATGCACTTGAATACCTTCAACAGCATTCGGTTGATCTCATTTTCTTAGATATTAACATGCCCAAATTGTCAGGTATTAACTTTCCTAAGTTTTTACAGAACCCGCCACTTATAATATTTACTACTGCATATTCAGAGTATGCGTTGGAAAGTTATGAGCTTAAAGCGGTTGACTATCTTCTGAAACCCATTGAATTTAATAGGCTGTTGCAGGCAGTTATGAAAGCAAAACAACAGGTAGAAAACAATAATTCAATGCCAATTTCTGGATCTGAAATTTCTACTGACATCACAAAGCAAACTATTTTTATAAAAAGTGGGTCTGAGTTTCATCAAATCTATGTTCATAACATAAAATATATAGAAAGCGAGGGCAACTATGTTACTATCTATACAGACAAGCGACCTGTTTTGGCCCGATATAAACTATCTGAAGTAATAGAAATGCTCCCAAAAGCATACTTTACAAGGATTCATCGGTCTTATATTGTCGCACTAAAACATATAGAAACGGTTAAAAAAAATAGTGTTGTAGTTGACAATAAAGAAATTCCATTAAGTAGCAATTATAGGGAAGAGTTTATGGCTATCATTGAGGACAGGGTAAACAAATGAGAGTTTAAAAGCTAAAAGCAAGTATTTTGCTTCATTCTTTTTTGATTCCCCAAGTTTTTCTCCTTTTCAATGTCTTTATTAAATTTGGCTCATTAAAGGGAAAGTCAATTTGTTTTTTATTAATAAATGCATTTACCCATTTAGCAGAATTTTTAGTGTTGAAATGAGATTGTTCCAAACTTAGTTGAAATTCCTTTTTGATAAAAAAGGAAAAAGAGATCTAAAAGAATTAAACTTGAAATAGCAAATAACAATCTAAACTCTTAAAGATCCCTATGTTGAACAAAGTTAGTAAAATCGGAACAGAAAATCTCAATGATTTTTTGTTGAGCAGTTTAGAAGTTCAAGTGAGCATGATGCAGCAACATTTAGATATTTGTAAGATTTTTGCAAATACTTTACTTTCGAACGAAGTTGATTCCTTAGCTGGGTCAAAGTATTCACATGAAAAGCCCTTAGAGGGTCGCTACAGTCGGTGGGGTCATAATCCAGGAAGTGTTAAGGTTGGTGGTCAACGTGTACCTATTCAAGTCCCTAGAGTATTTGATAATCAAGACCAAAAAAATGTGAGTCTGGAATCGTATGAACAATTACGGAAAGCTCCAGAGCAAGCCGAGAGTATGGTTCAGAGTGTCTTACATGGCATATCGATGCGTGATTACCAGCGAACAGCAGAGACTTTGGTTGGTAACTTTGGTATAAGCCCAAGTAGTGTTAGCAGAGAGTTTGTGGCCCAAAGTGCGGCAGCTCTTGAAGAATTTCAGAAAAGGCGATTTGAAGAAAATGAGTTTGTGGCTTTATTTATTGACGGCAAGTATCTTGCTGGACAACAAATGATTATCGTATTGGGTATAACAGGCAAAGGCCAGAAAATCGTATTAGGCATAACCCAAACCGCTACAGAAAACCACCGTCCAATACTGGAACTACTGACAGATTTGATAGATAGAGGTCTAAAGTTTGAAGAAGGAATACTGGCTGTAATAGATGGTTCGAAAGGGCTAAAAAACGCGATAGAAGAAGCTTTCGGCGACAAGGTGATAATACAAAGATGTCAATGGCATAAACGTGAAAATGTTGTGAGTTATTTGCCAGAAAACAAACAGGAAGAATATCGTAAGAAGCTACAAAACGCCTATTCAGAGGAAGAATATGAGGTCTCCAAAGCAAAGCTTGAGGCTATTGGGAAAGAAATAAAAAGTATAAACGATTCAGCCCAAAAATCGCTTTTAGAAGGGCTAGAAGAAACGTTGACGCTGAAAAAACTAAAGCTTAATGAGTTTTCAAAAAGCTTCTCAACAACAAACTGTATTGAAAGTTTAAACTCTCAAGTGGGTAAATTTACCAGAAAAGTAAAAAGATGGCAAACCGGAGATCAGCGATTAAGATGGGTAGTTTTAGGACTATTAGAATCTGAAACAAGAATGAAAAAAGTCAGTAACTTTGAAAATCTTCAGAAAATGCAACAGAAAATAAAGTCAGAAATAGAAAACAGAATCAATTCAAGTAAAAACTCTTAAATTTCAACTAAGTTTGGAAAAATCTCTTGTTGTTGTTAAAAAATTCAACCAAATAAAACATGAAAAAACTATCGATTCTAAGCACTTTCTGCCTAATAGCTACAAATGTTTTTGCCCAGGTTCCAACATTCAAAAAAACCGTTCTTACCAGAGACTTCATCTCAGAAGGAGTAGCCGTAGCGGACCTCAATAAAGACGGCAAAACAGATATTATAGCTGGCTATTATTGGTTCGAAGCACCCAAATGGATTCGCCATGAAATGGCTCCTTCACGCGTATTTGACCCAAGAAAAGAATATTGTGAGTCTTTCTTAAACCACGCTATGGACGTAAATCTGGACGGTTGGGAGGATGTAATCATAGTAGATTACCCTGGCAAACCCGGATTATGGTTTGAAAATCCGAAGAACAAACCTGGCCAATGGAAAAAACATATCATAGCGGACTCTATGGGAATAGCCAATGAGTCGCCAGGATTTATAGATATTGATGGCGATGGAAGGCTGGATATTTTGTGCGGAGACGTAAAGAAAAAACAGATTGTCTGGCTCCAAGCTCCAACCAAAAAAGGTGACACTGAATGGAAAAGGCATGCAATAAGTACAGAAAACGTAAATGGAACAGAGCGTTTTTCGCACGGTATTGGCTTTGGAGATATCAATATGGACGGCATTAAAGATGTAGTGATAAAAGAAGGTTGGTTTGAAGGTAAAAAAGATCAAAGTTCGGGCGACTGGACATTTCATGCTGCAAACTTGGGCGATGCCTGTTCACACATGCAAGTATTGGACATGAATGGCGATGGCAAAAACGATGTTCTTACTGCCTCAGCACATAAATTAGGCGTTTGGTGGTATGAGCAAATCTCTGAAAATGGCCAAATAAACTTCACGATGCACAAAATTAGTCAAACAACAGCCCAAACCCATTCATCTATAATGGCCGACATCAACGGCGACGGGAGAAAAGACTATATCACTGGGAAAAGATTCTTAGCTCACAATGGAAACGATGCAGGCGACGGTGATGAACCAATATTAATGTGGTTTGACCTCAATCCTAAAAAAGCCCCCTACTACACCGAACATATCATAGACACCGACTCTGGAGCTGGTCTTAACATTGCCATAAAAGATTTGAACAAAGACAAAAAACTAGACATAATTATTGCCAATAAAAATGGAGTGTTTTTGTTGGAGAATGGAGGGAAGTGAATCTTATTTATGTCTTTTAAAAATTAAAATGAGACTTTTTGATTTGAAAACTTTAATAACAGCAATAGATACCGAATATATTCAGTAAAATTGAAATCAAATTTCTTTGTTTACCGTATATATCACCAATAAATAGCAATATTTCAAAATACATTATGCTTTTCAAAAGCAATTCAAAAACACTTCAAAACATTAAGGAGTTTATATCTTAATTTCATAGAAAATTTCTGGAAATAGTTTGCTTACCTTTGCGGCCTAATCACTTTATATGAGAGCTAAGATTGATGATTTTAAAAAAAGAGATATTCAAAATATTGATTATCAAAGTCTTTTTTTAGAGTTAAAAGAGCTTTGTTTTCCCTTATTTAAATACAAACAAGGCAACTGCCACAATATAGTCCATTACTGTTCCATGATTTTGGCAAGTAAAGGCATAAGTCACAAAAAAATCTGGTATTATACGCCCGCCATTTTAAATTTCAATTCAACACTTTGTATATCAAAACCCGATCCCAACAATTTAGTGGCAGAAGGAAATCTCGACTGGGGGTACCATGTAGCTATAATTTTTGATGAAATGGGAAACCATCAAATTTTTGATTGGATAATGGACGAAAACAAGCCATTAAGTTTACAAGATTGGATTTCGAACTTGGGATTAGTAGAATTTAAAACAGACATTGAAGACCCAGAAAACTATCTTTTCAATATTGAGCTAAACTTTGATGACCTGAGCAAACCTGCTAATATTGAATATTTTAAGTACGAAGGTTTTGCCAAAACCAATTATTGGATACCAACAGGACTTGCCATAAACGACACTGCGTATACTTTTTATAACAATGAAAAGGAAATTTTAGAACAAAATAACGACATCTCTTTTGACTATAAATTGTTGGTTGGTAATATCTTAGATTTTGAATGTGTCATCAGAGACCAATTGTATAATGATACAGTTTCACTCGATTTTCAAGCTAAACATTTTTATTTAATTCGAAAGTACATTGAACTATATCATCAAAATCTCAATAAATGGATTGGCGTTTTTGAATATTGGGGATTTTAATATATTGAACGGCAAACTTTAACAATTTCAATATTTCGCATACTTCCCGTCTTTGAAGTTATACCTAAGTTCTGAGTTGGTTTTTGTATTATATTCTTTCTCACTTTCATCCACCCCTCCTTCACTTTCTGTTAAACTGATTTTGAAATCGCCGTTTTTTAACAATTCTCCGTCTGCTCTGACGCTATTGTAAAAAGGTGCGTCGGCCCAGTTCTGATAGTACGAAAACGGGGTACAAGAAGTGTTTTTTCCGTTAATAAAAGTACTCACCAAAATCACTTTTCCGTTGGTATAAGGGCATGCATCAAAAGTAGAAAAGTCATATCCCCAAAACTTCAGCGATTTTGAATCTCCTAAATCATATTCCTTAAATAAGACCGATTTGATGTCTTTAAACACTCCGATATCCAGTTTAGACAAAAACTCTTCGTATTTACCCATTTTTTTCGCCGAATCTATCTGGATAAAACTCGCTTTCAGCCCAAAAAACTCACTTGTGTCAATTAGCGTTTCTGATAGAACGTTAATCTCGTCTACACTTAAATTTTTCAAAGTAGAATCAGCAAAAATATTCTCTAAAGCCAAACTATCAAGTTTAATTTCTTCTTGAAAACTAATGGTCTCTTTGGTCTCATTTTTAGGCGTATTGCAAGCGTTAAAAATACCAATAAAGAGTAAAAAATATATTGATTTCATGGGTTATTTAAATGTTCAAAAATATAGATTTTAGAATTCGAAAATAATGTTGAATTCTTTTTTAGGCATATTTTTTATTTCATTTCAGCAGAAAGAGCATCTAACTCTTCTATGGACCAAGCTTCTTTTTTGTCGGCATGTTGTTCCCTTATTTTCTTTACGTCTTCCACTTTTACTACAGCAGATTGACGGCTTTTACCAACTCTTACCGAAGAGCCCACAAACTCGTAGCGAATATAACTGGTGACGGCCGCAATCCATTCGTCTGAATTATCATTCATAGCCAGCATTACACTTGGATATGTTTTACCTTCTATTGGGCCTTGCAATCCATTCATTAGAATTCTTATAGCTATGTCTTTGTCTGCGTTCAAATGCTTGGCTCCTCTTAAAGCTGGAGCGGCATTGGTAGGTAAACCCTTGCCATCAGATCCATGACAAGCCGAACACAATGATTTATAAATATCTGCACCAGCCAAAATCAATTTCCGCTCAGAAGGAGCAAAATTCGCAAGTTTAATTCCATATATTTTTGCGTCTTGGTTTTTGTCAATGCTCTTTTTAACACTAGAAATCATTTGATTATCAGCATTTTGGGCTAAAATATCCTCTACTATTTTCTTTGCCAAAACACTTTTGTTCGACCCTAAGGATAAAAGTATCTGCGTTCTAACATCATAGCTTTCGTCGTTTATCATTTTACCTACTGCCGCTAGCATAGTTTGGTCATTTTTATTCAAAAAAACCTCGGAAATCCAAATCCCCGTTTTACGAATTTGAGGATCAGGATCTTTCAAAGCCCAAAATAAAGTGGCTTTATCTATAGCATTTAATCCTTCTAAAGTCCATAAGGCATGTATTTTCCCTAAATTAGAAACTCCTGTTATTCCAGTAACCATGGCTTTCAAAGCTGGAACCACAGATTTATCATTCAAAATAATAATTTGTTTTTGAGCATTATCTCTCCACCAGCCATTTGGATGGTCTAGGTATTTCACCAACGATTTAGCCGGCATGTCTAACATTTTAGGTTGTGGACCAGGTTTAAAATCATCATGAACCAATCTCCAGATTCTTCCTCTTTGATTTATCTCTCCTATTCCGTAATAATCTATTTTGTTTCTCAAAAATGAGCCTTTTGGCGTCCAGTTAGACTCTTGAATTATGCCTCGGTTCATATCTACAATATATAAGCAACCGTCAGGGCCTGTGTAAGTATTGTTAGGTCGAAAATAAAAGTCTGTACTTGCTATAAACTCTTTTTTTTCATAGACATTTTCAAGCTGCGTTTTACCTTGGTTATTTATGACTTTTGCCCTTCTAATTATACGAGCCACTGGCTCACAAATAAGATAATCTCCTATCAAGTCTGCCGGCAACTTATCCCCTCTAAAAATAGACTGACCGTTGGCAGCCGTAAAATGATTCAAAGTACTATCAGGATTTAACCTTGGCTTACCTCCCTGCACATCGGGCGTAGATATAATTGGCCATAATTGATTAAATGTCTGCTCGTTATATGCGTCAGCAAACTCCAAAGCACCATACTTTGGATTTATTTGAAACCCACTTCCTGCGTTTTCGCCTCCAGCCCTACTGAAAAATAATCTACCATAATTATCATGCGTAAGCCCCCATTGGCCATTTGAGCCACTCGGCATAGAATCCGGTTTAAGCACCCCGTTTTTATATCTAAATCTTACTGCATCATAAGTTTGATAAATATAATTGTCGATATTCCAGTCCAAGCCACTCCTTTGATGTTCTAGATTCCCGCCTGCCTCTTTTCCTAAAATATAGGCAGGTTTCTTTACATCGGCCACACCATCGCCATTGGTATCTTTGTAGCTATATATATCGTACGTATCGGTTTCATTTACCAAGAGTTCGTGGTTTACACAAAGAATCATTCTAGGCAATAGGAGGTCTTTGATAAAAACCGAACTCTTATCCATTTTTCCGTCATTGTCAGTATCTTCCAAAAGCATCACTCGACTCCTTTTTTCTTTCGTACCTGTACCATCCGTATCCTGCGTATAGGTTTCCATTTGGGCTACGTACATTCGTGCATTCCCATCCCAAGCTATGGCTACAGGTTCTTTTATCATAGGCTCACTGGCCACTAACTCCATATGATAGCCATCGGGAACATGAAACGCCAAGCGACTTTGTTCAGGTGAAAGCACAGCCGGAGTAAGCGGATTAAGGCTATCTGGAATTGAATAAAAAGCCGATTCTGTGGGTTTATTTATTGAAAGATTTGAGTAAAAAAACAAAACAGAAAACGCAATGATACTGTACAATAAATTGAGACTTTTCATTTGGCTTGAATAGGTTTCTTT
Organism: Lacihabitans sp. LS3-19; assembly: GCF_024343575.1. Lineage (GTDB taxonomy): Bacteria > Bacteroidota > Bacteroidia > Cytophagales > Spirosomataceae > Leadbetterella. Next base: position 127,878 of record NZ_RJUA01000007.1, on the reverse strand, counting down.
TAAAAAATATTTTATGGTTGAATTTTCGAAAATCTAAAAAAAGCATAGCTAAAAAAACTGCTCAATGCAGTTAGCAAATGCCAAATGGCGTGACCTTGGTAAAACGAATGCGGGTCACAACCGATTTTTTGCACATCTAAAGTACGAATTTTGACTGCAATAAACATTAATATTATACTAGAAATTGCTAGTAAAAAAAATCTTTCCTGACGGTTTCTGAAATAGATAATAAATACCAAAACTGTCTGAAGTAAAATCATTCCAGGCAAAAGTATGCTGCTTGATATCAACAGGTGGATTGGTATAAATATTACAGTCATAATAATCAATGCTATTACCCAAATTTTTTTACCATTTTCAGTAAAACTATCAATTTGAAATAAATGATAAAAAGCAATCCCTAAAAGAGCAATAGAAATGCTGTAAGTGCCATTCATATCTACTCTTTGGCCGACATAGGTTAGTGAGGCATGAAAAAACGCACTCCCAATACTCAAATAAATCAAAAACAAACCCATTAAAATGGATAACTGTGGAAATTTTTCTAATTTATTTTTAAGATTATTTCTAGTATTTTCAATATCATAAATAGCTATGAATATAATAAGAATACCAAAAAAGAAATAAGCCAAGTTGGAGTAAGTATTCATGGATTGATGAAAAAACTTTTGCGAATTATTAAATTCACAATATTCACCTACCAAAGCAGACTTGCTCAAGGTCATTCCTTCCCAAACTTTGCCACTCAATACTGAATTTAATAACCAAAACCCAAGCAACGTGGCGAGCGTAAATAAAACCGCTTTAAAGACCAATTTAAAACCCAAAGATTTATTCATGTTAGCAATATTTGGAAAACATGCTTTTCATCTTTCAAAAACAGTTTCAAGTAATTGTTTCTCGCTGTAAACCCCGCTACCTTCAGGTTTCATGTCTCGTAGTTTTTTAACTTCGCTCACCGATATATTCTTCCATTCTTTGGCATAAGCGTTTTGCAAATATCTTATAATATCCACAATGTCAGCATCACTTATTGAAGTGTTATTGAGCAATCCAGGCATATCATTATTGAGTTGATACTGCTTACCTCCCACACTTAATGGGCCACTAACACCATGTAAAACTATGGAAGTCAGGCGATGAATCGAACCATCAATATATTCCGAACCTTTGAGTGGCGGAGCTAAATCTTGGACTCCTTTGCCATCGGCTCCATGGCAGGTTGCACAAATAGACCTAAAAAGCTGAAGGCCTTTAGTTCGGGTATCCGTTTCCTTCTTTTGTTTTACAAAAATGCTATTCATTTCATTTTTCTTGTGATTGGAGAGGGCGGTTTCCAAATTGCCTTTTAAAGCTGCCGAAGGATTCATTGAACTAAGATATTTTTCCTCTTTGCCCTCAAGATTACTTACAATAGCCTCCTGGTAAATCTTTTGATCGATATATTTTTGATCGATTTTAGTAAGAATTGGGAAAAAAGTACTCTCCGAAACTTTCAACCAATTTTTAAGTGACAATGGAAGATATAAGTCTATGATTTCATTATTCTTGGCCAAAAGATTATCGCAAATTGCTTTCATCTTAGGAACATTAGCGGCGATTGCAAACTGCTCCGAAAGCCCTAAAGCGTGGGCAATAGTTTCGGGTTGAGAAGTTTGGGAAATGATGTCTGAAAGGTTATTGAAATTTAATGCATTGAGTCCTTCTAGCACAAAAAGAGCATGAATCTCTACACCAAAAGGCTCATTAGACTTACTTAAATTTACCAATTCTTTCACTACCGAAGGGTCTTTCTTCTGAATGAGCAATTGTTGAGATCGATCTCTCAACCAACCATTTGGATGACTTAAATTGGCCACCAATTGTTTAGAACTCGCTTTCGATAAATCTCCGATTTCAAAACCCTTATTTTCCTTACTCGTAATTTTGAGAATTCTCCCAGCATTCTGCAAGGTATCCATTTTCTGTAAAGCCAAAAGCTCTGAAAGATATTGCGAAATGTATGCTTTGTGTTGAATAATTCCCCTGTGCATATCCACCACATACATGGCTCCATCTGGTCCATTGAAAAGATTTACAGGTCGAAAACCCTCATCTGTTGAGGCTAAAAACTCTTTGCCAATCTCAGCTTGCGTAGCTTTTGTGGAAGTTTTATCAAAAGTCAGAATATTCCTTTTAATCAAATTCGCCTCAGGTACACATACAAAGGCATTTTGGTCATATTCAGTAGGGAAAGTGCCTCCACGGTAAACTAATGGACCACAAGCAGCTGTTACACTAACCAAAAAACCATCTTCATTTAACACTCCTTTCTGATAGCCTCTATTTACAGCGGCTTTGCTGATAGGATAAACCAAATCCTCGGCTATTTTTTTGCTTTCAGATACCGTCGGTTTATAGTATCTATTTTTTATGGTTTTGTTGGGCAATACAAAGTCGGCCTGTAAGTTCGTGGAATTGTTGTTAAAATACAGCCTTCCAAAATTATCCTTCGTAATCCCCCATTGCCCCCGCTCTGATGTCGGTTCTTTTAGCCATTTCCCATTTTTCAATCTATACCTAAAGTTCCAATTTGAATTATAAATCCAATTGTCAATATTCATCATCAGCCCGTTAGAAGAATGCTCTACATTTCCACCTTCGGCGTATAATGGGTCTACAATTGTCTTTTTGCCAGGTTTATCATTTTTTATTTCTACAAAAATAAGCTTTGGACCATCCACATATAATAATCCTCCATAAACATGAGCTATGGCACGAGGAAGCACCAATTTTTCTAGAAAAACTTTGCTGTGGTCTGTAACACCGTCTTTATCCAAATCTTCTAAAATAGATATTCGGCCTGTTGGCTCTTCTTCTCCAATGCCCTCCAGATTGGGCATATAGTTAATCATTTCTACTACCCACATGCGGCCTTTATTATCAAAATCCATGCTAACGGGAGCTTTTAAAAATGGCTCGGATGAAATGACTTTCAAGTCAAACCTTTCATCTATTTTATATCCATCCAAAGAAATTTTGGGTTCACTAATATTGATACTAACAAAGCCAAAAATTACAATTGAAATAAAAAGAATTAGTAAAGTTCTACTAGGGCTTAAAATACGCATTGATTGTATATTCTAGATTTTAAATAAATTTTTCGTAAAATAATAAATTTTAACTAATCAATTGTAATAAATCGACCAATTGATAATAGCGATAGATTCTAAGCCTTTTTTTAAAATAAATTATGTTTTTAGGAGATTTTCTTTAATCAGAATTTTGTAAACAAAGGTCGAAACCTAGTTTGCTATTTTTACGTTTATATAACGAACCATATTTGTATCAATGAAAATCGTTATATCTCCTGCCAAAACCTTAGATTACCAAAATACCTTACCTACAAACGAGTATTCACTTCCTATTTTTGGAAAAGAAACTGCAGAACTAAACGAAACTTTGAAAAAAAAATCGCCAAAAAAATTATCAGACTTGATGAGTATTTCGACGGCTTTAGCCCAGCTTAATCATGAAAGAAACCAAATAAGAACAGAGGAATATACCACAGAAAATGCTCGGCAAGCAGTTTTTGCCTTCAAAGGCGACGTATATTTGGGATTAGACGCTTATACACTGAAGCCAGAGCAAATACCTCAAATGCAGGAAAAGCTGAGGATACTATCTGGGCTATACGGATTGCTTAAACCTTTGGACCTAATACAACCCTACCGCCTCGAAATGGGAACCGCACTGAAAGTTGGCCGGAAACCCAATCTTTATAAATATTGGGACAAAAAAATCACCGAGGCCTTAAAAGCGGAATTACAACCAAATGAACCTTTGATAAATCTAGCCAGCCAAGAGTACTTTGGGGCAGTAAAACCAGCCTTGTTAAGTTCGCCCATTATCACCCCCGTTTTTAAAGATTTTGTAAACGGAAAGCTCCAAATCGTAAGTTTCTTTGCCAAAAAAGCACGCGGAATGATGGTTCGTTATATTTTAGACCACGACATCAACGATCCCGAAAATCTAAAAACATTCAATTATGGCAATTACGAATTTGACGTAAAAGCTTCTACGGAAAACGAATTGGTATTTGTGAGATAATATTTATGCAAATTTTTTTCTATAATTTTCCCAAAAAAACGAAGTATTAAAACCAGTCTAAAAAATAAAATGAACGAAAATAAAATACTCAATATCTTCCGCAAAATTGCCATTTTAGAAGGAATTAGTTTCCTTTTAATAGGTATTACGATGTACATGAAGTATGAAATGGCGATGCCAAAGCCCAACTATATTGTGGGTCTAGCTCATGGTTTGCTTTTTATCGCTTATTGTATTTTATTAGCTATGTTGTTTTTCAGAGATAAATGGAAATTCTCAGAAGGCGTACTCGGCTTTGCAGCATCGCTTATTCCCTTCGGGACATTTGTGGCTGATAAGTATATTTTTAGTCGCAAATGATTTAAGACCTGGTGTTATATGTTTTTCTAAAACTGCTTGATATTTTTACAATTCATAAATGAGTTGGAAATTGCTCACCACTCTGTAAAAGCATTGCCTTAATGGGTGGAAATTTCTAGTTTCATACACAGAAATACAATTGTCTTCTAAAACTCATATTAACAAACCTTTACAAGTTAAATACTAAGCAAATTAAACAAACTTTATGATAGCTAAACTCTGAAATACACAATGGAATCTTAGAAAGGTTAAACAGCTGTTTTTTTAAGCATAAAAATCCCAAATTAGTTTAGGTTTTAGTGAGTTTGAAGAATTCGAACCACTCTTCGACATGTTCTGAAAGACATGTCGAAGCTTGATGATGAGGATTTTCAATCCGAATTAGATACTCAAAAAACTAATAGTCAAAAATTATCACTACAATAAATTAAAATATTACTGGCGTCTGAAAAATAATCAGAACTCATTTTAACTATTTGAAAATTAAATTCTTAAAGGGTTAATGATTCAATAGGAGTCATTTTTACTATAATAAAATTCCCCCTTCGGGCTATCAATTGTTTATGATTTAGATATATAATTTTCGATTTTTAGAAGGATGCTAGTAATAAAATAGTGACGCTATACAGCTATGCCAAAGTTTTGAAAATTAAAATATATAGGATTGGAAATCCTATTTTATCTAGCTTCGACATGTCCTACGGAACATGTCGAAAATCCGTAGTTTATTATTACTCTGATATCATTTTATTTAGAATTTTTGTAGTTAACAAATAGTTGAGAAAGTGTAAAATACATCACGCGGATCGTATATTTTAAAGCTTTTAGTCCAAATTATTCCTATATTTTATACTAAAAAAATACTTATTTCGAAAAGTAAAAACCTATAGAATAGTTGAACAAATAACAAGTGTAAAAGAACGAAAAGAAACGCACTAATTATAGATCTCCCAATTGAAACATTAAAGAAACGTTTAAATGCAATTGAAGAAAACACAAGGAATAAGGTAGAGATAAAAAATAAAAGGTATGTTTCTGAAATCAAATTTCTACCTTTTATTAAAAAAGAAATAGCGAATAAGAATACAGGTATAAATAAATAATTAGTAGCTAGATAGAATATATTTAACTCTGAACTCAAAATGAAGTAATCGTAAATTAACTTCTTTTTACTGAAAAATAATATGTAAAGGCATAATGCACTAAGAGGAATTAAAATCAGCAATAAAATTTTTGATATTTTCTCTGATTTACTATAATACAATTGATTTAGCTCTTCTTCATTTATCATTATTTTTTCGCTTTTCTTTTTAATTTGAGATTTGGCCATTTTTCCATAGAAAAACATATTCTTGTGTCCATTTAGACTCATATTCATCCCCTTGTAAACTGGGAAAAAAAGATATAAAACTACCAAAATTAAGAAAAGGGAAATGGGTTTGAAATATTTCTTTTGAATCCCACTTGAAAATTCCAGGGCATATTTACCTGGTTTTGTAAAGATGGTTTTAATTGTTTGAAAAATATTGCCTTCAAAGTGCGTTATAAAGTGTAGTGCCTCATCAACCAGGTGCGAAACTGTTTTATCTTCATAGTTAAATTTCTTTTGGCCGCAGGCAGAGCAGTATTTTCCATTTAATGTGCTACCACAGTTCTTACAAATTTCTAGCATACATATTTTGTTTTAGTTTTTCGAATAAACAAGACATCTTTCAAAAAAACAAAGAATAACAAGCCAATTTTTGTATTAGGGCTTTTATAACTAGTTAGATTAATTTTAATGTTTGAGAATTTACTTTTAAATATACAAGATAGTGGTTTTCATTTCCTTAGCTGAAAGTATATTTAGGGATATCGATAATGAAAAATTTCCTACAAACCGAATCTGCATTACAAAAAACCAAATAGAAATAATATTTTATTACAAAAATAAAAATTTAAACTATTTGAGATTCGATTTTGTAATTATCACACTGAAAATTAAAATAAATAGGATTGGAAATCCTTTTTTATATAGCTTCGAAATGTCCTACCGAACATGTCAAAGAGCCGAATTTTTTTTATTTGTCAAATAAGTATCAAATAGCAAAACACTGATAATAAAGATTTTAAATTGACAAAATGTATGATTTAACAAATAACCATCAAATAAAAAATTAAGCACCGTTCTGCGAAGGCTCCGACCTTCGTACGTGTGTATTTCGGTCTTTGACCTAAGTAAGCATAGTGTATTTTAGCATTTTATTTGAATATTATTGTTGCGACAAATCATTTATTCTGTGGCTACAAGCCGCAATACGCACGTACGAAGGAAATATCCTTCGCACAGCTGGGTTGGGAGATTTTATAAACTATTAATTGAAACATTCAACCCCAAAAAAAGACCTCCCAAGCTATTTGAGAGGTCTTTTTGTATTATAAGGATGCTAAGCTTATTTAGCTCCCCAAAGTTTTACTTTGGCTCTTTCGTTTAAGTAATATAAACAAGGGATGATTATCAAAGTTAGAATAGTAGAGAATATCAATCCAAATATGATGGTCCAAGCCAAGATATTCCAGAATACTGCACTATCGCCGCCTACTGTAACAATCCAGTCAAGATTGACAAATAATGCTCCAAAGTCAAACGCTAGACCCAAAGCCAATGGTATCATACCAAGTACGGTTGATGATGCCGTAAGCAATACGGGAGTCAAACGAGTAGAACCACCCTCAATAATCGCATCTTTCAGGCTATAGCCTTTGGATTTCATCTCATCTATAAACTCAATAATCAAGATACCGTTTTTCACAACTATACCCGCCAAGGCTATTATACCTACGCCAGACATGATAACTGAGAAAGTCTTACCTGTTATCAAAAAGCCTAATAACACACCGATTAAACTCAAAATGATGGTCACGAAAATAATCATAGGCTTAACGATAGAGTTGAACTGTGCCGCTAGGATAAGGTAAATCAAAGCAATGGCCAATAAAAATGCCGTTGATAAGAAACTCATAGCTTCTTGCTGCTCCTCTTGCTCTCCACCTTGGCGTATTTTGTAACCAGATGGCATCTCTATCTGTGCTAAAACATCAAAAATTTGTTTGTTGATATCTGTTGCCTGAGTCGCAAATTCCGGTGTAACATCTGAACTGATCGTTACGATACGCTCATTGTTCTTTCTGTTTATTTGGCTAAACGTACTTGAATAACTCACATTGGCCAATGACGAAAGCGGTACGTTTCTCAATACACCGCCCATGTTCATGTCACGGTAGGTGATGTTCATAGACAGTAATTTGTCTATGCTATTTCTGTCTTCAGGTTTCAGTCTCAACTGTATCGGATACTCGTCTTTGTTATCTCTGAATTTCGAGATTTCGGTTCCAAACAAGGCCGTTCTTATAGCTCCAGCTATTTGAGCCGAACTTACACCCTCTCTCGAAGCCTTGTTTCTGTCAATATTCACCACTATTTCAGGCTTATTTGTTACCAAATCAGATTTTAATTGGTCAATACCTGGTATGTTCGATGCGTTGACTTTGTCAATCACTTCTTTTTGGATCTCCATTAGCTTTTCGAAGTCTTCACCTACCACTTCTATCGTAATGGCTTTTCCGGTAGGAGGGCCATTTCGCTCTCTTTCTACAGAAATTTCGGATCCAGGTATGCCGCCCAATGCATCTCTAAACTTGGTCAACATTTCGGCAGAAGATATCTCTCCTCTTTCACTTTTACTTACAAATGCCACCGTCACCTTAGATTTGTTTGGCGTAGGGGCACGGTCAGGGTTAAAAGGGTCTCCCGCGTTTTTACCAACGTTGGAAATCACCGAGTTTATAGCTCCTTCAGCTTTGTTCTTTTTGATAACATCAAAAACTCTTTTTTCTATTTCAAGTGTTACCTCATTCGTTTTTTTAGCATCTGTACCCACAGGAAGTACATTGTAGATATAAACATAATCAGGATCACCACTAGGGAAGAAAATCACATCAGGTTTTAGAATTCCCATTAAAACAAACGTGAATATCAACAAACCAAAAGTGGCCAATGTTACCCAAAGCGGTCTTAAACCTGTCAAAATCCATGATATCAGATTTTTATAAGATTGGATAAGACGTGGCAAGAGTTTTTCTTGAAAAGGAATAATCAAGTGCGGCGTAAGGATGAAATGGTTGAAAACATAAAGGATAATCAACATTACCATTATATTTCCTACACCTAAGAAAAGGTCAGTTTTACTGATAAAGTATATCAAATAACCCAATGCTGACAATGCCCCCATTACGATTAATGCTTTTTTACTTAGCCCTGAATTGTCATCTTCATGATCACGTTTCATGAATGTAATAGCGAACACAGGATTCATCACATAAGAAACCACCAAAGAAGCCGAAAGTGTAAATATTAACGTAAACGGCAAATATTTCATAAATTCACCGACTATTCCTGGCCAAAACAATAGGGGGAAGAAAGGGGCAATCGTTGTTGCTGTTCCCGCTAAAACAGGTACAAATACCTCCGAAGCAGCAATTTTTACAGATTCCTTGATGTCTAGGTGTTTATATTTGTTAAAAATCCTATGAGAGTTTTCTATAACCACGATGGCGTCATCCACCACAATACCTAAGCCTAATAAAAATCCAAAAAGCACGATGGTGTTTAAGGTAAAGCCCATTAACATTAATGGATAAAATGCCAAAAGAGCAGATAGCGGAACCGAAAGACCCACAAAGATTGCATCACGCACGCCCATAAAAAACATCAAAACCATCACCACAAATATAAAGCCCATCACAACGGTATTGATTAGGTCGTTGATGTCTGCTTTGGTTCTTTCTGAAGCATCGGCCGTAATTTTTAACTCTACATTGGCAGGAAGTCTATTTTCTTTGTAAGTATTAAGTATCTCTTCAATTTTTTCTGAAGCAATAATCAAGTTCTCTCCACCTCTTTTTATTACGTTTAGAGTAATAACAGTTTTGTTGTTAAGTCTTGCAAAATCCTGTTTTTCAGCATTGGAGTCTATAACTTCACCTATTTCACTTAGTCTTGCAGTTGCACCTTGTCCCGATCGAATGATTACATTTTTAATATCATTCAAATCTACAAATTCACCTTTTACTCTGATGGTACGTCTTACGTCATTTACGTTTAAGTCACCACCTGAAATATTCACATTTTCATATTGAACAGCATTCTGAATATCTCCAAAAGTAATTCCATACGCTTGCATTTTTTGCAAATCCAAGTTGATCTGAATCTCTCTGTCCAAGCCACCCACTATATCTACACGGGTGATTTCTGGCGTAGCCTCTATCAATTCCTGAATGTCTTCTGCATAGCCTTTTAGTTTTTCTAGAGATACATTCCCAGCTATGTTGATGTTCATGATAGGAAACTCAGAGAAGTTTACCTCAAGAGCAGTAGGGTCTTGGGTCAAGTCCTTTGGTAAATCTTTTTTGGCTTTATCTATGGCAGATTTAACACGCTCTTTGGCCACTTGTACATCTACGTCGGTATCAAATTCTACCAGAATAATAGAAATATCCTGCAATGCGTTTGATTTAACTCTTTTTACTCCTTTTTCAGATTTTATCTGATTTTCAAGAGGTTTATTGACGAGGTTCTCTATGTCTGAAGGAGCCGTACCAGCATAAACCGTGTTTACATAGATTTGTGGAACCACAATCTCTGGAAACTGCTCTTTTGGTAGGTTTTTGAAAATATTGTAACCTGTAACAGTTATCAATCCAATAATCAAAAATATTGTTGTACGGTTATCACCTAACCAACCTATCAAATTATAAATCATACCCTTTTTAGGGTGCAATTCGTCATATTTATCTAATTCTTCCATAATTTTCTATCGGTTGATTTTTAATAATTAATCAATTGACCATCAACCACTTCTTGGTATCCTTCGGTTATGATTCTATCGCCAGCTTGTAAGCCTGAGGTAATCTCTACAGCACCATTGTAGCTCAAACCTGTTTTTACTTCTCTCGCTCTTGCTACTTTGTTTTTACCTTCTTCCACAGCCACATAAACCAATTTACCTAATTCTGTATTTTGGATATAGTTTTCTGGTATCACGATAGCGTTACCACGACTGATGTCATTGATCATCAATTTTGCTGTAAGATTAGGCTTAAGTTGTTTGTCAAAACTTGGTATATGAGATTCTACCACAAAAGTTCTTGAAACAGCGTTTACACTTTGGCTCACAAAACTCAATGGAGCTTTGATAGATTTCTGAAGATCTGGGAATGTAATTTCTACTGCGTCTCCTTTGCTGATAGTTCCTGCATAAGTATCTGGTACATTTGCCGTAACTTTTAGATTGCTGTAGTTTACAATTCTCAAAATTCCCAAACCTGGCGAGGCCATTTCGCCTGCTTTTAATCTTACCTCATCCACATATCCAGAGATGGGCGACACAACAGTGTTCATTGCATCTTGCGACTTTAGCGTTGTGATTCTTCTTTCGAGAGATTCAACAGATGTTTTGGCTTGGATTAACTGTATCTCGGTACCTATTTTTTGATCCCAAAGATTTTTTTGTCTTTCGTAAATGGTCTTTGCCGTTTCTAATTGTATCAAAACTTCTTGAATGCTATTTCTAAGAATAGAATTGTCAATAGTTGCGATTTTTTGGCCTTTATTTACAAAATCTCCTTCTTTCACAAACACATTAGTAATAGCTCCGCCAGTTTGCGGGCTGATGAATTGGTTGTTTACCGCTTCAACTCTTCCAGTAGCCTCTACGTAATGTTGAAATGTAGATGGCGTAACAGTAGAAACAGTTACTGTTTTGACTTTCTCTACTTTTAGAGGCTCCATTTTTTCTATTTCTGACAGTAGGGTTTTTATTTTTGTGGCTATTTCAGCCTCATTTTTTTTCAACTCTGCCAATTGGATTTTCTTTCCTACCAAGGTATTGTCCTCTTTTTTGCCACAACCCATTGCCACAAACATTAGGGCCAATACTAGCAATATTCCGCTTTTTCTTTTTGTAAAATTTTTCATCTTGTGATTAGTTTTTTAATAATTTACCTTGAGCTTTATCAATATCTACTTTTGCAATCAACACATCATACAATGCACTGAAATAATTATTTTGTGCTTGTTTTAAGTCCGACTCCGCATTTATAACTTCTAAACTTGAACCAAGACCTTGTTGAAACTTAATTTTTGAAACTCTTAATATTTCAGCTGCTAAATCCATGTTTCTAACTTGTACGTCTAATGCTTCAAAACCATTCTTAAGGTTTGTCATCGCTTGTTCGTTTTCAAGCTTTACTGACTCTTTCAGGATTTCAAGACCATTGTCAAGCTTTATGATGTTTAATCGTTGGCGTTCTACTTGGACTTTTCTTACACCTGAGTCATAAATCGGAATCCTAACACCTAATGTGAGAGCAGAGGACCCAAACCAACGTTGAAAAGGATTAAAGACAATATTGCTATGTCCCGCACCTAAACTTCCGCTGAAAGAAACAGAAGGAAACACACCTTTTTGGATTCTCTCCATATTTAGCATGGTCAGTTTTCTATTTGTTTCAAGTTGGTTGTACTCAATTCTGTTTTTTATGTCTACTTCCTCAGATCTTATTCCTCTTAACATTTTCACATCATCCACATTCAATTTTTCTTCCAGTTTAATAGTAGAATTTATTGGATAGGACATTTGGAATTTTAAAAGCTGATAAGTAAAGCTTATCAAGTTTTGTACTTTTTGTTTTTCTGTCAAAAAATTATTTCTCTGTACTGTTAATCTATCTACGTCTATTTTTTCGGCAAAACCTTGTTTAAAAAACTGATCCGTTTGAAAAATCATCGAATCCATTCTCTCTAAATTAAGGTCAAGCAAAATAGCTCTTTGCTCAGCCACTAAAACTGAATAATAAGCCTTTCTAACATTTTCTACCACAGTCAACTTCGATTTTTCAACATCCTGATTCGCCATTTGTCTATAAGTATCTGCTGCCCTTAGTCCAACTAACCATGTGGCATCAAATATCAACTGATTTAGTCCAATCCCAGCTTGACCGCCCCATGGCACACCAAATTTTACTTTGGCAACCTCACCTTCTGCCGCCTGAGGATTAAAAGTTTTTGCCGCAATCAACTGCGTAGGTACAATGGCATTGTAAGTATAGCTAAACTGCCCATTGATTTGAGGCATCCCAGCGTACTTTATCTCCTTTATTTGTAGTTCTGCATCTTGAATTCCCACTTGTGCATTTTTGATGGTATTGTGGTTTTTCAAGGCATAGTCTACTGCTTCATCTATTGTGAAGCTAGTTTGTGCGATGGTTTTTGCTCCAAAAACCAATATCGCCATAAGCGTAAATAATAGCTTTGTTTGTTTCATAAAAAATTAAATTGCTAAACGTGTTTTTTCATATAATTCAAGTCCTTGTGGTGTTACTATGCCTCGTATAAAATGGTCTATACTTTCGAGTTGTACATTCAATAGATTATACACTTTAGGCGGAAAAAGATCCATATTGAAAGCTAAATCGACTAATTCTACTCTTAATTTTGCCAAAATATCTACATTGATATCTGCTCTGTAAAGTTTTTCTTGAATACCATTTACTAAATTCCGTTTTACGATATCTAAAAAACCGTTTTTAAACTCCACATATTTTGCCCAAGAAGAGGGGTGGTATTTTTGCATATCAAAGAACAAAACTCCGTTTACGTTCTCGAGCATTTCACGCATCATTTTGGTAGAGTACATCATTTCCTCAATCGGATTCTTTGATATGTCATAAATCTCATTGGTTTTACAAATTTGATTTGAAAGTGAATGTTCCGTCACTTTTTCTACCAAATCGTCCTTGTCGGCGAAATAATGGTAAATTGTTTTTTTCGAAATACCGAGTTCTTTGGCAATCTCGTCCATGGTGACGCTTCGGATTCCGAAACGAAAAAACATAGACTCCGCCTTTTCGATTATTCTTTGTTGCATATCGGTAAAAACTTAGGAAACTTTCAAAAGGTTCAAAGTTTTTATAATTTTTTTTATTTGCAACTTCTAGGCAAAAATCTAAATATTTTGATATTTCAAAATCATAAAAATATAAGTAGTTTATTTTCAGCTATGAATGGCTTTGTTTATTTATTTGGAAATAAAAATTAAATTTATTAAAATGGTATTTTTTCAAGATATAATTTAACTTATCAAAAACAAATAAGGTAATTTTTTTTCCACAATTCCCTTATTTGCCATTCCAATGTTTTAGAATTAATTTTGTGATATAAACCGGTTTTTATTTGTCTTTGTATAAAAAAATAGTTTTTCCAGTCCTTTCTCAGTTTGACCCAGAGCGTATTCACTACTTCGCCATGGGAGCTTTGACTTTTGTTTGTAAAATTCCTGGCTTCAAAGCTATTTTGAGGAATACTTTTGAAGTAAAAAGTCAAAGTCTGCATCGCAATTTTCTTGGTTTAGATTTTAAAAACCCCGTTGGTTTAGCTGCTGGATTTGATAAAAATGCACGATGGATTGACGAGTTGGATGTTTTAGGGTTTGGGTTTATAGAGATAGGCACCGTAACTCCCAAGTCTCAAGAGGGTAATCCGAAACCAAGGCTTTTTAGATTGAAACCTGACGAAGCCTTGATAAACAGAATGGGATTTAACAACGGTGGCGTAAAAGAAGTGGTTGAAAATCTAAAAAAAAGAAATTCAGAAATAATAGTCGGTGGTAACATTGGCAAAAACAAGTTGACCGAAAATGAAGACGCTTTGAGTGATTATTTGATAGCGTTTAAAGGTTTGGTAGATTATGTTGACTATTTTGTGGTAAATGTTTCTTCACCCAATACGCCAGGTTTAAGGGATTTGCAAGAGAAAGAGCCATTGAAAAAAATATTGAGTGCTTTACAAATCGAAAACCAAAAGCATCAAAAGCCCGTTTTACTAAAGATAGCTCCAGACTTGACAAATTCGCAGCTGGATGATATTGTAGAAATAGTAACTGAAACCAAGATTTCGGGGGTGATTGCCACAAATACCACTTTGTCTAGAGAGGGTTTAAAAACACCGGCTCAGAAAGTGCAAGAAATTGGAGCAGGAGGCCTTTCAGGTAAACCTTTACGGAATCGGTCGACCGAAGTCATTCGGTATTTAAGTGAAAAAAGTCAAGGTAAATTCGGAATAATAGGAGCAGGAGGAATATATACGGCGGAAGATGCCAAGGAGAAATTAGAAGCTGGTGCCAGTCTGATTCAAGTATATTCGGGATTTGTATATGAAGGACCAGCAATTGCCAAAAACATAAATAACAAACTAAAAAAATGAGCGTAGTACCTTACAAAGATAGTAGCGATAGTAAAAAAGAGCAGGTAGCGGAAATGTTTGACAGTATTTCTGGCAAATATGATTTCTTGAATAGGTTGCTAAGCGGAGGCGTAGATATATACTGGAGAAAAAAAGCTCTGGGAATGATAAAAGACAGACCCAATAATCTTGTACTTGACATAGCTACAGGCACTGGAGATTTGGCAATAGAAGCCAATAAAATCTTAAAGACTGATAAGATAATTGGTGTAGACATATCAGAGGGTATGTTGAAAGTCGGTAAAGAAAAAATCAAAAACCTTGGTTTAACTGATAAAATCGAACTCCAAATGGGTGATTCGGAGAAATTGTTGTTTGAAAACAATACTTTCGACACGGTTATCGTTTCATTCGGTGTACGTAACTTCGAGAATTTGCTCAAGGGCCTTACGGATATGTGCAGGGTGTTAAAACCTGGCGGAACATGTCTAGTGGTCGAATTTTCGAAACCATCAAGTTTCCCATTTAAACAATTCTATTGGTTTTACTCTACTAAGATTTTACCTATTATTGGCAAATTGGTGTCTAAAGACAGCTCAGCATATACTTATTTGCCTGAGTCTGTTAAAGCCTTTCCAGACGGTAAAGCCTTTTTGGATGTTTTCGAACAAGCTGGTTTTAAAGAAACCTCAGTAAAAACCCTTACTTTTGGTATATGTTCAATCTATTTAGGAAAAAAATAGTATTTGTAGTGAGTTTTGTATGTTTATCTGCTCAAGTGATTGGACAAATACACACAAAGTTTCAGCCTGATTATGACAATAAAAAAGTCCATTTTGGATATTTTCTTGGCATGGCAAATACCAATTACATTGTAAAATTCAACAAATCGTATTTGGCAGATGTAAATGGCCAAAAAGTTTATGCTATAAGTTCTCCATCATCTACGGCCATAAAAGCAGGAGGATTGGTAAATGTCTACATAAATGATTATTTTGATTTTAGGTTTTCTCCACTTTCGGTAGCCATTTATTCTCGAAAATTACTTGAAAATGATTCAATAGCTCATAATCAAGAAGATAAAGCTTGGTTTGAGATACCGCTTCAGATTAAATATAAATCCGAAAGGAGGAATAATTCGCGAATGTTTATTTTCGCTGGTGCAAAATACGGTTTTGAAACTAATATAGTAAGCAAGAGAGATGGCGTAAGTAAAGTCAATAATTTTTCTACAAAGACCAGTGACTTTTCTATCGAATATGGCATGGGTCTGGAATTGTTCAGAGAATATTTTAAGATTACACCAGAACTTCATTTCTCGCATGGCATAAAAAACATGGTAAGTCCAGGAAACAACAGATCGAGTTTTTTAAGTTATGTCGATAAACTAAAAACACATTCAGTTACCCTTTATTTAGTATTTCAATAAGCTCTGTTCCTTGTTTTATTAAGTTCAAGTCAGCTTCGTAAGTGGCATATTCGTCCGCATTTTTATCTCCCATTTGTATTTTTTCGTTTCTGTAGAGCATTTGGCTTGGAATACTTTTTTTAGCAGAAAAATGAAAAGCATCCACTCCTGCTTCAGATATTTTTAGGATATTGCTTGGATTGACTCCACTTCCAGCCATTATATTTATTCGGTTTGCGGCAGTGGCTTTGAAATCTCTTAAGTTTCCTAAACCTTCAAGAGCTGTTGGATACTGGCCTGATGTTAAGATGTTCTCTATACCCAAACTGATGAGCTGCTCAATAGCCATAAGCGGGTTTTTACACATATCTATCGCTCTATGAAAGGTGACCGGAAAGTCTCCGATGGCATCTAAAAGTCTACTTGTTTTTTCTAAATCTATATTTCCGGTTTTATCCAAAGCTCCTATTACAAATCCCGCTGGTTTTATTTCTTTTAGAATTTTAATATCAGTTAGCATGACCTGCATTTCTTCCTCATTGAAATAAAAGTCACCACCTCTAGGCCGAATCATCGTATAGACAGGTATTGAAACTTCGCTTAAAACAGAGGAGAGAAGGCCTGCTGATGGAGTAGTACCCCCTTCTGGCAAACTACCACAAAGCTCTATTCTATCTGCTCCACCTTCATGGGCAGTTTTTGAGGATTTTAGACTGAAACAGCAAATTTCTAATACTTTTCTTGGTGATTTTTTTAGCATTTTTGAAAAATTAAATATCTGAAAATAAGGCAAATAAGGTTAAAGATGTTTTTTTATTGGAATTTATGACAATTTTTTATACTAATTGCGTTTTAGTGTCAAAGTTTTTTTTACTTTTGCAGCCAAATTTAAGGATTTTTTTAACTAAAACGAGTGGGAATATGTACTGGACACTAGAACTAGTTTCTTATTTGGAAGACGCCCCATGGCCAGCAACTAAAGACGAATTGATAGATTTTTCTATAAGGTCAGGAGCACCAAATGAAGTAATTGAGAATTTGTCGGAGTTGGAAGATGATGGTCAACCTTATGAAAATATTGAGGAGATTTGGCCTGATTATCCTACCAAGGAAGACTTCTTCTTTAATGAAGACGAATATTAATTGTATTCTCTGATTTAATAAATTAAAACACCTCTAATTGGGGTGTTTTTTTTGTGCCAATTATCAATTATATTTGAAGATACTTGATCTAAATTTCAAGTAAGAATGACCTATGGATTTAAAAACGCTCAAACTTTTGGTAAGGCAAGGTGAAGGCCAGCAACTTGAATTTAAGTTGAAGAGCAATCACCCTGACAAAATCATGAAAGAGATAGTGGCTTTTGCTAATTCTGATGGTGGACTACTGATTTTAGGTGTAGCTGACAACAAAGAACTTATTGGATTAAAATATGCTGACGAAGATGAGTATATCATAACAAAAAACATCGAAAAGTACATTTTCCCACCGATTGCATATAATTTGGAACGGATCAGGCTAGAAAATGAGAAAGAAGTACTAATATATAAGATTCTTGAAAGTAATATAAAACCACACTATCTTGACTTGACAGGAATAGCCGAAGAACGAAAAGTTTATGTAAGAAATGCTGATAAGTCGATACAAGCTAGCAAGGAAGTTAGGGAAATTTTGAAAGGTCAAAACAAACCCAAAGGTTACAAATTTGCTTACGGCGAAAAAGAAAATAAGCTTCTAAAATATTTGGATTTAAACGAAAAAATCACGGTTTCTAAATTTGCGGAAATTGCGGAAATTAATAAAAAAGTGGCTAGTAGAACCTTGATATTGTTGGTTTTGACAAATGTTTTAAAAGCCGAACCTCGTGAAATAGAAGACGTATTTGTGATAAATAATGAGCCAAGAATGAAAATTTAAAAAAATTATCATTGGTTTTAATTTCAGTTTTTGGAATAATTCACATTTATTTCAAAATCTAATTGCATAATTTTGTATTGTATTTTACCAATATGAAATTAAATGAAAAAAAATCTACTAGGGATGCTTTTAATCGCATGCTGTTCTTTTGAGGTATTTTCACAGGAAAAAGGAGCCCTTATGACTGCTGACACAACTAACATGAAAATGCTATTTTCTAAACTTAAAAAAATAGAATATGTTGGTTTTTCGGGTTATATGCAGCCTCAGTTTCAAATAGCTCAAACGCCTGGGATTAAAAGTTTCAACGGAGGCAATTTTCCAACAAATATCAATAATCGTTTCATGTTGAGAAGAGGACGATTGAGAATAGATTTCGCCAGATATACAAAAGACAACATGCCCAAAGTTAATTTAGTTTTTCAATTTGACGGGACAGAACGTGGTTTTTTTATTAGAGACTTTTGGGGTAGGGTATATGAAAACAAGTTGAATTATTTTTCCCTAACTACTGGTATGTTTGCAAGACCTATGGGCTATGAAATCAACCTTGGTTCATCAGATAGAGAATCTCTAGAAAGGGGTAGAATGTCACAAATTCTAATGAAAACAGAACGAGATTTGGGAGCAATGGTTAGTTTTGAGCCAAAGGGAACTACCGATTGGAGAAATCATGTAAAATTTGATTTTGGGGTTTTTAATGGAACTGGGCTTACTGCAACGACTGATATCGATAGTCACAAAGATTTGATTTCTAGGCTTTCTTTAAAAAGCACGAAAATTGGCAATAATTTAATTCTTTCGGGTAGTATTTCTGGACTTTTTGGTGGGTTTTCTAATAGGAGTCAACAAGCATATCAGGTTAGCTCCAATAAAGAATTTGAATTAGGTTCAGCTATCAAAGTTGCTCCAAGACAATATCGTGGAGCAGACTTTCAGCTCAAGATTCCAAATAGAAACAAAATGTTCACCGAGATAAGGGCTGAGTATATCGTTGGAAGACAATCTTCATCGGAAAATACCACAGAAACGCCTGCCACTTTACCAAACTTGAACGGTATACCAACTCCTTTTTATATTCGAAAATTTGACGGTGCTTACTTTTATTTTTTACAAAATTTTATAAACCCTAAAAACCAGTTTGTAGCTAAATATGATTGGTATGACCCCAACAAAATGCTATCTGGAGATGAAATAACTGACAAAGTTTCATTAGCGGAAATAAAATTCAATACGCTAGGTTTAGGTTATATTAGATATGCAAATGAAAATCTAAAATTCGTGTTTTATTACGAAATGCCTAAAAATGAAACTACCCAAAAGAAGGAATACACGTCGGATTTGAAAGACAATTTATTTACTTGTAGAGTACAATATAGATTTTGATAATTATTTGTTTTTTCAAAGAGCGAGGCTTTGAATTATTTAAAAGCCTTGTTCTTTTTTTGTTTTAAAAATGCGGATTATAAATAACTCCGAAAATATTGTCCCAAGGGTCTTTTACTGTCGCTACTATTATGCCTCCTCCTACTTCTTGTGGAGTTTCGTGGCTTGTAGCACCTAATTCTAAAAGTTTTTGATAGGCTTCTTCTACATTCTCAATGCCCCAATATGTAATTACCGAATCACCCTTTTCGGCAGTTTCATTTTCTTCCGGTTGTAAACCTAATTCATAACCAGCTACATTATATCCAACATAAAATGGTTCATCAAAATAGGGCTCGAAACCTAAGAATTCAGAATACCACTTTTTGGCTTTTTCAATATCAGATACTCTGTAAATGCTTGTTCTAAGGCCTAATAGTTTCATTTTCATTAAGTTTTTTTCAAAAATAAAATAATTCTTACAACAAATTCTTTTTTTCAGAAATTGCTAAAAAAATAATCTTCTAGGTTAAAGCCTAATTTAGGAGTTTCCTAAATCAAATTTTAAATCGAAGGAGGCAATAATTTGTACATTACCGGTGTCACAATTCTAGTCAATATCAAAGACGAAATAAGGCCGCCGATAATAACCAAAGCCAATGGTGAGTACAGTGGGGAATGTTCCAAAACTAGAGGTATAAGGCCTCCAATGGCAGTCATTGTAGTTAAAACTATTGGAATAAACCTCGTTTTTCCGGCTTTTTCTATTGCATCGTTTATACTCAATCCTTCTTCCTTTCTAAGGTAATTGGTATAATCAACAAGCAGAATGGAGTTTTTTACTTCGATGCCTGCCAGGGCTATAATACCGACAATAGCAGTAAATGAGAGCGTATTGCCTGTTAGATATAATATGCCAACTGCACCAATTACCCCGAGTGGAATTACAGATAAAACTATAAATGAACTTTTGAAAGTTTTAAACTCCAAAATAAGAATTGCTAAAATTCCAAAAATTGTAATTATAATAATAGTACCCAAGCCGCCGAAAGTTTGAGCTCTTTGTTCTTCTTCACCGGCCATTGCAATACTATAGCCTTTAGGAAGAGCTAAGGTTTTCAGTTTTTCTTTAAAAACCGCTTGGACTTCAGGTGTTAAATATCCATCTGCTATAAATGCCGAAACACTTGTATAGCGTTCTGTATCATAATGTTGAATTCTATTTTGAGAGGTTTCGAATTTCAAAGAGGCTAATTGCGACAGCGGTATCTGAGCACCCATTGGCGATGCTATATATACTCTATCAAAAACGTCGGTGGAGACAGTTTTACCTCTTGGCAAAGAAATGTTAATATCATAATCTTCCCCTGTTTTGTCTTGAAATGTACCCAATGATAGCCCTGAAATGGCCATTCTAACATTTCTATCTATTTCGGCAGTTGCTATGCCCATCATTCCGGCTTTATCTTTGTTTATTTCTACCTTAAGGTCAGTATTAATAGCTCCTATTGGGTTGTTTACATAAATCGTACCTTCGGTGCTTTTATAGATTTTTTCGACTTTTAAGGCTATATTTCTCAAGGAATCTAAGTTGTCTCCAAATATCCTGACTGCAAGTGGTGCTTCTACGGGTGCTCCTTGTTCAAACTCTATCGCTTTGATTTTCGCTCCAGGATATTTTTGAAATTTCACTCTAAGTTCATTTATATAGACTGTCCTTTCAGGTACTTCTACATCATCTTGCAATTGAACAAAAATTTGCCCTGTATTGCTACTTGTGCCTCCTTTTGGTAAAATATTATAGTATATACGTGGATTGTCTTTGCCTACATTTGAAGCATAATTTTTTACTATTTTATTCTGTGCCAAAATACCTTCAACGTATCTTACGGCATTGTCAGTAACTCCCAAAGATGTACCAAGAGGTGTTTCAATATTAATTAAAAACTGAGGTTTTTCGGACTTTGGAAAAACACTAATGCCAATCACAGGAATTAATGCCAAACTCCCTCCAAAAGCCAAAAGTGCTATTATTAAGGTTTTAAAGGGATTATTTAAAGACCAAGTCAATATTTTTTGGTAAGAACCGTCAATGGCTTTGTTTAGAAACTGTAAGAAAACATTGCCGCTTTCATGCTCTTCTTTGGGCATAATAAGACTTGCCAAGAAAGGTACAATAGTCAAAGAAACAAAAAGCGAAGCTATGACAGTAGTAATAACTGCCATTGGCAAACTTCTGATAAAGTCACCTGCAGATTCTGGCAAAAAAAGTAAGGGTAAAAAGGCAAAAATTAATGTAGCCGTGCAACCTAAAACCGCAAGACTAATTTGTTTTGTGGCCTCTACGGCTGCATCTTTTCGAGAATAGCCTAGTCTCAGATATCTGGCTATGTTTTCAACTACCACAATCGAATCATCGACTAAAAGGCCTAATGAAATAACCAAACCCACTACACTTAATTGGTTAATACCAAAACCCAAAATGTCCAATCCAGCTAAGCCAATCGCCAAAGAAAGTGGTATGGAAATCATTACAATTACAGCTGCTCTTATGCCCAATGGAATAAGGGTGATTAAAACAAGTATAATAGCAATACCGAAATCTCGACCTAAGCCCATTAGTCTTTTTGATACACTCGTCGCCTGGTCAAAGCTTTTCTCAAATTTTATATGTTTAGGTAGTGTTTTTGCAAAATTTTCAAGTATAGGACTTAGTTTATTGTTTAGCTCGAAAATGTTAGTGTTTTTTTTCTGAGAAGCCGTGATAAAAATACCTCTCTTGCCATTGAGTCGAGCCAGATAAGTTTCTTCTTCATAACCAAATTCTATTTCTGCAACGTCTTTGAGATAAGTGACTTGTGTACCAGATGTACCTATAACAGTATTTTTTATCTCTTCAAGGTTTTCATAAGACCCTGAAGTTTTAACATTTATCTTTCTGTCACCAATTTCTATTGCTCCAGCTGGGATATTTATGTTTTCTGATTGGATGATCGACATTAACCTTGTTAGCGGAATTTTAAATTGAGCCAATCTATCGGTGTTTACGGCTACCCTGACTATACGCTCAGGTGCCGCATGAATCATTACTTCGTGTACATCTTTGAGTTTTTTAATTTCGTCTTTAAGGTCTTTTGCATAGTCCGTCAATTCTCCATAAGTTGCACTTTCTGAAAGAAACGCAGCTTGCATAATATTAACAGTTTCTGGGGTATATTTAAAAACATCAATTGAATAAATGTCCTGTGGAAGTTTGTTTCTAAGGCTATTTAATTCTCTTATAACTTCATTGTTTTTTTCGTCTTCTTTGGCATCATGATTAAACTCCAGTATTACGCTTGCCACGCCGTCATTGGCATAAGACACCATTTTTTTAACTTCAGAAATAGTGTTTAGCTTGTCTTCTATTGGTTCTAGCACAAGTTTTTCCATGTCCTCGGGGCTTGTGCCTGGATATACCACTACGATGGAATTATAGGTAGCCTTAAGAACAGGATCCTCGGCTTTCGGCATATTAAGCAAGGAGCTTAATCCTAAGGCCATTATCATTACAAAAATGATAATTGTAAACTGATGATTTTTAACTGAAAATTCGGTTATTTTCATTTTATAAAGATTTTATTTGTGGGATAGAGTAACTTTTTCGCCATCTGAAACAAATCCACTCCCAAGAGTAACTACTTGATCTTCCTCAACTAAACCATTGATAATTTGCACCTTAGAATCAATAATTTTTCCAATTTTAATTGGTCTTCTCATTACAGAGCTATTTTCATTTTTGTATAAAAAAACAAATGCTTGATCGCCATTGGCTTCAATTAAGGCCGAAATGGGAATAACTAAGCTAGAATTGCTCGTAGAAGGATGAATAACCGCCTTTGCCACAAAGCCAGATATAAGTTTTTTGCCGTTTGAAACCATTTCTAGCTCAACTTCATAAGTACCAGAAGCAGGATTTATTGTTTGTGCTATTTGGCTTATTTTGCCTGTAAAGCTTTCATTAGGATAAGCATCCAAAGATATTTTAGCGTTGTCTCCAATTTTAAGTTTTACAATGTCTTTGTCAGCTAAACCTACATTTACTATAAATGCATCTGTTCCAGTTCCTAGTATAAATGCTGGGGAAAACGGTACGATTAATTCTCCTTGTTCTGCTATTTTTCTCAATATTTTACCTGAAACTGGAGCATATATTCTAGATAACTTTTGGTTGAATTGGGCCGCTTTTACGGTTTGGGTTGCCATTTCCATTCCACTTGTAGCATCTTGGAGATTGGTTTGTGTGGCAGCTTCGTCATCGTATAGTTTTTTAACTCTTTCAAAGTCTCTTTTGGCTTTTTGAAGGCCAATATTGGCTTGGTTTACCTGAGCGTCTATTTCAGACATATCTAGTTCGGCCAATAATTGCCCAGCTTTCACAAATTGTCCTTCTGAAACATAGACTTTTTTTATCATTCCACCGGTTTTAAATGCCAGTTTGATTTCAGACTTAGAGGCTAATACGCCAGAAGCGGAGATTTGATTCACAAAATTTTGTCTCTCAACTGAGGCTACTTCTATGGATTGGGTCTGGATTATTGCTTTGCTTTCTTTTTTTTCTTTGGTTTTGCAAGAAAACGCCAAGCTTCCGAGGACTAAAGGAATAAAAAATAATTTTTTCATAATATCATTGCTGTTGATTTTTTCAAATCAGATTGTTAATTTTTTATAAACCACTGGCTTTTTTAAGATCTGCATATTTTACCCAAATGTCATATTTGATCAGTGACTCACTCAGTTGTGCTATCATAAGGTCATTTTGAGCTTTGGATACTTCCATAAAAATCGCATTTCCGTTTTTATATCGACTATTTACCAAATCAAAAATCTTTTGGGTTTTTTCTATTCCACCTTTCGCAGTATTCAAATTCGCCATGCTAGATTTTAGCTCTTTATATTTTTGTAAAACTTGCAATTGAATTTGATTTTTGGCTTCCTCAAATTTCACGTTGAGTATTTCGTTTGAGATTTTGGTTTGTTCTATCTTGTGTTTTTTCTCATAGCCATGAAAAAGGTCCCAATTCAAACCCAACTGAGCAACTAAATAGGCTTGGTTAGAAAAACTATAGCCAAACCCTTGAAAACCGGTATTAGCTCCAATAAAAAGAGAAGGCAGTTTTGCGTTTTTTTGTTGAAGGTTTAGCAAAGATTGATTAATTCTTTTTCCACTATTTATTTGATCGAATTCCGGTCTGTTTTCTAAAGCAGTTTTTGTATATTCTTCCTGAAAATTTAGAATAGGCAAGCTATTTATTAAGTTGGTATCAGCTAACACATCCTCTTCCAGATTTCGGTTTATAAGAAAATTGAAATAAGCTTTAGCCAATGCACTGTTTTTGTTGGATTCCGTTATTTGCTGCTCAAGTTTGTCAAGTTCATATTCTGAAGTGAGCAAAACATCTTTCAGTATGACATGATTGGATAATAGTTTTTGATTCAAAGAATTTAAATCTTGCAAAACTGATTTTGAATTTTCATATATTTTAACCGCTTCTAGGGAAGTAAGATATTGAAAATAAGCAATTTCAATATTGTGTTTTAGCTCGAATTCCAAAAATCTTTTCTTTGAATATTCAGATGTTAAAAGTTCTTTCTGAAGTGCAATGTTGTTTTTTATGTCAGGATTAAAAATAGGATATTGAATAGCAAACTTGGTGTCGTGAAAATTATTGGGAGCCAATAACTGATTCACATTTTCGACTTGTGGAAAATTGTTGGTTTTGGTGAGTTGATTGAGTGTAGAATATACAGGGTTCAATAAATCACCAATCGGAAACTCCAACCTTCTACCACCGGCAGCCAATGAATAAGTAGGCGAAAACGAAATTTTAGGGAACAAATTGGCCTTGGCTATATCGATTCCCTTTAGTGCTTTTTCCAGCTCCAAAGATTCTTGTTTTAAGGACAAATTACTCTCCAATCCTTGCTCAATATAGTTGTGTAATATTAGAGATTGAGAAAAGGATTTTTGCAAAAAAACCAAGCAAAAAATAAGGATTAGTAACTTTTTCATGCTTTTGGGATATTAGTCATTACCAAATTAGAGGCAGCTTTTGCTATTAATTTGCCTTCTTGATTAAAGATTTTACATTCGGCATGGGCCATTGTTTTGCCATCTCTTATGACTTCAGAAACGGCTTTTATTTTTTCGCCTTTTAAGCCAGGTCTTAAAAAATCTATGTTAAGGTTTATGGCAACGTAAAAGCCAGGTTTGCCCAACGAAAAAGTGGTCATTCCTATTACTTCGTCTATTATGGCAGCTATTGCACCACCGTGCATAATGCCTCCGGGGTTGGTTAGTTCTTCTCTTATTTCAAACTCCACTGTTATACTCCCGACTTTGGCTTCTAGAAGTGTTCCATTAAGCCATCTTCCAAATGGCGATGGGCTTGAGTCTTTAGCTTGTTTTCCAATCAATTCTTTAAACATTTCTCAATTTATTTTAGTATTCCTAAATGCGTGTTTTTAAAACTATCTTCATATTTTAATCCAAAACCCAAAACTCTATCCATTGCAGAATGTGATAACAGAATAGCTCCAGCCAGACTTGCTTCATTTATTGCTAAAACATATCCTGCAATTATTAAAAGAATAGCTAGTGCTTTGTGATGAACTATATTGTATAGCCAAGCACCTATTTTGGTATTAATTAAATATCCTACCATCGAAACATCTGGCACAAAAAGCAATGCTAAAAACCACCACCAAGGGTAGGATAGCAACGCAAACAAAAACATACCAAAGAAAAATTCAGCAATTTCTTCTATTTTTAAGAGGGTCTTCATTTTAGATTTGTTTTGAACCTAAGTTTTTTATTTTATTTAAATGTTTCTCACGAAATGAATCCTTTGAAAAGCGAATTGGGCCAATTGAAGTAATTTTTACGGGTGTAATTCCGCAAAATTCTAAAATCATTTTTTTCAAAGCTTTATGACCAGGGGCTCCATAGATTAGCCAATAATACCACGGTGGTTGGTCCATTGTTGTTATTATTCTGGCTGATTTTCCCTTTAGATATTTATCCCACCAAACTGAGTTTTCTTTCTTTTGAAAAGCAAATCCTGGAAGGAATGTTCTATCGAAGAAACCTTTTAATAGTGCTGGCATGCCTCCCCACCAAAGTGGATACACTATTACAATATGATCGGCCCAAGTTATTTTTTCTTGAGCATTTAATAAATCAGGCTCCAATTCCGTCCTTTTTCTGTAGCCCAAAGCAAGATTGGGATTAAACTCTAAGTCGCTAACGATAATCTCTTTCACTTCTGCTCCGGCAGAAAGTGCACCTACCTTATATGCATTTGCAAGTGCTCTGCAATAACTTTCTTGATCAGGATTTCCCTGAATAATGAGAATTTTTTTCATAGAATAAATAGCTTTATCATTATCAAAATTCCAATAAAAAGGGAAAAAGGCGTGAATATTTTAGTGTCATATTTGGAGAAATCTGTGCCTTTTATTTTCTTAAAAAAACCAAAATATTTAAAGTCACCAATGGCTCTGAGCAAGAAAACAACAGCAATTGTTAAACTGAGGTAATAATTCGAAGTTTTGGAAACAGTCCAAAAATCAATATCAAGCACTATAATTGCCATTAAAAGAAATGCCAAAGCGACGATTAAAGTCATGAAAACACCTGGTTTTAAGGGTTTGGTTTTCGTGGAAGTTTCTGGTAGAGCAACGGAAAGTCCCCAGTTTCCTCCCAAAAGCCAATAAAAATGAATAATGGAAATGCCAAAAATTAAAAAAGCAGCTGTAGATCCGAAAAAATGTGGGAATTGTAAAGCTCTCATTTTTTGCTGCATTTTATGGTACTCAAAAAACTCAAAAAAGCCTTGTTCATTCTGGTTTCAAGTTCCAATTCGGGCTCACAAAACATCGATAGTCGCTTGCGTGCATGTAGCGTAACTATTCCATGAATAAAACTCCATATCATAAGAGAGGCATCATCAACTTCGTATTCTGTTAAATAGCCCTCTGTTTGGCATTGTGCAACTAAAAAACGTAGCAAATCGAAAGCTTTTTGACCATCGTCCCACACTTCGTCTTTGCATTCGAGCGAATCTATTGGGGCGTTCATGATAAACATTAGGTCATATAGTTCGGGATTCTCGAAAGCAAACTTCATGTAGTGCTTGCCCATATCTTCTAACTGATCTATTGCATTTTCGAACTTTGCGGTGTTTTGTAGAGCGGTTATTAATCCAATGAAAGCCTCTTGATGCAATCCAAAAAGCAGATCGTTTTTATCTTTAAAATATAGATAAATGGTACTTGGGCTATATTCTATTTCTTCCGCTATGTTTCTTATCGAAGTTTTTTCGAAGCCTTGCTCTAAAAAGAGCTTTTTGGCTGCTTCCAAAATCCTCTTTTTCATTTCTTCTTTTTCGCGTTCTTTTCTGTCTGCTACACCCATTGTTATTAAACGGTAGTTTTTTTGTTTACAACACAAATAAAATGAACAGTGTTCATTTTCCCTAAAAAAATCTAAAAAATTTATCAAAAGGTGGTTTTAAAAGGTCTTGTGGGGTTTAATTTCTAATTTGCAATTCAATAATATTTAAAAGATGTATTTAAGTTTTTTGTTAATTTTTAGATTTTTTATCTTATCTCAAACGCTAAGTTCGCAGGTGGTTGGAGTTATGGATGGCGACACAATAGAGCTGAGGGAAGTTTCAAATAGCCCAAAAGCCAAAGAAAGGATTGGGAAAAATATCAGGGTTAGGTTTGCTCATATTGACTGCCCCGAAAGAGGAAAGCCATATTTTCAGGTTGCAAAGAAATTTGTATCTGATAGATGTTACAGAAAGACCGTAAAAATAATTCACAGCAACGAATTTGACAGATACGGAAGGTTAATCGGAGAAGTCATACTTGAAGATGGCACAAATCTCAACCAAGAATTGGTGAAGGCTGGATTGGCTATTCATTACAAAAAATATTCTAAATCTTATACTTATGCCAAGCTTGAAATAGAGGCAAAAAACAAAAAAATAGGTATCTGGGCTCAATAAAAAGCTTATTTTCTGACAAATAGCAAAAATTCGTTATTGTTAGAACTTAAAGTGAGTTGATCGTAGGCATTATCATTGGTTTTTAAGACAACACTAAAATTTGTAGCTTCAGAAAATAGCGTTTTAAATTTGCTGTCTTCGGCAGTTTCATAAGGTTTATTAAGAATTTCTAAGTTCAAATTTTCAAAAGTGCCTGTAGATTTACTAGTTGAATTTTTATCAAAAGAAGTGGAATAGTCGCCTTTGGCTAGCAGTAAATTGATTTTAGCAGAATAAGATGTACCGTCTAGAAATGATATTTTATACAAACTTTTATTTATGTCAAAGTCTGAACAAACATAACAACTGTAATTTTGAGTTTCGCTAAAAGTACCAACATAAGTCCAATCTCCTTTTAATATTTCGTCTGATTTTATGTCGGTTTTTTCGCATTGATAAACGCCAAAAACTAAAAGAAAAGCTACGAATTTGAACATAGATTGGGTTGTTTTTTAGTGAATAGATATAAATTCCCAATAAACGAAAAAACGAAAAAAAACAATATACGATTTTCGATTTTTTGGTAATAAATGTATATTCAAAAACTATACCTAAAGGTACCAAGGTTGGTTTTTTTCGAATATTTATTATTGGAAAATTTAGTTGAAAAACTAAATTAGAGATTCTTCCTGTCTATATATCAGGCAATTATTTTCATAATTTTCTTCTTTGTTTTAGCAGAAAACTTGAAAGATAAATATTACCTGTATTTATTAAAAAAATCGAAAATCAATTCGTTGGCATTTAGTGCAGTTGATGGATCGTCACCTCCAATTCTAACTTTGGTAATACCTGGCCAAGAGTGTCCACCGTCTTTTGTAAGGTAAACAGAAACCGTCGCATTGTTTTTACAATCAATCCATTGCGTTAGTTTATAGTTTGTTTCCTGCTTTGTGATTTTTGAAGTATTGCTACAAGTATTGTTTTCTGCCCAGAACTTTAAACCTTTTTCTACAGCTGGGTAATTTATACCTCTTATTCCAATTCCGCCTTCATAAGGCACATGTTCGTCAAGTTCGGAATGAAAATGTAGGACAGGAATAGTATTCTGAGAAGTGCAAGGTTTTGTAGTTACCATAGTACAGGCCACTGGAGCTATAGCAGTAATTTTTTGAGGGATTTCGCAAGCCAATCGATAGGCCATCATTCCTCCATTTGACATACCGGTTAAAAATACTTGCTTGGGATTGATATTAAAATCAGCTATTAATTTATCAATCATTTTACTCAAAAAACCCACATCGTCTATGTCGTTTTCTACGGCGTATTCGCAACAAAGTCCCGCGTTCCATGTTCTTGCTTTTAGCAATCCATCGCTTTGAATACCGTCAGGATACACAATTATGTACTTTTCAGCTTCAGCTTTTTCGGGTAGTTCGTAGCTTTCTTCCATTTGTTTGGCACTACCTCCACCACCATGCATGGCAATCACAAGTGGAAGATCCGTTTTTTCGGAGTAATAATTACTTGGCAAAACAACCGTATAAGTTCGGTTTAGATTTCCGACTTTAATGGTCGGCTCAAATCTAAAAATATTATCAGGTTCAATATCTTTTCTTCTTTGGCAAGAATTTGAAAATGAGGCCAATAACAGGATTATTACGATTAATTTAAATGGCATTGTTATTTTTTAAATATGAGTAAGTTTGACCAAAATTTTTCGATTTGGTTTAGTATAAGCAATACAAAATTTATACCGTATTCATATTTAAATTACTAATTTTTAAAAGTCAGAACATACTTTTCTATAAGTTTAAGTTCATATTAAGCTTTAAGTATTATTTTTGATTTTAATTGAAACCAATAACCTAAAAAAAGTATGTCACTTTGGAAGAAAAAACCAATCAGTCTGCTAATAGAAGAAGCTGCTGATAATGAGAAAAGCTTAAAACGAACGCTAACAGCATGGTCGCTGGTGGCTTTGGGTGTTGGTGCCATAATTGGGGCAGGTTTGTTTGTAAGAACAGCTGCGGCGGCGGCAAACAATGCTGGTCCGTCTGTCACTTATGGATTTATTTTGGCAGCGGTTGGCTGTGCTTTGGCAGGTTTAGCCTATGCGGAGTTATCATCTTCTATTCCTATAGCGGGTAGTGCTTATACATATACTTATGCTACCATGGGTGAATTTTTAGCTTGGATAATAGGCTGGGATTTGATTTTGGAATATGCAGTTGGAGCCGCCACAGTGGGTATAGCTTGGAGCGAATATCTAAATAATTTGCTGGTTGAAGTCTTACATACCAGCCCAATTCCATATGAGTGGTGCCATTCTCCATTTCAGACCTCAGCAGATGGGGTTTCGGGAATTATGAATATTCCTGCCTTGTTTATTGTAGGCGTTATCAGTTTGTTACTTATAAGAGGTATTCAAGAATCGGCTTTTGTGAATGGCATAATTGTAATATTGAAAGTAACCATCGTAATTTTAATTATTATCATTGGTTGGGGTTTTATCAATCCTGCCAACCACGCCACTTATATTCCAGAAGCCACAAAATATATTGACGATCAAGGCATCAGTCATAATTTCGGAGGCATTATGGGGATTTTAGGTGCTGCGGGCACTGTGTTTTTTGCCTTTATTGGTTTTGATGCAGTAAGTACTGCAGCCCAAGAAACCATAAATCCAAAACGTAATATGCCCATTGGGATATTAGGATCGTTAGTTGTTTGTACTATTTTATATATACTTTTTGCCCATGTGCTTACGGGTGTAGCTACTGTAGAGGATTTCAGAACGGGCGGAAAAGAAGCCTCAGTAGCTTTTGCTATTAACAAATATATGATAGGCTATGCTTGGTTAGGTCAGTTTGTTACTGTTGCAATTTTGGCGGGTTTTTCATCCGTTATTTTGGTGATGCTATTGGGCCAGTCGAGAGTATTTTATGCTATGGGGAAAGATGGATTATTACCAAAAGCATTAAGTGATTTGCACCCAAAGTATAAAACTCCTTTTAAAGCAAACATTGTAATTTTTATAATTGTTGGTTTGTTTGCGGCGTTTGTACCGGGCGACATTGTGGGTGATATGACAAGTATCGGTACTTTGTTCGCCTTCATATTAGTTTGTATTTCTGTTATAGTTTTAAGAAAAACAGAGCCCGATATGAAGAGAGAATTTAAAACGCCTTGGGTGCCTTTTGTTCCTGTTTTGGGCGTATTGGTTTGTTTGTCAATGATATATGGTTTGGGATGGACAAACTGGTTGAGACTGATTGTATGGATGGTTTTAGGTATGATAATTTATTTCACATACAGTAAAAACCATAGCAATTTGAAGGATTGATTCTAAACTTCATTTTATGAAAAAGGCAAATCATTTTAACGATTTGCCTTTTTCTTTTTAATATTTCTTACCAAACTTTCACTTCACTCAGAACTACTGCTGCTTTTGCGTCCAAAATCCTAATCCTGATTTTTGAAGTTTGTGTTTTTTCTATTTCTACAATTCTTTTATACCCTATCGTAGTTTCTTGTGCTACTTGTTTCCATTCGTTATTTTTCCAAACATCTAATGCAAAACTTTTAACTCTTTGGCCAAGAGCTATGTATTCTTGTATTTCTACGAAATTTACCACTTGAGTTTTACCTAAATCCAGCTCTACCACAGCCGAATTGGTATTTTCTGCAGCTGCCCAATAGGTTTTTGTATCTCCATCACAAAGGTTTTGGGCTTTCGTGTTTTTATTGAAAATAGAATTAACGGTAACTTTGGCATTCGCCGCAAGGTTATTTGAAAACTTTTCGTTTAGCATTTTTCTCCATTCCAATAGTGACTTTACGTCGTTTTCATGTACTTGGCCTCTTCTGTCAGGAGGAATATTTAATAAAAGATTAGAGCCTCTACCTACCGAAGTCATATAGATTTCGAAAAGCTTTTCAGGTGTTTTTACTTTATCATCTTCTTCTTTGTGATAAAACCAACCCGGTCTAATGCTCACATCAACTTCGGCAGGCACCCAATCTTTTCCTTTTTCATGGCCTGTATTTAATAGGCCTTCTATACCAGCTTTACCTGCATAAAGCGTATCCCGGCTTATGCTATTCCAGTTGGTTCTGCCAGCTACACCGCGTTCGTTTCCAACCCATCTTATCTCTGGACCAGCATCACTAAAAAACAAAATCTTTGGTTCAAGGTCTCTTACCAGTTCAATAGTTTTTGGCCAATCGTAATAAGATCTGCCATTGATTTTACGTTTTTCTTTGCTTCCTCCATAATAGCCATCTCCACCATTGGCTCCGTCAAACCACATTTCGAAAATCGGCCCATAAGCTGCAAAAAGTTCTTTTAGTTGATTTCTGTAATATTCCACATAGGAAGGACTTCCATAATCTGCTCGGTTTCTATCCCAAGGAGACAAGTATACCCCAAATTTTAAACTGTATTTTTTACAAGCTTCTGACACTTCTTTTACAATGTCGCCTTTGCCGTTTTTATAAGGACTTGCCGCTATGGAGTGGTCGGTGTACTTACTTGGCCAGAGCACAAATCCGTCGTGGTGTTTGCAAGTTAATATCACTGCTTTTAGTCCTGCATCTTTTATGGTTTTTACCCATTGGTCTACATTCATATCCGTTGGGTTCACTATTGAAGGACTTTCGTCACCATATCCCCATTCTTTTCCTGTAAAAGTATTGGTGGTAAAATGAATAAAAGCATAAGTCTCGAGTTCATGCCAGGCTAATTGATCAGTTGTTGGTATTGGATAAATGGGAGCTGGGCTTTTAATTTGGCTAGTTTTGCAACTAAAAAGACTTGAAAAAACGAGAGCAGTTAAGGTAATTTTAAAAAGTTTCATTTGGTTTTGGTTGAATTTTAGACCATGATTAAAATTATAAGGAAATGTTTAGAAAAGAAACAATTTTCACTAATTTAGACAAAAAAAACCATGGCCAAATTTCTATCTCTTGAAAACCTCAAAACTGTCTCAAATGCATTTTCATTTTCATTGAAAAGGTTTTCATTTACACTTTTGAGTAGTTTAGTAGCCACTATTTCTATGATTTACTTAGCTACAGAAGATAATGAGAATAATGAAGTTGTGAAAATCGGAATTACGTTTCTTTTAGGTGTTCCATTGTTTTTTAGTGCTGAGATTTTTGGAGAAAGAAATCCCAAGTTAAAATTACCTTCTTTGGCCATTGGAATCTTATTTCTTCTTTTTTTCTATTTTTTAGACGCTCCAGATCCTAAAGATTTATTATATAACAAGTCTTTTTTTATAAAATACGCGGTTTTGATTGTTGCTTTTCATTTATTGGTTTCGGTCGCACCTTTTTTTTTAAACAAGCAAATTTCTGGTTTTTGGCAATACAATAAGCACTTGTTCATTTCTATTCTAACTGGTTTCCTGTATAGTGTAACGCTAAGTATTGGGCTAGTTGTGGCATTGCTTGGAATCCAGAGCCTGTTCGAAATAAAATTAAGCAACGATTGGTATCCGTACATTTGGATTGGGATAAACGGCTTTGTAAATACTTGGATTTTTACCTCAAAAATCCCAAAGCTGGAAATTATTGACGAAGACAATGCCTATCCGATTGGTCTAAAATATTTTACGCAATACGTCTTATTGCCATTGGTGGCTATTTATTTAGCGATTCTTGTAGCTTATGAATTTAAGATTTTGGTGGCTTGGTCATTGCCAAAAGGCTGGGTAAGTATTATGGTTTTGGCAAGTGCAATTTTCGGCATATTGGCCTTTTTACTCATCAACCCTCTAAAAAATACCAATAAGTGGATTCAAATATTTTCTAGGGCTTATTATTGGATTTTGCTGCCATTGGTAGGTTTGATGTTGGTGGCTATTTATGTGAGAATACATCAATATGGACTTTCAGAACCTCGATATTTTGTGGCATTACTGGCTATATGGCTTTTAGGAATTTGCCTATATTTTTCTTTTTCTAAAGTTGATAATATTAAAGTTATACCTCTTTCTTTGTTGATTATTAGTCTTTTAGCTATTTATGCACCTTACAATGCATTCCAAAGTTCTAGAAAAAACCAAGTTGGAAGAATGGAAAGTGTGTTAGAGAAAAATAAGCTTTTAAAAGCAGGGAAAATTGAAGTTCCGAAAGGTTTGAAATTAGATAGCTTAGATCAGGACAAGCTTTATGCTTCTTTGGAATATCTTTCTGAAAATCGTGTGGAAATTTTTGAAAAATACTTGAGTCCGAAGCAATTTCAAGAACTTAAGAATGAGAAAAACGAATACCAAAGGAGTCAATTGGTATTAAATCTGCTCAATCTTCCGTCTAAGCAATCTTATGTGAAATACAGATATTTCAGTAGAAAGAATGAAAATTTTATTGAATTGCATAATGCTGATTATATGATTTCTTCAGATGTGAGTCAGTATAAAGAAGATGTGTTTTCAAGAACAGTAGCTGGTAATTCCTTAAAGACTAAATTAGAAAAAAACATATTGGAATTTACGATTAACGATACCGAGAAAATTGATTTTGATTTGAGCAGTTTAAAAGAATTGGAAGGAAATTTGATAGATTCAAAAGAATTGACTTTTGAAAAAGATAGCCAAAATTGGAAACTGATACTTATTATTGAAAGTGGTAGTTCTGAAAATGGCGAAATAGAGTATTTAGATTGGAAAATATTAATGAAAAGGAAATAATGCCCAACCCTCTTTTCAAAAAACTAGGCTTAAAGGACGGTCAAAAGGTGATTTTAAAGAATATACCTGAGAATTACTTTGACTTATTGATAGAAATTCCAGATGTTGAAGAATGTGAAGAAGGAGAATTTGCCGATTTTATTCATGTTTTCGAAAAAAATCAAGATGCCCTGAAATTAGAACTATCAACACTTTTCGAGAAAATGAAACCAAACGGAATGATTTGGATTTCTTGGCCAAAAAAAACTTCTGGAGTAGCAACTGATCTTGATTATCATTCAGTAAAAGCCATTGCCTCACGGTTCGGATTGCAAGATGTAAAAGTTTCGGCTATCGATGAAATTTGGACAGCTTGCAGATATATAATTCCCCTAAAAAACAGGAAGTGAAACTTATTTTTTAGTCACAGATTCTATCTCAATTTCAAAGTCAGCTTCTTCATAACCTAACTTTAAACTTTCAAACTCTTCTTGATTGCCTACAAATGCATTGATATCAACATTTCCTGCAACACCACTTACGCGTCCTTTTTCGGTGTATTGCCATATCTTTAGATTCGGGCTTTTAACCAAGCTGTGAATATTCCCAGATTGATAGTCGGCTAACCATAGTGGCGTATCTTTGAAATGGCCTTTGATGTATTTGTTATAAATAAAAGTGTTGGAATAAATTATGGGTTTAATACCATAATGTTTTTCAACAATTTGTAGCCATTTGGTTAAATTTTTACGTACAGTAGCAACACTAACATTGTTTACGTCTTTTTCAAAATCTAAAACAGGTGCTAAATCTCCTTCTTGAAGTTTTACATTATTTATAAAATTTCTGGCTTGAACAACGGCATTTTTGCTTGGATTGTAAAAATGATATGCTCCTCTTGATATTCCTGCTTCTTTACTTTCTCTCCAATTATGCTGAAATTTGGTATCTTGAAAATCTCCACCTTCGGTAGCTTTAAGAAAACAAAAACTTATTTTAAAATCACCGTGATTGGCAACTCTTTCCCAATCAACGTTTTTTTGATGGTGAGATAAGTCAATACCATGTATACTATAACGTTTGGTAATGTGTTTGTGGCTAGGTATATAGCTAAAGCTAAAAACGTGCAAAAGCAGCGTTAGAACTAAACTTAAATTTGTTAACATTTCACTCAATAATAATTGCTTAAAAACAAATTTTTATAAGCAATTATTGTGCCGCTTAATCAGACTTTTAGAAGTTTTTATCCTCTCCTTTGATAGATATAAATAAGGCAATAAAAAATATTAAAATGCGAAGAACCAGGATAAAACAAAAAAGTAGAGCCAATTTAAATGACCCTACTTTTGGAAAATTTTACTGAAAACAATTATGCCATTTTTTTATTTGGCCCTTTTTACCAATTCTTCATAAGGTATAATTAATTCTCTGCCAAGTGATTGTCCATTTCTGAAAGATTGAGTTCTAAGACTAAGATTACCATTTGGAACTTCAAAAGGTCCAGTGTATTTATTTCCGAAATTTACTGGATAAGTATTATCTATTGTATAAAATAGTTCGGTATTAGGCACAT
Source organism: Lacihabitans sp. LS3-19 (assembly GCF_024343575.1). Lineage (GTDB taxonomy): Bacteria > Bacteroidota > Bacteroidia > Cytophagales > Spirosomataceae > Leadbetterella. Next base: position 91,180 of record NZ_RJUA01000007.1, on the reverse strand, counting down.
GATTGCTCAGTTCAACCATTATTTTTTCGTCCACCTTTTTTACTGTCACGATAGGCTCAAATACTGCTCTAGAAATATTGGTTTTAGCAGCATCAAATCTATAGAAATGCGATTCTGTACGATTTATAAATGAATCCCAACTTTTCTTTTCTAATGGACTCCAAAGCACCTCAGAAGTAGCAAAAGCTCTTGGGTAAGTCATGTAAAATGCAAATTGCAAGTTTGGAATCACCTCTGTCCATAAATTGGCTTGACCACCTAGTATATACTTAGCTTCGACACCCTCCGGAACTGGCTCAAACTCGAATGATTTCTCTAAAGACAAGCTGGCATAAATTGGGTTTTCAACACTTTTATCGCCTTGGGTATAATCTATGTAGGCGTAAGTGGTTGGTGTCATCACAACTGGAACACCCATTTTAGCAGCCTCAATTCCGCCCTTCATGCCTCTCCAGCTCATCACTGCGGCACCTGGAGCCAATCCACCTTCTAATATTTCGTCCCAACCTATTAGTTTTTTGCCTTTTGAGCTCACTATCTTCTCTACTCTTTTCACAAAATAGCTTTGCAATTCGTGGGTATCTTTTATTTTATTCTTTTTCATAAAAGCTTGCACAGAAGCGTCTCTTTCCCAATATCCATGATAAGATTCATCTCCTCCCATGTGAATGTATTGTCCTGGAAACAACATCGCAACTTCCGTCATAACTTTGTTTACAAAATCGTAAACCTTCTCGTCGGCAGGATTCAGTGTATTTTCGATCAACATTTCAAATTTTCCGTCTCCATACCATTCCGCAAACTTAGCTCCTGGGTTTACCATAGTTGGTTTTTTCAAAGTTGAAAGTTCGGGATAAGCTGCTAATGCTGCCATACTGTGGCCTGGAATATCAATTTCAGGTACTATCGTAATATTTCTTTCAGCCGCATATTTTATAACATCCTTGATTTGTTCTTGGGTATAAAAACCACCATAAGTTGCTTTTTCGCCTTCTTTTGGTTGTGGACGCGTATCTCCAAATCTTCCAAAACGTTCAACTCGCCATGCCCCAATTTCTGTTAGTTTTGGAAGCGACTTTATCTCAATTCTCCAACCTTCGTCGTCTGTCAAGTGCCAATGGAAAACATTGAATTTGTATTGGGCCATTTTGTCGATATATTCTTTCACGGCATCCACTCCGAAAAAATGGCGACTATCGTCAAACATCAAACCTCTCCAACCAAACCTTGGATAATCCTTAATTTTGCAACCCATCAACATACCCATTCCGCTAGGATAATCTTTCGATTCAAAATCTCTCGGCAACATTTGTCTTAGTGTTTGTAAACCGTTAAATATTCCACCATTGGCATTTGCTGCTATTTCAACCGTATTTTCTTTAACTTCAAGTGTATATCCCTCATTTCCAAGAGATGCATCTTTGTCTTTTAAAATTTCTAAAATAAGTGCCTTATTGCTTCTGTCAGGATTGGCAACTGATTTAATTTCAACATTTGTGCCGCCATTTTTTAGGAATTGTTGAAAATTTTCGACTATTTTCAATAGTTCAGGATTGCCATTTTTTATGTCTAGGCTGGTTTGTTGGTCAAGCATAAACATGGCATCCGTACTTTCAAAACTTACAGGAGCAGGTATAATGGTATGCTGAGCAAAAATCGAATTAGTAAAAAAGAAAATGCTAATTATGAGCAGTAGTTTTTTCATGAAATATATATTAAGGTTTTAATGTAAAATTATTAAATTTTTTTAATAATTGGCTATTTATGAGCTTTAAAAAGTAAATTTCAATACACTTTTTATGCAAAAGATGGAATCTTATTTTATAGAAATATTTATAACAGCCAATACGGGATGATGATCGGAAGCAAATAAACCTCCCCAAGTATTGGTTAGTGTAGCGTGTTTTAAAACATTTGTTTTTGGCTTATTTACAAAAACATAATCAATTCTCCGGTTGTCAACTTCTTTAGCTTCAAAACCGTTAAAGGTGCTTTCAGGCCCAAAATGTGGGCTCTGGCTTAAGGTGGAGGTTTCTGTTAGTTCACTTAGAATTATTTTAATGGGTTCTTCCGTTGGTGTTGCATTAAAATCTCCTGTTAAAATTGCCAATTCATTTCCTGCAATTTCCTTTATTTTTCTTAAAATCAATTTTGAGCTTTCGGCTCTCGCTACTTGACCAATATGGTCATAATGTGTATTAAAAACATAAAATTTCTTTTTGCTTTTAATATCTTGAAAATAACCCCAAGTCACAATTCTTGGCAAATTGGCATCCCAACCTTTGCTAGGTTTTTCGGGAGTTTCGCTTAACCAAAACGTTTCATTTTTAAGCAATTTAAACTTGGTTTTGCTGTAAAAAATAGGGGAGAACTCGCCCTTTTCCTTTCCGTCATCGCGGCCTAATCCAAAGTGTGCATATTCTGGCAATCTTTCTTGTAAATCATTGATTTGGCCAATCAAAGCCTCTTGCATGCCACAGAAATCAGCCTCATAAAATTTCACCATTTCAGCAGCTCTATCTTTTCTGTTGTCCCATTTGTTGATCCCATCTCGCTCCGTATTGTAGCGGATGTTGAAGGTCATTACTTTAATGTTTTGAGCATTTAAATTATTTAACACAAATAGACAAAAAACAAGCTTGATCGCTTTCATACTTTTCTAGGTTGATTATTTTATTAAGCCTTAAATCTATAAACTTTGAATATAAGAAACAATTCTATTTAGAACTTTCAATTAGCCTAATCGGAGATAATCTATCATGATTTCTTTATTTCTATGGAATTTAAAATAGTGACTATTTTGATTTGATAGGAATAATAACTTTAAAATTATAACACAAATTTAATAGTCTACTAATTTGGTAGATTAAATATATTAATATAATTTTGTCGAAGTTTTTTAAATGAAATCTGGATGAAATCGCAAAATAGAAGTCAAGCAAATACGATAGAATCTCAATATTGGTGGTATATAATCCCAATGTTGATGCTTTTTGTATTGTTTTCAGTTTTATTTTATAATTATTCATCAAGGTTTACTTTTGCTAATATCAGTGAAGGTTTTTCCTCTGACTTTTTCATTTTTCTGTTGATTGGATTGTTTGCCCAGTTGGTAGATGGCACCTTAGGAATGGGTTATGGTGCTACTTCAACCTCTTTTTTGTTAGCTTTTGGTATTCCTCCTGCCATTAGTAGCACAGGTGTTCACGTAGCCGAAATGTTTACAACTGGAGCTTCAACTATCTCTCACCACAAATTCGGTAATATCAACAAAAAATTAGCTAAAATGCTAATAATTCCTGGCGTAATTGGCTCAATAATTGGAGCATATCTTCTGTCAGATGTTATTAATGGAGATCTGATTAAGCCATATATAGCTATTTATATGATAATTCTGGCTTCCATTATTATTTATAAAGCTTTAAGAAAAAAGAGACCCAAAAAAGCCACCAAACAATTAGGCGTTCTGGCTGTTTTTGGTGGTTTTATGGATGCCATAGGCGGAGGAGGCTGGGGCCCCATCGTTACTTCAACGCTTATTGGAAGAGGTCGAGACCCTCGCTATACCATTGGCTCAGTCAATGCCGCTGAGTTTGCAATAGCCTTCGCTAGTGGACTAACTTTTTTGATGTTTGAAGGCGTAAATGGCTGGCAAGTAATAACTGGACTAATTGTTGGTGGAGTAATAGCAGCTCCAATTGGAGCTTATTTGGTTAATAAAATCCCACGTAAACCAGCCATGGTCGCTGTAGGATTATTGATTATAGCCATAAGTGCAAGAACACTTTTCAAACTACTTTAATGTTCTTGCTTTAAGTTTTCGTTTAGACTCCAATCGAAATAACTTAAGGGTATAGCATAAATCTCTATAGATTTTTCTTCAAACTGGTCGTGGATTAATTTTTGAATTTCTGTAAAAAAAGCAGCCTTGGTTATGCAACTAAGCTTATGAACAATCTCCTCACTTCCTTCTGCTTTATAGCTTGTTCTATTCCAGTCAATTTCTATTGATTTTGCATATTTATATTTAAGAATTAAATCTTTGATTTGACTCATTTGATTTTCAGTTCTTCCTATTACCTGTAGCTGTATCATGAGATTTTTATTTAATTGTTGATGATTCCTGCAGCCCATTGTTGTTTAAACCATGTCTGTAGATACTTATTTTTGAGTTCTACCAATTTCAATTGTGCCTCTAGAGATTTATTCTGTCTTGAGTTTATGATAAACAAGGAACTTTCTCCTTGAGAAAACCTTATCTCTTCTAAATTTAGCAATGACTCGTAGTTGCCTAGCAATTGCTCAGATATTTTAATCTGTTTTGCTAAGGCCAATATTTCGGCTTGGTGGCCTCGGATTTTAGTCTCTAAATCCCAATTTTTTTGTTTAAGAAGCCAGTCGTTTTCTTTTAATTTTAAGACTGATTTCTGATATTCACCACGTCCTTCCCTAAAAAGCAAGGGAACGTTTAGGCTCAAGCCAATTTTGTAGTTATTGTTTAATTGTGAATACATTGCTGGCTCAAAGCTGTAATAATCTTTGGATAAAAGATTCATCTTAACTCTTAAATCAGGCATAAGTGCTTGTTTTTTTAGCCTTTGTTCTATTTCTAATTGATTCCTTTTGAGGTCGTAAAATCTAATTTGTGGATGCATATCAATATTCTGTATCAGAGACTCTACGACAGGAATACTTGGCAAACTTTTAAGAATCAAAGTATCGGGAATGGTCTGATTGGTCAATAACATCGGCTCGCCATTCTGATCCCACACATAACTTGACAATAGAATAGCTGATTTATTATAAGACTGAAAACTATTCTCAAGCATTAATTGAATTGAAATTAGTTGACTTAAAGCCTCTGTAGTATCAATACCTGACTTATCTCCGTTTTTTTCTAAAACTTTGGTTAATTGAAATCTTTCTTGGGCATTATTGAGGTTTTTTTCTAGAACCAATATCTGCTGGTAGTTTCTAGCCCATTCATAGTAATCGCTCAAAGCTGATAGAAATAAATCATTCAAAGCATTTCTTTTGTCTACTTCATTACTTTGAACCAAAACCGCTGCTTGCTTTAATGTTGCCCTTTTTTTATCTAAGATAAAATCTTTTAGCAAGGGCATTTCCAATCCAAAATAACTCAAATTCCCACTGGTGCGTTCGGCATTAAGGTATTTACCAGAAGCGTTTTCCATACCCATTTTTACTTTTAAGCCGATTGGCGTAAAAAGGCTAAGTTCGGGTGTGTTCAAATTATAATAGGTATCGCCTAACAGTTTCTTCGAATCAAAACTATAGTTTAGCTGAGGGTCAAAGATTCCTTTTGCTGCTAGCACGGCATATCTAGACTGACCAATCTTTAAGTCAGCCTGTTTGACAATAGGATGATTTTCTTCTATTTGTCGAAGAAATCTATCCAATGTTAAAGTTTGGGCCTGTGTGAAGGACCCAAAACTTAATAAAAGAAATATAATATTATTTAGTCTTTTCATCTTTTTTAAATTGATAATATTCTGGTGGGAATCCGTTGATGTTTCTCCATAGTTCGAAATAAATTGGAACATCTTTTAGCAAAGCAATACCGTTAGCCCCGCCTCCTATTTTTAGCATATCTGGCCATTTTTCATCAGGTGCTACCAAAACCCTAAAAAGGCCGCTTTCGTTGGCTGAAGTTTCAATATAGGTTACTTTTCCACCAAATGTACCATAGCTTGAATTTGGCCAGCCACTAAACACAATTGCTGGAAAGCCATCAAAAACAAACCTGATATTTTGTCCAAGACTCAACAGTGGCAAATCCATGGGTTGAATATACAATTCGACTGCTTTATCAGGCATTTCTGGAACAACTTCGGCTATTACATCAGCCTCTTTTAGCACTTCACCTATACCCGCTTTTTTTGTTTTTACGATTTGCCCATCTTGTGGAGCTAAGATGAATAGCATTCCTTGCCTAACAGCATAGCTGGCCATTTGATTCTTTAATTTTGATATTTCCGCCTCAGTAGATCTAGCGGCAGAAATGCTACTAAACCTATCTCCGTCGGCTTTCGAAATTTTCTCTTGATAATCTTGAAAAATACTATTTCGCTCAATTTTTAGATTAAGCAATTCCTGTTTGCTCTGGTTAAGTTTGTTGCTTACGCTATTCACTTTGGCTTTGCTATTCTGAAAGTTTACTCTTCTTTTCTCAAACTCCACCATAGAAAGTGCACCTTGGTCTAGCATCGTTTTTGCGGCTTCTATTTGCCTACTATAGGCATTTAAGGCATTTTCTTCCGCCACCAGGTCTAAGCTATCACTCGAAATTTTTAATAACTGTTGTTCTATTTTGTTACTATTGGCCGAAATTTTTAGCCTTAAGCCTTCTTTTAGTGCCGAAATCTGTATTTCAGAAGTTTTGGCTTTATTTAGATAGCCTTCCGAACTTAATGTTTTTGCTTCTATTTGTTTTCCGTAATTTTCAGTTAGAAAAGGATCCAAATATTCTGTTTTTACTTCCGAAAGTTGAATTATGGTATCTCCTTTTTTTACAAAATCTCCCTCTGAAGCATACCATTTTACAATTTTGCCAGGTAAAAGCGTGTTGAGAGCTTGAGGTCTATATTGTTGATTTAAAGTGGTTACTTTTCCTTTTGCCCTTATATTTTGGGTCCAAGGCAAGAAAAGAACAATAGCAGCACCAATGGAAATTCCTAAAAACCATTTTCTGATTTTTGATTTTTTATCAATGTGATATAAGTGATTAAGCGAATCGTATTTCTCTTCTAAACCAGAGTCGCCATCCAAAGATTTTTTTAATAAATTATTCATTAGTTTTTCAATTCAATGATTTGATTAAAATATGATTTATGATTATCATTATTTGAAGTCATAATTACGGTTGATTGCCTTTCTTTTAGAAAATCAAAGATTGGCTCAAATTGTTCTTGGTTGTAAAACTTAAAGGGATCTTCTATCAAAAAGATGTTTTTAGGCAATATCAAAGCCCTACATAACAATATTTGATATTTAATTTTTGAAGCCAATTGCAATCCAAATGGCATTAAGGGCGTATTTATTCCTTTTTCCATTTTGTTTACATAAACATCCAAGCCAGTAAGTTTAATGATGTTCTGTACCGCTGCTAGGCTTATTTTTTTATTTCCAAGCGTAATGTTTTCGTATAAGGTGCCATCAAATATCTCTTGATTTCCTGACAATATTCCCATTTGGTTTCTTAGTGATGCGAGGTCATAACTGCCAATTGGTAAGTCATTTATAAGCACTTGTCCATTTTGTTTGTTTACAACTCCCCCTAAAAGTCTAAATACGGTAGATTTTCCAGATCCGAAATTTCCTTTTAGCAAAACCCACTCTCCTGAATTGATCTTGAAATTCAAATTGTCAATTAATGGTTCTTCGTTTTTATATTTAAAGTAAACATCCCTAAACTCTACACTTAAGCCTTGGTTGTTTTCTTCTAATATCGAACTTCCAGTATCTTCTATTGCAGCTTTAGATATTTTATCAAGTTTTTCTACTGATGTTAATGATTCATAGATTTGATCAAGGTTGCTAATCATTTTTTCGACCGAAGTCAGAATCACGATTATTACAATATCTGCTGCTATAAACTGGCCAATATTAATTTGCTGTTGGATTAATAAAACCACACCTAAAATCAACATTGATGCAACAATTATTGTCTTAAAAACAATTAAAATCCAAAACTGAATTTTTAATATTTCGAAATGGCTCGTTCTTGCTTTTAAATAACCAGATAATAAATTATCTGCTTTTTGCAAATGCAAATGGGAATTTTGCGAATATTTAAATGTTTTTATTCCTCTTGCCATTTCTTGAAGCCACGCAGCTATTTTGTATTTGTAATCACTGGTTTCTAATGAAGTCTGGAATCCTCCTTTTGAAGTGGAGCGGATTATCAAAAATATTGCTGTAAACAAAATCAAACCGAACGCAATAAACAGAGGATGATAAAACGATAGTAGAATTATTCCGAAAAGAATCTGAATAAACGCAGCAGGTATATCTACTAGCAATTTGTGCAAACTTTTTTGAAGACTTGGCAAATCAAAGTATCTGTTAACTATTTCTGGTAAATAATAACCCTCTAATTTTTCAATATTTAGTCTAGGTAATCTCTCTGCATAGTCAAGTGTGTATCGGAAATATAGCTTTTGTTCGATTTTTTCAATTAGTTCTAGTTGTTTAACTTGCAAAAAACCCCCAATGAAGGTTCCAATCAAAACTAATATTATAAGAACAATAATAGAAGTTGACAAGCTGCCTGCTTGGACAAAACCTATAATGGTTTGTATACCCAAAGGCAGTGAAAGGGAAACCAATCCCGCAAAAATTGAATAGAAATATATAGCAGTTATATCTTGTTTATCAAGCCACAATAGTTTGAATATCTTACTTAAAGCTGCTAAAATGCTTGGTTTTTCCATAAAAGTGTTTTTTCTTTCAACAAAGATAATAAATAATTGTTATAATAGTAATACTATTACAAATATTTGTTTAACTTTGTTCCATCGATGTTTTAATATTATAAAGTATTTTTTATGCAGATAGGATTTCAAGTAAAAATGAACAAAGCTCTTTATTTGAGAGACCCCGAAACTAGCGGTTTAGGTAAGCAGATGATAAGGAAGTCTATTGAATTGATTAACGAAATAGGTTATGAAAATTTTACTTTTAAAAAATTGGCCGTTGCTATTCCTACCACCGAGGCCTCCGTTTATAGATATTTTGAGAATAAACATAAACTGCTCATTTATTTAGTGGACTTATATTGGGCTTTTGTAGAGTTTCAAGTGATTTTCAAATTAAACAATATCATTGACCCTGAAGAAAAAATAAAAAAAATTATAGATTTACTGGTTTGGGAAGACAACGAGGAACAAAGTATACTTGACATTGACCAAAAGGCTCTTTACTATATTGCGATTGCGGAAGGAAGCAAAACATATTTAGCCAAAAACATAGATGAATTAAACAGAGAAATGCTATTTAAGCCTTTTAAGGATCTTTGTTCTCTGATAGCAGATGTCTTTTTGGATTATAAACCTGGTTATCCATATGCCAAAACTTTAGCAAGTTCTTTGGTAGAAATGAGTCATTTTCAATATTATTTTATGCAACACTTACCTCGCCTTTGTGATTTTTCAGAAAAAAAAGACCCCAAAGAACTGGAAGCATTTCTCGAGCATTTTGTATTTCAGAGTTTAAAATGAGTAATTCTTAAATCTCAAAATGGCCTCGAAGCCATTATAAAAACTTATCCCTCCTTTTTAGATATTCACCCGCAATTCTTTTGATTCTAGAATTTATTGGTATTTTTGAAAACCAATAAAACTACCTTCCTATGCGATTATTTTTAGCATGTATTTTCCTTATTAGTTTTGTGTCAATCGCACAAAAAAAGCCAAATGTGGTTTTTATTTTGGCTGATGATCTAGGAATTGGAGATGTGAGTTGCATGAATCCTAAGTCAAAAATCAATACACCCAATATCGATTTAATGGCAAAAAAGGGTATTAAATTTTCAGACGCACATAGCAATTCTGCGGTATGTACACCTTCCAGATACGGAATCCTTACGGGAAGATATGCATGGAGATCTGAGATAAAATCTGGTGTATTGTGGAGTTATGATAGTCTATTGATTAAAACGCAAAGAATGACTTTGGCCTCTATCTTGAAAACCAAGGGCTATGAAACAGCCTGCATTGGCAAATGGCATTTAGGTCTGGGTTGGCAAAAAAACGGAAATGGTGAGATTTCGTTTGAAAAACCATTAAGAAATGGCCCAAATGATATCGGCTTTGATTATTTCTATGGCATTACAGCCTCCTTAGATATTCCGCCCTATTTTTATATTGAAAATAACAAAATTACGGCTACTAAAATTGATACAATTGCTGGTACAAAGGGAAAAGGTTTCTGGAGAGAAGGACCTATTGGGGATGATTTTAAGCATAAAGAAGTATTAGATGTTTTTACACAAAAAGCCATAGATTTTATTGGGAAAAAACGCAAAGAGCCTTACTTTTTATATTTGCCATTAGCTGCTCCCCACACGCCAATTTTGCCTTCGAAAGAATATCTTGGTAAATCTAAAACTAACGAATATGGTGATTTTGTACTTATGGTTGACGATATGATAGGTAAAATTATCCAAGCGATAGAAAAAACTGGCGAAATAGAAAATACAATTATTGTTTTTACGAGCGACAATGGATGCTCTACAGCTGCTGATATTCCCGAATTGCAGGCTCTCGGCCACGAGCCAAGTTATATTTACCGCGGGCAAAAAGCCGACATCTATGAAGGTGGACACAGAATTCCTTTGATTGTAAGGTGGGATTCTAAAATTCCAAATTCTAAAGTTTCAAATCAGACAGTTTGCTTAACAGACTTTTTTGCTACGATGGCAGAAATCACTCAAACCAAGCTAGAAGATAATGCTGGAGAGGATAGTTTTAGCTTATTACCGATTTTTGAGAGTAAACCAAAAAAGTACGAAAGAACTTCTACTGTTGTGCATTCAATAGATGGAAATTTTGGAATTATGGAAGGAGATTGGAAGTTAAATTTTACTGCAGGTTCTGGCGGGTGGAGTTTTCCGAGGGCTGGAAAAGAGGAGCTAGGTTTACCTAAAATACAATTGTATAATTTAAAAGACGATCCATCTGAAAAGGTTAATCTTCAAGATAAATATCCAGAAAAAGTCAATGAAATGAGACTTCTTATGCAGAAAACCATAGAAAATGGAAGAAGCACCAAAGGCCAAAAACAAGCCAACGACGGAGAATTTCTCAAGGATAAAATGATAGGAATTTGGGAATAAGCTTATCAACACACCAACTTAAACCCTTCACCATGCAGGTTCATGATTTGGATACTTGGGTCAGCTTTTAGGTATTTTCTCAGTTTGGTTATATACACATCCATGCTGCGGGCATTGAAATAGGAGTCGTCGCCCCAGATGAGTTTTAGGGCATAGCTTCTACTAACCGTTTTGTTTTGATGTTGACAGAACAACTTAAGCAAATCGGATTCTTTGGTGGTGAGTTTAAATTTTTCGCTCGTGCTTTTTAATTCATGTTGTAGGGCATTAAATTCCAATTTTCCAAGCTGAAAAATTTCAGATTCAGGATCTATATCTCCTTTTTTGCTTCTTTTGAGTATGGCTTTTATTCTTACCAAAAGTTCCTCCATGCTGAATGGCTTCGTAATATAATCATCTGCTCCTACCTCAAAACCTTTGATGGTATCTTCTGTCATACTTTTGGCAGTTAGAAATATCAAAGGAATGTCTGCATTTTTTGTTCTGATCTCTTTGGCTAGGGCAAAGCCATCTTTTTTAGGCATCATCACATCTAAAACACAAAAATCAAACTCAGCAGAAAGGAAAATATCTAATGCTTGATTGCCATCTTTGGCAAGGGTAACATCATAATTTTTAGCTTCTAAATATTCTTGTAAAAGTGAGCCAAGATTTTGGTCATCTTCGGCTAATAGGATTCTTATTTTTTCCATTTGGTTTCTAAGTTTTGGTTGTTTTAGGAGTCTTTTATTTGAATATTTATATAGTTGAAAGTGGCATTGTAACTAAAAACTCAGTGCCTTCGTTTATTTTGCTGTTTACTACGATTTTTCCTTTATGCAATTCCACCATGGTTTTTACATAACTTAAGCCTAATCCGTAGCCTTTTACGTCATGTAAGTCTCCTTTGGGTACTCTATAGAATTTATCGAAAATCTTGCTCAACTGATCCTTTGGTATACCTATGCCTTTGTCTGAAATAGAAATAAACATTTCTGAATCGCTATTGCTGGTAGCTATACTTATTTCAGGTTGTTCTTTTGCATATTTTATAGCATTATCCATCAAATTAAAGAAAATATTGGTGAGATGAACGCTGTCAGCTGAAACAATGGTTTCTTCAGCTTTCAAATCAAGATTTAGTTTTACGCCATATTGTTCTAGTGCCACACTTTGATTTTTTACAACTTGATCCAATATCTCGTTAATGTCTATTGGTTCAAAATTCAAGTTCAAATCTCCTTTTTCGAGTTTGGCTATCTGTAATACTTTTTCTATTTGGGTACCTAGTCTTTGGTTTTCCTCTGTTATTATGTTCAGATACCTTTCCGTTTTTTCTGGGCTTTTGTGAATATCCTTATCTTTGATAACCTCCAAAGCCAATGCTATAGTTGATACTGGTGTTTTCAGCTCGTGGGTCATGTTGTTGATAAAGTCGTTTTTGATATTCGAGAGTTTCTTTTGGGTTAAAAGACTATTTACAGAATAGTAAAAAATCCCTCCCACAAAAGCAATTAACAGGAACGAACTGCCAAAAACTGACCATAGGTTTTTCAAGATATAATTCTGTTTTTCAGGAAAATTTACCTGCAAGAATTGCTCCTGCTGAAATGTATCATTTGGAAAGAGTTTGATTTTATAATTGAGGTGATTTGATTTTGATTCTTGTTTGTTTAAAGAAGCAAAAATCACGTTGCCATTATCTTTTACCGAATATTCAAAAGGAATATTTATACCGTTTTCTGCAAATTCTTTTTTAAGTAAGGTGTCTAGCATTACATGCCCTAATCGTTCATAAATACTTCTTTTTCCTATGATGAAATCCTTCATCACATCCTTCATCAAATTTACTTTCTCTTGTTTTTTCGAATTGTTATTGGCCCATTTGTTACTAATAGAATTTGATACAGCCCTTGGTTTTTGAGGTAACTCTGGCCCATGGATTTCCACAGTAGAATTATCTTCTGAAACGACCCAGTTTATTTCAGGAAAACCATTGGAGAGGTTAAAAAATGGGTCTTCATCAAAAACCTTGGTCATATCCAAAAGGTTGGATTGTTTCTGTGCCAACTCTCTAGAACGCTTTCTGAATTTCTCAAAAGTCTTGTGTTCTTCTTGCAAATATGCTCTTATGTATTCACTTTCTTGTTCGGGGAAAATAAACATACGTTCGGTTCCGGCATCACTTTTTGGCTCTATTCCAGAGTTTATATTGATTGTTACAACTTGACGAGGCTGCATTTTTAACTGATTTCCATCAGCATAAACAAAGTTTAAAGTATCCGAAACGTAATCCTGTTTTTTAACTATTTCTCTTTTAGGCTGTTTTTTCTTTTGCGAAATCTCCAATAGGCGTTTTTTTTCTTCTTCAATTATTCTTTGTTTGGTCAAAAAAATCACCTCCTGTTTCTCAATTTGTTGAACAGTTTCTTTTAAAGTTTCATTTACTTTTCGGTCAAACTGCTCTTTTTTTACGGTAATGGCATCTTGTATCCAATACCATTGGAATCCAATGAGAGATACCAAGGCAAGGAGCATTAGGCCAATTAATACATTTATTCTATTCAAAACTTAAGAATTGTTTATCCAAAACTACTTTTTATAATAATACTAAAAAAGGGCTTTAACACTTTTTAACTTTAACTTAAGTGCCCAAACTCTCACAATTAGGCCTTTTTACTATTCTTAACGAATAAATGATTAATTTTGTAATCATTATCTGTTATAATTCTAAATGTCGATAGAAGTAAAAAATCTCACTAAAATTTATGGAAGCCAAATAGCCGTAAATAATATATCTTTTTCATTGAAAAAAGGAGAGATTCTAGGGTTTCTAGGTCCAAATGGTGCCGGAAAAAGTACTACTATGAAAATTTTGGTAGGGTTTTTAAATGCAAGTTCAGGAGAAGCATTTTTAAACGAAATGCCCATTTCTGTTGATAATCTAGACACCAAAAAACAGGTAGGTTATTTACCAGAACACAATCCTTTGTACCTTGAAATGTACGTGAAAGAATATCTGGCATTTGTAGGTGAAATGTACGGATTGAAGGGAGAACTTTTAAATGAAAAGGTTGACAAAGTGATAGAAATGGTGGGGCTTTCTCCTGAAAAAAGCAAAAAAATAGAGCAGCTTTCAAAAGGGTACAGACAAAGAGTAGGCTTAGCACAAGCACTTATTCATGATCCAGAAGTGTTAATTTTAGACGAACCAACAACTGGTTTAGACCCAAATCAACTGGTAGAAATTCGAAAATTGATAAAGGAAGTTGGAAAAAACAAAACGATAATATTGAGTACGCACATTATGCAGGAAGTAGAAGCAATATGTGATAGAGTAATAATAATCAACAAAGGGAATTTGGTGGCAGATGATACCTTAGAAAACCTCAAATCAGGTGGTGCCACATTAGAGCAAGTATTTAGAAAATTGACAAACTAAAATAAGATATGGACATTTTTGTAGGGAGTATCCCTTTTAAATTTACAGATAAGGATTTAATGGAATTGTTTTCGCCGTTTGGTGAAGTAACATCAGCCAAAATCATCATTGACAAGGTTTCTCGGCAAAACAAAGGCTTTGCGTTTGTTGAAATGGCCGATAGAAAAAGTGGCTCAGCTGCTATAAAAAAATTAAATGGCTCAGAGCAAATGGGCAGGGTCATAGTGGTATCCGAAGCTAACAAAAACAAAGAAGGTGAAAGAATAGATAAAGCACCGAGAGATTGGCACAACAAAAACAAAAAGAAAAATGACAATATTATAACTTGGGGAGATTGATATGAAGTTTGAAGAATACAGAATATCCTCAGATATAAAAAGAAGCTTGGCGGAAAAGGGTTTTAAGAAACCTACGGATATTCAGTATAAGGCTATTCCTAATATTCTGAAAGGCGAAGATGTGCTGGCAATAGCTCAAACAGGAACAGGAAAAACTGCGGCTTTTGCAATTCCAGTTATTAATATTTTACATAGCAATCCGCCTTCACGATTTACCAAAGGTTCGGTTAGGGCTTTGGTTATGGTGCCAACACATGAATTGGCTCAGCAAATAGCGGAGGTTTTTAAAGAAATAGCGAAATACACCAAACTTCGTATTTTGGCTTTGTTTGGCAGTACCGACCAAGACCCACAGATAGCGGCATTTCAAAAAGGAGTAGATATTTTGGTAACTACACCTGGAAGAATGTTTGATTTACGATCACAAGGTTATATTGATTTTAGCGGTACTGAGTTTTTGATATTAGATGAGGCAGATAGAATGTTGGACATGGGTTTTTATAAAGACATCGAAGATGTTTTGAGGTATTTACCTAAAAAACGACAGACTTTATATTTCTCTGCCACGATAGACGAGAAAATTAAGAAATTGGCGTATTCCATTGTAAAAAACCCTATTCGTATACAGATTTCTCCAGACGATCCCATCTCAAAAAACATAAGCCATTCGGTGGTTTTGGTTGAAATGGATGATAAAAGATTCTTTCTTGAGCGATTTATTAATCAAAACGCAGACAAGAAGTTGGTAGTTTTTGTCAGAACAAAAGTACGAGCTGATAGGGTGGTTGCAGCCATGGAAAGAGTGGGGATAAAAACAGAATCGATACATTCAGGAAAAACCCACCTAGAGCGGAAAGATACCATGAGGAGGTTAAAATCTGGGGAATTAATGGTACTGATAGCTACAGATGTAAGTGCTAGAGGCGTAGACATTCCAAATGTAGACTTTGTGATTAATTATGACTTGCCAGAAGAGGCTGAAAACTATGTTCACCGCATAGGTAGAACGGGTAGAGGCATGCAAAAAGGCAAAGCTTTATCTTTTTGTAGCACCGAAGAAAAACCGATGCTGGATGCTATAGAGGATTATATTGGACATTCGATAGCCACACAGAAATTAGCGGACATGGACTACCAAGAAACCTTGATTTTCTCGGATGCAGACCAAAAGACATTTAAGGACGTTTTTAAAGAAATCGCAGAATTTGAAAAATTGAATCTTAAGAAAAAGAAAAAATAACATGAAGAATTTGACATTCATTTTAGTTTTATTTTTTGGTTTTTATGCCAAATCATCCGGACAAATAAAATGGCAAAAAGACTTTGATGTGGCCAGAAACATAGCTTTTAAAACGGGCAAAAAGGTGGTAGTAGAATGTTTTCATCCTGAATGCTCTCATTGTAAACTTCTAAATGCCAACTTGCAAAATGAAACTGTAGCCCAATACTTCAATGAAAATTATACTTGTTTCAAAATTGATTTAAGCAATCAAGAAGAAGTAAAACTGTTGGAAAGCAAGCATATCAGATTGACAAATTATCCTGTATTTTTGTTTTTTGATAATGACGGCAACTTTCAATATTTTATTGAACCAAAGGAAAAACCGCAAGATATTCTGATTCAATTTGAGGAAGAAAGAGGAAATTCTTGTGTAGACTGTGAGAAGGCAGAAAATGCGTCAATTAAAGACAATGTGAAATGTGCCACTTATTATAGATTGCTGAAAGATTATGAGAAAAGTGAAGCCATTTGTAATAAGTTTTTTAGAGAATTACCAGAATCTGAAAAGTCATCACAAGATGCCTGGAATGTTTTCAAAAAGGTGGTTTTGAGTCCTAATAATGATTTTTTTGCTTATTGGATAAATAATCAGAATTTAGCGGCACAATATGAAGGAAATACAGGAAAAGAAAAAGATAGCTTTGTAACGGTTATTCAGCAAAGGGCTAAGTATTTAGAAACTTTGGAGGAATTTCCAGGATGGGAAGTAGACTCTTTAGACAGCTACTTAACAAAAATGGGAGCAGACGAAAAAATGAAGTCTGTATGGTTGTGGAGTTTAAGGATGTCTTATTATTTGAATTCCAAAGATTACAATTCTGTAAAAAACTTTAGCAATAAAATGGTTGAATTTTATCCAGATGCCTCTACCTACGGCTTTTTATCAGAGAAAGTTAATTCTAAAGTTTCTGGAAACGAAATGCACGCCTATTTCCTAGAAATAAAAGACAAATGGTTTGCTGGTATAAAGGAACCCAAACAAAAGCTCCAATTCTTTAAGCAATCTGCCCTATTTTACGGCAAAAATGGAGATAAAGCAATGTGTAATTCCTCAATAGCTGAGGCTGAAAAATTAATAGACGACAAATCTGAATTAAAGGCTATTAGAGAAAAGTATTGTAGGTGAGTTTATTGGCTTTTATATAATTCCTATAAGCTACTTTATCCTTTCATAAAATCTCATTTTAAGTTTTTCTACAATTGGATTATTTCCTTCCCTGTACTTATTTTATGGTACCCATATTTTAGAATTGTAATTTAAATTTTCATTAATCTATCAGGAAATGAAGTTTAGGTCAAGTTTAATTCTAATGAGAATCTAATCCAAAAAAGATTTTTGAGCTAAAGTATTCTATTAAATTTATGGACTTTTTTAAATTAAATTAGGTTCAATGATTTCAGATGCTTTAGTACCACTATTATCGTTAATTGCCCTTGAGGTGATTTTAGGCATAGATAATATTATATTTATTTCAATATTAGCCAATAAATTACCTGAAAATCAAAGAGATAAATTAAGGTTTTGGGGAATTGGCCTAGCCATGTTAATGCGTTTGGCCTTATTAGCCTTTATTTCATGGATTTTAAAATTGGATGTTAAGCTTTTTACTGCTTTTGGGATTGATTTCTCGGGTAAAGGATTAATTTTATTGGGAGGTGGTTTGTTTTTAATTTTAAAAAGTACCAAAGAAATCTATCATAAAACCGAGGTTATGGATAAAGAGGAAACTTTATCTTCAAATTACCAAAGCTTTTCTAAATTGCTACTTGAGGTAATCATATTAGATCTGGTTTTTTCAATTGATTCTATCATCACAGCCGTTGGTATGGTAGAAGAGATTTGGGTTATGTATTCGGCGGTTATTATTACTGTAATCGTTATGTTGTTAGCGGCTAAACCTATCTCAAGTTTTATTCATAAACATCCTTCGTTTAAAATTTTAGCCCTTTGTTTTCTAATGATGATAGGTGTCTCGTTGCTGGCCGAAGGATTGAGCTTTTCTATTCCGAAAGGGTATATATATTTTTCTATGGCTTTTGCTTTTTTAGTTGATATAATACAGATATATACCATTAAGCCAAAAAGCTCTTAAAGTTCTAGATTTATTTTTCTTTTTTAATTTATTTTCTTTTCGACTTAAAATTCGAATCTAAATTTTTGAAATAAACACTTCAAATCATGAATAATTGTCAGAATATATTAATTGTTGAAGACGAAGAAAAAGTTGCCAGTTTTATTAAAAAAGGTCTTCAGATACAAGGTTTATTATGTGATATTGCTTTTTCAGGAAAACAGGCTTTTGAATTATACAATTTAAATACCTACGATTTAATTATATTGGATTTGGGATTGCCAGATATCAGTGGACTAGAAGTATGTAAAAAATTAAGAGAAAAGGACAAAAATATCCCGATACTTATGCTTACAGCCCTGGGTAGTGTGTCTGATAAACTTTCAGGATATGAAGTTGGAACGGATGATTATCTCGTAAAACCTTTTGATTTTATGGAGTTACAGGTCAGGATTAAGGCTTTATTTAAAAGATGTGGAGATAAAAGCAATTTGGAAGCCGAAGAGAAAATTTCAGTTGCCGATTTGGAGTTGGATCTGAAAGAAAAAGTGGCCAAAAGAAGTGGCTCAGTTATAAGTTTAACAGCTAAAGAGTTTAATCTTTTGGAATATTTTATGAGAAACCGCGGACGGGTAGTTTCAAAAGTTGACATTGCTGAAAAAGTTTGGGATATTTCTTTTGACACAGGCACAAACTTCATTGAAGTGTATGTAAACTATTTACGAAATAAAGTAGATAAAGGTTATTCAAATAAACTGATTCATACTATAGTAGGGATGGGTTATATGTTAAAAAACAAATGAGTCTAAGATATAGGTTGATTTTGATGCACCTTTCAATAATGGCTTTTTTAATAGCCATTTTTTGTTTGGCAATTTATATACAGAGTGAACAATACAGGCGGAATGAATTTAATAGTAGGCTAAAAGAAGAGGCCATAACGGCTAGTACTATTTTCTTCACAAAAAGTGAAATAAGTCCAGATATTTTAAAATTGTTAGACAGAAACAATTTTACAATGTTATTTGATGAAGAGATTTTTATTTTCAATAAAGATAAAAAAATTGTATACGAAAGTGGTGAAGATAAACTTATCATAAAAGCTAATAGGATAGATGAAATAATTGATAAAAAAGAATTTATTTGGAGGGAAAATAACAAAGAATATTTTGGTACAATATATAAACAATTGGATGCCGAGTATATAATTGTTTCTTCAGCGATAGACAAATATGGTTTAATAAAACAGAGAAATTTAGCTAACACATTGGTTTATGGTGGTGTAATTGTTCTGTTTTTAAGTGCTTTGGTTGGATGGGTACTCGTACGAAATATGTTGAAACCATTAAAGGATATTATCGATAAAATTGATAATATAAAAGTTTCGAAACTTAACCTTCGCTTAGAAATAGGTAAACGTGATGATGAATTTTCTCAATTAGCAATTAGATTTAATCAGATGTTAGATAGACTCCAAAAGTCATTTTTATCACAAAAATCTTTCGTTTCACACGCATCTCATGAATTAAGAACACCTTTGACCTCCATAACCGGGCAAATTCAAGTTTCGCTATTGGCAAACGACAATCCAGAGGATTTGCGAAAGATGATAAATTCAGTTTTGGAAGACGTGCAAGACCTTAATAAACTAAGCAACAATTTGTTGGACCTTACCTCATTGAATACCGTAAGTGAAAACTTAACAGATTCACTTGTAAATATTTTAGAGAAACTGTCAAGGGTAAGAGATGAATTACTCAAAAAAAATCCAGAAGCGACGGTTTTTTTAGATTATGATGAAGATGAAGAAAATATTCCGGAATTAATGGGTAACCCAAATTTGTTGTTTTCTGCATTTTTTAATTTAGTAGAGAACGGCATAAAATATTCACCTAATAAAACTGTAAGTATATCAGTTAAAACTAAAGAAGATAATATTATTATAAAAGTTGAAAATGCTAGTGAATTTTTATCAAATGATGATTTGAGTCAAATATTCGAACCATTTACAAGAGGAAAAAACACAAAAAACAAAAAAGGACATGGTGTAGGTTTGTCATTAGCCAAAGGAATTGTAGAGTTACATTCCGGATCAATCTCTACAGAATATTCCAGTTTTCAAGAGATTTGTTTTACCATAACATTACCAAAAAAATCTAATACAATTCTAATTTCAGGTTAATCCCATTCTAATAATGAGGTTTTAAGTTTGTATCGTAATCAACATAAGCAACAAATTAAAATTTCAAGAAAATGAAAACACGATTGATTTTATTCACATTGGTATCTTCCATGTTTTTTGGAGGTTGTACCATAATTAGGCAAGGCGAAGTAGGAGTAAAGCGATCTTTTGGTAAAATTAAAGCTGAACCATTAATGGAAGGAGCAAAAGGATATAATCCGTTTACTACAACCATTATTAAGTTGCCAACTAGGACAATGAACATGGAAGTTAGAGTACCGCTTCCTTCTAAGGAGGGTCTGACAGTTCAATCTGATGTATCCATACTTTATAGACTTGAAGGAAGTTATGCTCCTAAAGTAATTGAGAAACTAGGCAAAAATTATGAGCAAGTAGTTATTCTGCCTGTTTTTCGGTCTGCCGTTGCTGATATTTCTTCTCAATATTATGCCAAAGATATGCATACAGGCCAAAGATCAATAATAGAAAAATCTATCAAAACTTTAATGATGGAACAATTAAAAGAGCGAGGATTTGTTATTGAATCTGTCCTATTAAAAAGCATAGTTTTACCTCCTGGCCTTACTAAAGCAATAGAGGAAAAATTGGAGGCAGAGCAAGATTCTCAAAGGATGCAGTTTGTTTTGGATAAAGAAAAACAAGAGGCCAAAAGGTTAATTATACAATCAGAAGGTATCAGAGATGCTCAGAAAATAGTTGCGGAGGGTTTAACACCTATGTTGATAAGGTTCAAGGCCATCGAAGCATTCAATAAGCTCTCTACCTCGCCTAATACAAAGGTTATTATCACGAGTGCTGATCAACCGATGATGGTAAACGCGGATTTAGAAAAGTGATATAAAGTTAATCAAAGTACCTTTTCAAGGTACTTTGATTAAGCTAAGGCATTTGAGAAGAAGTAAACAAAGAAAATGGAAGGATTTTGTAGGCTTATTATAAAAAAGTATTCAACCTAAATATTACGAAAATGACAATGTTAGAGTATACTAAGATAATCCTTGACAAGGTAAGTTTTGAACCAAAATTGTTTAGAAAAGAATTAAGGAAAGCGATAAAATATGTTAGTAAAGATGAATACGCTCAATTAAAAATGTGGTGTAAGCAAAAGTTTAAAAGAAGCCCTTTTAAGCGTATGCATACCCCGTCCGCAGTTTAAATTGTTCAAATTAAAACACTTTGAAAAAATGAAAAAGTATTGTTTAATTTTCACTATTTTTTTCTTATCAACTAAATTATTTAGTCAGAATAGAGAATTTAAAAGCATCAAAGAGGCATTGGCTTTTTCAAAACCAGATAGTGTTTTTGTTTTGGATTTAAGTAATCAAGAGTTAGGGGACTTCCCTTTAGACATTTTAAATTTCAGGAATCTCCAAAAATTAAGTTTAAGAAATGATCATTTAAAGGCTGTTCCGGAAGAAATTAATTTTTTGAAGAATTTAAAAGTTCTCGATTTAAGTGGAAATGATTTTAGCGTTTTGCCCAAAAGTTTTTCTTCTTTGGGAATGTTGGAGGAATTTTTTTTAGATAATAATAATAATCTAATACTTGAGGAAAATATAGAGATTATTTCAAAATTACCAAGCTTAAAATCGCTTCATCTTGAAAATAATCATCTTCAAAAAATTCCATCAAATTTCAAAAAATTACAAAAAATAGAGAATCTGTATTTTGTAAACAATGACTTTAAATACGTACCTAAAGAGATATTAGGATTAAAAAATTTAAAAAGCATTGATTTCAGGAAAAATCCTATTTCTAAAAATAAGGATTTTTATAGAGTCGAAAACCATGGGATAAAGATAATGTGGTAAATTTTAACAGAGTAGTTTTTGGGGTATAAAGGCAGCGAGGTTTCCTTGCTGTCTTTTTTTATCTCTTCAGTTTTCCGCTTCCATCGCCAGCCATTAAACTGTCGACTTCTATAATATCAACTAAATTCTGATCTCCGGGGATGGTGTGTTTGAGTGCACTTGATGCATTTCCAAACTCCAATGACTTTAAGTCGTCTTTATAGATTAATTGACCATATATAAAACCTCCCAAAAATGCGTCTCCAGTTCCGATTCTGTCCACAATATGCGTGACATCAAGCGTTTGAGACTTAAGATATTCGTCTCCGTTCCACATTCTGGCGTTCAATCTATTATGCGATGCACTTATTTGGATTCTTTCGGTATCTATCACTTTTTCAATGTTAGGATAACGTTCCATTAGTTTGCGTGAAGCCATCTGAAAGCGGCCTTTGTCTTCTTCTGTAGTTATGCCAAATATTTCCTCAATGTTTTTTCTGCTGGCCAACACTACGTTTGAATAAGAAGCCAATTCTGGTAGAATATCTTGTGGAGTTTTGCCGTAATTCCAAAGGTTACTTCTATAATAAATATCGGAAGAAACTTTAACCCCTAATTTTTTAGCAACTTTCAGTGCTTCCAAAAGTGCAATTGCTGGTTTTTCGCCCACGGCAGGAGTTATTCCGCACCAATGAAACCAATCTGCATCTTTGAGTATTTCTTCCCAATTAAACCATTCTGGATTTAAGTTTACAAAAGCCGAATCAGCTCTGTCATATACTATTTGGCTAGCCCTACTAACTGCACCAGTTTCTAGAAAAAACAATCCCATTCTTTTGCCTTTCAGGTGTATTTCTTTGTCAGAAATTCCTAGTTTTCTAATAAATGATTTTGCTTTTTTGCCAATGTGGTTATCTGGAAATACCCCAACATGTGTTACGTCGAAGCCAAAATTTACCAAAGCCGCTCCGACGTTCATTTCGGTGCCACCAAAAGTGCATTCAAAGGTTTCAGCTTGAGATATTTTTTGAAATCCTGGCGTTGAAAGACGCATTAATATTTCTCCGAAAGTGACGATTTTTGGCATTTAATTAAAATTAAATTTTAGGATTTTCAAATTCTCTACTCTTTCAAAATGTTTATAATTAAGAGTTGCTATTTCAAGGTTATTTTGAAGAGCAGTGCAAGCAATCGCTAAGTCAATAAATTCAATTATTAGGTTCTGAGACTTTAACTTCTTAAAGTTTTCGCTGCAAATTTTGGCAGTTTCAGAATCAAAATTAAAAACAGTAAGATTGGACAGTAATTCTTCCCAAAAAAATTTATTTTGATCATTTATACCAACTTCAATCTCATATTTTGTAAGTGAAGATATAGCAAAAGCGTCATGTTTTTCTGTTAATTGAAAAAAGACCGAATTTTCTTTATTAGTTTTTCGAAAATATTCAATTAAAATAGAAGTATCAAGCAAAACCATTTCCAACTTTATTAATACTTTCTCTTGCTGTTTTCACCTCATTTTCATTTTCTTCTGTCCAATTTGGGCCTTCTAACAAAAGTTTTTTTAATGTTTTTTTCTGAATATTTTTTTTCTGTTCTTTAATGGCTATCAAATCCAATGCAACCAAATCATTCAACAATGAAATGGCTTTGGGATTAATAATTTCTATTGAAAATGTTTGCATCTCCTAATTAGTTTTTACGAATATCCTTCAATTTTCAGTAAAATCCAAAACTCTAGTATTGAAACTGGATTATTTGCCCAAATTTCTCCTAATTCCCATTTCCAATCCCCTAAGTTCTGCAAGTCCTCTTAATCTACCAATAGCCGTATATCCAGGATTTGTTTTTTTATTGGGATTGAGGTCATCGAGCATTCTGTGGCCGTGGTCAGGTCTAAATGGCAGCCTGTAATCTTCTCTATTGCTAGTTTTACGTTTTTCTTGTTCATTCACCAAGGCTTTCATTACACCATACATGTCTACATCCCCATCCAGATGGTCGGCTTCATGGAAATTGCCCACCTCGTCTCTTTTAGTAGCCCTTAAATGGATGAAATTGAATCTATCTCCCAATCTTTCTACCATCCCAACCAAGTCGTTATCGGCTCTAACGCCGTAGCTACCTGTACAGAAACACAAACCGTTGTATTTGCTTGGATAGGCGTCCAATAAAGCCTTCGCGTCAGCTTCGGTACTCACCACACGAGGTAAACCCAAAATAGTATAAGGAGGATCATCTGGATGGATCGCTAGTAGAACTTTGTTTTCCTCAGCCACAGGACCGATCTCTGCTATAAAAGCGTACAGATTAGTTCTAAGAGCAGCATCATCTATTTGGTCATAAGTGGAGAGTACGTTTCCAAATTGCTCAATTGTGAAGCTCTCCTCACTTCCAGGCAATCCAGCAATAATATTTCTAACCAATTTGTTTTTTTGGGCTTCAGAAGCTGATGCTATATACTTTTTAGCATCGGTCAAAACATCAGCCGAATAGTCATCTGTTGCGTTTTTTCTTTTCAAAAGATAAACCTCAAAAGCACAAAACTCTACCATGTCAAACCTTAGGCCGGTAGAGCCGTCTGCCATTTCATAATCTAGGTCGGTACGTGTCCAATCCAAGACTGGCATAAAATTATAGCAAACGGTATCTATGCCGCAAGCTGCTAGATTGGCTATTGAAGTTTTATAATTGTCTATATAAAGTCTAAAATCACCAGATCGTTTCTTTATGTCTTCATGCACAGGAATACTCTCAACAACCGACCAGGTCAAACCAGCAGCCTCAATGATGTCTTTTCTCTTTTGTATTTCCTCCAAAGTCCACACTTGCCCATTAGGAATATGATGCAAAGCCGAAACTACGCCAGTAGCACCAGCTTGTTTTACGTCAGAAAGACTCACGGGGTCATTTGGACCGTACCATCTCCAAGTTTGTTCTAAAGCCATAAAAAAGGTTTGATATTATTTTGACAAAAATAATCTAAGTCTTTGCCAATAACTACCATAAAAGGCGTAAATAATTGTATTATTTTGCCAGAATATTGCTTGTAAAAAAGAAAATAAAAAAAAAGTAAATTTTTTTTGTTCAATGTTTGGAAATAAAAAAACAGTCCTACATCTTTGCAGTCCCAAAGAGAAAGGGAGTTTAGCTCAGTTGGTTCAGAGCATCTGCCTTACAAGCAGAGGGTCGGGGGTTCGAATCCCTCAACTCCCACAAAACCTCAGAGAAATCTGAGGTTTTTTTTGTGTCCAAAAAGTGATATTTGCATTACAAGCTGAGGGTCGGGGCGGTGCGATTGGCTTTAGCTGGGAAACTTCGAATCACTCAACTACGAAATGCACAGAATACTCAAAATAAGTAGATTGGGAGGCTTTTTTCTGAGTATATCTATCATATTAATTTTGTTTAAATAGAATGTAAATCAAGATTTTGTTTTACCAAATACCTTAAGATAGCTTTTTTACCATGCAAATTATGTATCTTTAAACTTAAAGTTTTAAAGTACCTTAAAAAGCTTTTGGACAGCATTTAATTTATGGCTACTAACAAACACGCTACCATTCGCTACCATGCTCTTGACCAATGTTTCAGCAATTTTGGCCGAAAATACTTCATGGATGATTTAATATCAGCATGTAACCGAGCTATTTATGACCATGCAGGTATTGAAGATGGTGTAAAACGTCGCCAGATTTTTGACGATATCACATTCATGGAAAGTGAAGCAGGTTGGGCTATTCCTTTACAAAGGCATAAAGATGGTAAAAAGGTATATTACCGATATGAGAGCAAGGAGTATTCTATAAAAAGCCAAGCAATTAATGAAACAGAAGCTCGACAACTACAAGAAACAATTATGACTTTGTCTCGATTCAAAGGTATGCCACAATTTGAGTGGATGGAGGAACTTCTAATAAGACTGGAAAGCTCTTTTAATATTAAAAATACCAAATCTGCAATTGTTGGTTTTGAGCAAAACCTATACCTAAAGGGACTTGAACATTTCTCTAGGATTTTCGAGGCGATTCAAAATCAAAAAGTACTGAGCATTGTTTACAAAAGTTTTAAAAACCCGGAAGCTCATAAACAAGAAATACATCCATATTTTCTGAAGCAATACAATAATCGTTGGTTTTTATTTGGTTTATCAGAGAAATATGAATCAGTTTCAAACCTTGCTTTAGATAGGATACAAGAAGTGGAAGAAAGTAATTCCAAGTATTTGCCTAACAAAACTTTCAATTTCGAAGAGCACTTCGATGATGTAGTCGGTGTAACGGTAACAGACGAAGAACCACAAAAAGTATTGTTAGAAATAGAAGATTCTCTATGGCCATACATTGAAAGTAAACCTATTCATGGTTCTCAAAAATACAAGGGCAAAACAGAAAAAGGAGTACAAATTGAATTGAATCTTCAAATTAATTATGAACTAGTGGCATTAATTTTTGGGCTAGGGGAAAAGGTAAAAGTAGTTGAACCTGAACATTTAGCTAACGAAATTTTAGCAAAAGCAAATAATTTAATATTAAAATATTAACAGCGATGCACTTATACTGCATAGATAATTCGGAACTTTGTCTAATCAATATGTTAATCGAATTTAATGAAGGAATTTAATGAAGGAATTTAAGGTAGAAGAGATAACGCCGCTAGAAGTAGTGAAGTCCAAAATATGGAAGATATTTGATCTTTTAAGAAATGAAAACATTTCATTAGAGGATTCACATATTGTTTTGTTTTTACTTTCTGCATTTAAAGACGGTCTAATCTCTTCAGATTTAATTGGCGACAAAATAGGAATTAAAGATAGGTTGATTGAAAATCTTCATAAACCTTTAAGCGAAATCTTCAGTCAGTATGCCCCGATTATCCACAATTTTGATCCTGCTTTATACAACTTAAGCGAAATAGGTTTACATAATTTGCTTGAAGCTATTTTCAGCCTAAATAAGCAGGCTTTGTTGGTTAACTTCCCGGATGTTTTTGATAGTGTTTTATACCGCATTACCCAATCTCAAGGAAGATATGCTGGTGAATTTATTCAGCCTGTTGAATTATCCCGTTTTATGTGTGACTTGGCTGATTTGAAAAAAAATGCTAAAGTTTTTAATCCTTTTGCAGGCTTAGCTTCCTTTGGCGTTTATCTCGACCAAGGTCAGGATTATTTTGGACAAGAGCTAAATCAAAAAACATGGGCTTTGGGTGCTTTGAGACTTATGGCATACGATAGGCCAGGTAGTTCAAAATATGTATGTGATGATTCCATTTTACATTGGCCAGAAACAGCAGATGGGTTCGATTTAATTATTTCCCATCCACCTTTCGGGAGTAATTTTGGAAATCAATACCGAAGTATTGACTCTGACTTCAGATCTATCGAACAATTCTTATTTGAAAAAGGGGTTCATTCATTAAAGAAAGACGGCAAGTTGATAGCTCTGATACCACAAGGTTTCCTATTTAGGGGTATGTATGAGCAGCGTTTACGAGAGTTCTTAATTGAAGAAGATTTAATTGATACTATTGTTTCAATGCCTTCTGGACTTTTGTTAAACTCTGGTATTCCTTTAACATTATTGGTTATAAGTAAAAAGAAACAATTACCAGGCAAAGTCAAATTTGTTGATGCAAAAAATTTTATAATTGCCAAAAGCACTAGAGAGAAAGTACTTGATGATTTTGCCTTAAATAGTTTTCTTCAGAATGACAAAACAAATGAAGATGTAATTCAAATTGTTGACAATTGGCAAATCAAAGCCAATGATTACAACTTGAATGTGCCTCGTTATTTTCAAAAGAAAATAGATGGGATAAAACTTGGCGAAATTCTAGAATATATAAGAGGTCAAAGAGGAAACCTTCCTAAAACGGGTAAGTTAACTCGCATTCGTGATTTAAAAGACGACAAAGTTGATTTTACGCTTGATGTTCCCAGAATGGAAGAAACTGAACTGAGACGACCCGACATTCATCTTTTGGATGAATCTTGCCTACTTCTTGCTATACGGTGGCGTACATTGAAGCCAACACTTTTTGAATTCAAAGGTGAGCCTATTTTCAGAGGTCAGGATATTTTGTCATTCAAGGTAAATGAATCTCGTGCCGACAAAGCATACTTAATCAACGAACTTCATGCCGATTATGTGCAGGAGCAACTTGAATCATACCGTTTGGGTGCTTCTGTTATGCCATTTATTCGTAGAGACGATTTGATGGAGGTCGTTATCAAACTTCCTTCAATAGAAGAGCAACGAGCAAAAGTGCAAGGAATTTACGAATTGTCTGATAAGATTAAAAGTTTACAGGAAGAACGTAATGCTTTGGCTCATGGGAAGTCTATAAAGCAATTCAATGAATTTGCTTCATTGAAGCATACTTTGGGAAGACCTAGGCAAAACATTCTTGATTGGTCTGACAACTTGCTAGATTTTTTAAACAAGAAAAAGGAAGGTTTTGAAGCATTAAATAAAGCCTTTTCCGAATTCTATGATATTGATATTATTTCGGCTTTAAGAGAAATCAAGCGTGATGTAAACTTCATTACAGATGTACTTGAAAAGGGTGAAAACGGATTTGTTTTATCCGAGTACCAAAAACAAATAATTGCTTTATCCGACATTAATAGTATCATCAACGAACTGTCTAATAACGGATTTAACTTCAAAATAAAGAAGTTGCTTCTGAAAAGTGAAAAGTTGAAAGAAAGAGGCATCAATGCCAACAAAACGCTTTTCAAAACATTGCTGGACAACATTCTGACAAATGCAAACAAGTATGCATTTGATAAAAAAGCAACGGGTAACGAAGTGATTATTGAATTGACCGAAGTAGATGATTCCCTTTCGATGGAAATCAGAAATAACGGTAAACCATTTCCGAAGAACTTCGACAGAGAGAAGTTTATTACCAAATACTCCACAGCCGATTCAAGCAATGGCAGTGGGTTAGGCGGTTATGATATACACAGAATTGCAAGCGATTTTAATAACCCTGATTGGATTCTATCACTAAACGAAGACCCTTTCTTTTTAGTGAAGTTCAAATTCCAATTCCCAATTAAACTGATTAACTGATTATGGAAGATATATTTTATAATATTTTGTGGATAGACGATGAGCACGAAACGCTTACAGGCACTAAAGGCCGTGCAAAGCGAAACGGCATTAATCTGATCCCATTCAAATCATTGAATAGTGGTATGTATGAATTGGAAAGGAATTTTCCTTTTTATGATGGTGTATTACTCGACGCTAAATTTTTTGAAAATGAAGATGATGTAAAAGGAACGGAAGACACATACAATGTACATAGAGCCAAGGAGAGATTGCTCCAACTTAAGAAGAAATTTGAGGTATTTGTCCTTACAGGTCAAGCCGAAGCTTATGAAGATAAAACCTTCCAAAAGGCTTTTACTAACGTTTACAAAAAAGGAAGTGATGAGGAAATTGGCCGCCTATTTTCCGATATTAAACTATCCGCAGCAATGCAGGAGGACACTCAAATACGCCATTCGTACAAGCGGGTATTTGATGTTTGTACAGAACGATATCTTGGCGAATATGCTGGACAAGACCTTTTAAATTTACTTAAAATAAATCATGAGTCTGAAATACATAAAAATTTGAGTACGATTAGAGATATCGTACAGGATTTATTTTCATCTTTTTATAAGTTTAATTTATTGCCGTTAGAATTTATCAAACCTTCTGTGGCTTTAAATGAGAGCAGTAAGTTTTTAGCGGGTAAAAATGAGAAAGGTTATCAGCATTTAGATGAGACACATTTGCCAAAACAAGTTGCATTCAACTTACGAAGTATTTTAGATATTACCCAGCCTGGTTCACACAGATCAGAAATTGATGATCATATCCGAAATGTGCGAACACATTATTTAATGAAAAGCACTTTGTATCAACTTTTAGATGTCATGATTTGGTTTAAAATTTATGTGGATTCCAGTCCTAAAACCGGAAATTGGATAAAGATCGAAACAGCAAACGAAGTAACGGAACCAGCGACTGAACTAATTCCCGGTAAAGTTATCAATATAAATTCACAAAAGGGTTTCGCATTTTTCAAGCCTGATGCTATTGGTGAAAATGTTTTCATCCCACCGCATTTGGTTACGAACCATTCGCTTATAGAGGGAATGTCTGTGCAAGTGGAAGTAGAAGAATATACCGACAACCGTACCAACGAATCAAAAAATAGAATAAAAAGAATTGAAATAATAAAGTGATTATGGCCAAACAAGAAAAACAAAAATCCATAGAAGAAACCCTTTGGGACTCTGCCAATAAGCTTAGAGGTAGTGTAGAGCCTGCCGAATACAAACATGTAGTGCTTGGGCTAATATTCTTGAAGTTTGCGAGCGATAAGTTTGAAGAACATCGCAAGGCCATGATAGCTAAAGGCCAAGAAAAGTACATTGAAATGCCTGATTTCTATGGTATGGCCAATGTATTTTATCTGGATGAAGAATCTCGCTGGAGCTATATCATCAAAAACTCGAAGCAAAACGATATAGCCTTAAAGATAGATACTGCCCTGCACAATATCGAGAAAAACAACAAAGCCCTGAAAGGTGCCTTGCCTGATAATTATTTTTCTCGATTGGGTCTAGATGTTACTAAACTTGCTTCATTGCTTGATACCATAAACGATATTGATACTCTAAAAGACAAATCACATGATATAGTAGGGCGAGTTTATGAATACTTCTTATCAAAGTTTGCTTTGGCAGAAGGTAAAGGCAAAGGAGAATTTTACACCCCCAAAAGTATTGTAAACCTCATTGCCGAAATGATTGAGCCCTACAAAGGTATTATCTATGACCCTGCCTGTGGTTCGGGTGGTATGTTTGTGCAGAGTATCAAGTTTATTGAGGCACATCATGGCAACAAAAAAGAGATAAGCATTTATGGCCAAGAATATACCAATACGACCTATAAGCTTGCTAAAATGAACCTAGCCATAAGGGGAATTACGGGTAATTTGGGCGAAAAAGCTGCCGACACCTTTGCTGACGACCAGCACAAAGACCTGAAAGCCGATTACATAATGGCTAACCCGCCTTTTAACCAAAAAGACTGGCGAGCAGAAAACGAACTAAAGGACGACCCACGTTGGCGAGGCTATGACGTACCACCAAAAAGTAATGCCAATTACGGTTGGATTCTGAACATGGTATCCAAACTTTCAGAAAACGGCATTGCAGGTTTTATTCTGGCAAATGGTGCATTGAGTGGTGGTGGTGAAGAATACAAAATACGCAAAAGCTTAATTGAGAATAATTTAGTTGAGGCTATTTTGGTATTACCTCGCAATTTGTTTTATACAACAGATATAAGTGTTACGCTATGGATTTTGAATAAAAACAAAAAAGACCAAATCAAAACCATTGGTGATGAGCAACGCCAATTTCGTGACAGAGAGAAAGAAATCTTGTTTATGGATTTGCGACAAATGGGCGAACCATTTGAAAAGAAATTTACACAGTTTTCTGATGAAGATATTCAAAAAGTAGTAAGCACTTACCACCAATGGCAAACCAAAGAAATTGAAAATATACCAGAGTTCTGTTATTCAGTAACATTAAACGAAGTTATTAAAAAAGATTTCTCTTTGGTGCCAAGCAAATACATAGAATTTGTAAATCGAGACGAAAACATAGACTTTGAAGAAAAAATGAAGGCGTTGCAAGGAGAATTTAAAGAACTTCTAAACGCTGAGGTCCAAAGCAAAAATGATTTATTGAAGGTATTTAAAGAGCTGGGATATGAAATCAAACTATAAACCACTTGGCCAATACATTCAGCCTGTTGTAGGGCGAAATAATGACCTGGGAGATTTGCCTTTGGTTGGTTTAAGTATTCAGAAAAAGTTTATACCATCGATAGCCAATACGATAGGTACAGATATGTCAACTTACAGAATCATTGAAAAGAACCAGTTTGCTTATGGGCCCGTAACTTCAAGAAACGGAGACAAAATCACCATTGCTTTGTTTTCAGATTATGAAAAAGCACTGATTTCGCAAGCATACACGCCATTTGAGGTTAAAGACACCAAGGAGTTAGATCCTGAATACCTGATGATGTGGTTTCGTAGACCAGAATTTGACCGTTATGCACGTTTTAAAAGCCACGGCAGTGCCAGAGAGATATTTGATTGGGATGAAATGTGCAATACGAAGCTCCCCATCCCCCTCATAGACAAACAAAAGGAAATAGTTGCTGAATACAATGTCATCCAAAACCGCATAGCACTTAATCAACAACTGATACAAAAACTCGAAGAAACCGCACAGGCGATTTATAGGGAGTGGTTTGTGGAGGGAATTGATTTGGAGAATTTGCCAGAGGGGTGGAAGGTTGATTATATTGGGAGCTATGTTAAACTAAGTCAAGGTTTGGTAGTAAATGCAACAACAAGGCACCTAATAAAGGATTCAGGCATTCCACTTTTGCGAATTACTGACTTGATAAATGATACACAAGAAATTTTTATTGATGAGTCAGTAAATAAAAAGAATATTGCAAATAAAGAAGACATAATAATAACTCGTACTGGTCAAGTCGGATTGGTATTTCGTAATAAAGTCGGAGTAATATATAATAATTGTTTTAAAATTGAACCTTCATCAGAAACAATTGAAAAAGAATTTCTTTTCCAATTTTTAAAAAGGAAGGAAACATACAATTCTATGGTGGAATTAGCCTCAGGTTCTTCTGCACAGTATGATCTAACACATACTGCGTTTAATACAATAAAGATTATTATCCCTGATTTAAATACTCAAAAATCTTTCTCAAAATTTGTAAAGCCTATTGAAAGTCACAAAGAGATCATTTATATAGAAAACCAAAAGCTAACGGAATTGAAGGAGTTGTTGCTTTCTAAACTTGCCACTGTAGAAAACTGAGGAAATGAAAAAAACACTTAAACCCTTATGCCCTGTTTTGATGAGGTGAGTAGGTGAGCTTGACCGATTTGAAAAGAAAACAACTTAAAAAATTATAAAATATGAGATATAGGTATCAATTAATAATTTTGGGAACAACTGGACAATTATCAGATGAGATAATCAGTCTTTTTTCTGATACAGTTAAAGACTTGCAAATGCTTCAAGATGCTTTCACCACTATAACAGAACATAATTTTAGCAAAGATTATACGGGGAAGCAACCTGCATTTGCAATTTACTTTGGAGACAAAGAAGGAAGTTTTACTAATCTTGACATAGTTGATAGGTTAATCACAGATGGAACATCAATTCTGCCAGTATTTTATAATTCATTTAGTAAAGAAATTCCCAAGTCCTTAGAAAACCAAAATGGGCTGCTGTATGATTCAACTAAGAACGCTAAAATCGTTAATTTAGCTTTGGAATCTTTTGGGAAACTAAGAAATACACGAAAAGTGTTTATTAGTTACAAAAGAGATGAATCTTCATCGGTGGCAATTCAATTATTTGAAGCATTAGAAAAAAATAATTTTGATGTTTTCTTAGATACCCATTCTATCAAACAAGGGGAACCATTTCAACAAGAGCTGTGGCATCGAATGGCAGATTGTGATGTAATTGTACTGTTGAATACCCCTGGCTTTTTAACAAGTAGATGGTGTAAAGAAGAGATTGCAGAAGCAAGTGCCACCCAAATTGGAGTTATTCATCTTATATGGCCCAATCATAAACTCGAAAATACCTCTGAGGTTTGTTTTCCGATTCTATTGAAGGAATTAGACTTTGAACCAAATACATTTATAAATAAAGATATATCCAAATTAGTATCAGGTATAGTTAATCAAATAGTTGAAGAAGTTGAATCTGTAAGAGCAAGAAACTTAGCAGCAAGGCAAGATAATTTGATAACAGAATTTATAAGCATTGCTCAAAAACACAAAAAAACACTTAATCTACAACCAGAAAGATTTATTACGGAGGATTTAGATAATGATACCCGACGAATATTCTTCCCTTTAGTTGGTATTCCTCAGTCAATAGATTGTAATCAATCAGCAAATTTAAAACATGAAATTACGGAGTTTAATGTTGAAGAAGTTTACCTGATTTATGATGATGTTAGAATAAGAGAAAAATGGGTAAAACATTTAGATTGGTTGAATGAATATTTAGTCGTTAAAACAATAAAAAAACAAGAATTTGACAAATGGCTACAAATGAATTGAAAAACATATTTCTTTCAGCAAGCATTCCACTTCAAGAAAGAAATCCTAAATACTACGGCTCTGCCGATGTAATCGCCATAAGAGATGCTGTTATTGCTTTGACAACAGCCGTTTTACCGTATCATCGAATTGTGTGGGGTGGGCATCCATCTATTACACCATTGATTAATTATGTGATGCAAAAGATTAGTTTAAATATTCAAGAACATGTAACAATTTATCAATCTAGGCTTTTTGAAAAGCATTTTCCTGAAGATAATAATAAGTTTGAAAATGTGATTCTCACGCCAAATATTGCAAATGATAGAGAAATGAGCTTAAATGTTATGCGTAACGAAATGCTTAGTTCATGCAGTTTTAGTGCTGGAATATTTATTGGAGGAATGGAAGGTGTTGAAGACGAGTTCGAGATTTTTAACGCAAAGTTTCCAAATGCTGTTATTATTCCATTGGCAAGCACGGGTGCAGCATCTAAGATAATCTATGATAGATTAGATGAAAAAAATGAAGCATTTTTAACGGACTACGCTTATATGTCAGTTTTTCAGAAATATTTATTAGATAAAATATAATTATGGGGAAGAATATTTTTGTCTCTTACAAGTATAAAGACACTTTAGTAAATGACTTGAATAAGAAAAAAATAGTTTATGAAGGTGGTCAATTTCGTACGGTTTCAAGGCAAACATTAGTGAGAGACTATGTAGATGAACTCCAAAAAATCATAGACAATGAAGACCACATTAACTTGGGCGAAAAGGACGGTGAAAGTTTGAAAGACTTCTCTGATGGCTATATCGAATCCAGTTTGAAGAACAAAATATTTCGAAGTAGTATAACAATTGTTATGATTTCTAAAGGAATGAAAGTTTCATATTTGCCAGAAAAAGACCAATGGATTCCATGGGAAATTGCTTACTCATTGAGAGAGGTAACAAGGGAAGACCGAACAAGTAGAATGAATGCTATTTTGGGTATTGTATTACCTGATGAGAATAACTCTTATGAGTGGTATTTTACACTGGATTCGGTTTGTAATTGTACAAACCATAAAACAGGTCAATTATTTGAAATTTTGAAAGGCAATATGTTTAATTTGAAAAATCCAGTGAAAACTTATTGTGGAACAATGGAAATTCATAATGGTGAATTTTCATATATAAAAACAGTAAAATGGGATGATTTTAAAAATTATTCAAATTCTCCAAGTTTTTATTTAAACGCTGCGATAGAAATCAGAAAATATCATGAACACTACAACATTAAGAAAAACGTAAATTAAAAATGAGTATAATAACCGAGGCACAATTAAGGCAGTTTCAACGACCATTTAAAAAAGGATTACAGGAAAGTTTAATTGAGTATAGAAACCAAGAAAAGTACCTTAAAACAACAATATTTTTGTCTCATAAACATAATGAGCTTGAATTTTTAGCTAATACAGTAGAATTATTGAAATCACTGAATACAAATATTTACGTTGATTGGTTGGATGAAGGGATGCCAAAAAATACTAGTGGAGAAACTGCTAAAAGGATTAAAAAGAAGATAGTTGAATGTGATAAGTTCATTCTTTTGGCCACAGAAGCAGCTATAAGTTCAAAATGGTGTAATTGGGAGTTAGGATTAGGTGATGCAGCAAAATTTGATAAAAACATAGCAATATTTCCTATTAGAAAAGAAGGCCAAACATTCACTGGTTCAGAGTATTTCCAGATATACCCTTCCATTCAATATGAAAATGGATTAACTAAATATTTTAACGGCAATTATATTCCAGAAGGATATTATGTTGAGAGATACAATAATGATAATACCAAATCAATCGAGCCTCTAGGTCTTTGGCTTTTCAAATAAAATTATTCGATTCAAAAGAAGTAAAATAACACACTCAATGAATCTTTAGCAGCTAGTCTGCTAAATTTTTAAACAGAAATCGTTTTATCTACCTTCTTTTGTTGTTCTAAATATAAACCATTGGTGAAGAGCTCTTTGTTAAACTATTGAATATTACAAAACCATAGATGCCGAAAGGCTGAGTTTTATTGGAATGAATATGATAAAGAAGAGGAATGAAATGAAGTTTTATATTAGCGATTATTGAATACCTTCCACTTAAAAGCAATCAGGACAGCTATTTAGTATATGTTGGAGCAGGTTAAAATGTCAAGTTTTTTACACCAAAAACTTGACATTTGTGTAAAAAAAACTACCTTTGTAATATGAAAGTAGCAGAGCAAATACGCAAAACCATAGTAGAGCTACCCGAAGACAAAACCTTTGGGTATGCTGATTTACCTATAGCCAAAGGCGATTATCAAACTGCTGCCAAAGCCTTGGAGCGAATGCAAGTCAAGGGGCTTATAAAAAAAATGTCGAAGGGTATTTTTTATAAACCTGTAAAAACAATATTTGGTGAATTGTTACCTAACGATAGCGAGCAGATTAAGCCCTATTTGTTTAAAAATGGTAAGCGTGTAGCCTATATAACTGGTGAATCGCTTTACAACCAAATGAATCTTACAACTCAAATGGCATTTAGAATAAAGATAGCCAGCAACAAAAGAATAAAAATAGACAAAGGAGCTATTAAAGCAAGATCTGTAAAAAGTTATGCCGAAGTAACGGAAGCCAATTATCAGTTATTGGGATTTTTAGATGCCATAAAAGATATTAAAATAATACCAGATTGTACTGTGGCAAACGCAGTTAAAATTTTAAGCAAGAAAATAGCATCATTTGATGATAAATCAGTAGGCGACTTAATAAAATATGCTCTTTTGTATCCACCAAGAGTCAGGGCATTATTGGGGGCTATGTTGCAAAATATAGATAAAAGTATTAATACGGAAAAGTTAAAAGAAAGTCTAAACCCAATAACAACATTTGAATTAGGCCTAAAAGAAAACGATTTGCCAACAATTAAAAACTGGTTTATCGTATGAAATTGCACCTAAATAAAGAGCTTTTTGTAAACTATATTAGGATTACAGCACAGCAAATGGCAATCCCTGCCATCTACGTAGAAAAAGACTATTGGCTTACCTATGCTTTGTTTACCATTTTTAATAATGAAATTGGCAAAGACACCATATTTAAAGGCGGAACGGCCCTGTCTAAGTGTTATAATATGATAGAACGCTTTTCCGAAGATATTGATTTGGTAGTATTGAGGCGAAAAGGAGAAACAGACAGCAAGTTAAAATCAAAATTAAAAGCAGTAAGCACAATCGTAGAAACCGTATTGCCCGAAGTAACTATTGAAGGAATTTCTCACAAGATGGGTATGAACCGAAAAACGGCACACACCTACAACAAAGAATTCAATGGTGATTTTGGACAAGTAAGAGATGTGATAATATTGGAATCAACTTGGTTGGGATACTACGAACCATATACTACTAAAAGTATAGTTTCCTTTGTTGGTAAAATGATGCTGGATAATAAACAGTTTGATATAGCCAAAGAAACCGGACTACTTCCTTTTGACTTGTTGGCATTAGAACCCATTAGAACCATTTGCGAAAAGATAATGAGCTTGGTGCGTTTTTCTTATACCAATGACCCTATTGGCGATCTAAAGAATAAGATTAGGCATCTGTATGATTTGCACCAGTTACTACTTCAGGAAGAGTATGCCCAATTTTTTAATTCGAAAGCGTTCGATGAAATGCTCCTAAAAGTAGCAAACGATGACATCGAGAGTTTTAAAAATAATAACGCTTGGCTCAAATACCATCCATTGGAAGCATTGATATTTAGAAATGCAGATAAGGTTTGGCTTGAGTTGTCTCCAATCTATTCAGGCCAATTTAAAAATCTGGTTTATGGTGAATTTCCGATGGAGGGAGCTATATTTGAAACGTTGAACAAGATAAAGGAAAGGTTACAGACCATAACCTGGACCATAAAACTAGATTCTTAATCATGAAATTCACAGAAGCAAAACTTGAGCAAGTATTTCAGGAACTATTAGCCAGTGAAGGGTTTTCGCATCAATTGGGCATTACGCTCATACGTAAACCCGAGGAAGTATTGATTGAGGAAGATTTGGCTTCATTTTTATTATCACACTATGCTTCCGACGGTATCACTCCTTCAGAAGTCAAGTCCATCATTCTACAACTAAAGTCACTCCCTTCATCAGACATTTATGAAAGCAACAAAACCTTCTTAAAAATGCTTTCGGATGGTTTTATACTAAAGCGAGAAGACCGTAGCAAAAAGGACATTTATATAGAGCTGATAGACTACAAAGGCCTTAATAAACACAAGCAACCCAAGGAAGAACACCTGCTGACAATTGTAGCTGAAGAAGAACAAGAATATGGTAAGGATAGCAATATTTACAAATTTGTAACACAGCTCGAAATATTGGGAACCGAGAAACGGATTCCTGATGGGATAGTTTATATCAATGGCATGCCTTTGGTGGTTTTGGAATTTAAAAGTGCCATAAGAGAAGAAGCCACAATACATGATGCATTTAAGCAACTGAGCATTAGGTACCGTAGGGATATTCCTGAGCTTTTTAAATACAATGCTTTTTGTGTCATTAGCGATGGGGTCAATAATAGGGCAGGGTCTTTCTTTGCACCCTACGATTTTTTCTATGCATGGCGGAGAGTAGCTGGTTTGGCCAGAGACGTTGATGGTATAGATAGCATGTACACGCTTATTCAAGGCATGTTCAATAAAAACCGTTTACGTGATATCATTCGCAACTTCATATACATACCAGATTCCTCGAAGAAAAACGAGAAAATAGTGTGCCGATATCCACAATACTATGCCGCAAGGGCATTGTTTGACAACATAAAAAAAGCCCAAAAACCTAATGGTGATGGCAAAGGCGGCACATACTTTGGGGCCACAGGCTGTGGTAAAAGCTTTACGATGCTGTACCTCACTAGGTTACTGATGAAAAGCGAATATTTTGAAAGCCCGACCATTGTCCTTATTACAGATAGAACCGACTTGGACGACCAACTTTCTGGTCAGTTTACCAATGCAAAGAAGTTTATTGGTGACGATACCATAGTAAGTGTAGAAAGCAGGGCAGATCTACGAGCATTGATACAAGGCAGGCAAAGTGGGGGTGTTTTCTTGACAACCATTCACAAGTTTACGGAGGATACCCAACTATTGAGCAACAGAACCAATGTGATTTGTATTTCAGATGAAGCACATAGAAGCCAGACAAACTTAGACCAAAAGATAAAAATTACGGAAGAGGGGGTTTCTAAAACCTTTGGATTCGCCAAATATCTGCACGATTCTTTGCCCAATGCCACTTTTGTTGGTTTCACTGGTACGCCCATAGATGCTACGCTTGATGTTTTTGGAAAAGTTGTAGATGCCTATACCATGACTGAATCCGTAAAAGATGAAATCACGGTCAGGATTGTTTATGAAGGTAGAGCGGCCAAAGTGGTATTGAACAATAGCGAATTAGAAAAAATAGAAAAATACTATCAAAAAGTAGCTGAAGAGGGAGCAAACGAATATCAAGTAGAACAAAGCAAGGAAGAGTCTGCCAAGATGAATACTATTTTGGCAGATCCACAGGTATTAAAAGATTTAGCCTTAGACTTTGTAAACCATTATGAAAACAGAATTTCGGAAGGAGCAACTGTAAAAGGAAAAGCCTTGTTTGTATGCAGTACCAGAGGAATCGCTTATGAATTCTATAAAAATGTTATCGACCTACGGCCTGAATGGAATGAAATAAAAGTAGCGGCTGACAATGAGATCCTAAGCGAAGAAGAGCAGAAGCAAATAAAACCTATGGAAAGAATCAAGATGATTATGACCAGAGGAAAGGATGACGACGAAATGCTTTATAAGCTTTTAGGAACCTCCGATTACAGAAAAATGCTTGACACTGAATTTAAGAACGAGAAATCTAACTTTAAGATTGCCATTGTAGTAGACATGTGGCTTACGGGTTTTGATGTTCCTTTTTTAGATAGTATCTATATTTATAAACCTATCCAGCAACATAATTTAATTCAGACCATTTCTAGGGTAAACCGCAAGTTTGAAGGCAAAAACAAGGGTTTGGTGGTCGATTACATAGGCATTAAGAAGCAAATGAACTTGGCCTTGGCCAAGTATAACAAAGGTGATGAAAACAACTTTGAAGATATAGCCGAGTCCTTGATTATTGTTAGGAATCATCTGGATTTATTGGCTAAGCTTTTCCATGGTTTTGATAGTTCAAAATATTTTAAAGGAACCACCATAGAGGCTTTGAATACTTTGAATCTGGCATCAGAATATGTCCAAAAAACTAAAGAATTCGAAACCCGATTTATGGGTATGGTAAAACGCTTAAAGGCTGCTTATGATATCTGTGCAGGAAGCGAAAAATTGAGCCAAAGCGAAAGAGATTACACGCATTTTTATCTCGCAGTGCGTTCGATAGTATTTAAGCTAACCAAAGGAGAAGCCCCAGATACTGCCCAAATGAATGCTAAAGTAAAAGAAATGATAAAAAATGCTTTAGAAAGTGACGGTGTTCAGGAGATTTTTAAAATGGGAGAAGAAACAGAGCATGACCTTTTTGATGAAGATTATTTGGCCAAGATAGATAAGATAAAACTGCCCAACACCAAGATAAAATTGTTGCAACTACTGCTCGCCAAAGTAATAGGAGAAATCAAGAAAGTCAACAAAGTAAAAGGCATTGATTTCTCTAAAAAAATGCAGGCATTGGTTGAAAAGTACAATCAGCGAGATGAAAACGATGTATTAAGGAGCGAAGTATATGAAGAAATGGCTGAGCATCTAACCAAT
This sequence comes from Lacihabitans sp. LS3-19, assembly GCF_024343575.1. GTDB lineage: Bacteria > Bacteroidota > Bacteroidia > Cytophagales > Spirosomataceae > Leadbetterella. The sequence continues at coordinate 50,223 of NZ_RJUA01000007.1, read as the reverse complement.
TTAATTTGGGAAGTTCATAAGGAATTTAGAGCAGGAGATATTTTAGGAATCGACTTTGAGGAAAAGGCTTTTTATGACATACTGAAAGAGCTGTGTGCAAAATATGACTTCAACTACCCTGACGAAAAACTAATAGAACTTGCCAAAGCCGTTAAGGACGTGGTCGATACCCAAGCCAAATTTCCTGACTGGAACAAACGTGACGATATAAAATCCGCATTGAAAGTGGAACTTATCCTGCTTTTAGATGAGTTTGGTTATCCACCTGTAGAACGTGATGAAGTATATGTCGAGATTTTTGAGCAGGCAGAGAATTTTAAGAAGAATAGGTAGATATTTATGTTTTGAGAATATACAATTCTGTTACAAAAGATGGTTCTAAAGAAAAAATCAAGTTTAAAGTCAAGAAAAAACGAGCCTATTACTTGGAAAAAAAAATGGCATCATTCCCAAACCAATCACTTGGAATTAGAGGATTCCACTTCCATGACCTTTTCTCTGAGAGTAATTCCAAATCGTGAATTCTGGGCCAAAGTTATGGAGCATGTTGAGGATATCGGAATCCTGGAGCCTGAGTGGATGGTGAAGGAGTTTAGGGAAAGGGTTAGTAGGGTTTGGGAGAAGCTTGGCTAGAATATTTAGAATATATCTTGATCAGACATTTCCTTCTGAGATTGGAAATACTTAATTTAGAGAAAAATACAGTTGATATGAGATTGATATTCTTTATTTTTCTTTCATTTCTTAATGCAAGTTTCGTTTTTGGACAAACAACTTATTACCTTTCTCCCGTTGGTAATGATAATTCATTATTCCCAAACAATATAAATACTCCTTGGAAATCTTTTAAAAAAGCATGTGATAATGCACAACCTGGTGATTTGATATATTTTAGAGGGAATGCAGGAGTTTATTCCGAGAAGAATATAAATTGTTCATGCAACGGTTCTACTACCTCTCCTATAGTTTTTAAAGCCTACAATAATGAGATTCCAATTTTTAATGGGGGAGGTGTAACCCCAGAAGGTAGCTACTTTTTGTCGATTAATGGCAGTTCAAATGTTAGATTGGAGGGCTTACGATTTGAGAATATGATTAATAAGAAAGGATTTGCCTTGAAAATCACTGGGGAGTCAACAAATATTGTGTTATCCCAGTTAAGTTTAGAAAACTTATTTTTCAGTCCTATTGCAAACGATACTCCTAATGTTTTTAGTGATACTTTTAACCCTCTCGTGGTTTTTGGTAATTCATTAAATTCTCCCATTACTGGTATAGAAATTAGCAATTGCGAAATCAAAAATTGCAGGACTGGCCAAAGTGAAGCTATATCTGTGGTTGGAAATGTTCAAAATTACAGCATTGTTGGAAATCACATAAATAATACAGGAAACATAGGAATAGTTGCGGTTGGCTATTACAATTGGGGAATTCCTAACTTAGAGAATTTTCAAACTAGTAATGGATTAATCAAAGGAAACCTAGTTGAATATTGTAAAAGTAAAAAGGCTCTTGCAGCAGGCATTTACATAGATGGTGCACGAGATGTAATAGTTGAGGGAAATACTTGCAGATATGGACAAAGAGGGTTTGCCGTAAATTGTGAAAACCATTTATCTGTTAATGGAGCAGCAGCTATTGGAAATATAATTAGAAATAATCAAGCCTATGGCAATTCCAGAGGGGGCTTTAGTATTGGGGCTTGCAAAGGTCAAGCTTGGTGTACGAATGGCAACGTAATCAATACAACTTTGATAAATAATACATCAGTAAATAATTGGGATCCAATTGTTTTTGAGCCAGGAGAAACCAGTGTACACCAAGATTTTGGGGAGCTTACATTGGATAAGTCAGAAAATACCAATATCCGAAATAATATATTTTTTTCTAGCATTGATTCAAGATATAAATTACTTGGAAGTTATCAATTACAAATTCCATTTGTTTCGAATCTGAGTTCTGACTGGAACATCTGGTTTAATTCATTTACTCCACTATCAGTATTTCAGTTAAATAATGATTTTAAAAACGGTCTTGGACTTTTCAAACAAGATTTTAATCAAGACCCAAATTCTGTTGATTCTAATCCAAATTTTAAAAATGTATTAAATAATGACTATCAGTTGAACAATTTACAATCTGTGGGTATTGGTTTAAGTGATCCTTCCATAACTTTTGTAGAATTAGCGGGAGCCAAAGACTTTAACAATCGAGATAGATTAGTAAATCAAAAGATAGATGCTGGTGCGTTTGAATACGGCTGTGTTAGCAATGATTTAAACTTAAATGCTCCATTGCAGTATAGTAACCAAACGTTTCAAACAAAGGGTACTATCAACTTACAGAATTCGATTTTAGCCCCAAACAGACTTATATTAAATTCGGAAAAGGCAATAATTCTCGAACCTACCTCCAATTTGACATTGGGATCTAATGTATTGATTGAGGTAAGAGTTTGCCCTGATAACTAATGTTTATTTTTCTTAATTTCTGCTAATATAATTTACTCTTTTCTTTAGGTTTAAATTAAATAGTAGAAAAAAGATTTGGATAACTCAAAATAACCAAGGTTTACGATGATTAATTTGGGTTAATTTGAATTAATTGTTTCGGAATGTTTTTCCATTATCAATGTGTGTTCTTATATTTATTTATATTAAAACTATTTTTAAGCTTCGGTAATAAACACTAAAACAACCTTCTAAAACATATAAATATTCCAAGAAAACAATCTAAATTTTCTTAAAGCCATTGTCAGGAGCCATGAATTGATTTCGTTATAATTCTTGTTTTCAGTCGGTTGTATTAATTTTTGATTCTCCTACAAACTCTATAAAAACCCTACAATTTGCCGCTTATCCTTATTTTGAATATTGTTCTTTCTTGAGATAAGCCATTCGTCCATTCCAAATTTGTTAGGTAAGTTTTTTTGAAAATAACTTCGCAAAACTTAAAACAAACCGCTTTATGATTTTTCACTTGTCAAACATTTCAAATCGAAGCCCATAAATATGGCAGTTTACCTCATATTTTTTCACATTCACCAAATTTATTTCAATTAATTATTAGCAAAAATTTACTCACAAAAACATGGAAAATTTATCTGAAAACGATGATGAGGTACATAGTTGTACCTCACTAAAATCAAAAATACTCAAAACTCCAGAAGAACTTGAACAGTTCAACAAATTCTACACCTCTAAAAATGATACAGTTCCCATTCCATTTCAATACCTTTATTTAGCTGACAAGGTAAAGGTTTTTATTGATGAGGAAGGTAACTGGATAGCAGGCTACGTGATAAACTCAACCAACAACCTTCGCTATTTAGATCCATTTGATAACCTTGTCAAAAATACCATTTACCGAGACAAAAATATTAAAGAAGGAGAAAGTTCAGAGATTACTTGTATCAAAATAGAGCCATCCCTTACAAAAAAGGATAAAACGGCAAGACTTAGAATTTATGCCGAAGCTGTGAATGATGCCTATGAAACCAAAAAAAAGTATATTTTAGGAGGCTCGAAATTATTCATGGTTTGGAAAGTTTTTGAACAAATTCTACCGAAAACACTCTATTTTGGCTTGGTTCCTTTTGAAGGAGGCATGGAAATGGGTAAAATTGTTTACAACGACGCTAAAGCCTCAAAAGAGGCAATGGATAGGTATATGAGGGTAGCTTCTTAAATACCGATTATAAAACTCTCCCTCTAGATTGAAAATGGGGGAGTTTTTTACTTTTAAGAGTATTATTTAAAAATAATAAAGTCATTTCACCACTCCACAACCAATACATCCAATACTCCTCCTTTGTCTAAATGAATCAAATATTTGTTGCCTTTTTCCCAAGAAGAAGTATCAATGTTTTGAGTGTATAACCCTGGCAATTGTATGCTGTTTGTTAAAATACTTGATTGTAAGTTCTTTTCTGAATCACTCCATACGGAAATAGAAATATTTTGCTCAACTGCCAAGTTGTATTTTAAGACATAATTTCCATTCTCATTTTCAAATTCCAAAACGCTAATATGCTCCTCTGTTTTGGAATTTATTCCTTGATTAATCTTCTGCTTTTCTTTATCAACTTTGGTTTTGTCGTAAGCAGATGTACCATCTACATTAAATAAACTGGTATTTGAAGTTGGTAGACATTGACCTGTTTGCATTGTGAAATATTGACCTGTGAAGTTTGGCAATGTAGTAATCGCTCTACCCAAAATAAAGGTTTTATCAGTAGAAGTTGCGTTTCCAGTTATTTGTACAACGCCGTTAGTACTGTAAAAACCTGGTGCTATAATGCCAGTTAGATTCAAATTGGAGGCTGTACATGGTGTCACAAGCTTCGAAAATGTGTTATTCGTTTCAATACATTCGGTGAGTAGTCCGTGGTAGTCAATTACTCCGATCAAATAATAATGGTTGTCGTATTTGAAACTTCCAGACCAATTTAAATTCATGGTTTGACCTGCCGCCAAATTCCCTCCAATAAATAAGCCATTTATGAATCTATCATTGGTGCTATTATAAGTAGCATCTATGGAAGTATAAGTGTACAAAGACACCGAACCTAAGCTTGCCGAAACACCTCCATTATTCTTAATTTTTACTATATATTTTATTTGGTTGCTTTGGTATTCTGTAATGGGGATGTCTGTAATTTGTAGATCTGGTTTATCAGCACAAGAAACTGGAAACGAATAAGCTATTTTAGAAAAATAACTCCATGGGTCACCTCCAATATCATCATTTGAAGCAATCAAAGTGCTAGCATCGGAATCGTAGAAAAAAACATGGGTGTCTATTAGGTTGCTTCCAGCCATTGGTTTCGTTTCAAAAACCAAGTCGTTACCATTCAAACTTAATTGAAATTTATAATTTCCAGCCGTTGCATTAGCATAAGATTGCACCTTGAAATAATAGTTTTTACCTGCAAACGACCATTTGTACCAATCGACATCGCTAATTACATCCAAACATAAATCTGGGCTTACGTATGAGTTTCCTAAAATAACTGTAGCTGTAGCTGGTGAGTCATTACCCTCATTTGGGTCACAACCTACTGTCGTATTTACTGTGACTACGGCACTGCCTGAAGTCGTTCCTGCCCCACAACTATTGGATAGATTAGTTACTGTATATGTAGTAGTTGTGGAAGGTGATACATTTATTAAATAGGGACTATTACCGATGTTCGAATAGGTTTGTCCATTTACTTTGAAAGAATAAGGACTGTTCCCCGTTAGGGCAATACTGAGTGTAGCAGATTGACCGATGTTAATCGTTTGAGTTCCAGAAATTGTTGCTGTAGCAGGATTACAGACTGTAACTATGGCACTTCCGCTCGACGTTCCATTTCCACAGGCATTACTTACACTACTTACGGTATAGGTTGTGGTTGTAGTAGGTGTCACTGTTATGACTTTGGGCGAAGACGTAATATTTGAATAGGTTTGACCATTGACCATAATACTCCAAGGGCTATCTCCTGTAAGTGCTACTGGTAAACTTGCACTTTGTCCTTGATTTATAGTTTGAGTACCTATAATACTTGCAGTCGCTGGATTGCATATGGTTACTACCGCACTACCACTTGCTGTTCCATTGCCGCAAGGGTTGCTTACACTACTTACCGTATAAGTGGTTGTTGTATTTGGACTTACTGATATAACCTTGGGTGAGGTAGTAATATTCGAATATGTTTGCCCATTAACGACAATACTCCATGGACTTGTGCCAGTTAAAGCCACTGAAATATTAGCACTTTGACCATTATTTATTGCTTGTGTTCCTGTTATAGTCGCGGTAGCCGGTTTACAAACGGTAACTGCTGCCATACCTTGAGCCACACCCCCTCCACAAGCATTCGAAACACTTATTAAAGCATAGTTTGTGGTATTATTTGGCGTTACTGAGACCACAAAAGGACTTGTAACTATGTTGGAATAGGTTTGCCCATTTATTTGAATAGTCCATGGGCTGTCACCTGTTAAGGCCACAGATAAATCTGCCGACTGCCCCAAGTTTATAGTTTGAGTTCCAGTTAACATACCAGTCGGCTTATTACATACTGTTACTTCCGCACTTCCGCTAGCTGTACCTGTTCCGCATGAATTACTAACGCTGCTTACAGAATAGGTTGTAGTAGTAGTTGGGCTAACAGTAATTATTTTGGGAGAAGTTGTAATATTTGCATACGTCTGTCCATTTACCACAATGCTCCAAGGGCTTGTACCTGTTAAAGCAACTGAAATATTGGCACTTTGTCCATTGTTAATGGTTTGAGTGCCTGAAATAGTCGCAGTAGCGGGGATACAGACTGACACAATAGCACTACCTGAAAATGTTCCAGCTCCACATTTATTTGTTACCGAGCTTATCGAATACGTGGTCGTGGCTGACGGTGTAACGCTTATTACATGCGGTGAACTAACGATATTACTGTAAGTTTGTCCATTGACCACCACCGTCCATGGTGCTGCTCCAGTTAATGTTAAAGTCAGATTGGCGGATTGACCTTGATTGATAGATTGTGTTCCCGAAATAGAGGCAGTTGGTGCAGGACATTCACCAGTTACATCTTTTACTAAGCGATTGCCAACTTCATCATACGTGTATTCAACAGAACTTACAATGACATTGCCTTGCCAGTAATTGGTGACTTTTAGTCGCTGCAGCTCATCATAAACATAAGTACGCTTTTGAGAGAAGCTGTTTAAGCTAATCAAAAACAAAATAGTAAGTAGAATATTATTTCTCATTTTAATGTAATTTATTCTTGTACTAGAAGCTGTATTTCCGTATCAGACAATTCTCGATTATATATCCTCAAATCATCTATTAAAAAGCCTCCTTGATAATTAGAGAAAAAGTCTCCCAAACTCAATCTCCCTAAAGCATCACTAAATCCATGAGAGCCTTGTATAGATTTTAACTGAGCATCAAAAAATATTTTTTCATGCCCTGCAAACAATTCATTTGTTATCGTAAAGCAATAAAAGTGAAAATTGTTATCTATAAATGATTCCAAATTATAGATGCCGATTCCACCATAACCACTTCCTGATGTTACTAATCCTTGATAGTTAATGCTGTGCGTACCATAGCTATTTCCAACACTGTTATAGTCAATGTTAAATTTGAATTCATTTGTCCCGGCAGCATGTTTGCTTAATATATTGGCGTTCATTACAATGCTGGTATCCACCTTCATCCAAAAGCAAATGGAAAAAGGAGAACCTTGTAATGAGGGGAAATTGTCGAAAACTACTTGAGAACCTCCATTTAATAAGGAAATGGCTTTGTTAGGTACTCCCTGCCTATTGACTGCAAAAGTTCCGCCCTGATTCGTTCCATGATGGTTATTTCCACTTAAATCTTGAACAGTTCCATCAAAAGAATAATGTGCTATTAAACCCGAAGTAGGTAATTCAAATTGGCAACCATTTAGTTTTGTGCTAAAGTTTTTGCCAGATTCAGCCTTAAAGCCAGGTTCAAGTAAAATATAATTTTTGGCATCAAAAACTGTCTCAATTGCTTGGGTTTGACTACTGCTTTTGATATATGATGAAGCTTTGTAGATACTTTGAGTTACATCGTTTGGTCCAATTGAAATTGATTTATTACAAGGCAAGTCAGGAATTTGATATATGATTCGTGAATAAAGTGTCCCGCCATAATCATCATTGTATGCCAGTTGAGTTTGACCATCGGAGTCATATAACTCTATATAAGTATCTGAGCCAGATGCACCAGATTGCATTGTTGTGACCGTTAGCGTTTTATTGGTATAGGTCAGAGTAAACTTGTAGTTCGAACTGGAAGCATAATTGAATGAATGAAATAATATAAAGTATGTCTTGTCATTTACACGCCACTTATACCAGTCTTGGTCTGCGTTGGTATTAAAGCAATGGTCTAAACTTGAATAGGCATTTGAATTTATTAATCGAGCTTTTTGTGGCGTATCATTGTTTTCAAATGGGTCGCAGCCCGCTGCGTAAACGGTTACCAGTGCTTGGCCGCTTACCGTTCCGTTTCCACAGCTATTGGAAACGCTGTTTAAGCTATAAGTTGTTGTTTCAATTGGGTTAACACTGACTATTTTAGGACTCACCGTGACATTACTATACACCTGACCGTTAAGGCTAAAACTCCAAGGACTTGTACCTGTAAGGCTCACCGATAAATTGGCACTTTGGCTTTGGGTAATTGTTTGCGTTCCCGATATTGTGGCAGTTGCCGGCGAACATACCGAAACCACTGCCGCCCCACTGGAAGTACCTGCTCCGCAGGCATTACTTAAATTAGTAATGGTATAGGTAGTGTTTGCGGTTGGACTAACAGCAATTATTTTGGGTGATGTTGAAACGTTGGTGTAGGACTGCCCATTTAGGGTAAAGCTCCAAGGGCCATCTCCAGTTAATGCCACTGATAAGTTAGCACTTTGACCGACTGCGATAGTTTGAGTACCTGTAATACTTGCCGTGGCGGGATGACAAACCGAAACGACAGCCGAACCACTTTTAGTACCTACACCACAGGGATTCGAAATACTACTAATGGTATAAGTTGTATTACTTGAAGGGCTTACCGAAATTATTTTTGGAGAGGTGGTAATATTGGAATAGGTTTGCCCATTTACCATAATACTCCAAGGACTGTTACCTGTCAATGCTACAGACAAGTTTGCACTTTGCCCTTGATTTATGGTTTGTGTACCAGTGATTACAGCAGTAGCTGGAATACAAACAGAGACCGTAGCCGAACCACTAAAGGTGCCATTTCCGCACTTATTGCTTACCGTACTAATGCTGTAGGTAGTGGTGGTGGCAGGACTTACTGAAAGCTGATGGGGCGAACTAGTGATATTATTGTACACTTGTCCATTTACTGTAATGCTCCACGGGGCAGCACCAGTGAGCGTAATAGTCAAAGTAGCAGACTGGCCTTGGGTGATACTTTGTGTACCACTTATATTAGCTGTAGGAGCAGGGCATTGTGCAAAACCCTTAAAAGTCAAGAATAAGCAAATGGTCCAAATTATGAATTTTTGTTTTCTCATTTATTCTCTAATTTAAGATTTCCTAAAATCTGACTATTACTTACAGTACTTGAAGCCTGATCGCAAGCCTTAATCTGAGCCTTAAATACTGTCTGACTTTGTGTTTGGAATGGAGGATTAAGTTCTATGCTATTTTCGGCATTAAATTGTATGTTTTGTCCAGCTTGAATGGTGGCATTGGACACTATAAATTGGCCTTGATAAGGATTATTAGCTGATGAATTAATTACACCGCTGATATTGACGTTTTGGTCACAGGCACTTTTATACAAAGGCCCCAATAATGCCTGATTTTTGTCTTCCCAAATATCGTTACCAATAGCCCAAAACATTTTACCGCCCAGATTATTCGTATTTACAAAATCATATTTCTGCTGTAAAGTGCCTCGGCCGTTTTGATATACTGTAAGTACTGACGGCTTTTGGCTATAACCCGCTCCATAATAGCAATACCTTACCGATACTTGGTCATTGTCCCTCAAGGCCAAATCTGGATTGTACCAAGCAGGCACCTCCTTACATTTAAGGTCTCGATAAGCTATTTCACCCCCTGTTCCACCTGATTCGTGACCAAAAAGTGGTATTCCACATACAATTTTATTAGATGGTAAGCCTCTCGTGGTATTCCAATAGATATAGTCTCTTTGTACAAGTGTGTAAGGCGAATGACTAAGGCCTAAGGAGTTTCCTGATAAATCATTGGCAGATGTATAATCATAGCTCATCATATTTAACCAATCGATTTTGGTTAAAGATAAATTGTCTATCATACTTCCTAATACCTTTTGAGAGGTGGTACCGTTATCGTTTTGAATATATACTCCAACTGGGTATTTGTACTCTGCTGCTACAGAGAGTTTAAAGCTGTTTAGGTGTAGATTATCTGCAAGTGATTGTACAAATGCATTGTAACCACCTATGTTCATAGCGGTATATTCTAAGTCCATGTCTATGCCTTTGATTTTGTAGCTGGTATCGAAATTTGCCATGAACTTATTAAGACCATTTATTAGTTTTGTTCGGTTGGTAGATGAATTTAGGGCTGTTCTATAAGCCGATAATAATGAACCCGACGCCTCAGCACCGCCAATTGATAGAAAAAAATCACCTGAAAAACCCTTGCTTATCCAGTTACTCATTTTGGCTTTGGCATCGGCTAAAGATTTAGCATCACTGAATGACCAGATATAATCTCCCTGAGCGTCTGTTTGAAAAACTCCACCTGAGATTGTCGGATTGATAAAAGAAAGATTGATGTGCGTAAATATGCCCAAAAAACCTGCATTGAAGTTTGCCCCCCACTGATAGGTTGGTAGATAGCCAATTGTTTTTTCTGTGAATGGCGTATTGTTTACAATATTAAAAACACCCGAATAGCCAACATAAGTGGGATTACTACCTTCACCAGCACCTGTATTGAATATCTTTATGCGATATTGACCAGATGCCAAGTCTGTAGGAACCATCCAGTTTTCTGTACCATCATTGGTAGTTGGGTCATACAATACCTTCACTGGTATAGTACTGCTTGGGCCTGCTGTGAGCTCAATAGAAATGCGACCTGAAAAATTGGTAAACGACCAATTTATAGGATATTCTTGGCCAACATTCAAGTTTGCATTGGTTTGCGGACTGCTTATGGAAATAACTGGCGTATTGTTTACAATATTAAAGACTCCCGAATAGCCCACATAAGTAGGATTCCCGTTTTCGCCAGCACCCGTATTGTAAATTTTTATACGGTATTGACCCGCAGGCAAGTCCGTAGGAACAGTCCAGTTTTCTGTGCCATCATTGGTAGTTGGGTCGTACAATACTCTCACTGGTGCGGTACTGCTTGTGCCAGCTGTTAATTCAATTGAAATTGGGCTTGTATAATTGGGAAAACTCCATGCAATAGAAGTCATTTGCCCAAGCGTAAGATTAGCTCCAGCACTTGGAGAAGTAACCAAAGGATTATTTACAGTGGCACCAGTAACCGTGAAACTTGCCATAGCAGTTGTTGCAGCGGTTCGGTTAAGTTGATTGGCTACAAATCGATATTGATAAGTTCCAGCCTGAGAAAAACTCTGTGAATGCGAAAAATTAAGCTCTGAGGTGTTGGTTATATTGCTCTCGGTAAAGGTGCTACCATCGGGCCTCGTAAATTCAATATTAACCGTTGGGGCTGGGTAGGGTGATTTGATAATATTCCTTACGCTGGTATTGAATATGAAATTAGTTGAGGTAGAACCAGAACTGGCACTTATGGAATTAAGGTTCAGGTTCAAGTTAGAATTGTTGAAAAAGAAATTACGCGTAGTTGATTCTGCTGAAGTATACCCGTCTTTTACGGCTCTCACACTCCAACTGGCATAATTACCTGGACTATTACCTACACTTTGGGTTGATTGACTAACATCATTAACAGATGAATAATTTTTTAGTACAGTTTGTGTAGTTTGGTCATAGACATATACTTGATAATCAGTGCCCGCCGGATTTCCATTTTTATTCCATTGTAAATAGAATCCACCTAAGTATGTCAAATCGTCTTGTGCTGGCGAAGTTAAAGTAGGGGCATTTAAGGTTAAACCGGTAGGTGTGCCTGCAATAGATACAACACTTGTAGCAAAACGTGGTCCTGCTGCCGAAAAAATGCCTTGGTAATTAGGAATATAGACTCCGTAATAGTCTCTACTGTTTTGAGAAGGGTCTACAGGTACTGCTACCTCATAGTACCATCCAGCTAAAGGCACGTTAATTTGGCTCTGTATAATACCGCAAGGTGAATTTCGCATGATAAAAAAACCTCCACTTGCTACGCCCAATGAACCAAAGTTGATTTGATTTGATGTGGTAGTGGCACAATTTACTATTCTAAAATAGGCAGTGTTATTCTCTATTCTATCAATGTACATTTTGATACCCCCTGCCTCGCTGTATTGTCCACAGTTTTGTGTAGTGCCGCAACCACTAAAATTAGCATCATTAAAACCTATAGGAATGGAAGTTATATACTGCCCACAAACAGGCAACAAGCCCATTAACCATAAAAGAACTGTACTTAATATTTTAATACGGAAATGTCTATTCATAAAGTCTGGTGTTAAAACTCAATCATCTTTTCTTTTTAAAATATAGGTGCCAATAAAATTTGCTGGGTATCCTATCAATTCTGTTCCTATTGTGGCACTGTTTTCTATTTCTCCTGTGGTGTAGATAAGCCCATTGGGAGCAATATTAACTATTCTGCCATAGTCAAAATCTGCCCCTCCGTGGCTTTCAGCCCACTTTCTGTTTCCAAGGCCATCGTATTTAGTTAGAAATATATCTGTTCTCCCCCTCAAGCCTAAATCTCCAGTGAGGGCATCGGCATAATTATACCATCCTGTGGCAATCACTTCATCATTGTCATTAGAAGCGACTGAGGAAATTCTTTCGTTTCGAGTACCTCCTAATATTCTTACCCAGAATAGATTACCATAATCAATTCCATCTAATCTAATAAGGTATGCTTGCTCACCAACAGGGTTAAAGGAGTCTTGGGGGAAATTATAATAGGCGTTGAAATAGGCTGACCTGGTATATTGACCGCCGACAAATACGTGTCGATACTTATTTACTGAAATGCTTTTGTGTAGTATTGAAAAATCCATAGAAAGTGAACCATAGGTCTCCCACGTTCTAACCCAAACCCTTGAACCTGCATTACTAAAGCAAGCAACAAAGTTTAAAAAGGCATTTGAGGCATATTCATCCAATTCATATTCAAAATGCCCTATAAAGCCTCTTTCAAAAATAGAGCCTGCGAAATATACATTACCCAAGTGGTCAATTTTTAAGTCATGTCCAAAATCATAGGAGCTACCTCCAGCGTTGACATGCCAAATGTATGTACCATTATTATCGAATTTTATAACACTCATATCAGTGCCGCCTCTTGAGCTTAATGTTATGCCCTCTACATTATAAGCTGAGTTGATGCCCGTGAGTAAAAAAACATTGTCATTTTGGTCAGTTTCTAAGTCTGTTATGCCCTCATCCATGGTGGAGGAACCATAACTCTTTGCCCAGATGTATTCTCCTTGCGGATTAAGTTTGGCGAAAAACATATCCGAACGGCCATTGGCTGTTAGATTGGTATTGCCAAAAGCCACTGTGCCTTTAAATGAACCTCCAATAAAAATATTCCCCTGGCTATCTCTAGCCAGTGCCGTTACATTATCATTCTCTTCTGTGTTTGCTATGGTTACAGCCCATTCGGTATGTCCTGTACTATTAACTTTGGCTACAAAGGCATCGTCATATCCAAAATAATTTGGAAGCGTGTAGTCCCCAACTTTCAATGGCCCCCTGTATCTGCCTGCCAAATACATCGTACCGGCTGCATCTACTTCAAAATCATTTATCCAGCAGCGGGTGGTATATTCTCCTAAGGAAGTGGTGGCATACTCTGGTGTTTTGGCATCTTGAAAAGTAGCCATCAAAAGCCACTGTTTACCATCATAAATACGTGGCCGCTTAAAGCTCATATCCACCACCATATCTCCCACTTGCGGATTTGGCAGGGCTTGTATCTCCTCATAGCTCAGTTTTGCCATGCCAGCACCTTGGTTTGGGCTAATACCAGTGGGTACTATGGTTACATTTTGTCCCACCGCCAACTGAACGGTTAGAAACAGAAACCAAGCTGATAGTAGTACGTTTTTATTTATCATTTTTTAATCAAATTTTAGTGTGCGAGTAAAAATCGCTGAACACGCCAAGGTTGGTGCATGGTGGTGAGAAAACCAGCATGGACTAAAATTTTATTTTCATCTAATTATAGTTGGCTTGAATTGAGATGTTAATATATTTAGATCTATGCTCCTTTCACGATTATAATCTCTCATTGTAGAATTCATAACATTTAAATTATTTGCAGGACTTGTTGAGTTTTGAGGCAAATTATTAGGGTTAAAAATATCTACTAAATCATTTATTGAATTTGCGTTATTGTATACATTGTTGACATTATTTATTACGTTGTCAGCCTTTTGAAGAGCAACTCTTCCTTCTATTAATGAAACAGTATTCGTTATCGTATTGGCAATTCTAAAATTCTCTTCAATTTTATCAGGTCTAATTATAGACAAAGGAACTGCTAATGCTTGATTTGACGGGATGACAATGTTACTTGCTAAACCTATTGCTCTTTCAGCTCCTTTCGCTTCATTTTCATCCATTGGCATCATCGAAATAATCACCGATGTAAACCCAACAGTTCCTGTATTTATTGCACCAAATAACGCCAATCCTGAATATATTCCTAAAGCAGCTGGTGCTGCTAAAATGCTAACAACACCAATCGCAGCACCCGCAAGTAATATTCCACCAGTTACTAAAAGTTTTTTGTTTATCTTCCCCGAGGGATCCACATTCATTACCCCATTATTATTGGCGTAAGGATATAAATTGTTACTCCAAATAGGGTCCGCCCCATTAAAACGGCCAGTTTCGGGGTCATAATAGCGAGCACGCATATAGGCGAGGTCTGGGCCTTCGTGCATAATGCCGTAAAGGCCTACGTATTTAAAGGGGTTGGCATCGGCTTCTATTTCATTGAGCAGTTTGCCAAAATCATCGTATTGGTATTTGTGGGTGATGGCTTGGCTGTCATTGGTCATGGCTACCACAGAGCCTCGGTAGTCGCCGTGGTAATAGTGTAAGGTGCCATCGGCTTTTACCCTTGCCACCAAGCCCATGCCATGTATGTAGTAGTTTTGTATGGCGTTGGAGGTATTAGTTTCTGCCAATACATCGGCCAAGCCCAGCAGGTCAAGCACATAGCGGGTTTCGGTACTGCCTCTCTTTGCCCAGCGGCGGTTGCCAAAGGCATCGTATTCGTATTGGGCTATCACCACACCATTTTCTTCTATTTTAGTGAGGTTGTCTTCCAAGTCGTAAGTAAAGCTTCTGCTGCCTTTGGTTTTTACGTTTCCGTCGCCATCGTGCGTAAAAGTCACATTGTTCATGGTGAGTATGCGGTTGCCATCGTCATAGCTATAACTAATAGTTTCGGCTGGCAAAGTAGGTTGCTGGTAAGGCTCTGTTATGTTTTCGGTCAGGTGGTTGCCCACATTGTCAAACTCAAAGGTATAAGCTGCTATAACGGCACCTGTGCCGCTGTTTTTATTGGTACTAAACCCTGCTAATCGTCCGGCGTTGTCGTAACTGTAGGTGGTGCGTACGCCATTACCGTACTGCACATAGTGGAGGCGGGAGCCGGTGTAAAAATACTTTGCCACTTCAACGGTGCTGTTCCATTTGACAATACTCAGCCTACCACCTCTGTCATAAAAATAATCTACAAATTTATTGTCTGGATAAGTGATGCGAGTAACGTTCCCGTTATTGTCGTAGCTGTATTTTACGGTGTTTAGGTAATAATCTGTGTATTCATTAAGTCTTACGAGGTCATCGTATTTAAAGCCGCTAAGTAGATGGGCGGGGTTATTACCACCCTGTATGCTAAGCATGGTGTTTTCTTCGGGCGTATTAGTGGCACTTGGGCTTCCTCTTTTGTAGGTAATATTTTGTATATAAGCATTAGACTTCAGAAAACCTTCGGCGTCATATTGGTACAAAAAGGCTCGTGTAGCGTTCCAGCCTGAGCTGAGATTGGCCCATGGTTTTCTTATTTCTTTCATTTTGCCAAAATCTGCAGAGCTTTCATTGTCAAAATAAAAATACTTTTGCGTTGCTCCTTCAAAAGTTATGGTACTGTCTCTGTCGTATTTGTCGTATTTTAGATAAGTGCTTTTGCCTCGGGCGTTTTTTATTTGTTCTACGTTGTCATTGTCATCAAAAAAATACTCCGTCACATAACTCAGTGGCGTAGGACTTATGGACTTCACCACATTGTCGTTTTTATCATAAAAAACCTCTGATGTTTGGTTTTTGGCATTAGTGCTGGTTTTTACTCTACTCGAAAAATCATACGTAGCGGTAGCGTGTAAGTCAAGCGGCACAAAATGCACATCATTTACATTGCCATAATTATTATAAGAGAAGTTAGTCCTAAGTCCCTCGGGGTCTATGACATAATCCAACAATCCATTTGTTTGTTGATGGAATATCTGCGTAAGTGTAGTGCTGCTACTTACCCGCTGAATTACATTTAGCAGGTATTTTTTGTCCGCTGAATAATTATATTCTATGAATGCAGACCCAGTACTATTGGAGTTTGGTTCCCAGTATTTCCAAAGATTGTTAGCATCGTCATATTGCCAAGTTTGAATATGTTTCACTTGGCCATTTTTGTCATAAGTGGTGTCCGTTTTCATAAGCCCCTTGGCGTTGTAGCTGTAGCCATGTCTAAGACCATTTACCGAAAACCAAGCAGG
The DNA here is from genome assembly GCF_024343575.1 of Lacihabitans sp. LS3-19. Lineage (GTDB taxonomy): Bacteria > Bacteroidota > Bacteroidia > Cytophagales > Spirosomataceae > Leadbetterella. The sequence goes on along the minus strand of NZ_RJUA01000007.1, from coordinate 33,795 downwards.
GTTAGATGGATTTACATCATTTTCAGGCCTGCGGAGGGTAACCGTAGGAGAATTTATTTCATAAATAACCTCCTTATCATTTACCAGTTGGGTATATGTGATGCCATCGGTTCCAGTTACTTTGGCACATTTTATTCCTGCTGGGCAGCCTGTTCTATCGTATAGAGTCTTATCAACCAAGGCTGTGGTATTTTCATTGCCTTGCTCTACTTGAGTGACACGGTTATCTCTGTCATAATTTACTTTTATACGGTTGCCTTTAGGTCTTATAACCTCCTTTAGCATGTAGATATGCTTTTGGGCTTTTTGATTAGAGCCAGCATTTCCTTGCTGATTTATACCATAAATATATCGGGTAGATTTGATGCCGTTTCCTGCATGTTTAGGGCTAAAATATCGCTGTAGTCGCTCAGATTGTGGGGCATCCCAAGCGAGATAGTAATCAAAACGAAGCTCTCGGTCATAAACATTCTCTCCAGGAAATATCACTTTGGTGAGCTTATCCGTACTATTATATTGAAAAGTAAGGTATCTACCTGATGGTGCTGTGACTTTATCTAAAAGTACTTTTAGGTCACTTTGTGAAGCTGTGGTGGCTGCTTTATAGGTAAGTGTGAGTTGGTTGTTGTATCGGTCACGTATTTGGGTAAGTCTAAAAACCTTTTCGTCAATATTTACTTTTTGATAAGTGAAAACCACTTGGTCAGGCCTTTTTACCTCATATTTGCTTACCACACCCCCAGCTTGCGTTACGATGATATCATTAAATGTATCGATACTTTTTACAATGGGGCTGGCATTATTGGTATTGTCAAACGTATGGAAAGTTCCGTCGCCATTAGCCAAAAGTAAGAGTGCTCTACCTTCAAGCACATTTTCTGGTGTTTCGGATTTCTCCGTAGGCAAAATATAACTGTTGAAATTATGTGTCCAGCCTACTCCCAGCGGCTCAATTTTTCTGTAAACATCGGGCCAATCGGTTATTGTAGAACTGTAAGTAAAGCCAAAACTGAGCGGAAAGCCAATGTCTGGAATGGCGAAACCGTTTTCACTGTAGGCAAAATTTCCGCTGGCCATGCTTCGCATGACACTTACATTGTCATAAGTTACGTTTTGCTCGAACTGATAGTTGGCACCGTTTTCTAAAGCCAGTTTACCGGGTATTAATTCAGGATGCTCCGCTCTGAGTCGCTTCAGCATTAAGAAAGCTTCTTCACGGGTAATGTCATCATTAGGTCTGAATAAACTTTGGTTACTAATTATTTGCAGCTGAAGTGCTTTTTTTAGATAATCAATATTTCTACCGTTGAGCTCTGTAATATCTGTATAAGGTAGAGTGACCGCACCTGCATCAAGCACCAAATTGTAAGATTCACAAAGAAGCTTTAAATAGTCAATTCTTTGAATGAAACCACCTGGGTAAAAGTTAACCCCTGATTTTCGGAATGGCGTCACACTTTTTTCGTCAGAAGCGTATGATAAATAAATCAAGACCTTGGCTGATTGGTGATAGTTATTGGCATCACTGGAATTATTGAGGTCTTCGAAAGGCGTAACATATCCCCGAGTAGGCAACTGAACATTTAGTGGGTTTTGGTTATAACCGGGTATTTGAGCATCAGTAAATAGGGATGTGACCAATATTTTGGCAGCATCTTGTCTGATTAGCTTTGCCGTCGGGAGGCTTGAAGCCACGCTTTGGTTTGCATTTATAATTCCTACTGAACACAAATATTGTGTAGCACAAAGCCCTTCAATACCTGTCAAAGGAAAACTTGATACCGTTAAAGAAGGATTTAAGCAAACAGGACATGCTGGGTCTGGTCCAATATTAAAAACATCAGAATAACCTACGATAGTGGGGTTGCCTCCTTGCCCTGCTCCAACATTATATATTTTTACTCGATATTGGCCAGAAGTTAGTGTATCGGGAAGGTTCAGATAAGTCTCATTTCCATCATTAGTGATATTATTGAATAATACAAGATGACTAACAGAACTGGTGGGTCCCTTTGTAAGCTCAATGGTCACATTCCCCGAATACCCACCTGCAAAATTCCAAGTAATAGGAAGGTTAGCACCATAATAATAAGTGCTGTTTATTGCTGGTGATGGTACAGAAACTGATTGGTTGGCTACGGTGAAGGTGGGGCTGTAGTTAAAAGCAGGGCTACCACCACTTGTCACGAAAGCATATACTTTCATTTTATATTGCCCCGGAGGCAAGTTATTTGGAATCGTGACCGTGTGCGGACCATTTGTGGGGATTTGACTGGCCAATGGAGTACCTACGGTTGCTCCATCAGGGACAATTTCAATGGAAATGGTATTGCAAAAGTTGTTTACAGACCAATTAACAGCAACTTGTTGGCCATTATAAACAGTTTGTGCGACTGGACTTGAAACACTTAAACTTGGATTATTAAAAGTAAAGGTATTACTCCACGAAGCTTTTCCAGTAGTACCAGTCTGGTACATTTTAAGTTTGTAAGTGCCGTTGGTCTGAAAATCTGGAATATCTAATGCATTAGCTGCAAGCGTAGTTGGGTCAACTTTCTTGCCGGTCATCCAAGTGAATGGACTGCTGTTAGCTATTCCATCTGCCAATGTAGCGACAAAAGCGTCTCCATCAAATGCAACTTTATAGAGTTCAACAGAAACATTACCCGTAATCCCTATTGATGACCAGGTAATATCCTTATTGCAATGCCAGTTTAGAGGCGATGTTATATTGCCAATGGTAATGGGTGGGGAGACAACTAAATATTGTGGGTCTGAGATTGAACTGACACCATTTTGGTAAATTATATATCGGTATCTGTAGGTGCCACTTTCAAGCATAGTTTTGGTTAAACTCCAAGTTTTTGTAGTTGGATTATACGTGACATCTGTTGGTGCTTGGTCTGTGATTATTTCTTCAGAACCTCCTGACGGCTTCAAGAATCGAAATTCAATTCCGGGTGTTGTGTTATTGCCGCCTGAGTAGCTTGCTTGGAATGTAAAAGATGTAAATTGTTGCGTACCAGTGCTTGGAGTAACGGTGTATGGAATAACCGTAAGTGGTTGAGGATTGACAGTTAATGTTGCCCAAGTATTAGAATCACTTGAATGAGAAGTTGCGGAAATTCTACCTGATTGTTTTCCAACATAGCGATATCTATAAACCCCTAATTGTTGAAGTTTTTCAATATTCGAGAATGAATATCCACTTGTATTATTTATTCCATATCTGTAATAAATATTTCCATCTGGTGCTTTCAACTCCAAATCAACTGATGGAAATGGTGATGGAGCTACATTGGATAAAGTAGCACTGAAAGTAAAATCTGTTTGATTAACTACCCCTGATACAGGTGAAACGACATTTCCGTTTATCGCTAAATCACCAACTAAAGAAAGTGTTGGTGGAGATTGCCCCGGTACAGTTATTCCAGAACCCGTTCCCCCAGTTTGATATTTTGCGGTAAGTGTAACTGAGCCTGATCCTGAAGGAGAATAGGTAAAATTATAAGTTCTTGTGGTTCCAGCTGCAATTGTATAATATCCCAAATCTATAGAAGTTGGACTATTAGAAAGTGAAACATACATCGAGCCTGTCCACGAAGCAGTACCTGTATTAGAAACTGAAAAAGATCCAGCGTAAGAAAGACCAGAGTATAAAGTACTTGCTCCTAGGCTTATATTGGTGTTCATTGTTAGATTAGGTTGTGCAGTGAGAGTTGTAGGCGTACCAATCTCATTCCAAGACCCCCAGATGCCGTTATTACATTTTACTCTTACGCGACAGCGGTATTGGGTACCGGCTACTAAATCAATTAAGACTCTAGAAGTGGAAGTCTGAGTATAGGTAAGAGCAGCATTGTAATTAACATCTGAGAAAGTTGTTCGACTCACTTGATACTCCGTTGCTCCAGAAACAGGATTCCAATTAGCTGTAAAACTATTAGTAGTAATAGTTGAAATAGACCCTGAAGTAGTAGAATTACAAGAAGGCTGGGTTGCAGTTACAGCAACTATACCAGTATAATATCTCGCAGTACCTGAGGTTCGAGTAACACAAAAGTATCTTGTACCAGAGGTAAATATATTTGCCAAATTTACTGATAAATCTACTGATGTAGCTGATGAAACATCCTTTACATCATATGGGTTTCCACAACCCAAATTAATCATTGAGTTAGATGTGGATTCTTTAATGGCCATTGTGCCTGTGGTCGCCAGATTTGTCGCACATCTTCGGGCAGAAAGGTTTAAGGTTGAGCCATTACTAATGAAAGCACTAAGGAGCTTCATATTATTCCCAAATAAACTACCACAAGTTCCAGTATAAGTATTACTACTCGGACAATTTAAATCCGAAGAAGTAATTGTATAAACAGTTTGGGCACTTAATATTTTAGAAATAAAAAGTATAGTTAAGAGTAAAATTTTCTTCATTTATGAAAAAATATAATGGTTATAATTAAATAGCGATTTAAGAGGCTATTGTATTGGATTTTTAGGGTTTGGCTATTTTGTAGAGTTTCAAATATAAGACAATAGATATATAAGTAAAAATTAATTTATTATTCGGTTTTGACTACAAATCGCCTTCTCCTTGATAAAGGTAATTGCTTACCAGAAGTAAGAAAAACCTCAGTCGAAGAATGCGAAGCAATAAAAGCACGATTGACCAAAAAGCGGCGGTGGATACGGGAAAAGGCATGATGGGCAATTAAAAGTTTTTCGTAATGTTTGAGCGTATAAGAATGTAATTGTTTCACGCCATCTTGGAAGTGGAATATTGTGTAATTAGAAGAAGCCTCTAAGTATTGGATGTCAGTGTAGTTCATATAGATTTTTTGCTATTTTTTCCAAAAATATCAACTATTACTTATTAAATTTGACTGTCAATCAGTCAAGTCCCTAAAATTACAATGGAAGATAAATCCTTTTTACAAATCGCACTGGAACAGCTAGAAATACTATATCCTTCTGATGTAGAGTATAATCCTATTGTCGAAGAAAAGGCACAGGTGGCAGAAATCAAAATACTTAAAAATACTATAAAGTATGAGCAGTTTTTTTTCGTCTTAAATTTAACAAATCGAAAAATCGAACATGCACATGGTTTATCAGACTGGCTAGGGTATGCCGACTCCCAATTTGGTTTATTTGATTATTTTAAAATCATACATCCTCGGCATTTGCAATCATTAAACATAAATGCTACATCTGCTTTCGACACTGCTAATTCTGATGAATTCAACCTTAAGTTTATGCATCAAAAAATAGTGGTTCAGCTACCTCTTTTACATAAGAATGGAAAATATTATCTCACTAAAAGGACGCTGTATCCTTTCCAAATAGATAAAAGTGGGAAAGTGTTGTCTTATTTGAATCATTTTGTTTTACTAAAGGAATATCAAGCGTTTGATGTGTTGGATATTAGAGTTGGAAAGGACAATCAATTGAATGCCTCAAAAGAAGAAAATGCTTTAAAGAAAAAGCAAAGTGAGAGTTTAGATAAAATCCTGCAAGAGCTGGGCTTAAAGGATAGAGAGTTTGCGATTCTTAAACTATTATCAGAAAAGCCAAATCTTAAGCACAAGGAAATTGCTGAAATATTGGGCGAAAATATTATCACTATTCAAAAGACGGATAGTAAACGAATATTAAACAAAGCAAGAGATTATTTCCAGATAGAAGCCTTTTCCAACCTTAAAGAGGTTGCAATGTTTATGAAACGTGAAGGTCTATTATAATTGCCTACAAATTCAAACTAGCCTCATACTTTACAGAATCATCAAATGAGTCAAGATATATTTGAGTAATCGCCTCTGATTTATGACCCATCATTTCGCTAATTATGGCAGTAGTGACATTAGACTTTTTTAAGGCTGTTGCAAAAGAATGCCTCGCAACGTACGTCGAAATGTTCAAACTGGCATCGATTTCTGCTAAAACGCAGAGCTCTTTTAATTTTAAATTTACCATTCTTTGAGTTTTTTTTAGCCTATTGGCAATAGTCATGGGTTTTATATGTGTGTTTTTATCTAAAAAAGGAAAAATATAGTTTTCAGTACCATAAGTAAGGCTTTTATATTTGTTTATAATTTCCACAGCTTTTGGAGGGAGTTTTATAGTCATTTTTTTGCCTGTTTTGCTGCGAACATATTCCATAATAATATCTTCTTGTATTATTTTGAGGTTTTTCCACTTAAGCAAAGCCACATCTTTAAAATTCGTTCCTGAACTGTAATAGCTAAACATGAAGAAATCTTGAGCATGCGAAAGTTGAGAATTAAACAAAGTCTCTATGTTTTCTATTTTTCGAATATCTTCTTTCGAGATGGCTCTTTTTTCAGTTTCATTTTTTAAATGCGATATAGAATACTCAATAAATGGATTTTCGCCTTTACCTAAAATTTCTTGGTCAATTGCTTTATTAATTGTAGCTCTAAGGGTACGAAAGTATACACTCATTGTGTTTGGATTAAGCCCTTCCGATTTTAGATGTTGCTCAAACTTTGTCAAATAGCTTTTTTTGATATCAGTGAATGCTAACTTTTTATCGCCCATATAAAGTTTCAAAACTCTTCTAAGGTCATAATAGACCCTAGAGTTACCAATTTTCCCAGCCTCTTTTTGCTCTTTTATTATTTGATCTAAAAAGTCAAAAACAGAAAATTTTAAGACTTGTTTTACGAGTTTGGCTTTAACATCTTGAGATGAAAAACTAATGTTTTCATTTTCTATTTTTAATAGAGCTTTATTGGCTTCGGCTTTTTTGAAATCAATCAAAACACATAGCTCTGTAAACAATGGATGTTTACGTTTTGGTACCTCTTTTTTAAAATCCCAGAGTTCAGGACTACAGCTATGACCAACTGAAATGTATTTGGTTTTTCTATCTTTTATGATTCTAACCATGATTGGATGTTCGCCATTTTTCAAAGTTTTTGACGTAAATAATACTACACTTGCTGATGCCATTTGGATATTTGTTTTATTTCTGGTTTAAACATGGTTTAAACAAATGTATAAAAAAGCGAAATATTATCCAAATTATTAAAAAATTAAAATTTATAAAATACTGATAATTAATAATTTATAAAATATCAAAAAATATCAAAAAACAATAAGGTACTGCCTTACAAGCAGAGGGTCGGGGGTTCGAATCCCTCAACTCCCACAGAAACCTCAACGAAAGTTGAGGTTTTTTTTGTGCTTAAAAATCCTTCCTTTAGAGCTATCTTATTTTTTAGGTGCTTATTTCAGTCCTTAGTAATCATTACGCTTCCTATATTTTATTTAACTTTAAATATTAATTTAAGTCTTTTTAGTTCATTTACAATAAGATTGAGTTTCTTTTAATATTATAGCTTAATCTTGTCAGCTTAAATTGGAAAACGCTTCTAAAATGCAGTAAAAGCCAAAAAAACAAACCAAATGAAGGGTTAATTTACTCCACAATTCCCCCTTCTATCCAGTAATTTCTAGATAGTGGCAACGGAACATCTTTTATAGTGTATTTAAATAAATTTCTGTCTAAGGCATCGAAAAAGATTGAACCATATTTATATTTTTCAGTACATTGGGCACATTCTACACCCAAATACTTGATCTTATCGCCATTCCGCTTAGCCAAAGAAAAAAATATTACAAATCCTGTCAGAAAAAAAACAGCAATAAAAATTGTTAAAATCTGAAATTCAATTCCATTAGACATTAAGTAATAGAGTAATGCCCATATCACAGTGATCGCGATAAAAAAAACAAAAGCCCAAAAACAAAAACCGGCTATTCTGTCAAATTTTTCTCTTCTTTTCGCTAAAGTTTCGTGATTTTCAGGTTCTACCCAAAGCTTTAAATCAAAAGATCCGCACCTGTCACAATACATATAATGTCGAAAATACTTTCTAGGGTATATATCGGCATCATTATCCCCAGTGGCAGTTAAATGTTTTACATTTCCCATGGCTTAAAATTAATTTTACTAATATAAGTTACTAGGTTAATATAATTGTAAAAACAGCTTTTAAAATATTACTAAGTATCTTTAGTTTACATGAGCTTTAATAATTGTTCATGGACAAATTCGGTAACATAGACGATTGCAAAAAGTGAAGCAAAAGAATAATCATATCCCTTTGTGTTTAACAAAATAGGTTAAATACTTTACTACATTTGAAATATTCAAATTGTTATATTTTGGTTTCAATCTCAAAAACAACACAATTTAAATCTTATTATGTTTTTATTTAATGTTTCATTTCTAACAATTTCTCAATCAACATCTTATTTTCATGATTTTGATGGTCGTGTCCTAGTCGCATTCCAAGGGCTTTTAAGGCTCTTTTTGAATCTTCGGTATTTATGGCTCCAACTTTTTGAATCATATAATTCAGCATTTTGGGCATTTTAGATTTTTCAGCTAAAATTATTGCTCTATTTACATCAATATCCACTAAAGGTTCTGTGGCATACCAAAGCATTAAAGGCATATTATGGTCTGTAGCGTCATCTTCATTTTGGATTAAGGTTTCCAAAACGTTCCATCGCTTAGACGGATCTAAACGTAACATTCCTGATGTCAAATATAATCTTACCAAAGGTGATTTCTCGGTTTTGGCTATTGTTTCAAAACTTACCATTGTTTCGTCAGAAACTGTTTTTTTCTCTGTTAAAAATTGAATGGCCCAACTTCTAATATTTTCGTCAGGATGACTTAGCAAATCTCTCAATTCTTTCTCCGATATGCCTTTCATAACTTGTAAAGTCCATAAAGCACGTAGTTTTCTGGTAACGTCAGGGTTTTTATTTAAAATATCCTTCAAAGCCGCATTTACTGCAGGACTTCCGCCTCTTTCTTGCAAGATAGTTCTGGCCTGACGCACGTAAAATTCGTTTCTGTTTAAGTGATAATTCACCAATTCCAAATCTGTGGCTTTCCACAAATCTACTTTTACAAACTTGTCGTTTTCGTTTGTGATTTTAAAAATCCTGCCCATAGTTTTGTCGTGCACATCTGGATTTGGGCTATGGCATTGGTTTTTATCGTACCAGTCTATTGCGAAAACAGAGCCATTTTGGTCGTACTTCATATTGAGCCATTGGCTCCAAGAGTCGTTCATAGCCAAGAAATCTTTATCGTGCGAGGCCACATAACCAGAGCCTTCTCTCGTCAAAAGGTCATTGTTGAGTTTCGCACCATTTATGTTGTTCATAAATATAGTGTTGCGATATTCTTTTGGCCAATTATCTCCGCCCAAATATATCATTGCTCCTGCATGTGCATGACCGCCACCTGCAGAGGCAGAACGGAAGTTCCCGGCATGAGGTCCTCTTTCGCCCACATAATGTTTATGATCTGCAATGGTCTTAATTTCATCATAAGTGTAAGGGTTAAAGCTTTTGCCCGCCTGACGCTGATAGCGAGCACCTTGAATGACATGGTACATGTGTGGAATAACGCAAACGGTGATGAACGGATGCCCCCAATCGTTGAAATCTATACCCCATGGATTACTTGTGCCTTCTGCAAAGACCTCAAACTTGTGTTCGGTAGGGTGGTAACGCCACACGCCAGCGTTGAATTTGATTCTTTCATTTTCAGGGGTTCCTGGTTTGCCTACTAGTGAGTGTGTAAAAACGCCATGCACACCATAAAGCCAACCGTCTGGCCCCCAGCGGAGGTTGTTTAGCACTTCGTGGGTATCTTCTAATCCCCATCCGTCAAGAAGTTTCTGTGGTGGACCGAGTGGTTTATCATTTTGGAGGTCTGCGGGTATGAACAATAGATAAGGTGCTGCACCTAACCAAACCCCACCCATGCCTACCTCGATTCCACTTACCAAGTTTAGGTTTTCCATAAAGATCTTTCTGGAATCTAAAGTGCCATCGCCGTCTGTATCTTCAAATATCAAGATGCGGTCCTTGCCTTCTCCTTCAGCGGCAGGAATTGGATAAGTGCGGCCTTCGACTACCCAAAGTCTGCCTCGGGCATCGATGGTGAAACTAATCGGCCTGACAATATCTGGTTCGGAAGCGGCAAGAGTTATTTTAAAACCTTTTGGCAAAGACATGGCTTTAGCAGCTTCAATGCCAGAAAGGCCAGCGTTAAGCACTGGGTCTAATGGTGGCAAAATGATCACGTCTTTTTGGAACAATTCATTTTCAAAATGAGGTCGCTCTGGGTAAAAAAGGAAATTATCAAAATTGATATGTGCCCATTTATCGTTTTGAATGTACGGAATCTGCGAAATGCCTGTTTCATTATCGATAATTCTGATGAAAATATATTTTCCTAAGTATTTTTTCAAATTGGCAACTACAGGTTGCATAGTAGCCCTACCTTGGCCAGTGGATTGGAAAACAACTTTATTGTTTTCGGCTAAAACAAGTTCAACTCGTGTATCAACCAATGCTCCGCCAGACACTAAAAAGCTAGCAAACGGTTGGGCGACTTTGAATGTTGTGGATTTTAATGTTCCCGTAAGCTTATAATTTACTGTTCCGCCACTGCTTAAAAAATTCTTACCTTCGAAACCGATTTTCATTTCTTTTTCATGAAGGGGAGAAGGGTCTTCGCTTATTATTGGGGTTTTGAATGCATCGCCCGTTGCGGTCCAGTCTTGTAAGTTTCCTGTTTCAAAGTTCAAATTGAGTGGTTTTCCGTTTTTCATTGGCACTTTTCCTATAACAATCTTGGGAGCGAGCGATCCTTCTACTATTTCGAATTTCCCGACCATACCTGCTGCTCTATGCCCAGGTATCGAACAAAAATAGGTATCGTTGTTTTGAGCAACAAAAGTGATACTTGTGCTTGAGCCTTTTTCAAGAATTGTTTTACTTTTTAAACCCAATTTTTCCATCGAAATGTCATGGGTCATCACTTCACCATTGGTAATTGTAATTCGTATTCTCATGCCTTTGTTGGCTTTTAAAACAGGATTTCTTGTACCGTCTTTGGCAAAATATCCCAACATTGTAGCTTCTAGATAATACTCTTTATCGATTTTGGTAGTGTCTTCTGTAGTATATCTTTTTGGTAAAGAAGTTTCTGGTTTTCCTGAAAACCAAAAGCCTAAAAAAGCAAATAAAGCTACTGAAATACGAATTAAAGTCATTTTTTATATTTTGGTTGAATATTGTTTTCGGTTAAAATGAATAACAATTAGAACATATAAATTCAATAAAAACCTGTTCAATCATTTTCATCAGCGTTCAAAAATCATGGCAATTCAGTAATGTAAATGTCTTTAAAAGCTACTTGTGCTTTCCCACCTCCGTGGATTTGGACTCCTATCAGCCCTGATTGGGGGATATTTGCATTAGGTTCAGTATAGTCAACCGTTTGGTGGCCGTTGATGTACAATCTAATTCTTCGGTTTTCGGCAATTATTTGGTAATCGTTCCAATCGTTTATTTTTACCCATTTCAGGACTTCGGAAGAGTCAGGCTTGGCTATGGTTTTGTTTCTTCTTGACTCGTCGTAAAGGCTGGCCCAATACCCTTCACCCCAATCTGCCTGATATCCAGTCATTTCGTGGGCTGGTTCGGTTAATCTTTTACTTCGAAATTGAATTCCTGAGTTTATAAATCCCTCAGAGCCAGTGAGTTTTATTTTAAGTTTAAGGTCAAAATTGACGTAAGTTTGGGCGGTACACAGAAAATCATTTTTGGGTACGGTCTCGTTTAAAGAACCTCCAATTATACATCCATCTTCAATTCTCCAAGTGTTTTTGGTATCTCCTTCCCAGCCATTAAAGGTTTTACCATCAAATAGCGGTATTTCTTTTTGAAAATTTATAGCAATAATACTATTAAAAACAATCCATAGACTGAGCAGCGTTATATTCATTTTTATTTAAGGTTTTTGAGGCTAACAAATTTCGAAATTCAAGTTAAAGAAAATTTTATTTTTTCAAGAAGCATCTCTGTTTTATTTTGGTTTTCAGAGTATTACGAAGAACATTTAGATACTTCCAGAGAAAGAATTATTTTTTTATGAAAAGTAATTCCTACTTAAACCTTAATACTTCAGATTAAACTTGTTTAAAAGTCTAATAAACCTAACCGACCCCTGTCATTTTCTCCCTATCTTTACACCCCTTTTGGTGAATTTCCTGCGGGGAGTTCTGGCTTAAAATATCATTATTTTTACATGCAAAAATACATTTACGGCATAGATTTCGGTACTTCTAATTCGGCTTTGGCTATTTTGGATTTAGAAACCCGAGAATGCATCAAACTTTTTACCATTCCATCGCTTTTGTTTTTTCAAGAACCCAAAGTCAAGGGCGAGTTTACACAAGTATCTGTAGGTCAAGAGGCTATAGATAAATATGTAGAAAATAGAATGAATGGCCGTTTTATGAAATCGATAAAGAAAGTATTGCCTAATAAAAGTTTCATCGATACGCGTATTGGCAATAAAATGTACAAAGCCGAAGATCTGGTTTCTTTTATTTTGATTTATTTGAAGAAATCTGCGGATGAGTTTTTGGGTGAAAATATAAAAACAGCAGTAATAGGCAGACCGGTTGTATTTGATGAAAACCCTGAAAAAGATACTTTAGCCCAGACTCGACTCGATAAAGCGGCAAAGATTGCAGGTTTCGAGAATATTCATTTTCAGTTAGAACCTATGGGTGCTGCCCATACTTATGAGCGGGAAATAGCGAACAGTGAGCTTGTGCTTGTGGCTGACTTTGGAGGTGGTACTTCTGACTTTTCTTTGATAAAACTCAAATCTGATGGACTGGGTTTGTCAAATGAAAACCAAGAGATTATTGGTCAAGGGGGTATTTACATAGGTGGCGACAATTTTGATTCGGATATCATGTGGTCCAAGGGAACGCCGCATTTTGGAAGAGGTGTAAAAGAGGAATTTACACCTGGTAAGCCATTAGATTTGCCATTATCGTATTTTCAGAATATCTGTTCATGGGATAAAATGAACTTCTTGGATACCCTCCGAATGAAGCTCAGCATTGAGAAATCTTATCAGTTTTCTGGTAAAAATCAGCGGGTTAAAAATCTTCAAATTTTGATTTCTGAGAATCTTGGATATTCGTTTTTTAAAGAAATAGAGAAAGCCAAAATTGGGCTAACCAAAGAAGAAGAAGTTAATCTAAAGTTTCAAAGCAATGGGATAAATATAGAAGAAAATATAAGTTTGGAGATTTTTGAAAATGAAATAATAAAAGAAAACCTTTCAAAAATCGAAGGTTATTTAGAACAGTTTTTAAAGGATAAAAAAGTTGATTTTAAGGATATTGATGTTGTGTTTATGACGGGTGGCACATCCATGGTAAAACCTTTGAAAGCTATCTTTGAGAAAAATTTCGGAATAGAAAAGCTAAAGTCTGGAGATAATTTTAATAGTGTGGCCATTGGCCTTGCGTATAGTTATTTGTCCCTTTCGACAGTTGAAATAGCTTAAAAAAGTACCCTTTTCCTTAAAAAAAAGGCACTTTTCTTTATCAGTGATCTTTGGTAAAATCAAATCTATAAATAGGATTTATAAAAGAAGAATCATTATGCGTAACATCAGAGACGGAATTGATAAGGCCGGTGTTTAGGTTGAGGACCCATCCGTGTAGATATGGGTGTTCACCATTCTGCCAGGCTTTCTGAATAATGGTAGTTTTAGCAAGGTTTTTTACTTGCTCCATTACGTTTAGCTCTACCATTCGGTCGAACCTCTCCTCAAAGTTATTTATTGCCAAAAGTTCATTTTCATGTTTTTCATGTACGTCTTTGATATTTCTTAACCATTTGTTTATCAAGCCAAGATCCAAGTTTGACATGGCGGCTTTCACTCCGCCACATTGGTAGTGCCCTACCACCATTATATGCTTCACTTTTAAAACTTCCACTGCATATTGTAATACACTCAACATGTTGAGGTCAGTATGTACTACCATATTGGCAACATTTCTGTGTACAAACATTTCACCAGGATCAGTTCCAGTTATTTCATTTGCGGGGACTCTGCTATCGGCACAACCAATCCAAAGGAATTCAGGCGTTTGTGTTTTAGCTAAATTTACAAAATATGATGGATCTTCCTCTTTTTTGTCTTCTGCCCAAATCTTATTGGCCAGTAAGAGTTTCTGATACGATTGCATTGCTTTTTCTATAGTTTAATTTTTTTCTAGTAATTGATTTGTATTCTGTAGTAATGTTTCTTTTTTGAGCTGAATCTTTGAAATCTTTCAAAGTTAAATAAATATCATGGTCAATAAAGCTGGCTTTGCTTGCATCAATAAAAACGGTTTCTCCATCTTTTATTTCTGCTAAAATCTCGACCAATTTTGCTTTGTTATAAAAAAACACATCTTTGTTGAATTTAATCATTCGGTGGTCGCCATTATGAGCTGTCGAAATAGAACTGCGGAAGTTCGTATATAAAACATACATTAAGCCTACTGCTAAGCCAATTCCGATTCCCATCAGAAGGTCAGTAAGAACAATACCAATAACGGTTACAACAAACGGAACAAATTGGTCTTGGCCTTCTTTGTACATTTGTTTAAACAAGGCTGGTTTGGCCAATTTATATCCTACCATTATTAATATAACAGCCAAAGCCGAAAGTGGAATCATATTAAGATATTTGGCAATGGTTAGTACACTTAACAATAATATCACACCATGCAAAATGGCAGAAATTTTAGTTTTTCCTCCTGAAAATACATTTGCAGTACTTCTAACTATTACTTGAGTTATTGGTATTCCGCCGATTAATCCCGAAGTCATGTTGCCTATTCCTTGGGCTAAAAGTTCCCTATTGGTAGGTGTGAAGTTTTTCTCTGGATCTATTTTGTCAGTTGCTTCAACAGATAGCAGTGTTTCTATACTTCCTATTATTGCTATAATTAAACCGATTTTCCAAACATTTGGATTTGTTATGGCCTCCCATTTTGGAAAACTTAAAAGACTTCCTATTGATGAAATATTATCTAAAATAGGTAAAGATACAAGGTGTTCTTGGGCAATCTCTAAGTTGGTGTTTTTAAATAAAAAATTGCAAAAGATGGAGACAATAACCGCTATCAAGGCACCTGGAATTTTAGACAAGAAAGTCTTTTTTAAGAAATTGCTTTCCCAAGCCAAAAGTATAATTAAAGAAATGATACCAATAAGTAATGGACCTGTCGTGAAATTTAAGTAAGCATTTATAAGCTCTGAAAAAGTATTCTGTCCGTCGTTTTGAAAAAACGACTCATCTCCTTCAAAGTCTTTGTCAAAGCCTATAGCATGTGGAATTTGTTTTAAAATTATGAGTATTCCAATGGCCGTTAGCATTCCTTTAATTACGGAAGTAGGTAAAAAATAGGCTAGCTTTCCAGCTCCAATAATACTGAACAAAATCTGAAAGATGCCAGAGATTACTACTGCTAAAAGGAAGATTTCATAAACCTGTAGTTCTGTGATTGCGTTTAATACTACCACCGCTAAACCTGCAGCAGGACCCGAAACACCAAGATTAGACTTACTCACAAAACCTACTACTATTCCTCCCACTATTCCGGCAATAATTCCCGCAAAAAGCGGTGCACCTGAAGCAAGGGCAATTCCTAAACAGAGAGGAAGTGCTACTAAAAACACAACGACGCTCGCATTGACGTCATTTTTTAAATATTTTGTATTTAACATATACTGAATTTTAAGATGTATAGTGCAAAAACGAAAATTTTTTGTTTTTGACAAAAAGAATTCCGAGAAACGTTTTTCTACGTTTCAGAAAGAAGAATTAAACTTCGGGAGGAATAAATGCAGTGTCGAGCATGGTGATAATATGCTCCTTGTCTTTTATAGAAAGATTTTTTTTGAATATTTGATAAAAACCTAAATGGAAATTAGAAATGTTGAAAATTTCAGTATCTTCCATGTCAAAACTGTCGAATTCTTCTAAATCATCAGAATCTTCTACAGCAACATCTGATGCCTCAGAATCTTCCAAAACAAAGCCAGCTCTGTCTATTTGTAATGTTGAAGCCAACAAAAATAGAATCAGTAGTTTACTTAATATGTTTTGAAGACTTTTTCTCATTCGGTTAACAACGAATATAGTATAAGAAAGGTTTAGCAATGTTAAATTAGTAGAATTTTGGAAGAAATCAAAATTCTATTTCTTCCAAAACTATTGTATTTTTTTACTTAACCTCCATATTTTTACTCCAAGCCTCAAACAACATTTTCTGCGAATTGCTAGGGTTTTCTATTGGAGTTATTTCAACTTTGTTTTTAGCAACTCGGTTATATTTCAATCCTATTTTTGCCAAATATTCCTCATGAGGTAGGTCTTCACTTTTCAATATATATTTATTAGCAAAGTCTTTAATTTCAGGAAAAGTCATTTTGGCTAAATCATCAAAAAAAGTTTCTTCTGAGAACGGATTTCCTTTTCCATATTTTTTAATCAAATCTAGTAAAACCTCTCTAAGACCAAACGTTCCACCCGAAAGCTCAAGTAATCTAATGTCAAGGTAAGAAGCGGTTAAAGAACCTTTGTAATATATGTTGCCATATTGTTTTGCTCCTTCGCCTCCATTAAACGACTCGTCTGCTATTTTCTTTAAACTCCATTCTGGTTTAAAATAGAGTTCGCTTACGATTATCTTTTGTTTTAATCCATTGGCGATATATTGGTCTAAATTGGTCACCCCACCTCTAAAAAGTTGTATGTGCGATGCCCACTCTGTTACGCCTTCATAAAGCCACAAATGCTGTGAAGCGGTTGGTTTTTCGAAGTTAAAGCTCTCGATTATTTCTGAATGAATGTTTAAAGGCGTTATCACATGGAAAAATTCATGCGAAGCTATGTCAATAACTTGTTTTAAGAATGCTGGAGTAGGTTCGCCTTCTTCTATAACATACTCAGAGCTGTAAGAATGTTCCCACGCACCTGTAACTCCACTTGGGTTTTCAACGAAATAAAACAAAAACGTATAATGATCTACGGGTAATTTCACAAGAAACTTCTCGGCAGAGTTCAGCATTTGTGTCATTTCTTTTAAAAGCATCTCAGAATTTACTTTACCGTTTTCCGAAAAAGTATAAATTTGAATTGGTGCACCTGCCAAGGTTGTCTCAGCAAAACTTAGCTTGCCAGACATTATGGGAGAATCCACCAATTCATCAAAATTTTCTGCAATAAAATAGCCATCTTTTACTTTAAGTGCTGAGCCTGTCTTCCAATCAGACTTTCCGTTTACTCTTATGCCCACTGGTGTTTTTTGCATACCACTAAAATACCCACTTAAGGTATGTGCATTTACCAAAACATTTTCTCGTTCAATAGAGCTTCCCGCCATCATATAAATAGGCAAGTCCTTTAGTTGCGTGTCAAAAGTCTCCGCTACTTTATAATGTAGGCTTTTGAGTTTTTTAGGTTTGGCTATTATATATTGGTTTGGAGCACTAAAAGTCGTTTTTAATCTTTTCCCTTTTTTATCATAAGCTTGAAAATCACTTACCAATCGGCCGATGTTCATGGTTTGATAGGTACCGGGGGCAGTGGCTGGAAATTGGAATACGTTATTTTTTTTAGAAAGTTTTTGAGGTACTTCTAATTTTACAAAAAACGTATCGGGATTTGAAAGTGGATCTACATTGATTAAAATAGGCTGTTGAGCCATAGAACTAAAACAAACCAAAAGGAGGATAAGGATATTTATGCTTTTCATTAAGATTTTTAAAATTGTTAACAAAGGTAGTTTAAATAGTTTTTAGTTCGAATTGTCATTTTACCATTTTTTATTTTATAAATAACTACGGATTTGCTTAAAATTAAAAATTTTTCCAAAAAATGGAATTTTGACGTACCAAAAAAAAGATAATAATATAGGTTTCTAAAAATTTTAAAAAAAGAGGTTCAAAACCTATTAAATATCTAACAGGAGTTGCTTTTTTGGCCAAAAAAATCAAAAAAGGTTAATAGAAACTTTGAATATTCATATCCATTTAATAAGAGTTTTAATGATTTAACGGCTACATTTTCAATGCATTGGCACAAATTTTGCTGATTGTTAACCGTACTACTTAACAATTTAACAATCAAATTTTTTTTAAGAAAATGAAACAATTTAATTATTTTAAATTTTCAGTATTCGCATTAGCAATGAATGGTTTTGCAGCAATGGCTCAAGATACAAATGTTGACAAACACACTATTGACATCAAAATTCCAGAAGTAGCAATTCTTGACTTAGAAACTACCGGAAAATCGAGTGCTATTTCACTCGCTGCTGAAGCACCAAAAGAAGCCGGTAATGCTTTAGATTTTACAAACGCAGTTAACACAGAAATTTGGATTAACTACTCTTCAATTATCGGGAGTAAGACCGAGCCTTCGAGAGAAGTAACTGTTCAAATAACAAGTGGGGATGTGCCATCAGGAATGGAAATTTCTGTTGAAGCTGCCAAGGATGCAGGTCTTGGCGAAGGTACAGTTGGTTCACCTGCTGGAGTATTATCCCTTTCTACTTCGGCTCAAAAGATCATTACTGGAGTTGGAAGTGCCTACACTGGAGACGGTGCTAAAAGTGGTCATAATCTTACTTACAAGTTAAAAGCCGCTTCAGGAGCTTATGGTGATATTGATTTTGACCAAAGTGGTAGCATTACTGTTACGTATACTTTAAGTGACAATTAATTTTTTAAAATTAAACTGAATTTCCTCTCTAAATGGGAGGAAATTCCTTTTTTATGTGCACTATGAAAAACCTAATAATAGCTATCTTTTTTTTGACTTTTTTAAGTTTTAAAACTTTTGCTTCTGTGATTGTAAAAAATGGCTTAACCCAGATTCACGAACTTTCTACGCATAGTCAAAAAGAGGGGAAGGTAGTTTTGCAAAATATTGGTACAAAACCAGAAAATATCAAGGTATATTTCAATGACCTTACATCAAATTGTGCGGGAACAGTAAACTATGCTTCACCAGGGCAAAACATTCGCTCGCTTTATCCCTTTATGGATGTAGCTACTACAGATTATACACTACAACCAGGTGAGGAGTATGAACTTACCTATCAAATAGATTTAAATAGAAATCAATTTGAAAGCGGTTCATTGTGGGTATTGATGATGATTGAGATAGTTGATCCTATTTCAAAAAATACTTCAAGCTCGGGTTTAGAAATTGGATCCAAAATTAGGTATGCTGTTCAGATTATTGCCAATATAGGCCAAAAAAATGCCGAATTAATAAATTTTTCAAATGTAAAATTAGGTAAAGATATCAATGAAAATAGAGTGTTGGAAGCATCGCTAGAAAACGGCGGGAAGTATTTAGTGATTCCAAACGTAAACATTCAAATTTTTGATGCTCAGGGTATTAAAGTCAAAGATGTTGCTGTCCCTGCCAAAAAGATTTATCCATTAAACTGTCAAAATTTCTCACTTCCCATAGCCGATTTACCAAAAGGTAAATATCAGGCCGTGCTTTTAGCTGATTATCTTGAGGAAAGCATAGGAGTAAACTTAGATTTGGAATTATAAGAATTGAAGTTATTAATTAAAATATCGTTTTTCCTATTTCTATTTAGCAAATTAAATCCATTGTTTGCTCAAGAATTCTTTACCCAAAATTATGAAAACAATAATATAGACATCAAAGTCGGAGAGAAAAAAGTTGTTTTTTATAATATAATTGGCTCAGATAGAGATTTATACAAATCCAATATAAATGTTAAATTACCTGAAGGATTTAAACTCTTAACCAATACCTCATTTTTAGATTCACTAAAAATAGGTGAACTAAAAAAGTTATTCTTCACGCTTTCAGTTGATCCTTCTACTCCCTTTGGAAAATATTCTATTGATATTCAACTTCTAGAAAAAGGAGAAATTCTTGCAGATTATACTTTGTTTTTAAACCTAACGAAAAACCGTAAAATTGATATTTTACCTTTAGAAAAACCAGATAAGCTAAGCCAAAAAGCACAAGAAGAAATAAAATATTTAGTAAAAAACGCAGGAAATGCTCCTGAATTGATAAAGCTTTCTTCGAGAAGCGGTAGGATAATTGGGGATCAGAAAATCAATCTTCAAGCTGGTGAAAGTCAGACTATTAGAACGATAAATGATTTGCCAGTTTCTAATCAATCCATAAGGCTCATTTCATTTGATTTAGTCTGTCATTTAGACGAAGAAGAAAAGCCATTTGTAGCACTTTTTACTGTTCCTATTATGTCTTTTGCTACTTCAAAAAGCGACCCTTATCAAAGATTCCCGATTCAAGCAAGTTTGGTTTATAATAGATTTAGTTCAGGAAGTGAAAATATAGGAGCTATGTTTTTTGATATTACTGGGAAGGGTTTTGTAGACAACAAAAACAAACATTTAGTTGAGTTTATAGCTCGTGGCCCTAATAGGTTCAGTATGCCAAGATTTGGAAGTATCGATCAATATTTTTTAGGATACCAAAATGATAAATGGAAAGTTGAGCTAGGAGACAAAATGTTTGTGGTTTCAAATCTTGTTGAGAATTCTCGTTTTGCCAAAGGGCTGAACTTAAAAAGGACATTTGGAAAAAACGAAGCATCAATTTTCTATATTAAACCTAGATTCATAAAGACCATTTATAACGAATTTGGGTCGATATATACACATCATTTTTCAGATAATTTCAAAACTTCGGCTATTTATATGCATAAATATCATGAAGAAAATAAACAAAATATAGGAAGTGATTTTTTGAGTATTTACGGCGAATTTGCGAAGTCAAGATATCAAGCCAAAAGTGAAATAAGTCTTTCTAAAACAGCAAATTTGGTCTCTTCTGGCGTGTTTTATAATTCTAGCCTTGATTTGCAAAAGTTCAAGATGTATTCAAATTTTATTTTTACAGGCAAAAATTACTTTGGATTTTATAACAATAGCCTTCAATTAAATAATTCGGCTCTTTATTATTTCAATAAAAAAACGTCTGTAGGCTATTCCAAAAATATTAGCCAAATAAATCCAAGTTTAGATTTGTTCTATTATACAGTTTCTCCCTATATGGATAATAATAGTTTCAATTTCAACTTCGATGTTAACAAAAAAAACAGATTTAAATTTTATCTAATTTCGGGTAAGAGAGAAGATAAAATGGAAATTAAAACATACCATTATAAGGAGCAATTGTTTAGATATTTATATGAAAAGACATCTGGAAAGTTGAATTTTAAAATGGACGGGGATTTTGGAAAATCTCTAAACTTGCTAGAAGAAAAAGACCAGCAAAAATATAATGATGTACGTAGAATTAGAGGGTATGTTGGATTAAATACTTATAAAAACTTTAGCGTATCGGTTTTTTTAGAGAATCTTAAAACCACCAAATACTCGGCGATAATCAATAGTGGTAATTTTTGGTTTTATGGAGTTAATACCCAAATTGTATTAAAAAATAGTTTGTATTTTAATTTAAACTATAGAAACAATTATGCTCCTGATGAGCTATATCAAAGTCAGAGCTATTTGGATGCATCCATAAATTTACGTCTAAAAAATCAAGAATTTAGCATGTCAGGAAGTTATGGTTACATTCCTCCCCCTATTAACGACAAAAACATGTTTTTTACTGTAAAATACACTATCAATATTAATACTCCAATTAGGAAAAAGAAAGGGTTGGGGGCGGTTTCGGGAAAACTATCTGGGATGAAATCGGCAGGTGTGGTGTTAAACCTAAACGGTAAAAATGTAATGACTGATATGAATGGTAACTTTGCATTTAATGATTTGGTACCTGGTAAATACTATTTAGGGGCGAACAAATCAACTTTGGGTTTTGGAAATATTCTTGATGCAGAAATGCCATATTTGGTTGAAATTTTGCCAAACGAAAAGAAAAATGTTGAACTTGAAGTAATAAACACAGGAAAAATAGTTGGAGATATAAGCTTAAAAAATTCGGAAGAGAAAGATCTTGAAAATATTGTAGTTGAGGTTTATAGTGATGGTTTTTCAAAAGTTACTACTACTAATAAACTAGGTAATTTTCAGTTTTCGGAGTTAAGAGAAGGTGAATATAGGGTTCGAATAATTTCTGAAAACATTAAAAAGCAATACTTTATAAAAGATGCTGAGATAGATGTGAAAGTGAAGAAAGGAACTGAGACGCTTTATACTTTTGAAATGGAGCAGAAAAAGAAAAAAATAAATTTTCAGAAAGAACACATTATATTATCAGATATATGAGAATACTTGGAGTTTTACTTTTTTTGGTATTATTAAGTAAATTTACTCTTGCTCAAACAGTAGCAAGCGGAAGCGTTGGAGTTAATTTAACCCTGCCAGAAATTGCCCTTTTAGACATAGAGCCTAATAATTCTGCTGTTAGTCTTGCTTTAAAAGCTCCAAATGAAGCTGGTAGTTTTGTAAAAACGGCTTCAAATACCAATGCCAAATGGTTAAATTATACTTCTGCAGTCAGACAAGGCCAATTTAGAAATGTAACCGTGCAGATAGAATATGGAAGTGTTCCACCAGGGACAAAAATTTCTCTTTCGGCTAATTCGCCTTCTGGAGGAGGAGGTACTTTAGGAACCTCAAACGGTACAATAGCTTTGTCTTATACCCCTCAAAAAATAATTAATCTTATAGGTGGAGCATATACTGGTAATGGTGCAAATTCCGGTCATGCATTAAGTTACACTTTGGAAGTTACCCAAGTGGCAGATTTGGACTTTAATTCATCGGGTACCTTAGGTTTAATTTACACACTTATTGACAATTGAGTATGAAAAAATACATCTTTATATTTTTATTATTTATGAGCAAAAAAGGTGTTTCTCAATATCTCAATACTTCAGGTTCATGGTATCCAAATGTAGCATCAAACGTTATAGCGGAGGCAGGTTTAAACTACAATACTACTTACAAAATCCAAAGCCAAACCAATCAAACGATGTTAAATTTATCTCTTGGAGGTGGTATTTTTAATACGCTATTTAATGGTTGGCAAGTAGATGTAAGCAGATCAGATATTCATTGGAATTCTAATTTAAAACTAGAGGTAAAAAGAACCTCAAATGGGACTGGTTCTATCTTTAGTTCCATTTCAGGCGGAACTATCGACCAACAAGTTTTAACATCAAATTCTTCTTTTTTTAACGGTGTTGGAAATTTTTCAAATATTAGTGTTCAGTACCAAATATCTGGATTTAGTGTACTTATTCCTGTAGATACTTATTCTACCACGGTCATTTTTACATTAATAGATAATTGAAATCGGTTTTGTCTCAGTTTGTTTTTTTAATCTCCTTTTAAGGTCGCATTAATTCCTTTTTAATATTTTTTATTAACCTTTGGAAGCAATTTATAAAAAGCCACGTAGCTTATAATATAGTGATAGAACTATGTCTCCTATAGACACCTTATAAAATTATTTTATTGCTCTTTTTTGTGGTTTTTACAGCTTTAAAATTGAGTATTTTGACAATCAGAAATGAAAGTCAAGACTAAACCGAAATACATCATATTGACAAAAAAATGAATTTCTCAAAGATGAGCTATGAATAGTCTTTTCTTGCAAGAAAAGGTGATTCATCAAACTTGTTTTGAAATTTGTAATTTTGGTCAATAATTAGAAATAAAACATGATACCCCAGAAAATCTTAAAAATTATTAATCAAGTTACATCTACTCGCTCAGCGGGAATGTATATGCTCTTGTTTGCTATTGCAATTGGAGGTGCTACATTCGTTGAAAACGATTTTGGAACGAGTTCTGCTCAAGATGTCATCTTCAAAAGTTGGTGGTTTGAGCTCCTTTTGGTTTTGTTCAGCATTACCATTTTGATGAACATTTGGCGTTTTAAACTCATCAAACAAAAAAAATGGGCTTCGGTAAGTTTTCACTTAGCGATAGTTATTATAGTAATAGGAGCGGGTATTACGAGATACATAGGTACCGAGGGTATGATGCACATACGTGAAGGGGAAACTACCAACAAATATCTTTCTTCTGAGAACTTCTTAAAATTTCAGGTTTTAAAAGGTGGTAAAACTTACTCGTTCGACGAGTCTGTTTATTTTTCAAGTTTAGGTAGCAATAAGTTCAGCAATTCTTACCAAATCGGCAATAGCTTAATCGATGTTAACCTTGATAATTTTATTCCCAATCCAACTGAGCTAGCTACTTCAGACCCGAACGGTTTGCCTATGATGAAAGTGGTAATAGGTGGTGCTGGTGGTAGAGAGGAATATTATGTAAAGCAGGGTGATAAAGTTAGTATCAATGGTGTGAATTTCAATTTCACCAATGAGCAAGTTCCTAATGCTTTCAACGTAATGGTTGACGGAGATTCTTTGCTTTTTATTACGCAACAAACAGTCAACCAAAGAGTAATGGCTACGCAAAAAAGCGATAGCCTTTTAGGTGGTTTACCACATAGGTTGATGTTGAGATCATTGTATACTTTGGGTAGCTCTAATTTTGTGATAGGTGATTATATTCAAAAAGGAATTGTTACCTCAGCTTCAGGAGATCCAAAAATCAAAAATGAAAGTTTGGTTGGTTTGAATCTTTCTGTTAGCGTAAATGGTAAAACTCAAAAAACCATGGTTACTGGAAGAAAAAGTGACGAAGGACAAGCCAAAGTCTTGGTTTTTGATGATACTCAAGTTGCTATAAGTTATGGTTCTAGAGTCGAGAGTCTACCTTTTTCATTGACTTGCCGTGATTTTATTTTAGAAAAATACCCGGGAACAGAGAATCCTTCTTCTTATGCAAGTGAAGTTACACTTATAGACCCACTGAATGCGGTAAACAGAGAACAAAGAATATTTATGAACAATATACTTGAATACCAAGGATATAGATTTTTCCAATCTTCTTTTGATCAAGATGAGCTAGGGACATATTTGAGTGTTAACCACGATTATTGGGGTTCATTGATTTCATATATTGGATATGCGATTTTAACCATTGGATTGATCCTAACGTTTATTGATAAGAAAAGTAGATTTTCTTTTTTAATGAAAAGGTTACAGACTTTTCAAACCCAATCGGCCATTTTGATTTTCACACTGGGTTTTTCTTTTAGTGCATTCGCAATTGAAACTTCACCTATCACAAAAGAACACGCTAAAGCTTTCGGAAAACTTGTTGTACAGGATCACAATGGACGAGTAAAGCCTGTAAATACTTTCACTAGTGAGCTTTTAAGAAAAATAGCTAGAAATGAAACTTTGTTTGATTTAAATTCAGATCAATTGGTATTGGCTATGATGCTAAACCCAGAACAATGGAGTAAGGCCAGTTTAATTCAGATTCCTAATCAGCCTGATATAAAACGCAAACTAAACACGCAGGAAAGCATGGTTAGCTATGCCTCATTTTTTGGTCCAGACGGGAGTTACATTTTGCAAGAAGATGTAAGAGCAGCTCAAGCTATGATGCCCAAAGACCAAGGGACTTATGAAAAAGCCATTATTAAGTTAGACGAAAAAGTAAATATTGTAAACATGATATTTTCTGGAAGTCTTCTTAGAATATTTCCTCAAAAAAATGATCCATCTAACACCTGGGTTTCTCCAGCTGAAGTTATGCATGGACATGATCCAATGATTGATAATTCAGATGCAAAAAATCTGTTTTTGCAATATCTTCAATCATTAAGTGATGGTGCAAATACAAAAAACTTCCAGAATGCGGATGTGGCTTTATCTCAAATAGCCATGTTTCAAAACATCAATGGAAGTGCTATTATGCCATCAGGTACCAAAATAGGAGCAGAGTTAATGATGAATAAGCTAGATGTTTTTAATAGGTTAAAAAACTATTATGGCATTTTAACTTTATTGCTTACTGGCTTATTCCTATATATAACTATCAAGAAAAAAGTGAGTATTGAAAAATGGACAAAATATGCATTCTATGCTATGGCCGCTGGTTTTGTTTTTCATACCATAGGTTTAGGTCTTAGGTGGTATATATCAGGAAGAGCACCTTGGAGTAATGGCTACGAATCAATGATATACATAGGTTGGACAACAATGTTGGCAGGTACTCTCATATCTCGGAAGTCTTTAGGTGGCTTAGCTGCTACAGCTACTTTGGCTGCCACTATTCTTTTAGTAGCTAGTATGAGCTGGTTAGATCCAGAAATTACACCTTTGGTGCCGGTTTTAAAATCTTATTGGTTGACTATCCACGTTTCATTAGAAGCAGGTAGTTATGGGTTTTTGATGTTAGGGGCAGTAATCGGAATGCTAAATTTGGTCCTAATGATTTTGATAAATGAAAAGAATAAAGAGAACGTAATCAGAGCAATCAAAGAACTAACAATCATAAGTGAAATCACGCTATTGGCGGGTTTAACAATGATAAGTATTGGTACTTATTTAGGTGGTGTTTGGGCCAACGAATCATGGGGTAGATATTGGGGTTGGGATGCTAAAGAGACCTGGGCTTTGGTGACTATTCTGGTTTATGCTTTTATTTTACACATGAGGTTTATTCCAAAGTTGCAAAGTATTTATGCATTCAATTTTGCGTCTTTATTTGGTTTTGCCACAGTTATCATGACCTATTTTGGTGTAAATTATTACTTATCTGGTTTACACTCATATGCCGCTGGAGACCCTGTGCCAATTCCTTCGGGAGTATATTATACTGCCACTATTTTGGCTCTATTAAGTACGGGGGCATATTTGAAATACAAAAAGAACATGGCATAAAAATTGCAAAAAGTTGTGATTAAAAGGTGACAATTGGTACCTATAAAAACAAAATGAATTTTGAATAAATGGCGAAAGCATTTATTCCACGGTTAAAAAGGAAATATGAGTAAAACAGCACACAGGATTTATATTGGTACGATGGTTTTGATTGTGATTTTGGTAACTATCTATTTGTTCTACATTGGCTTGCCGTATTATAGAACGTCTATCGAAGAGAGATTTTATCATGCAGATCATAAAAGCTTAAAACCCAGTGGAGCTCTTGGGCATGGATTAGGAATATTTGGTACTTTATTAATACTTATTGGGGTGTTCGGTTATCAAGCCCGAAAGTATATAAAGGCCTTGTCAAAAATATGGTTGTTGAAGCATTGGCTCGAGTTTCATATTTTTTTATGTACAATCGGCCCGATAATGGTGCTTTTTCATACATCTTTTAAGTTTGGTGGATTGGTGTCTATTAGTTTTTGGAGTATGGTGGCGGTGGTTGCCAGCGGAGTAGTTGGAAGATTCATTTATCTTCAGATTCCGCGAACAATCCAAGGCCGAGAGTTGAGTTTGAATGAAATACGAGACATGAAGTCTGAAATCTCTGAAAAGATTGAAGATGAAGTTGGCCAAGAAAGTATTGATGAAATACTGGCCTTGACAAAAAGGACTGAAAGTAAACATAGTATGCTAAAGCAGTATATGTTAGATTGGAAACTAAAAGGTCAAATCAGAAAACAATTGATAAACTCACATGTGAAAGGCAAAAAACTGAAAGGTATAATGAGCATGGTTGGAGAGGAATTAAACATGAACAGAAAAATCGAAAGATTGGTATTGATGCAGCGATTGTTTCATTACTGGCATGTTATCCACCTTCCATTTGCCATTATTATGTTAGTGATAATGATTATACACGTAGGTGTTACTTTGGCTTTTGGATATAAATGGATTTTCTAATAAAAATATGACTGCAGAAGAAATTTTGATTTATGGAATAGGACTGTTGCTTTGTGCAATGGTCATGTTTTTGTATTTATTTATCAAGAACAAAAAGTCTAAAAAAGTCCAGAAAAAAATTGAGAAGGCTAAAGAGGAGGGGATATATGAGCCCGTTTCTCTTTATCCGTTTATTGATCCTAATATTTGTATTGGTGGTGCTGCGTGCGTACATGCATGTCCTGAAAAAGACATAATTGGTATTGTAGACGGAAGAGGCGAGCTTATTAATGCCTCAAATTGTGTTGGTCACGGAGCCTGTTTTCATGCTTGTCCAATCGAGGCAATTTCTTTGAAAATAGGAACTGAAAAAAGAGGGGTGGATTTGCCCCATGTAAACCAAAATTTCGAAACCAATATTAAAGGAATATTTATTGCTGGTGAGTTAGGTGGTATGGGTTTGATTAAAAACAGTGTTGAACAAGGTCGCCAAGCCTTAGATAATATTAATTCTTCGATTGATAAAAACCATAAGGGTGAATTTGATATTGTAATAATTGGTGCTGGTCCGGCGGGGATTTCGGCTTCTTTAAGGGCAAAAGAGTTAGGTCTTAGAGCTGTGGTATTAGAGCAAGACTCATTAGGAGGTACCGTATATAATTTTCCAAGAAAGAAAATTGTGATGACATCACCAATGAACTTACCCCTTTATGGCAAAGTCAAGCTTTTTGAAACTAGTAAAACTGAACTATTGACACTCTGGAAAAAAGTGATAGGGGAAAATAATATTGACGTTAGAGAAAACATAAAAGTAGGCGAAATCAAAAAAGACGGTGATTCTTTTGTGGTCGTTTCTGATATGGGAAATAGTTATAGTACCAATAAAGTGCTTCTTGCTATCGGTAGAAGGGGAAGTCCAAGAAAATTAAATGCCAAAGGTGAAGAGACTGAAAAAGTTGCCTATAGATTGCTAGAGCCGGAACTGATTGAAGAGAAAGAAGTCTTGGTAGTTGGCGGTGGAGATTCGGCAATAGAAAACGCACTTCTTTTGGCTCCACAAAATCGAGTAACACTTTCATATAGAAGTGAGAATTTTAACAGATTAAAGCCCAAAAATCTAACAAAAATAAAAGAAGCAATTGACACAAAACTTATCCGAATGGAGTTTAGCACGACAGTGGATAGGATAGAAGAAGAAGAGGTGATTTTAGAAAGAAACAATGAGCAAATTAGGATAAAGAATGACTTGGTATACATTTTTGCAGGGGGAGAATTACCTACGCAATTTTTGCAAAAATCAGGAATAGAAATTACAAAAAGGTTTGGTTACACCATAAAATCTCATAATAATTGACATGGAATAATTTACATATTACTTCCTTTAATATTTTTAGAGAAAAGGTTTCAAATTGTAAAATATACAATGTGGCTGGAAATACTATGACTGTGTTTTCGGCCTTTTTGTTTTTATTATTATTAACTTTAAACAGTTACGCTCAATTATCTCCAGGTAAACTTGCAAAGTCGCATTCTAATCTTGAAGGATTATCAAATTGTACAAAATGCCATACGATTGGCAGCAAAGTTGACAATCAAAAATGCTTGACTTGTCATAAGGATTTAAATGCTAGAGTATCGGCAAACAAAGGATTCCATGTTTCTTCAGCTGTAAAAAATAAACAATGTATCACATGCCATAGTGAGCATAACGGACTTAACTTCGATATGGTGAGGTTTGATAAAAAGACTTTTAATCATAATCTAACCGGATATGAGTTGAAAGGTGCTCACAAAACCAAAGTCAAAAGCTGCGATGAATGCCATAAAGCGAGTAACATTGCAAGCCCGACTTTAAGAAAAAACCCTAAGACATTTTTAGGGTTAGACACGAAATGCCTTTCATGTCATGAGGATTATCATCAAAAAACTTTGTCAAACGATTGTGCCTCATGTCACGATTTCAACGATTTCAAACCAGCCAGTTTATTTAATCATGCAAAGGCGGATTTTCCATTGCTTGGTGCTCACAAAAAAGTAGATTGTAAAGAATGTCACAAGTCGGAGGTAAGAAGTGGAAAAGAATTTGTAAAATATACAGATATAAGTTTTAACAATTGCAATAGCTGTCATAAAGACCCTCATAAGGGAGATTATGGTACAAATTGTAAGTCTTGTCATAATGAGGAATCATTTAGCAAAGTGAGTCCATCGAGCAATTTCAATCATAGCGTTACTGGTTTTGATTTAGAAGGAAAACATAAGCAATTGAATTGTAAAAAATGCCACGATAAAACGGTTGGTAATTCTGGTTCTTTTAAAGAGTTTGATAAAGTTAAGGACATCAATTGTTTGACATGTCATGAAGATATTCACAAAGGTAGACTGGGTACTGATTGTAAATCTTGCCATAACCAAAACTCATTTTTGGTAAAAAACACCAACACTTTAGATAAGTTTGATCATGCTAAAACATTATATCCATTAGAAGGTAAACATGAAGTAGTTGATTGTAGGAAATGTCATACAAAAGATTTGACAGATCCGCTTCCGCACAATACGTGTATGAGTTGTCATAAAGACGAACACAATAAAGACTTTGATACCAAAAAAGATAAATATCCAGACTGTGCAACTTGTCATGTAGTGGATGGTTTTTCACCTTCATTGTTTACTATCGATCAACATAATAAAAGTAAATTTAAACTTAAAGGAGCACATATAGCTCAACCTTGTTTTTCTTGCCATTTAACTGATAAAAAATGGAAGTTTAATAATTTAGGAATGGAGTGTATTAGCTGTCATAAAGATATCCATGAGGGCAAAATAGACAAGAAATATTATGGTACTAAATCTTGTAGTACCTGTCATAATGTTGATTCTTGGCAAGAAGTTGACTTTGACCATAAAAATACAAAATTCGAGTTAACGGGCGGACACTTAGAAGTGAGTTGTGGAGAGTGCCACATGGATTATAAAACCAAACCTATTACCCAAAAATTCAAAGATATTTCGACAGAATGTTATAGCTGTCATAAAGATGTACATGGTAAACAATTTGAAAAAAATGGAATAACAAACTGTAAAGAATGTCATACTACTAAAATATGGGATTCTGCTAGTTTTAACCATGACAACACAAAATTTAAATTAGACGGAGAGCATAAAGAAGTGGCTTGTAATGAATGCCATAAGGCAACGTTGAGTGGCGATAATAAGATTAAATTATTTAAGATTGAAAAATACAAATGTGTAGATTGTCACTTAAAATAATAATATTGGTCTTTGTTGCATTCGGCCTGAATGCACAATCACCCCATGGCAAAGGCTTTGTCATGGATTGTGCGAATTGTCATAATTCGGGCAGTTGGGATTTTAATGCCGTAAACCCTAAATTCAAACATGAAAGTACTGGTTTTGAGTTAACTGGCCAACACAAAACCATAGATTGTAAGTCTTGCCATACATCTTTGGAATTTAAAACTACAAGCTCTTCATGTGTTTCATGTCACACTGATATGCACAATCAAACAGTCGGAACTGATTGTGCTAGATGCCATACCACACAATCTTGGATAGTTGAAAACATTACGGCTTTACATGAGCAAACATCATTTCCTTTGATAGGAGTACATGCCAGTGTTGATTGTAACCAATGCCATTTGACAGAAACCAATATAAGATTCAAACCCATTGGACTTACATGTACCGATTGCCATACCAAAGATTTTCAAGCTACAAAAAATCCTAATCACGTTGCTTTAAATTTGTCAACTGATTGTGCAACATGTCATACTGCAACACCAAATTGGACCACAACTAGGTTCCCTAATCATAATGAATTTTATCCTTTAACTGGTGCTCATGCTTCAATTGCCAATGATTGTGAAAAATGCCATATTGGTGGGAATTATGCTAATACATCAACCGAGTGTTCAGGATGTCACAACTTGGATTTTAATAAGACTGTAAATCCGAATCACATTGCATTGGGAATGTCTAAAGATTGTGCTACTTGTCATACTACTGCTCCAGGTTGGTCTCCTGCATCATTTCCAATACATGATAATTTTTATCCTTTGACTGGAGCCCATTCGGCAATTGTAAATAATTGTGCTGAATGTCACGTTAGTGGGAATTTTAATAATACGCCAAACGATTGTAACTCTTGCCATAATAAAAACTTTAATGCAACCATTGATCCTAATCACAAAACCCTAGGTTTTTCAACTGATTGCGTTTCTTGTCATACAACAGCACCAGGTTGGTCGCCAGCAAAATTTGCC
Source organism: Lacihabitans sp. LS3-19 (assembly GCF_024343575.1). Taxonomy (GTDB): domain Bacteria; phylum Bacteroidota; class Bacteroidia; order Cytophagales; family Spirosomataceae; genus Leadbetterella. Next base: position 1,913 of record NZ_RJUA01000007.1, on the reverse strand, counting down.
GATCACGACGCCTATTTTCCATTAAGAGATGCTCATACAACAGTAAATTGTCAAGAGTGTCACAAAGGAGGAACTTATACAAATACCCCTTCTGATTGTTTTTCATGCCATAGTGCAAATTATAACTCGGCAGTTAATCCAAATCATAAGGTTCTTGATTTTCCTACTGATTGTGCTACCTGCCATACGGCTGCACCTGGTTGGAGTCCTGCAAAATTCGTATTGCACGATAATTTTTATCCATTGACAGGAGCACATACAACGGTAAGTTGTACTGAGTGCCACAAAGGTGGAGATTATAATAATACGCCAACGGATTGTAACTCTTGCCATAATAGCAATTACCAATCAAGCAAAAGTCCTAATCACGCTGAAATAGGAATGTCTACTGATTGTGCGACTTGTCATACCACAGCTCCAGGTTGGAGGCCAACTAGTTTCGACCACAGCACATTTTATCCACTTACGGGTGCTCATGCGGACATTCAGAATAATTGTGCTAAATGTCATACTAGTGGAAACACTAGTAATACGCCCACAGATTGTAATGCTTGTCACAATAAAGATTATCAATCGAGTAAAAGTCCAAACCATGCTGCTATAGGTATGTCAACAGATTGTGCTACATGTCATACTACTACACCAGGATGGAGACCTACTAGTTTTGACCATAATGTGTTTTATCCTTTAACTGGCGGACATGCAAATATTGCAATGGATTGTGCAAAATGCCACTCAAATGGAAGTACAAAAAACACCCCAACAGATTGTAATTCTTGTCATAATGTAAATTATAAAAATAGTGTAAATCCCAATCATGCCAAGGTAGGGTTGTCAACTGATTGTGCCACTTGCCATACCACAACACCAGGTTGGAGGCCTACAAGTTTTGATCATAATGCATTTTATCCTTTAACTGGAGCTCATGCTGAAATAGCATCAAATTGCGTAAAATGTCACAATAATGGCTTGGCAAGTAATACTCCTACAGATTGTAATGCATGTCATAATGGGGATTATAAATCTAGTGTAAATCCAAATCACGCTGCTATAGGACTTTCAACTGATTGTGCTACTTGCCATACCACGACGCGTGGCTGGAGGCCAACTTCATTTGATCATAATACTTTTTATCCTTTAACTGGAGGACATGCTGTTATTTCGTCGAATTGTACGGCTTGTCATACCACAGGGAATATTAGTAATACACCGACAGATTGTAATTCATGTCACAATTCTAATTATAAAGGCACTACAAATCCAAACCATGAGAAATTAGGATTTGCTACTGATTGTGGGACATGCCATACAACGGCACCAGGTTGGTCACCAGCTACATTTACTATTCACGATAATTTTTATCCTTTAACTGGAGCACATGCCGCTGTTGGATGTGCAGAGTGCCATAGTGGAGGACGATATACAAATACTCCAACTGATTGTAACAGTTGCCATAATGCAAACTACAAAGCAGCGAAGAATCCTGATCATGCTGTCATTGGAATATCAACCGATTGTGCAACATGCCATACTACGAATCCTGGATGGAAACCAACATCGTTTAACCATAATAGTTTCTATGAACTAACAGGAGCTCATGCCAATGTAAGCAACTGTATGGCTTGCCATAAAGGACCAGCCAATCAAACGCCAACTGATTGTAA
>NZ_RJUA01000007.1:0-229 GCF_024343575.1 Lacihabitans sp. LS3-19 | reverse complement strand
AACAGATTGTGCAACTTGTCATACTACAGCACCAGGATGGAAACCAACATCGTTTAACCATAATAGTTTCTATGAACTAACAGGAGCTCATGCCAATGTAAGCAACTGTATGGCTTGCCATAAAGGACCAGCCAATCAAACGCCAACTGATTGTAATAGTTGCCACAACGGAAATTACACAGGTGCTAAGAATCCAGACCATGCCGCCATTGGACTTTCAACAGATTGT
>NZ_RJUA01000006.1 GCF_024343575.1 Lacihabitans sp. LS3-19 | reverse complement strand
AATCACAGGTGGAAAGCAATAGAACAAGAGAATAAAGAAATAGAATTAGCCAAGAATGAAAAGAAGAAGTTTATCCCAGAAATACTGGAAAATGGAGACACTTTGAAACAATTATTAGTAAGAAGTAGGTATTTATTATATAAAAGAGAGGTCAAGTGGTCTCCATCACAGGTGCACAGAGCAGAAATATTATTTAAACTTTATCCAGATTTAGAAGAGGCGTATAAATTAAGTATGGATCTTTCAAATATTTTTAGTCAATCAAAAAGTCGATTAATAGCATTTAAAAAACTAGCACTTTGGTACAATAAAGTAGAAAATTTAGAGCTAAAATCCTTTACAACAATCTCAAAAACAATCCAGAATAACTACGAGAACATCTTAAATTATTTTGATAACAGAAGCACAAATGCATCAGCAGAATCATTTAACGCAAAAGTAAAAGCACTAAGGAGCCAATTTAGAGGAGTTAGAGATGTAAGTTTTTTCTTATTTAGATTACAAAAAATCTATGCTTAATCACCCCCCAACTTTTTTACTTGATCCTTTTTTACCTTAAAAGCATTTTAGGATAAGGATTAATCAAGTCGTTATAAATATTTTATTTTTTAAATATAAAGAAGGGAATTTTTATTAATAATTTTCGTTCTAGTACGTCTAATGAATTTTGCTATGAGTATGTAATTTAGTGCTTTAATATTTTATTTGTTTTAGTTTCTATTTGAAAATCATAAAAACTAACCTCTTTCTGCTTCAATAGATATTTTCAAAATTCTATTTTTACCAAGTTTTTTTACCTTTGCATTTTCATTTTAAAAGTATTCGATAGATGATCAAGGCTAAATTATCAATTCTGTTTGTATTTCTATTTATTGTAAAGGGTTTTTCCCAAACTTCGGACTGGAAATTCATTAAAAAAGTGGACGGAATCACTATATATCATCGTAATTCTGGCATTGGTAATCTTAAAGATGTGAAAATAGAAACTACGTTTGATTGTAATCTTAGCACGGTAACAGAGGCCTTATTAGATGTTTCTGCATTTACTAAATGGATTTACAAAGTAGAATATGCCAAAACATTGAAGGTACATAATCCAAATCATGTTGAGTATTATGAAAAAATAAATATGCCTTGGCCAGCACAAGATCGTGACGTGGTAGTTATAAATAAAGTAAAACAGCACAAAGAAACGAAAGAGGTGGTTTCAGAGGATAATTGTAATTGGACTGGTTTACCAGTAAGCAAAGATTACGTTAGAATAAAGGAATTTTATGCAAAATGGGTTTTTCAACCTACTGCTTCAGGGGTTAAAGGCACCTATATATTTCATTCCGATCCAGGTGGAGATTTACCAAGTGCTGTGGTTAATATGTTTATCAATGAAGGTCCGGTAAACTCTATCAAAGGTTTGAAAGCTTTGGTAAAGCTTGATAAATATAAAAATTCAAACTCTCACAATATCATTAATTGATAATTCATGGATTTCTGCCCAAGTTTCTCAAAATAGATATTTCTCCTACATTTCTTTTATATTTTAGATATTTTATATTAATTTTGTTTTGTTATTAGACAATAGCAACAAAAATATTAGTATTTATAGATAAATTGACTTTTATGAAAACAGAAAATTCATATGTTCCTTTTAAAGTAAAGGATATCGCATTGGCCGAATGGGGTCGTAAAGAAATTCAATTAGCGGAAGCTGAAATGCCAGGCTTAATGGAAATAAGAAAAGAATATGGGCCTTCTAAGCCATTAAAAGGTGCAAGAATAGCGGGATGTCTTCACATGACGATTCAAACGGCTGTTTTGATAGAAACACTGGTAGAATTAGGAGCTGAGGTTACTTGGTCGTCTTGTAATATATTCTCTACACAAGATCATGCAGCGGCAGCGATAGCAGCAGCAGGAATTCAGGTTTATGCTTGGAAAGGCATGAACGCGGAAGAATTTGACTGGTGTATTGAGCAAACATTGTTTTTCGGAGAAGAAAAACAGCCACTTAATATGATTCTTGATGATGGTGGTGATTTGACAAATATGGTTTTTGATGTTTATCCTGAATTGGTTGATGGAATCAAAGGATTGTCTGAAGAAACTACAACTGGCGTTCACCGTTTGTACGAAAGAATGAAGAATGGCACATTATTGTTGCCAGCAATTAACGTAAACGACTCAGTTACGAAATCTAAGTTTGATAATAAGTATGGTTGTAAAGAGTCATTGGTAGATGCAATCCGTCGTGCTACTGACTTAATGTTGGCAGGTAAAGTGGCTGTAGTTGCTGGATATGGTGACGTAGGCAAAGGTTCTGCTGAGTCTTTGAAAGGAGCTGGCTGTAGAGTTTTAGTAACTGAAATTGATCCAATATGTGCACTTCAAGCTGCAATGGACGGATTTGAAGTAGTAACAATGGACGAAGCTTGTACAAGAGCTCAGATATTTGTTACAGCTACAGGTAACTATAAAATCATAAGAAGCGAGCATTTCTTAAAAATGAGAGACAAAGCTATTGTTTGTAATATAGGCCACTTTGACAACGAGATAGATATGGCTTGGTTAAATGATAACTATGGCAGTACTAAAAACGTTATCAAGCCGCAAGTGGATATGTATACTGTTGAAGGTAAAGATATCATCATATTGGCGGAAGGTAGATTGGTTAATCTTGGTTGTGCTATGGGTCACCCATCGTTTGTGATGTCTTGTTCGTTCTCAAACCAAACTTTGGCACAGTTGGAGCTATGGAACAATACGGCTGCTTATGAGAAAAAAGTATATGTATTGCCGAAAGCATTGGACGAGAAAGTTGCTGCTTTCCACTTGGCTCACGTTGGTGCTAAATTGGACAAATTATCTACAGAACAAGCTGAATATATTGGTGTGACAGTTGATGGACCTTTCAAAGCTGAAATGTACAGGTATTAATATTTGATTTTAATATTTTTAATTCCATCTTTATGAAATAGTAAAGGTGGAATTTTTTTTATGATAAAATTAGAAAGGGCAGTAACGGATGATAATATTTTGCAAATATTAGATTTGCAGAAAAGAAACCTAAAAAAGAACCTAAGCGAGGAAGATATTCAATCACAAGGATTTGTAACTGCAGAACACACTTTTGAGCAATTAAAAAAAATAAATGATTTAGAATCTACAATAATTGCTACGGATAATGGGAAGGTTATTGCCTATGCTATAGCAATGAAAAGAGAAGCTGGAGAAGGAATGGAGGTTTTCAAAGAATTATTTGAAACAGTAGATTCATTAGAAATCGATGGAAAGGCTATTAATAATTTCAAATACATTTTTGTTGGACAGCTTTGTATTGATAAAACCTATAGAGGACAAAAATTAGTGGAAAAGCTCTATGGTTTTTTTAAAGAAGAGCTGAAAGAAAGATATAACTTCGCCCTTACGGATATAAGCGAGCATAATCCAAGGTCATTTAAAGCCCATCTTAATAGTGGGTTTAAATATATTCATACATTCTACGACGAATTTACAAAGACCAATTGGAATATAGTAATGTTGGACTTTAGCATATAACAATTGATATTCCATATTTCTTAGGGTTTTCAGGTATAAAACCGTTATTTTTGTGAAAAAATTACGGTAAAATCGTTTTGATGAAAAAAAAGATTGCCATTCTTGGTTCTACTGGTTCTATAGGTACTCAAGCTTTAGAAGTTATTAAAGCAAATTCAGATATTTTTGAAGTTGAGGTATTAACAGCACAAAAAAATGCTGATTTACTCATTCAACAAGCAGCTGAATTCAAGCCAAATGTAGTGGTAATTGGTGACGAAAACCTTTACGATAAAGTAAATTCGGCTTTAGATCCTTTGGATATTAAAGTTTATTGTGGACAAAAAGCCCTTAATTCTGTTGTCGAAAACGAGAATATTCACACAGTACTTACAGCATTAGTAGGTTATTCAGGATTAATACCGACGATTAATGCTATAAAAGCTGGCAAGCACATAGCATTAGCAAACAAAGAAACTTTGGTGGTTGCTGGAGAATTAATCACAAAATTGGCTATTGAAAACAAAATAGATATTCTTCCAGTAGATTCCGAGCATTCGGCTATTTTCCAGTGTTTGGTTGGAGAATATATCAATCCAATCGAGAAGATTATTTTAACTGCCTCTGGAGGTCCTTTTAGGGGCAAAAACATTGATTATTTAAAATATGTTACAAAAAAAGAAGCTTTAAAACATCCCAATTGGGAAATGGGAGCAAAAATTACGATAGACTCAGCTAGTTTGATGAACAAAGGACTAGAAGTGATAGAGGCTAAATGGCTTTTTGATTTGAAACCAGAGCAAATTGACGTAATTGTGCATCCACAGAGTATTGTTCATTCATTGGTGCAATTTGAGGACGGAAGCATAAAAGCTCAGTTAGGTTTGCCAGACATGAAGCTGCCTATTCAATATGCTTTGGGTTTTCCCCACAGATTAAAGTCAGACTTTCCCAGATTTGACTTTTTGAATTTCCCAAATTTGACTTTTGAAAAACCAGATGTCGATACCTTTAGAAATTTACAGCTAGCTTTTGAGGCATTAGTTAAAGCTGGAAATATGCCTTGCATATTGAATGCAGCAAATGAGATAGCAGTCGATGCGTTTTTGAAAGATAAAATAGGGTTTTTAGAAATGTCTGAATTAGTAGAATATTGTATGGCAAAAGTAAGTTTTATTAAAGTTCCTACTTTGGATGATTACGTAGAAACGGATAAAATAACACGACAAATAGCGTTAGAAAAAATTAGTTAAAAATGAAACAAAAAACACCATTTCATGTGGTTTATGAAGATAATCACTTGATAATTGTAAATAAATCTGCAGGAATATTAGTACACGAGGACATTACGAAAGATAAAACCTTGGAAGATTATATTAAGGAGTATTTAAAGGATAAATATAATAAAGCAGGGGATGTGTTTTTAGGTACAATTCATAGGCTTGACAGGCCTGTAAGTGGTTTAGTGGTCTTTGCTAAAACATCCAAAGCATTGACCAGAATGAATGAGCTTTTTAGAAAAAGAAATGTTCAAAAAACCTATTGGGCAATAACCTTCAAAAAACCTGCTAAAAATTCAGGTCGGCTAGTTCATTGGCTAAAGAAAGATACAGTTGCCAATAAAGTTACTGCATACGATACTGAGGTTCAAGACAGCCAAAAGGCTGAATTAGATTATAGATATTTGGGGAATATTAATAAATACCACTTGATAGAAGTAAGTCCCATAACAGGTAGGCCGCATCAAATTAGAGTTCAGCTAGCTTCTATTGGATGTACAATAAAGGGAGATGTTAAGTATGGTTCACCTAAAGCAAACCATGATGCGTCAATAAATCTTCACGCAAGACGAATATATTTTATTCATCCTGTTAAAAACGAACCAATCATTTGTAAGGCACCCGTTCCTGAGCAACCTTTTTGGGAAGAATTCCTAGAACTTGATGACGAAGAAATCAAAGTAGAAAATCTCGGCTTTATACATTAAGAAACAATCTCTTGTTTTTCAAAGATATCGGTCGAAGCTTGCTCAAAAGTTTTCTTAACGCCCTCAAAAGCACCAGTAATAATACCTAAAGGCAAAATCAATGGCATAAAAATTAGCCACTGAACGGTCATAAAGAAATTAATTTTTTTCATAATGGTAATTGATACATTTTAAATTGAAAGCACTTAATCTACATTGCAAAAAACGTACCATTTGACCATAAATTTAAATTAAATATTTGAATTGTCCAAAAAAAATTACTGAGTGGTTTCTTTTATTATTCTAATTTATCAGTTTAATCAAATTCTATAATTATTTAAGCAACGAAAATTCGATTAATAATATTATTTTATTTTAATATTTAAATCTCAATACTTCCACCTTACAAAAGCTTCCATTGCTTCATATTCTGCCAAACCAAGTTTGTTATATAATTCGGCCGTAGTTCCATTTCTATCCTCAGCTCTTTGCCAGAATTCCCTCGCATCTGAACCCTGGAAAACCACGCCGTCTTTTTGAGATTGATGTTTGAAAATACCTAAGCGTTTTTGAATCACTTGATCAGGGCTCATTGGTACAGCCATTTCGATTTCATGAATCTCCCATTCAGCCCAAGCTCCACGATATAACCAAACCCAACAATCTTTCATGAAATTTTTGTGCTTTAGCTGTTCTACAGCTGCCATTATTGCATCCAAACAAACTTTGTGTGTGCCATGCGGATCGGCTAAATCCCCAGCTGCATATATTTGATGAGGTTTAATTTTTTCAATTAATCCTGCCGTTAAATCAATGTCTTCTTTACCTAATGGAGCTTTCTGTACTTGTCCAGTTTCGTAAAAAGGCATATTCAAAAAATGAGCATTTTCCACAGGAATTCCAACGAATCTGCAAGTGTTTTTGGCTTCACCCTTTCGTATAAGACCTTTAACATGACGAACTTCTGGCGTGTCTATTTCACTATCTTTTTTATTTTCCAAAAATGATTTGGCAGAGTCGAATATTGCAGAGGTTTTGTCATTTTTTATTCCAAATTGCTTATTGAAATCAACAACAAAATCTATAAATCTTATGGCCTCATCATCTGAAACTGCAATATTTCCCGAAGTTTGGTAGGCCACATGTACATCATGGCCTTGGTCAACTAATCTCTGAAATGTACCCCCCATTGAAATAATATCATCGTCTGGGTGTGGACTGAAGATAATCACGCGTTTTCTTTCAGGAAGTGCTCTTTCTGGTCTGTTGGTATCGTCAGCGTTTGGTTTTCCACCTGGCCAACCTGTTATTGAATGCTGAAGTTGATTGAATACCTCAATGTTTATCTCATAAGCTTGTCCATAGCCCGCCAAAAGGTCTGAAAGTCCATTGTCGTTGTAATCTTTGTTAGTAAGCTTTAGGATGGGTTTTTTAAGTTCTAGGGCTAGACTACAAACTGCTTTTTTGGTCATTTGACTATCCCAAACAACGTCTTCTACTAACCAAGGTGTTTTCATCCTTTTTAGTTCTGATGCCGCCGCTGTATCAACAACAAAAAGGGCATTACTATGACTTTGCAAATAGGAAGAAGGGTTGTGTTCGGAAACTGGTCCTTGAACCGCATCTGCTATCATTTCAGCTTTTCTTTCTCCCCAAGCCAAAAGTACCACTCTTTTAGCTTGCAGGATTTTAGAAACCCCCATAGTAATGGCTTTTTTAGGAACTTTGATTAGTTCTCCTCCGAAATCCATCATTGCCGCTGCTCTGGTCGAATGGTCGAGCATCATCAAACGAGTTTTTGAATTGATCAAAGAACCTGGCTCGTTAAAGCCAATATGACCATTTCCTCCAATACCCAAAAGTTGAAAATCTAATCCTCCAAGACTATCTATTTTTGCTTCATAACTTTTACAAAACTCCTCTATTTGATTCTGGGGAATATTGCCAAAAGGAATAAAATAATTCTCTTTTGGAATATCGACTTGATCAAATAATTGCTCACGCATAAATCTCCAATAACTCTGGACAGCGTCTTGGTCCATTGGAAAATATTCATCCAAATTAAACGAAATAACATTTTTGAAGCTTAGGCCCTCTTCTTTGTGCATTCTTATGAGTTCAGCATAAACTGTCTTTGGAGATGATCCTGTCGCTAATCCAAGAACACAATTTTTTCCTTCTTTTGCTTTTGCCCTAATCAAATCTGCTATCTCTTTAGCCACAGATTTTGATGCTTCTCGTGGGTCGTTAAATATTCTGGTTGGAATTTTTTCGTATGCTATTGGTTCTTTAAACAAAGCGTTACTCATGATGAATCAATTAGGTTTTTTACAAAACTAATGCAAAAAGTTTGGTAAACGAGAACAGTTATTAAATTTTTTTAAAAAGTAGTATTCGTTTTTATAATTAAAGGTAGAAAAATTAGTGGTTTTTGGTTAATAATATTTAGAAAAAACTATTTTTTGCCTTAAATCGTTAGAACTTAATAAGTAATTAAAAATCAAAGAATATCATAATGCTCAATTTTACATTTGAGAAATTCACAAACTTAAAATTAGTAAGTTTTATTTTCTTTTTTAGTCTAAATTCGGTTTTGGCTCAAGATAAAGTCACCATTAGTGGCAAAATAAGTGAGGCAAAAAATGGAGAGGGGATGATTGGTGTCAATTTATATCTTAAAGAACTTCAAATAGGTGTCTCCACCAATGTTTACGGGTTTTATTCTATTACAGCCCCAAAAGGGATATACACTTTGTTTATAACTTACGTAGGCTATAAATCAATTGCTAAAAACGTTGAATTAATTGACAACAAAACCTTAAATTTTGAATTAGAAGAAGAAGGTAAGTTGCTTGACGAAGTTGTAATTAAAGGAGAAAGAGAAGACGACAATATTAAAAATATAGAAATGTCGGTAAATAAGGTGGAAATGAAAACCATCAAAAAAATGCCAGCACTTTTAGGAGAAGTTGATGTAATTAGGAGTATCCAGTTTTTGCCTGGGGTGAGTTCGGTTGGAGAGGGCTCTTCAGGATTTAATGTTAGAGGTGGAGCCATTGATCAAAATTTGGTATTGCTTGACGAGGCTCCAGTTTACAATTCTTCTCATTTGTTCGGATTTTTCTCGGTTTTTAATCCTGATGTGGTAAAAGACGTTAAATTAATAAAGGGTGGAATTCCATCTTCTTATGGAGGGCGTATTTCTTCGATTTTAGATGTAAGAATGAAAGAAGGGAATTCGAAGAAACCAGAATTTTCTGGCGGTCTAGGTACAATTTTTTCCCGTTTTGCCTATGAAAGGCCTTATTTGAAAGAAAAAGGGTCGTTTATAGTTGCCCTCAGGAGGTCATATATTGATATTTTAGCAAAACCTTTTTTAAACAATGACTTAAAAAACTCTAGGTTTTATTTCTATGATTTTACGGCCAAAACCAATTATAAAATTAACGATAAAAACACTGTTTTTCTGTCTGGGTATTTTGGTAGAGATGTGTTTGGGGCAGATTTTGGTTTTAATTGGGGGAACTCAACTACATCCTTCAGATGGAATCATGTTTTCAATAACAAGCTTTTCTTAAACACAACTGTTTTTTATTCAAATTATGATTATTCGCTTGATTCAGATTTAAAAGATGAGAACAACCAAGACTCTTTTGAATGGAAATCTAATATTCTCAATTATAGTATTAAGCCAGATTTCAACTATTATATCAATGCCAAGAATACGCTTTCTTTTGGTGGCCAAGTAATATATTACACCTTTAACCCTGGGCAAGCAACTGCTGTTTCTGGTGGGCAATCTAGGTCAATAGGTTTGGATAGCAAGTATGCGGTTGAGTCGGCTCTTTATATTGGAAACGAACAGAAGGTAAGTAGCAACCTAACTTTAAATTATGGATTACGCTATTCGTTTTACACCTATCTTGGCCCAGGAACAGTTTATACTTTTGATGAAAATACAAGCCCTGGAGATAGAAAAGAGGTACTAAGTGCAGAAAAAGCTACTAAAGGGGAAGGTATAAAAACGTACGGAAATTTAGAGCCACGTCTAGCACTTAATATAGGGGTAAACGCAAGTACTTCTATAAAAATAGGTTATAATAGGTTGGCACAATATATTCATTTATTATCTAATACGGTAGCATCATCTCCTCTTGATGTTTGGACACCAAGTAGCAATAATATAAAACCTCAGATATCAGATCAGATAGCTTTTGGCTTGTTTAAAAACTTTTCTGATAATATGTATGAGTCTTCGGTTGAAGTCTATTTTAAGACTTTAAAAAATCAGATAGACTACATTAGAAATGCAGATTTATTATTAAATCCAGCTGTTGAAGGAGATTTGATGTTTGGAATAGGAAGAGCCTATGGTGCTGAATTTTTTATAAAAAAGAACAAAGGAAAACTAAATGGATGGGTAAGTTATACTTTGGCAAGAACTGAGCGTAAAGTAGATGGCTTAAATAATAACAATTGGTTTGTAAGTAGAATTGATAAAATTCACAATTTGTCAGTTGTAGGAATTTTTGATATTTCTAAAAAATGGTCTTTTGGAAGCACGATGTCGTTTGCTACAGGTACTCCGGCCAGTTTTCCTACCAATAAGTTTGTATGGCAAGGGATAGCATTGCCTCAGAATTATACTGATGAGAGGAATACTTACAGAATCCCCAATAGCCATAGGTTAGATTTGTCTGCCACCCGAAAAAACAAACACGCCTTGTTTAAAAAAGGAGAAAGCGAATGGGTGTTTTCTATTTATAATGTTTACAATCGCAAAAATCCATTTTCAGTATACGTAAGGCAGAACCCGGATGATCCATCAAAAACCGAAGCCGTAAAGTACTCTGTTTTTGCTTCAATTATTCCAGCAGTTACATACAATTTTAAATTTTAATAAGATGAAAAAAGTATTTTTATTGATATTAGTTTCCGTAAGTTTTCTGGCATGTGAGCAAGTGATTGACCTTGAGGTTAAAGATGGTGTAAGCCAATTGGTAGTGGATGCATGGCTAACAGATGAGCAAAAGGAGCAAAGTATAAAACTTACTCTATCGCAGCCATATTTTGAGGAGGCTGACCCCCAACCAGCATTAGGAGCTCAGGTTATTGTTTATAATGAAGATTCTACGGCACATGTATTTACAGATATTGACAATGATGGGATATATACATACACACCAAAAAACAATGAATATTTAAAGCAAGATGAAAGAACGGCTTTATATATTAAATATGAAAATGAAGAGTATTATTCTTTGTCTGAATTAAAACGTGTTCCTAAAATTGACTCGATAGGTTATGAAGTCTTCTCTTTTCCAATTACTCCACCTAATGGTGGTCCAAAGGACGGTTTTTTGGCCCAATTTTATGCCAATGATATTGTTGGAGATGGAGACACCTATATGATTAGGTCTTATAAAAACGATACTTTGAGGTTTGCTCCTAATGACATTACCTTGGCCTATGATGCGGGATTTTCGGCTGGCTCAAAGTCTGATGGACTTTTGTTTATTTTGCCGATTCGTCAATCTATTAATCAAACATTATTTCTTGATAAAGACAAACTCAAAGTTGAGCTTTTTTCTATACCTGTAGAGGCTTATTATTATTTATTTCAACTAAAGCAAGAATCTTCGAATGGAGGAATCTTCGCAACTCCACTGAGTAATATTCCAACAAATATTATTAATCTTAATGGACAGTCTACTAAAAAAGCAATAGGAGCATTTTTTGTTTCAAAAGTAAGCACTTTCGAAACCGTAATAGATAAGAGTTTGGCTAAGCCAAAGCAATAAGAAAATTGTTTTTCGATTTATTTTAAAATTGCTAAAAGGCTCGCTAATTTATCCTTTAAATCTTTACGATCTACTATAAAGTCTAGAAAACCATGCTCCAATACAAATTCAGCTGTTTGGAAGCCTTTTGGTAAGTCTTTTCCAATGGTTTCCTTTATGATTCTTGGTCCGGCAAAACCTATCAAAGAACCAGGCTCAGCAATGTTAAAATCACCCAACATGGCATAGGATGCTGTTACTCCACCAGTGGTTGGGTCAGTCAATAAAGATATATATGGAAGTTTCGCTTCTTCTAAAAGGGCAAGTTTTGCAGATGTTTTGGCCATTTGCATTAAAGAAAAACCAGCCTCCATCATCCTTGCTCCTCCAGATTTTGAAATCATTAAAAACGGAGTTTTAGTTTTAATGGCATGGTCTATTCCTCTTGCTATTTTTTCTCCCACCACAGAGCCCATTGAACCGCCTATAAAACCAAAATCCATGCAGGAAATTGTAATATCTTGCCCATTCATTTTTCCATAAGCTGTGCGGCATGCATCTTTTAGGCCAGATTTTTCTACAGTGCTTTTTATTCTATCTGGATAGGCTTTTGTATCTACAAACTTTAAAGGATCTCCTGAGATCATGTCTTTGTCAAGCTCGGTGAAGTCGCCTTCATCAAACAGCAAAGAGAAATAAGCTTCAGAACCTATTTTATCATGATAATTACAATGTATGCAAGTATAGGCATTTTGCTTATGCTCACGTGTGTGCATAACGTTTTTACACTCCGGGCATTTATACCAAAGTCCGTCTGGTGTTTCGCGTTTAAGCTCAGTAGGAGTATTAATCCCTTTTTCAGTTCTTTTAAACCAAGACATAAGATGGGTAGTTTTTGGAGGGGCAAATATAAAAGAATTTTTATGGGCTTTGTCAAGAACATCTAATTTTTTCAAACCAAGGAATACTAATTGCTCATTTTAAGCATATTAATTACCAAATTTCCTGATCGTTTTTATAAAACTTTGTTCCTTCTACACCGCCGTAATAGATTACTTTGGCTTTCCCTTCTTTTTTGCCTAAAATAAAATTTACTATAATCCTATCTCCATTTCGGTATGTATAAACTCCATCTAAGCCGTGCATTTTACCGTTATAGAATCCCCCAGTGTATTTATCTCCATTTTTTAAGTAAAGAGTTCCTTTACCATTATATATGCCATTTGAAAAGCTTCCTGTATATTTTTTTCTACCATCTTTATAATATTCCGAGCCTTCGCCATGCCTTTTTCCAATATGCCAATTTCCTTCAAACTTTTCAGAGGTTTTTGAGTTTATGGCTACCCCAAAGCCTTCAAAGCAATTCCCGTCAATACAACCTTTTTTTCTAATTATTTCAGTTGTTTTTGAATTAGGGCTTATTGTTGTTTCTATTATTATTTCATCACTACTGGGTTTTTCTGATACAATAGGTTTTTCATAAATAACTGGTTTTGAGTAGGTAGAAGTACTTTCAATACTTCTTTGTTGTATGTCGGGATATAACTCTTTTGCATTATTATAGCCTTTTTCAATGGCTTTCAGTCTTTTGCTTCTTGGTGGGTGGGTTGAGGTAGTATATTCTGTAGTTAAACTCGATATTGCAGTTTGGGCTTCTTTGAGCTTGGCACCCATTTGATACATCACAAAACCCGAGAATTCATCCGCCTCTAGTTCTTTTTCGTGCTCTGAGCCACCTTGTTTTATGGTGTGTCCTTGTAAATGATGACCTATTTCATGAGCCAAAATACTTAAAGCTCCCCAATCAGTTTTGGTTACATTATTAAGTTTGTTTATAAAACTTGGGTCATAGACAATCAAGCGTTCGCCGTTTCTAGTCGCGGCAAAACAATTATCAGTATTTGGACATTCCATTACATAGAAATTCTGTTTGAGCCCCGACCGTCTAACAATGTTTTCAATAGCTTTACTAACCTCGGGTTTTGTAGAAAAAGCCACCCAGTCGCATATTTCTCTTTCGTTTATTACGTTTCCATAATAGTTTTTGCCTACTATTATTCCATTACTGTTTTGTGAAATAGATTCAAAAAATGAAAACAATAAAAAACTAACTAAAAGTGCATTCTTCATTCAGGAAACAGATTAATTTGAATTTCACTAACGAACAAAAGTAGTCGAATGGTATTTTAAAATGGAAAAGTAAAATTTTTAAAATCAAAGTTTGGTTGTTTTTTACCAAACTATTTTAGATTGAAAGCTACGGTTTTTACTAAAAAAATATAATTTCTGTTATAATATTGATAGTTTTGCTTTTGAAAACCTATGATAAAATAAAAAATGATGGAAACATTCCCTAATCAAACACCCTTTGATGTTTGGAGAAATACGCATTCTGTCTACAAAAAAGAGTATTCTGACAGGACAAAGTCTTTTTTAGGGCATTTGATACCTGAAATTGCAGTTAAGTTAAATGTATTTGAAATATTTCAAATACTTCAGGGGCGATTTGGTTCGGAAGCACTTGCAAGGGCTCTCAATCCAGAATACAATGTTGTAAGTCCTGTGGCGGACAAACCTAATGGAGAATGGCTTAAGTCCTCTAATATGGTTGGTGTTAATATCAGAACTATTGGGAATTTTTTCAATTTGATTAAATACCTGCTTACTATTGGTGAAACACAAGATTCTGTACATATTTTGCCAATATGGGAACCGGGCGTGGTAGCGAGTTTATATGGAAAAACTAGTTGGAATATTAACCCAGAATTTTTCAGTGAAGAACTGAAGAATGCAATTCCAACACTTGATACCGTAGAAAAACAATTGAAAGTGGTAACCAATCTTATCCACTTGATGGGGAAAACAGTTGGTATGGACGTAATTCCGCACACTGATAGATTTTCAGAGCTTGTGTTTTTATATCCGCAAATGTTTGAATGGGTAAAACGCTCCAATGAAACGATTCTGTCGGTAATTACTCAAAATGCTATCGAAGTCGAGGATATTATTTGGGAGTATTTACATAAAAATGGAACTGCTGACGGTAGTTTTATTTCTTATGGTAAAGAAATGTTTTTTGACCCTCGAAGTTTTATTTTATCTGAAAAACAGAAGTTAGAAGTAATTTTTGGGACAGTTCATGATAAAGAAAAAAGGTTAAACAGAAGGCTTGAGTTGATGCAACAAATTTTGTATCATGGACTTGAAACGCTACCTGTAACGATGGCTCCACCTTATCGAGGCTTGCATTTGGTAAATGATGATTTTATATACGATAAGATTGGAAATAAATGGTATAACTACCAATTTGACAAACCTGAAGGTATGTCTAGGGTTTTTGGGCCATTAACAAGATATAAGTTTTATTTTGCTGAAAACAACCAAGAATTAGAGTTTGATAATCCAAACAAAATGGCGTGGGATTATGTATCAAAAAAGTATTTCGAATGCCAGCAGAACTATAATTTTGACTTTATGCGGGGCGATATGGCTCATGTGCAGCCAAGGCCAGGAGGTGTACCTAAGGAAATCGGAGACTATTACGATCCACTAAAAGCCATCAAAAACTATGTGGTGAATCAAGGAATTAAACACTTCGGTTTTTTTGCAGAAACGTTTATTGCACCCCCTGATGTAATGGGCTACGGTAATGAAGTAGATCATCTAGAAGCGATAGAAGCAGATAGTACACTGGGAGACTTGCAAGCTGAGCCGATTGGCTCTGAAGTTTTTATGAGAAACTTAGCAGCGTACATTGAAATAGGTGAAAATCGAAAGTTCGTACCAAATTTTACGATGATTACTGCTGACAAGGATGATCCTAGGTTTGATGGTTTTTACAAAAAAGGTAATCACCTGAGGTTTTTTATCGGTATTTTCTTGCCAATTTTACCTTCTTATATGTCCCTAGGTTTTGAATGTAGGAATAATCATTTGGAAAGAGCACCAAATGAAGAATACACCAAACTTTATGTTTTCCAAATCACAGATGATGCTGAAACGGATAAAGTTACGCATGGTCCTTTTGTTTGGGGAAAAAATTATGAGCTGTTTTTTGAGTTAGAAAAAATGAAAAGTTTGTTTGAAGAAATAAAACAACAAAATTCATTTTTAGATTTTGAATGGATTCAAAAACCATCAGAGACCCAGTATGTGGCAAAATGGAAGTTGGGAGATTATTTGTTTTTGGCAAATTTAAATGCAAACCAACAACTTATAGATTCATTTGATGAAAAATATGAATTGGTATTTTCTACCACTGATTTTGCGTTGGAACATGAGTGTAAGGTGTATAAGGCAAAAGTTTAATTACATCTTAGAAATATAACTTAGTCCGTCCAAAAGTCTGTCTAAATCGCGAGTAGTGGTATAAACATGTGGCGTAACTCTAGCACCGTTTATTTTTTCCCATTTGGTAGGCGAAGTATGTATTTTGAATTTTGCGAAAAGTGTAGACTCTATTGTGCCAGCTTCCATTTCCTCAAAACCAACGTTGGCTATCGCACAGGAATACTCTTTGCCAAGCGGAGTGTACATTTTTATTTTTGGCAAACTCATGGCTTCTTTTGTCCAATAGTCTTTTAAATACCTTAATCTATCTTCTTTTCTTTTGTTGCCAATGGTATTTTGAAAATTTAAAGCATAGCCAATTCCTTGTTCTATCATAAATGATCGTGTCCCTAGATTTTCGAATTTTCTTATGTTTTCAGAAAAAGGCTCTCCGTTAGGAATCAAAGGGAAAATGTTTTTTATTTCTTCTTTTTTTATCCAAAGCATGCCCGAACCTATAGGTGCTGATAGCCATTTGTGCAGGCTAGTGCCGAAATAATCGCAATTAAGTTCAGGGATTTTAAACTCTAGAATCGCGAACGAATGGGCACCATCCACCACCACCTTTATACCTCTTTTTTTTGCTTCATCTGCAATTTTTCTCACTGGAAGTATCTGTCCGTTCCAATTGACCACATGGGTAAGATGGACTACCTTGGTTTTTGATGTGAATTGATCCAAATATTTTTCAATAACCTTATCATTGTCTTCAAGCGGAAGATCAATATCCACATATTTTAGCTCAATACCATCTCTAATTTCTCTCTGTCGCCAAGCATGCAGCATGTTTGGATAGTCATATTTTGATAGAACCACTTGGTCTCCTTTTTTTAGGCTCATTCCTAAAATTACTGTATCCAAAGACTCTGTGGCATTTCTGTTGATTGCTAATTCTTCGGGATCTACTCCAGCAAATTTTGCCAAATTTTCTCTTAAAGGTTCTCGACCTTGATCCATTATTCGCCACATATAATAGGAAGGAGCATCATTTGCCAGTTTGTTGAAATGTTCAACGGCATCTTGCACAACTTTTGGAGAAGGGCTCACCCCGCCATTATTAAGGTTGACAATTTGCTGTGAAGCGGTATATGCTAAACGAATCTGATTCCAAAAATCTTCGTCTGATTCACTTGGGTCATTTTTTGTAATCCATTCAGAAATACCTTTTAAAAATCCTTTGTCTTTTATTGCCAATGCAGGAATAAAAGAGGACGATAATAGCTTGGTGGTAAAATTTCTTCTATTAAGCATTTTGAAATGAAGTTTTTTGGAAAGTAATTTCTAAAAAAAGTATCGTACTGCAAAGTGAATACTACTTAAAGTAGGTTTTTGAAGATAAAATTCGATAATTAACAATGAGTTTTGAAGTATCAATTCTCAGAAAACAAATGCTCTAATTCTTTTTTGACAAAAATATATCTTTTTACACCCTCAAATTTTCTTACACGGACATAGTCAGTTTGTAGGTAGTTTTTGGCTACAAATGCTCGATTTTTGGGTACTTCTAAATCTTGCGAATATAGTGTTAAAATATCATATTTTTGAGTAGCCAAAAGCTTGACCAAGTCGTCATTGTTAGGATCATAATTTTGAATAGTAGTATGACCAGAATAATAATTGTAGCCAAAAAAATCATTTGATAAAATACTCAAGTCCTTTTTTAAAGAAGCTGACTGGATGTATTTGTAAGATGCCACATGACCCGCATCATTAAATATTGGTTTTTGTAAAAATATCCCTCCAATAAATCCCACCAACAATATCCATCTGGTCCAATTCCAAACTTTGTTAGTTTTTAAGACAATAGATTGAATCAATAAACCAACAATTAAAAAGTAGATAGGCAAATCGAGAATAGTAAAGTGATTGCGAGGATATACCAAAATGGCTATTACAAGTCCCGGTAAAGAGAAAATTTCGAGAAAGGCAATATTAACTTTATGAATATTTAGTTGATTTTTTAAAGAACTAAAAGTTGCTTTTAGGTCAATTGTAAAAACGATAAAAAGCACAAAAACACCAAAAACATATTTAGTATAGTGCCCAAAAAACGATACAAAAGGTTGATAGAAGCAAGATTTGAAAATCCCTAAAACTGTGATAATATATTTACCTAAGTTATATAAAATATGTTTTAAAAACAGCTTGGGATTAACTGTAACAAATTCATATAGACTGTTAGATTTACCATACACACGATCAAAAACATTGAGCTCGTCTTGAAAATCATAATGTTCGCCGGTCCATAGTTCCCAATTGTCAAGAAAATGGTATTTATATTCTCTTACAAAAACCGATTGGTTTTCTATACCGCCTCCAAAGTAAAATAATATTCCCAATATGCCCAAAACTATACCGATGGGTTTGATTTTGCCTGAAACTGTTAAGGATTTGTTGCTTAGGGTTTTGTAGAGAAAAATAGCAAAAGAAAGTAAAAAAAATATTAAAAACTCTGGTACGCTGACATAATTGCAAAGTAATAAACAAACGGTCATAAATCCCCATTTGATGTATCTCTCCGATTTTGTACTTATGATACTCAAAAACACGAAGCCAAAAATTAAGTTAAGTAGTGTTAACCGAGGAGAAAGGCCAATCTGGAAATTTGAAAAGAGAAATGCTGTAGATAGTAAATATGAAATGGCAAAATTAAGTTTGCTATATCTTAAATAATAGAAGAAAGCCAAGAATACTAAGCCCGAAATAAAGAAATAAAAGTTATAAATTAAATTAATGTTATTGGCACTAAAAAAGCCAAAAACACGCATTAACAAAGGATAAAGTAAGTTGTCGAACTGTTCGTATGGTAGTTTTAATAAAAGTGCTGTCTTAAGATAAACATCGTCGTCGGCTGGGCCAAGGTCATAATTTTTAAATGAATAAAAAAAATAGAGAAGTATGGTTGTAAGTAGAAAAAAAAGTATGTAAATGTCTTTTTTTTGGAATTTTTGCATATAATTTTTACTTATGACAGTCAAAGATTTTCAAAAGGGGAGAAGGTAAATTTTCTATATCAGTTTTAAATTATGTTCTTCTGAAATAAGACGTCCAAGATACAAAAATACTAATTTTAGTGATTGACCAGTATTATTCTAGGTTTATAATTGTAAAAAAAGCACTTTATATTTCTAAATCAAATAATTTCAAAAGTATTAAATTTTACTTTTTCTTGAAATTAGTAGAGGTTTTATTGCAGGTGGCAAATAAAATCAAATTGAGAAAAATGGTATGGATTATTTACAAATTTGAAATAAAAATCCTAAGAGTCTTTTAGATAAGGTTTAGATTGTTTTCCAAATTAATTTTAAAAATAGAAATTAGGAATATTAAAGAATAATGTATCATTACCAATGCTGATTAGTGCAAAAGGGAATGAATATAGTTTTACCATTTTTTAGTAATGAAAATTTCCTATAAATTGAACTACAGAAATTAAACTTTCAAAAATCAATTCATCCTAATGAATAAAAACATCCTTCTGCTATTCTTAGCAATAAGTATTTCCAGCCAGGCTCAGTGGAAAAGCCTTTTTAATGGCAAAGACTTAAGTGGTTTTGTCCAGCGAAATGGTCAGGCACAATACAAAGTTATAGACAATGCTATTGTGGGCATTTCGACCTTAAATACCCCCAATTCTTTTTTGTGTACTGAATCAGACTATAGCGATTTTGTCCTTGAACTTGACGTGAAAGTAGAAGCAGGTTTAAACTCTGGAATTCAAATCAGAAGTATAAGCGATCCAGCCTATAATAATGGTAAAGTTCATGGCTATCAAGTAGAGATAGATCCAGGTGGACGTGCTTGGGCTGGTGGTATTTTTGACGAAGGCCGTAGTGGCTGGAAATATCCACTTTCAGTAAATCCCAATGGTCAAAAAGCTTTCAGAGTGGGGCAATGGAATACTTATCATATAGAAGCAGTTGGCCAAAATATCAAGACTTGGATCAACGGAATTCCATGTGCCAACCTTTTTGATCCACAAACTGCCAGCGGTTTTATTGCATTACAGGTACATGCCATCAAAACTGAAAAACAACAAGGTCTGACTGTTCAATGGAAAAATATCAGAATTGCTACCGAAAACTTGGAAGAGGTGAAATTTAAAGGAGAAGATGCTCCTGAAATCAGTTATTTGGTAAATCAATTGACCGAAAATGAAATACGTAAAGGTTGGAGACTACTTTGGGACGGCAAAACCTCTACTGGCTGGAAAATAGCCAATGGAACTGAGTTTCCTGAAAAAGGCTGGACGATGGACAATGGTGTTTTATCGGTTTTGGGCCTGAGAGAAAATGGCAAAAAGGTTAGTGGCGACATTGAAACAGTAGAAGAGTTTGGCAATTTTGAATTGGAATTGGAATATATGCTTACCGAAGGAGCCAATAGTGGACTTAAATATTTTGTAGTAAATGACCCAAAAAAAGGAAAAGGATCAGGTCTTGGGCCTGAATTTCAGCTTTTGGATGACATTAGGCATCCTGATGCGAAAGAAGGTGTAGGAGGAAACAGGACAACAGCTTCACTTTATGACTTAATTACCTCAGAAAACCTTTCTGAAGGTGGTGGCGGCAAAAGAATTCAAGCTCCTGGCAAATGGAATAAAGTACGTGTGGTTTCAAAAGACGGGCATGTGGAGCATTGGATCAATAATCTAAAAATGGTAGAATACGATCGTCATTCTCAGATTTTCAGAAATCTGGTGGCGAAAAGCAAATTTAGTCCTCACCCTGATTTTGCTCAAGCTGCTAAAGGCCATATTCTCCTGCAAGACCATGGCGATGTGGTTCATTTTAGAAGTATAAAAATCAGAGAATTTTAAATTCATTTATTCAACCTTTAACCTATGAAAAGAAGAGCATTTATCAATTCTGGTCTTACAAGCCTTTGCGTGCTTCCTATGCTGAGTTTTACATCTTTAGAAAATGAAAATCCAGCATGGCTTATCGAGTGGATTAAAATTCATGATAAGGCTTTGCCGAATTTCAAATCCAATAAAATTACTCACAGTTCCAATAAATATGTTGGGGGCTATTTTGATGGAGATGAGATTCCAAGTCCACATTCTACGGCCGGATTTATTGCTAAAGCATCTATGTTATTCGCTTGTGAGGAGTCTGATTTTTATAATTCTAAAGATGTTTTGAAAGATATTGAAGCGGCTTCCAAGGCACTTTTGAAATTTCAACACAGCGACGGTACGATAGATTTACTTTCGACCAATTTCCATTCTACGCCTGACACGGCCTTTGTTTTGGAAAACATCATTCCTTCTTATAAGTTTTTATTAAAGTCCAAAGTCAAAGGCTCCGAAAATGCCATAGAAAATTTAAAAAGCTTTATAAAAAACGCAGGCGAGGCTCTTATCGTTGGAGGAGTGCATACTCCAAATCACCGCTGGGTAGTTTCGGCTGCTTTGACCAAAGTAAATGAGCTATTTCCTGACCAACGTTACCTCGACCGAGCGGACCAATGGCTGGCAGAACATATCGATATTGACCCAGATGGCCAATTCACCGAAAAAAGCACCAATAGTTATTCTCCGATCGTCGATAGAGCATTAATAGACATGGCCATAGGCTTGAATAAACCTGAACTTTATGATGCGGTACGAAAAAACCTGGCGATGAGTTTATTCTATATTCATCCCAATGGTGAAGTTGTGACAGAGGCATCCAATAGACAAGATCGCGGCTCGATAGACTTTATGTATAAATATTACTATTGCTACCGTTACATGGCACTGCTTGACAATAGTGGAGAAATGGCAGCGGCCTGTAGACTAATAGAAAAAACATGCACACCTCAGCAATTAGCAGGCTATCTTACTAATTTTTTAGAAAACCCAGCTTTACTAAAAGATTTACCGGCATCAAAAGCACTTCCGACTTCTTATGCCAAAGCATTTCCTTATTCAGGCGTAGTGAGGATTCGGCGAGGGGTTTGGGATTGTACATTGCTTTCCGAAAACGCCGCCTGGCTAACTTTTCACAATGGCAATGCGGTTTTACAAGCCATGAGAATTTCGGGTTCATTTTTTGGTAAAGGGCAATTCCAAACCGAAAAAATTGAACAAATTGGTGATACTTGGGTATTGAGCAAATCACTCGAAGGGCCGTACTATCAGCCACATGAAAAAGACAAGATTTCACCAGATGGCGACTTAAGTAAAATGCCAAGAAGTTTACGCAAGAAAAGCGAAATTCAGACTTTACAAACCACGGTAAAAGTTAAAGAAATCTATGCTGGAATTGAAGTTGAAATAGAAATGAGCGGAACAGATAATGTTCCTGTTTCTATGGAATTGATTTTTAGAGCTGGAGGTACATTTGCTGGAGTAAATGAATATACCAAAAGAGAAAATGCCTATTTGTTTTCTGGCCAAAAAGCATCCTATACTGTGGGCAAAGATGTCATAAGTTTTGGTCCGGGCAGAATAGAACACAAGGGCGTACAGTTAAGAGGAGCTTTGCCTGCCATGGAAGCTCCCACGGTGTATTTGACGGGTACTACGCCCTTTAAACACACCCTAAATTTATCATAAATTATCATAAATTATCAAAATATCTCTATGACTAAGTTTTTGCAAAAATTTTGTTTTTTACTTCTCCTTTTTAGTTTCAATACTTCTTTTTCCCAAAAAGTCAAGGAGCGACCTGTTGATTTGGTTTATCCCTTGGTCGATGCCGCCAATTCCCGATGGTTCTTTTTCAATTCAGCTTCCCGACCTTTTGGATTGGTAAACCTAAGTCCTGACAATGCCATTAATGCCGATTGGAATGCAGGTTATCGCTATAATCTTGACAGTATAAAATGCTTTAGTCATTTGCACGGCTGGCAGCTTTCGGGAGTACCTGTTTTGCCTACTACAGGCGAATTTAAAGGACATTTAGGCTCAGAACAATACGGTTCAAAATATAGCCATGAAAAAGAAATCGTAAAAGTGGGCTATCACAAAGTGTTTTTAGATGCTTATCAGATTACCGCTGAACTCAGCTCTACCACCAGAGTGGGTTTTCATAAATATACATTTCCGAAATCTGCTCAGAGCCAAATCCTTTTCGACTTGAGTACATTTTTAGGACCATCCGATACCGACAAAGGAGGAATAAAAAAAGTGAGCGACAGAGAAATAGAAGGATATGCCGTCATGGGTAAAACTGCCCGAAGGCCTAAAACGCTTACCGTATATTTCGCTGCACAATTTGACAAGCCTTTTGAAAGTATAAAAGGATGGCGAAATGGCAAGTTGGAAGAATTCTTAAGCAATGAAATAGAAGGTGAGCGAATAGGGGCTTATGTAAGTTTTGCTACACAAACCGGCGAAGTAAGAAAAATGAAAGTGGGGATTTCTTATGTAAGTGAAGAACAAGCTAGGTTGAATATAAACGCTGAATTGCCTCATTGGGATTTTGAAAAATGTGTTCGAGACAGTCAGGAAGATTGGAATTCCTGGTTAAGCAAAATTGAGATAGAAGGTGGCACAGAGACAGAGCAAAGACGTTTTTATACCGACTTGTGGCATGCACTTCAAGGTCGTAGGATTATTTCAGATGTAAACGGAAAATATATCGACAATACGGGTTCTAGCCCACGGATTGGCCAAATTCCCCTAAATGATAAAGGGAAGCCTAAGTTTAATCATTATAATTCCGATTCTTTTTGGGGAGCCCAATGGACTATAAATTCGCTTTGGCATTTGGTATATCCTGAGGTTTCGGAAGAGTTTGTAAACTCTATGCTTCTGATGTACGATGACGGTGGGCTTATACCTCGTGGACCAGCCGGAGGAAATTATACCTATGTAATGACCGGAGCGTCAAGCACGCCATTTATTACCAGTGCTTATTTAAAAGGTATCAAAGGTTTTGATATCGAAAAAGCCTATGAAGGTATGCGTAAGAATCATTTTCCGGGTGGCTTGATGAGTAAGGCGGGCTACGAACATCATACCTTTAAAGGCGGCGGGATAGAACACTATATCGAAAAAGGATATATTCCACATCCTTTGAGTACTATTCGCTACGGCTTTCACCAAGACGGCTCGGCACAGACCTTAGAAAATGCCTATCAGGATTTCACTTTAGCTCAAATGGCAAAAAAGCTGGGCAAAACGGATGATTTTGAGCTCTTTACAAAAAGAGCTGGCAATTACAAAAACATTTGGAACCCAAATATCGGCTGGATGTGGAACCGTACTTTAGATGGCAATTGGCAAGAACCGGTAGATATTTTATTGTATGACAATGGCTGGGTAGAAGGTAATGCAGCCCAGTACACTTGGTGGGTTCCTCACGATGTCAATGGTTTGGCGAAATTGATTGGTGGCAGAGAGGCTTTTACTAAAAAACTAAATGAGTCGTTTGAAAAAGCAAGTAAGCATGATTTTGTATCAGGAAAATCCCATGATAAAGAACTAAACCGGGAATTCCGTAGGGTGTTTATTAATTACGGAAATCAACCCTGTATTCCCACGGCTTTTTTGTTTAATTTTTCGGGAGCACCCTGGCTTACTCAATACTGGACCCGTCAGGTAATTGATAAAGTTTATAGCGGCCTTTCACCAGAATTTGGCTACAGTGGCGATGAAGACCAAGGCTTAATGGGCAGTTTGGCTGTATTAATGAAATCTGGCCTTTTCTCTACCAACGGGGGAACTTCTACGGAGCCTTATTACGAAATAAGTAGTCCAATTTTCAACAAAATCACCTTCAACTTAAATCCGAAATATTATTCAGGAGGGAAATTTACGATTGAAGCAAAAAATAATGGGCTTAATAATTATTATATCCAATCGGCTCAATTGAATGGAAAAGCACTTGACAAACCTTGGGTATTACACGAAACTGTGGTAAATGGAGGAAAATTAACTTTAAACATGGGCAAAAAACCGAACAAAAAATGGGGAATTAAACCCGAGCAGGCACCGCCTTCAATGACTATGGATTAATTTGAATCTGATTTTGGGTGAAAAAATAATAATACTTTGATTGATTTGACTTGTAAAAATCAAGCAATATTAAACCGTAAAAATGAAAAGAAGATATCTCTATTTACTTTTTGCAATCGCACTTACTAATTGTAGTAAGAGCAGATTTGTGGTAGGTAATTGGACGATATCTGTAAACCATGGTAACTACCAAGAAGAAGCTACCATGGTAATAAATCACGACGGCAAAAATTATATTGGGAGCATCAATTTTTATGAATCTGGGAAAATTAAAATCGATAGTTTAAAGGTTTCGGAGAATCAAATAAAGGGTTCTTTGCTTATTGATAAAGTAAACTACCAGCTCAAAGGCCAAATTGATGAGGAAAGAGTTTCTGCTCAATTGATTTCAAAAAAACGCAGTTTGCCTGTTTCGGGAGAAAGATTATCAGAAGAAAAGGTCTTTATTGATAGAAAGAATATAGAATACAACCTATCGGCTAAAGACTTAGAAAAGACCGAAGAAAATCTGGATCATGCAGGTTTTATCAGTGAATTTGATGTCAATACCTTTGTTCGAGGAGAGCGAATATACAATGCTACCTGCATCAATTGCCATGGAAATGAAGAAAACGAGGGCTCTATACCCATGTCTTTAAAGTTTTGGTCAGAGCGATTCAAGGCAGGACACGACTCCTTTTCGATGTATCAAACTGTAACAAGAGGATTTGGCTCCATGCCTCCTCAGGTCTCCTTAAGTCCCCAGGAAAAATATGATGTGATTCATTACATCCAGAAAGAATTTGTTTCCAAAAACAAAAATGTAGTTCTCCAGAAGGTGTCTCCTGGCTACTTGGCTTCCCTTCCGAAGGGTAATTCCCGAGGGCCTGCTTTGAAACCTTATCAACCTTGGGCCGATATGGATTACGGCAATTTCTTGATAAATACTTATGAATTGGTTGATGAAAAATCGGGCTTGCCGAGATACCATTCTCCCGGTCCATCACCTTTTCCCGATGAAGATTATTCCAAGAACAACTTTGCCTATAAAGGTATCGCCGTAAGACTAGATAAGGGCCATGGAGGTGTTTCTAAAGGAAAAGCCTGGATGGTGTTTGACCATGACCTGATGAGAGTTGCAGGGGCGTATACGGGCGAGGGATTTATCGATTGGAATGCAATTTTGCTGAACGACAAACACGAAACTTACCCAAGAACTATTGGTACGCTTCATTTTGAAACACCTGTTGGACCCGGATGGGCAAACCCAGCGACAGGCAATTTTGATGATCCTCGATTTGTGGCGAGAGATGGCCGGGCATTTGGTCCGCTGCCAAAATCCTGGGCAAATTACAAGGGCTTATACCACCACGAAGATCAAGTGATTATTTCTTACTCTGTTGGAGAATCTGATATCTTGGAGAAATTTGGATTTTTAGAACCGTATGTTTTTACGCGAACATTGAATATTTCTCCGTCTAAATCAATACTCAAAATGCGAGTTGCTAAGGCGACTTCACAAGTGAAAATAAAAGGAAAAGGTGCCAGGTTGATAGAAGAAAACGGACATGTTTACTTGACAATTAATGCTGAGGAACCGGTAAAAATTACTTTGGCGATTATGCCCAAAGATTCGGAATTTAAAGAAACTAGCTTAGCAGAACCTGAATCTCTGTTAAAATATACAATGGGAAAGGGAAAGCCTCATTATCCAGAAATCTTGAAAACTGATGTAACTGAAGGAAAGGAAGACGGCCCTTTCGCAGTGGATCAATTAAATATACCTTTCGAAAATCCCTGGGCATGCCGCATGAAGCTTAGCGGAATTGACTTTTTCCAAGATCCCAACAAAGCCGCAGCTTGTGCAACAGATGGAGATATTTGGTTGATAAGTGGTTTTCTGAGTCCCGATGGAGAATTGACCTGGCAGCGAATAGGTTCTGGTTTATTCCAACCTTTGGGCATTAAAATAGTAGATGAAAAAATATACGTCACTTGCCGCGATCAGTTGGTTTTGTTAAGAGACCTGAATGATGATTTAGAAACTGATTTTTACGAAAGTTTTAATCACGACCACCAGGTAAGCGATCATTTCCATGAGTTTGCTATGGGCTTACAAACCGATAAAGAAGGGAATTTTTATTATGCAAAAAGTGGAAGACATGCCCGAGAAGCCCTTATTCCTCAGCATGGTACCTTATTGAAAGTGAGTGCCGATGGCTCAAAAACGGATATAATTGCTACCGGATTTAGAGCAGCCAATGGTGTATGTATCAACCCTGATGGGAGTTTTATTGTAACCGACCAGCAGGGCTATTGGAATCCCATGAACAGGATAAATTGGGTAAAAGGAACTGGAAAATTTTACGGCAATATGTGGGGCTACAATCCTCCCAAAGATTCTTCGCGAGCAGCCATGGAGCAGCCGCTTGTTTGGGTTGATATGAATTACGACCGCTCTCCTTCGGAAATGGTTTGGGTTGAAAGTGAAAAATGGGGAGCCTTAAATGGTGGATTGCTCAGCCTTTCTTATGGCTATGGAAAAATTCAATACGTTTTGAACGAAACCGTAAACGGACAAGAACAAGGAGCCGTGATAGATTTGCCGGGAGTGAAGTTTCTCACTGGTGTGATGCGAGGAAGATTTAACCCTGCAGATGGACAACTCTATGCTTGCGGCATGTCAGCTTGGGGAACCAATCAAATGATCCGAGGAGGAGGCCTTTATAGGGTTCGTTATACAGGTAAAACTATTCCGATTCCCCTAAAAATGAAGGTTTTCGAACAGAAAATTGTCTTGGAATTTGATTCAATCTTAGACCCAATTGTTGCTGCTGATGTCAGCAAATTTGAAGTGAAAACATGGGATTTATTGAGAAGTAAAAAATACGGTTCGGATCGATTAAACAAAAAAACGCTTCGAATTAGCAAAGCCGAATCGCAAGGCAATCGATTGGAATTAAGTATAAATGATTTAGAAAAAGTAGATGTGATTACGATTGACTATAAAATTAAGAATTCAAAAGGTGAGCCGCTAAATGGTTCCATTCAAGGAACGATTCATGAGCTTAATAATTCCTTTTAATCTAATAGAAAAATGAAACAAAAAACAAACTCAGTAACCCTTATTAAACGATCAATCTATTTGAGCCTTTTGGCACTGTTTTTCATTGGTTTTAGCAGTATTCAGGTCACCGATGCTCCAGAAGCTGTGCGGCGTCCCAATTTCATTTTAATCTTAACTGATGACTTGGGTTGGTCATGTCTTTCTTCAAAAATGGATGATAGAGTTTCTGATTCTAAAAGCGACTTTTTCGAGACTCCAAATATCGATAAGTTTGCTACCGAAAGCATGCGTTTTACAAGAGGCTATGCACCTGATCCTATCTGTTCGCCTACACGAAGAAGCATTCAATTTGGGCAAACTTCTATAAAAATGGGCGATGATGATGTTTTTCCTAAGAATTATAGCTCCAAGCTTCAAACTATTCCAGAAGTTTTAAAAGCTTATGATCCAAGTTACAAAGCAGCCCATTTTGGGAAATGGGACCTAAGAGCTGAAATGACCCCTGAGCAATTGGGCTATGATGTCAGCGATGGCGACAACGGAAACTCAAATGGAAACATGGGACATGGCAAAGAAGATAAATGGGATAGGTATTTTATAAGCGACAATCCCAAACAAATGGATAGCCTAACCTACAGGGCAATAAGTTTCATGAAGGATCAAGTAAAATCGAATAGTCCTTTTTATTTGCAAGTATCGCACTATGCCACCCATGTTGACATGGTAACAAGGCAGGCCAGCTACGATAAATTTAAGGCAAAAGAACCCGGTAAAAAACACCATAATCCAGCTTGGGGAGGTATGATAAATGACTTAGATGCAAAAATTGGTGAATTGGTTAATATGGTGGAAGAACTCGGGATTTCTGACAATACTTACATTGTTTTGATGGCAGACAATGGGGCCGTGGAGTTTATTCCTCCTGTAAAAAACAAGCTTGATCTTCCTTCTACCTTTGAAACGCCCATGAGAAATGCACCTCTAAGAGCCGGAAAATGGACTTTGTTTGAAGGGGGAATTCGAGTTCCATTTATGGTTAAAGGCCCTGGAATACAAAAAGGTATTCAATCAGATGTACCCGTAGCAGGCTGGGATTTATTACCCACTTTCAATGATTTAGCAGGAAACAAAAACGTAGGTAAAGAGGTAGAAGGGGGAAGTTTTGCTTCGGTCTTAAAAAACAAAGGAATTGGAAAAGTGACCAGAAAGGAAGAAGCCTTTTATTTCCATCGATTTGCTAGAGGCTATCCTCATTCCGCTATTATTTTGGGAGATTATAAATTGATAAAATTCTGGAAAACTAAAAAAGTAGAAATGTATAATATTGCCAAAGACATTGGTGAAACTCAGGATATTTCAAAGTCAAATGCCGCCAAAGCCAAAGAATTGGAGGCTTCCTTGGTACGATATATCAAAACCAATAATCCGGAATTGTTAGCCAGCTCGAAGAACTAAATCAGGAGCAATTTAAACAACCTTTAAATGAAAATGAAAATGAAAAGTTTGAGTAGGGTTAAATATGTAATACTTTTTTTAGCATTCTTTGGCTTAATTTTGACTTCATTTCGTGTAAATAGCGTCAAAAAATCTGAAAAACGACCACCGAATATTCTTTTTGCTATAGCCGACGATCAGTCTTTTCCGCATGCTTCGGCCTATGGAAACAGTACTTTTCGCACACCAGAATTTGATAAGGTGGCGGCCAATGGCATACTTTTCCACAATGCATTTGTAGCTGCCCCTCAATGCAGCCCTTCCAGAGCGGCCATACTTACGGGTAGGAATATTTGGCAATTAGAAGAAGCAGGTACTCATGGTAGTTATTTCCCGAAAAAGTTTCCGGTATTTACCGATGCTCTCGAAAATGCGGGATATGCTATAGGTTTTACGGGCAAACCTTGGGGCCCTGGCAATTTTAAGGATTCGGGCTGGTCGAGAAATCCTGTCGGGCCAGAGTATAATAAAAGGAAATTTGACAAAGTACCTGCATCAGGTATCAGCACTACAGATTATGCTTCCAATTTCAAGGATTTTCTAAAAGACAAGCCTAAAGACAGTCCTTTCTTTTTCTGGTATGGCGGGCAGGAGCCACATCGCAAATATGAAGAAGGTTCTGGTGCTGCCTCAGGTTTAACGACAAATGGACTAAAAGTTCCAGGTTTTTTGGCCGATGCAGATGTTGTAAAAAACGATATTCTCGATTATGCCTTGGAAATCAATTGGTTTGATACGCAATTGGGCAAAATGCTGCAAATGCTTCAAGAGGCAGGAGAGTTAGAAAACACTATCATTGTGGTTACTGCCGACAATGGAATGGCTTTCCCCTATGCCAAGGCCAATCTTCAAGAGTTTGGTACGCATGTACCTTTGGCAATAGCTGGTCCTGGAATAAATGGAAAAAATAGGAAGGTGGATGATTTGGTCAGTTTGATAGATTTGGCACCTACTTTTTTAGATTTAGCGGGTGTAAAATACATCGAAGGCATCGTTGGAAAATCATTATTGTCGATTTTTAAAAGTTCAAAATCTGGCAGCATAGAGGCCTCTCGAAAAAGTGTTTATACGGGTCGCGAAAGACATACCCATGCCCGACCTGACAATTTGGGCTACCCAGCCAGGGCGGTTCGAACGCAAAAATACTTATACATTCGAAACTTTAAATCTGACCGATGGCCAGTAGGCGACCCAGCCCCCGATTATGTGGTTTCGACTAGTGGTAAAAAAGGCATGAAAGATATTGAGGAGGGTTATGAAGACATTGACTCTTCTCCCAGCAAAACCTATATGATTGACCATAAGGCTAATTATCCTTTTTTATTATATAAAAACGCCTTTGAAAAAAGAGATACAGAACAATTATTTGATATTATCAATGATCCTTACTGTGTCAATGACTTGGCGAAATCTCCAAAAATGAAGTCGGTTTTGCAAAAGCTCAGAAAGGAATTAGAGGAGAAATTAACCAAAGAAGGCGACCCTAGAATGATAAATGGGGGTGATATTTTTGACAGCTATCCGCGATTTGGTAGCATGAGAAATTTTGAGGGCTTTAAAAAACAAGGCGAATACAATCCTAAGTATAACAAAAAGAAATGAAACTACTGAAAATAAGCTTTTGTGCACTATTTCTTTTGGGAACAGTTGGTTTTTTAAATGCACAAGAAAGACCGAATGTAATTCTTATTTATTCCGACGATCAGGGAGCAATAGACCTTAATTGCTACGGTGCCAAGGACTTAGAAACTCCTAACATAGATGGATTGGCCAAAAATGGAGTTAGGTTTACCCAGTTTTATGCTTCTCCGGTTTGTTCACCTTCGAGAGCCTCATTATTGACAGGACTTACGCCTCAAAGGGCCGGGTTGCCGGGAAATGCCTCAGCAACCAATCCCAATAATGGCATGCCCGCCAATAGATTTACTATGGCCGAATTATTTAAAAGTGCAGGCTATAAAACTGCACATATTGGCAAATGGCATTTGGGTTATACGCCAGAAATGAGCCCAAATGCACAGGGCTTTGACCATTCCTTTGGTCATATTTCGGGCTGCATCGACAATTATTCTCATTTTTTCTACTGGAATGGACCCAATAGACATGATCTCTATAGGAATGGCGAAGAGGTTTATTATCCCGGTCAGTTTTTTCCAGATTTGATGCTCAAAGAAGCGGATCAGTTTATGAAAGAAGCTGATAAGAGCCCATTTTTTATGTATTTCGCTATAAATTTGCCACATTATCCTTATCAAGGAGACCCAAAATGGCTTGAGTATTATCAAAAGAAAGGATTGGCCTATCCGCGTGATTTGTATGCTGCATTTATGTCTACGCTCGACGATAAAATTGGCGTTTTGCTCAAACAAGTCAAAGACCAGGGCTTAGCAGAAAACACGATCATCATATTTCAGTCGGACAATGGATATTCCACAGAAGAGCGGGCACATTTTGGTGGAGGCAATGCCGGAATATATCGAGGAGCCAAAGCCTGTCTTTTTGAAGGAGGAATTCGAGTACCTTCTATTATAAGTTGGCCAGCCCAAATTCCCAAAGGAGAGGTTAGGGATCAAATGGCTGTAAATACCGATTGGTTTCCTACTTTGGCAGAATACTGCAAAATACAATTGCCTGATAAAAAGCTAGATGGAAATAGTTTGGTTACTATAATTAATAAGAAAGAGGCTGTTTCTTTTCACGAAGAAGAGGGCTATTGCTGGGCTTTCAGAAAATCATGGGTAGCTCGAAAAGGCAAATGGAAATTGCACGCCAACCCTGAAGACACAAGCAAAAAAGGCGTCCTGACAGAAGCCGACAATTTCTTTTTAGCAAACTTAGAAAACGACCCCGGCGAAACCACCAATGTGGCTTCTTCACATCCTGAAATTGTGGCTGATTTGAAAAAACAGTACCAGGCTTGGGAAGTTCATAATAAGAGGTAAGTGACAATTTTAGGCTATTTAAAATTCAATTTGAATGAAAATAAAAGCTCTTCTGGTTTTCCTTTTTAGCATTATAATGTTGTCGGCTTTTATCAAAGCCAAAAAAGACCCGCGGCCCAATATTATCCTTGTCATGTCTGACGACCAAGGTTGGGGACAAATGGGTTATTACAATCATCCTTTTTTGAAAACACCTAATTTGGTGAAAATGGCCGAAAATGGCCTCAGAATGGACCGGTTCTATGCAGGTGCTCCTGTTTGTTCTCCTACGAGAGCTTCGGTGCTTACCGGAAGAGCAAATGATCGTTCTGCGGTATTTGCACATGGTTATCCTATGCGAAGACAAGAAAAAACTATAGCTCAAGCTTTGCAAAAAGCAGGCTATGAAACTGCTCATTTTGGCAAATGGCATCTCGATGGGCTTAAAGGACCGGGAGTACCCATTTTGGCTGAAGACAGTAGAAGTCCGGGAAGTTTTGGTTTCATGGAATGGATATCTGTTACTAATTTTTTTGACCTAAATCCCTTGATGAGTCATAAGGGGGAGATAAATGAATACTCAGGAAGTTCTTCCAATGTTATTGTAAATCAAGCACTTGATTTTATTTCTGGACATAAAAAAGATCCTTTTTTTGTGGTGATTTGGTACGGCAGTCCGCATGATCCTTGGAGTGCTTTGGATACCGATAAGTCAGATTTTTCAGCAAATATGGAAGAAAAGAAAAAGGATTACCTAGGCGAAATAGTTGAGATGGATAAAAGCATAGGACGATTAAATCGTAAACTCGAAGAAATGGGTTTAGCCCAAAATACCCTGATTTGGTTTAACAGCGACAATGGTGGTGTACCTTTTGGTGGACCTGAAGGTGTTGGTGGTCTGCGAGATTTTAAAGGTAGTGTATATGAAGGTGGCTTGAGAGTTCCTTGTATTATTCAGTGGCCAAAAGTTATAAAGCCCAATCAAATAAGTTCGTATCCTGCCAGTACAATGGATATATTTCCGACAATTGCTTCTATTTTAAACTTGTCTCAGGATGTTTTCATAAAACCTATCGATGGAAATAGTATCGAGCATTTGTTTCAAAGAAAACCACCTTCTTTAAGAAAAGCACCAATACCTTTCAAATACCGAAATAAAGGAGCTTTGATAGATAATGATTATAAATTATTAGTCGAAAATATTGAGAAAAAGAAATACGCTTTATACAACCTCAATAAAGACAAAACAGAATCGATTGATATCCTGGCCGATTTTCCTGAAAAAGCCAAAGAAATGATTTCATACTACGAAAACTGGTTATTGTCAGTGGAAAAAAGTCTACATGGTGATGATTATGACGGCGGATTGCTCGAAAAAGACCCGGAACCCGAGTTTTGGTGGAATAAAAAGGAATATGCTCCCTATTTACAAAATTGGAAAGACCGTCCTGAATACAGTAAGCAATTAGAGGAAGCATTGAAAAAAACTGACAAATAAGAATCTTAAATAGTGAAGAATTACAAAATGATTTATACAAAAAGTAGTTTCTACGTTGGTGTGATTGCTGTAGTTCTGCTGATGAGCAATTTTATTAATTCTTCCAAAAACGAAGCTAATGATACACGGATTAATCCTTTAATACATTCCCAAGCCGATAGTCTCGATTATTTTGCAGACAATGGATTTGGAAAGCCAGTACAGTCTATACAACATCCTATGGGTGAATATTTTAAAGGAGTTACTTATGTTGCCTACCAAGGACCTCACGAAGATCCTTATGTCTGTTCTTATAATCATCAAACCAAAGAATGGAAAGGGCCTTTTAAAGCGGGTATAAGTGCATTGGGTAAAACGCCCTTAAGTACCGATCCCGATGAAATAGACAACCACGGCCGACCGGCTTTGTTGGTCGACGGCGAAGGGTATATTCATTTAATATTTGGCGGACATGGCGGGCATCGTGGCCTTGGAGCAAACACCTTGGGCACGATGGGTCGTGGTGAACAAATGCATGTGGTTTCTAAAAGTCCTTATGACATCAGCGAATGGGAACAATTACGAAATGTTTCACCACTGG
Source organism: Lacihabitans sp. LS3-19 (assembly GCF_024343575.1). GTDB lineage: Bacteria > Bacteroidota > Bacteroidia > Cytophagales > Spirosomataceae > Leadbetterella. The sequence continues at coordinate 144,473 of NZ_RJUA01000006.1, read as the reverse complement.
GGACTTATAGCCAATGGGTCAAAATGAGCAATGGCACCATCTATTTGTTTTACCGCCACGGCTCGCATCGGAGCAATTGGGTCTACCAAAAATCTACTGACAATGCACGTACATTCGCAGCTCCGGTTTCCATTCTAAAATATAAAAAAGCCGAAGGCCACGCCTTTACCTCCGATTCTTGGTATGCCTGGTTTCAAGAAGGGGCCAATAATAGCATCGTTTCTACATTCAATTATCACTTATGTGGCACGGGTGAAAATCACACTTCGCTTAGGCTCAATTCGTATTACATGAAAATGAACACCGAAACTGACACTTGGGAATCCATCATGGGTAAAAAGTTAGATATGCCACTCACCAAAGAATCGGCAGATGAATTGGTCCAAATTTATGATTCTAAAGGCAAAAGTGTGCGTTTAGGCACGATTAGAAGTGATTCAAAAGGGAACCCACATTTATATTTTAGGAACAATGCGAATATTTCTTATGCCAATTGGGAAAGTGACAAATGGAATTTCAATGAAGTTCTTGGACAAAAATTCAAATTTGAGGAAGCTGACATACTGATAGCAAATACAAATGAAATTAGGTTTCTTACATCTTCAATAATGAACAACACAGCAGAAATCGCCTGGTGGCAAGCTGATGAGAATGGTAAAAATTGGACCAAAGAGACACCGCTAGTAACTTCAAAAAATGGCAAATATGTTATGAGTTCTTTGATTAGAAATGCTCATCCGGATGCTCGGGTAATTGTGGCAGAAATTCCCAATACACCCATGGCTGTCGATAGTAAAATGTATTTAATTGGAGATCATGGACCAGTGAAAAGGTTTGGGTTTTAGTTCCTCATTTTTTAAACTTGTTTTCGTACCACACCACACCTAATCCTTGGCTATTTTCACCAAAGTTTTCTTCACAAATCAATAGATCTAAATCGCCATCTAAGTCAATATCAATCAGTTCTACACGATCATATTTGGATCTATGAAGTTTTGAAATGGCCTGAAATTTTGGATTTTCTTGATCTAAATCTTTGCCATTAACCCAAGTTAGTCCAACTTTCACTTCTCCTCCTGTTTCTGTACTAAAAACCAAATCTTTGATACCATCGCCATTTATATCGCCCACTTCGACCGACTTACAGTTACCCGTAAAGTCTGGAACTTTGATTATTTGTTCTTTCCACTCTATTCCAATTATACGGTAAATCCGAATGGTTTTGTGGGTTTTTTCTGCCAAAATCACCTCTTCTATACCATCTCCATCCATATCGCTCATAGCCATAAACATAACTTCCAGGTCTTTTGCACCTATAAAATGACTTTTCCATTCTTTCTTTTGCAAGTCTGTTTTACCGGGGTTTTCCAACCATCTGCAACCCTGAAGTCCTGATTTCCGGTCGGTAACTACGATATCCATATCGCCATCCGAGTCCATATCTCTAAAAATAATAGACATAAGCCAACTCATTGAGGAAATAGGGTGCCATTTCCAATCGGCTAAATTCGCTCTGTTTTCAGGTGCTTCGAACCACCCGAATGCACCATTTGCATTTTTACCTCCAGCCACAATATCAGGGCCATTTTTACCATCAATATTTATAGGTTCGGCATACATCCATTGCATCAAGTCTACTGAGGCAGGCAGTACTTCTGTCCTCCATTTTTCAGAATTGAGCAATTGTTCTTTTGGGGCAAAATGGATGAATATTTTTTTAGACTTCCCTTCGGTGCAACTTACGATATCCAATTGGCCGTCATTGTCTACATCCATAAAAACGGCATCCTCTACACTTGGGGTTTCTCCAACAATAACCGATGGCCAAAGTTCTTTCACTTTTTTTTTACCTGGGTGAAGATATAGCTTTGTAATGCCGCCTTCTTCCCATCCTGTGGCAATATCTAAAAGTCCATCATGATTAATATCAGCTAATTTTACGCCATCAGCACCTGTAGATGTGTTATCTATAGTATGCATCTCCCAGTGTTGGGAGTAGCCATAAAAAGCCGTTAACAAGACCAGTAAAATTGGCTTCACCATTATTCTATTTGCTTTTTATTGCATTTAACTCTGCCCAAAGCTCTTTGACCTTCTCGGGCTCAGTAGCATAAAGGTTATTAGTTTCTGAGGGATCGAGCTCCAAATTGTACAACTGCCCTGGTGCTTCGTTTGGCCCTGGCTTAATTTCTACTGGCACAGAAAATCCTCCTGAACCCAATTTATCTATCAGTTTCCAAGGGCCTTTTCTTATCGCAAAAAAGCCCTTAGACGAATGATGAACAATGGCAATTGGCTCCTGATATTTTGATTTATCGCCCAATGCTATTGGCAAAATACTTTGGCTATCTTCACCCGTATTTTCGCCTAATTTTAAGTTAAGCAAATCTGCACAGGTAGCTATAAGATTGGTCAAAGTAGCTGGAAAATCACTTTGAGTACCCGCTTCAATGTGCTTTGGCCATTTGATAATAAAAGGTATACGATGCCCTCCCTCATGTATGTCGGCTTTCATTCCTCGGTAAAAAGAGGCTGCCTTGTGATTGTATTTTTCGATAAAATCTGGTTTCCAAAAAGGCCCATTGTCAGAGGTAAAAATGATCAGAGTATTTTCAGCTTCTCCAGTTTTTTCCAATGTTTTTAGCAATTCACCAATTTGAGCATCCACCATTTGCACGAAATCTCCATATTGGCCAGCACCTGAGCTGCCTTTGTAGTTCTCCGTTGGTACCCATGGGGAATGCGGAGCAGCCAAAGGCAAATACAAAAAGAAGGGTTTATTGTCCTTGGCATGGCTATTTACAAAGTTTTTGGCCTGATTGATGAAGTTTGGAAGTACGTCATAAAAATCAAAACTCTTAGTCACTCGACCTGGTCGCCAAAATGCTTGAGTCGCATACGATCCGGTATTTAAATCATTTCCGGGTGTATATTCAGAAGGAATTTCTGTCAAAACATCGTTTTCTAAATAACAATAGGGCTCCATGTCCAAAGATGCAGGCAAAATATAGCTGTAATCAAAACCATGGTTCAATGGCCCATCCGTAGGTTTTTGAGAGAAATCAACCCAATCTCCGTTTAAATTTCGAACCATACCGAATTCATTCATTTCGGCAGATTTCGTATTTACGGAGTCTTTAAATTCGGGTTTTAAAACCCAATCTACGCCTAAATGCCATTTTCCTATAACGCCTGTTGTATAACCTTGACCTTGCAAAAGAGATGCTACAGTTTCACGGTCTTTTTCAATCAAAGCTTTGCCGTAACCTTGCAAAACTCCTTGTGGAAGGCGGCTTCTCCAACAATATCGACCTGTCAAGATACCATATCGGGTGGGAGTACATACCGAAGAAGGAGAATGCATATCTGTAAAACGCATGCCCTCAGCAGCCAGTTGATCAATATTGGGCGTTTTGGTTTTGGCTTCGGCATTGTAAGCCGAAACATCTCCAAATCCCATATCATCTGCCAAAATATAGATGATATTTGGCTTTTCAACTTCGCTCTTCTTTTGAGTTTGACAAGCTCCCAAAGCAAAGAAGCAGCATAAAATCAGACTATATTTTTTCATTTTTTCGTATTTTCTTTTCAAAATTACTCAGACGTTCCTGTAGCTTTAGTAAAATAAGCATTATGTCCCATCACGACTTTAGGTGACCAAGGAGCATTATTCTTTGGTAAATAGCTTTTCATTTCTTTTTTGACTTTGTACATTTTCTTGTCCTTTGCCAAATTATTCCATTCGTTTGGATCTTGATTTCGGTCATACAATTCTTCAGCTCCATTTTCATATCTGATATAGCGGTATTTTTCTGATACCAAAGCATGGTTGTTTCTTCCATAGGTTGAGGTTGCTACCTTTTTAAAATTACTTTCAGAGTTATCTAAAAGCGGCTTTAAACTCATCCCTTCATTACTACTGTTTTTTTCTAAACCACATAGCTCTACCAAAGTAGGGTAAATATCTAAAAGCTCAACAGGTTGATTAATTCTTGTACCACTTTTGGGAGTCAACGTTTTGATAATCAAAGGTACATGGGTACCGACTTGCCATAAGCAATGTTTTGCGAAAGTTCCTTTTTCACCCAAACGGTATCCATGATCAGACCATAAAATCACTATGGTATTGTCTTTATAAGGGCTTTTCTCCAAAGCTTCAAGCACTTGTCCCACGTAATAATCCACAAAAGTGGTACTAGCCAAATACCCTTGAACCATGTTCTTCCATTGCTTATTTTCTATCGCCCATTCGGTGCTTGGCATCATAGGCATATCATCGACTTGAATTGCGATTTCAGGCAGGTCGTCTTTGTCATTTTTCAAATAGGGCGGCGTTTTTACGGTTTCAATCGGGTGCATATCAAACCATTTCTGAGGCACATACCAAGGCACATGTGGTCTCACAAATCCTACACTCAAGAAAAATGGCTTATCATGTTCCTCCGAAAGTCTTTCTACAGCCCATTTAGCCGACTTATAGTCCGGCATTTTGGCATCGGTTTCAGGAAATGCTCCCCAATCGGTACTTGTTCCTTTTTTGTCCCAATGGAAGTTTTTTTCGGGTTTGGGACCAAAACCTTTTACTCTACCTCCAGAAATCTGTAAGACACCTTCTGGAGCATGCTCATGAAATATCTTTCCAACTCCCATAGTTTTGTATCCATTTTCACCGAAATACTCTGGCAAGAATTTAATGCCTTCCATGACAGCGGAGGCTTCTCTTATTTCCTCGTCTTTCAATTGGCCGTAAATCCCTGAAGTGGAAGGTCTTAAACCACTCATTATGGAGGCCCTTGACGGACCACAAAGAGCAGTTTGACAATGAGCATTCATAAAAAGAACGCCTTCTGAGGCCAGTTTATCGATATTTGGCGTAATGGCAGATGAGTTTCCTCCCATTACCCCAACCCAATCATTAAGGTCATCAATGCTGATCATCAGCACATTTGGTTTGGAGATTGGCTTTTCTTTAGGCTTTAGCCCAAACGCCAAAATAGAAACAAGAACTATAAGTATAGCTTTCATATTATTTATTATCAGGCATTAATGCTGCATTTAGAATGGCTTTTGGAATCACATCTTTTGATTCTTTGTAAAGCTTATTTCCATAGCTATTTTCAAAGATTTTAGCATTTGAACCAGCGTAGTTTTTTGAATCAACTTTCATTTCTCCTGTTGAAACAAAGGAAGCCGTTCCATCTTTTTTTCGAGCTGTAAGTTTTGCTTCTTTATTGCTATCCAATTCCGCGAATATTTCCCAATCACCGACCTCATAAATACCTTTCGCGTTTATTTTAATTTCTTCAAATTTTTGAGCTGAATTTACTTGAAATATTGCTAAGTACCTCATTTTATTTGTCTTCTCTTTCGCCGAACCTTTGAAATGCCATTGGTCTTTAAAATCAATAGGTTCTCCATCTTCATCGGTTTTTTTGGTCCAGTTGTCTACTGGTATTGAAAATTCGGTACTCACTTCGAAATTAATAGCTGATGAAGAATACAACGATACTTTTGCTCCACCAACTTCATTTTGGGCTATTATGCTTTTCGTTTTCTCATTAACTTCCAGACCTGTATCATTGTGTAAAAGCCAAGACCAATCGGCTTTATGGTCGGCTTCTAAATCGTCATAAATTACAATAATGCCTGGCCGAAGCATTAAATAATGTCGCATGAAAGTCTTCATTCCTAAATCAGTATTTTCACCTAAGTCTTTGCCCGAATACGCATTGGAAGCATCGCCCATGGCATAGGAAATTTGCTCACCGTGTAAAAAACGAGGAATTAATCCATAGGCTCCAGCATTGAAAGGTTGACCTTGTCCATCAATCAAAATGGCATTGTGACCTTGGGTATGTTTGTACCAACCCAAAAAATGAGGATCGCCCATGGCTGGCCTATATCCCGAATTGTAAAAAAGTCTTTTTCCACCGAATGCAATATTAAATGTGTTTTGATCGGCATGGGTATGTGCCAAAGAACCAAATGGACTACTTCGTAGCGAAAGCATCAAATTGTTTTCCATTTCTTCAATATTCGTATGCATATAACCAACGCCTACATCAGGAAATACGGCGGCTTGCGGTAAATCGAACTTTGGCAATTGCTTAGGTAAAGGCATCTCATTCGTTTTTATAACCCTAAACCATCGAAATTCATCATCTTCTGCAATGGCCATTCCATTGCTTTTTGCCACTTCATTGGCATACCAAGCTGCATAAGGGTCGTTAAACATTCTTGAAGCTGCATCTGCATAACCTGCATATCCAATAGTAGGCATAGGATGTTTATTACCATCGTTACAAAAACCATCTGAAACAGAACTTGGCGGCATGGCGTATATAAGCCATTTGGGGTTATTTTTGAACCATCGATTAAGCATGAAATCCTTACCACTTAGCTTGTTAAAAAAATGGGTAGTTTCATACATGGTCAAGGTATTCATTCTGAAATACCCAGTGCCATTAAACCAAGCACCGTCTTCTTCGCCCATCTTAGGGTTTTGTGCAATCCAAATGTCGTAGATATAGCTGAGCCACTTTTCTGCATCGGGTGTTTCACCTACAAGAGCAATAGAACTATAAAGCATACGATGCATAATATGCTGCCATACGTGCATGGACGAGGATCTTTTTTCTACACTATTTATCCATTTTTTGTAAAAACCATTAGCCCGAATAGAAATATTTTTGACCACTACTTCTTTTTCTTCAGGTGATATTTTATCCCAAAAAGTATCTAATACCAATGCAAATCCGGCCATTGTTCCAGCATCTCCAAAATCGGAATTGTGTGAAGCTCCATTAGGATCCCATTGCACGGCTTCTGTAACCCATGCCTTGGCAGTTTTAAAATATTTATCTTCGCCAGTGAGTGTGTAAGCTTGACATAGGGTGTATAAAACAGTATAAACCTGTGAGCCAATTTTTTTACTAGCTAGCAGAGCTATTTTCTTGTTTTCGAAATCGTTTTTTCCTTCGAATTTAGGATTTAAGTCTATTTCTGTTGGAACTCGTAAACTAATGTAAGAATTAGCTTCGGCAATGATTTGAGAAGCTTCAGCATAGTTTTTAACCTTTATTCTCAAGTCCTCTAAATCCTTTTTGTAGCTCAAAACACGAGGGTGGCTTTGAGGTATATTTGCAATTATTTGTTTGCTACTTGGGGTTTCAAAAAGAAGAGTATTCTCCGTAATTATGAAGCTATTGTTTGGACTCCAATCTCCGTCTTTGGCTTTATACTGCCAATACCAAGTTCCTGGGCTCAATATTTTATGTGGATTAAAAATCCCATAAATGAGATCTGACTTTTCAATCAGATCTCTGGTATAATCTGCCGATGAAGATATGCGAACACTGTAATTAGGGTTTTTAGCATCACTTGACCATTGTAAGCTTGGTGAATTAAAGGCTGCCTCTTGGCCTCCTGATGGTGTGGCCCAAATTCTGTTTTTTGGGTAAATCACGGCAACGTCAGGGGTTTTATACGTTAATTTTTGGGCACTAACAAAGTTAGAACCTTGAAAAATCAAGAAATACAAAAGGAAAAAAAAGAGCTTATTCATGGTTGCTAAGGTTGATGTTTTTGTAAAATCCATAATTATAAAATTTATTCTAAAGTGTAAACCTTAAAATTCCGATATCTAAAATGTGTCCATTGCATTTGTCTAAAACCCATTTTGCCTTCTTGCAGTACTGCACCATATTCTTTTCCATCGTCGGTCCAATTAACTACTTCTCTGCCGTCAATGGTCATTGAGATCTTATTGTTATTTTTGATTAAAACAATTTTATGAATCACTTCTGAATGAGCTGGAATGCCATCTTCTCCATTTTGCACCAAATTAAATCCGGCATTTTTCCGAAGATGGGCAACTACTCTTTCACGATTGTCACGTCCGTTAGCATAATAAGAAATATGGTAATTATTGATGTCACTTTTGGTGTAACCTTTGAAAATACCATCGCGTTTTTTTAGTGATTTATCAAAAATATCTTCACCTTTGGCACCTTTCGCTGAGAAAAACATAATTACCAAACCAGCATCGGTTTCCATATTTTGCACTTCCCATTCTGCGATAAAACTTCCCGGAAAATCTTCTGTACACCAAAGAACGTGATGCCCTTCTTCCTCTGGTGAATACATATGCATCCAATTGTCCATAAATTCTGTTTTGCCTGGACCTTCCATTGGCCAGTTTTTAATGTTGGCGGCATCTGATAGTGGGTTTTCATATAGGAGCTTACCCTTTTTTGGACCTTCATTTTTTTCTATGGCTTTTAGAAGCTCACTGCCTGCAATCAAAAAAGCTCCAGAGCCATACTCTTCCCAGGCATCTTCAGTATAGGGCAAGGGTTCTTTTCCGGGTGGCTGCACATAACCTAATCGCCCTTCTTCATTCACCAAAGCTTTCAAGCCATTCCAAGCTTTAAGTGCTTTTGGCAAATACTCAGCTGAGTCGAGCAGGCCATTGTTAACTCCCCACAAAAAAGCATAGCAGAAAAAAGAGCTTCCGCTGGCTTCAGGCTGTGGCAAGGTTTTGGGATCTAAAAGGCTTGGTCTCCACAAGCCATCTACTTGTTGCACTTCGGCTATTTTAGCAACCATAGCCTTGAATTGTTCTTCAAAAAATGGACGTTTTGGGTGAGTTTTTGGGATAATATCCATCATATTGGCCAAACCAGCTAGGACCCAACCATTGCCTCTGCTCCAATACAAATTTTTATTATTTGGTGTTTGATGCTTAAAATAACGATCATCCCTAAAAAACAATTTGTCGTCTTTGTCCAGAAGATAATTGGTTGTGATTATCCAGTTATCCATAGCATAATCGAGGTATTTTTCTTGCCCAGTGAGTGCATACATTTTGGCAAATGTAGGTGGAGCCATGAAGAGGGCATCGCACCAAGTCCACCATTCACGACGGTATTGGTTATCAACAAAACGTACATCCGGTTTTGGCATTCTTTCAAGATGAGCGTCTATTACCCATTGAAGCCTTTGAATCATTTCAGGCTCTTGTTTTTCTTTAAATAGGTCAAGGTAAACCTGTCCAATGGCTAAATAGTCGGCATCAAAAACCCTATTTTCGGTAGTCCAATTATGTTTTTTGCCTAGTTCATACAATTGTTCAAAATACTTTTGTTCACCCGTACTTTTGTACAATTCCATCAAACCAATATAAAAAGTAGCATAATGCCAGTTTAAGGCACCGTATTTTTTTTGATGGGCAGTTTGCTTACTTTGCCAATCGGCAACAAGGAATAATTGTTTTTTGAGTTCAGCTTTATTGATGGATGAAAGACCGTAAGGTTCATTTGCCTTTGAAACATTGAACAAAAAAAAGTTTAAAATAAGAAATATGTAAAAGGCTTTTTTCATTTAGTTTTTTATTTAAGGGCTAAAACCTGCTCAATTGATTTTACACACTGCTTGGCCAACTCATGGCTGCCTTCATCCGTAAAGTGAACATTCATTGGTCTTTGCAATTCTCCCAATCTGGGTAAAACAAAGGCGTACAAATCATTTACCGGGATATTATTGGCTTTCATTATTTTGAGGGCAATGGCATTGTATTCGGCTGACATACCTGGATCACGAAGAGGTTTAAGTTCGCCATCGGGATAAGGCGTTGTAGTTGCAAAAATCAATTTGGCATTTGTTGCTTTCAATTTTGCGACGATTTCTTTTAAGTTTTTACGGTATTGTTTTTTTTCGACCTGAAGCGGATCATCGGGATTATTGCTATTTTCACCTGTGTCTGGTTTTACATGCTTAAGATCATGCAATCCAAAATTAAAATGAATGAGGTCCCATTTTGTATTCCCAATCCAAGCGTCAATTTTTAGAATTCCATTGCTTGTTCCTTCGCAATTTTCAGCCACACCGTTTTCATTCATCGGCCTGCTTACCATGGCTTTACCTATTAGAATTTCTTGTACAAAAGGCGTATAGCCAATAGAAATAGAATCGCCAATGATAAGAATTTTAGGTAATTCCAGGCCTGATTTAGAAAAGGCTATTTTTGGCAATAATGCCATTGTTAATCCTTGCAGACTTTGTTTTAAGAATTTCCTTCTTGAATTGTGCATTTTTGATAATAATTAATTTTGCAAAAGACTTTTTCAATCCTCAGTATTTTTACTTTTCGGCTTTTCGACCACATGCATTTTGGCAAGAACGGCGGCAAATTCATCCTTAAGTTTTAAAGTTGTTGGGCTTAATTGCGTTTTAGCCAAATCTTTCTTTTCGAACGGGTCTTTTTTTACATTATAAAATTCGCCCGTCTCATAGAGTTTCCATTCTTGGTTTTGAACCAGCCTTTTGAGCGAAAATTTTTCTTTGCCCGGATCATAATGGCTAAAAATCCAGTCGCGGGTATGCGAAAAATCGCCCATTAATTGGGGATAAAAACTAAGCCCATCGGTTTCGAAAGTTTCGGGTAGTTTTATATTAGCAGCTTGAGCAATGGTAGGTAAGAAATCAGTAAAATCTACCAAATAATTACTTTTTTGACCACCTTTAATTTGCCCAGCCCAATAGGCTACCAGGGGAACATGCATGCCATACTCCGTGGTGGAGCCCTTCATGCCGGGTATTGTCACATCGCCCATTTTTGATTTTATGCCTACGCCAGTTCCATTGTCACCCGTAAAAATGATCAGCGTATTGTCTGCAATACCGAGTTCTACAGTTTTGTCGATGATTTCTCCTACTAGTTTGTCCATATAAGCTACTTCGTCTTTAAAATAGATTGGGTCGGATTTGGTACTATGAGCATTGCCTTCTCCAGGTATAAAGTAAGAATCGTAATTTTCAGTATCAGGTGATGGAACATAAGGCCTGTGCGTAAGAGCCATTGGATAATAAGCGAAAAAAGGTTGGTCTTTATTCTCCTCCATAAAATTCTTAATGAATTCAGTGTGGAGCTTTGGGCCGTATTCGCCATTGGTGTATTTTTTCATCACTCCGTTTTCTAAAACTCTAGGGTTTTTGTATCGCTCATTGTAACTCGTAAAAGTGAGCTGCCATAAGTGATACTGATCAAAACCAGCTTTGTAGGGACCAAAGGCATCACTTCCCAGCTGCCATTTGCCCGCTATACAGGTTTTATAGCCCTCAGATTTGAGGACATGAGCAAAGGTGGTTTCGTTCATGTCGAGCGAACCAAACTCTAAATAATTGCGAAAATTATACTTCCCGGTCATGATTTGCACACGAGAAGGGGTACAAAGGGGCTGGGAGTAACAATAGTTAAACTGCATACCATTGGCAGCCATTTTGTCTATTCTTGGGGTTTTATAATTGGTGTTTCCGTAACTTCCGAAAGCCTCAAAGCCAATGTCGTCGGCCATGATCAAAATTATATTCGGCTGTTTTTTTTGGGAGAAAGCCTGCAAGCCAATTGCCAAAAGGAATAAGAATATTCTAGATTTCATCGTTTAATTATTTAAGGCTTAAAACTGTTTGTAAATATAGAATACCCAAAAATTCCACGGAGCAAGGCTTTGTACCATTTACGAAGTGGAATGTACTCTCTAAAGAAAAAACGGTTTTGAAACATAAAAAAAAAGCCTTTGACGAATCAAAGGCTTCTTAAAGAATGCTTTTTATTTTCTTATGGGACTCGTGTCGCACTCGACATCACCCACTACAAATTGTAGGCCGTCTAAGAAAAATTGTAGCAATTTGGGATTGCTGAAACTTTGGGCATTGTGAGCAGGAGAGGTATACAAAATATTCCCTTTGCCGTATTTTTTAATCCAGGCTAAGTAGCGTTTTTCATCTCCGTCAGGGTATTTGTTTCCTTCTATTTTAGAACCTTCCATATATAATAGAGGCCTGAAGTTTTTGTCTGCATAAGCATTGTTGAAAAAATAAGGCTCGTCGATATGTGAAAAACCTTTGCCATCAAATGCTTGAACCAAAGGATGTTTGGCATCGACCAATTTCACATCAATGTTTTGTTGTTTTGGATGATAATCGAAACTTCCGCCCATCATATCGCTGAAAGCCTCCGATTTGTTTTGCATGGTTATGGCTCCGTGTATCGACATAATGCCTCCCCCTTTTTTTACATAATCTAAAAGGTATTTTTCGAATTTGGCCGCTTTAATTTTGGCTTGGTTGCTATCTAATTTATTGTCATTTTTAAACACATCCCAGAACATATCTCGCTTGTCTCTAATGCTGCAATTGTTATTAAGTACCACAGCGTCAAATTGTTTTAGGGTATTTTCATCAAAATAGTTAATATCTGTAGTGTAGGTCAATTCAAAGCCGCCAACTTTTTCGGTTACGATACGCATCATGGCCTCCGTATGGGGTACTACCCAATGGTCAAAACCGGTAAAGAGCGAAAACACCAATACCTTATGGGTTTTGCTACTTGGAAAATGAGTTTTTTCGGGTGCTAATTCTTTGATTTCCTTTAGCCAAGAGGTGTTTAACTCAACTTTGGGCATGCTTTGAGCATTTAAATTAAAAGAGAAAATACTCAAACATAGAATCTGCAATAAAATTCGGGTGTATTTCATAAGTGCTTATTTATAAAAGGTTGATTTTTAAGATTTCAAATTTAATGTAATATTGGGCAGGCTGATTTTATTTCCTATAATTTTCAAAGAAAATACTTCTGGGCATCCAAATGAATACTTTTTTAGCCTATCCAAAGAACTGTTTTTATGTACATGAAACTAAATAAAACCAAGGCATAAAAGCACCTACTCTCATGCCCCAATTTCTAAAATTTTTATGCTAACCTATAGTATTCCTCCCAACCTTTACGAGGTGCAGAGCCCTGCAATAAGAAATTGGCCAAAGGATTATTGGTAATCTGCTTTGTTTTTCTATCGAAAAGCAACTTGGTATTTAGCCTTTGGGCTATTACACCTAAAGTGAACACTTGACTTAATGGCCCAGCAATTTCAAATGAAGAACGACATTGTTCCAGCCCTTTACAAGCTTTCAAGAAATTGGCAAAATGATTTGAAGGACTTTCGGGCACTACGGGCATATTTGAGGCTAAGTCTTTTGCTTTGCTCGCAGGTACTATAGAAAGGGTACTTCCGTGAGAGCCGCCTTTGAAAGTCAGTTCTTTGGAATAGATAATTTTGCCGGGTTTTAATTTCTCGGTAAACTTACTGCCATCTGTCGGAGGTGGAATATTTGGATCTAAAACAGACTCTCCATAACCTTCAGGTAGAGGCGGTTGATTGTTGATTCCGTCAAACCATTTTATCTCTACTGGAGGCATATGGCCTCTTTCTGGGAATTTAAATGATAAAGTAGTAGATAAAGGGAAAAAGAAAGGATTATGAGATTCCAAATAAACTGGATCTACTTCATAAGGCAAACCCAAGTCTAAAAATTGGTGAGCGGTATCGATCAAGTGAGCTCCCCAATCGCCCAAGGCACCCATACCGAAATCGTACCAACAACGCCATTGGCCATTTACAAAATCTTTCTGGTAATCATGCTCTTGAGCAGTCATAAGCCAAGTATCCCAATCGAGTGTGCTAGGAATAGGTTGAGCATCAGGGTATTTCGTAATATTTGGGTCAAAATCATGCCATCTTCTACGTGAATTCATATGAGCGGAGATCGCGGTTACATCCTTTATGATTCCTGCATCTTTCCAAGCTTTAAACTGAAAATAGTTGGCTTCAGAGTGACCTTGGTTTCCCATTTGGGTGGCGACTTTGTATTTTTTAGCTCCTGCCATCATCAACTCAACCTCTTGAAATGTACGGGCCATTGGTTTTTCAACATACACATGTTTGCCTAGCGACATGGCCAGCATTGTAATTGGGAAATGGGAAAAATCTGGAGTTCCTACGCTTACAGCATCTATTTGCTTTCCCATTTTGTCAAACATCTCTCTGAAGTCCTGAAAACGAGGCACATTCGGGAATTTTTCTAATACTTCTAAAGTGTAAGGTGCTCCCATATCTACATCGCACAAGGCCACAATATTGGCTAAACCTGTATCATAAAGTGATTTGGTAATATGTCCACCACGATTTCCAATACCTATACAAGCCAAGTTTACTTTTTCGCTTGGTGCTATTTTGTTTACTTTATTTCCAAAAATATGTGATGGAAGAATAGTGACACCTGCTGCTCCAAAGGAGCCAACTTTCATAAAATCTCTTCTTTTCATTTTTCCTTTTTTTTGTAAAATAATTCAATATTTATTGAGCTGTTTCTTTTTCCCAAGCATTGTATTTAAGCTTTAAATCCTGGAATTTCTTTGGATTTGATTGTGACAAATCGGTTTCTTCTACGGGATCATTTTTTAGATTGTAAAGAGCCCATTTGTCTTTATAAGCTACTAATTTCCAGTCACCTTCACGTATAGCCTTGCCATGCTGCCATTCCCAAAATAGTGGCTTTTCACGCTTTATATTCTTTCCTTTTAAGATCGGCAAAAAACTAATTCCATCCATTGGGAATATGCTTTGGTTGTTATATTCTGTCGGATATTTCTGAGCAGTAATGTCGCTAAAAGTAGCCATCAGGTCGATAAGGTGCAAAGGCGTGTCTGAAAACTGATTGCCCTTTTTTATAGTCGAAGGCCAATAGGCTATCATGGGAGTTTTTATGCCGCCTTCGTGGCTATAATTCTTAAAAAAACGGTAAGGCACATTGGCAACATTCGCCCAGTCTTCAGCAAGCGATGTCCAGCGAGACAAAGACCCTATTTCGCCAGAGCCTTTTACGTTGTCCACCACTTCAGCTGAGGCACCGTTATCTGATAAAAAGATTATCAAAGTGTTCTCAGCAACACCCATTTGCTCAATTTTTGAAAGTAATCTGCCGATGTTTTGATCCAATCGGTCTATCATCGCTGCGTAAACTGCCATTTTCTGGTCTTCTTCCTCTTTTTGAGCATCACTCAGATTATCCCAATCTTGAAAGCTCGGCTTTGATAAGGGATAATTTTTGGGCAATAGACCAATATCCTTTTGTTTCTGAAATCTCGCCTTTCTGATAGCTTCATACCCTGCTAAATATTTTCCCTTGTATTTTGCGATATCTTCTGGCCAAGCCATTAATGGATCATGAGGAGCGGTGTATGACATGTAAAGAAAAAATGGATCTTTGGAGTCTTGATTTTCTAACCAGTCTATGGCATAATCCGTAAAAGCATCAGTCGTATAAAAATCTTTTGGTGGCGTATAGGGCGTAATTACTTTGCCATCCAAAACCCATGGTCTATTTGGGTTTTTCTGAGCTGGAGCAGGTTCACCTTCTCTTTGTCGGCCAGGGTTGAAATGATTGCTGGCCCCTTCAAAAAGTCCACTGTAATGGTCAAAACCGCGGGTTGTCGGCAGCTCAGTACTATGATGTTTGCCTGACCATAGGGTGGTATATCCTGCCATTTTGAACAGCTCTCCTAAAGTGATGGCATTTGACATTGGTTTTTTATAACCTTTATTGTATCCTGTTTTTTGAGAATACAAACCGGTTAGCAAGCAGGCTCTAGATGGGAAACATTTAGAGGTATTGTGCATTTGCGTAAATCGTATTCCTTTGGCTGCTAGTTTATCCAGATTAGGGGTATTTACTTCACTTCCAAAACAGCCCAAATCGGCAAAGCCCATGTCATCGGCAAGAATCAAAATCACATTTGGCTTAGGGTTTGTTTGGTTTTTAGATTCAGGACGAGCGGAAGTTAAAAATAAGAGCAGTATAAAACTGACTACCAATGCTTTGTTTTTTTTCATTTGAATTCGAATTCGTTAAGGTTTGAATAGTTAGAATATCCTGAAAATTTAGCTAAAAAAAATAAAAATTGAGCTTTTTCAAAAGTACTGCCAATAGAAAACGAGACAAAACTTCAATTGTATCATTTAGACAGTGAGATGTATTAATGATTAATCCGAAAAAATAAGGCATATCATTTTTTCTTTTTTAAGCGATAAATTAGGCGAATGAAGCTATTAATGCTTAATTTAATTAAATTTTTTATTGGAATATGAAAAGAACCAGTGAGTTTGTAAAATCATTTTCAGCATTTTTTGCTTTGGCATTTATGCTAAATGCCACACTTTCTTATTCACAATCTTCCACTTATCGATTCAAAAATTTTACAACTGATATAGGTCTTTCACATCATCATGTGACTTGCAGTGTTGAAGATAAAACTGGGTTTATCTGGGTAGGGACTATTGAAGGTCTCAATAGATTCGATGGCTATAGTTTCAGACCTTTTTTTCATTCAGAAACTGATTCTACAAGCATTAGTTCAAATCGAATTCATACTTTAATTCTGGATCAGGAAGGGCAGCTAATTATAGGCAGCAACAATGGACTTGATATTTATGATGAAATTAATAACTCTTTCTCTAAAATTCCTTTAAAAACCCCTAATGGTGATTTTAGCGATGCTTCGATTAATGATTTAAAAAGGGATGAAAAAGGAAATATTTGGGTTTCGAGTAACAATGGCTTGTTTGTTCTCGATAAAAACAAACATATTACAAAACACTATACCAAAGGACTTTTACAAGGAAATATAATAGGACATTTGCTGATTGACAAAGAGCAAAATGTATGGATAGGTGAGCCTAAAGTGATTAGCAAATTGAACATCAAAACCGGGAAAATTACTCGCTTTCCTATCACCGAAAGATTCAAAATTGATAAAGACCCTCCCGTTAACGCCATAATTCAGGATTCAAAGGGTCGAATATGGTTTGCATCAAATCAAGCTGGTTTTTCATTATTGAATCAGGAAAGCCAAAAGTTTGAATATTATCCATTGAAGTCCATTGGGCCAAATGATGTGCTAAGAAATAGAGTACGAGCAATAAAGGAAGACGACAAAGGCAGACTTTGGCTTGGCACTTTTGACGGACTTATTATTTTTGATCCAGACTCTGACTACGAAACCAAGATTGTAAATGATCATAACAATCCATATTCTATAAGCGACAATGGCATTACCTCTCTTGAATCAGACTCCCATGGCAACTATTGGCTGGGGCTATATCATGGAGGAATTAGTTATTTTGATAAAAACTTCAATATTTTTAATCATTACCAATATACGGGAGACAACAAAGGCCTTTCGTACAATGTAATATCTTTTATAACCGAGAGCGAGGAGGGTAAAATCTGGATAGCAACAGATAGGGGTGGCTTGAACCTTTTCGATAGTAAAAGCCAAACATTTCAATTTTTTAACCAGAAAAACACCCCTTCGGGTTCCGCTTCCAACCATATTATGGAACTTGAAATAGGCAAAAATGGAAATGTATGGATAGGTACTTTGTATGGAGGGGTTTTTAATTTTGACTTAAAAACAAAAACATTTTCACCAATCAATTATAATGTTGCCGACCCCAACGATCTCGGTTATAAACGCATAAAAGGGCTAAAAGTCGACCATAAAGGAAACCTCTGGATTGCCCATGCCATGGGTTTACATTATTATGATGTAAAGCAACATAAAACTTTGAAAAATGCTTCAGAACTTAATGGAGTGAAGATTCAAAATACTATAAATGAGATTTTTGAGGATTCTAAAAACAACATTTGGTTGGCTATAAATCAGCCCGACGGCTTATTAAAACTAGATGATGAAAATTGGGAGTATAAGAAATATCCAATACCTAATATAAACTGCATTTTTGAGGATAAAGATTACATTTGGCTGGGTACATCAAACAAGGGTTTATACAGATTAGATACCAAAACGGAATCTATAAAAAACTTCAAAAGTCCTGATTTTGCCAATAAGAACATCTTAGGTATTTTAGATGATGACCTAGGAAATCTTTGGCTGAGCTCTTCTGAAGGTTTATTTTTATTTAATAAAAAGTCCGAAAAATACTTAGGATTACAAAGAGCCCACGGCATAAAAAATGACGTTTTTAAACGAAGGGCTTATTTGAAGTCAAAAGACGGGAACATGTATTTTGGAGGTCTGAATGGTATGATCTCTTTTAACCCTAAATTGATAAATGAAGGCGTAATTTCCCCAAAAATAGAGATTACTGACCTCAGTATTGGCAGCAATACCAAACAAGGCAACCTTGGAAACACACTATTGGGGGAATTAAACAATTCGCATTTACTTAAATTAGATTACGACCAAAATACTCTATTTATTGATTTCGCAGCATTAAACTTCTCACAGCCTGAGCGAACCGAATATGCTTATAAATTAGAAGGCTTTGACGATTGGAATTACATAGGAACCGACCGAAAAGCTACCTACACCAATCTGGATCCCGGCACTTATTATTTTAAAGTAAAAGCTACCAATAGCAATGGAGAATGGGTTTCAGAAAGTACGGCAATTAAAATTACAATCTCCCAACCTCCTTGGTTCTCTTGGTGGGCTTATCTTATCTATGCGATTACTTTGACAGGACTTTACTTTTTGATAAAAGAAATTATCAGTAATCGTATAAAACTTAAAAACGAATTACGGCTAGAGCATTATAAAAATGAAGAAGAAAAGAAGCTTCATGAGATGAAGTATCGTTTTTTCACCAATGTTTCTCATGATTTACGTACTCCTTTGACGCTTATATTGGGGCCTTTAGGAAAATTACTAGAAACTCACCAAGGTGACAATGCTGTAAGAAACTTATATACAACTGCTTATAAAAATGCAGAACATCTATTGCGGTTGGTAAATCAATTGATGGATTTCAGGAAACTTGAAACCGATCATAATCAATTGGTGGTGGCAAAAGGAAATATCGTTTTGTTTATTCATGAAATATTTCTTTCCTTCCAAGAGCAAGCCAGAATTAGGAAAATTCAATACAACTTTAGCACAGAAGACGACAATATCTCCATGTATTTTGACAGAGATAAGATTGAGAAGGTTTTTTATAACCTTTTATCCAATGCTTTTAAATTTAGCCCCGATGGTTCTGAAATAGGCCTTGACATTAGTTTTGAAGGAAACCAATCGGAGGAATTCCCTGAAGGGTTTTTAAAAATTGTTATCAGTGATCAAGGACTTGGAATTCCAGAAAACGAAATAGAATCCATCTTTAACCGATTTACCCAATCTAGCCAATCAGAATCTTTGGTTGAAAACAGTACGGGATTGGGTCTAGATATAGCCAAAGGTTTTGTAAAGCTGCACAAGGGTAGCATAGGTGTACAAAGCGAAAAGAATAAAGGCTCAAAATTTAGCGTACTATTGCCTTTAGGCTCAAAGCATTTTGATCACCAGCAAATAGATAAACATTTTAAAAATAGCGAATCAGAAGACCATTATCAAGAGTCGGATTTCGACACTTCTTTACCGGTGCAAACGGTCGACGAAAAAAGCAAAGCCTTGCAGGACCTTATCTTAATCGTTGAAGATAATTTAGACATTCAGGCTTACCTCCAAGGGATTTTTAGTCCCAACTATCGAATTATAACCTCAGCAAACGGCGAAGATGGCTTAGAAAAAGCCATTGAGCACCTACCAGATCTGATCATTAGCGATGTAATGATGCCTAAAATGAATGGTATAGAGCTTTGTAGTTCCTTAAAAAGAGATTTGAAAACCAGTCATATTCCCATCATTTTACTCTCGGCCAGAACGTCTCTTATTTTTAAAGTAAATGGCTTGGAAACAGGAGCCGATGATTACGTAGGAAAACCTTTTACGCCTCAAATTCTAGAACTTAAAGTTAAAAACCTGATAGAAGGCAGAAAAAAACTTCGAGAAAGGTTTGTTAAAGAATTTAACCTAAGCCCTAAAGAACTAGCGGTAAACACCGCTGACGAACGTTTTCTTGAAATTTTAATCGAAGGGGTCGAAAAAAATATGAAAAACCCTGATTTTGGAATTGAATTTTTAGGGAAAGAAGTGAAAATGACCCGAGGCCATTTATACCGCAAAGTCAAAGCCATGACAGGGATGACCGCTTCGGAGTTTGTTCGTTTTGTAAGATTGAGATATGCAGCGAATCTTTTGAAAAACAGTCTTTTGAACATCAATGAAATCTGTTACGAAATAGGATTTCAAGATCCGAACTATTACAGAAAATGTTTCAAAAAAATGTATGGGGTTTCTCCAAGTGAATACAAAGAAAACCCGTCTAAATATCCTGTTCTTACATAAATTTAGCCTTTTCTTGATTGGCAATTTCTACCTCAAATGTTGAACATTTGTACCATTCTAAGGGTATAATGCTGTATTTTTTTTAATAATAGGGTTGACGCTAAATTCCTTTTTAAATTTAAAGAGAAGATTATCTAAAATCTCTTTTACAGTTTTTCTGAAAAAAAATTTAAAATGAAAAGAATTCAGCGTTCCGGATATTTAATAGCCCTTTTCTTAGGCAGTATTTTCATTTTCGGCTTCTTAAGTTTGTCTTCTGATAAGCCAAATATTTCACTTGATAAATACGTAGTTGAAGATGGTTTCGAATTAAACCTTGTGGCATCAGAGCCTCTCTTGAAAGCTCCAGTGAGTATGGAATTTGATAACAAAGGTCGTATTTGGGTGGTAGAAATGATTGGCTATATGCCCAACTTAGAAGGAATTGGAGAAGATGAACAGAACGGTCGGATCACGATCTTAGAGGATTTAGATAAAGATGGCTTCTTCGAAAAATCCAAAACTTTTATGGATGATCTGGTTTTGCCGAGGGGCATTGCCTTGGTATATGATGGCATATTGTATGTCAATGGGCCGGAACTTTGGTTTGCAGAAATAAAAAATGATTTACCGGGCAAAAAGACTTTGGTAGATCCCAAATATGCCGACGCAGGCAATGTAGAACATCAGCCCAATGGCCTCATGATGAACATGGACAATTGGATTTATAATGCAAATAGCAATTTTAGGTATAGAAAAGTAAAAGGAAAATGGCTTAAAGAACCCACTTCTTATAGAGGACAATGGGGAATCACGAGAGATAATTTCGGAAGACTTTATTACAACAGTAATTCTACACAGCTTAAAGGAGATTATTTATTGCCAAATATTGCAACAAAGAACGAGTTTTTTAAGCCCATACTATCTGAAAATCAAAAACTTACCAATGATCAGCGGGTATATGCTCTTCAGGCCACAAGTGTAAACAGAGGCTATCAAAAAGGCATATTGGATGAGAATGGTAAACTAAAAAATGTGACTGCCTCTTGTGGTCCTTTGGTGTATAGAGGAGCTCAATTTCCTGAAGAATATGACCTAAACGCTTTTGTTTGTGTACCTGAAGCCAACTCCATCAAAAGAAATATTCTGAAATTCGATAATCTAGAAACAAAGGCTACTCAAGCTTACCATGACAAAGAATTCATCTCTTCTTATGATGAGGGTTTTCGGCCAGTCAATCTATTTAATGGTCCCGATGGTGCTATGTACATTGTAGATATGCATCGAGGCATTATTCAACATAAAGCTTTCATATCGCAATATTTGAGCACTATGCTGGCTCAAAAAAAATTGGATACTCTTCAAAATTTGGGGAGAATATTGAAAGTAGTAAATAAAAACAAAAGTTTACAAATACCTCCTAATTTTAGTCAGGCCTCTACTTCCGAACTTTTAGGCCTCTTGTCGAGCCCCAATGGCTGGATTCGTGACCGTGCCCAACAAATCTTAATCTTAAAAAAGGATAAATCGTTAAAGAAGGACTTACTAAGTCTTTCTAAATCCGATGCTGAAAACCATGCAGCACTGCATGCTCTGTATGTTTTAGAAGGAACAGGAAGCCTTTCTTTTGCCATACTTAAAGAAATACTAAACGAGACTAAACAGGAAGAAACCATGGCTCATGCACTTCAGCTTTTAAACAAATTTACTAGCACTAAAAACAGCTCTGAAATGGTTTCAATTGCAAATAATTTGGCCTTAAAAAACAGTGAAGTTGTTGATGTATATTTGATTTCAGCTATAGGGGAGTATTTAAAATATAAGAATGAACCAGCATTTGAAAAAACCTTTGTAAAATTGGCAGAAAAATACAAAGAAAATAAAGTTATAAATGAAGTCATCACTAGTAGTTTGGGTGGAATAGAAGAAGATTATTTGCCTAAAATGAGTTTCAGCAAGAACTTAGAGGGCAATCTTAACTTGGCGGTTAAAAACCGTAAGGCTAATGAACCCAATCCTATTTTTGTAAATACATCCGTAAAAGAAGACTCCCGCACCAATGGTTTGAAATTGTTCAGAAGTATTTGTGGAGCTTGCCATGGAGCCGACGGCAGTGGGATAGAAGACCTAGCTCCGCCCTTAAAAGACTCTGAATATATAGATGGCTCTATAAAAAGACTAACTTCTATACTGCTTTTTGGAATCAGCGGCCCACTTCATGTAAATGGAAAACTGTATGATTTAAGCACCGAAATGCCAGCCTTGGCGAACAATACCGACTTAAGTGACCAAGACATAGCGGATATTGTAAAATATACCCAAAACGCTTTTGCTAAAAACATTAAAGGAATTTCGCCCGCAGATGTTAAAAAATTGAGGGATCAAAAACCTTTTGGAGAAAATTTATTGAATGAAAAACAGCTTCTTAATTATGATTTTGATAAATAAAATGACGAGGATTGATATGTAATTTTCTTTTTAAAGGTGAATTTTTAAATGTCTAATTTCATCGTATGGTAGGTTAAGTATTTCTTGACCAACAAAATCCAAAGGTCATTTTTAATTCTTAGGCTTCGATAAAGTACAATCAAAAATGGATTAATATTTTTGAATAAAGATTATTTGATTCAAAAATTAACCGGAGTATTTCAATACTTCTAAAACTAAAAAAACTAGAGCCAATGGCCCTAGTTTTTGATCTATTTTATTCAATTTTAACTTTTAATAACCGGGATTTTGAACTATAGGATTACTCGCCAAATCTAATTCGCTCAAAGGAATTGGTCTAACTAAATGTTTAGCTTCCAATGCTCCTGCCGCATTTGTCCATGGATTGTATTTTTTTACACGCTCAATTAACTTACCTGTACGTTTCAAATCAAACCAACGCATATATTCTCCCATAAACTCTCTCGCTCTTTCATCTAAAATCATATCTATGTCCAATTTCCCAGCTACCGCTCTATACGATTTGGCGTCCAATGATTTTACATTTTCTGGTGCTGCTGCCTGCATAGGGTCTTTATCTTTATTGCTACCTAAAGCTCTATCTAAAACTTTATTGTAATAATCTTCAGCAGTTCCTAAGTTTCCGCCCGTAGCACCTTTTAGTTTTGCTTCAGCAGCTATTAAATAGGCTTCTGCTGACCTGAAAAGTGCAAAGTCAAAAGTTCCAAAGGCATCTCCATAATCAATACCAGGCTCCCAAAACTTCCACATCATCATGGCACGGTCACCACCATGATAGTTCGTTTGAGGATTATCTCCAAACTCATCAGTATTCAATACCGAATATGGTTTTGTTCCACCTTCAATGTCCATACCGCGGTCAGCTATATCAGTCACTGGGTTATTCCAAGGTCTGAATTCCATAGTAACATCACCCTTTTTAATAGGCACAACAACGCCTTTTCTGGCTTCAAATTTAGAATTATCATTTAATGCATAAATTTTTTCTACAAAATTATGATCGTATCTCGTATCGATATCTGGATCGTACATACGGTACATTGCTGGGGTAACATGATGCCTACCTTGATGGCGATTATACTCTCCCGTTCTAGCTGAAGGAGCACCTGGAGTATCACCAGGGTCATTACCAAAAACAGAATGTAAATCATTGCCTACTGCCGTGGCAGGGTATGCTGGGTCACCAGAATTTGTCAATACATTTGTATTGTATTGAATTGCAAAAACCACCTCTGAATTACGGGCTTTTTGCGTTCCCGGATTATTTGTTTCCAGTAGAGGATTCTCTGAACGCTTTGGAAACAAATCCTTATAGTTTGCAACCATTGGGTAAGCTGCAATTACTTTATCAGCATAAGCCAAAGCTTGGGTGAAGTCCGCCGCCGAACCACCTAAAGAATTATTATAGTTCCATCCTCGGGTAAGATATACTTTAGAGAGTAAAAACTGGGCTGAACCCTTAGTCGCTCTTCCCCAATCGGTAGAAGCTTGAGAAGGTAAGGCAGTTTCTGCATCAGTCAAATCTTTGATTATTTGCGTATAAACATCAGCAGATAGTACTCTAACTACTTCTTTATTTGCGGTTGTTGTTTCTTCGAGAGGCATAGGCACATCGCCCCATTGTTGTACTAAATAAAACAACATTAAAGCTCTAATAAACTTTGCCTCTCCTACGCTAGAAGCTTTCGTTGTAGCACTTATACCTTCTACCAAATCAGCTCTGCTTATAACAGTGTTGGCACGGTTCAGTTCGAGGTATAATAAATTCCACAAGTCAGAGACAGAAGTCAATGTAGAAGCAAAACCTTGATTGTATAAATCTATCGGGTCTCCAGTCGGGCCAGCACCGTCCCAGCTGCTGTTTACAGCGAATATATCTGTTCCATTTAAAATTAGACTTCTTTGCTGCGTTATATTTCTCAATAGCGGATATATCGAACGCGTTAAATCTTCAAAACCCTTTGCTGTAACATAATAATTGTCAGCTGTTTGATTTGAAACCGAAACTTCATCTAAAAAATCCGTACAAGCAAAATTGCTGGACAAGAAAATTAAAGAAGCTATAAATTTCCACTTTATATATTTTTTCATTTTTATACTTTTTAATGTTTTATAATATTAGAATGATACGTTCAAACCCAATAAAAATGTTTTAGATGAAATATCATCATTAGCGGTGTTTGAATTATATTCAGGGTTAAACGTAAGGAAGTTTGTAAACACCATTGGATTAGTCACTTGAGCGTAAACTCTGAAATTAGAGAATTTCATTTTGTCTAATGCTTTTCCAGATAATTTATATCCTAAAGTCACATCTGAAAGTCTTACAAAATCAGCTTTTTGCATACTCAATGCTTGTCTGGCATTTCCTGAATTCCCTGACCCATTAAGTCCAAAGTAGGTATTGCTTGGGTTTGTACTTGTCCAAATATCTAATTCAGTGGTATGGTTATATCTGTCACTTCCAATATCTCCAAATGTACCATTTAAAAAGTTATTACTATAACTCAAACCTCTCCTTGAATAGAGGAAAAACGAAAAATCGAAATTCTTATAATTCATATTGTTACGCATTCCAAGCAACAAATCAGGCGTTTGTTTTCCAACAATTGTTCTGTCCTTGTCTGTGATAACACCATCGCCATCCAAATCTTTAATTTTCACATTTCCTGGATATTGACCAAATGCTTTTGCGGCTTCAGCCTCATCTAATTGCCAGATACCATCAAATACCCAACTATACAAAGGGTAAACAGATTCACCTACAAATCTTAAATTACCAATATCTTCGGTTATTCCTCCAGCTAATTTTGTTACCTGATCTTTATTTTTGGTTAAGGTAAAATTTGTGTTCCATCTGAAATTACCCTTGTTGACATTTACCGTATTAAGCGTAATTTCTACTCCTTTATTTTGGATTTCTCCGACATTTGCTACCACGTCACTGAAACCCGTTGACCTTGGTAATTTGTCGCCTATAATTAAGTCAACAGTGTTTCTTTTATAGATTTCAACTTCACCAGATATTCTATTATTTAAAAAACCGAAGTTTAATCCAAAATTCAACTCTTTATTTTTTTCATAAACTAAATTTTTATTTGCCAAAGCACCTACAGCAAAACCAGATGCCGTAGTACCGTCAAAGTCATAATTAGTTTGTGTTATTGTAGCTTGGGTTGCGTATGGTCTAACCGAACTCGCATTTCCAACTATACCATAACTGGCCCGAAGTTTCAAGTTCGAAATCCAATTGACATTTTTGATAAATTCTTCATCACCTATACGCCAAGCTACAGCCGCCGAAGGGTAGAAAATCCATTTGTTTCCTGGAGAAAGTTGAGATGCCCCATCAGACCTACCTGTTACAGTTAATAAATACTTGTCTTTGTAGGCATAATTAATCCGTCCCATAAAAGATAACAAAGAGCGTTCGCTCAAATTTGAGCCAAAGCTTGTTATTGTTCCTGTGCCCATGTTATACCATAATGATCTAAAAGGAAGTGCTTGAGCAGCAATGGCTGTCTCATCCTCTTTTTGTTGGAAGGCACTTTGCAAACCTGTAATCTTTAAAGCATGGTCTCCTTTAAACAAATCATAAGTGATGATATTATCTAATGTATATGATATTAAGTTTTGGGTTTGGTATTGAGCCCTATTGCCTTTTGTCCCAGCTTGAGTTTTGGTATAATTTCCCCAATATTCTCCATCTCTGGTATTGTTTGAAGCCACAGATAAAGACGATCTTATTGCCAATCTTTTTATTGGAGTATATTCTATAAATCCATTACCTAGAATACTTGAAACGTTGGTTTTGTGTTGGGCATTTTCAGGATCCAACTCCGTCAATACGTTAAATACTTGATTGTCGCTTATTCCCATAAAGAAGGCATTGCCTTTTAAGTCAATATCCTTTTTTTGATCTGCCTCAGCTAAGTCTGCATACTTTATTGTTCCTGTAGGTCTTGCTCTAAAAGCAGAACGCATAACCTCAGAAGTAGGAAGGTTTCGATCGCTGAAAGAAGCATAAGAAGTAAAACCTACTTTAAGTTTACTCGATATTTTACTTTCCAATCCAGCGTTTAAACTATACCTTTTAAAACTTGTACCTGTAGTTACGCCACCTTCATTCAAATAACCAGCTGAAAAGTTATAGGTAGTGCTAGAACTTCCTCCTGCTACAGATATAGTATGGCTTGTTTGAAGAGCAGGATTGGTTGCTAAGTCTATCCAATCTGAAGTTCTGTCGTTTTCGGCATTTGCTATTTCAGAGGCAGTCCATCCTCTAGGTTTAGGAATCTTTATTCCTATTGCAGCGGCATCTTCAAGACGTGTTACATTATATGCTTGGTAAAATTCTTTAGCACTCATCATTCCAGGCACGTAAGCAGGTCTTTTTGAGCCAACATAAGAATTATAAGAAACTTTTGCTTTCCCAGAAGAACCTTTATGAGTTGTTATTAAAATCACCCCGTTTGCTCCTCTTGAGCCATATATGGCAGTTGAAGAGGCATCTTTTAATACATCCATCGAAGCGATGTCAGCTGGGTTTAGGTTATCCATATTACCACCTATTACACCATCTATCACTACTAATGGTGCATTTAGCGAATTATCAAAATTCTGGACTCCACGAATTGTGATATCGAAGCTAGATCCAGGTCGGCTGTTTACACGAGTAATATTAACACCAGCTACTTGGCCTTGGAGAGCATTTGCGGCTTGAATTGGGTTTCCTCTTACGATATCTTTAGCTTGGATAGAACCCATTGCCCCAGTCAGGTCTTTCTTCTTTTGCGTTCCATAACCCACTACCACTACTTCGGAAAGTTGCTCACTAGAAAGTGCCAATTGTACATTTATAGTGTTTCTTCCCCCAGCGGCAACTTCTTGGCTTACATAGCCAATAAAGGAGACTATTAAAGTTACGTTATTGTCTGCAGCATTTATGCTGTAGTTACCATTCAAATCACTGACGGTTCCTTCACTAGTTCCTTTAATAACAATTGATGCCCCTGGAATAGGCTCACTATTTTCGTCTGTAATTTTTCCATTTAGACGAACTTCCAGATTAGTAGTTCCATTTGGCTTTTTCTTTTCTCCATTTTCATGGGGAATGGCAATTGATTTAAAGGCCCCTAAAAGAGAGCAGATAAACAAAGCATTGCGACCACATCTCATCATCCTTTTAAGAAGAAGTAGTTTCATAGTTTTGAATTAAAGGGTTTAAAATTTAAATTGATTATTATTTTTTGATTGATTATAAATAAGTTTTGTACTAGATTTTTTTAATAGTTTATACAAAGAATTAGTACAATTTTTTATAACGATCAATAATATAAAAGTAGGATTATCAAGCTTTTGGATAAAGTTGTTCTTGTATCAATGAAGAGGTTAAATGTGCTCTTTAGATAAAAAAATTACTAAAACTTCTAAGAATAAGAATAATAGTGGCTTAAAATTTCTTAAAATCACGAGAAATTTGAGCTTTTATACAGATTCTATGAGAATCATTCTTCTATGGAGATGTGGTCTAAATGAATTAGATTGCGTTAAATTTAAAGCTCAGTTTTTATATTCCTAAATTTTATCTTGTATACTCAAATGCGTAATTATCGGTATTCAATTTCAATCATATTTATAGTTTTTATGGCTGCTTCATGTAATTCTTCGGAGAAACAGAAAGAGGAGAATAAAAATAATTATGTTGTAGAAAACGAAACAAAAGAAATAGAAATTGATTCTATCTCAATTGAAAACAAAATGGTAATTATTCCAGGTGGAGAGTTTAAGATGGGAGGGAATAGTGAGCAAGCGGATAAAGATGAATACCCAAAGCATAGGGTTAGGGTAGATAAGTTTTGGATGGATGAACATGAAATAAGTAATAGTGAATTTGAAAAATTTGTTTTGGCTACTAATTATAAAACAGTAGCTGAGCGTCCTATTATATGGGAAGAAATAAAGGCACAATTACCTCCAGGAACACCCAAACCTGATGATAGTATTTTGCTACCAGGTTCTTTGGTTTTTATTCCTACTCAAGGACCCGTAGCTTTAGACGATGTTAGTCAATGGTGGCATTGGACCGTCGGGGCAGACTGGCGGCACCCAGAAGGACCAAAGTCAAATATTACAAATAGGATGAATCATCCTGTTGTACATGTGGCTTGGGAGGATGCCAATGCCTATGCCAAGTGGGCTGGCAAAAGACTCCCTACCGAAGCCGAATGGGAGTGGGCAGCTAGGGGAGGGAAAGATGACCCCATTTATCCTTGGGGCAATGAACCCGCAGCCAATGCCAACAAAAAAGCGAATTTTTGGCAAGGATTTTTCCCTTATCAAAATACAAACTTGGATGGTTTTTTGGGCACTGCTCCAGTTAAGTCTTTCGAAAAAAACGGATATGGCTTATACGAAATGGCAGGTAATGTTTGGGAGTGGTGTAGTGATTGGTATCGATTCGATGCCTATAATGAAGCGGAAGATGCTTATAACCCTAAAGGACCTAAAAACTCATTGGATCCAGACGAACCATATACACCAAAGAGAGTAATCAGGGGAGGGTCTTTTTTATGTAATGACAGTTATTGCAGTGGGTATAGAGTATCTCGTAGGATGAAATCCAGCGAAGATTCTGGTATATCACATACTGGCTTCAGATGTGCGAAAGATTTCTAATAATAAAAATGTTCTTTTCGTATCCCGATAAATTTAGTAAAACCTTATGATAAAAGATAAAAATGTAAACAGAAGGGAATTTGTTAAAAAAAGCTCTTTTTTGGCTTTTTTAGGCTCAGGCATTCCTCTTTTTGAATTAGAAAACCAGCCTTCCGTATATCAGGCAATGGGAACTAGAGTAGGAGAAATAACAGATTCTTCTGCCGTTGTTTGGGTTCGTTCTACTTTGAATTCTAGCAGAAACAACGAAGGTTTAGTAATACCAGGCAGAGCTCAAGATTATAAAAAAAGGAACTTACCCATCGTAAATGTTCCCGTGGAGGAGTTAGAAGGTGCAACTCCAGGTACACTTGGATACGTCCGTTTAATATATGGAATTGGAGAAAATTTAAAAGATCAAAAAACCACTAAATGGATAGAAGTTTCTGAAAAAACAGATTATACTCACCATTTTCATTTAATCAACTTAAAATCAGGTAGTACATATTTTTACGCAAGTCAAGCAAGCTTAAAAAAAGGCAAAAACCCTATAACTACACATAAAGGACAATTTAATACAGCTCCTGAATCTTCTATTCCGAGTAATTTCATATTTACATTAATGACATGTCAGGGCTATCCAGATAGAGGCCATAAAGATGGCCATCAAATTTATCCTTCTATGTTATCACTCAAACCAAAATTTGCTTTCCTCACAGGCGATTTAGTTTATTATGACAATGATATGCCGCGAGCCAATTCTCCTCGATTGGCCAGATATCATTGGGAAAGGATGTTTAGCCTTCCAAGATTGGTTGAATTCAATAGCAATGTTGGTACATATTGGCTAAAAGATGATCACGATACCCTAAATGATGACTCAAGTCCTGGAGAATCTATGGGTGATTTGACATTTGAAAAAGGGCAGGACATTTTTAGACAACAAGCTCCTATGTACGATGGGTTAAGCTACCGTACATTCAGATGGGGAAAAGACTTGCAGATTTGGTTAAGCGATGGTCGAGATTTCAGATCTCAAAATGATATGGATGACGGGCCAGAAAAAACAATTTGGGGCAAAGAACAAAAAGATTGGTTTAAGAAAACGGTGAAAGAAAGCGATGCAACTTGGAAAATTTTAGTTAGTCCGACTCCTTTGGTGGGTCCAGATAGAAAACAAAAGAACGACAACCATAGCAATTTAGGTTTTAAACACGAAGGAGACGAAATACGAAATTGGTTAAAAGATAATGTGCCTGATAATTTTTTTGTAATATGTGGGGATAGGCATTGGCAATATCATTCAGTCCATCCTGAAACAGGTTTAAACGAGTTTAGTATAGGTGCAGCAAGTGATGAACATGCCCAAGGAAGCCCAGGTGAAAACAAAATGTACCATAGGTTTCATTTGGTGAAAGGGGGTTTTATGTCTGTGGAACTTCGAAGTGTCGGAAGCAAAAGTTCAATAAACTTTCGACATCATGATATTTATGGGAAGGAAGTATATGCTTTTCAGAAAGATCGGGTTTTATAAATCAAAAAAGGTGCTAGTATTTTAAAACTTGCACCTTTTTTTAAATCTCACTTATACTTTTTCTCAATATCTTCTAAACTTAAGCCCTTGGTTTCGAAAACCACATATTTTGCAAAGAACAAACCAAGCAATACAACCAACATATAGATTCCGAAAATCCCGCCGTTTTCACCCAATGAAGTCGCCCTCATTAAAGGAAACGAAATAGCCACCATTAAGTCAAAAAACCAGTGATTGAAACTCCCCATGCTTGAGGCAAATCCTCTGATTTTCAGTGGGTAAACTTCCGAAATGAGCAACCAGCCCAACGGCCCAAGACTAATAGCAAAAAATATAATATAAGAGTAAATTCCACCAACCAACATTATTTGTCTAAGTCCAGCGGGTAGGATGTCTTGGAAATAAAATGCTAAACCCACAGTGCCTAAGCATACCGCTGTACCAATCAGGCCAGTATAAAGCAAAGGTTTCCTTCCCCATTTGTCAAGAAAACGCATGCCTAGAATTGTTGCAAGAGTGTTAACTACTCCTACGCCAACCGTCGCAATTGTCGCATCTGAGTCACTAAATAATTGTTTGAAAATATCGGTTGAATAGTAAATGATAGCATTTATGCCTGAAAATTGTTGAATGGCAAATATTCCTATTCCAATAAAAAGGGGGATACGCAATCTTTCGGAAAACAATTCCTTCCAGCTTGATTTGTTGTTTTTTTCTTCTTCCAGCAGCTTTTTAGTTTCATTATACTCATCTTCAGCTTCTTTGGGCTCTCTTAGTTTGTTTAAAACTGATTTAGCTTCATCATCTCGTCCTTTAGACAATAACCATCTTGGGCTTTCTGGTACTAAAAGCATTCCAACAAATAAGATAATTGCTGGAACAAATCCAGCCCAGAACATTAACCTCCAAGCGTTTTCAGCATTTCCAAAAATATAACCTACTACATAAGATAGCAAGATTCCCAGTGTAATGGCCAATTGGAAAAATGTTACCATTCTACCCCGTTTTTCTTTCGGCGAAAGTTCCGCCAAATATAGAGGGACAGTAGCAGCTACAATACCAATAGCTAATCCTAATAATAACCTACCAGCTATAAGTGAATTGGTGTTTGGTGCTATTGCTGCTAGAATTGAACCCAAAACAAATACCAAAGAAGCAATAATATTGATTTTTTTTCTACCTAATAGGTCAGTTAAGAAACCAGAAATAAATGGACCAAACATAGCTCCAAAAAGTACCGCACCTACCACCATACTTTCTTGGGAAGGAGTCAGATGCAATTGTTCTCTAAGGGATGGTAGTGCCACATTGATAACTCCAGTATCAAAACCAAATAGGAGACCGCCAGTAGCTGCTACAGCTGCAATAAAATAAATGATGGTGTTTTTATTCATAGGTATATAGGTATTTTTGTATTTCTTGGCAAAACTATAAAAAAAATCGGCATAATTAAATTTTTTCAAATCCAAGAGTTTCGACTTTGACGGCTCTTAAAACTTCCCTTTTATGTGGTGGTCCTTTGTGTTTTTCTATTTTGAAGCCTGCATACTTAAGGTTTTTTTGCACAATTACTTTGGAACAATATGTTGTAAGTATTCCACCTGTAACCAAAAGTTTTTTCATTTTTGAGAATATTTGCTCTGTCCATAATTCTGGTTGAGTTTCAGGGGCAAAAGCATCATAATATATTAAATTATAGGATTCGTCTGTTTCAAAATCTTCAGTTTTGATTTTGATTTTTTTAAAATTAAAAAATTCTGACAATTCATGATTTTGCTGCCAAGAAGCTAAATGAAAAATTTGCAATTCTGTGTCTAGTTTCGAATAATTTTTTTCTGATAAAGGGAAAGCCTCTATTCCCAAATATTCTGTAGGAATTCTAAACTTTTCGGCGTGCATTTTACTTAAATAGGCATTTAGGCCGGTTCCAAAGCCAATTTCTAAAATCTTAATTGTATCAAATTTTTTACTTGCTTCTTCAAAACCCAGCTCTAGATATACTCGTTCAGACTCTGTTTTTGCCCCAAAAATTGAATGATAGGTTTGATTAAATTGTTGAGAATATACGGTCTTTGAGCCATCTTCGGTTATTTTAACTTTCATAATCGCTAAATTTATAGCAAATATAATTTTTGAAACCCATTCATGTGTTTCTTTGTTCTGAAATTTAAAATCATAACATTTTGCAAGTAGAACATACAAAAATACCTTTATCACAAGCTGCAAGTTTCCCTAAACTTTTCATCGATTATTTAGATAAAAAAGATAGTTTAAAGCCATTTTACACAGATTTTCCTGATATTGAAGGCTTTAAAAATTCGATAAGCAATAGGACTTTTGAAAATAGAGAAGTTTTGGTACAGGCTTTAAAAAATCAATATAATGGATTACAAAATAGTCCAGATTTCGATATTTTGTTGAATGACAAAACTTTCACAGTTACCACAGGTCACCAGCTCAATATATTCACAGGCCCTTTGTATGTTATCTACAAGATTGTAAGCACCATTAATTTAGCCAAGAAATTAAAAGCCTCATTTCCTGATTACAATTTTGTTCCGGTTTACTGGATGGCAACAGAAGATCATGATTTTGAGGAAATTTCATATTTTAATTTGTTTGGTCAAAAACATGTGTGGGAAACTGAACAAAAAGGTGGAGTAGGAAGAATGGACCCCTCGGGTTTATTAAAAATAATTGAAGGTCTGAGAGATAGACCTGAAGTTTTTGAAAAAGCCTATTCAGAAAACGCTACTTTGGGTGCGGCTGTTAGACAATACATGCATGAACTTTTTGGTTCTCAGGGCTTATTTTGTATTGATGGAGATGATAGACTACTAAAAGGACTATTTTCTCAAGCGATGCAAAACGACCTTTTTGAGCATACTGCAGAAAGTGCTGTTGTAAAAATATCTTCTGATTTAGAACACCTTGGCTATAAAACGCAGATACACGCTAGAAATATCAATTTCTTTTATTTGGAAAACAATCTTAGAGAAAGGATTGAAATTCATGGAGATAAGTTTACTGTTTTAAACACTGATATTAGTTTTAGTAAAGAGGAATTATTAGAAATTATAGAGAAAACGCCTGAAAAGTTAAGCCCTAATGTAGTTCTTAGGCCATTGTATCAAGAAACAATATTGCCTAACTTAGCTTATTTGGGAGGGCCTTCAGAGGTAAGTTATTGGTTGCAATTAAAGGGAATATTTGATGATAGCCTTTTGCCTTTCCCGATTTTATTACCCCGAAATTTAGCTTTGGCTATAAACGAAGGTACGTTAAAACGAATGGATAAATTAGGCGTGAAGGCTGTAGATTTATTTCTTGATGAGGTAAGTTTGAAGCGTAATTTTGTAGAAAAAAACTCTGAACATTCACTATCCTTAGAAAAAGAGATTGCAGCTATTGAAAGCCTTTTTGATGATATTGCACAAAAAGCTATAGAGGTCGATGCTACTCTAAAAGCTGTAATTGAATCTGAAAAAGTAAAAAACTCCACAGCTTTAGGACATCTTGAAAAAAGAATCAAAAAAGCAGAAGAGAAAAAATTCGAGACTTCTTTGAATCAATTACAGGGATTAAAAGATAAACTTTTTCCAGGTGGAGGACTTCAAGAACGATCTGAGAATTTCTTAAATTTCTATTTAAATGATCCTGAGTTTATCCAGAAAATTTCTTCAGTTTTTGACCCATTAGATTTCAATTTCAACATTATTAATGTTTAAAGATACGATTTTGTATAGAAGTTTTTATAAATAAGCAAAATAGTATTAAAAAAACACAAAATGTAGTAGAAAAATAATAAGTGTTTATTTTACATTTGTAGCGTCTTTTATTCGATCATAGGTTCTAAGTATAAAGAGAAAGCGAGAAAATTAATATTTCCTCGCTTTTTTGCTTTATTACAAAAATTAGCCCAATTTTGCCTTTGAACTAAAATCGCTATTTTTTGAGCGAAATAAATGTTTAATTCTATACATTTTCTATCAATTTTGCTTTCGAAAAATTATTTATCAAAAAAATATGTCTAAGAAAACTCTTTTCGACAAAGTATGGGATGCTCACGTTGTGAAACACATTGAGGATGGCCCAGATGTTTTGTTTATTGACCGTCATTTTATTCACGAGGTTACTAGTCCAGTTGCATTTTTAGGACTTGAATCTAGAGGAATTGGCGTATTATTTCCAGAGCGTACATTTGCTACAGCTGACCATAATACACCGACAATTAATCAACATTTGCCAGTTGAAGATCCGCTTTCGGCTAACCAGTTAAAAGCACTAGAGACCAACTCAAGCAAATATGGAATTTCGCATTGGGGATTGAATAATCCCAAAAACGGTATTGTACACGTAGTTGGACCTGAAAATGGCATCACGCTACCAGGAATGACCATCGTATGTGGTGATTCGCACACTTCTACTCATGGTGCTTTTGGTGCTATTGCATTTGGAATTGGTACTTCTGAGGTAGAGATGGTTTTGGCATCACAATGTATTATGCAGCCTAAGCCTAAGAAAATGAGAATAAATGTAAATGGTAAATTAGGAAAAGGTGTAACACCCAAGGACGTAACTTTATATATTATTGCTCAAATATCTGCTTCTGGAGCTACTGGGTATTTTGCTGAATATGCAGGTGATGTTTTCGAAAATATGAGCATGGAAGGACGTATGACTGTTTGTAATATGTCGATAGAAATGGGAGCCAGAGGAGGCATGATTGCTCCTGACGAAACTACTTTTGCGTTTTTAGAAGGAAGAGAAAAAAGCCCTAAAGGTGACGATTGGACCAAGCAAGTGGCCTATTGGAAAACTTTGAAAACTGATGACGGAGCAGAGTTTGACATGGAGTTAACCTACAACGCTGCCGACATTGAGCCACAGATCACCTATGGAACTAACCCAGGTTTAGGAACAGGTATTTCTCAAAGTATACCTAAAGCTGCAGATGTAAAAGACGGAGAAGCGAGTTATAAAAAATCTTTGGCCTACATGGGCTTTTCAGAAGGAGAAAGCATGATTGGAAAGGCTGTAGATTATGTATTTTTAGGAAGTTGTACTAACGGTAGAATCGAAGACTTCAGAGCATTTGCTTCTATCGTAAAAGGCCGTAAAAAAGCAGACAACATTACTGCTTGGTTAGTTCCAGGTTCTCATATTGTAGAGTCGCAGATTAAAGAAGAGGGTATTTTGGATATTTTGACTGAGGCAGGTTTTGCACTTCGTCAACCAGGATGTTCGGCATGTTTGGCTATGAATGACGATAAAATCCCAGCTGGAAAGTTGGCAGTTTCTACTTCAAACAGAAACTTTGAAGGCCGTCAAGGACCAAACTCTAAAACCCTTTTGGCGTCTCCTTTGGTAGCGGCAGCTGCTGCAGTTACAGGTGTTGTAACTGACCCAAGAATATTTTTATAAAAAATCATTTATTCATTCTCTTCGATTTTCTTTAAATCTGGAAAATGAATGTAAAAAAAGAAAAAAAAATGGCATACGATAGTTTTAATGTTTTAAAAGCAACTTGTGTCCCACTTCCTTTGGAAAACGTGGACACAGACCAGATCATTCCTGCTCGTTTTTTGAAAGCAACAAAAAGAGAAGGCTTTGGAGACAACCTATTTAGAGACTGGAGATACAATGGAGACGATTCTCCAAAAGTAGATTTCGTACTTAACAATACAACCTATACTGACAACGGCACACCAAGAAAAATTCTTGTGGCAGGCCGTAATTTTGGTTCTGGCTCTAGTAGAGAGCATGCCGCTTGGGCTATTTACGATTATGGTTTTCGTTGTGTAATCTCAAGTTTTTTTGCAGATATTTTCAAAGGAAACTCCCTGAATATTGGAATACTTCCTGTTACGGTTAGTCCAGAGTTTTTGGATAAAATTTTTACAGCAATCGAAGCTAATCCAAATGCTGAAGTTGAGGTAGATTTGCCGAATCAAAAAGTTACGCTAGTTGCCACTGGCGAGTCAGAAGGTTTTGATATCAACGGATACAAAAAACACAATATGTTGAATGGATTTGATGATATTGACTACCTACAATCTATGAAATCTGAGATTGCTGAATTCAGTCAAAAGCAGACCTCATAAAAATTTATTGAAAAATGAATACTTTCTTTCTTTTAAATTTTACACGATTTATTGCTGCTTCAATGGTCGTGATATATCATGGAATATGTTTGAATCAGGAAGTATTCCCATTTGCAACGAATTTTTTCAAACCTTTTTTTATAAAAGGAAATTTCGCCGTCTTATATTTTTTTTTACTTTCTGGGATAATAATGTCTGTTTCAAACGATTCAAAAAATATCAAAGCTAAGCAGTTTTATATTAATCGTTTTGCTAGGATATATCCAACTTATGTTTTAGGTATATTTTTAGTACTAATTTTTCCTTTTGTATCTAGGTTTTTAGATATTATTAACTTTGATAGTCAAATTTCTATTTTTGGAATTGTAAAACTTAGTTTGATTGAATTTTTTCAAATTTTTAAGAGTAATTTAAAAGGGATTATATTGAACATATTTCTGATTCAAGCATGGACAGTTAAATATTTTTATTCTGTTTCACCTCAAAATTGGTCATTATCAGTTGAAATATTTTTCTATTTTCTTTTCCCTATATATTTTAAATATTTCTGTTATTATAAAAAAGAAAAAATTTTATTCTTTTCTATTTTTCTATTTCTATCTATTTGTTTTTTAAGAGGATACCTAATGGTCTATCACTTTGAAATTGGTACACTTATTTATGATAGGCCTTTAGGTTTTTTGCATATTTTTATTTTTGGTAATGGATTGGGCTGGTGGTTGAAAAATACTTCTTCTGCAGATTGGGTATATTTCAGAAACATTCTTTGTACATTTTTTTTCATTTTATTGGGGATGTATTTGGTAAAAGCCCAAGGGTTCTTAGGACAAACATTAATATTGGAAACGGTAGGGTTTAGTTTAATTATTGTTTCAATCTTAACATTGAAAAATCTACAATTGATTAATTTATTAAAATGGAAATGGTCAATATTATTGGGTAATATAAGTTATTCAATTTATATTTTTCATAGTCAAATTGCCCTCTATGTTTCTTTTATTTTCAAAAAATATTATTTTCTAGAATCAACATTGTTTTATATATCATTTCTAATCGTCCTAATATTTTCATTTATTCACTATCAATATATTGAAATAAAAGCGACTAGATATTTGAAAGACAAATTGACCAAATTTTATTACAAAAAAATCACAAATGAGACACATTGAAATAATGGATACCACGCTTCGGGATGGAGAACAAACCAGCGGGGTGTCATTTTCGGTATCAGAAAAACTTACCATCGCCCAGCTACTTTTGCAAGAAGTAAAAGTAGATAGGATAGAAGTGGCTTCGGCTCGTGTTTCTGATGGTGAGCTTAAGGCAGTTAAAGCAATAACCTCTTGGGCTGCAGAGAATGGTTTTTTAGAAAAGATTGAAGTCCTTACATTTGTCGACGGTACTGCCTCTATTGATTGGATGTTAGCTTCAGGTGCCAAAGTGATGAATTTACTGACCAAAGGTTCATTAAATCATCTTACCCACCAACTCAGCAAAACACCAGAGCAGCATTTTGAAGAAATTGCTGAAGTAATAGCTAAAGCTATTGAAAACCATCTTATTGTAAATGTTTATCTTGAAGACTGGAGCAATGGCATGAAAACCTCGCCAGAGTACATATTTCAATTTCTCGATTTTTTGACGAAACAACCAGTTAAGCGAATTCTATTTCCAGATACCTTAGGTGTACTTACGCCTAATGAGACCTATACTTTTCTGAAATCAATTATTGATAAATATCCAAATATTCATTTCGATTTTCATGCTCACAATGACTACGATCTCAGTACGGCCAATGTAATGGAAGGTCTGCGTGCAGGTGTAAGAGGTTTGCACCTGACAGTAAATGGAATGGGTGAGCGAACAGGAAATGCTCCTTTGGCTAGTGCAATTGCCGTAATAAATGATTTCATGCCGGAGTATACCACTTCAGTTGTGGAAAAATCATTGTATTCAATTAGTAAAATTGTTGAGACATTTTCAGGCCTTAGAATACCAGCAAATAAGCCAATAGTTGGTGAAAATGTTTTTACGCAAACTGCTGGAATTCACGCTGATGGAGATAAGAAGAATAATTTGTATGTGAGTACTTTAAGTCCAGAAAGGTTTGGAAGAAGAACGAAATATGCCTTAGGTAAGACTTCTGGTAAAGCAAATATTGAGAAAAACCTTCAAGAATTGGGCATAAAACTCAATGACATTGACTTGAAAAAAGTCACTCAAAAAATCATAGAGCTTGGCGATAGAAAAGAAAATGTCACAAAAGAAGATTTGCCTTATATCATATCTGATGTTTTGGATACAAGTGCGGTATCAGAAAATGTAAAAATATTGAATTACGTATTGACACATTCTAAAAACCTGCAACCTTCATCTACTTTACAAGTGCAAATAGGGGAGGAGGTTTTTCAAGAAAATGCCCAAGGCGATGGACAATATGATGCATTTATGAATGCTTTGAAAAAGATTTACGTCAAAAAAGGAAAAGAATTACCACAATTGACTGATTATTCGGTAAGGATTCCTCCTGGTGGCAAAACCGATGCTTTGTGTGAAACTATCATCACATGGAGTATCAACGGCAAAGACGTGAAAACCAGAGGACTTGATTCTGACCAAACAGTATCAGCCATAGAAGCGACACGTAAGATGCTAAATATTATATAAAATTTTAAACAGTAAATTATAGTTTTAGAAAAAGCTTAAACTTTTTCGAACTAATTTTTTTGAAAATAAACATGAAAAAACACATTTTAGTTGTACCAGGAGATGGTATTGGCCAAGAAGTTACCGTAGTTGGTAAAAAAGTTTTAGAGAAAATAGCCGAAAAATTTGGCCATGAGTTTACTTACGATGAAGCACTTATGGGCCATGTGGCTATAGAAGCCACAGGAGATCCATTGCCTGCTGAGTCATTAGAGAAAATGCGTAATTCTGATGCAATTCTTTTTGGAGCAGTTGGTCATGCAAAATACGACAATGATCCACACGCAAAAGTAAGACCTGAGCAAGGACTTTTGAAAATGCGTAAGGAATTGGGTCTTTTTGCCAATCTTCGTCCTATCAAATTGTTCGATGAGCTTTTGGGAGCTTCTAGCATCAAGCCGGAAATATTGAAAGGAGCTGATATTCTTTTCTTTAGAGAGCTA
The DNA here is from genome assembly GCF_024343575.1 of Lacihabitans sp. LS3-19. Classification (GTDB taxonomy): domain Bacteria; phylum Bacteroidota; class Bacteroidia; order Cytophagales; family Spirosomataceae; genus Leadbetterella. The sequence goes on along the minus strand of NZ_RJUA01000006.1, from coordinate 104,498 downwards.
ACAGGAGATGTATATTTTGGTGAAAGAGGACGCTTAAATGATGGAACTACAGCATATGATACCATGATTTATAGCAAATATGAAGTTGAGCGTATCGCTCGTAAAGCATTTGAGGCTGCTATGACCAGAGGTAAAAAATTAATGTCTGTAGATAAAGCGAATGTATTAGAATCTTCAAGACTTTGGAGAGAGACTGTGCTTGAAGTAGCTCAAGAATATCCAGAAGTTGAACTAGAGCACCAATTTATCGATGCTGCGGCTATGCTTTTAATCAAAGATCCAAAACGTTTCGATGTAGTAGTGACTGGAAATATCTTTGGAGATATTCTTACTGACGAAGCTTCTCAAATAGCAGGCTCTATGGGAATGTTGGCATCTGCATCTGTTGGCGAAAGTACAGGAGTATACGAGCCAATTCATGGTTCGGGTCATGATATTGCTGGCAAAGGCGTTGCAAATCCAATGGCGTCTGTATTGTCTGCGGCGTTGTTGTTAGATATTTCTTTTGGCATGAAAGAAGAATCTGAGGCAGTTATAGCAGCAATCGACGGTGTATTGAAAGCTGGATGGAGAACAAGAGATATTGCAGATGCATCTACACCTGCGGATAAAATTTTAGGCACTGACGCAATTGGAAAAGAGATTTTGGATAGGATTTAATTTGATTGAAATCTAAAAACAAAAAAGGATGCCTAATTTTAGACATCCTTTTTTTATACATATTGTTTCTATATTATCTAAAGGCCATTTACCGTCACAATTTCCACATCAAACATCAAAGGTGTATAAGGGGGAATACTAGAATTGCCGTTGCTTCCGTAGCCAATAGATGAAGGAAATATGAGTTTTGCTTTTTCTCCTTTTCTTAATTTTGCTATTCCTTCCGAAAATCCGCCGATAGCTGAAGAAGAGCCAATTACGATTCCAAAAGATCCACTATCAAAACTTTTTTCGTTCAAAAACATACCATTATATTTTACAGTAACATTGTCGCCAATTACTAGCGTATCATTTGCCGTAGGCTCATTTGTTCTTATAAACCTTAAACCACTGGCCGTTTTTTCAGTCACATTTAAGCCTTTCTTCCTGATATAATTATCTATTCTTTCATCCTCAGAGAGTAAATCAACCAATTCTATTTCAGCTATCAATATTTGATACTTATTGATTCCTACTGGAGGATTATCATAATATGCCTGATAAGAAGGGATTAAGAATTTGCCTTTTTCACCTTCTTTCAAAGTTAAAAGTGCATATTTAAATCCGTCAAATACCGAAGTAGTATAAAAATTAAATTGTAAAGAATCAGCCAAAGTCCTTGAATCAATTACTGAGCCTTCTAGGGTTTTAATAGTATATACAATTAAAAAATCGTAAGCAGCAGATGCTTCCAAACCCGTCGGATTTGACTTTGATAAATTATAGTAAATACCAGATGTACCTAATTTGGTTAGAGTTAAATTATTCGTTTGGCCGTATTCTAAAATTTTAACTTCTTCATCTTTTGTCAATTGATCTAGGTCATTCTCAACGAATTTTCCAAGACAAGAAGACAGTAAAATACCAGATATTAATAAAACCGCTAACCTTTTTAAATAGAACATTTTTTTAAATTTATTTAATTCCAAATACCACAATCAAAAATTTACTTCTTTTTGATATCGTTCAAAGTTATATCAAAAACCAAAGGCGTGTTAGGAGCTATCGGTCCACCACCTTGCTCACCATATGCTAATGGAGAAGGTATAATAAACGTACTCTTACCGCCTTTTTTCATTGTTTTCAGAGCAACTTCCCAGCCTGGAATAACTCTGCTTTCGCCCAAAGGCACCTCAAATGGTTGTCCATTAGATTGGTCAAATATTTTACCATCCATAAACTTACCTACATATTCTACTACTACGACTTCTCCGTTCACCGGCGTTGCCCCAGTTCCAACATTATTTTCAACATAATATATTCCCTCAGTAGTTTTTTGAGCATTTTTCATGCTTTTCGCTACGAATTCTTCAATAATTTTAGGTTCGTTAGCTTTTTTATCTGCCAATTCTTTTTCAAAGTCTGCTCTAGTCTGCACTTTGTGCATTTTAACTATAAATTTCAAATCACTTCCTTTCGTAATACCAGGAGCCAAAGGTTGATTCATTAGTTTAAACAATGAGTCTGCGTTTACTAATACCGTTGTACTATCTCCTTCTCCAATATGATAAAGTGCGTTTTCAAAAGACCCTTTGAAAGCTCCTTTTTGTATAGGAACAGTAAAAGACTGTCCTTCTTTATAAGAATCCTTTATTGTCGAGTCTGCGGCTGTTTTTATTACCAAGTCAAAAGATATAATATCTCCATCTTTACCTAATTTACCAGATTTCCCTTTTTCGTGAATCAACAACCTATCCCCGTTTTCGGTAGTTGTAACTTTGAATTTATCACAAGAAACCAACCCCAAAACGGTTAGAATTGTCAAAACGCTAAATGTAAACTTCATTTGTTTGTATTTTATGATTATTAAATTGTTAATTTGGTTGTAAAACTAATTGAGTTTTTAAATAAGGCAGCAAAGTTAAGAATTTTTGGACGGTTTCCTCTAAGGACAAATTAGATCTTCCGCCTGCTGCATTTTTGTGTCCTCCGCCTTCAAAATAATCTCTGGCTAGGTCTGCAACTGAGAAGTCTTTAATAGATCGAAAAGAAATTTTTATTATTCCTTCTTTTTCTATAAAAATTGCAGACATCACAGCTCCTTTTATAGATAATCCATAGTTTACTATACCTTCTGTATCGCCACTTCTTGAGTTAAATTTCTGTAATTCTTTTTCAGTAACACTGATATAACAAACGCCATATTCCGGCAAAAATGTCATTTTTTTGATTAAAATATATCCTAAAAATTGAAGTTTTTCGAAAGGGTTATTATCGAAAAGATTTCGATGTATTACTGATGGCACAACTCCTGCCGCTAGTAATTGGCTTGCTATGAGATGAACTTCAGGCGAAGTAGCATCAAATTTAAACGAACCAGTATCTGTTAGCAGGCCAGTGTATAGGCAAGTAGCCACATCAATATTTATCAAATTTCCATGACCAAGCTTGTGAATCATCTGAAAAACCAATTCGCAAGTAGATGAAGCATGTTGATTCCAAAACATTAAATCTCCAAATGATTCTGGCTGTTCGTGGTGATCAATGATAATCTTCTTGGCTTTTGAATTCAAAACATTGTCTTTCATGTCTTTCATTCTAGATCCTGAAGAAAAATCACAACAAAAAATAAGGTCAGCATTTTCAATTAATTCGTTTGCTGTAGCTTTATTTTTATTATCAAAAACAACTATATGCTCTATGCCAGGCATCCAAGCTAAAAAATCAGCATAGTCAGTCGGGCTAATAAAGGTTACATTTTCGAAAGAAAATTGTTTCAAATACCCCCAAAGTCCAAGGCCAGAACCAAAGGCATCACCATCAGGGTTTTGATGGCTTGTAATGACAATGTTTTTTGCTTTACCAATCCAATCTTTGTATAAATCCAGTTTCTCTTTGCTATCCGTAAAAAACTCTATCATATTATTTTTCAATTCGTTCGCAATTTACGAAGCTATTTCTTTATAACTCTTAAATGCTTCATTTTTTAGAAATTACCTTACAAAGCTAAAATTTGCTATTTTTGTAAAAAAAACAAACTAACATGTCAAGTAATAGAACATATTCGATGATAAAACCACATGCAGTGGCTGATAATCACGTAGGAGGAATTTTGAAAATGATAGAAGAGGGAGGATTTAGAATAGTAGCACTTAAAAAACTCCAAATGACGGCTAGTCAAGCTGGCGAATTTTATAATGTACATGCTGAGAGACCTTTTTATGGTGAGTTATGCGAAATGATGTCAGAAGGACCTATCGTTGCCATGATTCTTGAGAAAGAAAATGCAGTTTTGGATTTCAGAACATTGATTGGTTCTACAGACCCTGCCGAAGCAGCTGAAGGTACTGTAAGAAAAGCATATGCTAAATCAAAAAGTGAAAATGCCGTTCATGGTTCGGATTCTGACGAAAATGCAGCAATTGAGAGTTCATTTTTCTTTTCGGGAATAGAGAGATTTTAAAATTTCCAAAAATTAATATTTTAAGGCATCAATTTTCTGATGCCTTTTTTTGTTTAAAATATATTATCGGCTTCATTTTCAAAATATGCATTTCAAAAGATTCCTTTTTATAATATTTATTTGCCTTCTTAATATTTCATGTGGTGATTCTATTTCAAAAAAAGAATACAAATCGCCAGAAGAACTCTGGCCTGATCTTTTTGAAGATGTGATGGCATGTGATTGTATTACGGATCCTAAAATATTTGCAGATGCTGTTCCTAAATCCAATGCAAAAGAAATTTTGCTCAGGTATAATAAAGAAAAAACAGGAAAAGGGTTTAATGTTAAAGTGTTTTTAGACCAAAACTTTGCTTTGCCAGATTACGATAAAAATACGTCCTCTTCAAAATTGCCTTTTAACGATTTCGTAGATTCTTCTTTTTATACCTTAATCAGAAAACCACAAGATGATGGAGGTTCTTTGATACCAACCCGGAAGGAATATTTTGCTGGAGGGGGGAAATTTAACGAGTTTAATTATTTTAGAAGTCTGTTTCAAGTAGAAGCCCTTATAAAACTTGGAAATGATACTTTGGCAGCAGATTTAGCAACAAATTGTGCACAATTTATTCAAGACTTCTCTTACGTTCCTTCAGGTAATCGCTCTTATTATTTAGGTAGAAGCAATCCACCTGTTTTATCAAAAATGGTGGATGTGTTATCAAAAAAGGATCCAAAAGTTTTACAAGCTTTTGCCTCGCATCTTACCAAAGAGTATCAATATTGGATGTCAGCGTTAGATAAAGAGCAGGCTTCAAAGCAAGCGGAAGCTAAAAAGTCTGGTAAATTAGGTTATACAAATGTAGTATTTCTTTCAGGAGATAACGTTTTGAATAGGTATAATGACGAAAAAAATGGACTTGGGCCCGACAAGTATTACCTTGATATAAAGGTTAAATCGGATTCTGTAATTTTAAATAACAAAAGGCTTATTGATGAGTCTGAATGGAGAAATGAAACACGATGGAGCAGTGAAGACAAATTGAAGGCATCAGAAATGCTGCCAGTAGACCTAAATGCTTGGTTGTATTATTTGGAAGTTACCTTAAGTAGAATTTACACTTCAAGCGGACAAAAAGAATATGCTAAAAGTTTCGAAAATTTAGCTCAAAAAAGGAAGGTTTTGTTTAATGAATATTTTTGGAACGAAGAAAAAGGCTTTTATTTCGATTATAATTTTTCAAAAAAACGACAAAGCGAGGTTTATACTTTAGCTGGTATTTTGCCACTTTATGTTGGATTGGCAGATGTTCATAAAGCTGAAAAAGTTAGCGAAAATATTAGTAATAAATTTTTAAAACCTGGAGGCTTGTTAAACACTTTCGGTGGCAATAATGAAGGCTCGGCGGAATATCAGTATTTAGCAATTAAAGCTTTACAAGAATATAAAAAAGAACATTTGGCGGAGGAAATCGCAAAAAGATGGCTAAATACAAATGAAGTATTTTATAAGGATAATGGTAAAATTCAAAACACATACGATGTAGTGGGACTAAAACAAAAAAACTCCCAAACCGAAAGAATTGATGGGAGTTTAAGTATTTTATTATTGCTAAGAGCCAAATAGTTTTATCTTAAGTCAACAACATCTACACCAGGGTATTTTGATTTGTCGAAATTGAATATTGCATCAGTAGCAGGTACATTAGGCACAAACTTGTCTATTCTAAACACTGTTTTTTTGCCTGATTTGTCCCAAACTTTCCAAGTTTTAATGCTTTTGTCTTTTTTGTTTACTGTTATTTGAATCTTAGCTACATTTGATTTTCCAGAAATAGGAGATAACTCAACTACATCATAGGTAGCGTTCGTTTCTTTAAATATATACTTGTATCCTTTTTTATAAATCGTATATATTTTTGTTGGAGAAAAGTCATTATCATCATTTGGGTCAAAATCAGATATGTTTACTTCATTTGTTTCTTTTACGTAAGTATATAGGTCTTTACCGTTATTAAAAATCTCCTGACCGGCTGTTTTAAGTTTAAACTTATTTCCTTTTACAGTTACATTTCCCGTAAAAACGTTGGTAAGCTTTGCATTTGCACCTTCCACGCCATAAGTAAAGTTTGCATTGAAAGTTTTCAAAGCTTTATACTTTGCACTCATAGCATCTAAAATTGCCTCAGCTTTTTTGTCTTGGGCTTTTATCCCAAAACTTAATACTAGAGCAATAATTAATAATATTCCCTTTTTCATATTCATAATATTTATAGCTTAGACTTCTTAAAATCTAAATAGTTTAAACTAAAAACCCCATTTTGATTAACTACGTTGCAAATTTCGCAAAATTTCTTCTAAATGCTCCATATCTTTTATCAAAACTTCTCTAGCTTTGCTTCCCTCAAATTGTCCAACTATTCCAGCACCTTCCAATTGATCAATAATTCTACCAGCTCTATTATAACCTAACTTCATTTTTCTTTGTATCAATGAAGTGCTCCCTTGTTGGTGAATTACCAAAAGTCTTGCTGCATCATCAAACAAAGGATCTAATTCGCGAGGATCAAAATCTAAAGCATCTGGCTCATCGTCTCCGTAAAATTCGGGCAGCATATAAGCGGATTCGAAAGCCCTTTGTTCACCAATATATTCACAGATACTTTCAACTTCAGGCGTATCGACAAACGGACACTGTATTCGGATAATTTCAGAACCAGTCGAAAGCAACATGTCACCGTTTCCGACCAATTGTTCCGCTCCGCCTGTATCCATAATAGTGCGGGAATCCACCTTTGCTGTCACTTTGAATGATAATCGAGCAGGGAAGTTGGCTTTTATCAAACCAGTAATTACGTTTACTGAAGGACGCTGGGTGGCAACTATTAAGTGAATTCCGATTGCTCTGGCCAACTGTGCTAGTCTCGCTATCGGTTGCTCCACTTCTTTACCAGCTGTCATCATCAAGTCTGCTAATTCGTCAATAACCAAAACGATATAAGGCAAAAACTTGTGTCCTTTTTCTGGATTCAGCTTGCGTTTGATAAACTTCGCATTGTACTCTTTTATGTTTCTAACCCCACCGTCTTTCAACAAATTATAGCGGTTGTCCATTTCTATACAAAGAGAGTTCAAAGTATTAATTACTTTTTTGGTATCCGTAATTATTGCCTCTTCAGCATTTGGCAACATAGCCAAAAAGTGACGTTCTATTTTATTAAAGAGTGTTAACTCTACTTTTTTAGGGTCAACCAGTATAAATTTAACTTCAGAAGGGTGTTTTTTATAAAGCAAAGAAGTCAAAATCACATTTAATCCTACTGATTTACCTTGTCCAGTTGCTCCAGCCATCAACAAGTGCGGCATTTTGGCTAAATCCGTAATAAAGATTTCATTTGAAATAGTTTTTCCAAGAATGATCGGCAATTCATAGCCAGATTTTTGGAATTTTTCTGAAGCTAAAACCGATTTTATTGAAACCATTTCTCGGTTTTTATTCGGTACTTCAATACCAATGGTTCCCTTTCCAGGCATTGGGGCAATAATCCGTATTCCTAATGCAGCCAAGTTCAAGGCAATATCGTCTTCTAAGTTTTTGATTTTCGAAATCCTCACACCGGCCTCTGGTACTATTTCGTATAAAGTAACCGTAGGCCCTATAGTCGCTTTGATAGATGCAATACCTATGGCAAAGTTATTGATAGTCTCGACAATTTTGTTTTTGTTTGCCTCTAGTTCTTCATTGCTTACTTTCGGGCCATTATTGCCATATTCTTGTAATAAACTTAATGGCGGATATTTATAATTGGAGAGGTCAAGTTTTGGGTCATATTCGCCAAACTCTGCTAAAAGGCCATCAGTATCTTCTTCTAATTTGCTAAAAAAGTCTTCTCTTTTCGGGTCTACTTTACCTATAGCATCTTCAGGTGCTTCTACCGTAAATGCGATATTGGCTCCCTTAAAAGGCTCTTTTGGCAATGAGGAAGGCTCAAAAGCTACTTCTTTTTCTAAACTAATATTTTTATTAGTATCTGCCTTTTTACTTATATCAACAACCTCTTGTTCAGTTTTGATGATTTTTTTAACCCAAGCATTGGACTCTTCTATTTCTTCCTCACTTTCATCCTCTGTGTCATATGTAAATCTTCGCTTTTTAGGGAAATATCTGCTTAACACATAATCATCAATTTTAGTAAATCCATGAAAAAATATTAACCAAATAAATAATGCCAAAAATATCACCAAAATAGCACCATAACCAAACATAGCAAACAAAAACTCATTGGTACTATACCCTAAATTTCCAGTAAGGCTGAGTGTTTTAAGTTTGAAAACGTAGACAAAATAACCCAAAAATACAGAAATGAAAAAAAGATAAAAAACAGACCCAATTGTGAATCTGTTAAGATTCAAGCGAAACAAATCTTCCTTAAATACCAATCGAAAACCAGAAAGGAATACTATGGGAATAAGTAAAAATGCAGATATTCCAAACCAAATATAAATAAACCAATGGGCAATATTTGCCCCAAACCAACCCAGCATATTTTGCGTTTTTTTACCACTTTGGTTTAAAGTAGCATCCATGCTTTGCTGTAAAATATCTTGATCTGAGGTACCAGTGAATATATACGATATGAAAGATATTAGCAGAAATGCAGAAAGCATTATTAGAAATACTCCAGACAAAAAAGAAAATTGTCCATCTTGAGGAACAAAAGACCCTGTAATATTTGGAATAGTACGCTTTTCAGAAGGCTTTACAGCTTTCTTTTTGGCTCGGAAAGAATTAGACATCGTAGTATTTTTATGGGAAAGCAATTGTTCACAAAATTAAAAAAATTAAACGAACAAATGCTAAGCTTCCATTTCTTTTTGGATAAAAAATTATTTAAAAATAATCAATTTTATGGAAAATGCACAAGCTGTCCGTCTTTTTAAATTCTTATAATCAATTGATTAGTTTCTTTTTTTGTTAAAGTAATGGTAATAGTTTTATAGCTTTAAGAAAGAAAAAATGTATTGGGAACTAATTTTTGGTTTTTTTTAAATTTAAAGCCCGAAAGGCTTATGAATAGAATTATTAATTTTTTTTATTAAAACAGATTATCTAATTTTAGCTTACAATATTCAACCTTTACAATGAAAAAAATATTATCCGTCCTTATTTTTGGAGGCCTCCTTATCATTCCAAATTTTATAAATGCCCAAAAAAAGCCTCTTGTGGTTTTTGTTTGTGGCGATCATGAATACAGCGGAGAAGAGACCTTGCCATTTATAGCTAAAGAACTTGAGAAAAATTATAATATTAAAGCAAAGGTTTTAAAGGCTTATCCCAATCAAAATGCAGAAAAAAATATTCCTGGCTTAGAAATATTAAAAGAGGCAGACTTAGCTGTTTTTTATTTACGGTGGAGACAACTGCCTGAAGACCAACTAGCCTTGATAGACGAATACTTAAAGTCAGGCAAACCAATAATTGGTTTCAGAACCTCCACTCATGCATTTAACTTCCCGAAAGGTCACCCTTCAGAGCGTTGGAATGCATTCGGCGAATTTGCTCTTAATGGCCCTCCAGGATGGGGAGGGAAGGCAGGCCACACGCATTATGGTCACAAAAGCACTACCGACGTTTCAGTTATTAATAGTGCCAAAAAACATCCAATTTTGAAAGGCGTTGCTCCAAGTTTCCATGTAAACTCTTGGCTATACCATGTTTTGCCTGATTTTCCAACCAAAGGCTCTGAGTGGTTGCTGATGGGTAAGTCTGTAAATCCTGACAAAGCTGCAGTTGATAATCCTGTTGCTTGGGTTGGTACAAACTCTTTTGGTGCTAAGGTTTTTACAACAACCATTGGTCATCCAGAAGATTTCAGTGTGGAGGCATTTCAACGCTTGGTAATAAACGCCATTCACTGGGAGTTAGGACTAAAAGTGCCTAAAAAATGGAAAGGAAAAATAGACATTAATGTACCTTACAGAGGTATGGTAAACTAAAAAAATAAGATGAAATCTAAAATAGGTTTTTTAATAATCACGTTAATTTTTTCGGGTTTTATTTCTAGCAGTTTTTTGACAGAAGAACCTCAGTTTTTGAAAATTTCAGAAAACGCCCACATTTCGTTGATTGGGAATGATTTAGGCTCAAGAATGATGAACTACGGTCATTTTGAAAAGGAATTGTATTTGAGAAATCCCTCAAAAAATGTAGTAGTTAGAAATATGTGTGACGGTGGAGATACCCCAGGTTTTCGTCCCCATGCTTCACGTTTTTCTCCTTGGGCTTTTCCCGGTGCGGAGAAATTCCAAACTGAATTAGCAACCAATTCGGGAAGTGAAGGTCATTTTGAAAACCCCGACCAATGGCTTACGAGATTGCAAACTGATATCATTATTGCATTTTTTGGATATAGCGAGTCTTTTTCTGGTCCTGAAGGTTTAGAGAATTTTAAAGCAGAATTAGAAGCATTTATAAAACATACCCAAAGCCAATTGTATAATGGAAAACAAGCTCCACAGCTGGCCTTGGTTTCTCCTATTGCATTTGAAGATGTATCCGACAAAATGGATTTACCAAACGGAAAAAAAGAGAATGAAAATCTTTGGTTGTATACACAGGCAATGCGTCAGGTTGCCAAAAGCAATAATGTTTTGTTTCTAGATGTTTTTTCGACTTCTAAAAAATGGTTCGATGAAACCAATGAGCCTTTAACAATAGATGGGTTTCAGTTAAACAATGCAGGATACCAAAAATTAGGAATTCTTTTAAACGATGCAATATTTGGTCAGGTATCAAATATAAAAAGAGAGCACGAGCAATTGGTCTTAGATGCCGTTTTAGAAAAAAACTGGATGTGGCACAATGATTACAAAATCCCAAATGGCGTGCATGTTTATGGAAGAAGATACAATCCATTCGGGCCAGATAATTATCCAGCAGAAATTGAGAAAATCAGACAAATGACTGCCATAAGAGATGCCGCAATATGGGAGGCCGTTTCAAAAGGCACTAAAATGGATATAAAAACCCAGGATGAAAAAACCCGAGTATTGCCACCCGTTACAACAAATTTTAACCCGGAACAGAATGGTAGTCTAGAATATCTTTATGGGCAAAATGCCTTGAATAAATTGAAAGTTCCAGATGGCTACAAAATCGAGTTGTTTGCTTCTGAGGTTGAATTTCCAGATTTAGCAAATCCTGTCCAAATGTCTTTTGACAACAAAGGTCGTCTTTGGGTAGCAGTTATGCCTAGTTATCCTCATTATAAACCCGGAGATGCCAGGCCAAATGATAAATTACTGATTTTAGAAGACACTAATAACGATGGGAAAGCTGATAAGCAGACGATTTTTGTAGAAGGACTACATTTGCCATTGGGATTTGAATTTGCACCAGAAGGGGTTTACGTTTCACAAGGAACAAATCTTAAATTATTTACAGATACCAATGGTGACGACAAAGCTGATAAGATGGAAATCATTCTTAGTGGTTATGATGATCATGATACGCATCATAACAGCAGTGCATTCTGTGCCGACCCATCTGGTGCAATCTATTCTGGCGAAGGCGTGTTTTTGCATACAAATGTAGAAACGCCCTACGGAACAGTTAGGGCAACCAATGGTGGATTTTATAGATATTCACCACAGTTACATAAATTGGAAAGAACCGCTCAATTAGCCATTCCAAATCCTTGGGGAATTGCTTTTGACGAATGGGGGCAGCCGTTTTTTGCCGAGACTTCAAGTCCGGATGTGAGATGGATGATGCCAGGAACGGTACTTCCGAGATATGGTGAAGCTACCCACAAAAGCGTTCAATTGATTGAAAAGGACCAAATGGTTAGACCAACGTCTGGCTTGGAGTTTGTATCGAGCAGACATTTCCCTGATGAGGTTCAAGGAGATTTGTTAATTAATAATACTATAGGTTTCTTGGGAATGAAACAGCACAAGATATGGGATGAGGGAACAGGTTACAAAACCAAATTTCGTCAAGACTTGGTGTCTAGCGAAGACAGAAACTTCAGACCTGTAGATATGGAGTTTGCACCGGATGGATCATTGTACTTAATTGATTGGCACAATATTCTCATCGGTCACATGCAGCACAATGCCCGTGATCCGCTTCGTGACCATGTGCATGGGAGAATTTACCGAATTACCTATCCATCTAGGCCACTGGTAGTACCTGCAAAAATAGATGGTGCTAGTATTGAAACACTTTTAGAAAATTTAAAATTACCAGAATACCGAACCAGATACCGTACCAGAAGAGAACTAAGAGCAAGAAATGCTTCTGAGGTGCTCAGTGCTATAAAAAAATGGGAAAACACTTTAGATAAAAAAGATGCTAGATATGAGCATCATCTGCTTGAGGCACTTTGGGTTACTTGGGGGCTAGATAAAGTAGATCAAGAGTTGTTAAAAAAGCTACTTAAAGCCCAAGACTATCATGTAAGAGCTGCAGCTGTGGAGGTTTTAAGATTTACAGGTCATCAAGTTAAAGACCAAGCCGCTTTGTTGATGCAAATGGTTAAAGATGAAAACACCAGAGTTCGATTAGATGCTATAGTGGCCTCATCATGGATAGGAAAGGAAAAAGGTTTACCTATTTTGGCAGAAGCCAAGAAAAAACCTTTGGACGATTGGATGATTCATGCTTTTGAAACGGCAGAGGCACATTTGAATGGGGTAGAAGTGAAGAAGCAAAAAGAAATTTATAGTACTACCAATATTAAGGGCAAGGACTTGGAGTTGTTTACACTGGGAAGAGAGATTTTTTCTAAAGAAGGATATTGTATTACTTGCCACCAAGCCGATGGGCAAGGGCTTTCAGCATCTGGTTTTCCTCCATTAGCTGGCACAAAATGGGTAACTGGAAGTGAAGAGAGAATGATTAAAATTGTATTGAAAGGATTGATGGGAGAAATAGACGTAAATGGCAAAAAATATCCAGGTCAAGTACCTATGACACCTTATGGAGGGCTTTTAACGGATAAAGAAGTTGCAGCAGTTCTAACCTATGTCAGAAATTCGTTTGGAAACCAAGCACCCGCGGTTTCACCCGAAAAAGTGAAACAGGTAAGGGCAAAAACAGCCGCAAAGAAAGATTTTTACAATACCTCTAAATTATTAAAAGAGCATCCTTTAGAAAAATGATTAAATTAAAAAATGTAGTATTAATTATAGTTTTAGTTTCCGGTTTATCATGCGGGAATAAGCAAAAAGAAAGCCTCCCTGAGGAGCCACAAATAGAAAAATACATCGCAGACAATAATTTAAAAATCACGGAAAAGTCCCAAAGTGGATTGCGATTTGTTCTGGTGGAAGCCAACCCTTCTGGAAAGCTTCTTAAAAAAGGGCAGTCTGTAAAAGTAAAGTATTCCGGGCATTTATTGTCCGGAAAGTCATTTGATGAAGGATCATTTAATTTTATTTTAGGAATAGGTCAGGTTGTACCTGGCTTTGATGAGGGAATTGCAAAATTGAAGGTGGGTGAAAAAGGAATATTAATTTTTCCTTCCAGTTTGGGTTATGGTTCGGGCGGTGGAGGCCCGATTCCACCGAATTCACCCTTGGTTTTTGATATTGAAGTTTTGGCTGCTCATGAGTAAAAAATGAATTTACCTAAATTTTAATATCTTTGCCCACAGAATAAATTATTAGAATGCCCTTCCAGAAAGATTCGAAAGAACTTAAAAGAAAATCCATCAAATCTTTAACAGGAATTCGGTTTTTTGCTGCATTTTATGTTTTGCTGTTTCACAGCGGCTTAAGTTTTGCAACAAAAGCAGGTTTAAATGACAAAATCATCAATTTTTTAAGCCACGGATACTTAGGTGTTGGTCTCTTTTTTATTTTATCTGGTTTTATTTTAGCTTATAATTATCCAGAAATTCATTTTAATAAGTCGTTTTTATTCAAGTTTTATAAGGCAAGGTTTTCACGTTTATACCCCGTATATTTTTTAGCACTTTTATTGGTATTGCCTTTTGTATATCAAAGCCTTGATTTACATTCCATAGCCTCGGTTCTTACGATGACCCAGTCGTGGACTTTAAAAAACACCGGTATGGGCTATGCCTGGCTATTTCAGGCATGGACACTTTCTGTAGAGTTTTTCTTCTATTTAATTTTCCCTTTTATCTGGAATTATATCAACAAACGTTCTCTTAAAAATGTATATATGCTTACCTTTTTGGTAGGTATAGCCATTGTTTATTTCGCTACACCAATACTAGCACCTGGTGAAGTTGTAAAAATCGGTCTTGAAGCTTACCAATTGCCATTACCCATTTTACGGGCATTTGAATTCATTTTTGGCCTTTTGTTGTGCCGAATTTATATTCTAACTCAGTCTGTTTTCCTAGGAAAATCTGGTATGGTTTCTTTAAATATTGTTTTGATTTTAATGATTTTGTCTTTTTCAAACAATATCTATTTATTAAGTTTAGCTATCGTTTTGGTAGGTGTTTTAATATTTCAAATTGCATCTGAAAGTTCACCAATAAGTAAGTTTTTGGGATCAAATACACTCGTTTTACTTGGTGGAGCTAGTTATTCAATATACCTTTTGCAGGTTCCAATCCGTGAATATTCGAAACTGGTTTTTGGAAGCACCCTTGATAAATTCATAAGTCCAATCGTACTGATTTATGTATCAATTATGATTTTTAAATATTACGAAGAGCCCGTTAGAAAATGGATTTTAAAAAAATAAATTTTAAAACTTAAAGACTTTTAATCTTAATATTTCGAAAAGAAACGCCTTTTGACCAATCTTGTAAGGCTATGTGGCCTTTGGTTGATTTGCCATAATCCGAAAAAGTTTTAAAACCGCTTTTCGCTACCATTTCTTGCCATTCTGGGGTTTTTAGGTCTTGCTCAGCAGTTTGTACCCCATTTAACCAAAAGCTTACTTTTCCATTTTCTTGTAGTATTCTAGCATCATTCCATTGTCCGGCAGGTTTATAAGTAGCCGCATTTAAAGTTGATTTGAAACCATATAAACATCCAGCCCAATGAGTGGTGTCGTTTAAATATTCTTTATGAATCCCAAGATTATCTAATAATTGTAACTCAGGACCAGTGGTCCATGCCCTAGGATATTGCTCAGCTTCTTGCACATTTATAAAAACACCAGAATTTCCTGCCTCAGATATTTTCCAATCAAATTTTAAATCAAAGTTTTCATAAGTAACATTGGAAAGTAGATCACCATGCTCTACTTCAAAAGTATCTGGATTACATAACAATTCGTCATCTTTTACTATCCATGCCGAAGGTGTATTTCCTCTATTATACAAATGCCAGCCTTCTGTAGTTTTTCCGTCAAATAATAATTTCCATCCCTCTGAGATTTCGTTTTCAGATAGTGTATTTACAGGTGTAGGCTTATCTTGACAAGATAAAAAAGCTAAAGAAATGGCTAAAAAAAGGAATAGAATTGAGACATTTTTCATTGTACTTATTATTTTTTAATTAAGGCGTATATTTATATTAATAGGATTTTATCCTCTCAAATGATAGGCTTTAGGCTGTGTAAATGCTCTCAAACCTGCGTGCGAAAGCGTGGCACCAAAGCCTGAGTGTTTTCTTCCACTCCAAGGTAAAGCTGCAGAAACCCTGTCGCAACAGTTCCAATAAGCACTGCCTGCATTCAATTTTGGCAATATCTCATTGGCTCTTTCTTTCGAATCTGCATAAACTGAAGCAGTTAAACCGTAGCTTGTATCATTCATAAGATTTATTGCCTCGGCGTCTGACGACACTTTCATGATTCCGATAATGGGTCCAAAAGATTCTTCTTGCATCACCAACATTTGGTTGTTGACATTTGTCAAAACCGTTGGCTCAAAATAATTTCCTTTTTTATCGATGCGTTTGCCACCTGTTAGCAATTTTGCACCTTTTTCGAGGGCATCTTTTACCTGATTTTCCAATACTTTGATTTGGTCTTCACGTGTTATCGCTGCAATGTAAACACCCTCTTGACTTGGCTCGCCTATTGTCCATGAATTTACCTCATTTATAAAAGACTCAACATAAGCATCGTACACTTTTTCATGTACATAAATCCTTTCGACGGCACAGCAGCTTTGTCCATTATTATAAAATGCCCCATCGGCGGTTCCTATTGCAACATTTTTTATATCAGCAATATCATCAGTAACATAAAGCGGGTCTTTGCCGCCTAATTCCAATTGGCAAGGCACCATTTTAGACGCTACTTTTTGGTATATATAATCGCCCGTTTTGTAAGATCCTGTGAAGTAATATCCATCTAAAGGCATTTCTAAAAGCATATTTCCCACCTCTCCTTTTCCGATGGCAATCTCAAAAGTATTTTCTGGAAGGCCCGCTTTTAAAAGCATTTCTTCGATTTTTAAACCTGTTAAAGTCGCAAATTCTGATGGTTTATAAAAAACACCATTTCCTGCCAAAAGTGCTGGAACTATCACATTGATTCCTACCAAATACGGATAATTCCAAGCCGAAATATTGCAAACGATACCCAAAGGCTCATAAACGATTTTTTCTGTCATTCCAGGTGTTTCTGACATGATTTCATCGCTCAAATATTTTTCGGCATTTGCTAAAAGCCAAGCGATTCTGGTTCTGGCACCATTTATTTCATTTTTGGCTTGATTAAGTGGTTTTCCTACCTCTGAACTTAATATTGATGCTAATTCATCAATATTTGACGCTAACAAATCGCTAAATTTTTGAATAATAGCCATCCTATTTAACAAAGAAATCATTTTCCAGCTGTTTTGGGCTGAACTAAGTTTTTCGAATTTTAGATGTAAACTTTCTTGACTATCTGTTGGAACTTCGGTAATAAGATTCCCATTTGCAGGATTAAATATTGACAATGACATGATTTGAATATAGTTTTGATGCTGCTAAAAATGCTTCTTTTATGTTTTTTGTAAGTGGACTTTCTTTGTCAGGTATTCTTTCAGGATGCCACTGAACAGCCATTAAAAATTGATTTTCTGGATTTATCAATTCTATTGCCTCTATTAACCCTTGCTCATCATGTGCACCAATTTTAAGACCTAGTCCTAGTTTATCTATTACTTGATGGTGGGCACTATTGCATATACCTGAATCTAGTTTTACAATTTTATTTAACATTGAATCTTTCACAAGTTCAACCTTGTGGCATTTGTCTTTACTTTCTTCTTCTTTATGGGCTTTACATCCTTCTGGCCCAATATCCAACACCAAGGTTCCGTCGAAAAATATATTAAATAGTTGTAAACCTCTGCATATTCCTAAAATTGGGATCTTTTTTTCTAAACAAATTGATAGTACTTCAAATTCATACTTATCTCTTTGGTACGAAAAATCAGAAGGGGAATTGGGGTAGGACCCTTCAAAGTCAGGAATAAAGTTATTGGGGTGAATATCAATGCCCCCTGTAAAAAGTACCCCATCGCAAATAGATATTTCCTCAAGATTATATTTTTCGTATGATAATTCAACCAATTCAATCTCTTCACCACTGTCTAATATCCATTTTGGATAATTATGCCCTTTAGTTTCGGTTTGCGTTATGCCTATTTTCAGTGCCATTTTTATAGAGCCTCTAAGTACAAATTTTTGAAGTCTTCTCTACTTACCGGTTTTGGATTGTTGGGATGGGCAAAATCTGCCAAAGCCAATTCAGCCAACGTTTCGATATGTTTTGGTTTTACGCCCACAGCCGACAGTTTATGGGGAATATTGATGTCAGAGTTTAATTCAAACAAATGCTTGATGACAGACTCTGGAGAGGTATCATTCAAATCAAAAGATTGTGCCATTCTTGTAAACCGAGCTTCGTTGCCAGCAAGGTTAAATTTCATACCATAAGGCAAGTTCACGGCATTGGCCAATCCATGGTGAGTATCTAGCAAAGAAGACATAGGATGGGCCAATGAATGTACCACTCCAAGGCCTTTCTGAAACGCAATGGCACCCATCATAGAGCCCATCAACATATTACTTCTTGCCTCCACATCTGGGTTTTTAGTAGCTTTTACAATCGATTCATTAATTAATCGCATGCCTTCTAAAGCTATTCCATCACAAAGTGGATGAAAGTTTTTAGCCAAATAGGCTTCCATATTATGTGTCAATGCGTCCATTCCTGTTGCTGCTGTAATAAAATCAGGCAGTTCGATAGTCAACATCGGATCGGCAAATACAATTTTTGCCAATAATTTTGGAGCAAATAATATTTTCTTTTGATGGGTTTCATCGTCGGCAATTATAGCACTTCGACCCACCTCGCTGCCAGTGCCGGCAGTGGTAGGTATGGTAATAAAATGAGGCACATCGTTGGTTACATAAACATCACCACCAATCAAATCATCATATTTAAATAAATCTTCTCTGTGATTGATACGCAATAAAATCGCTCTTGCTACATCTAAGGCAGCACCTCCGCCTATTCCGACAATACAATCTCTTTCTGTAGCATCATACGCCTCAGTTCCGGCATATACATCAGATTTTACGGGATTTTTATGAATATTTGAAAACACTTCAGTCGAAATTCCTGCTACCGAGAGGTCATTGAGTATTTCTTTAAAAAATGACAATTCCTTTACAGTATTATCAGTAACAATTAATGGTTTCGACAAATCATTTTTCTTTAAGTATACTGCCAACTCTTTCACTACGCCAGCACCAAATCGGATAGTTGTAGGAAAATTAAACTGTGAAATCATAGTTTAGTTTTATATTAAATTATTTCAAAATATCTTTTTAACTCCCAATCAGTAACTTTTTTCGAGAATTCTCTCCACTCCCATTCCCTAGTTTGTGCAAAATGATTAACAAATGATTCACCCAAAAGTTCGTTTGCAATCTTAGACTCCTTCATTTTATGGGTAGCATCAATTAAATTTTTTGATAACCTTCCGTTGCTTTCATCGGTATAACCATTTCCAATTGTTGCGGGCTGTTTTAATTCCAAATTATGCTTAATACCATACAAGCCAGCAGACAAGCATGCCGCAATGGCCAAATATGGGTTGGTATCAGCACCTACCACACGGGTTTCTAACCTGCAAGATTTATTTCCTCCTGTCAATGCTCTTAAAGCCACCGTTCGGTTGTCAACACCCCAAGTAAGTGTAGTCGGTGCCCAAGCCCCTTCTACTAGTCTTTTGTAGGAATTTATAGTAGGAGCAATCAAAGGAAGTATTTCGGGTAAACAAAGCAACTGACCTGCTACAAAACTCTTCATCAAAGGACTCATATTATTTAAATCATTGGCATCAAAGAAGAGATTGTTTTTACCTTCAGCATCCCAAATGCTTTGGTGCACATGTCCTCCGCAGCCGGGTAGGTCTTCGTTAATTTTTGCCATAAAAGTCGCCATAATTCCATGTTTATAGGCAATTTCTTTGATGGCCGTTTTAAACAAAATAGCTCTATCGGCAGCTTCCAAGGTTGGTCCATATTGAATAGCCGCTTCATAAACGCCGGGTCCAGTTTCGGTATGTAAACCTTCAATTGGCACATCGAAAGCTTTTAGATTATCAAAAATGGCAGAAAAGAAATCGTTACGTTGCGAACTTCTTAAAATAGAGTACCCAAACATTCCAGGTGTAAGCGGCTTTAAACTTTGAAAGTTTTTGTCTGCTGCACTTTGCGGTGTTTCTTCAAAATTAAACCATTCGAATTCCTGAGAAACCAAAGGTTTGTAACCCATTTCTTTGGCTTGATTTTCTATTCTTTTGAGCAATTGTCTCGGACAAACATGATTTTCGCTTCCTTCAATCATTTCACCTAAAAAAAACGGCACATCATTTTCCCAAGGAATTTTACGGAAAGTATTTAAATCTATTTGGGTATTTGCATCCGGATACCCAGAATGCCAGCCAGTGTAATTTGTATTGTCATAAGCAACATCGGCCATGTCCCAGCCAAAAATCACATTACAAAATCCAAATGAATTATTGATTATGGACATGAATTTTTCGGTCGAAATATATTTACCTCTTAAAACACCATCAATATCAGCAACGGCAATTTTAACTCGGCCACTTGGATGGTTTTTAACATATTCTATAATTTCATTTTCAGACATAAAACGCAATTTTGAAAATTATTTAGCTCAATATTTTTTATAAAAGTATCTAAAAAGAATAAATGAAAACAGAATTACGCCAAAAAACAAAGCTGCCAAAACCAGATTAAAATAAATCATGGAAATTAGGCAAACTATTCCGATAATTAATGCTAAAATTGGTAAGATTGGATAAAAAGGAACCCTAAAAGGTCTTTCTAAATTAGGCTCGCTATTTCTTAATTTTATTAAAGACAACATCGAAATAATATATAAAACCAAAGCTCCAAAAACGGCTATCGTTATAATCTCCCCTGTTTTCCCCGATACCAAAGCTATGAGTCCTAATGCCATATTTATAAGCAAAGCAAACATCGGTGTTTTGAATTTTGGACTTACTTCTCCTAAAATTTTGGGAGCATAACCCAACTTTCCAAACTCCATTGTGGCCCTACCCGAAGCCAGAATCAATCCGTGAAAAGAAGCAACCAATCCGAATATACCTATACTGATTAGTAAATGATACATTATAGAGTCTTTGCTTACCACCAAAGCCATGGCCAATGGCAAAGGCGAATCTGAAACAGAGCCATCGGCGTTAAAAACTATTTTCTCCCATCCTCCAACACCCACAGAGGCTAAAAATACCAAAATACATAAAGCAGCAAGGGTCAATATAGCAGATCCAAACCCCTTTAAAATGTCTTTTTGAGGATTTTTGGTTTCCTCGGCCACATTAGCAACCCCCTCGATACCTAGAAAAAACCAAATAGCAAAAGGCAATGCTGCAAAAGCCCCGGCCCAACCATCTACAGAAGCCTTTTGTGTAAATTGAGTAGTCGAAAAATGGGGCAATGTAATTCCCGCAAAAAGCAATAATTCAAAAACTGCCAGAACTGTAACGAACAACTCAAAAGTTGCAGCAGCCTTTACCCCATAAATATTTAATCCAGTAAATATCAAATAGACCGTAAATGCAGCCCCAAAAACTGGAATATTTGGAAATGAAAGGTTGAGATAAGTTCCGATGGCAATGGCAATGGCAGGAGGAGCGAAGACAAACTCGATAATTTGTGCCAAGCCAGTTATAAAACCCAGATTTTTGCCGAAAGCTCGATTTGCATAATCAAATCCTCCTCCTGCTTTGGGTATGGCACAGGCCAGTTCGGTATATGAAAAACTAAAACAAACATACATCACAATCACCAAAAAAGTGGCCGCAGCCATCCCAAAAACGCCTCCCTTTTCTAGGCCGAGATTCCAACCAAAGTACATGCCCGAAATCACGTAACCCACGCCTAAACCCCAAAGCAAAAGTGGTGACAAAGTCTTTTTTAGTTTTTGATCCATCCAATTTCTGATTTATATGTATCTTTAAAATTTTACAAAATTGCTTTAAAATAATCGCTCTTTAAACCAATTGATTCTAAATTGAGACCCATTTTAATTGCACTACAATCCACATTCATAGGCCCCAATTTATGATTTTTTGCAACCATTACGCCAGTTTCAGATTTTGTCCAATTTTCCCAAGTGGCTTTTACACCACCTATTGGAATAATTTTTACCCACATTTTAAATGATTCTGGGATATTTTGGTCATCCAAAAACCATAAATAAGAATCTCCCGGTGTAACACCGCCCGAACTGTAGCTGACCAACAAGGCTTTTTTATTGTCTTCAGTATTTACAATGCTTCGACTTACCCCCTCATCAAAGACTTTGAATGGGGCTATCAGCCAATAGGAATCATTGCAAAAATAAGCGTAGGCTTTGCCTCTTAAGACATCTAATTGTTTGTCTGTAATTTCGACACCTTTGTCAAAGGCTTTACCTTTTGGCCAATCACCCAGGTTTAATAAAACTTCTTTGTCATCCCATTTTACTGCTACCAAATTATTTTTTTTGTCCCAAACATAAGAATGAAGGCCTTTAAAAGTCCAACTTAGAACATTGGTTGAGTCCCAAGCAGGTTTATTTAATGCTACCAGCATTTTTTGTGCAAGTTCATCACCTTCTTTTGGGTTTTCGCCTATGGGAAGTTTTTCATTGAAAATAAAATATGAAATGATCCCCACTAAAAACACCAAACCTATAAAGACTGCTAAAATTTTAAGAAGTTTTTTCATTTTTGTAAATAATTAAGAATAAATCTTAATAAAAGAACGTGAGCTTAAATATTGTCTTTGTCCATCCATTTTTTGCTGTATTCAGGATTAAAATTGCTCATTTTGTTTAATAATGAATCAATATTTTCATCGAAAACTAGTAAATTTCTATTTTCTTTTTTCAAAAAACCCTCATCAACCATAAAATCCATTTGGGCTAGCAAATGGTCATAAAAACCGTTGACATTTAAAATTCCGACTGGTTTTTTATGTAAACCTAATTGTCCCCATGTTAATATTTCAAACAATTCATCCATACTTCCAAATCCTCCCGGCAAAGTTATTACTCCATCGCAAAGCTCTTCCATTTTCGATTTTCTTTGGTGCATAGTTTCTACAATTATCATTTCTGACAATTCCGTGCTCGCAACTTCCATTTTTACCAAAAAATCAGGCATTACGCCAATGGCATATCCTCCATTTTTCATAACCGTTCTTGATATTTCACCCATTAAACCCCTATTTCCGCCACCATAAACAAGTTTAATATTTCTTTTTACCAATTCCAAGCCTAAACTTATAGCGGCATTTTTATAAATTTCATTTTTACCCATATTCGAGCCGCAATAGACCAAAATAGATTTCATAGCAGATGTTTGTTGATTTTAGAATGGTTTTTAAACACAAAAAAAAGGTTTTTTCTTTGAAAACAAATTTTGGCTTTTTTTTTGATTATATCTAATTTAAATAGTTTAAAAGGAGACATATTTTCATTTTATTAATTGAATTAAAATAATATTAAGAATTTCTGTAGTACTTTTATTTGCTTGAAAATCTGTAATTAATCAATTTATTTAAATGAAATCATTAAAAAGTAGCGTTTTAGTAATCTTTTTTGGCGTTTTAGTCGGCTTGACTGGCTGTAAAAAAGAAGATGTTGGTCCTAATGCCAAAATAGCAGGAACTTGGAAAATTACAAGTGCCAATTATAAAGACAGCTCCCAAGCTTTTGATATTTGGGCTTTGTATAACGCCTTTTATCCATGTACCAAAGATATTACAATGACATTTACCGAGGATAATAAATATTCGGTATTTGAACCAAATGATTGTAAAGATGACAATGGTGAATCTTTATTTATTTTTACTCCAACGGGTACTTTTAATCTAACAAATGATACAGCTCTTGATATTATAGAAAGTGATGCTACTCCATACAATGGAAATGTTGTATTCGAAGATGGTAAATTTACTTGGACTTATGAAGAAACTTTTGAAGGTGAACTTTCTTCTTTAGTTGTAGTATTTACTAAAGTGAAATAAAAATTTTTAAGTTAAAAAAAGGCGTGATTTTTTACAAATCACGCCTTTTTTATGCCAAATTTTTACTTTTTTGGTTTGTAGCTTATTTTGAAAATAGTCCCTCCCAAATCATCACAAACATATAAAGCACCATCAGGGCCTTGGGCTAATCCGCATGGTCTATGCTGAATCGGGCCAGTAGGTTTAACAAGATCTACTCCAGCAAAATTATCCGCAAAAATCTCCCATTTACCTGAAGGCTTATTGTTTACAAAAGGTACAAATGCTACCAAATAGCCTTTCTTAAGTTCCGGCGATTGTCCGTGAAACGCTATAAAAGCCCCATTTCGGTATTTAGCTGGAAACATTTTTCCAGTATAAAAAAGCAGATCGTTTGGTCCGAGGTGTGCTGGAAATGCAACTATAGGATCTAAAGCCTTTTCTCCACCTGTTTTTTTGCCATCGCCGCCATATTCAGGAGCTACGATTTTTTTCTACTGAAATTGGTCATAATATACATACGGCCAACCTGCATCATCACCTTCATGCAATTCATAAAGCGTCTCTGCTGGCAATTCTTGACTTTGTTTGGGGGTATAGTATTGCGAATAGAAATCATGGAATTGGCCTCTACCGTGTACTGTCGCAAACAAAGTATTTGTTTTATTATTCCAAGCGATGCCTACGGCATTTTTTAAGCCTGTTGCGTACAATTTTCCGTCTGAATAAGATTGGTTGGCCATATCTGCCTTAAATCTCCAGATTCCACCGGCAGAGTCTAAAATAGTACAAGGGTTAATTCCGTTTCCAGTACCAGGCTCTCGGCAAGGGTCGTTGTATGAGCCAACTGTCACGTAAATGTTCCCTGCATTATCCAATACAAAAGGCTTTGCATTGTCTCTTCCTTTGTCTACAAGGCCATCGATTATTTTTTCTGGAGCATCTGTGTTAATTATATTTTCTTTGTCATCAAGTTTATAACGGAATACGCCCTTGTTTGAGGATGCATACAAATATCCGTTTTTTATTGTAACTCCCGTACCAGTATAATCACCGAAATATTCTGTCAAATCTATTTTGCCGTCTTTTTTGGTATCGGTAAGTTTAACCATTCCTTTACCATCCTTTAGTTTGGATAGTTTGGCATAAATTACGCCATTTTTTGAAACTACCATGTGCCTTGTAGCCCCTAAATCCGCACCAAGAATTTCAGCTTTAAAGCCAGCTGGAACTATAATTTCACTTTTAGGAGTATCAAGAATTTTAGAAATTAAGAAAGAATGAGATGTGCGAAAAGCCAGCGTTGTTAAAATACCAAACGCAGCCAAAATCAATGTTTTTTTCATTTGTTTTTTAAGGTTGAATAATTGTTCCCTAAAAGTAAATGGATTTTTTGGAAATATTATTGAAAAAACGAAAACGATGACAAAAGAAGACTGTTTCTAAAACTGAAAATTATTTTATAAAAAAAAAGAAAGAGAGGTAAGGATAATATTTTAATTAATGAGTTAATTTAGACAAATAAAAAAAATACACATGAAAAAAATTACCTTATTCTTAATTCTATCAATTTCTACATTATCAAATGCACAAATTTCAACATTATCAAGTGGAAATGGCTCAATAGTCATTACTCCGAAAGGGCTTTTAGGTAGCACAAATTCTAGTAATTTTCAAAATGTGGCTTTAGGAAGTAATTCCTTAGGGTTAAATACGATAGGTAGCAGCAATACTGCTATTGGTTATAATTCATTATCGTTCAATACTACAGGTAAACAAAATACTGCAATTGGTTCATCTTCCTTAAGTCGAAATACAACAGGGATAGAAAATACTGCGAGTGGTTCCTCTTCATTACTTGCTAATACTACAGGAGAAAAAAATACGGCCACTGGTGCAAATTCATTGTATTACAACAGAACAGGTCATAACAATACTGCGAATGGTGCATATTCCTTATATTATAATTTATCTGGTATTTACAACACAGCAACTGGGGCATATTCATTATGGAATAACTTAGGTAGCAATAATACGGCAAATGGATTTAAAGCATTATCATCAAATACAACAGGGTATAAGAATGCAGCAACTGGTGCTTATTCCTTATATTCAAATACAATTGGGTTTAATAATACTGCAAGTGGTGTTTATTCTTTGTATGAAAATACAACAGGGTCTAATAATACTTCAAATGGCGTTGAATCTTTAAGGAATAATGTAACAGGTTTTAATAATACGGCATATGGTATGTTATCTTTATATTCAAATACAACTGGTTCTTATAATACAGCAAATGGCGTTGAATCTTTATATTCAAATACAACTGGGTTTAATAATACTGCAAATGGTAATGCATCTTTATCTTCAAATACAACAGGTTTTAATAATACAGCAAGCGGTTATTGGTCTTTACGCTCAAATACAACAGGAAATTGGAATACTACAAATGGCGTGTCCTCCCTAAGCTCAAATACAACAGGTAGCAATAATACGGCAAGCGGGTCTAAATCACTTTATTTTAATACTACAGGATACTTCAATACAGCAAGTGGCTCTTACTCTATGTATTCTAATACAACAGGAATTGATAATACTGCAAGCGGGTTTCAATCACTTTATTCTAATACAACAGGATACTTCAATACCTCTACTGGTTCAGCCTCTTTATATTATAACACTACAGGTAGTTATAATACAGCAACAGGTAATAGCTCACTATGGTATAATAAAACAGGTTGGTATAATACTGCAAACGGTGCTGGTTCATTGCATTTTAATACAACTGGTAGCAACAATACTGCTAGCGGTTATAATTCTTTGACTACCAATTCAACAGGAAATGATAATACTGCTAATGGTTATAATTCTTTATATCTTAATTCATACGGAAACTATAATACCGCAAATGGGGCTAATGCTTTATACTCTAACTTAAATGGCCTAAACAATACTGCTAGTGGGTCTACTTCTTTATATTCCAATACAATTGGTGGATTTAATAGTGCAATGGGTTCTGGAGCATTATATTCAAATTTAGACGGTCATAATAATTCTGCAAATGGCTATTATTCGCTTTGGTCAAATACAAATGGGCATCACAATAGTGGATTTGGGGTAGGCTCACTTTATTTAAACACAACAGGCTATTATAATACTGCTATTGGATGGGATGCTATAAGAAACAATATTGATGGTAGTGAAAATTCTGCTTTTGGAGTGGAGGCTTTAAAAGGAAATGTTTCGGGTACAAGTAATACTGCTATTGGATACAATGCAGATGTAACATCAGGCAGTTTAAGTAATTCAACAGTTATAGGTGCTTATGCTTTAGTAGACGATAATAATAAAATCAGAATTGGTAATGGTAGTGTTACCGTAATAGAAGGTCAAGTATCTTGGAGTACCCCCTCAGATTTGAGGCTCAAAGAGAATATTGTTAGTAATAATGATTTAGGTCTAAATTTCATTCTAAAGCTTAATCCTAAGCGTTACAATTACATCTCAGATAAGACAAAAACCATGCATGATGGATTTATAGCACAAGAAGTGGAAGAGGCAGTAAAAGGGCTTAAATTGCCATTTAGCGGAATCCAAATATCTCAAAATGGAACATATTCATTAACTTATTCTGATTTTGTTATGCCCTTAGTTAATGCAGTAAAAGAACAGCAAACTATTATTGAGGAATTGAAAAAGAAGAATGAGAACTATGAAAGCATGATACAGAAGTTGGCAAGTAAGATAGAGGTGATAGAAAATAAATTATCAGCAGAAAATTATTAAATCCATGTATATTTTGCTAAACTTATTTGAAAAAGTAAATCAATTGACCTCCTAAAAATAGTGGAAACAAGAGACTAGCCGTCCGCCTCGCCCCAGTGTCCTTAAGATAATGAGCCCAAATTGCTTAAAATAAAAAAAGGAGGTCAAATGACCTCATCTGTGTAGCATGAACATGAGACTAGCTGTCCGCCTCGCCCCAGAGTCCTTCAGATAATGAGTCCAAATTGCGTAAAATAAAAAAAGGAGGTCAATTGACCTCCTAAAAGTAGCGGGAACAGGAGACTAGCCGTCCGCCTCGCCCCAGCGTCCTTCGGATTATGAGCCCGACAAGCGTAAAATAAAAAAAGGAGGTCAAATGACCTCCTTTGTGTAGCGGGAACAGGAGACTAGCCGTCCGCCCCGCCCCTGCGTCCTTCGGATTATGAGCCCGACAAGCGTAAATAAAAAAAGGAGGTCAAATGACCTCCTTTGTGTAGCGGGAACAGGACTCGAACCTGTGACCTTCGGGTTATGAGCCCGACGAGCTGCCAACTGCTCCATCCCGCGATATTGGACTGCAAAGGTAAGAAGATATTTTTAAAAATCAAGTATCTTTGTAGAAAAAACTGATAATTCTGCTTTGCTAATGCCGAAACAACCCTCATTTTCTTTTCGAAACCTTCCCTCGGTACTGATATTTAGGCTATTGGCAGTATTGGTTTTGTTTTCAATTTCGAGGCTTCATTTTCTCATAAGCAATAAAGATTTCTTTAATATCAATACCAAAGAAGCCCTTTTGATTTTTTGGGGAGGTGTTCGGTTTGATATTGTGAGTGTTTTATATCTTAATATTCTTTTTATTTTGATTTATATTCTGCCAGGGAATCTCTTAAAATCCGCATCATTAAGGACTTTTACGGATGTTTTGTTCTTAATAACAAATGGTATCGGTATTTTGGCCAATTGTATTGATGCTGTCTATTACCAGTTTAATTTACGCCGCACTACTTGGACAAGCCTCAACGAACTTCAAGATTTTAATAATCTAAATCATCTTTTAATTAGTTTTCTTTGGCGATATTGGTATGTTTGGGCTGTCTGGTTGGTATTTTTATTTATGCTATATTTAATAATCAAAAAAATTAAAATTGGTCAGTTTTTCAAAAACTCACATGCTCATTTTGACTTTTCATTCATAGCCTTATTTTTCATAGTCGCTGGTTTACGTGGCGGCGATTTACGACATGCCACCAGACCTTTGGGATTAAACCATGCAGGAGAATATGTAAAACAAGCCAATCAAACTGCTTTGGTTTTTAATACACCGTTTACCATTTTCAAAACCTTGGGCAAACAAAAAGCCCAAAGATTAACCTTTTTTAAATCTGACAAAGAACTTGAAACCGAATACTCTCCAATTCATATTCCAGATACATCAAAAGTATTTTCACCTCTCAATGTTGTCATTATAATTATTGAAAGCTACAGTGAAGAAGCCTCAGGATTGCTTAAAAAAAATAAGACTTCAGGAGGATTTACGCCTTTTTTAGACTCTTTAAGGCAAAATTCCTTTTACAGTTTAAATAGTTTTGCAAATGGCAAAAAGTCAATAGAAGCATTGCCGGCATTATGGTGTGGCGTGCCAAGTTTTACACAGCCATTTGTGCTTTCTTCATTTTCTACAAATACACTTAATAGTTTGCCAGGACTTTTGAAAAGTAAAAATTATCATACCTCGTTTTTTCATGGAGCACCTAATGGCTCTATGGGTTTTCAGTCATTTGCCAATTTGGTAGGTATTGATCACTATTTTGGCAAAGATGAATATGGTAATAATGAAGATTCAGATGGAATTTGGGGAATATGGGATGAACCATTTCTTTCTTTTTTTGGCAAAAAACTAGATTCATTTCCTCAACCATTTTTTAGTACAGTTTTTACCCTTTCCTCGCACGACCCTTTTAAAATACCAAAAAAGTATCAAGGAAAATTCAAAAAAGGACCACATCCCATTTATGAAACTCTAAGTTATACCGATTTTGCCTTGAAAGCATTCTTCGAAAAAGCTAAATCGAAACCTTGGTTTAAGAATACCGTATTTGTAATATCCGGAGATCATACCAGTTCGCACGCTACTTTGCCAGAGTTTTCTAACAGTGTTGGGCGATTTAGAGTACCTATATTTTTTTATTATCCTGGTGGTCAAATAGCAGAACAATCGGATAAAAACTTCCAACAATCAGACGTTTTACCTACTGTATTGTCGCTGTTAAATTTTGATAAACCCTATTTAGCATTTGGCAAAAACCTTTTGGACTACAAGCCTCAGAACTATGCAATTAACTACTTTGGCCAATACCAATGGTTCATAGGCAAATATGTTATGCAGTTTGACGGGGAAAAACCGCAAGGATTGTATAATTTTGTGGACGATAAATTGTTAAAGAACAATCTTTTGCTTTCTGACAATGAATTTGCAAAAAAAATGGAGCTTAATCTAAAAGGGTTTCTGCAGCAATATCAAAATAGAATGATAGATAACAGACTAACGATAAAATGAAAGAACACAGGGCAGGGTTTATAAGTATAGTGGGGAAACCAAACGTGGGCAAATCAACTTTAATGAATGCTTTGGTGGGTGAGAAACTGTCCATTATTACTTCAAAAGCCCAAACAACCCGACATAGGATTATGGGAATCGTAAATGGCGAAATGCCAGACTATGATTTTCAATTGGTTTACAGCGACACACCGGGTATTATCAAACCTCAATACGAACTGCATAATGCCATGATGGAGTTTGTCCATGGTTCGCTTGAAGACGCAGACGTTGTACTTTTTGTTACGGATATTTATGAAAAATATGATGAAGAGGATGTAATTCAGAAATTGAAACATTGTGAAAGTCCTATTATTTTAATTATAAATAAAATTGACCTTGCTACAGAGGAGGTTATTGAAGAAAAAATACAACATTGGAAAACTGTTTTTGATCCAAAAATCATTTTGTCGATTTCAGCTCTTAACAATGTCGGTGTTGAAGATTTGCTTAAGCAAGTTATTTCTTTTTTGCCTGTTCATCCGCCATATTTTCCCAAGGATGAACTTACGGATAAACCAGAAAGGTTTTTTGCGGCGGAATTGGTAAGAGAAAAGATTTTTACAAATTATAAAAAAGAGATACCTTACAGTTGCGAAGTGGTCATCACAGAGTTTAGAGAATCAGATGATATTATTAAGGTTTCGAGCGAAATATTTGTAGAAAGAGCTACCCAAAGGGCTATTTTATTAGGCCATAAAGGTGAAAGAATCAAAAAAGTAGGTATAGAGGCAAGAATAGAAATGGAAAAGTTTTTTGGCAAAAAGGTCTTTCTAGAACAATACATAAAAGTTGAACCAGATTGGAGACAGCAAAAGGCCAAGTTGGATCGTTTTGGATATTAAAATTTTTGACCGTTACGCGGTCACACCA
Source organism: Lacihabitans sp. LS3-19 (assembly GCF_024343575.1). Lineage (GTDB taxonomy): Bacteria > Bacteroidota > Bacteroidia > Cytophagales > Spirosomataceae > Leadbetterella. The sequence continues at coordinate 73,695 of NZ_RJUA01000006.1, read as the reverse complement.
AAGGTCGACCGCTTGCTTTAAAAGGTTATTGCAGTTAAATCGCTTAATATAAATTAAAATTATATCATAAATTTAAAATGGAATTATTAAAAGAAAATTCGAAAGAAAACGTATTTGAATCAATCGCTAAATTTATAAAAACAGAAGGGTTTTCAGTAGTCTCAAAAGACCAAAATCGCCCTTGGGGAGGATTCTTTGTGATAGATGAAGCCCAAGCTCCAGCATTCATCGAAAAGTTTTTTTCTCATTTAAGTCTTGAGGATTTTGCCGGGTTTGAAAAACTTAGTCCGAAAATATTGGTAGTAGCTCCAAACAAAAGGCTTTCGTGGCAATATCATCATAGAAGAGCGGAAATTTGGAAACTAATAGGTGGAGTAGCAGGGGTGGTAATCTCTGATACGGATATTGAGAACATACCGCTTCCATTGCAAATAGGACAAGTAATAAACCTAAAATGTGGAGAAAGACACCGTCTTTTAGGAGCCGATGGCTGGGGCGTAGTAGCTGAAATATGGCAACATACCGACAAAGAAAATCCTTCTAATGAGGACGATATAGTAAGAGTTCAGGATGATTTTGGAAGATGAAAAGGGCTCAATTCGCCCCTTTTACATTCATTTCCAAGGTATAAACTGATTCAGATGCAGTAATAAACAATAGTTTTCGGTCCTTACCTCCAAAACAAATATTGGCTGTCCAACCTGATGGAACTGGTATCTTTCCAATTTGCTGACCGTCTTTATTAAAAATTGTCACGCCTCTTCCAGTTAAATAAAGATTCCCTTCTGTGTCTAAGGTCATCCCATCAGAACCCATATTGGCCATTAATTTTCTATTGGTGAGTTTGCCATCAGGAGCTATGTCGTATTTATAGGTTTTACTTGCACCTATATCAGCTACGAACAGATTTTTGCCATCAGGACTTCCAACAATTCCATTGGGCTGTTTAAAATCTTCATCCATTATTATTGCAGCTTTAGCATCTTTGGCTAAATAATAAACTCTTTTTTTGTCAATTTCTTGATTTTTTCTGGTCCAATAATCTCTTGGATAAAAAGGATCGGTAAAATAAATGCCGCCTTTCGGATCAATCCAAAGGTCATTAGGACCATTGAATAGTTTTCCTTCATAGTTGCCAAGCAAAACTTTATGATTCCCTTTTTTGTCTATTGTCCAAAGCTCGTTTTTTTCATCAGCACAAGATAGCAGATTACCCTTTTTATCGAAATAAAGACCATTTGACCGACCCGCATTATCAAGAAACAGGCTTAAATTACCTTTGGTATCATATTTCCAAATTTTATTATTGGGTTGGTCAGTAAAAAACACATTTCCTTTTTTATCAACTGCTGGTCCTTCGGTAAACTTAAACTGCTTAGATATTTGTTGCAGTTTTGCCCCTTTTTTTACTATTTGAAGCGTGTCAAAATCTTGGGATGTGCATATTTTTGGAACAATAAATAATGCAATTATTAAAATAAGTGGTCGAAACATATTTATAAATTGAATAAGGTTGAATATTAATTTGTGCAAATTAAGGTTAATATTTGAATTTTTCTATTTGAGAATTCAATCTCATTTTATTTGTAGCCATAAAAATTCCAAAAATTAAATTACTAACCTTTTAATAAAATTTGAATGAGAATATTAATGCTTTGATTCAATTTCATTTTTTATTTACTTTACCTTTAACAAGCAGATTATAACACTTCTATTAACGATTTTTACCCTAATTGAATTAAAAATGAACAAAACTAAAAAACAAATAAAGCTTTGGGAGGCACTTTTGCCCGCATTAGTCCTTATTTCTATCTTAGCTTTTAATGTATATGTATTTGGTGATTCTGCTACTTCAGGTTCAAACCAATTTGTTTTAATAATAGGAGCTGCTGTTGCTATGGCAATCGGTTTAAAAAACAAATTTAAGGTTTCGGAAATGTTAGAAAACGTATATGATAACATAAAGTCTACTTCTGGAGCTATTTTGATTCTTTTATTCGTAGGTTCATTATCTGGTACATGGCTCATAAGCGGAATTATTCCAACCATGATATATTATGGTCTAAAAATTTTGCAACCTAGTATATTTTTTCCTGCAACTTTAATTATTACTGCTATAGTGTCTGTCGCCACTGGCAGTTCTTGGACTACTTCTGCTACAGTTGGAATTGCTTTAATCGCGATTGGTCAATCCTTGGGGTTTGATTCAGGAATGGTAGCAGGGGCGGTTATATCAGGTGCGTATTTCGGTGATAAAATGTCTCCAATGTCTGATACAACTAATTTAGCTCCAGCTATGGCTGGCACAGACTTGTTTACACATATTCGATATATGACAATAACCACTGTTCCAACGTTCTTGATTACTTTGATAATTTTTATTTTTATCGGACTTTTTAGTACAAGTACAGGAGAAGTTGATACCGAAAAAACGCTTAAATCAATAACGGATATTTTTAATGTAAGTCCATTTTTATTTCTAGTTCCTGCTTTAGTAATTTTTATGATTATTAAAAAAACCAATCCATTAATAGCCTTATTTACTGGAGCCGTTTTAGGTGGAGTATTCGCCTTAATTTTTCAACCTAGTATTGTAGCAAAGGTTGGAGGAGGCACACAAATGGATTTTGTAACTGGCTATAAAGGTGTTTTAAATGCTTTAACTATTCAAACCAGTATAGAAACCGATAATAGTCAATTGACAGATTTGTTTAGAGCCAAGGGAATGGCAGGCATGTTAAGCACAATTTGGTTGATTATCTGTGCCATGATTTTTGGAGGGGTTATGGAAGCAATTGGTGCTTTATCAAAAATTACTGAAGTTTTACTTTCCTTTGCCACTAGTGTTTTTGGGTTATTTGCAAGTACTGTTGCTAGTTGTTTGGCATTAAACTTAACGGCCTCTGATCAATATTTAGCGATTGTTGTTCCAGGCAAAATGTTTGCAGAAGCCTATAAACAAAAAAACTTAGCCCCTGAAAACTTAAGCCGAACATTGGAAGATACAGGTACTGTGACTTCGGTTTTAGTGCCGTGGAATACCTGCGGAGCTTATCAATCTCAAGTATTGGGTGTTGATACATTGGCTTATTTACCTTATGCTTTTTTCAATATTATAAGTCCATTTATGACATTGCTTTTTGCAGCTTTGAATATCAAAATCAAGAAAATTGTTGAAGATATTGCGTAAATAGAGAATTTGTTTTTGCTAAAAAACAAATTGCTCAACTCAGATTTAATATTTCATAGTCATTGATTTGCTAAGACTTAAGTTTATTATTTGTTATAGTGATGAGGGAAATTTCTTTAAAAAAACCTTACTTTTGCACAAAAATTCTTAATTAAACTTATGTCAAAGAAAATCGAGTCGGCACTTATCTCTGTATTCTACAAAGATGGTTTAGACAAAATCGTAAAATTGCTTCATGAAAATGACGTAAAGATATATTCAACTGGTGGTACCCAAAGTTTTATCGAAGAAATGGGAATTCCAGTAATAGCTGTAGAAGACCTTACTTCATATCCTTCTATATTCGGTGGAAGAGTTAAAACATTGCATCCAAAAGTTTTCGGAGGAATATTACATAGAAGAGACAACGAAGACGATGTAAAAACTGCAGCAGACTTAGAAATTCCAGCCATTGACTTAGTTATTGTAGACCTTTATCCATTTGAAGAAACGGTGGCTTCTGGGGCTTCAGAGGATGATATTATTGAAAAAATTGACATTGGAGGAATCGCCTTGATACGTGGAGCGGCTAAAAACTTCCAAGATGTGTTAATAGTATCATCGAGGACACAATATGATGACGTTTTTGAAATTTTATCGGCAAAAGGCTGCGGTACGGACTTTGAAGATAGAAAAAAATATGCAATGTTAGCCTTTGGCACAAGTTCTCATTATGACTCAGCTATCCACGCCTATTTTGCTGGAATAGACGACGGAGGAAACTTTAGAGCTTCTCAACAAACTCCGCTTCGTTATGGTGAAAACCCGCACCAATCCGCCAGTTTCTATGGAAATCTTGATGAGATGTTTACACAATTGCACGGAAAAGAACTTTCGTATAACAACCTAATGGATGTAGATGCGTGTGTAAGATTGATAGAAGAATTTGAAGATTTAACTTATGTAATCGTAAAGCATAACAACGCCTGTGGCGTTGCTACAGCGGAAACATCCAGGCAAGCATATTTAAATGCACTTTCTTGCGATCCAGTGTCTGCTTTTGGAGGTGTTATTATTACAAACACGAATGTAGACTTGGCTACGGCTGAAGAATTGCACAAATTGTTTTTCGAGATATTGATTGCACCTTCTTTTGATGAGGATGCTTTAGAGGTCTTGAAAAAGAAAAGAGACAGAAGATTGTTAATTAGAAAAGAAGTTAAAACTTCGAAGAAACAGTTTAGGACTCTTTTAAATGGTGTTCTAGAGCAGGATAAAGATCTTTCAACTGAAAAAACAGCTCATTTTAAAGTTGTAACTAATAAGATTCCTACCGAAGATCAAAACAAAGCTTTAGAGTTTGCTTTGAAAATCTGTAAACATCTCAAGTCAAACAATGTTGTTTTAGCTAAAGACGGACAGCTATTGGCAAGTGGTGTAGGACAAACTTCAAGAGTTGATGCACTAAAGCAAGCCATCGACAAAGCAAAAGAATTTGGTTTTGATTTAAAAGGCTCCGTTATGGCATCTGAAGCCTTTTTCCCTTTCCCAGACTGTGTTGAAATAGCCGGAAGTGTTGGCGTTACTGCTGTTGTGCAACCGGGCGGATCTATCAAAGACCAATTGTCAATTGATTATTGCAATGAGCATGACATTGCTATGGTTATGACAGGAGTGAGGCATTTTTTACATTGAGAAATTAATACTTTAGGTTGGCAAAATCCTTATTTTTATTATAAAAAAAAGCAGAAATTCGACAAGGAATTTCTGCTTTTTTGTTTTATTTATTAAGCAGTTTTTTAATCAGAAATATTAAATTCACCTACAATTGTTTATTTTGCATCAAATAATGCTAAAAGCAAAGATTTTAAACATAATTACAATGAAACTACAATTTTACGGAGCGGCACAACAAGTTACAGGAAGTAAACACCTTTTAACTACACAAAAAGGCACAAAAATCCTTATGGATTGTGGTATGTTTCAGGGAATCAATACAAGTGAATTAAACTTAAATTTTGGATTCAATCCTTCAGAAATTGACTATTTATTGCTATCCCATGCCCATATTGACCATTCTGGTTTGGTACCTAGGCTTGTAAAAAAAGGTTTTAAGGGTCAAATATTTTGCACTGCTGCCACAAAAAGTCTTTGTGAAATTATGCTTATGGATTCAGCTAGAATTCAAGAGAGAGACCTTGAAAGAGTAAATAAAAGGAGGCGGAAAAGAGATCAAGAAGAGTTAGAACTTTTATATGAAGAGTCCGATGTAAATGAAGCTTTGGCTTTGTTTGAAACTGTAAAGCTCAATCAAGCATTTTATCTTGAAGAAGGGGTAAGAGTGGAATATTTTAATGCGGGTCATATATTGGGCAGTGCAGGGATTTTGATTCATTTAGAAGAAAAAAATGAAACTAAGAAAATCTACTTCACTGGTGATATTGGCCGACCAAATGATAAAATACTTAGAAGCCCTGAGAGTTTTCCTCAGGTGGATTATTTGATATGTGAATCAACTTATGGTGACAGGTTACATGAACCTGAGCTTGACATGAAGGCTCATTTGTTGGATTTGGTATATAAAACTTGTGTACAAAAACGAGGAAAGTTAATTATACCTGCCTTTGCTGTAGATAGAACCCAGGAGTTGATATATGCTTTGGATCAATTAGAAAGTGAGGGTAAACTTCCTCGTATTCAAGTATATGTGGATAGTCCATTAGCAGTAAATGCAACAATGGTAATGAAAAAGCATAGAGAGGACTTTAACCCTGATATTCTTAAATATATAGAGCGGGACGGCGATGCTTTTGGTTTTGATAACCTGCACTATATTACTAAGGTTGAGGAATCAAAAGAATTAAATTTTTCGAAAGAACCTTGTATAATTATTTCAGCTTCAGGTATGGCAGAGGCTGGCCGAATTAAGCATCATATAGCCAACAATATAGAAAATCGGGATAATACCATCCTGATGGTAGGCTACTGTTCTCCCAATTCCTTAGGTGCTATGTTAAAAACAGGTCAGTCAACTGTTAAAATTTTTGGGGAGGAGAAAATAGTAAAGGCAGAAATAGCAATTATGGATTCATTTTCCGCCCATGCGGACTACTCTGAAATAATAGAACTACTAAAATGTCAAGATCCCGAAAAGGTTAAAACATTATTCTTGGTTCATGGAGAATACAAAACGCAAATTGCTTTTAAAGAAAAATTAAATGCCGAGGGCTTTAAAAATATTATTATTCCCAATCAAGGCGAGGGTTTTGCCTTTTAAATTTAAAATTTTATGAGAATCAGATTTTTAGTAGTTTCATTAATTTTTAGTTTGAGTATTTTGTCCTTCGATATTGTGAAGCCTGTAAAATGGACATTCACGTCTAATCCTTCAAAAGCAGCAGTAGGTAGCACAGTTGATTTAGTTTTTTCTGGCAAAATTGATAAAGAATGGTATATCTACAGTTCTGAATTGAAAGTGGAAGGCCCAAGTCCCACCGAAGTCCAGTTTGTAAACAATGGTTCGTTTCAAGTAATTGGCAAATTGATTCCTGTAAACCCTAAAGAAAAGTATGATGAAATATGGGGAGGAAAGGTGAATTATTATGTAAAAGAAGCGAAGTTTATCCAGAAAGTAAAGATTTTAAAGTCTGGAGCGTTGGTTGAAGGCAAATTAATAAATCAGGCTTGTACTGTTAAAGACGGAAGTTGTGTAACTAACAAAGACAAGTTCAGTTTTAAGTTTTGAATACTTATTAAATTATCGATTGTTCTATTTACTTATATATGAAAAATATTCTTTTCTTATTTAGTTTTTTGCTTGGTCAAATTGCCTTTTCGCAAGGAATTAAAGATTATTCTAAAAACAATTATTGGGAAAACCCACTCTTAATTGAGCAAAACAAAGAAAAACCGAGATCTATCTTTTATTTCCATAATTCAGAAGATGGGGTAATTGCAGACGAGTATTCAAAATCCCCTTATTATAAATCCTTAAATGGCAAATGGAATTTTTTGTTTACAGAAAAAGTTGCCAATAAGCCAGAAGGGTTTTTTAAAGAAGGTCTAGATATATCTTCTTGGAAAACAATTGATGTGCCTTCTAACTGGGAGTTGAAAGGTTTTGGAATTCCCATCTATACCAATGTAATTTATCCATTTCCTAAAAACCCTCCTTTTGTGGGAGAAGACAATCCAGTAGGAACCTATAGAAGGACCTTCACAATACCTGAAAATTGGACTGGAAAAGAAATAATTTTGCACTTTGGTTCAATAACAGGTTGTGCAACAGTTTTTTTGAATGGCCAAAAGGTTGGATTAAGCAAAGTGTCGAAATCTCCCGCAGAATTTAATATCACAAAATTTCTGAAGAAAGGAATCAATACATTGGCCGTTCAAGTTATTAGGTGGCATGATGGCAGCTATCTTGAAGATCAGGATTTCTGGAGGCTCTCTGGTATCGAAAGAGATGTATATATGATAGCCATGGAGAGAACTAGTATATGGGATTTTTTCATAAAAGCTGATTTAGATGACTCATACACAAAAGGCCTTTTTTCATGTGAAGTTGATATCAGGAAATTTCCAAATTCGTTAAATAAAGGAGGTAATTTAGAAGTGATATTAAAAGACGCAAACGGAAAAAATGTTTATTCACAGGCACAAAAATTTACATTCAACCAAAATGAAATCCAAAAAATTCAATTTAAAACGGAATTAGGCGACCCGATAAAGTGGAACGCTGAGAATCCTTATTTGTATGATTGCATAATAAAATTAACAGACGAAAAGGGAAAGCTTTTAAGCCTTACAGGGTCAAAGATTGGGTTTAGGCGTGTAGAAATAAAAAATGCTCAGTTGTTGATTAATGGAGTAGCTACTTTAGTTCATGGAGTAAATAGACACGAACATGACGATGAAAATGGTCATGTGCCCAATAGAGATTTGATGATAAAAGACCTAAAGCTGATGAAACAATTCAACATTAATGCAATTAGGATGAGCCATTATCCAAACGACCCTTATTTTTATAAGCTTTGTGATAAGTATGGCTTTTATGTGGTTGACGAAGCAAACATTGAAGCTCATGGAATGGGAGCAGAATTACAAAGTGTAATAGATAAAACTACGCATACGGCATATCAACCGGAGTGGGCCCCAGCTCACATAGACCGAACACAGAGGATGTTTGAAAGAGATAAGAATTTTACCTCTATAATAATCTGGTCGTTGGGGAATGAATGTGGAAATGGTCCGGTTTTTAAGGAAAACTACGCTTGGCTGAAGTCAAGAGATAATAGACCCGTGCAATCAGAGCAGGCTGGACAAGAAGCCAATACCGATATCGTTTGCCCTATGTACCCTACTATGGAATATATGAAGCAATACGCTGCTGATAAAACACAATCTAGGCCATATATTATGTGTGAGTATTCGCATGCCATGGGAAATAGCAACGGTAATTTTCAAGAATATTGGGATGTTATCATGAGTAGTCCGCAAATGCAGGGAGGGTTTATTTGGGATTGGGTAGATCAAGGATTAAAAACAAAAACCTCTGATGGACGTGTTTTTTGGGCATATGGTGGTGATTTAGGTTCTCAAAATTTACAAAACGATGATAATTTTTGTGCTAATGGTTTAGTTTCTTCAGACCGGAGGTTACATCCCGGCATATTTGAAGTAAAAAAAGTATATCAAAACATTTTATTTAAATCAAAAGACATAAGTTTAGGAATGCTGACTGTTCAGAATCTTTTTGATTTTACAGATTTGGAAAACTATGACTTTAAATGGGAGATTTTAAAAAATGGAACGAAAACCTTTGAAGGGAAATTTAATTTGAAACTTTCGCCTCATGAATTAAAAGAAATAATGCTAGAAATTCCAAATATAGATAGCAATGGAGAGGATGAATATTTTTTAAATGTATTTGCATATTCAAAAAAAGGGAATGAAATGGTTCCAGCTGGTCATGAAGTTGCTAAAGAGCAATTTCAGTTGAGCTCAAAACAATATTTTGATTCAATGAAAAAGAATATTCCTGGAAATCTCGAAATTGTAAAAGAGGGAAAAATCCTAAAATTTAAATCAGGCAATATTTCTGGAGAATTTGACACCGATAAAGCAGTTTTTACTCAGTATACTTTATTAAATAGTTCTAATGTTATGAATCAAATGCCTGAGCCTTATTTTTGGAGGGCTCCAAATGACAATGACTTTGGAAATGACATGCCTCTAAAACTTGGAATTTGGAGAAATGCTCATATTGATAAAAAACTCAAAAATGTTGAAATAGGTCAGAAAAATAATGAAGGTTTAAAAATAACAATTCAATATGAGTTATTAGGTCTAATGGTACCATATAGGATAGAATATACGATTCAGAATGATGGTTCAATAAAAGTAAATTCCACTATCTCAATGGATAAGCTAGATTTGCCGGAAATGCCTAGATTTGGAATGAGGATTGAATTATCTCCAGAATATAGAAATTTGACTTATTATGGTCGAGGGCCATTAGAAAACTATCAAGACCGTTTTACTTCTGCTTTTGTAGGCAAATACTCCGAATTTATTAATTCAGAATACGATTGGACATACATTAGACCTCAAGAAACAGGCTATCATACAGATACCAGATGGCTTCAAATTCTTGATAAAACTATGCATGGGCTTTCAATTGAAGGCAAACAAGGACTCAGTTTTAGTGCCTTACCTTTTAAAACAGAAGATATTGACCCGGGCCTTACAAAAAAACAGCAACATCCCACAGATGTTAAGCACAGAAACGAAGTGTTTTTGCATGTAGATCTTATGCAAAGAGGATTAGGCGGAGATAACTCATGGTACGCTTTGCCACATAATCAATATAGATTACTAGATAAAACTTACAGCTACACTTATGTAATTCGGTTGATTTAAAAATTTATAAAATTTCAAGCACAATAAACTATTGAATTTAGTTGAATAGAAAAATTTAGACGAAATTTTCTGAATTATAATTTTCAAGTATTTTGTATATAATCATGAGTTCTCCGATGCTTATTAAAAATCTTGGTAAAAGATATAAGGATCTCCAATGCAAATCTTCAAAGTAACCTGAATATATAAATGCTAGGTCACCAAAGGTTATTAATAATGCACCAATACCTAACATATGAAAATATGACTCTCTAATATTTGAGCTAAATATTACAAAAGCTATTATTATAAGCATTGTAAAATTTAAAAAAGGAATAGCTTTTAATTCCGTGTTTGATTGTATTGCCTTATAGGAAAAATATAAAAGTGAAAATCCGAAAATTAAATTCAAAAAGCTTTTAATATGATTTTTTGTAAATAGTCTTCCTCCCAATGATATAAATATTAATATCCAGAGTAGTTTTTCTATTATCATAAATATACTGTTTTCAAGAATTTTATCTTCTTGAATATAAAAATAATTAAAAACTTCATTGCTAAATCCTACAATTATAATAAGTAAGATTATTGAAATATTAATTTCTTTAAAAGTGAATTTATTATTAGTTATTATATATAAGAAGATAAGCAAACGGTTACTTTGATTCAAAATCTTCCCCAAAACAATATCTTGATATGTTAAAGGTTGAATTTCTAATGCAAGGTTGAAAAAAAAGATATTTGAAATAGCTAAAATTGTAAGATTGAAACCTATGAATCTATTTGACATCTTAATTTTGAGTGTGTTATAAGGAAGTGGTTAATTATTTTTGAATTGTAATTTAAATTATTTCAAATTTACAAAATAATTTAAATTACTTTGCCTTCTGATAAATTTAGTCTTTTATTTACACATCCTGGTATTTCATCTTCATAATGTGTAACAAAAACCAATGACTTGTTTTGATGTGTAGCTATATCATTTAAAATAGTTCTAAAATACACCATTTGATTATAATCTAAACCTTGGCATGGTTCATCTAAAATCAATAATGCAGGATTTTTTACCAAAGCTCGCGTTAAGAAAACCAATCTTTGTTGACCAAAAGATAGTTGATTTAGGGTTCTATCTTTAAATTCAAAAAGATTTACTAGCTTAAGATAAGCTTCGACCAATTTCATTTGGTTTTCATTCAATTTTTGGAACAAACCCGCCGAATCAAAAAAACCAGAGGCAGTTACTTTCCAAACCGTAATGTATTTATTAAAATAAAGGTGCAATTCAGGTGAAACAAAGCCCATTTTCTTTTTTAAGTCCCAGATACTTTCACCGCTCCCACGTTTTTTATCAAAAAGATACAATTGGTTTTGGTAACATTGTGGATTGTCGCCAGTAATTAAACTTAGGAGTGAGCTTTTTCCTGAACCATTTGGTCCCATTAGTGCCCATTTTTCATTTTTCTTCACTTCCCAGTTTATTTCTTGTAGCACCAGCTTGTCGCCATATCTTACTTTCCCATCAATGATTTTTATTGCAGTTGAAAAATCATCAAATTGCGGAGTGGAGAGTAATTCAATTTCTCTAAGCAATTTTAAATCAATATTCCACTTTTTAACTTCTTTCGGGATGAAATTTCCCCTATTTCCTATGAATTCAATTGACTTATTGTCTAAAAATATTATGTTTTTAAAGCTTTCAGGTACATCGGCTGGGTTAGCAACTAGAACAATTAGAACGTGTTTTAGTCCTGATAAAATATTTTTTAGCTCTACTCTACTGTTAACATCTAATCCAGTAAAAGGATTGTCTAATAATAAAATGGCCGGCTTTTTTAACAATGCATTGGCAATCAAGGTCCTTCTGGTTTCTCCATTTGAGAGAGAAGTTATTTTTTGCTTCAGTAAATGTTCTAAATGCATCAACTTTACAATTTCTCCAAGCCAATTTTCTTCATAAAGCGGAGAGGTAAGTTCCACGGAATTTTCGTTTACTGTTCCCACAGGAATTACTTGATTTTGAAGAACTTCATAAACAGTAGGGCCTATTTCAGCATCTTGGGAATTGAACCTTTGTTGATAATATTGGTATACTGGGCCAATAAGTTTGTGAAAACTATAATCACGACCTACAGCAATAATACTTTTACTCGAATCCTTAAAAATCTTGCCTTTTGTTGGGAATAATTTGCCAGAAATGGCATCCAAAAGAATACTTTTACCCGAACCACTTTCTCCATAAACTACCGTATTTTCATTTATCTCGAAGTTTAAATCAGATAGTATCGTAAAATTATTTTTACTTAATTCTACATTTTCGAAGCGGATGGGCATATGTTTTTTCTCGCAAATTAGTAAAATTTCATTTTTTTTGAACTTAAAGTTAATTAAAAAGTCAATTAGGCTACCTTTGTAATAAAACAAGAGATACTTAAAATGAAACACTTTATAAACCTAAATGACGTAAATAATGTAGCAGATTTGGTAAAAGAGGGTCTTGCCCAGAAAGCCAATCCTTTTGTAAACAAACATTTAGGAGAAAATAAAACCATTGGGATGTTGTTTTTCAATTCTAGTCTTAGGACAAGGATTTCTACCCAAAAAGCAGCTTTAAATCTCGGAATGAATGTCATAGTGATGAATGTTGGTTCGGATTCTTGGCAATTGGAGTTTGAAGACGGTGTGATAATGGATCAAGGTAAAGCCGAGCATATTAAAGAAGCGGCTGCAGTTTTAGGGCAGTATTGCGATATTATTGCGGTAAGAGCATTTGCTGAATTAAAAGACAAAGACGAAGACTATAAAGAAACAGTTTTAGAGAGTTTTAGAAAATACGCAGGCGTTCCAATCGTGAATTTAGAATCAGCCACAAGGCATCCTTGCCAATCTTTGGCGGATTTGATTACAATAGAAGAGCTAAAAAAAGTCGAAAAACCAAAGGTGGTTTTAACCTGGGCACCGCATTTTAAGCCTTTACCCCAAGCCGTTGGTAATTCGTTTGCGGAATGGGTCTTAATGACAGATTATGATTTTGTGATAGCTAACCCTGAAGGGTATGACTTAGCACCTGAAATTAGAAAAAATGCCAAAGTTGTGCACTCTCAAGTGGAGGCTTTTGCCGGGGCAGACTTTATATATGCGAAAAACTGGTCGTCGTATGAGCAGTATGGACAAGTTCTGACACAAGATCCTTCTTGGAAAATAACTGCCGAAAAAATGGCTCTAACTAATCATGCTAAATTTATGCATTGTTTGCCTGTTAGAAGAGGTCTAAAAGTTGCCGATGAAGTATTGGATGCTGAGTATTCCGCGGTAATCCAACAAGCAGGAAACCGCGTATGGTCTGTGCAGGCGGTTATTAAACAAATTTTGGAGGATTTGAAGTAAGATTTTTTAACATGAAGAAAATGAAGGTTTGAAGAACATTAAGGAACTTCATGCACTTAATTTCTTAATACCTTCATGTTAAGGAAAAATGCGGTAATTTCTAACATGAAGAAAATGAAGGTTTGAAGGTCAGTAAGGAACTTCATTCACTTCATTTCTTAATACTTTCATGTTAAGAAAAATGCGGTAATTTTTAACATGAAGAAAATGAAGGTTTGAAGAACATTAAGAAACTCCATGCACTTCATTTCTTAATACCTTCATGTTAAGAAAAATGCGGTAAGTTTTAACATGAAGAAAATGAAGGTTTTAAGGTCATTAAGGAACTTCATGCACTTCATTTCTTAATACCTTCATGTTAAGAAAAATGCGGTAATTTTTAACATGAAGAAAATGAAGGCTTTAAGAACATTAAGAAACTCCATGCACTTCATTTCTTAATACCTTCATGTTAAGAAAAATCAATATAGTTTTAACATGAAGAAAATGAAGGTTTTAAGGGCATTAAGATTCTTCATTTACTTAATACCTTCATGTTAAAAAGATCAAAATGATAAACCTATTTCACGATGATAACAAAAAAGAAAGTAACACACTTGTCTTATGAAATAATGAATGCTGCAATTGAGGTTCATAATACCTTAGGTCCAGGCTTATTAGAAAGTGTCTATGAAAAATGTTTAAAACATGAATTGATTTCTAGAGGGAACTATGTGACTTCTCAAGTTGGGGTTCCAATAGATTATAAAGGCATTAAATTAGATGCCGAGCTTAGAATTGATTTACTAGTAGATGATTTGGTAATTGTAGAAGTAAAAGCTACCGAAAACCTTCATCCAGCATACGAAGCACAGGTATTGACCTACATGAGATTGCATAAAAAACCTCAAGGATTGGTTATTAATTTTTTTTCAAGAAAATTGAAGGAGAGCTATATTCCATTGGTCAATGAGTATTTCAGACAATTGCCTGACTAATTTTGCTCAAAACCACAATAGACCCATCCTGATTTAGAAAAACATTAAGAATTACCAGAATTTTTGGCTTCAAAATACTTTATATTTGTCTTTTATTCAACCTAATTTAATACAATGTCAAAGAAAGAAAAAATTCTTATAATTACTGGAGATGCAGGTGAAGGCTACGAATGTTTGTACGGCAAGCATCGCTTTGAAGAAGCAGGTTATGAGTCTGTTATTGCAGCTCCGAGTGTAAAAAGACTCAATTTAGTCATCCATGACTTTGAGCCAGGTTGGGATACTTATGTAGAAAAACCTGGGTATATGGTTGAGTCTGACATTGCTTTTGTCGATGTAAAAGTTGAGGATTATTTGGCCGTTTTGATCTTAGGAGGAAGAGCTCCAGAATTTTTACGCCACAACGACAAAGTGATAGAAATTGTAAAGGCATTTGACAAGGCCCATAAGTTTATTTTCTCCATTTGTCACGGAATTCAGATTTTGACAGCCGCTGGATTGGTAAAAGACAAAACTGTTACTTGCTACGAAAACGTACGATTCGAAGTAGAAGCTTGTGGAGGAAATTTTGTTGGAAAAAACGAAGCCGTGAGAGACGGAAGATACGTTTCTGGCCAAACATGGCAATCTCATCCTGATTTTTATAGGATGGTTTTTGAATGTTTAAATGAGAAATAGGGAATTTATTCTTTAAAATTTTTTTGTAGTTAATATTATTAAATTTTCTACAAATTCCTTTACAATGCCTAATCTTGCTTCCAATCTTTCAAAATATTAAAATATAGAAAGGAATCATCATTTCCCAATTGCCTTAGCAGGATTACCAAAAACAGTCGCTCCTTCTTTTACATTTTCTATGACAACTGAACCAGCTCCTACACGAGCATTGGCTCCAATAGTGACACCCGAAACGACTATGGCTCCACTGCCTACAAAGGCACCAGACTCGATGATAGCTTCAGAATTTATAATTGCTCCAGCTCCTATTTCCACATATTCGCCTATTTCGGCTTGTGTATCAACTACTGCATTCGAGAGAATTATCGTGTGATTGCCTATCTTTGCACCTTGATTTACCACTGCTCCAGCAGCAAGTAAAATTCCGTGACCTATTTCTGCATCTTCTGATAATACTGCTTTTGCATGTATGGCATTTACAGGCATAGTTTTTCTTCTTTCCAGCAGCATTTTCACAATTTTCTCTTTGTGAGTCTTGTTGGCTATAGCCACAAATGCCTCCGTTTTATTACCTATAATTTTCAGGAAACCATCGTCCATAGGATCACCTAATATTACCACTTCTGATATTTCAGTATTATGCAATTTTTTGTCATCATCTAAAAAACCATAAACTAGGACATCGTTGCTCGCAAAAATATCCAAAGCCAACCTTCCTAAGCTTTCCGCACCAAATATTACAACAGGATTTTTCATTTTTTTCTATATTTTACGCAAAATTACACATCTAAATTATCGATTGCGTCTTTTTGAAAGGAATATTATTGATATTATTGATTCTTGAGGGCTGCTTTGTAGCGTTTCTTTTGATCTTTGAAGGTTTCAGAAGCAAAATCGAAAAGAATATTAAAAGCGAAGGGGATGTGATTAGAAAGGATGCCTCCATAAATAGCCAAGTCAAACTCTTTTAATGCTTCCTCAAGTCTAGGGTTATTTAGATTCTTTGTAATCTCAGAGGTTGTCATTGTTGAGTAGGGCTTTTTCAGAAGCCACTCAAGATGATTTTTCCATTTCACTAAGCCTTTACCCACATTTTCAATATTATCCGAGCTTTTGCCTAATTTTTTATAAGAGCTGACAAATTTTTTGTGCTTTTGTTGAAACTGCCATAATCTAAAGATCCGATTGAATAATTTTCCAAAAACTGCCCAAAGTAGGATTAACCCGAATCCAATTATTACTATCAAATAAAGTACTTTGGGGTAATTAAAATCGAGAGGGACATTAAAAAAACCAGTAGAAATTTTAGCTTTTGGATTCGAAATGTCTGTAGCTTTTACCAAAGATTTAAGTTTTACTTTCGCGGTGTCTGAATATACTTTTTTCTTTGAATTTATAAAAGTTATAGGGATACTTAATTTATAAATACTATCTAATTTGAAAGTGACAAGCGTATAAACAACACTGTCAAGACTTCTTCCTTTGTCTGTTTTTGTTGGGAAATATTCTGAGCTTTGAAATACAAAAGGTTGGAAATTGGTGGTAGAATCAGGGAAAAGCAAATCACTTGAACCATTATGAAGATAAGACAAAGACAAATAAATAGGTTTTCCAAGCAAAATAGTATCCGAGCTAAACTTAGCTTTTGGCTTTTGCCCATTAGCAATTCCGTAAAACAAGAAATACAAGAATAGAATTTTCCTCATTTTCGGTATCTAAAAAGTTGAATTAAACTGTTTACATAATCTGAGCCCGATTCTACGGCCAAATAATTTGCTTTGTTTTGTTTACAAAGCCTCTCTAGTTCCCAGCGGTTATCTTCAAAAGTGTTTTTCATTTCTCTTTTAAAAAAACCAGAACTAGTATTTATCCAAGTTGATTTTCCTGTTTCTTTATCAAAAATTGGGATTATACCTAAACTAGGTAAATTTACCTCTCTTTTGTCGTACACATGCAAAACAACGAGATCATGTTTTCGTGCCAAGGCTTTCAAATTGTGTTTATAATCTGTATCCAAAAAATCTGATATTAAGATTATCACGCTTTTTCTTTTTAAGATATTTAAAACAAATGCAATGGCTTCTGCAAGATTAGTTCTGGAGGACTTTGGTGTAAGTCTGAATAATTTTGAAATGATATTATAGGCTTGTTTCATTCCATTTTCGGGTTTCAGATAAAGTTCTTTTTCATCCGAAAAACAATATAGTCCTGCTTGGCTGGCCTCTTTTATGGCTGATAAGGTAAGCACGCCACATATTTCTTTCGCTGTATCTATTTTTAGAATTCCTTCTTTTCCTACATCCTGTGATCCACTCACATCGAGCATAAAGAATACCGTTTGCTCTTTTTCTTCCTTAAAAATCTTAACATAAGCTCCGTGGCCTTTGGCAGTTGCTACCCAATCTATGGCCCTTACATCATCACCATATTGGTAGGTTCTTAGGTCACTAAACTCCAAACCCGTTCCCTTAAAAATCGAAGAGAAATTACCGTTTAAATGGGAATTTACGGCCTTCCGGATTTTTATTTCAAACTTATTGAGCTTATTTATGATTTCTTTCACCTTGCCTTTTTAACGAAATTTATGAGAATACATTAAACCCTACGCAATAATCTTTTTATTTTTGTTTTCATTTACATAAATAATTAAGGCTTTGGGCAAATTTGGCATAAAAATAGTACTTATTTCAATGATATGGATGCTTTCCTGTAATTCATCGAACGAAAAAGTGATAGATAAAACCAAGATGTCTATAGTTTTTGCCGAATTGAAATTGGCCGAGTCTCAAGTTAGTAGGTTAAATTTTATGGGTGCAGATTCGGCAAAAGTGGCTTTTAAGTATCTTGAGAAAGAGATTTATAAAAAACACAAAATCGATTCACTTCAATATCTTAATAGTTTTGATTTTTATGCGAAAGACAAAAAAGAGCTCCTGAAAATTTATGAAGGTGCTGAGGCCATTATTGAGAAAAAGAAAAACAAAAAAAATCCTGTTTAAATGAGAAATCTGGTAATTATACCTACCTACAATGAAATTGAGAACATTGAAGCCATAATAAAAAAGGTGACCGATTTGCCTGTTTGGTTTGATATTCTTATTGTAGACGATGGTTCTCCTGATGGCACAGCTTTGAAAGTTAAAGAAATGCAAAAGCTTTTTCCAGGCCAATTACATATAGAAGAAAGAAAAGGTAAGCTTGGATTGGGTACTGCTTATATCCATGGTTTCAAATGGGCATTGGTGAAGGCGTATGATTATATCTATGAAATGGATGCTGATTTTTCGCACAACCCCAACGACTTGGTGCGTTTGTATCATGCATGCTCAAAGGATGGTAACGACGTAGCCATTGGTTCAAGATATATAAATGGTGTAAACGTTGTTAATTGGCCAATCGGCAGAGTTTTGATGTCATATGGGGCTGGAATATATGTTCGTTTTCTTACAGGAATGCCTTTTATGGATCCAACGGGCGGGTTTATTTGTTATTCAAATGAAGTTTTAAGAACAATTCCTTTAGACAAAATAAGATTTGTTGGATATGCTTTTCAAATAGAAATGAAATTCAATGCCTATTTATATAAATTTAAGATTGTCGAAGTGCCGATAATATTTACAGACCGAACACTCGGACAATCAAAAATGTCAACCAAAATCTTTAAAGAAGCCGTTTTCGGCGTGGTAATGATGAAAATCTGGAGTTGGTTTAAGAGTTTTAAAAGGTAAATTACTTCAAATTTTTAATTGCGTCCAATTGATCTCGCCTGACAGTAGGGTATTGAATGCCCAATTGCTCAAGGTATGTTGAATACTTACTCGGATCATAGTAATACTTTTTCATTTCTGGCCTGAAAGTCTCCATTATCGAGGTATTAAGCTTAATCGCAGGTTTGTCATCGTTAGATATCAAAGGCGTATATTTCATATCTTTGGTTTGTACCGTATTGTAATATTCCCATGCCTCTTTTAACACTTCTGGTTTATACAAAAGATCCAAAATAGTCATTGCTTCTACTTTGGCTCCTGCCGTACATCCTTTATGTGCAATTGGAGTAGCCATAGTAATGGCATTGGCCCAATGGTGACCAGGCATTCCCGGCATATTGGAAGGGTATCTCAAAACTATAGTTGGCAAAGACCATGAAATATCCGCGATATCATCAGAACCTCCTTGTCTTAGTACCAAAGGCGAATAAACTGGTTCAGAAACAGTGTCTAAAACAGTTGCTAAACCTTCCACTTCAGAAGATTTTAATTCTATTTGTGAGGCTTTGGCTAATAGCTGATCGTTTTCTGACCATTTAGGCAGACCAACTTTTCTGATGTTTGCATAAGCCGCCGCTGCCATTGGTTTGTTAAAATGCCCTGGCCAAGCACTTCCTAATATTTCATAGGTAAACTTGGTGTCGGTCATCATCGCCGCCCCGCCAGCTATTTTTATTCCATTGTCAAAAAGGTTTTTGATTTTTGGGTAAGTCCTTTCTCTGAAATAATACCAAACAGTGGCTTTTGAAGGCACAACATTAGGTTGGTCGCCACCATCAGAAATTACATAATGCGATCTTTGGGTAGTTTCTAAATGTTCTCTTTTAAAATTCCAACCAATATTCATCAATTCCACAGCGTCAAGGGCACTTTTTCCTCTCCACGGAGCACCAGCTGCATGAGCTGCCGCACCTTCGAAATTAAATTTTACAGATACTAAACCTGTATTGCCTGCGTCACCCCATGAAACTCCCAGATTATTGCCAACATGGGTAAAAATACAAGCGTCCACATCCTTAAAATATCCATCTCTTACGAATATTGCCTTTGTACCAACTTGTTCTTCTGCCACGCCGGGCCAAAGCATCAATGTGCCAGCTATACCTTCTCTTTCCATTATTTCTTTAATGGCGAGTACGGCAGTTATGTTTAATGCTTGCCCTGAATTATGTCCTTCACCATGGCCAGGAGCTCCTTCAATAATAGGGTCTTTATAAGCCACGCCCGGTTTTTGAGAAGCTTTGGGTATACAATCGACATCTGAGCCAATGGCAATTACTGGCTTCCCATTTCCCCACTTTGCAATCCAAGCTGTTGGAATATTAGCTATGCCTCGCTCTATTGTAAATCCTTTGCTTTCTAATAGTGAGGTTAGATATTTTGAGGTTTCAAATTCTTGAAAACCGAGCTCTCCAAAACTAAAGAGCATATCATTAATTTCCTGGGTTAGTTTTTGAGAATTTTCAATTTTAGTCACTACTTCTTCTTTGAGTAGCTCTAGTTTGTCTTTTGGTTCTACTTTAGTTTTACTTTTTTTTTGAGCAAAAGAAAAATTTGTGAAAAGCAATAGCAGTAATAAGGGGATGAAATGTTTTTGCATAGTTTTAAAAGGGTTTTATTCTAAATCAAATTTATTCATTTTTTGGTTTTAATTGATACAAAGCATATCTTTATTTTTTGGGACTTCTGAAAACTCAATACTATTAATCATTTTTTCATTTGGAAAGAACTAGAGATAGTTTTAAACCTTTTTTATTAAGTTTTTAGAAGTGATCTAAATTATCATTTATCATCAAATAACAAACATGAAATTTAAACTTTTCCTCCTTTTCGCTTTTTTGCCATTTTTTGTTTTTTCTCAGGTGGATCTTAGTTATTACTTGCCTACCAATGTAAGTTACAATAAAGAGATTCCTACGCCTAAGGAGTTTTTGGGGTATGAAGTGGGCGAGCAGCATGTAAACCCGTTTGAAGTATATGCCTATTACCGAGAGGTAGCCAAACATTCTGATAGAATTAAAATTGAAACCTATGCTCGTTCTTTTGAAAACAGAGAATTGCTTTTAGCTACAGTTTCTTCTCCTAAAAACTTGGTGAAATTAAATGAAATAAAAGCTGAACATGCCAAACTTTCTCAATCGGATATTTCGAAAAGTCTAAAAATTGAGCAAATGCCAATTGTAGTGTGGATGGGATATTCGGTACATGGAAACGAGGCTAGTGGGCTAAATTCCTCCCTTTTAACTATATATTACTTAGCAGCAGCTGAAGGTAAAGAAATAGATGATTTGCTAAATGAAAGTATAATATTGGTAGATCCGTGTATTAATCCTGATGGCGGAAATAGATTTTCAACGTGGGTAAATCAAAACAAAAGCCAAACTTTGGTATCGGATATAAACGCTAGAGAGTTTAAAGAAACATGGCCAGGTGGACGTACCAATCACTATTGGTTTGATATGAACCGCGACTGGCTATATCAGCAATTGCCAGAGAGCAAAGGTAGATTGGTAAAGTTTTACGACTGGTTGCCGAACATTTTGACGGATCACCACGAAATGGGAAGTAATTCTACGTTTTTCTTTCAGCCGGGTATTCCTGAGAGAACACACCCAATGACGCCAGTAAAAAATATTGATTTGACAGTGAAATTCGGAAAGTTTCAAGCAGCAGGTCTAGATAGCATTGGTTCGTATTATTATACCAAAGAAAACTACGATGATTTTTATTATGGCAAAGGATCTACTTTGCCTGATGTAAATGGTTCAATAGGAATTTTGTTTGAGCAAGCTTCTTCAAGAGGCCATTTACAGGAAAATGTAAATGGCGTTATAAGTTTTCCATTTACTGTCCGGAATCAGTTTACTGCTTCTCTATCTACATTAAAAGCTGGTAAATCAATGAGAACTGAGCTTTTGAATTACATGCGTGATTTTTATTCTGAAAAATCTACAGATGATATCAAGGCCTATGTTTTTGGTGGAGGAAATGACCCCGTTAGAGTTTGGGAAATGGTAAACGTGATGAGAAGGAACCAAATCGAGGTATATAAATTAGGAAAAAACGAAGGTATTGGCTCCAAACAATTTCAAAAATCTGATGCATTTGTTGTACCTATGAATCAGCCCAAACATCGTTTAGTTAAGTCTTTGTTCGAACAAAGAACCACTTTTGCGGATAGTGCATTTTATGACATTTCGGCTTGGACCTTACCGCTTTGTATGAATGTTCCTTTCGCAGAATCAAAGTCAAATGTCAGCCTTGGAGAAAAAATTACTGAGGCTAATTTCCCATCGGGAAGTGTAGTTGGTGAAAGTAAATATTCTTACTTGTTTGAATGGGATGGATATTTTGCCGCTCGTTCAGCATACGAACTTTTGGATGCAGGCTATATTCTAAAATATGCCATGGAGCCTTTTAAATCGGTGATAGATGGCAAAGAGAAAGAATTTAGTTACGGCACTATCCAAATTCAATGCGGAGATAAAAATCCGACAAGTTTGTTAAAGAAATTGGCTGAAAGAGACGGAACTATATTTTATGCTCAGTCAACAGGATTGACGACAAGCGGTATTAATATGGGAAGTGAAAAGTTTAGAAGAATGCAAAAACCCCAAGCTCTCATGATTGTAGGTGATGGAGTTGATTATAACGACGCAGGAGAAGTTTGGCATTTGTTAGACCAAAGAGTTAGTTTTCCAATGAGTTTTGCAGATATTTCTCAGGTAAATAGGATTGATTTAGAGAAATACACGCATATTATTATCAATCAGGGACGCTATGGGGAACTTTCGGAGGAGAAAATCAAAAAGTATGTTGCAGGCGGAGGAACAATTGTTGCACTTGGAGATGGTGCTTCTTGGCTTTCTCAGAAAAAAATAGGATCGGTTTCTGTAAAACCTCAGGCCTCAAATGATGGAAAAGGAAAAAGACCATTTGCGATGAAGACCAGTTATGATGGTGCAATGGCCACTAGTGGAGCAATTTTAGAAGCCAAAATAGACCCAAGCCATCCGATATGCTATGGTTATAAGCAAAGTACTTTGCCGATTTTTAAAGTTAACAATGTGGTTTTTGAAGAAACTGGCAATCCTTATAATACGCCATTAATATTTACAGAAAAACCTTTGATGGCAGGATATGTACATTCTAAAAACATAGAGCGATTTAAAAGTAGTCCAGCAGTTATTGCTCAAACAGTGGGAGCAGGAAAAATCATAAGTTTTTCTGACAATCCAAACTTTAGAGCATTTTGGTATGGAACAAATAAGTTATTTTTAAATGCCCTTTTCTTTGGAAATGGTATATCTGGAGGAAGATTTGAAGAAGATTGATGGGTTATTTTAATTCATAAAAGATAGCTATTAGTTTTACAAAAAAATAATAAATGGAAATCCTAAAAAAAGACTTAATTGAATTTATAGAAAGTGCTCTTCGTGAAGACGTAAGAGAAGGCGACCATACCTCAAACTCCACTGTGCCAAAAGATGCCCAAGGCAAAGCTAGATTGCTTGTAAAAGACAATGGGATAGTGGCTGGAGTGGAATTGGCAGAGCTTATTTTTAAAACCGTTGACCCAGATTTACAGGTTGAAGTTTTAATAAAAGATGGTGAGCCCATAAAATACGGCGAAATAGTGCTTTATGTAGAAGGAAATGACCGTTCAATATTAACAGCTGAGCGTTTGGTGCTGAATTGTATGCAACGCATGAGCGGAATTGCGACTGTTACAAATGAAATTGTCGAAAAGTTAAAAGGCACTAAATGCAAGGTACTTGATACTAGAAAAACTACGCCGAATTTCAGACTATTAGAAAAATGGGCTGTCAAAATTGGCGGAGGCGTAAATCATCGCTTTGGCTTATTCGACATGATTTTGATAAAAGACAACCATGTTGATTATGCTGGTGGAATAAAAAATGCTATGGAAGCCGCTCAAAAATACATAATTGACAATTCTCTAAATATTCCGATTGAAATAGAAGTAAGGAACCTTGAAGAGCTACAACAAGTGCTTGAAGTAGGTGGTGTTGTAAGGATAATGCTGGATAATTTTGATTATGAAAAAACCAGAGAAGCCATCAAAATTATAGATGGCAGATTCCCTGTTGAGTCATCTGGTGGAATAAACCCTGATACGGTAAGAGCTTACGCGGAATGCGGGGTAGATTATGTTTCTATGGGATATTTGACGCACTCCGTTAAAAGTTTGGATTTAAGTTTAAAAGCCATTAAATAGTTTGAGAGGCTTAAAATTCTAGATCAGTTTAGTTTGTGAAATTTGAAATAATTAATGAAAAAAGATATAGATTTTCCACAAAATCAAAATGTGGTATTGGCGATAGCACCTTCGGAATTTGAGCAATGGGATGTTTTTTTGATAAATAATGGATCAGAAGAAATTACGAATATTTTGGTGAGTTCTTCGGGTTTTGGATTTGACGACAAAGGAGAAAAAGTAAGTACCAGCACACTCAGACATTTTTTTGACAACTTACAAGGAGCTTCTTTTTTAGCAGTTGAAAAAATAGACCCTACTGTTTTTCATCTAAATAACGAATATTGGATAAGCTATTGGATAGACGGGACTCTTTTTGACAGAAGATTTCTGTTTGTTCCAGATAGTATTACAGAGCAAAACTGTATCCAAGTCAGCATTTTAGATAAATCGGCAGTACTACATGCATAATTAATCGATTTTCAGTCCAATAGAAGCCAATAATAAAGAGGCATTGAAACTTTTGCAAACGCCTTCTTTTATTTTATAATCGAAGAATAGCTCTCCGTTTTCGGTAGAATATTCAAAATAGAAGTTTTTGACTTTGTCTACGTATTTATCTGATATTTCTGAAAGTCTAAGGTCGTGCGTAGCTATAAGTGCTGTAGCTCCTTCTTTTATAAGTTTTTCAAATAATGCCATGGAGCCTTTAAGTTTGTCTTCAGAGTTGGTGCCTCGCAACATTTCATCTATCAAGAATATATATTTGTCCTTAGTTTTTAAAGCTTCTAAAACCAATTTAATACGTTCTATTTCCGCCTTAAAAGTAGATGCGTTTTCGTTTATAGAGTCTGTGATACGCATATAACAAACTGGAATCATTCCGAGTCTATATTTAAAATTTTCGGCAAAAACGGGTCCACCCAAATTTGCCAAAATGAGGTTTATGCCCAATGTCCGCAAAAATGTACTTTTGCCTGACATATTACTTCCCGTAATAAGGTTAACGCGATTTTTTTCTCCTAAAACAAAATCATTGCCCACCGTTTGGTGACCTTTAATGAGCGGATGACCTACTAGTTTAGCCTCTATACTTTTCGAAGAATCTAAATGAGTTTCAGGGAAAGCCCAATCTTTATGGTTAAAGCTTAAGGTAGCTAAGCTAGCGTAATATTCAAATATGCCAATGGTTGAAAATATTTCTTGGAAAAACTTCGGATTTTTAACAAGCCAGTTTTCTAATTTTATGGTTTCGATTGGCACAAATGGTTTAGCACTTATCAAAAAAAGTGACGCCATTAGATTTTTTCGCATATCCAACTTCTTAATTATGAGAGCAAACTCTTCTATTGGATTTTTTGATTGCAGGTCTGCTTTAGGAAACTCTTGAAGAGCTAACTGCAAAACTTGTGACTCAAAATGCTCATTGGCAATAAGCTCTGCGGCTCTTGAGAAACTCTGCAATGCCCTGCCCGTTACTGCTATTTGCTCCAAATAGGGTTCGGTGATTTTGCTATTTATACCGTTTATGAAAAAATTAAATAGAATAAAAACACCAAGACCGTAACCTATTCCTTCAAATTTTAAAAAATAGAAGACGATAAAAAACAGGATCCACAAAAAAGGAAGCATAAAACCATAAATTTTGATAAACTGCCTTAATTGTAACTTTGGTGGATTAGGAATATGTGCAATTTCGTTGGCCGTTTCTGCTTGAACTTGAGAAATATTAATCAAAGAAGCTAAAAAAGCGAGTCTCCATTCAGTTTTTGAGCTTAATTCTTTTACAGCCTCTTGTTTATTTTTTATGATGTTTTCATCAGTTTCTATATTGAGCATGGCACTTTCAAGCATTTCTTTGCCTAATTTGGTTTTGGCTCTATTGACCAATTGGAACAGGGAGTTTTCTCCAAAAAGGTCTAAGTCTGCTGAAAAAAGATGGTGAGGGTCTTTAATTTTTTCCCCATTATCGTATTTTTTATTTCCAATATTGCTTAAAGCGTCTAATTCATACTTTAGAAGGTCTTGTTGGTTTTCATTTTGAAGTAGATTTTCTTCGGTCTTTTCATGGTATTTGACCAAATAATAAAAACCAAAAACAAAAGCTACCAAAGACAGTCCTCCCAAAAGTAAGTTGAATCTAAAAGCTTGTATCTGAATTATTAATCCAGCTATTAAGAGTACTAGTCTATAAGTTGAAGTTTTATTATAGGATTTCTGTAGAAGAACTTGATTTTCTCTAAGGTTGCTCAATTGTGCGGTATAAAAAGCTATCATCCTTTGTTTTCGGGTTGAAAATAGTTTAGAATTTATCAAATAACCGTTCAAATACCTATTTTTGTTCCATGTCGTCATTTTTTGAAACCAAAATAGAACTTCTTCGAGGTGTAAATGCCCAAAAAGCCGAGTGGCTCAATAAGGAATTGGGGATTTTTACTTTTGCCGATTTGATCGAATATTATCCTTTTCGACACGAAGATAGGACACAATTTCATAAGATTTCAGAAATTAGTGAGGATATGTTTGCTGCTCAAATCATCGGACGGATTGTTTCCGTAGAGTTAGTTGGTGGCACTGGCAAACAACGATTAGTGGCAACTTTCAGAGACGGCACCAGCCACATGGAATTGGTTTGGTTTCAGAGTATAAGCTATTTTCAGAAATTCCTTAAACCCAATGCTGAATATGTAATCTACGGAAAGCCGGTTTGGTTTGGTGGTAATTTTTCAATCACACATCCAGAAATTGACCTTTTGACGGCAAACAATAACAAAAAGGGTTATTTCCAATCCATCTATTCATTAACAGAAAAACTTAGGAAGCAATATATTGATAGCAAAACGATAAGTATCTGGATTAAAAATCTCTTAGATATTGCTGATCCTTATATAAATGAAACCATTCCAGCTTCGCTTTGTGCAAAGTACAGATTAATACCCAAAAATTATGCTTTACGCTGGCTACATGTTCCTAGAAGTTTTGAGGAATTGCATCAAGCTCAAAGAAGATTGAAGTTTGAAGAATTATTTTATAATCAACTAAGGCTGATAAAATTGAGCTTGGTCCGCAAAAATGATTATGCGGGTCAGGTTTTCCAGAAAACAACTTTACTTACTGAGTTTTACACCAATCACCTTCCGTTTGACCTTACCAATGCACAGAAAAGGGTCGTCAAAGAAATTTTTGAAGATTTAAAATCGGGCAAACAGATGAATCGTTTGATACAAGGCGATGTGGGAAGCGGTAAGACCATAGTGGCTTTTATTTCAATGCTAATGGCGATAGATGGAGGAGCACAGGCGTGTATGATGGCCCCAACGGAGATTTTAGCTCAGCAGCATTATGTCAATCTTAAGAAATTCGGGGAGTTATTGGGCGTAAGGATCGAGATTTTGACGGGATCAAGCAAAAAGAAAGATCGGACGGTTATACATGAGGCACTTTTGAGTGGAGACTTGAAGATTTTGGTAGGTACACATGCTCTTTTAGAAGATATTGTACAATTCAAAAATCTCGGTTTGGTGGTTATTGATGAGCAGCACCGATTTGGTGTAGCTCAAAGGGCAAAACTTTGGGAGAAAAACAAAGTTTTCTATCCCCACATGATGGTCATGACTGCTACGCCTATTCCAAGAACGCTCGCTATGACGCTTTTTGGAGATTTGGATCATTCGGAAATAGACGAAATGCCCCCAGGCAGAAAACCCATTGTTACGGTACATAGATACGATGCCAATAGGCTAAAGGTTTTTGAGTTTATGAGAGACGAACTCAAAAAAGGCAGGCAGATTTACATTGTATATCCATTGATAGAAGAGTCAGAAAAGTTGGATTTGAAAAATCTTTACGACGGGTATGAATCTATCGAGCGGGCATTTCCTGGGGTTCCTTTGAGTATAGTACATGGAAAAATGAAGCCCAAAGACAAAGAATACGAAATGCAGCGGTTTAAAAAAGGAGAAACAAAACTAATGGTGGCCACAACTGTAATCGAGGTTGGTGTAGATGTGCCTAATGCGTCTGTAATGGTAATAGAAAGTGCCCAGAGGTTTGGTTTGTCACAATTGCATCAGCTTAGAGGTAGAGTAGGAAGGGGAGCAGATCAATCGTTTTGTATTTTAATGACCGACTATAAACTCTCCAAAGATACCCAAAAGAGGCTGAATACGATGGTACAAACAGAAAATGGATTTCTAATTTCACAAGTTGACTTGGAACTTCGAGGTCCTGGAGATATGAGTGGAACGCAACAAAGTGGCTTGGTAGACTTGAAAATAGCCAACCTGGCCAAAGATGAACAAATACTAAAAATTGCCCGTGAGGAGGCATTTAGGATATTAAAACAAGACCCTAATCTAGAAATGGCTGACCACCTTCCCATAAAACTGCATATTGACAAAATTAAAAACAAAGAATTGAGCTGGAATAGGATAAGTTGAGTCTGTTTTTTCTATATTTACTTTACAATATTCAACCATAATAAATGAAAACATTCAATATTAATCGTAGGAATTTTCTGAAAGGTGCAGCCGCTACCCTAGCTATGAGTCATTTTGGGGCTAATGCCATGGATATTTTGAATCCTAACAAAACCTACAAAGTAGCTTTGATTGGCACTGGCTGGTATGGAAAAAGCGATTTGTTTAGACTTATTCAGGTAGCTTCAGTAGAAGTTATTGCACTTTGTGACGTAGACAAAAACATGCTGAAAGCCGCTGGAGATTTGGTTAGCAAAAGACAAAAATCAGGTAAAGTGCCAAAGCTTTATGGCGATTATAGGAAATTATTAGCTGAAAATGAATTGGACATCGTATTGATAGGAACGCCTGACCATTGGCATTCTTTGATGATGATAGATGCCGTAAAGGCAGGTGCAAACGTTTATGTGCAAAAACCTATCAGTGTAGATGTAATGGAAGGAGAAGCCATGGTGGCCGCCGCAAGAAAATACAATAAAGTCGTACAGGTAGGTACTCAAAGAAAGAGTACACCGCATCTTATTGAAGCAAAAAAGAATATTGTAGATGGGGGATTGCTCGGAAAAATAAAGCATGTAGAAATGTGCTGTTATTATTCAATGCGAAACAACTCTAATCCGCCGTTAGAGCCGGTCCCAGATTTTTTTGATTATGAGATGTGGACTGGGCCAGCTCCTATGCGGCCTTATGATGGGTTGCCACACATAAGATGGTGGAGGGCGTTTATGGAATATGGAAATGGTATAACGGGCGATATGTGCGTTCATATGTATGATACTGCACGTTGGATGTTAGGCTTAGGATGGCCGAGCAAAATAAGTGCAGTTGGTGGGATATACATAAACAAAGATGCAAAGTCAAACATTTCGGACACACAAACTGCAGTTTTTGAGCACGATGAATTAAATTGTGTTTGGACGCATCGTTCTTGGGGAAATGCACCTGATCCTGATTATCCTTGGGCACTGTTTCTTTATGGCGAAAAAGGAACACTAAAAGCCAGCACAATGCGGTATGATTTTATTCCAATTGGTAAAGGCGAAACTATCCATAAAGATGTGGTATTTGAAAAAGAAAAATATCCTGAAGATCTAACAGAAGAAAGAATTGAATTGAATGCGGCACCTGCTACAAGGTTACACATGTTGGATTTTCTTGGAGCAATAGAAAACAAAACTCGACCAGTGGCAGATATTCATGAAGGGCATATTTCTACAGCAAGTTGTATCATTGCAAATTTATCGATGGAATTGGGAAGACCATTAACTTATGACCCAATTAAAAAGGAGATTGTTGGAGACAAGGAAGCCACAACAAGGTTATCAAGAAAATATAGAGACCCTTGGAAGCATCCAGATTATAGAAAAGTATAAGTAACAAAAAAGCCCTTAAAACTGAATTTAAGGGCTTTTTTAATATTCAAAAAATCAAGGATTAGAACATTTTTGCTCTGTTATCTTCAATTTTAGCATTTTCTCTTAATATTTGCTCTCCTATCATTCCCATTCTTCCTGCACCAGTTCTTTGCTCTACTTGTAGTTTAAATGGAGCATAGTCGGTAATAGCAGGAGCAGGAGTTTTAGCTGTAGTTTCCATTACAAAAACTCCAGACTCACCAGTGAAAACACCACTTCTTTGACCAGCTTTCAATCCGAAAAGTTTACCTAGGGCAATTGGGTCAAAACCAGCACTGTTCAACATTCCACTAAAGAAATTTACATCAGCAACTTCTTCAACCAAAGCACCAGCACCGTATTTTTTAGAAAGAGCCGTTAAGTCTCCTTTACCATCACCTAGTTTTGCAGTAATTTTTTCTGATTTTTTCTCATTTCTGATTTTAGCTGAAATCGCATCTTTAAAATCCATAGCTTTAGGGTCATTTTTGTCTGAACCAGATTTCAAAGCTGCAACAACATAAGTTTCACCAATTACAAAAACTCTATCAGCAACTGCACCAATTTCTGCATCTTTGCTGTAAGCCCAGTTTACAATTTCACGAGCATTTTGGATCGTGTTAACATTTGTACTATTTGGCAATAGATTATCAGCATTCAATAGGGTCATTGAATTGTCTTTTTTCACTGCTGTTTCTAATTGAGCTAAAGTAGATGCTCCAGCCCTTAAATTCTCCGCTTTTTGGTACATTTCATTTGAAGCAGCCTCACCTACTTGTAATTCTTTATTTATTGAAGCCAATTTATATTTTGTATTTGACTTAGCTTCAGTAACATTAATGATATGATATCCAAAATCAGTGGTAACTAAATTAGGTAAAACACCTGTACCAGAAAATGCAAAAACTGCTGATTCAAATGGTTTTACCATAGAGCCGTTGTTTTGGAAAGTTCCTAAATCTCCACCTCTTTGGGCGGTGCCATCAGTGCCATTTTGACTTGCTAATGTGGCAAAATCAGCACCAGACCTCGCTTGATTCAAAATATTTTGTGCATTTGTTCTAGCAGCAGCTCTAGCACTGTCTGACATAGTAGAGTCTGACCTTATTAGAATATGGCTAGCTCTAACCGTGTATAGAGAATCAGTAGAAGTACCCTCGTATTTGTGAATGCTGTAAGTGTTACCTTCTTTGAATGGTCCAATCAAACCGCCAACTACAGTTGATGCTAGAGAAGCTTTCAAGTTTTCACTAAGTTCACTAGTAGACCTCAAATATGGAGTTCTAATATCTGTATTTGCCGAAGCATATGCTTGTGCATCAGTTGCAGAAGCAAGTCCTTTGGCTAAATTTCTGATTTCGTCGTTAAGAGCAGAACTATCTTCTTTTGTCGGTACCAATTGAAAAGAAACATAAGTTATGCTTCTGCTATCAAAAGGATTAAATTCTTCTTTATGTTTTCCGTAATAGCTGCTTATCTCACTGTCTTCTACTTTAACTGTAGAGTCTTGTATAGAATAAAAAGGAACATATAAGAATTTGCCACTTGCTTTTTCAGTGTTAGCAACATATTCAGCTTTTGCTTCCGCTTGTGTAACAAATGAAGCTTTGTTCAATAGATTTGAGTATTTTTCTCTCATTCTAATTGTTTTTAGCTCTCTTTTAAAATTATCCCACATGGCTTTTTGACCCGCCGGCATTGTGTTAGCTGAATAAGATCTAATAAACTCAGCATGTTGAGCAGCATTAAAATTTCCAGATTGATCTGAAAACTGTTGCTTCACATAGGGATGCATATTTTTCGTTCCTTGAATTAATTCTCTTAATTCGTCATCGGAAACTGTAATCCCTAATTTTTCAAATTCTTCTACGTAAACATTATCAAAAATTAGTTTTTCCCAAACTTGTTCTCTGATTTGTGAAACTTCCTGCTCATTTGCTGATCTTCCAGAATTATTTTCAAATTGAAGCTTTTGAGATTCAACTAAATTTACAAATTGTTGATAATCTACAGTTGTTCCGTTAATCTCACCAACTTGGTTATTGTTTGATCCAAAAAACCCATTACCTTGGTTAGAAAAAATATCTCCTCCAACAATGAACAACAATAATGCAACGGCAATCACCGCTACTGCTATTCCTGATCTTTCTCTGATTTTGTTTACTATTGCCATTTTATTATTAAAAAATACTGTTTTTCGGTTTCTCTTACTATTGTGAAAATTTTTTGAGGTGCAAAAATAGGAATATTCCCATTGATTATCAAAGAATTCTAATTTGTTTTATTTTTACAAAATTAATGCCAGTTAAAAATTAGCCCCTTTGGTTAAGGTTTTTAACCTAAACAGGTACATGTCAGCAGTAATAAATAAGGTTTTACCATCTTCGCCCCAAGCTAAGTTGGCAGTTGGAGCCCCCGTTTCTATTCTGCCCAATAGTTTACCTTCAGGACTTAAAATCAAAATTCCTCCTGGTCCAGTTGTAAAAATATTTCCTTTTTCGTCTACTTTCAAGCCATCTGGTGCTCCGCTCAGGCCTTGTTCGTTTAGATAAGAAGCATCAAAAAGTAATTTTCCCTTTTCTAAACTGCCATCTTTTTTTATTGGATATGCCATGATGTAAGCTTTTGTATCAGATTGTGCTACATATAGAATCTTATGATCTGGAGACAAAGCCACACCGTTGGGTCTTATTAAATCTGCTATTTCTAAAAAAACTTTTCTATCAGGAGAAACTCGATAAACTCCAAATAGGTCAATTTCTCTTGATGGGTCAGTAACAAAAGAAGGTAAGCCATAAGGTGGATCAGTGAAATATACGTTTCCAGATTTTGATTGAACAACGTCATTTGGGCTATTAAACCTTTTTCCTTGGTAGTTATCTGCAAGAGAAAACTTTCCGCCCATTCCATCGATTGGCATAATAGAAACTCGCCTATCACCATGTTCGCAGGCTATCAATTGTCCGTCATTGCTTATTGTTAAGCCATTGCTACCTGATTCATGGCTGTAAGGCATAATGCCAGTATAACCAGAAGGTTTTAAAAATTCCGTTATTTTTTCTCCTTCTTTCCATTTATGAATAATATTTGTAGGTACATCCGAAAATAGCAAATATCCACCGTCTTTAACCCAAACGGGACCTTCTGACCATTCAAATCCCTCACCGAGAATCTCTAGTTTCGCATCAAGACTTATTAATTCTGAGAGTTTTTCATCGTTTTGGATAATTTTACCTGTAGTTTTTATTTGTCCTAAGGCAGAATAGGTAATTATTGAAGCCATAATAGTCGAAATAATGGGTTTCATTTTTTTTAGGTTTAAAAACCAAAATTAAGAATTTCTAGCACATTTAAAATAAAAAAAGAAACAAGCCTTTCGGATGTTCCTCTTTAACATGAATTAATTATGTTCAAATAGCTTTTTCGTAAATCAAATAGGTACCTCCGTCTCTCGAGGGCGTATTGTCTTTTTTGAAAACACCAATTTGCAAATGTTCATTTTCTATTCTAAATTCTACAGACTGATTAAACAAATCAAAATATCCCGTTTCACATTGCATTAGCTCTGGTGGCCCTGCCATTTTTGTACTTCCTAATTGTCCAATCGTAATAGTTGAAATACCATTCGCAGCGTCAGTCGTATTTATTTTTAGGTTTCCAAAATATAAATTCACTGCTGAATTACCTGAAATCTTGTAAACATTTGGCTCTTTTGATTCAGTATCTTTTGAAATTTCAAGTGTAATATCTCTTGCGTTTGTAACAGCATAGCCACAAGGCGTATCTATAGCGTCTCCTAAAAACTTATGCTTTAAAATCCATTTACCTTCGATTTTAGTTTGAATTTCTGCCTGAACTTCGACTTTGGTACAAGATTCCATTTTTAAAAGCGAAATAAATAATAACAAGAAAAGAAATTTAGCCATTTTAGTTTTTGATTTTTAATTATGACTCTATTTTATGTTTTTTGGTTGTATTTTATTTTAAAAAAACGCCGAAACCGGGTTTGTTTGGATAAATTACTTTTCCTTTTTCTAAATAAACACCCGCTGCTGGATCATTGGCTATCAGCATCGCTCCATCCATATCGACATAATCCAATAATGGTAAAACGGAAGCAATAGCAGAGATTCCTATGCTGGTTTCAGTCATACAGCCCATCATAACTTGCATATTGGCAGCTCTTGCTTGTTTAATCATCCTTATTGCAGGTGTGATTCCCCCACACTTAGCTAATTTTATGTTTATTCCAGAAAAGTGTCCAAGGCATTTCTCAACGTCAGATTCGGTAACACAGCTTTCATCTGCAATTATAGGTAACTTAGTGTATTTTATCACTTCTTTCATTCCTTCAAAATTGTCTGCCTTCAAAGGTTGTTCAATAAATTCTACTCCTAATGCTCTCAATTTATTTGAATTTTTTATCGTTTCTTCAACACCCCATCCTGTATTCGCATCTACTCTAAAGACTGCATCGGTTTCTTTTCTTAATGCTTTTACGATTTCAATATCATTTTCTGTACCTAGTTTGATTTTATAAATTGGAAAATCAAACTCTTTAAGCTTTTCTATCATTTTTGGTATTTCGTCTATGCCAATTGTATAATCAGAGAAAGGCACTTTTGAAATATCTAAACCCAGCATTTTATAGACTGGTTGTTGGTTTCTTTTTCCCCAAATATCATAAGCTGCCAAATCAATAGCACATTGCACAAAGTGATTATGACCTATGTAAGGATTTAAATATTCCCAAAATTCGGATGGGTGATTCCATGAAAAACTTTCGATTTTGTCTTTATTTTCCTGAATCACTTGATTCATTACAGCAGGAGTTATACCATAATAAGGAACTGGTGTTGCTTCTCCCAATCCTGTGAATTCGCCATCTTTAAGTTCGACAACAAAAGTTTCAGTTTCTAATCTAACACCGTGGGCAATTCTAAAAGGATATTTGCTTTTAAGATTAAATATATGTGTTTTTATTTTCATGATTTCAATACAATTCCATTTCAAAAAGTTCTGCTAAATGTTTTTTAAGTTTTTCAGCCACTTCAGTTTGATTGACTGGCAATTTTGTTTCGTTTTCTAAAGAAGTCACTGCTTTGTCGTCAATCCCACAAGGTACAATATTGCCAAAATACGAGAGATCAGTGTTTACATTCAAAGCCAAACCATGCATGGTTACCCAACGGCTAGATTTTACGCCCATCGCACATATTTTTCTAGGATTGACATCATTTATCCAAACGCCAGTCAGACC
Organism: Lacihabitans sp. LS3-19; assembly: GCF_024343575.1. Classification (GTDB taxonomy): domain Bacteria; phylum Bacteroidota; class Bacteroidia; order Cytophagales; family Spirosomataceae; genus Leadbetterella. The sequence continues at coordinate 38,470 of NZ_RJUA01000006.1, read as the reverse complement.
TTCTATTCTTCCTGCGGTCACCCCAAAGTCAGCACAAGTAAGTATAACGGCCTCTTCTAATAATCGCATGTATTTGTGAATGTCCGTGAAAAAGTTGTCAAGATCAAGAATGGGGTAAACTACCAATTGCCCTGGTCCATGATAAGTTATATCTCCGCCTCTATTGATTTTGTAAAAGCTAGCTTCTTTTTCCTCTAGGCCTTGCTCGTCTACGAGTAAATTTTCTATTTTGCCACTTTTACCAAGCGTAAATACATGTGGATGTTGACAAAAGATCAAATAATTAGGCGTAGTGATTTTTGTATCTAAAGTTCGGTTTTCGATTTTTATGTCTACTATTTTTTTGAAATATTCTTCTTGAAAGTCCCAGGCTTCTTTATAATCTATTAGTCCTAAATCTATATATTCTACTTTTTTGTTTTTCATTAAAAACCTTATTTGTTGAGAAAATAACAAAATTTGATTCTAATAAATTGAGCAAATTGCTATAAATTTATTGATAGAATCAAAATCACGACAAATATGAGTGAAAAACTCGACAAAGGAAAAGAAGGAGAAGAATACGCCGTAAAATATCTCATCGATAAGGGTTTTGCGATTAAAGACAGAAATTTCAACTCATTAAATTCGGAGATTGATATTATTTGCACGAAAGGAGACATGTTGGTGTTTGTAGAAGTAAGATTAAAAGTTAACGCCGATTATGGTTTTCCAGAAGATACGATGGGAAAAGGAAAACAAAATGCTATTAAAAGAGGAGCGGAGGCCTATTTACATAAATTTCCATGGCATGGAGAGGCTAGGTTTGATTTCATTTCTATAATTGAAAAACCAAAATTCGAGCTGCTGCATTTTGAAGATGCTTTTTTTTAATAGAAAATTAAGGAGATTTTAATCTTAAATTAAAGTCTGGCAATGAAATTGCTAATTAACTGTAAGTCAGTTTTACATTAGTGATTAATTGCCCATGAAATCAATTCTATTTTTTACATTTTTTGTAATAAGCCTACAATCCTCATTTTCACAAAATACCCGAACCTTTGGTAAAGGAAATATTAAAGGAGTTAGTGTAAATGCTAGTTCCAATACGACAAATGGTATAAAAACGCTATTGAGTACTGGCTATATGCCGAACCCAAAAGCTTCTTCAAGATTTTTGTCTCAAGCTACATTGGGCCCAAAACTTTCGGAAATCCAAGCTCTTCAAAACCTAGGAATAGAGCCATGGTTAAACCAACAGTTTGCTATGAACCCTTCTTTTAATCTGCAAGCCTACGTCCAAGGTTTACATCAGAACATGGTTGATTCTTTGAATTTACAAAATCCTGCAGGAAATTATACTTTGGATAATGTTTTTATAGACGATTGGGCGTTTGATGTAGCGTGGTTTCAGGCCAATATGCACGCAAATGACAGACTAAGATGGAAAGTTAGTTTAGCCTTAAGTGAGATATTTGTGACTTCCAGAATTTCAGCTTTTGACGGAAACCCTTATGCTTTAGCGAGTTATTATGATATGCTCAATAAAAACGCTTTTGGTAATTATAGATCATTGATTGATAGTATTACTTATCATCCGGCTATGTCTGTTTATTTGACATATATAAACAACCACGCAACAGACACTACAGGTGGAAAACATGTTTTTCCTGATGAAAACTATGCGAGAGAGATTATGCAATTGTTTTCGATTGGACTTTATGAACTCAACACCAATGGTACTGAGAAAAAAGATGGAAGCGATAAATCTATCCCAACTTATGACAATGATGATATTGCAAACTTGGCAAAAGTGTTTACAGGCCTTTCTTGGTCAAATAGCCGATATCTAGGAGAAAATGCTATAGACAAATGGAGTTATACAAAAAGACTCAAGTTTTTTCCGGTCGATTCTAGTGAGAAATATACAAAGTTATGGAAAAAACCAATTGATTGGCGAATAGTAAATGGTCACGAACCAGGGATTAAAACTTTTTTAAATCAAACTGTAATTAGCAGGCCTGTACAGCAAGGGGAACAAGATATTCAAGATGCTTTAAATATTATTTTTAATCATCCTAATGTCGGTCCTTTTATATCCAGAAGGCTCATTCAGCATTTGGTAAGCTCTAATCCTTCGCCTGAATTCATTGAAAGAGTAGCCAAGATATTTAACAATAATGGCTCAAATGTAAGGGGAGACTTAAAAGCAGTAGTACGAGCCATTTTATTAGATCCCGAAGCAAGGGATTGTTGCGGAGAAAAAGAAAACACGGCTTATGGGCATCTAAGAGAACCTTTTTTAAGATATATGAATTTGGTGAATGGTTTAGAATTGAGCAACCAAAGCGGGATTTATAGAAACGTTATGGTGGATTTGTATAATAGACTTGAACAAAAACCACTGTATTCCCCTTCTGTTTTTAATTTCTATCAACCCGGATATGTACCTGATGGGCCAATTCAAGAAGCGGGAAAAGTTGGGCCTGAGTTCCAAATGCTTAACTCGCTTTCATTTTCAAATTATATGAATGGTTTACATAAATGGTTAATTTCTAACGATCCAGTGGAATTTTGGGGCATGTTTAGCAATGAAACCTATAAACCAGACCAAGATCCAAAATTCGATATTTCTGCAGATTTTGTATTATCTAAAAACAATAGAATAAGAGAGTTTTTGGATAAATACAATTTGATTTTAGCACAAGGAAGGATAAATCAAGAAAACATGGCGATAATTGAAAATGTATTATTGTCTATGCCACTAACAATTGACGTAAACGGGGTACCCGACCCAACATTAGCCGATAGGCGATTAAGAATGGGGATTTTCTTAATAATGATATCACCAGATTACCTAATAAATAGATAAACCCATGAATAGAAGAAATTTTATAAAAAATGTTGGTTGCGGAGCAATGGGAAGCTCAACTTTACTAAGCTCACTAACAAGTCTTGGTGCATTAAATGGATTGACTAATCTAAACAAAAATGCACCCGGAGAAGATTACAAAGCCATAGTTTGTATTTTGTTTTCTGGCGGCATGGATTCTTTTAATTTATTGATGCCAACAGGCACAGCAGTTGGTGGAGATAATGGTTTTAATGAATATAAAGCACTAAGAACGGATTTGGCGGTAACGCAAGATGCAGCAAATTTATTAGCTTTAAACAACCCTCAATGTTCTAGTCATAGGGGGAAAAATTGTGCTTATTCTGCCTATAGTGTACATCCGCAGATGTCAGGAATTAGAGACCTTTTCAATAGCGGTAAGCTTTCTTTTGTTTCCAATATTGGTACATTGGTAGAGCCCATTGCCAATGCTTCAGAATTTAAGTCTTCCCTGAAAAAAGTACCTTTGGGTATTTATTCTCACTCAGATCAAATAATGCAATGGCAAACTTCAGTACCACAGAGTAGAAATGCCGTAGGCGTAGGTGGAAGAATGGCTGATATTTTGAATGCAAACAATACCAATAATGGTATTTCCATGAATATATCCTTAGCTGGTAAAAATATTTTCCAAAGGGGTCAAATGATTTCGGAATATTCTATTAGTGACAATGTGGATCCAAATAATGTAGGACTTCAATCTTTTCCATCTTATTGGAGTAACTCTGGCTTACTTCAAGAAATGAGAACACATGCGATTGATAGTTTAGTAGCAAAAACGTACGCCAACTTATTGCAAAAGACTTACTCAACCACTGCCAAAGAAAGTATGGCTTCATTTGCGATATTCAAAGAGGCCTTAAAAAGAGTTCCAACTATTACTACTTCTTTTCCAAATACGTCTTTAGCCAAAGACCTTGCGGCAATAACCAAGGTTATTAGTGTAAGACAACAATTAGGAGCCAAAAGGCAAATATTTTTTGTGAATTATGGTGGTTGGGATATGCACGATGGCCTTTTGGGAGGATTAAATAGTAAGTTGCCTATAGTCAGTCAAGCAATGAAAGCATTTTATGACAGTACAGTAGAATTGGGGATTTCAGAGAATGTAACGACTTACACTATCTCAGATTTTGCTAGGACATTAACTTCTAATGGAAATGGATCAGACCATGCATGGGGAGGTAACAATATGGTGATGGGTGGGGCAGTAAACGGTGGTAGGATATTCGGAGCATATCCAAAAATGGACCTTAGCTCTGGAAATAACAGCAATATATCATTTAGAGGCAATTTTATACCAACCGTCTCTACTGACGAAATGTACGCCGAATTAGCACTTTGGTATGGTGTAAGTCCGTCTGATTTGTGCTATGTTTTGCCAAATTTAGGTAACTTTTATTCTTATTCTCCAAATAATTATCCTTTGGGATTAATGAATTTTTCGCAAACACCTATTTCAACTACCAATCATCCATTGGATTGTTTAACCTATTGATAAACATGAAATTACGAATACTAATATTTTTTCTTTTTGGATTAAATTTTTTAGCGAAGAGCCAAAGTTGCGTTGGACCTGCAGGTCAAGTTAAATGGAGCTATTGGACAGGATTTAAAAGCACGCCAGATACAAGTGCATTGTATGCTTTAGAGTTTTTTCCAGAGACTCCTGATGGTTTTCAAATGATTCCCACGGTAAGTACACCATTAAATTTCACGGATTATTATGCGGGTTTGGTTAGGGGATTCATAAAAGTACCTACTACCGCTACCTATACTTTTAATGTTACGGGAGATGATAAAGTTCTATTCTATTTAAGTACAGATTCTAGTCCTGCTCATAAAGTCAAAAGGGCAGAGGTTCCTGCTTATACGGGTACTCTAGAATATGACAAATATCCGGTTCAAACTTCTTCTTCCATAACTTTAACAGGAGGGCAATATTATTATTTTGAAATCCTGAATTTCGAAGGCGGAGGTGGAGATTTTGTGAATTTGTTTTGGAAAAAGAATGGAGATGCGAACTGGCTTATTGTAGACTTCAACAACATTTATGAATATGCATGCGAAGGTAGTTGCCCTGCTAGAGGAACGCTTTGCAATGACGGAAACAGTTTAACAAGTAACGACCAACAAGACGGATTTTGTAATTGTGTTGGAACTGCCCCGACAGCTAACGCTTGTGTAGGTGAAAAGGGAGTTTTACAAGCTTATTATTACGATAACATAACAGGCTCTTATGTAGAAAACGATTTATTAAATTCCCCGAATTTTCCGCTAATACCTGATAGGATGGAAAAACTAAAAGGGGTTTTTGGTCCACTAGAACAATCCACAAGAGACAATTACGGCACTTTGGTACAAGGATTCTTAACAGTTCCAGTTTCTGGAAATTATGAGTTTAATCTAACAGGAGACAATCAAACATTCTTTTTCTTAAGTAAAAATGACTCTATACAATACAAACAAAATCACCAAATGTTTGCTTTTTATGGAGTTGGAGAATACGAACACAACAACTCTACGATGCAAAATTCTGGGCCGATTTTTCTAGAAAAAGGGAAATATTATTATTTCGAATTCAGACACAAGGAAAATTCTTGGCGAGACCATTTCCATTTGTTTTGGAAAACACCTTTTCATCCACAAAAGACTTGGAAAAAAATCCCTGATTTTTATATATTCGATTATAATTGTGAGATTTCATGTATCGCTCAAAACACCCCTTGCGACGATGGTAATGCTTTTACCAATAATGACAAAATTGATGCAAATTGTAACTGTGTTGGCACCCCTTGCTCTGGCCCAGATTGTAATGATTTAGGGGCTAAATACCAATTGTATGCCGACTGTTCGCCTACAGATAATCTCAATCCAATCGAAGAAGCCTCTTGGACTTCATGCCTTACTGCGGCAAATCCAAATTCTGCTAGAATCGGAAACCAGCACTGGATAAAATACGATTTTGATGATATTTATAGTTTTAAGGAATCTCGAGTTTGGAATTATAATGTTACAGGCCAAACAAACAAAGGTTTTAGACAAGTCGTAATTGATTATTCTGTAGATGGTACCACATGGTTGCCACTTGGTGGGACTTACACTTGGTCACAAGCTCCAGGCTTGGTTGATTATTCTGGATTTGTTGGCCCTAATTTTAATAATATTAAAGCTAAGCATATTTTGATAACAGCTTTAAATAACCATGGCAATGCTACTTGTAGTGGTTTCAGTAAAATTACTTTCGAAGCAGACCTATGTAACCCAATAAATACTCCTTGTGACGACGGAGACCCTTTAACATCTTATGATAAATTTGATGCAAATTGTAATTGCAGAGGTGTAGATATAAATTGTGGTTCAGATACTTTGGTTTTAGGTAAAATGGACTTAGTAGATCCAACTTTTGCCGCAAAAAAACAAATAGAATCAATCAGTAAAGTGCCTAATTCTCAAAATATCCATTTTACAGCTGGTAATAGTATCGTTTTGTTGCCTGGTTTTGAAGTTAGAAATTCGGCGGTTTTTTCGGCGGAAATTGCTGATTGTATACAACAACAATTTATGGCAAACCAAGCTTTGGGTCAGCAGCAAATTCAAGAAAAGAATGCGTCTAAGAATTTATCGGTTGCAGAAGAAAACGGAACAACCAAAACTATAATTTATAGACTAAATGAACCTGGAGAAGTGCTTTTGCAGTTAAAAAATGCCAAAGGAAATGTAATTGTTACGCTTTCTGAAGGATTTCAAGAAAACCTGGGAACTCAAACTAAGTATATACCAACCCAAAAACTCAAGAAAGGTAAGTATGAAATAATGTTAAAAATCAATAAGAATATTATTTCAGAATACTTTGAGGTAAATTAAAAATAACCTTCTATTACTTGTTGGATTTTAGAAACAGGAACTAACATTGGTTTCTGCGTAATGGTTATAGCTACTTTGGTTTCGGCACCTGCTTCTGGCAGTACTTGATAATTGCCTTTTACGGCTCCTATCATAGTTTTAAGGCTAAATGTCCCAGTTTTTTGATCTCCTTGGAATATTCCTCCTTGGGTTTGTATTGCCTTATGAGCATTTACTACAAAATCTGCCGGTGAACCTGGAAACTTGATATTAAAAGATGATGCCATTGTGGTATTTTTTATGTTTTTCTAAAATTACTTAAAAATTGATTAATGTACAACTAACTCATTTCCCCTTAAAACAGGCAATACGTCGTACAGATTTTTTTGTAAACAGTAATTAATGTCTTTGTGTATTCCTAAACCTTGCAATCTGCGAATATGCGAAGCATTTGCTAAATATCCTGCCATGTTGTCTTTAGCTTGTTGATAGGTCCTCATAGCCAGAATTGCCGAATCCTCACCAACAAAGTATTCATCTTTTAATGCATCAACTACAGCACCAGCAAAAAGCGTGTCTTCTAAGTTTGGTCTGCCTTTCCATCCAGCACACAGCACCAAAACATCATAAGGTTGATTTTTTAGATGATTTACCACAGCCTCAAGATTTAGAAAAGCTCCAACAATAACCTTTACTGCATCATTTTTTGCTTTGGCTATAGAAAGTGTGCCATTGGTTGTTGTCATGGCTATTTTTCCACCAATCAGTCGTTCGTCCATATAGCTAAAAGGGGAATTGTCAAGGTCAAATCCCTCTACTTTCTCTGCATTTCTTTCGGCGGCGGCTATGTACCCCATGTTTTGAAGTTGTTTGCATTCCTCAACACTTGCTACAGGAATTATACTTTTCACGCCATAGGCAAAGCCCGTAACCACACACGAAGTAGCTCTAAAAATGTCTGTAACCACTACTATAGAATTGTTGATTTTGTGTAAATGCAATAAATCAGGGCTAAGACAAACGTCAATGTTTTTCATTTAAAAATTAAAATTTGGGCAAAAATAAAAATAAAAATGGTAGGATTTTAGGTAAAATAAATAAAGTCTACTAAAGCTTAAACAATACAAGTATGGTAAAAAATAAAGAATAATAATTGAAGAATTAAGATATCAGTACTTTGACAAATTTAAAGTAATTGCTAAAAATAAGTGGTTTATGAATCAACATTTTCTCCATTATTATAAAAATACTCAGGAGAAATATCATAATCCATCAAATGATTATCATTTGATTCAACGATTTTTGACCAAAAAATTTCACCAAAAACACCTAATTGAGCATTATTAAAAACAGATTCATTTAATAAATTTTTAACTCCCTTATGATGAATATGATTTTGAATTATCGGAAAAATATCTAATTTTTTGATTTGTCCGTCATTGAATATGCCAGTAATTTGAAATGGCTCGATGTTGATTATTTTGTTTATTTTTAGCATATTATAGTTAATTCAAAAGTATTTTTTAAAGAAATTAAGAAAATCTCCTTTTTGTATTAATGATAATTTGCTATCCTTAATTTAAAACTTGAAGTCATTTACTTTTGTCTCTTTATCAATAAATTCCAATTTGTCATTTGAAACCAAATATTTCATTCTAATAACGGAATTTGCTTTTTCCATTATAATTGAGTCATTTTTGAAGAAAGTAAAAATAAAATTTTCTCTTTTAGATTCTTTCTTTTCCCATTTTCCTATTATTTCTGCATTACAACTTTCCTCTTTACATTGTTTATATCCAAAGTAAAGAATTAAAATATTATTGCCGAAATAATTGAAAATTACTTTGCTTTTTTTGTCCAATAAAGTTGAATTTACTTTCTTGAAAATTTTAATTAAGTACACCCTTCCTATCCCTCAAAACATCCAAATCAATATCTAAATTAACTTTGCCTCTGTATTCGATGAGCTTCAATCTTTCTTCATGCTCTTTACGCTCTTTTTTCGTTTTCTTTCTATTCTTGTTTTCCATATTTGTTTTTAAAAACTAAATTTAATAATAAAACATCAAATTCTACATTTCCTCAATTCCAAACTTCCATTTTCCCTCATTTCTACCTACCTTTGCAGACTTTTTAATTAATTTTTAACCATTTAAGGAAATCATGACAACAGACGCGTTGAAAGATTTGAGAGCCAGAGTGTCGGCTTTGAGGAGGTATCTTTGACTACGATAACCGGAAAGAGAAGCTCGGGGATTTAGAAAATCAACAGGCCCAACCGGAGTTCTGGAACGACTCCGATCATGCACAAAAAATTGTAAAGGAAATCCAGACCCTAAAAAACTGGACAGAATACTACGAAGAAGCTGAAACTTCGATCAGCGATTTAGAAACGCTTCATGAGTTCTATCAAATGAACGAAGTAAGTGAGGAAGAAATTAAAGCTGAAGGCAAAAAAACAGAAGCAATCATTGAGGAACTCGAACTTAAGAAAATGCTTTCTAACGAGGAAGATCAGTTTTCGGCGGTAATAGAAATCAACTCAGGTGCGGGTGGTACAGAAAGCCAAGACTGGGCGAGTATACTGTACCGTATGTACCTCATGTGGGCTCAAAAGCACAATTATAAAGTAACGCAAATTGACTGGCAAGACGGTGATGGAGCTGGTATCAAGTCGGCTTCAATGCAGATTGACGGCCCAATGGCCTATGGGTTTTTGAAGTCCGAAAATGGTGTTCACCGATTGGTGCGTATTTCGCCATTTGACTCTAATGCACGTCGACATACTTCTTTTGCTTCTGTGTACGCCTATCCATTGGTGGATGATACCATTGAAATTGATATAAACCCTGGCGATATTGAGTTTCATACTTCTCGCTCTGGTGGTGCAGGTGGACAGAATGTAAACAAGGTAGAAACCAAGGTACAGCTGACGCACAAACCTTCGGGAATTGTAATTGTTTGCCAAATAGAGCGTAGCCAGTTGGCCAACAAAGAACACGCGATGAATATGCTAAAGTCGCGTTTGTACCAGATAGAAGTAGAAAAGCGAAATGCAGCGAGGAGTGACATAGAAGCTTCAAAGAAAAATATCGAATGGGGTTCGCAAATTCGCAACTATGTATTTCACCCATACAAGCTCGTAAAAGATGCACGGTCAGGCCACGAAACCTCGGATATACAATCTGTTATGGACGGCGGCTTAGACGATTTTATAAAGGCTTATTTGATGATGGATTAATAATTGGGATTTAGTATCAAAAAAGGCCCTTTCAATTCCTGAAATGGCCTTTTTTGATTTTTTCCCCCAAAGGTTCCCTATTCTAAATGTAAAGTTTATATCCGATTTCGTGGTTATTAAAAATAGTATTTACTAAATATTTATCTCCAAAATTTTCGAAAACTATGTAGAAAGTAGTATTCGAATTCATCTTGAACATAGCATAATACCTGCCGTATTTTTGATTTTTACATTTATATTTAGGTTTTTTATTGATTTTAGAAATAAAGTCATAAATTCGATTTACATAGTTTTCGGCAGATTCTACAAAACCGAAATAATCATTTTCCCAAAGAATATGCACTAATTCTTGTAATTTATTATCTAGAGCAGGAGATAAGCTTATTTCGACCATAAACTTCTGACATACCTTAAAGTATTTTCTCTAGATTCCTCAATAGTTATCCCATCATTAAATTTTTTCAAAAACTCTTCTTCTGTTATTTCATTTTCAGAATTTTCATTTTTTATTTGAAAATCAATATTCAAGGCTTTTGCCATATTTGCAAATGCTCTTATTTGTTTTTTATTATTTGGATGAATTATTATGCTTTCCATCTAGAATATCTATTTTTAGAGAATGAATAACAAATATATTTAATTTGAGTTGAAAATGAAGTGGCTTATTCAAATTGATTAAAAAAATCCCATAATATCAGAAACTAAAATAAAAGACACCCTCTGAACTCAGAAAGTGTCTTTAAATTTTTCACCAAAACCTAAAATCTAAAATCTAAAATCTAAAATCTAAAATCATAAATCTAAAATCAAATCAAGCTTGCTTCGTGAACTGAACGTTCAAAATCAATTTCACATCGTCGCTAACCACAACTCCGCCAGCTTCTGTAATACCTGACCAAGTCAAACCAAAATCTTTACGGTTGATTTTGCCGGAAATCTCAAATCCTGCTTTTGTTTGTCCGTAAAAATCCGTCATTAATCCGCCGAATTCAGCATCTAATGCTATTTCTTTTGTTACGTCTTTGATGGTCAAATTACCTTTCAAAACGTTATTGGCGTAAGCTGTTGAAACAAAATTCAAGGTTGGGAATGCTTCAGCATCAAAAAATTCACCTGATTTCAGGTGTCCGTCACGTTGCTCATTTCCAGTTGAGATAGAGTCAATTTGTGCCGAAAAACTGATTTGAGCATTTTCAAATGAATCTTCATTTGCAGTTTCTGCAGTTGCGTCATAAGCTTTGAAGTCGCCAGTTACTGTACTGATCATTAAGTGTTTTACCTTGAATTGCACTTCTGAGTGCATTGGGTCTATTTTCCAGATTGCCATTTTATTTTTATTTTATGTTTTTACAATTAATGTATATACATCTATTAAATAAACTTAGTTCATTTTATTTTAAAATATTTTTTCTAAACCATAAAATGGGGACTTATGATTAAATTGCAATTCAAAATTTAAATTATGAGCAACAGAATATTAGAACGTAGAAAGAGAGGGTTTTTAGGAGAAGATTTTAAATTGAAATCTTGGGATTTGGTGCAACCATTTTACGAAAATCTTAAAAACCGAGAGATAAATTCGAAGGAAGAATTAGAAAAATGGCTGAAAGACCGCAGTGAATTGGAATCGTATTTGTCGGAAAATATGGCTTGGCGTTATATAAAAATGACTTGCGATACGTCCGACCAAGAAAATCAGAAAGCTTACCAATTTTTCGTGGAAGAAATTTCACCTAAAACGGCCATCTACTCTGACGAGTTGAACAAAAAATCTTTGGAATTAGCTGAAAAGTTTGGTTTATCTGGCGAAGGTTATGACATAATGCTAAGAGGTTTGCGTAAATCTGTTGAGATTTTCCGTGAAGCCAATATTGAATTAGACACTAAAATTTCGCTTAAACAAACAGAATATCAGGGAATTACGGGTGGTATGACTGTAGAAATAAACGGTGAAGAAATGACAATGCCTAAGGCAGCGACATTATTGCAAGCCGTAAAAAGAGAAACCCGTGAAAATGCATGGCTAAAAATATCAGAAAGAAGATATGCTGAAAGAGACAAATTGGATGTGATTTTTAATGAGTTGAGAGATCTTCGTCATCAGGAAGCATTGAATGCTGACTTTCAGAATTTCCGCGATTACATGTTTGCAGCAATGGGAAGGTTTGATTATACGCCTGCAGATTGTTTCGATTTTCATGAAGCAGTAGCGGAGACTGTTTTACCAATCGTTAACGAAATGGTGTTTGACAGGAAAACCAAAATGAACCTTGGTGATTTAAGACCATGGGATTTAAAAGTAGATGCGGAAGGAAGAACACCTCTGAAACCATTCAAAGATGGTGCAGATTTGTTAAATAAAACAGAAGTATGTTTTGAAAAGATTGACCCTAAACTTTCAGAATATGTGAAAATCATGCGAGCAATGGGCCATTTTGACGTGGAATCTCGCAAAGGAAAAGCTCCAGGGGGCTATAATTATCCTTTGGAAGAGATCGGAGTGCCATTTATATTTATGAATGCCACAGATAGCTTAAGAGATTTGGTAACTATGGTCCATGAAGGTGGTCATGCTATTCACTCATTTGAAGTAAGAAATTACCCTATCAATGCTTTCAGAAATCCGACAATGGAGGTAGCAGAATTGGCCTCAATGAGTATGGAACTGATTTCGATGGAACATTGGGATACTTTTTTCACGGATGAAAAAGAACTGAAAAGAGCTAAAATAGAACACCTAGAGGATATTTTGACAGTTTTGCCTTGGATAGCAACAGTTGATAAATTCCAACATTGGATTTACGAAAATCCTACACATTCTGTCGAGGAAAGAAAGTCTGCTTGGAATAGAATTAATGAAGAATTTTCGGATAATGTAACTGATTGGACAGGTTTTGAGCATTTCAGAGCGTATTCTTGGCAGCGTCAATTACACATTTTCGAGGTGCCATTTTATTACATAGAATATGGTATGGCTCAGTTAGGAGCTATAAGTGTATGGCGAAATTATAAAAAAGACCCTAAAAAAGGTCTTGAAGGATATTTAGCTGCATTAAAATTAGGTTATACCCTAACAATAAAAGAGATATATGAAGCGGCTGGTATTAAGTTCGATTTTTCGAAAGCCTACATTGCTGAATTGATGGATTTTGTAAAAGCAGAATTGGCCGAATTGAAAGCGTAGGCGTTTAAAAGTTGATTCATAAAAAAGGTATCTCTAAATATTTGGAGATACCTTTTTTCGTAATTCGGAAGTTTATATACTTAAATCGATCACAGATTCTTCTGACAATTTTAAAGTATTCATAACATTCTGCAAGTTGTTTTTATCAATAATATTTGCAAATTTCCCTGGTACTATAACCACTCTAAAAGTCTTATTTAATCTCCAAGAATTGTTCAAAACTAAAGGGTCAAAATTTGCGTCTAAGAAAATACTAAAGTCCGCTTTAGTAAAGTCAAAATTGTATTGCAGAATGCCTTCATTGAAAGTATAAATTTGAGGTAAGGGTTTCCAAATATCAGCTCCTTTCTTGTCCACACCACTTAATTCATACACTAACAACACGTCAGAATTATAAATAATTGGGTCGAGATTATAAAAATTTCGAAATTCATTGCCTTTGGTAAAGTCTGCCTTTACCTCGAAAACTTCCGCCAATATTTCGTTAGTAATTGGTGCTGGGTTATCATAAAAAGTACATGAGTTAAAAAGTACAGTGGAACTTAGAGCGAAGAATGCAAATAGCTTTTTCATGATCGTAATATTTAAGTGAAATTCTTTTTTACTGAGATTTATCACTTAGATGCAAATACCAATAGGCGGGTTTGCATGAAAAAACTAAAGAACTAAGACTTTTTTATAACATGCTAATAATCAATGTTAAGGAAATTGTTAATGCTTCTTTAGGCCAAATAAAATTTTTGAAAATCAATCATTAATATATCAATACCTATTGGCAAAACTTTCCAAAAGTTTCTCCAACCAAACTTTGTCTACTTCTGAAAAGTCGTCTAAAACATCCGAATCAATATCCAAAACACCTATGATTTCTTTTTTAGCATTAAAAACGGGTAAGACAATTTCTGATTTTGAGGCAGAACTACAAGCGATATGACCAGGGAATTGATCAACATCTGGAACCAAGACAGTTGCTTTTGTCGAAAAACAATGGCCACACACCCCTCTATCATACCGTATACGTGTACAGGCGATTGGCCCTTGGAATGGCCCTAGAACCAATTCTCCCGCATTGTTATCCAAGTAAAAACCAACCCAATAAAAACCGAAAGCTTGTTTTAAGGCTGCAGATATATTTGCCAAGTTAGCTATTAAGTCAGTTTCAGATGAAAACAAAACCTCAATTTGCGGCAAAATATATTTATAGATTTCCTCTCGGACATTTGTTTCTGGAATAAAAAGACTTTCTGCCATATAATTTTAATTTCGGCAAAAGTGCAAATAATATTTTTCATTAATATTTGATTTCGTCGAAAAAATTTCAATTTTTGCTTTTAAATACAAAACCTATGGATAAAAAAGAATTCGCACTGCTAGCCGTTGGAGAACTGCTGGGTGATTTTATCGGCTCAGAAGTAACCGAGAATATTTTTAACACTTCAAAATTCGAAAGATTTCAAGGTGGAAGCCCTGCCAATTTAGCTTCAAATATGGCAAGACTTGGGTATAATACCGCCATTGTAAGTGCAGTTGGCAATGACGGCTTAGGTAAGTATTTGATTCAAAAGGTAAATGAAGCTGGGGTAGATACTACCAACGTAATTGTTCATCCTACAGAGCCAACAAGTATAGTTTTGGTTTCTAGAACGACAGGAACGCCAGATTTTATACCCTATCGTACGGCTGACAAAATGATAGAAAAGTTTAATATTACAGATCAGCTTTTACAGAAAGCCTCAATTTTTCACACAACATGTTGGCCATTGAGCAAGCAGCCGGCCCAATCTGCAGTTTTAGATGCCGCCAAAAGGGCCAAAGCTTTGGGATGCATATTGAGTGCGGACTTAAACTACGCCGAGAAAGTTTGGCCAGAAAGACATGTGGCTCATGCTATAATAAAAGAATATCTGTCTTTCGGGGCCTTGATAAAACTTAGTGAAGATGACGCCAAAAGGTTTTATGGTGAGGAGATAGAAAGAGAGAGAATTTTTGCCAATTTTCATGAATGGGGAGCTGAGCTGATATGCTATACCATGGGGGAAAAAGGTAGTATTGTATCTTATGAAAATGGCACAAAACAGATATATGATAAACCTCAGGCAGTTAATGTGATAGATGCAACTGGAGCGGGTGATTCTTTTTGGGCGGGATTTTTAGCGGCCTATCTTGAAAAACAACCAATAGAAGTTTGTGCAAAAGCAGGAGCCAACATGGCCAAAATAAAATTAACAACAGTTGGGCCAATCAAACAAGACGTTGATATAGATAGATTATTTAGCTAAGGGAATGTCGTAAAATGCCTTTTAAAAGTCGCAATGCGTCATCAAATTATAATAGAATCATGCTTAATTTTGAAGAAAAATCTTAAGAAATGGAAGAATATATATTTGAGAAAGACATTGTTATAGCATGCAAAAGAGCTGAGTCATTTCCAGAAGGTGTACAAGAAGCTTTCGAAACATTACATGCCGCTATTCCTTTTTCAATGACTAGGAAGTTCATGAGTTTTTCGTGGATGAATGCCTCCAATGAAATCATTTATCTTGCTGGTGCTGAAATACTAGAGGGAGAAAGTTTTCCTGAATTGGAAACATTTATTTTAAAAAAAGGAAAATATCGCGGCACAATCATAGAAAATTTTATTC
This sequence comes from Lacihabitans sp. LS3-19, assembly GCF_024343575.1. Taxonomy (GTDB): domain Bacteria; phylum Bacteroidota; class Bacteroidia; order Cytophagales; family Spirosomataceae; genus Leadbetterella. The sequence goes on along the minus strand of NZ_RJUA01000006.1, from coordinate 22,685 downwards.
AGGATATTCCTCAAATGGGCCTTCTTTTCCAAGAATTATGCAAAGATCCAGACCTCGACCCCGCAGGCTATTGCGTAGAATGGTATTTTAATGAAAAAGATGTAAAGTGTTTTGTGAAATTAAAGGACTGAATCACAACACTGGAACTCAATTTCCATATTATAAGTTTACAAAAAAAATTAACCCTATAAAAATATGAAAAAAGACAAAATCATTTATTGGATTTCCACAGGATTTATTTTTTTGTTTGAAGGGCTTATGCCTGCTCTCACTTCTCAAACCGAACTCGCCAAAGAAGGTATTGCACATTTAGGATATCAACCTTATTTTGGTGTTATGCTTACTGTTTTTAAAGTATTTGGGGCACTTGCTTTGATTTTACCACAAGTTCCTGCTAAAATAAAAGAGTGGGCATATGCTGGATTTGGATTCGTATTTATTGCAGCTTTTGTAGGTCATGCCAATGTTGATGGTCTGAATTTCATGGCATTTTTTCCACTTATAGTTTTCGGAATCATGATAGTCTCTTATTTGTATTTCCACAAACTGAAGAGACAAATTTGAATTTAATTTAAAATTTAATCCTATTGTATTATGAACAAAAACAAAATTATTTTTTGGGCCACAACAGTAATCGTTGCTGTTTTAGTAGGTTTGACACCTATACTTACTTGGAATTCTCCAGATGGGAAAGTCATGATGGAACACTTAGGTTATCCCGATTATTTTGCACCAATGTTAAATATTTTCAAAATCCTAGGTGCAATTGCACTTTTGGTACCGCAAATTCCAGGTAAAATAAAAGAATGGGCTTACGCAGGATTTGCCTTTGATTTTATAGCAGCTACTGTTAGTTTGGTGGTGATTGATGGGCCTATTGGTCAGTCTTTTATTCCATTGGTATTTTTGGTGATTTTAGCTGTATCGTATATTTATAGAGGAAAACTGTCAAACGCGTAATCGTAAAACTTTGAGATTTTTAGGAAAGTAAAAGATGGTTGATTTATTACAAAATCAGCTATTTTGTTTTATAACCTTTTCGCTTCTTCCCAAAAAATATCCATTTCAGCAAGTGTCATCTCTGAAAGTTTCTTTCCCATTTCTGCGGCTTTATTTTCTAGATATTGGAATCGATGAATGAATTTTTTATTGGTACGCTCCAATGCCGTTTCTGGATTAATATCTATAAATCTTGCATAGTTTACTAGCGAAAACAAAACGTCGCCAAATTCTCCTTCGGCTTTTTCTTTATCAATGGTTTCTTGCGTTTCGGCGTTAAAATGCTCTTTAAATTCCTGCATTTCTTCCTCCACTTTAGCCCAAACTTGAGCTTTTTCTTCCCAATCAAAGCCAACCCCACGAGCTTTTTCTTGTATTCGCATAGCTTTTACAAGTGCAGGTAAAGATTTAGGAACACCACCCAGAACCGACTTATTGCCTTCTTTTAGCTTTAGCTGCTCCCAGTTTCTTTTTACATCTTCTTCGTTTTCTACTTTTACATCGCCATAAATATGCGGATGTCTATTTATGAGTTTTTCGCAGATTCCGTTCAGTACTTCTGTTATATCGAAATCTTCAGTTTCAGAGCCAATTTTTGCATAGAAAACCAAGTGAAGCATTATATCTCCAAGTTCTTTTTTAATTTCTTGAAGGTCATTTTCTAGTATAGCATCCGAAAGTTCATAAGTTTCTTCTATGGTCAAATGCCTAAGAGATTCAAAAGTCTGTTTCATATCCCACGGACATTTGGCTCTTAAATCGTCCATGATATCAAGCAGCCTATTGAAAGCCAAAAGTTCGTTGCTTCTATTTTTTGAAAAAGGCAAAGGTAGTTTTACAGACATATATTATTTCCAACGGATAGCACATCCTATGGGTTTGGTTTGTTCTATTATTACTGGTTTGTTATCTAAAAGACTCTGCACAGCGTCTTCCAAATAGTTTTTTGTGATGCCGCTTGCATCTTGCGGATTATCGTCTATTGCTCCCGAATATTTTAAAATATATTTTTGACCCTCTTTTTTTATTACAAATACGTGGGGTGTACGCTGGGCACCAAAAGCTTTGGCAGTCTCCTGTTTTTCATCTCTTAAAATCGGAAAAACAAAGCCTTTTTCTTTCGCTCTTGACTGAATATTTTCTAAATTGTCCTCTTCAAAAGCCTCTGGGTCATTTGGATTTATTGCGATCACAGGGTAAGACTGCAAAGTGTATTTTTTGTCTAAAGCTATTAATCTGTCCTCGTAGCTTTTTGAAAATGGACAATAATTGCTCGTGAAAACAATAATAAAACCCTTTGCGGAAGGGAAAGATTTTAAACTATAAAGCTTGCCATTTATATTTCTGAGAGAGAAATCCTTAATTTCATCACCAATTTTATAAGCATTTACGGCTAAAGTTGTATTAAGTTCAATTTTGGTTTGAAAAGTTATTTCATGGAAATAATCTCCAAAAAATAATAGACTTAACATTAATACGAAAGAATGAAACATAGAATTTGATTTTTCGATAAAACGAAATTGCCAAAAGTATATTGGACTAAAACATTCGGTAAATTTAATATTATTCCGACGATTTCTTAGATTTGGCAAACGAATATTTGAAATATCAACCTTTTGAAAAAATGAAAGCACTTTTATGCACAGAATTTGGCCCTGCTGAAAACCTGAAATATAGCGAAATAGTTAGCCCTGAACCTAAAGAGAACGAGATAGTAATTCAAATAGCAGCATGCAGTGCAAATTTCCCAGATACACTTATAATCGAAAACAAATACCAATTTAAGCCAAATTTGCCTTTTTCGCCTGGAGGAGAAGTCGCGGGTAAAATTGTAAAATTGGGCGAAAATGTTAGCAATTTCCAAATAGGTCAGAGAGTTTTTGCACTCTGCGGTTGGGGTGGATTTGCAGAGGAAGTTTGTGTGGGTTCAGATAGAGTATTTCCATTGCCAGACTATATGAATTATGTGGATGGTGCTTCACTCATGTATAATTTTGGAACTTCTTATCACGCCTTAAAAAACAGGGCTAAATTACAGGCAGGAGAACGAGTTTTAATTTTAGGAGCATCTGGAGGTGTAGGTTTGGCCGCTGTAGAATTAGCAAAACTTATGGGTGCTGTGGTAATAGCTGCGGCATCTACTGATGAAAAACTAGAAATTTGTAAGGAAAAAGGAGCGGATTTTACTATTAATTATGACAAGGAGGATATAAGAGAAAAAATAAAAGAATATACCCAAAACAAAGGAATTGATGTGGTTTACGATCCTGTTGGCGATAAATATGCTGAACCTGCACTTAGAAGTATGGCTTGGAATGGTAGATATCTAGTTGTCGGTTTTGCTGCCGGAGAAATACCTAAGCTCCCTTTCAATTTGGCACTTTTAAAAGGCTGCTCTGTGGTAGGCGTATTCTGGGGACAGTTTTCTAATCTTGAACCGAAGGAGAGTCAAGAGAATATTATGGAACTTGCAAATTGGTACAAAGAAGGCAAAATAAAACCTCATGTTTTTAAAACATATACATTAGAAAACTCAGCCGAAGCACTTGTAGATTTAAGGGAAAGGAAGGTAATTGGAAAAGCAGTGGTTGTTTGTAATGCAGAATTGGTAAAAGAATCATTAGTTTTTGAAAAAAAGGAAGAAAAATCTAAAAGGATTTTCAGAGATTTTGAGGAAATTAAGGCGGCAGTAGGAGAGGTAATTGGCGAAAGCAATTGGTTAAAAATTACACAAAATATAATTAATGACTTTGCAAAATCTACTTTTGACCAACAATGGATTCACGTAAATCCTTCAATGGCGGCTCAAACGCCATTCGGTAGTACAATTGCCCATGGTTTATTGACATTGTCTTTAAGTCCAAGGTTTTTGAATGAAATTTATGAAGTAAAAAACTCTAAAATGGGTATCAATTACGGCTCAGACAAGGTTAGGTTTTTGAAACCTGTGAAGGTAAATTCCAAACTGAAAATGGTAGCTAAGATTTTAGAAGTAATAGAATCTGCAAATAATGGATTAAAAATGAAAGTTGAAGCCACTTATTTTGTGGAAAACAATCCCAATCCCGTTTGTGTAGCTGAACTGCTTAGCGTGATTTATTAATTGAGAAATTTTTAAAAACAGTTTAATATTTTCTTCCTTTCCAAACTACTTTTCCAGGCAAAAAGTAATGTATGAATTGAAAAAACCAACCAATGGGCATATAAAAAGCAAATATTGGCAAATATTTTAGATACCCATTTATTTTCAAAGTTTTCTCAAACTTTAATGTTTTTATTACGTATAAGCCGAAAACACTTAGGAATATTCCTAAGGCAATCATCCAATTGTAGAAAGCAATGGCGATGTATGCAGGTAATGAAAGCCCTTGAATCAGACCCATCACCATCGGGCCAGACCTTCCCTCAAATGCACCCATAATAAAACGTTTCCTTTGTTCGAAAAATTTGTCGGCCGGTAATGTATAAGCTAATACTTCTGGCATGAATACTTGTCGGAAATCATATCCAGCTCCAATTATCATTTTATAAAGGGTGTAGTCTTCTACAATACTAAAGCCCATTTTTTCATGGCCACCGCATTCTAAATAAGCTTTTTTCAATATTGCCATGTTGTGTCCCATGCCAGTAGTTGGTTTTCCTTGGTCAGACATTTCTTTATTAAGTGTAATCATCAAAAACATTTCCAAAGCTTGCATTGCCGCCATTACAGAGGTTGTTCTGATGCCAGATACCCCAACTAATACGCCTATTTCTTTTGTTGCTATGCTTTTCCTATTCTCAATTGTGTTCTCTAATTCAGTCAACATCCCACTAATCCAAGTGTTAGGAAGTTCAATATCAGCATCGGTTAAAAACAACCAATCGCCTTTAGCTTCTTTGGCTAGTATGGCCAAGACTCGAGCTTTACCATTAAGCGTTTCGTCTTGTTTTTTGTCAGGAATATCATAAACTTTCACCCAAGGTTTGTTTTTAGCAAAATCTTGCATTATTGCTAATGTGTCATCAGAGGAGCCATCACTAGCTAGTAATACTTCTAAATCATCTTTTGGGTATTTTAATCTTTCGATCGAGTCTAGAAGTCTTCCAAGTACTTTTTCTTCATTTCTAGCAGGAATAAGTAAGCTAACTTTATAAGGTTGATTTTTCACTTTGTAGCTATTTGTTTTTTAGATTTTTACAAATAGTATGCCATTTAATAATTTTAATAAATGAGCTCAAATTTTGTAATTACTACTAAATATTAGGTTAACATTTCTAATTTGTTCCAAAATGGAATATTAATCTTTATATTTGGGTAAGCTCAAATTTTAAAAATAGGGCTAAATTTTCTTAAAATATTAATGCCATTGAAAGTTTCATATATTATAATATTATATACAATATTAATTTCTTGCACCGAAAAACAGTCTTTTTTGTTTGATCAAATTCCAGATAACTTATCTAATGTTTATTTTAATAATATGATTTCAGAAAACGAAAAATACAACGTTTTCGATTATCATAATTTATATAACGGCGGAGGTGTTGGTGTATTGGATATTAATAACGATGGGTTAATGGATTTGTATTTTACAGGAAATCAAGTTAGCGATAAATTATATCTAAATAAAGGAAATTTTGTTTTTGAAGATATTACTGAAAGTTCTGGTGTGGAAAGTATAGATTGGTCCACAGGGGTTTCAATTGTTGACATCAATTCCGACGGATTGGTTGATATCTATGTCTGTAAGTCTGGAAATGAGTCGGCAGACAAGCGAGCCAATCATTTTTATATTAATGAAGGAAATCTTAAATTTCATGATGAAGCTCTGGAAAGAGGTTTAGCTGATACAAGTTATTCAAATCAAGCTGCATTTTTTGATTTTGACCATGATGGTGACCTTGACATGTATCTTTTGACAACTTCAAATCTAATCAGAAATCCCAATCTCTTGCACAAAATAGATTTATATGAAGATTATGCATATGATAAGTTATTTGAAAACAATGGAAATGGGTACTTTAAGGAAGTAGGTAGAGAAAAAGGGAAATTGAAAAACACACATGGATTAGGACTGGCTGTAGGAGATTTAAACAATGACGGTTGGGAAGACATTTTGGCTTCAAGTGATTTTTTGCCAAATGATGCACTATACATTAATAATAAAAACAAAGCTTTTATTGAAAAATCCTCAAGTGTTTTGCCGTTTCAAAGCAGGTTTTCTATGGGAAATGATATAGCAGACCTTAACAACGATGGACTTTCGGAAATAATAACAACTGACATGCTGCCATCGAATAATGAACAGCAAAAAAAGATGTTGATGACTTCTTATCATGTTTTTGAAACTGAAAAAACACTTGGTTATGATAGTGAATTCACGAGGAATATGCTTTTTAAAAACTTTGGTACAGATAATTATGGTCAGATTCAAATGGGTGAAGTAGGCCAGTTTGCCGGGATTAATGCTACTGATTGGTCTTGGTCTCCGTTAATGGTTGACTTTGATAATGATGGAAAAAAAGACATTGTAATTACCAATGGGTACTTAAGGGATGTTACTGATGCTGACTATGTGTCTTATAATATGAGTTTTGCGGGTAAAGTCTCATCTGAATCGGACATGAAAAAATACATGAACTACAATTCGAAAAACTTACCTCATCTTGATAAAAAAAATCAATTTTTTAAAAACGTAGGCAATTGGAGTTTTGAAAATATGAGTGAAAGTTGGTTGGTACAAAAAACCAGTTTCTCAAATGGAGCTGCATTTGTAGATCTCGATAATGATGGCGATATGGATTATGTTGTGAATAATATTAATGAATCAGCAAGCATTTTTAGAAATAACTGTAAAAGTAATTATTTAAAAATAGTATTAAATGGTTCGTTAAACAACAGATTTGGACAAGGGGCAAAAGTGGAAGTTTATAATAAAGGCATAGTGCAAACACATTTTCAAACGCTTTCGCGGGGATATTTATCTTCGGTAGATCCAAGCATTATTTTTGGATTAGAGAAAGAATTAAATATCGAAAAGCTGATAGTTACCTGGTCAGGGGGAAAAAAACAAATCTTTGAAAATATAAAAGCAAACCAAGTTCTAGAAGTTTTTGAAAAAGATGCTGTTTTTGAAAAGGAAATTGAAAAAATTAAGTACAGGCCTCTTTTTAGCTCTGTTGCCTTTACATATTCCCATAAAGAGAGCAGATTTATAGACTATTACCGGGAAAATTTACTTTTACGAAAATACTCTCAGCAGGGTCCAACAATAGGAGTGGCAGATGTAAATAATGATGGGCTAGAGGATGTTTTTATTGGTGGTTCAAGTATACAGCCTGCTTCATTTCGTATTCAAAGCCAATCTGCTGGATTTAAAGAAGGGTTTTTATTGCCAAACCAATCTGGTGAAGATAGTGATTGTTTATTTTTTGATGCCAACAATGATGATTTTGAAGACCTTTACGTTGTTGCAGGGTCGAATGAGTTTCCCGAAAATACAAAATTTTATCAAGATCAATTATGGATTAATGACAAAAAAGGCCATTTTATAAATAAAACCTTGGACTTATTGCCAGAAATGATTTCTCCGGGTTCTGTCATTGTAAAATTTGATATCGATCATGACGGTGATTTGGACTTGTTTAGGGGAGGATATGTAAAACCTGGCAAGTTTCCAGAATCATCAGAGAGTTTTATGCTTATAAATACAAAGCATGGCTTTGAGAAAATTGGTTTAGGGTCAATAGGTATCATAAAAGACGCTGTTGCGGTGGATTTTAACAAAGATGGATGGGAGGATTTGGTAATTGTTGGAGAATTTTTAGAGCCCATTTTTTACGAAAACAGAAAGGGGACCTTAAATAGATTGCCTGCTATAAATAAAATAAAAGGACTTTGGAGTTGTATAGAATCAGCAGATTTAGACAACGATGGAGATATAGATTTTGTGTTAGGAAATATTGGAAAGAATTATAGATATAAATTCGACAAAGATCATCCATTAGAAATCCATTTAGGAGAGTATTCAGGGATTAAACAGTCAATTCCAACCTACTATTTAAATAATGTAAAATGTCTTATTCCAACCCGAGACGATTTGATTCGACAAATACCCACACTAAGAGGCATTTTTCCAAATTATATCTCTTATGCCCAATCTAAAACAGATTGGATAAGTCCTCAAAGCGAGGTATTTAGAGCTGAATTAATGGAGAGCATAATTCTTAAAAACATAGATGGGAAAATTTTTGAGGTTGAAAAGCTTCCTAATGAGGTCCAAATGAACAGTGTGAAAGACTTTTTGATTTTTGATTTTAACAAAGATGGGTTTAAAGATATATTGATAGGAGGTAATGATTACGATTTAGAACCTACCAATTCTGGTTTTATGGAAGGAAATAAAGGTTTGCTTTTAGAGGGTACTTCAAAAGGCAAATTTCAAGTTTTGGAAAATCAAAAATCAGGCTTTTGGATAAATGGGGCGTTTCGGCATTTTAAGATGATAAATGAAAAAAGCAGCCCTTTGGTTTTGGCTGCTTTCAACAATTCTGAATTTAAAGTATTTAAACTCAATTCAAATTAAGGCTTTTAATTAACTTTCCGCTAGGTGTATATAATGCTGCAGTAAACGACTTCTGATTAAGGGAAGTTAAATCAACATCAATCGTGCCTGAACTTGAAGTAAGATTATATGATTTTAATTCTATGTCTTTCTTAGGATGGAATAATATTATTTTCCCACTAGAAATACCATCAGGTAAATTATAAATAAGTTTGGCATTTGATTGTGTGCTGAGTGTACTTAAGCTTAAAAAGTTGACTTCAGATTTTATAAAAGATGTACTAGCTTTGGTACCTTTTATTCTGCCGTTTTCGTCTGTGTCTTGGGCGAACGTCGAAAAACTGGCAAACAGGAAAATAGAGAATATTAATATTTTCATGATATTATTTATTTTGATGTTTTATTAGAGACTTTTTTGTTTTGAGAATTTTCTATTGCTACAATTCGCATTTCTAAATCTGAATATTTTGCAATCTCATTTTTTAGTTCCCTTATTTCATTGCTTTGTTTTTCAATAGTTGATTGTTGTTCTTTAAAACCCTGTATCAATATAGATATAAAAGATTCATAACCAACTGATTTGTATTGAGTTTTATCCTTTCCTAATGATATATTTCTAATCAGCTCTGGCATGATTACTTCAACTTCTTGTGCAATTAAGCCATATTGCTTTCCTTTAGGTAATCCGAAATTATTTACGGATTTATCGTTAAAATAAAATGTTTTAGGTACTAATTTCTTTAATAAAGAGGTAGCATCTGCTATGGCAATCATGTCTCTTTTCAATCTTTTGTCTGAAGGGGAAGTGGGATCAATAAGTCCTACGTTTTTAATGGTTACACCAGTAGGACTTATTTCAATACTGCCAGTAGGAGAATTAGGAAAAATCTTAAATGGCAATTTACTGCCGTTGCTAGCATCTCTAATAAAGAAGTTTGTTTCGTTACCTGCAATATCCCAGGTTTGAGGGGTAAATCCAGATGAACTACTTTGCTCCAATCTTATAGTCGGAGAATCTCCATCAGTAATTTGTAGTTCCATAGCTGGCGAAGAAGTTCCCAAACCCACATTTCCTCCGCTAGATGAAACATACAAGGCATTTGCACCAGATCCTGCAGCTAAATAAAAAGGTCTATTTCCTGCTGTGGCATCTTCTACTGCAAAATAACTTGCACCCCCATTTGCCGAGTCATTTATTATTATTCTCCAATCATTTTTTGGAAAACTTGAAGATACACTGGTATCATCAAAATGTATCTGTAAGTTATTTTCTTTTAGTCTTTGTGTATCAAAACCAAAAGATTCTCCATTTACACAATCTTGACCTACACAAAGACTGCCACCAATTATAACATCATCCCCATGTACTATATCAGCTATAGCTTTTGCATCGGAAGACTTTTCAATAATTTCGGTATTTATTTTTGGGCTGTTTATACTAACCTGACTTTGCAGTAAAATACAAAGAGACAACAAGCTAAATAGGAGCTTTAATTTTGTTTTCATGGTAATTCTAATTAGATTAGACCTAAATATAGCTTAATTTATGTGTAAAAAAAACTTATTCTGTTTTCTACTATTTTTTAATGTCTTTTTTGTTTCATGTTCCAAAGACTTAAGTAATGATGAATTAGCTCTTTATATAAAATACGCTGGATTAAATCCTCAGGAAGTAAAGGTTTTGGCCAATAGTAAAGAGATCTTAAAAAATGAAATTAAGTTTGGTCAACAATTAACCATTGAATTAAATGGAATAGACGATTTTGAAGTTGATAAATTTAATTTTGTTCATCCAGGCGGAGAGAACTCAGTAGTAGATGAAGATAACAATGTTATTTATTTCGTTGAGGATTATTTCAATAAATATGGCGATAAAGGTGTAAGCCCCGAAAATGCTGAAGCATTAAAATTTAATTTAACTATAGGAAAACCAATGATACCTGGGAAGAGTTATCATTTTTTATTTAAAATATGGGACAAGCTCAATAAGAAAGAATTAAAAGGAAATATGGAAATCAAGGTTATATAAAAAAGTGGCTATTGAAAATTTAATCAATAGCCACTTTTAGTATTTTTTTTGAAATCTTATTTGCCAATCATCAAAGATTCTCGTCTTCTCATTTTACCAGCCGGTATACCAAACATCATCTTAAATCTACGGCAGAAATAGGCAGTGTCTTTGTAACCTACTTCACCTCCAATAGCTCTGATGCTTTTCTTAGAAGTCCTAAGCAAGTTTACCGCTTCCTCCATTCTTTGGTATTCTATGTAATCTTGAGGGTTTATTCCTGTCAACATTTTGAAATATTGACCTACATAATCTTCTGATACGTTGGCTACATTGGCCAACTGTTTGTTAGATAAGTCACCGTCGATATTGTTTTTGATATAAGTAAAGATATCAATCAAACGAGGATCTTTGAAATAAGTACTGTTTGTAGCCAATTGCTCAACAAACATTCTATTTCTTAAGATATATCTAATAACCTCGATAACAGCTTCTTCTGTTTTTATAGATATTACTCTTCCTCTACCAGCTTCGTCAGTAAAATCTTCTATCAAAATATCCTTGATAAGCTGAGCAAGTTTTGAGTTTTTGTTTATAAAAAACGGAGGAATGTCCAGTGAAGTAAAGAAATTTACCGAATCAAATACTTTGGCTTCAAATGCTATTAGTCCAAATGAGTTTTTAACTATACCGATTTCTTCAGGCACATCCATTGCTTCGAAATAATGCTCGCGACGAGTCATAAACTCTTCGTATGATATCGGCTTAGCCTCTCCAACGCCGTAAGTTATAGTCGCTGCCTTACCACCAGGAATAAAAAGAATATCTCCAACCTCAATTTTACCTTCAACACCTTCGATCTTAACATCTCCATTATAAAGGACTAACAATGTGTTTTCCACATCATAAAAGTTCTTAATAGTGATAGGCTGTAATATATTTATATGTCTAGCTTTTCCAAACTTAACACCAAGCGATTCAATTATTTTGTTATAGTCTTCCATAAATAGGATTTTAATAAATAATAATTCAGGGGTTTAATTATTATATTTTTTTAAATGTTTGAAAACATAGTTTGTACAAAACTAATAATTATTCTTTTAGATGCAAACAATAGATTAACTAAAAATTGTTCAATAAATTATATGATTCTTGGACAAATCCTTGATTTTTCTAAAAATTGTCTAATATTTCGATAATTTTTTTTGATTAAGTGGTCTCAAACCACTTTGTGTAAATCTTAGAAACACAAAAAGGAAGCCAAAGCTTCCTTTTAAGTAGAATATTGAGAGTTTATTTTAAAATTTCCCTCGCAATTACCAATTTTTGTATTTCAGAAGTGCCTTCATATATTTGAGTTATTTTGGCGTCACGCATCATTCTTTCTACATGGAATTCTCTTACGTAACCGTATCCACCATGAATCTGGACTGCTTCTGTCGTTACCCACATTGCAATTTCTGAGGCATAAAGTTTAGCCATAGCTGCTGATTCTACATAATCTAGGCCCATGTCTTTGTCTCTGGCGGCTTTATAAACTAGTAATCTGGCAGCTTCAATTTTGGTTTTCATTTCAGCCAATTTAAACTGAATAGCTTGATGCTCACTTATAGGCTTCCCGAAAGTCTTCCTTTCTTTGCTGTATTTTACAGAAAGTTCATAGGCACCAGCTGCTATCCCAAGTGCTTGTGCCGCTATGCCGATTCTTCCACCATTTAGTGTATTCATTGCAAACTTAAATCCAAACCCTTCTTGCCCGATCCTGTTTTCTTTGGATACTTTTACATCAGAAAACATCAAAGAATGCGTATCTGAAGCTCTAATTCCCATTTTGTCTTCTTTTTTTCCAACTACAAAACCTTCCTGACCTTTTTCTATTATCAAACAATTTATTCCTTTGTGTTTTAATTCCACATGAGTTTGGGCCATTACTAGACAAACGGAAGAAGAATCTCCATTGGTTATCCAATTTTTTGTTCCATTAACTAGGTAATGGTCACCCATATCTTCAGCTGTTGTTTTTTGAGATGTTGCATCTGATCCTGCTTCGGGTTCTGAAAGGCAGAACGCTCCAATTATTTGGCCTGAGGCCAAAGGTTTTAAGTATTTTTGCTTTTGTTCTTCGGTTCCATATTCATTTAAACCATAGCAGACCAGAGAATTGTTTACTGACATAATAACTCCCGCAGACGCATCAACTTTGCAAATTTCTTCCATGGCAAGGACATAGCTTAAGGTATCCATTCCACTACCGCCATATTGTGGGTCTATCATCATGCCTAAAAAACCCAATTCACCCATTTTTTTGACCTCTTCTTTCGGGAATTTGGTATCAATATCTCTTTCTATTACACCTGGTAAAAGATCGTTTTGTGCAAAATCCCTCGCAGCATCTCTTACGGCTAGATGCTCTTCTGATAATTGAAAATTTACGCCCTCTATGCTATGCATTGTATTAATTGTTGATTTTTCCGAAAGATATAAAAATCAATAATAGTATGCAAGCATACTGTTTTTGAAAATCTTTGACTATACAAAGTATTTTTTCATAAAACTATCGCTTGCTTTTAGTTTCCAATTGCTTTTTAATTCGCCAAGAGTTCCTATCTGATGGTTTAATACAGTGGTTTCTGCACTAATTTTTCCAGCTAAAACTTGTTTTTTAGCTTCTAAAATCGGAAAGAAATTTAGGCTTTCGTTTTCGAAGTAAGCTATGGATCTGTCAAAAAAGTCAATGTTTAAGTTCTGCTGGATGTTTTTTAGCCATCTCGTAGATGTGTCTATTGAGCAGCCAGAAGGATCCTGGAATTCAGTATTTACCCCCAAAACTAAGAATTTATCATAAAAAAACTGGAAAGAAGCCTGAAGTGGCGACCCATGTGATTCCCATAAAGCAACCTGCCCATTCAAATATTTAGAAATTTCATTTATTTCAGACTCAAGTAACATTCTATTGGCTTGATAAACCCAAACTTTTGAGGTATCTGGCAATGTTTCAAAATCAACTAACATATATTTTGGTTTTTATTTTTTAACGAGAAAATCGTCTAAAAAATTCTTTTTAATGATTCTGAAATCCATATAAATCTATTTCCTACCTATATTCCCAAAATGATTTTCTACTTTTGCAGTATATTTATTGACTTAGCTAATAGTTATGACAACTCATACTCTGAAATTAAAAAAACCGATCGCTTTTATTGATTTAGAAACTACTGGAATCAATATTTCGAAAGATCGAATTGTGGAAATTTGCATAGCCAAAGCCAATATTGATGGTTCAGTGGAGGTAAAAACTAAAAGGGTAAACCCTGGAATGCCTATTCCATTGGAAACTAGTTTGATACATGGAATATACGATGAAGATGTTAAAGATGAACCTACTTTTCGTCAAATGGCTAAGTCGCTTTCCCAGTTTTTAGATGGTTGTGACATTGCCGGTTTTAATAGTAATAGGTTTGATATTCCGATGTTGGTAGAAGAGTTTTTAAGAATTGACAACAATATTTTTGATTTAAAAAATCGTCGATTTGTAGATGCTCAGAAAATTTTTCATCTTATGGAACCACGTACGCTCGGTGCTGCTTACAAGTATTATTGTGGAAAAACCCTTGAAAATGCACATAGTGCAGAAGTGGATACTTTGGCAACTTTAGAAGTGGTATGTGCTCAGGTTGAAAAATACGAAGGTGTAAAACTCAAAGATGCTAAAGGAGAGGAATATGAGCCTGTGAAAAACGATGTTGAAACTTTACACAAACTTAGCTCCAATAATCTTGTAGACTTTGCACAGAGAATGATTGTAAACAATAGTGGAGATATTGTGTTTAATTTTGGTAAGAATGCTGGCAAAAAAGTTGAAGATGTTTTGACAAGAGAACCCCAATATTATGATTGGATTATCAACAATGATTTTCCTTTGGACACGAAAAGAAAGCTTACAGAAATTAAAATCAAAATGAAAAGATAGGCTTTTTGTTGTAATAGTACTATTTTTGCGGAAAATTTAAATTCTAAACATTCTCATGTTTGAAAGTTCAATAGATAGAATTCCTGATGTTTTTATGAAAGTGCCCTTAGTAAACTTTGTTTTACTGGCCACAATGCTATTTGTAATAGGTATAGTAGGGGTATTAATCAGGAAAAACGCCATTATCATTTTTATGTCCATCGAGCTTATGCTGAATGCTGTCAATATGCTATTGATAGCCTTTTCATCCTATAAGTCAGATCCGAATGGGCAAATCTTTGTCTTCTTTATTATGGCTGTAGCTGCAGCCGAAGTAGCGGTAGGGCTCGCTATCATTGTAATGATATTCAGAAATATCAAAACAATAGACATTAGTATTCTTAATAAATTAAGAGGTTAATATTCAAAAAATACAATTTATGACTTTTATCGCTCTGATACCATTGTTTCCATTGATTGGCTTTTTGATAAATGGACTTGGGTATGGAAAAATCTCTAAAACTGCAGTTCCTTGGATTGGAACAGGTGCTTCTTTACTTTCCTTTGTGTGTGTTTTACTTGCGTATCTTAATTTTAAAGAAACAGCGATAATTGTCAATCTTTTTGATTGGATCAGTATTGCTGGTCTAAATGTTGGGTTTTCCTTTCAGTTGGATCAGTTGTCTATCATTATGTTATTCGTAATAACAGGCGTAGGTACACTTATACACTTGTATTCGGCTGGATATATGAGCCATGACGAAGGCTACGGTAAGTTTTTTGCTTATCTCAATTTGTTCCTTTTTTCGATGATTTTGCTAGTATTAGGTGGTAATTACCTGATGATGTTTATCGGTTGGGAAGGCGTTGGACTTTGTTCATATTTATTGATTGGCTTTTGGAACAAAAACACAGATTATGCCAATGCTGCCCGGAAGGCATTTATTATGAACCGTATTGGTGATGTGGGCTTTTTGATTGGTATTTTCTTGATACTTCAGAATTTTGGCACATTAGAATATTTAGAGGTTTTTGAGAAAGCAAAAGCATTCCATGTTGGAGATGGTATTATTGTAGCTATCACAATGGCATTGTTTGTTGGAGCAATGGGTAAGTCAGCTCAGATACCATTATTTACCTGGCTACCAGATGCCATGGCGGGCCCTACGCCTGTTTCTGCTTTGATACATGCAGCAACTATGGTTACTTCGGGTATTTATATGATTGTCAGGTCAAATGTTTTGTACACTTTGTCTCCTTTTACTTTAGAATTTATCGCTTGGATAGGTTTGGCTACGGCACTTTTGGGTGCTACAATTGGTCTTTTTCAAAACGATATCAAGAAGGTTTTGGCTTACTCTACAGTTAGTCAGTTGGGTTATATGTTTTTAGGCTTAGGCGTTATGGCTTATTCATCCGGATTGTTTCATGTAATCACGCATGCATTTTTCAAAGCTTTGTTGTTTTTGGGAGCTGGTAGCGTAATACATGCTATGAGCGACGACCAAGACATTAGAAACATGGGTGGACTTTGGTCTAAAATAAAAATAACTGCTATAACTTTTTTAGTAGGCACAATAGCCATTAGTGGTATTCCTCCTTTTTCTGGTTTTTTCTCAAAAGACGAAATTCTGGCTCATGTATTTGAGCACAATAAAATCATGTGGGCTTTAGGTATGTTGGGCTCATTTATGACAGCTTTTTATATGTTCCGTTTGTTTTTTGTTACTTTCAAAGGCTCTTTTAGAGGCACTGAAGAACAAAAACATCATTTGCATGAATCCCCTAAAAGCATGACTACGCCTCTGATTGTTTTGGCTGTATTGTCTGCTATTGGTGGATTTATTGGATTTCCAGAAGTCTTTCACCTCCCGCATAGATTAAATGAATTCTTAAGTCCAATTTTTGAAAATAGCCGTTTGGTAAATTCATCTTTTGGGGTTGTTCATATCAGTCACAACTTAGAGCTTATTTTAATGGGAGCTTCAGTTCTGGTAGCAGTTATCTCCATATTATTTGCTTATATGGTTTTTGGAAATGGCAAAAATGTTCCTGTTGCTGATAGTGAAGTTGTAGGGTTGAAAAAACTGGTTTATAACAAATATTATATTGATGAACTTTACAATAAAGTATTTGTGGGTCCAATAAGTGCCATATCTTTTTTCTTTGCCAATGTTATTGACAAAAAGTTGATAGATAAAATAGTTAATAGTGTTGGTGAAGGAGTTAATTTCTCATCTAAAAAGATAAAAGAGTTACAAGTGGGTGTAACTGGCAGCTATATATTGTTTATGACCTTGGGTATTTTGCTTTTGGTACTGTATCAATTTGGGCCAAGTTTATTGTCTACTTTTAATCTATTACAAAACAAATAATTTGAAAAGCAGCTTATGTTAACGCTTTTACTTTTAATAGTTCCTTTGATTGCAGGTTTGTTTTTATTACTCAATAAAAGCAAATCTAATTTTACACCTGTTGTTTATATTGGTATTGCTGTTCAGTTGGCAATTTTTGTATATGCTTTTATAAATTTTAAAAGTAATCCTTCTCTTTTGAATTTTGATAAAGCATGGTTGCCGGATTTTGCAATAAGATTTCATTTAGGCTTAGATGGGCTTTCTATATTAATGGTTGGTCTTTCAGTTGTTTTAGTAAGTTTGATTCTTTTGGCGGTTAAAGGCTTAAAATACGAAAACATGTCGCACTTGTTGGGTTTGATTTTTTTAACGCAAGCGGCTTTGATCGGTGTTTTTTCTGCAAAAGATATATTCCTATTTTATTTCTTTTTTGAGCTTGCTCTGGTGCCCGTTTATTTGATTGCTAATTTTTGGGGAGGAGAAAATTCTTCGAAGATTACTTTTAAAATGTTGATATATACGGTGTTTGGTAGTTTGTTCATGTTGGTTTCTTTTATATTTCTATATATGAGAGGTCAAAGTTCGGATATTGATTCTTTGAGAGTTACGGTCACTTTACTACCAAATGCGATAAAGCAAGTCTTGTTTTGGGGTCTTTTATTGGCTTTTGCTATTAAAATGCCAGTTTTTCCATTTCATACTTGGTTGCCCGATGCATACAGCCAATCTCCAACACCTGCTACAATGTTATTGTCAGGTTTGCTTTCCAAAATGGGCGTTTATGGATTAATCAGAATATTATTGCCTTTTGCACCAGACGGAATCAATAATTATGGAGGAATCGTAATTACATTAGCGATCATAGGTCTTATTTATGGATCTATCATAGCTATAAAACAATCAGAGATAAAACGTTTGATAGCATATTCTTCTTTTGCTCACATGGGATTGATGGCTGCTACGGTTTTAACTTTAAGTGTTAGTGGTATGCAAGGTGCCATTTTTCAGATGGTAGCCCACGGTTTTAATGCTGTTGGTTTGTTTTATATCGCCAAACTTATATTTGAAAAAACGGGTAGTAGAAATTTAGCCCAATTGGGTGGAATGACTCAGACCGCTCCAAAGCTCTCTATTATGTTTATGATAGTATTGTTGGGCAGTATTGGTTTACCATTAACCAATGGATTTATCGGTGAGTTTTTAATGCTAAAATCTGTTTTTGATTTTAATACTATTTTAGGAGTGATAGCCGGTCTTAGCGTTATTTTTGGAGCTGTTTATATGTTAAGATTTTTCCAAAAGACCATGTTTGGGCCTTTAAGCGAAAGTGCAACCGAAATTTCGGATATTGGTTCTAAAGAATTAGCCATACTTATTCCAATCGCAATTGTAGTAATTGTAACTGGAGTTTTTCCAAACCTTATTTTAAACGTTAGCGGCACATTTGTAAATACCCTAACCAATTTAGTTAGATAATAATATTAGGTATATACCGAAGAAAATAAAGATTTATGTATCCAATTATTGTTTTTTCAGTTTCAGGTCTATTGATGTTGTTTTTAGGCCTTTCTGTAAATAAAAAGAGCTTATTGCCCTATAATTTATTGTTTATGTTGGTGGGTTTGGCTTCTAATTTTTTAGATTGGAACGCTCCAGGACTATATTTCAATGGAATGTTGGAAATCAGTAACCCAATTATTTTAGTTCAATGGGTATTGATTTTCGCTGCTATTTTAGTATCAGGAATTAGCTCAAGGCAATTTGACGATACACATGCATATCCAGCGGAATACTACGCTATAATGCAGTTTGCTTTAGTTGGAGCACTTATTATGGTTAGTTTTCAAAACCTTTTGATGCTTTTTGTTGGTCTTGAAATACTTTCGGTAGGGCTGTATGTATTGACAGGAAGCGACAAACGCAACTTAAGAGGAAATGAGGCGGCTATAAAGTATTTTTTAATGGGCTCTTTTGCCACTGGGATATTTCTTTTTGGAGTGGCTATGTTTTATGGAGCTACAGGGTCTTTTGATATTAGCAGTGGAAATTCAGTGGCTAACAATTTGTTGGAAGGGAAAATGTTTTTCTGGCTAGGCATGGTATTTATTTTCATTGGTTTATTGTTTAAAATCAGTGCTGCTCCTTTTCATTTTTGGACTGCGGATGTTTACCAAGGTGCACCTACAGTTTTTTCAGCTTTTATGGCAACAATCGTTAAGACAGCTGTTATTTTTGCTTTATTTAGATTAGCAGCTTATAGTTTTAATCTTGAATATGAAAATTGGTCCAAGTTTTTGGTAATCATCATTGGTCTAAGTATGGTTATTGGAAATGTTACTGCTGTTTTTCAGACTAATTTCAAAAGAGTTTTAGCATTCTCTAGCATATCTCAAGCCGGTTTTATGCTTTTAAGCTTGATAGGTTTAGGTGCACAATCTTACGGAAATTTAGGATTTTATTCCTTAAGTTACGCTTTGGCTACTATTTCTGCCTTTGGCGTATTTTTAGTTATTTCTTCTAATACGATAGTTGAAGGTAGACCAAGTGAGAATATAAATGTATTTGATGGTTTGTTTTCTAGAAATCCAGATTTAGCTATAATTTTATTGATTTCTATGCTTTCATTGGCAGGTATTCCATTAACGTCGGGATTTTGGAGTAAGTTTTTTGTATTGAATGATGCAGCTGCTAAAGGATATTTCTGGATACTTATCTTAGGAGTTCTTATGTCTGCCGTTTCCTTATATTATTATTTCAATCCTATTCGAGCTTCATTTAAGAAAACTGACTTAGGTAAAATTGAAATTTCTTCTTTGAGCAAATACACACTTTATGTATGTGCTGCGTTGACAATTTTGTTTGGTATTGCCCCTAATATTTTAAGAAGTTTATTTTAAACACTTATTAAGGTTCGTTTTTATAAAATCAAAAAAATAGATAATTTTAATACAATCCAGGCCGAAATTGCACTTTTTCAATATTCATTTTGATATTTTAAATAAATTTTAAATTTTTTTTAAGAAAAATTTAAGAAAAATTGGACAGAAACTTAAAATGTTCTTAAATTTGTACTGTCTTATAACAATAAACAATCTAAGAAATGAAAAAAGTATTTGGAATTTTATTCGTAGCTGGAATGATCGCTTTTGCTTCATGTACTTCTGCTACAGAAGCTACTGAAGATGCTGCTGCTGCAATCGATTCAGCTGCTACTATGGTAGATTCAGCTGCTACTGCTGTTGTTGATTCAGCTGCTGCTGTTGTTGATTCAGTTGCTAATTAATTTTAGTAAGCTAAAGAAATTGAGCCTTATCTTCGGATAGGGCTTTTTTTTTGTTTAATTTTCTGAAAAAACTCTTTTCCTATGCTCGACAGAACGATAGCTCCTGAATTTCATCCAACAATTTCCATAAATCTTCCTTCAATAGTTAAAAATAGCCAAATCAACGGTATAGGCATTTATTCTATTTCTAATTCTAACCTAGATGTATTCAGGATGGAAGTGGTTTTTAAAGCGGGTTCGTATTTCGGGGAACAGTTTGGGCAGTCATTTTTTGTATCAAAATTACTTCCGCTTGGTACCCAATCCAAAACAGCCAAAGAAATAGCTGAGACTTTCGAAAGATTTGGCGGTTTTTTGGAAGCTGGTCAAAATCAGGAACGTTTAATCATAACTTTACATGGTCTAACTCAACATTTTGGAGAATATTTAGATATCCTTAAAGAATTGATTTTTGAGCCTTTGCTTCCTGAAAATGAATTGGAAATTCAAAAAAATGTAGCTTCCCAATCCTATTTGGTAAGTGTTGAAAAAACGGCTTTTGAAGCGAATAAATTTTTCAGAGAACATCTTTTTGGTAAAACGCATTCATTTGGTAAGACGCTGGGGCCAGATGAAATAGAAAAAATAGACCGTAATAGTCTAGCTTCTTTTCATAATGATTTTATCAAAGAGGAAGATTTTAATATTTTTTTAAGTGGAAACATTTCTTCGAAAGAAATAGAAATGGTACAAAATATTTTCAATAAAAATGTCGAAAAAGTTGCAGCTAGAGCAATTATATCGCCGATTAGCCAGCCTCAGTTTTATCTGAACATTGAAAAAGAAAATAGTGTACAATCTTCTATCAGAATAGGTCGCAGGATGTTTAATAGACACCATGAGGATTTTGTTAAGTTTTTGGTATTTAACACCATTTTTGGAGGTTTTTTTGGTAGCAGACTGATGAAGAATATTAGAGAGGAAAAAGGTCTTACTTATGGTATCTCATCTTCATTGGTTCCATTGGCTGCTGAAGGGTATTGGTCTATTGGTGCCGATGTGAAAAAAGAAAATGTAGGTTTGGCTATGGACGAAATCCAAAAAGAAATAGACGTGCTAAAGAATGTTTTTGTAAGCCAAGACGAATTAGACTTGGTCAAAAACTATATGAAAGGTTCGGTTTTAAGCAGTACAAATACGGTTTTTGACATCATGGATAAGCACAAAGCGATAATGCATGAAAGTCTTCCTTTAGATTTCTATGATACTTTGCTCTGTAGAATAGATATGGTAACAGCGATGGATATTTCGGAAATGGCAAATAAATATATGGCAGATTTAAATAGTGTAGTAGCGGGTTAAAAAATGCAGATATGGGTAGAGTTTTGTCAATAGATTATGGTAAAAAAAGAGCAGGCTTGGCGGTTACAGATCCTTTAAAGATTATTGCAACAGCTTTAGAAACTGTTCCAACCAACGAACTATTGGCTTATCTTAAAAATTACTGTCAAAATGAACCCGTTGAACAGTTTGTGCTTGGTTTACCTGTTAATCTCAACGCTCAAGACACTGACATTACTGCTGATGTGAGAAAATTTGCCGAGACTTTAAAAACTAATTTCCCTGATAAACCGGTTCATTTCTATGACGAAAGGTTTACTTCTAAAATGGCCTTGCAGAGTATGATAGACTCAGGTACAAAAAAGAAAGATAGGAGGGAAAAGGGAAATATTGATAAGATTAGTGCTGTGATAATTCTTCAGTCTTTTTTGAGTTCAAATAAATTCTTTTAAGCTACAATCTAAATAGTAAACTTCAAGCAGAGGATTTTTAGCTTTGATTTTGTTTGCAAGTGTTTTGCTTCTAATACCGCTGCTACAATACAACACTATTTTCTCGTTTTCTCTGATATTTTCAATTTCGAATTCATCTTGCGGAATGTTTTCTCCTCCTATATTAAATTCTTCGTGTTCGTAGTTTTCTCTGATATCTATCAAAGTAAAGTTGTCTAGTTCAAGAAACTCATTTTTAGAAATGGCCAAAGGATTTTTCTTGACTTTGACACCTATTTTTTCAAAAAGCTCTCAGATGAATACCTGAGCAGGATTTTGGCTTAATTTTCAAAAAATTGTAGAGAGCCGATTTGGTTTTTAGGTATTGACTTTCAGTGTCTTACGGTTGTAATTTTGCATTATGGCTTATTTGAAAGTTGAAAAGAAAGAATCGGGTACTTATTTACGCATTTTGGAGAGTTATCGAAATGCTGATGGTAAACCAACGTCGAAGGTTTTGTACTCTCTTGGGAAGGTCGAAGATTATAAGCCTGAGGATCTTCGTAACATTGGAATCAAGTTTTATGAATTAGGCGGTGGTGACTTGAAAGCCCTTCTCGAAGGCGAATTATTGGAATTAGGCCGGTACAATTATGGTTACCAAAAGGTATTCGGCTATTCCCTTGAGCATTATGGCTTAAAGTCATTATTAGATCGTATTCAGAAAAAGAGTAAGCTGCAATTCAGCCTATTTGATAGTGTTTTTTTGATGCTTTTGGAGCGTCTTCAAA
>NZ_RJUA01000005.1 GCF_024343575.1 Lacihabitans sp. LS3-19 | reverse complement strand
GGTATAAAAGCTCACATAATGCAAGTTGGAGGGCTAAACATCATTGAACACCACAGTTTCAATGCCTTCAACGAGACTACCAGACTAAAGCATGCTTACTATAAACATCGATTGATGATTGGAACTTGTACACATTTAGCAGCAGATGGGATTTATCCAACAAATAGCAATAGGCGGTTTTGTACCACTAAAAAACTGCAAACCAATTTTGTTGCAAAGGGTAAAAAAGTAACAGATAAAAATATCAAAAAAGTTAAAACCATCCTTTCTATAGAAAGAGGAACACGCCTAGAAGGCTCATTTGGCACGGAAAAAGAAAACTATGGCCTAAGGAAAATCAAAGCAAAAACACCAGAAACACAAATCGTGTGGATGTTCTTCGGAATCTTTACTGCAAATGTCGTCCGACTATCAAAACGGCAACAAAAACAAGTCAAAAAAGTAGCTTGAAAAACTTTTAAGAGAAATATCACGGGATAAGACTGCCCAAACTCATCTAAAAAACAAGAATTGCTAACAAAAAAATGAAAATGTAAATTTTTCAAGAATTCTCATAGCCAAAAATCAAAAAATCCAGACTCGTGAAAGACTGGATTCTTGAAAAACAGAATTTTTTTAGCAATTATCAAGGACGCCCTTTTTATGGTTTTTGGGTTTTGAATGGGGATTTTAAATTCAAGTTTAATTATAAGTTTAAATTCAAATTCAAGTTCAAGATCAAAAACAATTTCAAAAACAAAATCAAGTTCAAGTTCAAAATTAAGTTCAAAAACAAGACCAAAATCAAATTTAAGTTCGAAATCAAAAACAAGTTCAAATAAGAAACCAAATTAAATTTTAATAACTCCTAGGAATCAAGATTAAAGTAATATGTTTAAAGGAGAAATAATAAAGTTTGATTTTTTAGAAAGCTAATTTTGAAAATAAGACATTCAAAATATCACAAGAAATAATTCATTTTTACAATTAATGACAACCAATTTCAAACTTCTCGCAACTCATTACTCTTCAAACACATCTAAATCGCTCCTAACTCCCAACTCACAACAAAATCACTTACATCTTCCCACTTTTAAAAAAAATCTAATCACTCAAATTAAACCTAGCATTTATTCCGAATATAGAAGAAGTTCTTTGGTAAGAAAGCGAAGTAAAAGGAGTATTTACCAATCTCTCCCAATACATACCTGCGTTTATCTTTTTATTGAATTGGTACTGCAGTTGTGGTCTTATCTGTAAATTATAATTACCTTGAATAGGTACAACGTCACCGTCTAAACGTCTCTGTAGTACTTTTAAATCACGACTTGTAATATCGATTCTGAAATTTACATCATTTTTGAGGACAATAAGATTGCCATCTCTTCCTCTGAAAGGAAGTTTAACGTTATTTTTCTTATAACCAATTCCAAAAACAAAATCTTTACTGTTGTATTCCGCCACTTGAGCATTTGAAAGGTTCAAGGCGGCTTTTCTTTCTTTGTTCCAGTTAAACGAGCCTGTAAAGTTTCTTTTGGTGGTAAATTGAACACCAATCACTGGTGAAAACTTCTCCTCCATAGAAATTGTACTCATAATAAATGCTGGAGCAAACAGAGGCGTGTTCGAGTTCAAATAAGGTATATTGGCATACGTTTCAATCGTTTTATCTCCTAATGGATAATCTCTAATGGCAAGATTAAGTAATTGGTTTCCGTATTCCAATGAAGATGTGAAATTACCTACACTGTATGTTGATGAGTATTGATGACTTAGTGTAATCGAATTGAATACTTGCTTAAATAAGGGTAGTTTTTCTAAACCTTGATAATCAATTCGCCAGTTTGGCATTGGGAATGAAAGGAAAGGGTTAAAGGTTTTACCACCTTTCTTAATTGATTTTGCAAATATTTTATCCAAAGACTGACCAGAATAAGCTGAGAAGAAAGCGGGGATTAATACATCCTGAGAGTTAAGGTCGTATTTTCCTATCAATTGCCCTTCTGCATTTGTATTAATTCCATTTAATCTATCTAATACTTTTTGTCTATTACCTACCATGTTATCAAATATTTGATATTGGTATAAACTAGCAGAGTCATTGCTCATTTTTGTGAAGCCAGTTTTAAATGACCAAAACGACATACTGAAACTTCCATTTCTTACTGGATTTAGAGATTGGAACGAACCTCCAACAGTTTCAGGTCGATACATTTCTTGATAGCTGTCTGCTCGTGTCAAATTACCTTTTATTTGCATCGTTAGGCCTTTAAATGGCTCCAGACGTGTTCCAAAGTTAAATTTCACACCTCGGGTTTGCGTAAATGGATTATTCTGGATAATGCTCTGTGATAGCCAACCTTTTTGGGCAGCAATCTTATGGATATTTCTATTTTGACTTCCCATCACAAATTCGATTCCTGGAGCATATTCATTGGATCCGTCCATTCCAAAAAACTTCGGTGAAGGTAAAAAGCCAGGCAAAAGCGTGGTTTCGAACAAAGCAAAATCTGCATTAATTCCTCTTAAAGTCATCAATACCCTCGTTAAACTTTTAGTTACACTTCCAGTCTGTAGTTTCACTTCTTCATCATCTCCAGGTGCTCTTGTAAATCTTTGTTTCGGTGGGTTAGGAGCATTGGCCATTCTCAAGAATTTGAGCTTATTATAAAGTTTCACCAAATCAACTTGCCCATTTATGGCTAATTCTCTGCCATTTTCGAGCATATTACCAAATGCATCTCCGTTTTCGTCTTCTATTTTAAATGAACCAGCGGTATATCCATAGTTATTGTTAAACCTTGTATCTGCTTTCATCCAATCCAAAAGGAAAAATTTATCCAGTGGTAAACGATAAGTAGCCTGCATTTTTTGCATATAATTTTTGGGTCTACCTAAAGTTGTTAATCCATCTATGAACTTTATCTCATCATCTGTTATCTCATTTATATCATCTTGAATGGAAGTCATTTGAGCATTGTAAGAGAAAACTATAGACTTTGTTAAATTCCATTGGGTATCATAGAATCTATTTCCTAGAAAATATTTAATGACGTTTGGTGAAATATCTGAAGTTTCTAGATTTGAATTTCTATATTGTGTCAAGAAATAACTTCTGTTATAATCTCCCCTAAATGCTATTAAGGTAGGAATTGGAGATAGATTCAAAGTTTTGACGTTTTTCAAAAAAGGCTTATCAAATCCAGTGAATTTTTTAAAAGGCTCCCAAGTAAATCCTTTAGGTGAATACTGATAGCTTAAACCTGCTCGAGTTTGGGTTTGTAGGTTTTGGTCTAAAAGGATACTGCGTCTTTCAATACGATTTTGAGCATAAGAAAAGGTGAAGTTTTCAATATCGTAAAAATGATCTTTTCCTGTTGTTTTAGTCTTGGTTTTCCTTACATTGGTAAAGTTAAAACCTTTTGTTACTGCATCTTCAGAAACTATTTCTCTGGTCAGATTTTGTTGATAAATACTTCTGTTAAGTAGTGCATCATCCAATCTAATGTCAGGGTCAAGTGGGTTAAACGTTGGAATAACCATTTGGTGATCATAGTTGGCAAAAAACGGAATACTCAAACCCCATTTCAAAGGAAAAAACTTATCTATTGCAATGTTTGAGGCTATACCGAAGCCTTGAGAAACTTCTCTAGAACGTGTTGATATTCTATCTTGTACTCCACCAAAACCATAGTTCTTGAAATTTCCATTTAACAATATTGTTCCAACATCTGCAAGTTTTATATCTGCTGAGAAAATCCCCGCTTCTCCATTTTCTTGGTCAAATCCAAAGGCCCTAAGTTCATCGCACCATATAGTGAATTCTCTTCCGATAAACTTATTGATTGTGTCATTGTTTTTCAAGCCTATCATCATTGTTAACACATTGCTGAAGTCAGGATTTCCAATTACACTAATTTTATACTGTCTAATAATATTCTCTTCGATTCCATCGATTGGCCCTGAAACGGTGCCTTCTATATCAACTAGTTTATCTCCTCCATATCTTTTATTCATTGGAAAAAGATTTCGGTTTCTTTCAAGTTTAAGGTTTCTTAAAATATCCAATGAAATATCAAGTTCATTTTCTTTAGGCCAAATGATATAAGGATCTTGAGATCCATTAATGGTGTTTTTAAGATTCGGAATTTCTATTTCATAATAGTTATTTTTTAAGTCAGTTCCAATTCTTATAAACGCACTAGCTATACCATCTTGGTTTTCTTTGTTTTGGGTATGTACAAACATCTTTATTCTTTTGTACATGTTAAGATCCAATTTGGTGTTTTTGAAAACCGCTCTGGCTTCTCCACCTCTAAGATCTTCAACGGACATACTTAAGGACTGCTCATTTAACTGCGTAAATATCTGTGTTGTAAAATCCCTATCTCTAATAAAACCAGGAGGAACAACATATGGCGTAGTACCTGGTTTGATATTGCAATCCCCTTCAAGCGGACAGCCGTTTTCTTCAACGTTTACAGAAGAAGTTTTGAATACAGCAGTGCTCGAAGAATCTTGTGGTACTTCAAAATTACTTTCGTCCGATAGGCTATTGGCATATACTCTGTATTGGTTAGAAACCAGTTGCAAAGATGCAAACCTTAAAACTACGGGTTGTTCCCATTCAGTAGTTACCAATCTGATAAATCTCATAGACTTAAAACCTTCTTTGCCAGCAGGAAAACTACGTGTTGGTTTTCTTATCGGAATTCTATGAAGGTACCAAGTAGCACCATTTGTTGTCACCTTGTCTACTATATAACTATTTCCAGACAATGCACCTGAATTTGGTAAGTTTCCGGATGTTGGGCTCAATTCTACTTCATATTCAAAATAGTCTTCAACTTGATTTATTGTATTATCTTGATTGATATCTTCTTTGTCAGCTAAATTTGTTGAGGCCTGGTTAAGGTTAGATGTTGTGTTTAAATTTGTGGTGTTAGAAGTGATTGGTGGAGCGTTATTTTCCATTCCAAGGTAATCTTTGAATCGCTCCAAGAAAGTAGCCTGGCTAGCGTCAAAAATTGGGTCTAGGAAATAGTGGAAATCGTCTTTTGATGGATCACTTTTAATTTTTTCGAAAGCATCAGCGTTCAAATTTCTGCCTTCTAAAGTACTTAAAAATCCTTTAATTCCCTGATTATTAGTTGCATTGTTTGGGTTTACATAATTTCTCTCATCTTCATTTGAAAGACCGTCTAGACCAACGTCTTGCTTTAACCTTACACTTTCTGAATTATCAAATGCGTCTGTGATAAACTGTGTTTTAGGAGCCAAGCCCCAATCCGTTTTTACTGGACTCGAAAAGCTCGTTGAGTCTTTTATGCCATTTTCGAAGTTAAATCTGCTGTCAGGAATTACGTCTTCAGATATATCACCCAGTTGTATCAAAAGCTTACCACCTGTTGTATTTCTAAAAGCTTCGTTTCTACTTGCCCTTACAACATCGGCAAATGGGTCCAAAAGCCAAAACTCCAAGTATTCTACATTAGAATTGTCAAAGTCAGCATCAAAAGTTATACCTCTCATTACGGAACCAAAGTTTTTCTTCGGATCTGATAATCTTCCTTCTGAGTTTAGATTAGAATTGTAGTTATACATACCTGGCTCCGTAGGGTAGTAGGCTAAGTCCAGTATAGCAGAGGGTAATTGTTGAGCAAAAACCTGCCTAGATCTTCCAGGGAAAATGTCTTGAATCTGGAATCCCTTTGTATAGATATTGCTGTTTGCTTCAGCTTTTACTTCGTCTGGGATTATGCTATTGGCTCCAAAACCACCTGTGGAAATATAAGCGGACATATCTACGGTATAAGCCGATATTTTTGCTCTGTTATAATTGTAAGCATAAGCATCACTTGGATAAGTAGGAATGGTTTTTAAAATCGCCTCTGGAGTTGAACCCAACCTCCATTTGGTTGGCTGTCGACTTAAATCATTGATATTTCGAGCAAACTCAAAATCATCAATCATTGAGCTACCTTTTACACGCTTATTGTTTACACCAGGTCTTAGCTGAGCAAATTCGGCGTTAAACATTATTGTAGACACTTCTTTGGTCTGAATTCCCGGCAATTTGTCTAAAAGCTTGGTTAAGCCCATCACATCTTTTTTGAAATTAGCATCTAATCCCCAAATCGTATTATTTACAGGTTCGTTGCCTATTGAAGTTCTGGTGATAAAGCCAGGCGTATTTTCTTTTAAAGATAATAATGTGGCACCTATTCTCAGATGTCTGCTTATGGTATAATCTAATCTAAGACCAAATAATCTCCTTATCTGTGCTTGGAAAATATCGGGTTTTTCGTAATCTATCCTTATTTGTCTACCAGAACTTAGAATACTTTGGTTAGTAATTCTAATAGTACCTTGTTGATTGTCAACAGTATAGTCTACACCTTGTTTAAGCTCACTACCTCCTGCATATACTCTTACCGAAGAACCTGATGCTCCTAAAGGCAAGGAAATCTCAGAACCTCCAGATTGAACACTTCCAGATATAAAAAATTTGTTTTTTAAACTTACTTGCTGGGCATCCATCAATGTTTTTCGATATAATTCATCGAAAACATATTTTTTTTGTAAATCAGGTTCCCCTTCGAATAATGCATTCAAATGCGAGCCAAAGGGCTCTAATACTGGAAATATGATCCTTCCGTATCTTTCATTAATGGTTACATTTTCAACATAGTCAAAATTTCCATCCTTTTTTGGGTCGTTGTTGAAGTTCAGTTTATCAAGCTTCATGGCTTCTATCAAAGGCACATCTACAAAGTTTTTACCTTCTCTAAGGTTTGGTGTGTCCATTCCTGTTTGATCGTCTTTGTAGATTATTCTTAACTGAAAACCTTCTTTTTGAATCTGACCTTGAGCCAATGAATAAACGTTTTTCATCATCAAGTCCCACATCGGATTGTTGAGACGGTTTCTAATGGTAGAAGACTTCAAAAGCTTTAGCATTATTACTTCATCTTCTTTTCTACTTACATAATCTTCTGTAAGTTCACCAACCTTGTAAGCTCTTCCTTGATAAGTATATTCATAGGCTACTGCCAGTATCTCATCATTTCTTAGTGGAGTAAGTAAAGAAATGTAACCTAATTCAGGTTGAATTTCAAACTCTCTGTCTGTTAGTTTTTTGGCTCCTCTGAGAAGTTCGAAATCTTCTCCATTTTTGAGGTTCATGCCAGTAAGTATGTTACCACTATTGTCTATTCTCCTAAAAGATTCATCGTTTACAAGACTGCTGAAAAGATTGTTTGATTTATTGTCAGCGGCAAGAATAGTTTTGTTCGGTACGATAATATCGCTACGATAAGGATTTTTTTCTGCCAAATCTGCCAATCCAACCAAATTTCTCATCGAACTCACGTTATTGGTTCTATTGGTTACATAAACTTCTATTCTGGTAATTCTCACTCCAGATGTTAACATGGGTAGATTTTTTAGAGATTTTTCGTATTGGTCTCTGAAAAAATGAGATATGAAAAAGTGCCTGTTTTCGTCGTAATTATCACATCTAAATTCAAATTTACGGCTTTGAGAACCACCATTGATCATGATAGATTCTGTTCTTGAGTTTTGTTGTGCAAATACTGTTGTGATATCTAGTTTGCCGAATTTAAAACCAAGTTTAGCTCCAAATAGGTTTTGAACACCCGGTATTAGCTGAGTCCTATTTGGCATTGTAATATTTCCCAACTCTACTTTTTGAAGAATGTCTTCTGGTTCGTTCTTAAAATTAAGTTTAAATTTATTTTCAAAACCGAAAGATGATTTGGTGTCAAAATTTCCGAGAATATTCATTTTCTCTTTAGTTTGACCAGCCTTTCTTACTATATTTTTTAAATCTTGAATTCTTGGAGAATTGTTAGAATTTTGATTACTTGAATTGTCAAAATCTCCTTCATTTGCATTTGAATTTTGACCACCTCCGAACAAATTATTGAAGTTAATAGCAATCTGTTGATCCATATCAAAAATTGGCTGTCTTCTAAGTGCCAAAGGCGTCATTGGGTTGTTAACAAAACTGGTTCCTGCTCTTAAACTCACACTTACATAACCGTTTGGCTTAAACTCTGGCACTTTGTCTCCAAAAATTCTATCCATAATTGGATTTTTTTCCAAAAGCGGATTAATCCGTTTTCCCGATACTGAGCTATTTCCATCTTGTGCTTTTTCAATATCGCGTAAAATACTCTGTCTTAACATGGCATTCTGAATACTAGAGTATTCATTGAATGTCATGGATTCGGGTATTTTTACATCAATCTTAGAGTTGATATTCTCACTTATCGTGAAATTTTTATTGTCGCCGTTGTAAAGGACCTTTGTTTTGAGGCTATCTGGATTAATTGATAAAGCTGGAGAGAGTCTATAATTGAATCTATTGAGATAAGTATCTTTCCAATTGTAGAAAAACGAACTAGTTTTCTTATTCTGAAGGGTATCAACAGGTGAGATTTGAGCCCAAGCGGATGCAAGAGAACAAAGTATTGTAAAAAATGTGAGTTTATAAGGTATTTTTAAATGCATAAAAAAGGAATGCAAAACAGAGTAATATTGCTTTAAACGACTAAAATCTTGCCATTATTCTAAAAATCGAATTTTTTTATTAAACGTACAAACTATCTTAGAGACAGTTTTATCAATTCTTCAAGAGATACATCGCCACTTGTTCTTTTTAGAATCGTATCTACACTTTTCTCAGCAGCAGCTTTAGGTATTCCCAAAGTTGTTAATGCCGTTAATGCTTCAGATCTTAAAGTATGGTTGACAGAAGCAAACATCGTAGGGTTTATGCCTTCCGACATTATGTCTTTTTTGAGTTTGTCTTTCAACTCTATCACTGCTCTTTGTGCGGTTTTGGCTCCTATGCCTTTTATGTTTTGTATGGTTTTTACATCTTCCGAAATAATTGCTTGTTTGATTTCCAATGAGTTCATAGATGAAAGAAAAACCAAAGCTATACTTGGCCCAATGCCAGAAACGGATATTAGATTTTCGAAAAGTTCTCGTTCATCTTTTGTGAAAAAACCAAAAAGTTGATGAGAATCTTCTCTTATTATTTGGACAGTGTGCAAAAGACAAAGTTCCGAACTGTTTTGTAAAGCAGAATAGGTTTGAAGTGAGATTTTGACCCAATAACCTACACCGCCAACATCTAATATCACATGAGTGGGTTCTTTCTCTACTAATTTGCCTTTTAAATAAGCTATCATTTTTTTTTAGGGGATCAGGAAAAATTAAGTTTCAATTTCAAAAATACCAATAAAATGAGACTTTTTACGCAAAATAGCCCTAAAAACTGTCTTTTTGAAATTGATTTTTTAGCGAATGGAATTTCAAAGTAATGCAGAATTTATAATCTTTTGAGATTAATATAAGAAGCAACAAGTTTTTTGCTTTTTGAAAATGTAGTCTTTAAAAGTATAAGTGACTAAAAATTAGTGAATTGATTAAAAGAAGATTAAAATTAATGAATTTTAGATTTAATTTCATTTTCAGTAATTAGACCAGTATGTCTCCAAATTTGCTTTCCGTTTTTATAAAGGATTAAAGTTGGTATTTCGGAAACTTCATGAGTTTCAGTTAAAGAAGTGTTTTTGTCAGCATCAATTTTAACCATACTTAGTTCAATACTTTCGTCGTCTATTTTTCTTAAAATCGGAGCCATTTTTTTGCAGGGGCCACACCAGTCTGCATAAAAATCTACGAGTACATATTTATTGTTTTTCACCATTAAGTCATAATTGTCGTTCGAAATAAACCCTAAAGGTGTAAATCCTTTTTGACTTGATTTGTAAGGTTTAGAATTTGAAATCCACTTTTCAAAACCACCTTTTAAAATTGTAATATTTTCATATCCTATTTCAGAAAGATATTGAGCAGCATCTTGGCTACTTTGACCAGTCTGGCAGTAAATGAACAAAGGACTTTTTTTTGGGAAAGCTTGTTTCATGTAATCCTCAAAATCTGCTCTCAGGTAATCCACATGTATTGCTTTTTTTATGTGACCAGCTTCAAATTCTCCTTTTGATCTAATATCTAAAAGCGGAATATTTGCATTCTGTCTGGTAGATTTTTCGAAATCATTGGGAAATAGAATGGTTGCAGCATTCTGAGCAATCAAAAAATGGCTTATGAAAAGCAGTAAAAAAGTTATTTTCTTCATTTAAATAATAATATTTTACCTAACGACTACAAATATTGTACTAATATGCAATTATGAATTATTTTTTTTAATTCTTGACATTCCTTTTCAAGAAAATGCAAGAAAAAAAATGTCGAAAGACTTAAAGAAAGGAAAAAAAGCAACACTGTAAATTTGGTTTTTTAAAAGATTAGGAATTCGGTTTTTTGACCGAATTTTAAAAAATAACACCAAATCTTAATTTTAAATTATAGAATTTTAATAATGCATCTATGGCAATACGCCAAATAATCCGTTTCTTTGTACTGATTTTAGTCAATTTTAATCTTTTTTGTACTATTCAAAGATAGTATAGAATAAAGCCAAAATTTTACATTTAATTTTAAGAAAATGAGTCAAATTGTTAGAGTTCATGCCAGACAAATCTTGGATTCAAGAGGCAACCCTACTGTAGAGGTAGATGTTTTAACAGAAAATGGATATTTAGGTCGTGCGGCTGTACCTTCTGGTGCATCTACTGGCGTTCACGAGGCGGTTGAGCTTCGCGACGATGACGAAAAAGTATATGTTGGTAAAGGTGTTTTGAAAGCTGTAAAAAATGTTAATCAAGAGATTGCAGCTGAATTGTTAGGTGTGAATGTTTTCGAGCAAAACTTCATTGATAAAACAATGATTGAGTTGGACGGAACAGCCAACAAAGGAAATTTAGGTGCTAACGCTATTTTGGGAGTTTCATTAGCTGTAGCTAAAGCAGCCGCTCAAGAAGCTGGATTGCCATTGTATAGATATTTAGGTGGTGTAAACGCCAATACTTTGCCAGTACCAATGATGAACATCTTGAACGGTGGTTCACATGCTGACAACTCAATAGATTTCCAAGAGTTTATGGTTATGCCTGCTGGTGCAGCTACGTTCTCAGATTCATTGAGAATGGGTACTGAGATTTTCCATAATCTTAAGAAAGTATTAAAATCAAAAGGATATTCTACTAACGTAGGCGACGAAGGCGGATTTGCTCCAAACATTGGGTCAAACGAAGAAGCAATCGAAATCGTTTTGACTTCAATCGAAAAAGCTGGATTTAAGCCAGGTGTTGATGTTTTCATCGCTATGGATGCTGCGGCTTCTGAGTTTTATGACGCAAAAACTGGTCTTTACACATTCAAAAAATCAAGCGGTAAATCATTGAATTCAATGGAGATGGCTGCTTATTGGAACGAATGGGCTGACAAATATCCAATCAAATCTATCGAAGATGGTATGGCTGAAGATGACTGGGCTGGATGGGCTGAATTGACTCGTTTGGCAGGTAAGAAAATTCAGTTGGTTGGTGACGATTTGTTCGTTACAAACGTGAAAAGATTACAAGAAGGTATCGATCAGGACATTGCAAATGCAATCTTGGTGAAAGTAAACCAAATCGGTTCATTGACAGAAACTATTGATGCTGTAAACCTGGCACACAGAAACAAATATAAGAGCATCATGTCACACCGTTCGGGAGAAACAGAAGATTCAACTATTGCTGACTTGGCAGTGGCATTAAATTGCGGTCAAATCAAAACTGGATCGGCTTCTCGTTCTGACAGAATGGCGAAATACAATCAATTATTGAGAATTGAGGAAGAATTGGGAGATTTAGCTTATTTCCCTGGTTTGAATTTCTAATTTAGAGATTTCGATTTTTAGAAAAAATATATTTTAAAAGCGTTAGAGTTTTTGCTCTAACGCTTTTTTGTTTGTTCACACTTTTTTATATTTGAATGATTTTAAAAATTATGCCTTCCTAAAATGAAAAAAATATCTTCTCCTTTTATTGTAAAATATAGATTTTACATCATTTCCTCGGTAATTATGCTCATTTGGTTGATCTTTTTTGATAGGTCTAACCTAATAAAGCAGTTTGACATGGCAATGGAATTGCGGCAGTTGGAAACGCAAAAAGTGTTTTTTGAGAAACAATTAGAAGATATCAAAAAAGAAGAAAAGGAAGTATTAGGAACTTATTCTTCTCTTGAAAAATATGCTCGTGAGAAATACTTAATGAAAAAAGATGGTGAGACAGTTTTTGTTTTAGTTGACGAAGACGACAAGCCAATTGTAGAAGAAGATTGAGAATTAGTGGGCTTGATTTTAACTTTTTGAAGTCTTTGCTTGTTATAAAATAAAGAGTTTTAATAAATCCCGAAATTTATGAGAAAGGTATTGTTTGTTTGTCTTGGGAATATTTGCCGCAGCCCAATTGGGGAAGCTACATTTAATAAAATAGTTTTAGAAAAAGGTCTTGAGCATTCGCTCTGGGCAGATTCTGCTGGAATAATGGGCTGGCATGTTGGAAAAAAAGCTGACCAAAGAACTATAAAAAATGCTGTAAAACACGGTATAGAAATAACACATTTAGGAAGAAAACTCACAGAGGAAGATTTAGATGATTTTGACCATATAGTGGTTATGGATGAGGAAAACTTTGATACTGTCCATCGCTTTTATTATGACACAAAAAAAACTCCACCCGCAGCTGATAAATTATTTATGCTGAGAGATTATGACCCCGAGGTAAGAGGCGTTCATGATGTAAAAGACCCTTATTATGGTGGAGAAGAAGAGTTTGAGGAAGTTTATCAGATTGTAAATAGAAGCAATGAAGCGTTTATAGATAATTTGGTTGAAAAATATGACATCAAAGCAGAAGACCCTATTTAATAAGCTTTCAGGGAGTATTACCAAAGAACAATCCATTGATTTTGGGTTTGAGTTTGCTCTTGATTTGAATTTTACGAAAGAGGTTTTGGCACTTTTAAAAAATGAAAAAGAGATTTTTAATTTCATTTGGATTTTAAGGTCACTTACTGATAAAGAACTCAATCGAATTCGTGGAATTTTCGACTTTGTTTTCTCAGCTTTGAAAAAAAATGCTAAAAATGATGGGATTTTAAGAAATGGAGTCGCACTTTTGACTTTCATAAAAATACCTTCCGCAAAATTAACTGAAGTTTATGATTTGTGTTTTTCTTTTCTAAGAGACAAAAAAAGAGCAATAGCCGTTAAGGTATTTTCGATTGAGGTTTGTTATAATATTGCAGAGCCATTTCCAGAACTTTTAGAAGAACTAGCACTTCAAATTGAGGAGAATCTCATGGTACAAGGAGATATATCTCCAGGAATATATTCTAGAGGAAATCGCTATCTAAAGAAAATTAATCAACGTTTGCATAAATAGTATCCATTATTCTAACCAAATCTTCATAGTCTTTATCGCTAAGGTTTTCATAAGATTTTTTTCGACTTTTTGCAATTATGGCAAAAGCTTTTTTGTGCAATTCAAGTCCGGTCGAAGTTAATTCTAGAATAAATTTTCTTCTGTCAGCGTCTGACATCTTTCTGATTATTAGGTTTTTCTTTACCAAAATATCTAAGATTCTGGTTACTGTAGGAGCATCTTTGTAGGTCAAAGCACCGAGTTCGTTTTGAGAAATGCCAGGATGTGGCAAAATATGGTCTAAAACTACCCATTGGTCCACTGTCAAGTCTATGCCTCCGTCACTTAGGTTTTTTTGCATAAATGACCTTATGCGTTTTATAGTAGAATCAATCTTGAAAAAGTACGCTCGTTTGTCAGAATGTGTCATAAGGTTTTAAGGGGAATTTGCGAATTTAACACTTATTCGTTCAAATATTGTTTTAACAATTATTATTTTTAAAACTATCATAATTCCCAATCGTTGTTTTTTGTATAAATTTGAACAATTTTAAAAATCATGAAGAAATTTATCAAAGTATTATTAATAATCATTGGAGTAATTTTAGTCCTTGGGATATGTTTAGTTGGCAGAATTGACAGGACGCCATTTGAACAAACCGAACATTATGCTAAATGGCAGAAACAATTAGCCGATTTAAAGTTTGAATCCACTGAAGGTCCACTTGAGATTGGTTGGGCCAAGGAGAATATTACTCCCCAAATGCCTGGACCGATGGCGGGCTACGGATCAAGAAGAGGAAAGCCGTACGGAATTGTTCATGACTCGGTTTTTGTCAGAGCAGTAGCTGTAAAAAATCCACAAAAGACTATCTATTTTGTAGCAGCAGATTTGTTGATTGTTCCACCTAATGTGACGGATAAATTGGCGGTTTTGTTGAAAAAAGAAAGTATAGCATTATCTGACGTGCATTTGTCTGCCACACACTCTCACAATAGTTTGGGAGCTTGGGGGAACAGCCTTACAGGTAGCCTATTTGCTGGAAAATATGACCCCAAAGTAGAAATAGTTTTAGCAGAAAAGTTTGCCAAAACAATCTTGGAATCTAGGGAAAACTTGGTAGAAGGAGAAGTGCTATATTCGGAAATTATTGATTCAGAGGATATTAGGAATAGACTGAATATAACAGACGGTTGGACGGACAATGAAATAAGAGGTTTAGTTTTTAAAAGAAAAGATGGGAAAAGAGCCCAATTACTTACTTACGGGGCTCATTCTACTGTGTTGAATTCTGCTACTTATGCCTTATCAAGAGACTTTCCTGGTGCATTGTTGGACTCGCTGAATAAATCTGGATTGGATTTCGGTATTTATATGGCTGGTGCAGTTGGTAGTATGGGACCAATTGAAAAAGGTAAGGACGATTTTGACGAGGTTAATAATCAAGCAGCTGGAGTATTTAATCATGTAAAAGATATGTCCGAAACTGACAATGGGCAGAAAATAACCACAGCTTATTTCGAAATTCCGATGAACAAGCCATCTGCAAGAATCTCTAAGAATCTTGGAATTCGAACTTGGGCCTTTAAATATCTTTTTGGAGACTATCCAACTTATATCAAACTAACTAAAATAGGTAAAACGCTCATTATTGGTATGCCTTGCGATTTTTCAGGTGAGCTGATGACGGACTTAGATGCTTATGCAAAAGCCAAAGGTTTAGATTTAATTATTACTTCTTTTAACGGAAGTTATGTTGGATACATCACTTCAGATAGACTCTATGATCGTGATTTGTATGAAACCACCACCATGTCATGGTATGGTTATCAAAACGGAGCTTATTTCTCCAGAATTGTAAAGGATTTGGTAGATAAGGTCAAGTAATCGCTATTTTTAACATTAAGAAAATTAAGGTATTAAGGACATGAAGGCAGACTGGAAAAAAAACTTAATTTTTTAAATCGTTTGGTAATAGGAAAGAGTTTCAAAAATTAATCGTTTAAAAAATCTGTGAAAATCAGTCAAATTAGTGTCATCTGTGTTCAAAAAAACGACAGCCCCAAAAGGAAACTGTCGTTTGAATTATAAATCTATAAACTTATTTCTTCACTGCATCCACTACAGATATAGCTGTTTGGTTAACTATTTCTCTTACAGAAGCTCCTAATTGCAATACTTGAACAGGTTTTTTTAGTCCCATCAACAATGGACCTATTTTTTCTATTCCTGCTACTTCTTTCAATAAGTTATAGGCAATATTAGCCGAAGATAGATTCGGGAATATCAAAGTATTTGCTGGACCATCTGCTAAATCAGAAAAAGGATGATTCTCTTTTAATAATTCGGTATCGAAAGCCAAATGGGCTTGCATTTCGCCATCTACTATCATTCCAGGATGTTTTTTCTTCAATATTTCCACTGCCTTTCGCATTTTGATAGGAGCAGGGCCATCTTTTACGGAGCCAAAATTAGAGTATGTAACCAAGGCTATCCTTGGCTTGATATTGAATTTTTCTACTTCTTTTGCAGCTAGTTCCGTTATTTCAACCAATTCGTCTATTGAAGGGTCAAAATTGATAGTAGTATCCGCCAAAAACAATGGTCCTAATCTACTCATCAAAATATACATACTCGATATGTTTTTGACGCCTTTCTCAGGTCCGATAATTTGCAAAGCTGGTCTAATAGTGTCAGGATAGTTTCTGGTCAGACCACCGACCATGGTATCAGCGTAGCCAGATTCTACCATCAGAGAAGCATAATAACTTCTCCTCGTAACAAAATTAACAGCATCGGGTCTGGTAAGACCTTTGCGTTTCCTTTTCTCAAAAAACAAATCAGTGAATTGCTCTAATCTTGCTGTTTCTTCATCGTTCTTACTTTCTTTCGGATCAATGATGTCTATATCGTCAGGAAGTTCAATACTATTAAGGGATAGTATGCTTTTGATTTTTTCAACATTCCCCAAAAGTATAGGATAAGCGATTTTTTCTTGAACTACCTGCTGAATTGCTTTTAAAACCGTAAGGTTTTCAGCATCAGCATAAACCACCCTTTTAGGGTTTTTCTTAGCTTTTGACATAATTACTTTGGTTAAAGTATTATCTTGTCCAAGCCTTTTGCTAAGTTGGTTTTCGTAGGCTTCCCAGTCGGTAATCTTGCTTTTGGCTACACCAGTTTCCATAGCTGCTCTGGCTACAGCTGGAGCTACAGTTGTCAATAATCTAGGATCTACTGGTTTTGGTATTATGTAATTCTTGCCAAAACTTAAATTTGCCTCTCCGTAAGCCATGTTTACAATGTCAGGTACTGGTTGTTTAGCTAAATCAGCCAAAGCCCTTACAGCAGCTAGTTTCATCTCTTCATTAATTTCACTTGATCTTACATCAAGAGCCCCTCTGAAAATGTATGGAAATCCAAGGACATTATTAACTTGGTTAGGATAATCCGAACGGCCAGTTGCCATTATGATATCTTGGCGAGCCTCCATAGCGTCATCATATGATATTTCGGGTGTTGGATTGGCCAAAGCAAAAACTATACAGTTTGGTGCCATAGTTTTCACCATTTCTTTGCTTAAGACATTACCTTTTGAAAGACCCACAAACACATCAGCTCCCATTACGGCTTCTGCTAAAGTTGTTTCTTTAGGTAAACTTGCATTTGCAAATTCTGACTTTTTGCCGTCAAGATTTGTCCTTTCAGGGTGAATCAAACCTTTGGAGTCGAACATGAAGATATTTTCTTTATTTGCTCCGAGAGCATTATAAAGTCTGGTACATGAAATAGCTGAGGCACCTGCACCATTAATGATGATTTTGACTTTGGATATGTCTTTTTCCATCAAATCCAAGGCATTTAAAAGAGATGCAGAAGAGATAATGGCAGTACCATGTTGATCATCATGCATAACTGGTATATTCAACTCTTTTTTGAGTCTTTCTTCTATTTCGAAGCACTCTGGTGCCGAAATATCTTCCAAATTTACACCACCGAATGTTGGCTCCATTATTTTGACCGTCCTTACAAACTCGTCAACGTCTTTCGTGTTTAGTTCAATATCAAAAACGTCGATATCGGCATATATTTTAAATAGTAAACCTTTACCTTCCATCACCGGTTTGCCAGCTAAGGCTCCAATGTCTCCTAAGCCTAAAACGGCGGTTCCGTTGCTGATAACGGCCACTAAATTACCTTTAGCTGTATATTTGTAAGCATCTTCGGGATTTTCTTGAATCGCTAAACATGGTTCAGCTACTCCAGGCGAGTAGGCAAGTGAAAGATCTCTTTGGTTGGCGTATTCTTTGGTTGGAATAACTTCTATTTTGCCAGGTCTGCCTTTGGCATGGTATATTAATGCTTCTGCATTAAGGTTTTTGTCGTCGCTCATAATTATTAAAAACGAATCATTATTTTGACTGCTAAGCTAAGCACGAAATTGTAATTATGTTCTTTTTTAGATAAAAAAATATAGACTCATATTCTATAAAATGCCAAATTTAATTTGGGCTAAATCAAAAGGAAAGTACATCAAGGATATTTATTTGAATTATTCTAATAATTAATGAATTGAATTCTAAGTAAATCCAAATTTTCTTCTTATTTTAATTATTTTTCAAATCCAAGATTTTACCATCAAATACACACCCAACTAATAGATTTTGCTTTTGATTTTGAAGATAGTACGGAGCAGCTACACTTGAGCCAGAGATGTTTTCTCCAAGGTTTAAATAAAGTGTTTTTTGACTTTTTAAATTTTCATGATCTATTTCAATAACAGCAGAAGGTGATAAGTTTTTATCACTTTTTCGATGACTCATAAAAGCGAAAAGTTTTGGATGACAGCCGACTATTAAATCACCATTGCGGTTTATTTCGATATTGTCTGGCGAATATTTTGTTGAAAAACTCTCTACCGATTTTAGATAATGCGATTGGGCTTGTGGTTCAAAAACCTCAATGGTTTTGTCCAAAGTGGAGGCTACGTAAATCTTTTTTCCTTCTTTTGATAATGCTATTCCATTTGGATAAGTTAGTTTTTGACTTACAATTTTTGTTTTTTCTCCATCATAAAAAACCACATTACCAGAAGGTATTCTCAAGAAATCGTTCATCATTACTTTCCATTTTATTCTGGAATCATGATCATTGGTCACGAAAAACTGATTTTCGCCAATTGCCAATATGTCGTTTGGCGAGGTGAAGTCAGTACTAGCATATTTATTTAAATATAATAAGCTGTCACCAGAAATTTCAAACCTAAAAACATCTTGTTTGGTTTCTGTATGAGATATAACGAAAAGGAGCTTTTTGCCATTGATATTTAAAAATGAAATACCATGTGGACGAAATTCTTTCAGATTCAAATGACTTGTTAGGTCTTTTTGAATCCAAATAGAATCTTGTAAATTTATCGAAAAAAGACCTCCTGTTGCATTAGGGATTCTCCTCTCGCAACTGCTAAGGTATGCAATGTTAGTTTCTGAATCTACAGTTATATCCTCTACACCTGGAGAAGTTTTGATTATGTTTTCTTGAAATTCAGAATAGGGTTCAAGACTTAAAAAAACACCAGCTTTTGAAAGTGTTTGGAATATAAAATATCCCAAAAAAATAATCGCTAAAATAGTTAATAAGAACTTTTGTGATTTTTTCATTTTACGCCAAAATTATCTATGAGAATATCTTCAGTTTCCTCTACATGGTTTAATGCATAATGGAGTTTTTTCATATCAAGTTCGCCTTCATTTTTTGAAATCCAAATTGTTGCGACACCATTTCCAATAAAATTGGTTATTGCCCTCGCTTCTGACATAAATCTATCAACTCCCAATAGCAAAGCTAAACCCTCCATTGGTATAACTTCAACAGCTGAAAGGGTAGAAGCTAATACTACAAAACCACTTCCAGTAACACCAGCGGCACCTTTTGAAGTAATCATCAAAATGCCAATAATTGTAAGTATTTGCTCTAAGGTAAGGTGCACTCCAAATACTTGTGCCAAAAATATGGTAGCCATAGAAAGGTAAATTGTGGTGCCATCAAGATTAAATGAATACCCGGCAGGAACTACCA
Source organism: Lacihabitans sp. LS3-19 (assembly GCF_024343575.1). Taxonomy (GTDB): domain Bacteria; phylum Bacteroidota; class Bacteroidia; order Cytophagales; family Spirosomataceae; genus Leadbetterella. Next base: position 218,670 of record NZ_RJUA01000005.1, on the reverse strand, counting down.
AGCCTACAACTGATTTGGAGCAACCCATTCGTTCAAGTTTTTCCATCAATGATGGCAAAGCGGCTTCAGATGAGGAGGTGCCTAAAACTATGAGCAGTTCTTCTCTGATATATTTCAAATATTTCCAAATACTGATTTTATAATACTTAAGAATTAGATACAAAACGCCAAAAACAAAAATGGCCATAGTTGCATATACTGAAAGCATGAGTTTGCCCAAAGGAAAAAGGGTTTTGATACCATATTTTCCTATTGTAAATGCCATACCTCCGAAAGCACCAAATGGGGCAAAAAACATTACATAATGCAACGCTTTAAATACATATTTGGAAATTTTATTTAGGAAAGTTGTGATGCTTTCTTTCTTTTTGTATTTGCTTAAAAATATTCCAAACACTATGGAGAAAATTAATACTTGAATTGTAAAGTTATCTTTCAAGAATTTTAACCAGCTGAATGCTTGTGCTTTAGATGTGAATTCACTCAGGTCGGCTCCCGCAAGATTGCTAGTTGTAACCCCAGTACCTGGTTGAATGACGTTTGCAACAATAATACCTATCAACAATGCAAAAGTGGTTACGACCTCAAAATAAATCAAAGCTTTTAGGCCAACTTTTCCTACTTTTTTGAGGTCTCCCATACCACTTATTCCTAAGGAAATAGTAAGAAAAATGATTGGGTTAATAAATAATTTGACAACATCAATAAATCGAGTGCCGAGCCATTTGAATTCAATAGCTTTGTCGGGCAAAAAATGGCCCAATAGTGCTCCTGTAGTTATAGCTGTTAAAACCCAAAAGGTGAGGTTTGTAAATATTTTTTTCATAGAATAGTGTTGATGAGTATTCTCACTCTTGGGCTTTTTTTTAAACTAAAACTAAAGATTTTAAATAATCTGCATCAATTTTGATGTCTTGCAAAGGTGTAGAATTGTCAAACCGTTCTTGTTCTATTATGAATTTTTCAACTCCATTTTCTTTTGCAATTTTAAGGATTTTGCTAAAGTCAATTCTGCCATTGCCTAAAGTGGTAGATGCTCCCAAAGGCCAAAATGCATCTTCTGGTTTTTCAGTTGTTTCTATTTCTTTAACTCTTTCTTCCTTGTATAAGTCCTTTACATGCACTAGCTTAAATCTATTGGCATATTCTTTTAGCCACTTTTCTGGGTCTTGACCAGCTTTAACTATCCAATATAAATCAAGTTCGAACGCTACCAATTCTGGATCAGTTCCTTTAAGCATTATTTCTTCAGGAAGGCTGCCATCAGAGGTCGGTGAAAATTCAATATGATGGTTATGATAGCCCATTTTAATGCCTGCTGCTTTGGTTATTTCACCTTGTCTATTCAAGCCCTCAGTTATTTTTTTCCATTCGTCTGAAGTTTTTATTTCACCGGGAAAAGGATTCAAAACATAGCTTACCCCAATAGAAGCACAGTCATCTACTAATTTTTTAAACTCATCTTCAGTCTCTTTTTTGGTTGTAAAATCAGGATTTATGTGGCTACTAATCATTTGCATGCCCAAGTCTCTGGTATAAGTTTTAAACTCAGCTGGCGTCATTCCCCAAAATATGCCTTTTTCGCCTGTGAAACTTTCCAATTGCTTGTATCCAGCATCTGCAACTGCTTTTAGGGTTGCTTTTGGATCTTTGGCCATATCTTCTTTTACCGTCCAAAGTTGTAGTCCAAATTGGTCAATTGTCTCTTTTGTTGCAATCGCATCATTTGTAGATTTTTCTTTAGATGCAGATGTGCAGCTTCCAAGTGATTGAATTAAAAGTGGCGTTGACACAGCAGCAAGGCCATATTTCATGATGAAATTTCTCCGAGATTGTTTCATGTTTTTATTTAGGTTAGAAAATTATGTTCAATTTAACTGAATATGCTAAGAAACTAAAATCTTAATTCAAAAAGTAAAGAAATATTCTGGAAAGTTACAAGTTTAGCTTAAATAACACCTTTGGATAAGAATAAATTAAGAAAAGCTTAAATGGCATAAAACTTGGATAAATCTTAATACACAACAAAAGAGTTTTTTTTATGGGTTAAGGTTTATTTGAAACGCCGTTGGCACCAGATTGCTACGGTGTTTTTTTATTGGATCTAAATGCGGCACTTCTGTAACTAATATTGAGTTCAAATCCCATAATTAATATTAATGCTATTAAATATATCCAAACCATTATCGCGATTAGCGTACCAATAGAGCCATAAAGTCTGTTGTAAGAGTTGAAGTTTTCGAGATAAAATGAAAAAAGGTTTGTAGCTAAAATGCTCAAAATGGATGCAAAAAGGGCACCGAAATTAAAAAATTTTAATTTTTTGTGCATGGCAGGGGCAAAATAGTAGATTGCAGATATTCCAAAAAAGAAAATTAGAAAAATCGTAAGATATCCTAAAATATTAATTCCCCAGATATTAATATTTTGATCCACAAACTCTTTAGTGGAGATATAATTTAAAGTTATTTTTCCTACAATCAAGACGCCAACTGCTATTAATAATACTAAAAACAATATACAAGTTAGTAAAAAAGCAATCCACCTGGCCTTGAAATAAGTTCTTCTTTCTCTTTGTCTGAGAGCCATATTAAAAGCCCTCATCAATGATGACATACCATTGGTAGCTGCAAAAATGGCAAACAAAAAACCGAAAGATAAAATATCAAGTCGAGGACGACTTATTATTTCTTGTATGGTAATTCTTACACTATCGTATAGTCCTGCTGGCATAAGGCTTCTTAAAAAGTCCATAATCAGAACTTCTAAATTATCAATTGGCACATAAGGAATAAGTGTAAAAAGGAAGATAGTACCAGGGAAAACTGCTAACATAAAACTGAAAGAAACTGCTGCAGCTCTTTGATCTAAGTCGAAATTAACGATTTTCTTATAGATAATACCTAAAAAGATATAAAGTGAAACTGTTGTGTTAAAGATATAGACATCTTTCAACCGTTCAGCAATATTCGTTAATATTTCGTCTATTTTTTTATTCATTCAGACTAAAAAAAGGTGATAGTTTATCAATGATTATTTGTGGGCAAAGCGTAATTTTCTGTGTGTCAGATTTTATAAAAACCAAAGTTGTTAAACCTTTGTGAATTATTTTTTTAGATTCGTTGAGTATTTCAGTCTCAAAAACTATTCTGGTTTTTGGCAAAGATTTCAAAATGCAATTTATGGTCAGTAGTTCGTCATATTTAGCTGGTTCTAAGTATTTTGAGTTGTTCTCATAAACGGGCATCCAAATGCCTCCTTCCTCTAGATCTTTGTACCTTACGCCAAGATTTCTTAGAGCTTCTACTCTACCAATCTCAAACAATTTTGCGTAATTTCCATAATACATAAAACCCATTTGGTCCACATCGGCATAACGTACTCTATATGAAGATTCGAAATTGTACATTTTTTTATTTAATTCCTCGCTCGTTTAAGGCTTGCTGGTAAATTGAGGCATTTTTAAGATGCTCAGTATAGGTCACAGAAAAATTATGGTATCCAGAGAAATCTTCCTTAGCACAAAAATAGGTATAATTATGTTTCTCATAATTTAAAACGGCATCTAGGGCCACTCGCTCAGGCAATGCTATCGGACCTGGAGGTAAGCCTGTGTTTCGGTAAGTATTATAAGGTGAATCTATACTTAAATGCTTGTTCAATATTCTTCTAAGTGTAAAGTCGCCAACTGCAAATTTTACGGTTGGGTCTGCTTGAAGAGGCATATTTGTGGCAATTCTGTTTACATAAACTCCAGCAACTTTTGGCATTTCATCAGCTTTGTTAGTTTCACTTTGCACAATAGAAGCCATTACGGCCACTTGAGTTGGTGTCATATTGATAGCATTTGCTTCTGCAAGTCTTTTTTCATTCCAGAATTTTTTATATTCTTTTTGCATTCTGTCCATAAAGTCATCTACAGAACTATCCCAAAATATAAAATATGTATCCGGCAAAAACATACTCATAATGGTTTCGGGAGTAAATCCATATTTGGCACATTCAGTCGCATCGTTTAATTTACCCAAAAGATCATTTGAGTCAAAAGCCATTTTGGTGCCCAATTTCTTAATTAAATCTTCTTTAATCCTAACATTGTTAAATGTCAATTTCACGGGATCTTGGTTACCACTTCGAAGTTTTGAAAGAATAGTTTTGTTGTTTGCGTCAACGGGGATTTCATATCTTCCTGATTTCACATGGTCTCTATAACCCATTCTTTTTGACATAAAACCAAACCCAATTTCATTATTTATTATATGGTGCTTTCTTAAAGTATCCAATACAGTCTCATAAGTGCTATTTTTGGGTATATAAAGCACAAATTTCTCCTTTCCATCAACATTCAAGTTTGGGCTATAAGCTACTTGCCAAAAGTAAAAAGCAAAGGTTGCGGCTAAAGTGGAGACAATAACCAACAAATAGGCGAGGTATTTATTGTTTTTAAGCATTGAGCATTTCTATTAATTGGTCATAATTTAAAGAAGTTTGTTCCCCAGTTTTCATATTTTTCACTAAATAAATGTTTTGTTCTATTTCTTCCGAGCCTAATATTAATACAAAAGGAATATTCTTTTTGTCTGCATATTCAAACTGTTTCTTCATTTTGGCATCTTCTGGATAAACTTCAGAATTTATACCATTGTTTCTTAATAGCGAAACCGTTTCAAGACTTTTAGACAAAGTTTCTTTTCCGAAATTAGTCACCATTACTTTGGTCGAAGAATGTTTTAATTCAGTAGGGAAAATATTTAATTCTTCCATTACGTCATAAATTCGGTCTACACCTAAAGAGATTCCAACACCTGACAAACCTGGCATCCCAAATGTGCCTGTAAGATTGTCATATCTACCACCTCCGGAAATACTGCCTATGCTAACATTTAAGGCTTTTACTTCGAAAATAGCTCCTGTATAATAGCTGAGACCTCTAGCCAAAGAAGGATCAAATGTGATTCTTGGGTTTTTAAGTCCCATTGCTTCAACCAAATTCCAGATTTCTTCTAATTCATAAACGCCTTTAAGGCCTATTTCTGAATTTTTAAGCCAATTTTTTAATATTTCAAAAAGGTTTTCTTCAGAAGACGGTAGTGTAAACAGCGTTTTAAGATTTTCAATATTTTCTTCAGAGAACCCTCTTTGGAGCAATTCCTCCTCAACTTTAGCTTGACCTATTTTATCTATTTTGTCTATGGCTACACACAGTTCTACTTCTTTTCCCGTTGCACCAATAGTTTCAGTTATTCCACTTAGAATTTTCCGGTTATTTATTTTTACTGCAAACTCAGTGATACCTAAGTTTGCGAAAATTTCATGAAGCATACAAACTATTTCGGCCTCACAAATCAAAGATTCCGTTCCCACGACGTCGGCGTCGCATTGGTAAAATTCTCTGTATCTACCTTTTTGTGGTCTATCGGCTCTCCAAACAGGTTGGATTTGAAATCTTTTAAAAGGCATTGCCAAATTATGTCGATTCATCACAACATATCTGGCAAAAGGAACAGTTAAGTCATATTTTAGACCTTTTTCAGATATTTTCCTCAAAATATCTTTAGAGCCTTTCTCTAAATCTTCACTATTTATATCTTTAGCAAAATCACCAGAATTAAGAATTTTGAAAAGTAATTGATCGCCTTCTTCTCCATATTTGCCCATTAAAACACTTAAGTTTTCTATTGCGGGAGTTTCCAGTGGAAGGAATCCGAATTTTTGATATACTTTTTTGATTTGGTCAAAAATGAAAGTTCTCTTGACCATTATTTCCGGGCCGAAATCTCTGGTGCCTCTGGCCAAGCTCGGTTTTGACATATTGATAATTTGAAATTAAAAACTTTGCAAAAATAAAGATTTAAGGCGAAAAAACCTTTTTAAAAAATACAATAGTCGAAAAAATGACATGAAAGGCAGTAGAAATGTTTTGGCAATTATTTTTTGAATAAAATATTTAAATTGATTGATTATTTTTATACCTTTGCACCTCAATTTCAGAATAAAGGTATAATTAAACATATTTAGCAATGGGAGTTACTCAGTTAAAAAGAAAAGCACGCAAAAATAGAGCAATATCTAATAATAAAGTTGCATCTATAAAAAGACTTACTTTAAGACCAAATATTGAAAAGGTTGAAGTTGAGGTTTTGAAAGCTGAAGCTGCAAAATAATTTAAGCCCTCATTTTTGAGGGCTTTTTTGTATATTAGTATTAGAGTTAGATTTTGTCTCTGCCCTCATTTTCTTATTGTATTTCTGTTTTTGTTTCCAAATCTTCCTGCTTTTAATCTCCATTTGGTAAATAATTCCATTTGCAAAAAAAGCTAAGCCAGTAAAAATTATAGTTAAACTTAAAAGGCTGATGAATATCCAAGTAGCTTTGTCGTATCCATCATGAATCTTTTGTAGACCAATCACAAAAAAACACAATCCAAAGCCAAATAAGAAATAGGCAGCTACAGAAGTAAGGAGCCATTTAGTTTTTAAGGTCATCTTTTTAATTAACTTTTGACCTGGTGGTTTTTGACCTTTAGTTTCCATTTTTTTCTTTAAATTATTGATTTTTACAATACAAAAATATAGTTTTTTGCTTAAAATTCAGACATTATTCTAAATTCCAAAAAGATAAATCACTAATTTGCAAATTCAACTCAATCAACAATAAAACATGAATAATAAGAAGGTTTTAATATCAGGAGTTAATTCTGGTATTGGTTATGCCACAGCTTTGATTTTCGCCAAAGAAGGGTTTTCGATTTTTGGTATTGATTTAAATGAAGAAGTTAATCCGACTTTATCGAAAAAAGTAGCATCTTTAAATTCCTCCATAAATTACAGTAAGTTGGATGTTTCTGATTATCAACAAGTAGGGGAGTATTTTGAAAAATTGAATTTAGAAATTGATGTTTTAGTAAATAATGCCGGAATTCTGGGTCCACGTGTTAAAACTGCTGATTATCCTAAAGATGCTTTTGATACAATCTTGGACGTGAATGTAAAAGGTGTATTTCATATGACTAAATTAGCTTTACCTCATCTTAAAAAAGATGCGAAAAGCTCAATTGTGAATGTTGCCTCAGTAGCTGGTTTGGTAGGTATGGCCAATCACATCGCATATTCAGCCAGTAAGCACGCAGTGGTGGGGATGACCAAAACTCTTGCTATAGAATACGCTAAAATTGGTATTAGAGTTAATGCCGTTTGTCCTGGATTTACAGAAACCAATATGCTTGAAAATGCTCAATTGGAGATTGAATACAGAGAAGGATTAAAATATGCAACACCAATGAAAAGGTTTGGGGTGGCAGAAGAAATTGCCTCGGCTATTTATTATTTGGCCTCGGAAAATGCTAGTTTTATTACTGGCCATTGTTTAACAATTGATGGAGGTTTAACAGCTCAATAAAATGGAAGATATATTTTCAATAAAAGATAAAGTAGCAGTTGTTACTGGAGCAAGTAAAGGGATTGGTGAGGCGATTGCTAGAGTTTTGGCTCAATATGGAGCTAAAGTAGTTATAAGTAGCAGGAAACAGGCTGATTTAGAAGTCTTAGCTAAAGATATATCTGAATCAACGGGTGCTGAGGTGTTGGCTTTTGCCGCACATTCTGGAGATCTTAACCAACTTGAAAGTTTGTTAAATAAAACAATTGAAGTTTTTGGAGGAGTAGATATTTTAGTAAATAATGCCGCTACAAATCCGGTTTACGGACCAGCTTTAGATTGTCCTGGAGATGCGTTTGATAAAATTATGCAGGTAAATGTGAAATCTCCTTTTGAATTTTCTAAAATGGTACATCCCGTAATGAAAAACAGAGGTGGCGGAAGCATTATCAATATCAGCAGCATAGCCGGAACTACCCCAGATCCAGGTTTAGGAATGTATAGTGTTAGTAAAGCTGCATTAAATATGCTAACTAAAGTTTTGGCTAAGGAATGGGGGCAAGACGGCATCAGAGTAAATGCTTTGAGTCCTGGATTGATAAAAACTAAATTTAGTCAGGCATTGTGGGAAAATCCAAAAATGTTGGAACATTTCACAAAAAGATTACCAATTGCCAGAATGGGAACTGTGGATGAAATCGCAGCTTTAGTTTTGTATTTAGCATCTGATGCATCGGCATATACAACAGGTGTGAATTTTCAAGTAGACGGAGGAACAACGATTTAAATTTGATATATGGATTTTAATTCTTTAGTAGATAGAAGAAATACAAATAGTTATAAATGGGATAAGTATTCGGAAGACGTTTTGCCATTGTGGGTGGCGGATATGGATTTTGAAGTAGCACAACCTATAAAAATTGCCCTTCAAAAAATAGTTGATCATGGCGTAATAGGGTATAGCCGAACCCCTGATGAGCTTGTGGAAATCGTAATGCAGAGATTGAAAACAAGACATAATTGGGATATAAAGAAAGAGTGGATAGTCTGGCTGCCTGGCTTAGTACCCGGGCTTCATACTGCTACGCAGTGTGTTTCAGATGATTTTTATTCTGTTATGACTTCTACACCAGTTTATAGGCCTTTTTTAGAGGCAGCAGATATGGGGAAAAGAAGATTGCAAGACATTCCTTTTGTTTGGCAAAACCAAAGGTGGGAAATGGATTTTGAGGAAATGGAGAGAACTGCGAATCCTAGTACTAAACTGTACATGCTTTGTAATCCGCACAATCCGAATGGTAGGGTCTTTTCAAAAGAAGAATTAGAAAAACTTTCAGATTTTTGTGTGAAAAATGATTTGTTTATTTGTTCTGACGAAATTCATTGTGATTTAATATTAGATGAAACTAAAGAGCATATTTCTATCGCTTCTTTGAACAAAGAAATTGAAAAAAGAAGTATTACACTTCTAGCTCCAAGCAAAACTTTTAACATTGCAGGTTTAGGTTGTTCTTTGGCTATAATTCCTGATGAAGAACTAAGAGATAGGTTTGAAAAGAAAAAATACGGTATGATGCCTATGCTTTCTGCATTTGCAATGGAGTCTGCTTTAGCTGCCTATAAAGATAGTGAAGACTGGAGGCTAGAAATGCTCAAATATTTAAAAGGAAATCATGAATATTTATTAAATGAAATTAATAAGATTCCTGGTTTAAAAATGGAGCCTTTAGAAGCCACTTATTTAGCTTGGGTGAATTACGAAAGCACAGGTATTGAAGATTTTGTTTCTGTTTTAGAAAGGTTTGGCGTAGGTGTACAAGATGCTTCAATTTTCGGAGGGAAATGGTATTTTCGACTGAATTTTGCTACACAAAGGGCAAATTTGGAAGAAGCTATAAAAAGAATAAAAAAGGCTTTAAATGTTATTTAAGGTCTTTTGAATGTATTGATTTAATTACATATTGCGGCTTTCCACTCATTAAGAGGAATGCGTTTCCTATGTATTCGCCTACTAAGGCAATGCCACAAAGGATAACTCCACACATAAATATTACAATTGGAGAACCCCATTCAGGTATAACTTCAAATGCATATAGCAGCATATAAATCAAAGCAAATATTATTGACATAAATCCGGCCAAAAATGTAAGACGAAGCGGAAGAAGCGAGTATCCGAAAATTATGGTTAAAGTTAGGCTCACTAGTCTTAGAAATGAATAATTAGATTTTCCATCAAACCTTTCATTGTGGTCTACCATTTCTTTTCCAACATTGTCTGTTATTTGAAATATCAATCCATCGATATATGGATGCGGACTATTACTTTTCTTAATTTCATCAATTACCTCTTTCTTTATAATTTTAAAACTACTTAAATATAAATCGAAAGGTTTTTTCAAAAGAAAAGTAGTTAAATAATTAACCATTCTGCTTCCCAAGTTTCTAAACCAATGATGTTTTTTAGTTTCATAGTAACTATACACCACATCAAAGTCCTCTGATTTAGCTTTGTTGAGTAATTTTATGATTTCTGAGGGAGGGTTTTGGAAGTCATCATCGATAATTACCCCGAATGCACCTTCTACATAGTTTAGACCGCATATTACTGCATTGAATTCTCCAAAGTTCTTTCTTAAATTTATAAATTTAACATTAGATTTTTCAAACGCGATTTTTTTGCAAATAGCAGCAGAATTGTCCCTCGAACCATCATTTATTAATATAATCTCGAAATTATAGTTATTCAGATTTAACTCAATGGCATCTATTAAATGCTCAATAGAATTTGCTCCATTATAAACAGGAATTACTATAGAAAAATCAAGCATATTCAAATTCATTTAGGATTTTAATTATATAATCAATTTCATTTTGATTCAACGACGGATTCAGAGGTAAACTCAAAATAGTTTCATGGATTTCTTCAGTTATTGGAAGTTCAAAATCTCCAAATCCAGAAAAAGCTTTTTGTTTGTGAGGCGGAATCGGATAATGTATTTCGTAGCCAATTTGCATCTTTTCCAGATACTGAGCTAATGATTTTCTGTTTTTGCATCTAATTACAAATAGATGCCAAGCGTCTTCATTTATATTGTCATTTGGTGGAAGTATTATGCGTGGATTCTTGATTTCATTTAAATATTTCCTTGCTATATCTCTCCTAATATTTATTTCTTCATTTAGATACTTTAATTTAATATTTAAAAATCCAGCTTGTAACTCACTTAATCTACTGTTTCTACCTAGTCCATCAAATTTATACTTTATTTCAGACCCATAGTTTCTGTTTTTTCTTATTTCATTTGCTAAATCTATATCATCAGTTATAACAGCTCCTGCATCTGATAGTGCACCTAAATTTTTTGTCGGATAAAAACTGTAGGCAGTAGCGTCTGCACCTATGCAGTTTGTTGTGCCATTATATAAGGCACCGTGGCTTTGGGCTGCATCTACAAATAATTTGAGGTTTCTGTCGGTACAAATTGATTTTAGGCGAGATAAATCACACATTCTTCCATATAAATTTACTCCTAATATTGCGACAGTTTTTGGTGTAATGTGGGTTTCTAAATTGGTCGTATCTAATAGTAAATCGTAGGCTTTGGGTTCAACTAATACAGGTTTTAATCCAACATTTATAATTGAAAGTATGCTTGCATAATAGGTATTGGCAGGAACAATAATTTCCGAATTTGAGGGGAATTTATAACTTTTTATTATCAGCTCTAATGCATCTAGTCCATTAGCAACTCCTATGCAATATTTAGATTGGCAATATTCAGCGAAATTAGCTTCAAATGCTTTTACCTGAGGACCAAGTATGTAATGTCCAATATCTACGAATTCCAAAAAGGATTCTTGAAATTCCACTTGATATCTCAGGTTTACTTTTTTTAATGAAAGGAAAGGTATATCCATAAAGTAAATTAAGATGCAAAACTCGAAGCTGGTATAGCCTTTTCAGGAGAATAAGCTTTATCAATGTAATCGTTAGGGTCGTAATTTTTATTAGCTAGAACTAATAAGATACAATCTTCAGTGAAATCATACATTTGATGCCAGTCACTTGGTTTTAAAAGTAGGCATTTTTCTGGGCTATTCAATTCAAATACATTTTCTTTTGAAATGTTTTCCTGAACATATACTTTGCACTCGCCTTTTAAACAAACTAAGCCTTGCCAAGTTTCTTTATGACTATGTCCCCCTCGCACTTTGTTTTCGGGAACACCATAAATAAAGTAGACTCTTTCTATTGATCCTGGCATTAAATGCTCGAAAACAGAAAGAATTCCATCTTGATTTTCTATTGATTTTAGTTTAATTATTGTAGCCACTTATATTACTTTTGGAATAGGATATTCAAAAGTAAAACTAAAAATTAAATTTCAAACCAATTAATATTAAAATTGATTTAAAGGTTAAACTAAAAATTCAAAAAGTACATTTATGCTCTAATTTGAGAGTTATTTGGAGAAGCTTTTACTTTGCCATAAGCAGGGCAAGGTTGCTTTTTACATGATGAAAATATTAAAACTCCACTTATAACTAATAATGCTAATTTCGATTTCATTTATTCTGATTTTTGTTCTTTTTTTCTAAAACGGGATTATGAAAATTTTATTTTACTGATTTTCAGCATGAAAGTTAATATTTTCATCCTGAACAACCAAAGGTTCGGCTTTTTTCCTATCAGACCTATATCCTAAAATCTTCATCATACTTTCTGCTCCTTGCTCTTTTGCAAACAATTCAGTGGTTAGATTTCCGTTTTCATCAAGATCTATTAGTACATGTTTTGGTGCTGGGATTAAGCAATGCTGTATACCACCATATCCACCAAGAGATTCCTGATAAGCACCAGTATGGAAAAATCCAATAAACTGCTCCTCTTCAGGGTTATTGTCGTCCACCATTGGCATATACAAATCTTCTGAATGCGACTCTGTGTTGTAATAATCGGCAGAATCACAAGTTAAACCACCGAGGTTTACTTTTGTATATGGGGCATCCCAATTGTTAATTGGAAGCATTATATATTTTTGACCAATACCCCAAGAGTCAGGCAATTGTGTTATGAAAGAACCATCGATCATGTACCAAAGTTCGCGGTCGTTTTGTTGTTTTTGGTCAATAATTTTATATAAAATGGCTCCACTTTCTCCTACAGTATAGCTGCCAAATTCTGTAAAGATGTTTGGAACAGGAACATTGTTTTTATGACATATCCATTGAATGTTTTCTATGATTTCGTCTATCATTGCCTGATAGTCAAAATTATAAACTACTGATGTTTGAATCGGCATTCCACCTCCTATATCTATAGAATCTAGTTCAGGGCATATTTTTTTGAGTTCGCAATATTTGAACATAAATCTTGTCAATTCAGACCAGTAGTATGCTGTGTCCTTTAACCCAGAATTAATGAAAAAATGCAACATTTTCAATTTAAATCTTGGATTTGGTTTGATTTTTTCAAGATACAAATTGTCAACATCTTTGTATCTTATACCTAGTCGTGAAGTATAAAATGAAAAAGTAGGCTCTTCGTCAGTGGCTATTCGTACACCAATATCGACACTTTCGGCATGAACATTTTCAAGGTAATAATCAATTTCTCCCAAGTTATCTAAAATAGGAACACAATTAACAAAACCATCATTAAGAAAATCTGCGATATAATTTAAGTAATTAGGCATTTTATGGCCATTACAAATTATATAGGTTTCCTTACTGATTTTTCCTTCTTCAAATAGCGTTTTTACCAAGGGCATGTCAAACGCAGATGAAGTTTCTAGGTGGATATTATTTTTTAAGGCTGTTTCAAGAATAAACTTGAAATGAGAGGATTTTGTACAATAACAATAGGTATAACTTCCTTTATAATTATATTTCTTCATTGCATTTTTAAAAAGCAATTTAGAATGTTCTATATGTTCACTTATTTTAGGTAAATAAGAAATACGCAATGGAGTTCCGTATTTTTTAATAACATCCATCAATGGGACGTTATTAAATTGAAGATTGTTTCTTGCATCAACGCCAAATTCACGAGTTGGGAATTCGAAGGTTTGCTGAATTAAATCTATATATCTCTTCATTTATTGTGCTTTCGCTGCTTTTGGAAGTTTGTACTTAAAAAAAATAACGTGCAAAATTGACATAAATTTTAGAACTTTGCAAATATGGACAGTTTATAAAGACCATATTTCTTTATTTATCGATTAAGTTTCGATTTTTTTATAATAAACATGAGCAAATCAACAAAGAGCGTACATTTTATAGCAATTGGCGGAGCCGTAATGCACAATTTGGCTTTGGCTTTACATCAAAAAGGATACGAAGTTTCGGGTTCGGATGACGAAATATATGAACCAGCAAAATCCAGATTAGAAAAGGCAGGTATTTTGCCAAAAGAATATGGATGGTTTCCCGAAAAAATATCTGCCGATTTAGATGCAATTATTCTTGGAATGCACGCTAGAAAAGATAATCCTGAGTTGCTTAGAGCTACTGAGTTGGGTTTAAAGGTTTATTCTTTTCCTGAATATGTTTTTGAGCAGTCTCAAAATAAACAAAGAGTAGTAATAGCAGGAAGCCATGGAAAGACCTCAATAACTAGCATTATTTTGCATGTTTTGGCTTTTCACAAACGGAATTTTGACTATTTAGTTGGAGCTCAAATTGAGGGTTTTGATCTGATGGTAAAACTAACCAATGACGCTCCTGTAATAATTATTGAAGGCGATGAATATCTTTCTTCAGCCATTGAAATGAGGTCTAAGTTTTTGTTTTATCATCCTCATATTGTATTAATTAGTGGTATCGCCTGGGACCATTTTAATGTTTTTCCTACGTTTGATCTTTACGTAAAAGCATTTGAAGAATTAGCTGATGGAATAGATAAAGCGGGTTCTTTGGTATTTGATGAGACGGATGATATTGTAAAAGTGATAGGAGAAAAAGACAGGCCAGATGTAAATAAAATGCCTTACAAGGCACATCCTTATACTGTTAAAAACGGGAAGGTTTTTCTTCAAATAGCCAATGGCGAATTGCCTATTGAGATTTTTGGTGAACATAATATGAAAAACCTAAAAGGAGCTCAACTTATATTAGAAAGGCTTGGTATTACAGAAGAGATGTTTTATGAAGCTATTCAGAACTTTAAAGGAGCATCAAAAAGACTAGAAACCTTGGGTTTAAATTCAAATACCCATATTTTTAGAGATTTTGCACACGCACCTTCAAAAGTTGGAGCTACTACGCATGCTACAAAAGAATTATATCCTACTAGAAAATTGGTTGCCTGTTATGAATTGCATACTTTTTCTAGTTTGAATAAGGAGTTTTTGCCGCATTATGACCAAAAATTAAATGCTGCAGACTTAGCCGTGGTATTTTTCTCTCCACATACTTTGGAAATGAAGAAAATGCCTGCATTATCAGTTGAAGACGTAAAAGGCTTTTTTGGAAGAGAAGATTTACAAGTATTTACTGATGCCGAAGAATTAAAGACTTTTTTGAAATCTCAAAATTGGTTCCATTCAAATCTTTTAATGATGTCTTCAGGAACATTTGGAGGAATGGATTTCCAGAGTTTTGCAGATGAGATTTTGGCTTTGCCAGTAGAAGAAGTTTTTCCAGAAATAGAAATTACAAAAGACAAAAAATGGACTGGGATCCTTGGGTCTATTAAGGGTAAGTTTAAAAAATAGTCTTCAGTCTTTCAAAAACCATTTCAGGAGTAATCCAATTCAAGCAAGCATAGTCTTTCCTTGCACAAGGTTTGTTGCCATATATTGAACATGGCCTACATTCTAAGTTCTCTTTTGGTATTTGAATACTATTTTCTGGGTTTTGAAATAAAGCTCCAAAACCTGCATATTCATGTGTGCTTCCCCAAATAGAAATCACAGGAATGCCCGAAAGTGCCGCCAAATGCATATTGGAACTATCTCCTGATATCATTAAGTCTAGTTTGGATATTAAAGCTAACTCTTCACTTAGATTGAATTTGCCAACAAGATTCTCAGTATTTTTTGTGTTTAGAATTAAATTATCGATGGCTATTTTTTCTTTTTCTCCTCCTCCAAACAATAAAATTTTTACATTCGGATAATGGGTATTTATTAATTCAATTAGCTTTTTGTAATTCTCCAAAGGCCAAATTTTACCTAAATGTTGAGCAAATGGGGCTATGCCTATCGTTTTTCCTTTACCACGAAGGAAGTTTGAAATCTTAATTTCAAAAGAATTTGAGATTTTAAAAGCTGGAGTTTCGGTATTTAATAATACTTTTTGATCTAATATTTTTGCTCTTTTGAAAACATCTAAATATCTTTCAGTGGTATGTTTTAAAGGCTTAAAATTTCTGTTTTTTACTAGTTCACTTTTCTCCTTTCTTCCTTTATCAAATGTGAAGGTTTTACTTTTTGTAAAAAAGAAAAGTGATTTGAGTAGGAGTGTTCGAAGGTTAGAATGGAGGTCAAAGACGTAATTTGGCTTTGTATTTTTTAAAATTGAAAACAATCTAAAAATGCCAGAAATGCCTTTGAATTGGTTTTCAAAGTCTACTTCGTGAACTTTTAAACGATCAATGTTTTGGAAAAAAACAGCAAACTTGGGTCTTGTGACTACTGTAATTTCAATTTTTTCATTGTTTTTTAAGAGAGTAATTAAGGCTGGAAGCACTAAAGCGACGTCACCCATTGCTGAAAACCTAAAAACAATTATTTTTTTCATTTTTTAGTGTAAAAAACAGGATTAAGGTTTGGGTCATTGTACATTTTCATCTGTTTGTACAATTTCATGTATTTTCTACCCTCTTCCAAATCTTCAATCAACTGGTCATAGCAAAGCTCCAAATCTTTTTCTTGAATTTCCAAAATCATTAATTTGTGCCTTACAGTATTCAAATGATTTTCGTCGGCATCTTTTCGTTCAATCTGTTCTTTGAAATGATAAATTTTTAACTGTAAAATCGACATTCTATCTAAAAGCCAAGCAGGTGTTTCTGAGTTCATTCTTGGATTGTCGCCTTTACTAATATTTCTAAAATTTTCGAAAAGGAGCTCGTCTATTTGCTCAACAGTATCTGTTCTAAACTGATTCGACTCGTCTATTCTTTTTTTAATAGAAACCAAAAAATCAGGACGATTCACCGGGTCTCGGATGATATCTTCCAAATGCCACTGAACGGTATCTATCCAATTTTTAAGATAAAGTAGCTTTTTGAAATTGCTTTCGGTGTATTTTTGTGGCATTTCTGCATCAACATTATCCACCAAATGATAATCTGCGATAGACTCTCTAAATATTTTGTTTATATCCGATGCTTTCATGATGAAGTTTTTAAAATCATATTAAAATAACGATTTTAAATGGAATAATAATGTTTAATCTAAAATCTTTGGGCCTAAATTGTTTATTGAAGAAACAAATGTATTGGTATTAATCCCCACTCTGGTAAATTCATTTTTCATGGCTACTATTACTTTTTCTGCTTTTTCTCTACCTTCCGAAAAAGCAAAAATTGATGGACCAGCTCCAGAAATACTACAGCCTAATGCTCCTGCTTCTTCTGCAGCCATTTTGACTTCAAAGAATTGAGGAATTAAAATAGACCTAATAGGCTCTATAATTAGGTCAACCATTGAGCGTCCAATCAAATCAAAATCTGAGCTCATTAATCCGGCTACCATTCCTGCTACATTTCCCATTTGAGAAATCGCCTTTTTCATCGAAACTTCATTTTTAAGAATATGTCTAGCATCTTTCGTGTTTACCTCAATATCAGGATGAACTATAGAAACGTAAAGATTTTCAGGTGTTTTTATTTGAAATATATCTAATGGAGCGTAAGATCTGATAACCACAAAGCCTCCTAGTAAAGCTGGGGCCACATTGTCTGCATGAGCAGAACCGCAGGCCACTCTTTCACCTTCCATTGCAAAGGGTAGTAAGTCTTTCGTATTTAATGGCTTTCCTAGCAATTCATTTGCTGCAAAAACACCAGCAACCGAACTTGCAGAACTACTTCCAAGACCACTGCCAAGAGGCATTTTTTTATTTAAAACAATATCGAATCCCTGTCCAGATCCAATTTTTTGAAGGTATTTAATTATCGGAACAGTAACGGTGTTTTTTGAAGAATCGTAGGTGAGTTTTCCTTCATCGCCAGTTATTTCTTTTATAACTACTTGATTGTCATTTCTTTTACTTACTATAACTTCATCGCCTGGATTGTCAACAGCAAGTCCAAAAATATCAAATCCGCAGGCAACATTTGCCACTGTGGCTGGTGCAAAAATTTTAATTGAATCCAATTTTTTTTTGATTTATGCCAAAAAACTACTTAAACTTATAATGTCTGCAAAAACACCCATTGCGGTTACTTCAGCACCCGCACCTGGGCCTTTTACTACCAAAGGATTACTGAAATATCGCTCAGTTGTAAACGAAACAATATTTTCAGAACCAGCCAAATTGTAAAAAGGATGCGATTTTCCTACTGAAGTAAGACCTAATTTTGCTTTTCCTTTTTCTAAACTTGCGATGAATCTTAAAACTTCGCCTTTTTCAGCAGCAGTTGATAATAATGATTCGTATTTGCTATTTTCTTTTTCTAAAACATCATAGAAACTCTCCACTGAGTCAGCAGCCATTGCTTCTTCGCTCAAAAGCGGTATATTTTCAACTTCCTTAAACTCAAGTTTTAATCCAGATTCCCGAGCTAATATCAATATTTTCCGAGCTACGTCTGTTCCATTTAAGTCGTCTCGTGGGTCTGGTTCTGTAAATCCTTTGGCTTTTGCCTCTTTTACGATATCTACAAACTTTGAGCCTACCACAAAGTTGTTAAACAAAAATGATAAAGTGCCGCTAAGCACAGCTTCTATTTTATGTATTTGGTCTCCACTATTTATTAAGCCTTGAAGGGTGTTTATAAGTGGCAAACCCGCCCCAACATTGGTTTCGTATAAGAATTTTACATTGCGTTTTTTTGCAATGTTTCTTAAAGATTCGTATTCAGCGAAAGAACCTGAGTTAGCTACTTTGTTGGGCGTAACTATTGAAATATTACTATCTAACAATGGATAATAATATTGCACAATGTCTTTGTCGGCTGAGCAGTCTGCAAAAATGCTATTCGCTAAGTTTAAAGTTTTGATATCGTCAATAAATTCGCTCAAATTGATTTTCTCTCCAGCTTCATCTAGTTTTTGAGCCCAAGTTTCTATTTCAATTCCATTTGGGTCAAGGAGCATTTTCTTGGTATTTGCTAAGCCAGCCAAACGGATATTTAGATTTTTTTCTTTTTTCAAAAACTCAGATTGTTGAGCTATCTGTTTTAAGAGTGTTTTACCAATTAGTCCACTTGGCCCCACGATGAATAGGTTCAAAGTAAAGCCATCAATTTCGAAAAAAGTCTCATGAATAGCATTGAGGGCTTTGCTAATATCTTTTTTCTTAATTACAACCGAAATGTTTAACTCCGATGAACCTTGTGCTGTGGCTATTACATTGATACCATTTTTACCTAATATTGAAAATAACTTTCCAGAAGTTCCAGAAGATGACTTCATTCCTTCGCCAACAACTGCAATAATAGATAGACTATTTTGAATGGAAATGCTTTCAATGTCGCCATTACTAATTTCAGCTTTGAAACCTTCTTCTAAAATGGTTTGAACAGTATCGGCCATTTTTGGTTCTATGGCAAAACATATTGAATGCTCCGAAGATGCTTGTGATATTAGAATTACTGAGATTTTGTATTCTGCAAGTATTCCAAAAAGTTTAGCAGAAACACCAGCGACACCTATCATGCCATTTCCCTGAAGGTTTACCAAGGATATTTCATCTATTGAGGATATCCCCGTGATAGAATAGGCTTTTTGGTTTATTTCTTTCGAAATAGTTGTACCTGGGTGCTCTTTTGAGAAAGTGTTCAGGATTTTTATGGGTATGTTTTTTTGAAAGGCAGGGACCAAGCTTGGAGGATAGATTACTTTTGCTCCAAAATGAGAAAGTTCCATGGCTTCAGCATAAGAAATGTCAGGAATAGTAAATGCATTTTTGACCTTCCTTGGATCTGAAGTCATCATGCCGTTTACGTCTGTCCAAATTTCAATCACTTCGGCATTTAAAGCGGCTCCAACAATAGAAGCAGTATAATCAGAGCCACCTCTTCCGAGAGTTGTAGTTACTCCTTCATAATTTGAAGCTATAAACCCAGTCAAGCAATAAACTTTTTTAGTGTCTGATAATGCTTTTTTTATTAAAGGATTTGTAGCTGCAAAATCAACTTCTGCAAAGCCAAAATGGCTATTTGTTTTTATAATGTTTCTTGTATCTATGTACTCAGCGTTTATTCCTCGCTCATTTAATGCGAATGTGATAATTTGCGTAGAAAGTCTTTCCCCGAAACTTAAAAGTAAATCTAAAGTACGAAAAGTTAATTCTCCAATGTAGGTTATACCTTTTAGCAAATCTTCGATTTCGTTAAAATTGCCTTTTATTTTAGCGATAATTGAGCTTTGAGACTTTACGCCAATCAATGATCTTATGGCGTTCATGTGTCTTTCTTCGATATTTTTAAGGATATCTAAATATTTGGAATCTCCTGCTGTAGCAAGATTTCCTATTTCAATCAACTTATTGGTAACTCCTCCCATAGCTGAATATACTACGGCAACTGGGGTTTTATTTTCAGAAATTATATGTATGACTTGATTTATGCTATCAACAGTTCCAACAGATGTACCGCCAAATTTTAGGACTTTCATTAAACAAAGAATATTTTATTATTAAAAAAGCTAAATTTCTTTAACATTATATGCTGCAAATATACCAATTATTATGCCCTTATTAAATTTTAGTTTTTAAAACTCTTGAAAATATTCGAAAAAATATCATTTTGTTGTAGGTATAAATAATTAATTAGTTAAATTTACAATTATTAATTTTTACAAATACGATGAATAACCTTTTCAAGGCATTAAATGATAAAACAAGACGTGAGATTTTAGAAATCTTAAGGCTTGGAGATCTTTCAGCTGGAGAAATTTCTGATAGATTTAATATGTCTAAACCAAGTATTTCACATCATTTAGATTTATTAAGACAGGCTGAATTAGTAAGCTCCAAAAAGAAAGGACAGTTTGTAGTTTATACTTTAAATATTGCAGCATTCGAAGAAATCACCAATTGGTTTTTGATGTTTAAGCCTGAGGCCATTGCCGAAAAACCGAGAATTAGGATTCCTTTAAGTCAATATTGATTTATTTAACGAATTGATAATATTTCATATCCTAATTTTGATTAATTGATATTACATTTGAATCAAATTTCAGAATACAAACTACTTAAAACTAATTAAATGAAAAGAGGTCTTTTTCTCGCCTTCTTTCTATTTTCCTTTTCGAAAGTACTCTCGCAGATTACTATTGCCCAACAAGATTTTGAGACCCTACCCGCTGTTCCTGCTTGGAATTATTCAGTTTCTGGGACAGGGGATAGCATTTTAAGTGGCGTGTTGGCAAACCCTGGCAAACCATTAAACGCAAATCTATTTAATGGTGGATCAAAAAGTTTTGGAACATTAAATGGCAACACACTTCTAGATTTTGATCCAATAAATACAACGTATTTGAAAAACCTTAAAATAGAATTTAAATTAGCTTCTTACTCTATTACAACTGCTAACGGTGCCGATGCTTCAGATTATGTCGAGGTTTTATTTAGCACAGATGGAATAAACTTTTATAAAGAAATTGAAGTAAAAGGTTTCACAACGGGAAATTCGTGGTGGGGATTTAACGGAACAGGTCTCGCTTCAAGATATTACAGTGGTGTTGGGAATTTTGGGACTTTTACTGCTACAAAAGGAGGTGAGAATTTAGATGGATATAGCTCTATTGTTTTAACAGACTTACCTTCGGTCCCAAATTTATATTTTAGGGTTTCATTGAAAAATAACTCTCCAGGGGAATTATGGCTCATAGATGAAATAAAACTAACAGGGGAAGATAATACCTCTCCAACTTTGTTAACTACTAAAAAATCTATCTCCGATATCAATTATTTAGTAAACAACGGCCCTTCCCTGCCTCTCCTTTATCAATTAAGTGGAATTAATTTAGACCCCTCCGTTGGAAATGTAGGCGTAAAAGCTCCTCATGATTTTGAAATTTCTCTTGAAGAAACACTGAATTTCTCCGATTCAATTACTGTAACTTATTCGGATGGGTATTTTGGTCAAACAGCTATTTATGTAAGGTTAAAGGCTAATTTGGCAATAGGTTTATATGGAGGGACAGGTTTTAATATAGTCAACTCAGGCGGTGGAGCGTCTAATTTAAATATTAAGTTAGATGGAAAAGTATCTGATGGTCTATCTTGCGGAATTATTACAGATATAGATACAGTAAGAAATACTTTGCCTCCTTTGGGGAGTTATACTGGACTCACAATTTATACTATCAAAGGCCAAGTAACTGGTGTTTTTGGCAGTAGTAAGTTTTATTTGCAAGATTCTACAGGAGGTATTGCGGTTTATCAAACCAATATCGTTTCCAATTATTCACTTAAAATAGGAGATTGGGTAAGTTTAAGTGGTACTCCAACGAGATTTAACGGAGAATCTGAAATTGTTTCTATTACCTGTTTTGATAAAATTGCAGGTGGAATTCCGATTTTACCTTTGGTATTTGACGCCAACAATCCTCCAATTGACACTTCATTTATGGATTTTTTAAAAATTAATGAAGGGAGGATTGTAAAAGAGAAAGGTGTAAATATTCTAAATATTGGGACATATTCCTCTGCTTCAAATTACAATCTAAGTGCCTGTAACAATCAGGGATTTTCAGAAATCAGGGTGGATGCAGGAGCTGTTTCAATCATTGGGTCTGCTATTCCTACAGTAACTCAAGATATAACTGGTATAGTTGGTAGATTTATTAATGCCGGTGGAACTACTGATAAAATGCAATTATTTCCAAGGCTAACATCTGATTTTCAGGAAAGTACATATCCCTGTGTTTCTACGAGTGGTTGTGGCGTGACAACCTATTCAAAACCTGTAGATAAATTTGATGTTTTTAACTGGAATCTAGAGTGGTTGGGGAATCCAACATTTGGACCGAGCCAAAGTGGGGTGGATGATAATTTACAAATTGCGAATTGCCAAACTGTTTTAAATGCGGCTCACTCGGATTTGTATATGTTGCAAGAGATATGTAGTTATAATGCCTCAAATCCAGAAGATAATACGACGGCTTTCGGAAAGTTAATAGAGGGTTTAAATACAGAATATGGCTCAGGAACATATACTGGTGAATGTTCCTCTTCCTATTCATACTCTTACTTAGAAACTCCGGATCCTTTTGGACAGCGTGTTTGTGTTATTTACAATAAAAATATTGTAAGAAAAATTTTTTCAAGACCAATGTTTGAGAATCTAGTTTTAGAGGATTATCCTCCAACTGGTTTGGCTACTCAATTTTGGGCTTCTGGTCGTAAGCCATTTCAGTTTATGGCAGAAATTGATTTGTCAGGCAAAAAAGACACTGTACTTTTTGTAGGCTTACATGCAAAATCTGGGTCAGATCTAGAGGCGTTTGAAAGAAGAAAGTTTGATGTTAAGGTTTTGTATGATTCCCTTCAAGTTCAGTTTCCAAGCAGAAAGATCATGATAATTGGAGATTTAAATGACGATTTGGATCAATCTATCTATGCTGGAGGTCATGCTAGTACTTATGCACCATTTTTGCATCAAAATCCTGAAGATACATTATTGAATAGTAAAAGGCCAAACGTCCTTTGGAATCCTATTACAAAATTATTTAGCGATATCGGTTGTTCGAGTACTAGTACATTTTCCGATTATATCGATCACCAAATAATTTCATATGGTTTCGGTGATAAAGAAACTGGTTTGAAATATATTCCGAACTCTGTCACTAGTTTTAGGCCTCCAGTTCATTATTATTCTACTACAACATCTGATCATTATGCAACAATATCGCAATACGAATATTTTAGCAGACCGGTTTTGTCACCTTGTGATAATATTATTGTTTTAGATAGTCCAAGTAATGATTTTGATAACATTATTGGAGATGTTATTGCAAACAAAATAAATGGAAAAATAGTTGTGACAAATAAGGTTTTTAATTTGTCTAACATTAAATTTGTGGCACCATCTATAGAATTAAGTCCGGGGTTTGTTGCGGAAAATGGTGTGGTTTTTAAGGCTGAAGTTGGTGGGTGTGATTAAAATTTATATACTTATATGAAGAAAATTTTATTTTTTGTTTTATTTTCCTTTGGATACTCTTACCTATCTGCTCAGCAAATCAGGTCGATTTTAATTAATCCGCCTGGAACAGATTCTCCTTTAGAATTTTTTGAAATTATGGGAACACCTGGGCAAAGTTTGAATGGCTTATGTTTCTTGTTAATCGATGGAGATGCAACCGGAGCAGGGGTTATTAGACAAAAGATATCGTTGTCAGGGCAGACTATTGGTTCCAATGGTTTATTTTTATGGAGAGCCTCAACATCCGTTTTGACAACCTCTACTCCAGCTAATTCTACAAGTGTAAATACCGCTGATTTTAGTCCAGATTTACAAAATGGTACTGGAACATTTATTTTAATGCAGTGTCCAAATCAAGTCATCGGAAATGATATTGACGATTTAAATGATGGAACTCCAAATGTTGATCTCACTAATGGAGGTAGTTTTACGGTATATGACGCAGTTTCAATTACTGATGGTGGTGCCACAGATATTCAGTATGGATCCTATTTTTCTGGTACTAATATTCCTGTCAAAACAGGAACTACTTCAACAACTGCAGAGTACGTATTTAGAGATGGCGGTACATTTTATGGTGCGTCAGTAGTAAGTAATGGTGGATTTATAGAGATATCATCGGTAGCTAACTCATCTTGGAATTCAGGAGGGTCTACTGGTGCTTTCAATGGTTTACAATTAGCAAATGGAACAAGCACGTCTTCGGTTTTTCCTTTAGATCTATTAAGTTTTGAAGCGAAAAGAAATTATGAACTATCAATAAATCTTCTTTGGCAAACCACCTCAGAATCCAATTTCTCTCATTTTGAAATACAGCGTAGCACCGATGCTAAAAGTTTTGAAACAATTGGAAAAGTTAAAGGGGACGGTAGTCTAAATGCAGTTTCTGAATATGCTTTTGTGGATGAAAAACCCTTAGATGGCATTAATTACTATCGACTTAAACAGGTTGATATAGATAACAGCTTTGAGTTTTCAAAAATTATAAGTGTAAATTTATTTTTGGATGGACAAGTTGAAGTTTATCCCAATCCTTGCACTGACTTTATTACTTTGAAAAATGTAAAAAAAGAAGAGATTTCTGATGCTTATTTATATAACAACAATGGAAAACTTTTAAAGACTTGGACCCAGATGTCAGGAGGTTTCGATATTAGCGATGTTTCTGCAGGGAATTTAGTGTTAGAAGTTAGATTAGTAGATACTAGAATTATTAAAAAGAGAATTGTAAAACAGTAAATAGAGATGAAGGATACGAAAAATAAATACTCGAAGCCTGTTTTGAAAAGGTTAGGGAATATTAAAAAGGTAACATTAAAAACAGGGTCTACTTCTGATTTTGGAGGAAATAGATATACACCTTAAACTATTTATAAATACATTTACAGGGGCATTTGCCCCTTTTTTTGTTTAAGAATACCAATATGTTAAATTTTTATCCTGGTCCGTCAAAGATTTATCCTCGAATTAAAGAATTTGCTGCGGAAGCTTTTGCGTCTGTTATTTTAGAAAAAAACCATCGCAGTGATGATTTTATGCAGCTTTTGAAAGATTGTAAAAGCCTTCTTAAAAACCATTTAAATATACCAGATAATTATGAGGTTTATTTTACTTCATCTGCTACAGAAAGCTGGGAAGTGTGTATTCAGTCACTTTTTAAAGGGAAAATACAGTTTTTTTATAATGGAGCTTTCGGAAAAAAATGGTTTAAATATGCTGTAACTAACGCCCAAATAAATGCTAGTTTGCAGTTTGCCATTCCGGAAATTCGAGGTACTCGTTTTTTTGTAAATCAAAAAATTGAAGAGGCAGAAACAGATCCTGAAAATGATATTATCTGCTGTGTGGCTAATGAAACTTCAAATGGCACGCAAATTTCGAATGAATCTTTGTCCATCTTAAAAACAAATAGCCCACACGCATTGCTTTTTATTGATGCCACATCTTCATTAGGCGGCTTTAATCATAATATTAGTTTGGCAGATGTTTGGTTGGCTTCAAGCCAAAAGTGCTTTGGATTGCCTTCTGGTCTAGGTTTTTTGATACTCTCACCAAGGGCTATTGAAAAAGCTAAGGAAATCAATGAAAGGAATCATTACAATAGTTTGGTATTTATTAAAGAGAATTTTGACAAGAATCAAACACATTATACACCTAATATTTTAGGCATTTACCTATTAAAGAGGAATTTAGAATATCTAGAGAATATACATGCGATTTCTAACCATTTAGAAGAAAGAGCAGGAAAAATATATTCATTTTTTGAAACTCGGTCAGATTTTGAAATTTTAGTCGAGAATCCCGAAACTAGATCAGACACTGTAATTGCCGTAAAGCCTAAAAGTGTTAGTAAATTAATGTCGTATTTGTTTGATAATAATATAGTTATAGGAAAAGGATACGGCGAATGGAAAAGAGATTCAGTGCGGATTGCAAATTTTCCTGCTATACCTGATGAAGATTTTGAAACGCTATTTAAAGTATTAGCGAATTTTAGTTAATTTCACGAAAAAAATCAACAAATGAAATTCAATTTTAAAGAAATACTTTCAGTTTCTCTTATTTTGTTTTCGATTATCGACATTTTAGGCTCTATACCTATCATTCTTAATCTTAGAAAAAAAGTTGGTCACATTTATGCCGAACGTATAACATTGATATCAGGAGGTTTGATGTTGGGTTATTTGTTTTTAGGAACAAAAATACTCCAGCTCTTTGGTGTGGACGTAAAATCTTTCGCCATGGCTGGTGCATTGATACTGTTGATTATTGGTTTTGAGATGATATTAGGGCGAGAAATTTTTAAACATAATCCTATAAACCAAGGCAAAGCCAGTAGTGTGGTTCCTTTGGCGTTTCCCATAATCGCAGGTGCAGGCACTATGACTTCTTTGATTTCATTAAAAGCTGCATACGCTGATGTTAATATCATTTGTGGTATTTTGGTAAATTTAGTTTTGATATTTATTGTACTTAAATCTTCCGCTTGGCTTGAGAAAAAACTAGAACCTGGTACTATAGAAGTTCTGCAAAAGGTATTTGGTTTGATACTTTTAGCCATAGCTATCAAACTTATAAAAACCAATATCGTTTAATTCTTTTTTGCCCAGCCAGTGACTATCAGATATTGGGCTACTCCATAGGTACTCATTACCAATACTGAGCTGTATTTTAGCGATTCATAAAATTTATTGTACGCTATTAATGAATCAGAAATTACAAAAAGGATGGCTCCCAATAATACGATTTGATAAGACTTAGCATTTGAGATTCTGCAGGCAGCAAAAATTGCCATCAATGTAATAACCGAACAATAGAGAGTTACAGCAACGAATAGTTCATTTGGTATTCCTCTTTTCAGAAACATAAAATATAGAAAAGTAGCTATTGCAAAAGGTAAACTTTTTATGAGATTAAATCGGAATTGCTTTTTGAATAATAAAATATAAGCAAAGTGACCAATCAAAAAAGAGCCTAGCCCAAGCATGAAATAGTTTTGTCCTGAATACATTAAGAATACATCACCTAATAAGCTAAAAAACAAGGCGATGTATAGAAACTTGTCTTTAATGCCAGATTGAATTGCCAAAATCATCAATAAAGGCATCAATAGTGGTTTTGTGATTTTCACAAAGGTTAAATCGCCATTTTGACTGAAAAATATTTCTAAAACTAAAATCAGAAAATACAATATTCTTATAAGCATAGTCTCAGTTTTTAAAGAAATAGTTATGAATTTCTTGCCAATTATAAACTCTATGGTAGCCTTCAAGTTGTTGATTGTGCATGGCGTCAAAAAGTAAAGTTTCGCCTGAAAAAGTCTTTAAGTTTTTCTCATGGTCGTCTATCATTACATCACCTTTTACAATTGATTTATCGCCACAAAGCATAAAATTCCTCCAAGATATAAACGGAAAGTATTTTTGCATCCAATCGTATTTTTCTCTTAAAGAGTTTGGGAATTCTGTGGCTGCGGAAACAATATAAACTTTGTGTTTCTCTGAAAGTTCTTTTATAACTTCTTGAGCATCAGGCATCACTTCTAGGTTAATAAAAAAGCCTTGATCAAATAGCCTATCTCTATATGTCAAGTATTTACCAGAATTCATGAAATCATAAAAGTTTTTATCTTTAAAAAAATCTTTTTTTAAGTCTGTTCCATTTAATTCATTGAAGACGTCTAAAATACCTGCACTGGCGTCTGCCATTACATCGTCCATGTCTATAATTATTGTTTTCATTTACATTTTATGGGTGATAGCCTTTTATTATTTTTTTAGATCTAATCAAGTTTCCTTGGTTTACTATTACGAAATAAATCCCTTCAGGTAAGCCGGTTAAGTCAAAGTCATGGAGGCTTTTGTCATGTGTGGCTTCCTGTAGAATTTTGCCAGATAGATTCTGGAGCTCATAGTGGGTTTCTATATCATCAGGAACTCTAACGTAAACTTTGTCGTCAGGCTCATTTAAAAATATGGTAATATCGTCTTTCATTAAAAAACTATAAATGGTTTAAGTGCTTTGTAAACTTTATGTATCGGTAAACCCATTACCGTGTAGAATGAACCTTCGATTTTTGAAATTCCTATCATTCCTATGAAGTCTTGCACTCCGTAAGCTCCGGCTTTGTCCATTGGCGAATAATTTTTTATATAAAAATCAATTTCTGCCTTATTTAAATCTTCGAAAGTTACCACCGTTTGATCTGAAAATGTAGAATAGTTATCGCCTATTTTAAGGCAAACACCCGTAATTACCTCGTGGGTTTTATTGCTCAAACTACTTAACATTTCAAAAGCTTCTTCTTTCGATTGAGGTTTATTGACTATTTTTTTGTCATTAATAACCACTGTGTCAGAGCTTAAAATGATTGTTTCATTATCAAATTCTTTAAAACATTCCGCTTTTTTTCTGGCTAGAAATTCAGGTACTAAATTGTAGTCCATATTTGAGTCAAACTCCTCATTGGTTTCTCTTACCAAAATCTCAAATTTAAACCCTGCAGAGGTTAGTATTTCTTTTCTTCGAGGAGAATTGGATGCCAAGATTAGTTTTTTGTCAATATTCATAGAATCTTTTTGAAATTATTTTTTTACATTTGTAATTTATGTAAATACATATTTAATATTCTTTCATTTACAAAAGTATGAGTTTAGAGCAGGAAATAAAACAAACCAAGCCATTTAAAAACAATCATGAGAAAACAATGGTAAATATTATATTTACCAATAATTGGCTTAACTTTAAACAGAATAAATTCCTGAAAGAATTTGATATAAGTAGCCAACAATACAATGTGTTGAGGATATTGAATGGCCAAAAAGGTAAAGCTATCACAATCAATGAGATCATTGAAAGGATGTTAGACAAGATGTCCAATGCCTCTAGACTAGTAGATAAACTTTTTGCTAAAGGATATGTAAGCAGAGATCAAAAAATTGGTAACAGAAGAGCTTGCGACGTGAAAATAACACCAAAAGGTTCTGCGTTTTTGGAGCAAGTTAATGCTGGTATGATACCACTTGATAATGTTATGGGAGATTTGACAGAAAGTGAATTCGATGAGTTAAACAGATTGTTGGATAAATTACGAGGTTGAATCGCAATCCATCTTGCTTTTTTAACGTTATTTGTTAAAATTTTGAATCTATAAAATCTTCTTGCCTTGAAACTATATTTTAAGTGGATATTATTGGTCTTTGTGTTCGTTTCCTGCGAAAAAGATCCTATTCTGGAGTTTGACAAATATCTGATTTCTTCAAATTCTGTAAAAGTTATTACCAAAACTGAATTTACAAATAGTCTTACGGCTCAGTTTGGGGCTCAAGGCTCAACATTAACATTTTTGGTAAGGTCAGGAATTAGCCTACATAAAATCTCTTATCAAACTAAAACTGTTGAAGGTGATTTGATAACCGCCTCAGGAGCCATAATAATTCCAACAGACATAAGCGAGCCTTTGGCCTTGGCAAGTCTTCAGCACGGAACTATAACCAACGAAAGTCAAGCACCTTCTTATTTTAATACTTCTTCAGAAAGTTCGCTAGGCATGCTTTTGGCATCTTCAGGTTTTATTGTTGCCATGCCAGATTATTTGGGTTATGGAGATTCAAAATCCTATCCTCATCCTTATGAGCATAAAAAAGGTTTATCTCAGGCGAATGTAGATTTTTTGTTAGCTGTAAAAGAGTTTTTGAAAAATGAAGGCACCAACTGGAATCAAAATCTTCTATTAGCTGGGTATTCGGAAGGTGGTTATGCTACTTTAGCTACGCAAAAATTAATAGAAGAAGAATATTCATCGTTTTTTAACTTAAAAGCATCAAGCTGTGGTGCTGGAGCTTATGATAAAACACAAACGGTAAATGCATTTGTTAATTTCAAAACCAGCGGAGAGGTTGTCAATAATAGATCTTATATTTGGGTTTTATTGACTTACAATCGTTTGTATGGTTTTAATAGACCTGCATCGGATTATTTTGTTGAACCTTATGCAAGCCAGATAGAAAAGAATGCTCAAAATGTAGATATTCCTTTGAGTTTCGATGAGATTTTAAAAACTTCCTTTAAAGATGGAATTAAAAATAATACAGAGTTGGATTGGATTTCAGCTTTTAATGACAATGATTTGGTCAGTTGGAAATCGAAAATACCAACCAGATTGTACCATGGAGATGCAGACACTTATGTTCCTTTTTTTAATTCACAAAGTGCACAGGTCGGTATGACAGCTAAAGGGTCGCCGAGTGTTACTTTAGAAAAAATTACTGGGGGAACGCATGGTTCTTCGATATCAACATTTTTTTTAGGAACTTTGGATTTATTTAACACTTATAAAAATTAAAAATGGGAAATTTAAAAACAGGATTTGTGCACACAGTGTTTTTTTGGTTAAAAGAAAAAGGAAATGAGGATCACAAAAAGCAATTGCATGCGGGTCTATTGAAGCTATCTGAAATAGCGGAAATAGGTGTTGCATATGTTGGACAACCTGCCAATACCAATAGAGAAGTTATAGATACTACTTATGATTTTAGTATCACTTTTATCTTCGAAACTGCCGAGAAACAAGATATTTATCAAGACCATGCCGACCATCATGCATTTATAGCAGCCTGCTCGATGCTATGGGAGAAAGTTCAGGTTTATGATGCATGTTGATTTTAAAAACTGAAAAATAAAAAGGCTTTGAAAAGACTATTATTTTCGATTTGTATTTCTTTTAGTGCTCTCGCTCAACCAATTTCTTTTGATGCAAAGGGCATTTTGTATTTGGAAGATTCAGATTTTGGCCCGTTTTCGTTTTCTACAGGTATGATTGATAAAGTTGGAACAGATAAAATGGGAGCATTTTTGTTTCCTTTACAATTAGAGGATTCTTATAAAAACTCGGAGGAAATCCTTTCTAATTCTGTTCTAAACAACAATAGAGCAATTGCATTGAAGTCTGACAACAGAATGTGCTACGTTTTAGAAAGCAAAGGCGGGCTCAAAAAAGACGAAAAACAAATTCAGTTTACTGGTTTGCCAGATGGAGCATATGTTAGTGTGGTGGATATTGCTAACCTCCGAAATATTAAGCCAGATTATAGATTTCCAGTGGCTTTGAATCCTAGAGCTATAGCATTAAATAAATCAAACGAATACCTTGCAGTAGCAGCTGAGGGTTATAATCAAGAATTGCAGATTTTTGAATTAAATGAATTCGGAAAACCAATTAGAGTAATTTCGAAGCCAAATACTTTAGGGAATGGCGTTATAAATGACGTGATTTGGCATCCTTCAGAAGATTTTTTGGTATATCTAAAACAGGATACTAAGGAAATCGGCTTGCTGAAAGTAATAAAAGATGGTCCTACCCAAAAGATAATTAGGGTGGAGCAGTCTGGCAATACGATAAAATTTGATGGAATTCCCACTTTTGGCACTTTCAGTGCAGATGGCAAATATTTTTTAGTAATAGACGCTAAGGATCAGATAGGGGTAAATGCACCTAAAGGTCAGGTTTTTGTAATTAAATTCAATGAACAAGAGCCACATTCATTAATTTCAAAAGCAGAGGTTGAAGAAAATCCGAAATCCCTAGTCCTACATCCAGATGGTAGTACAATTTTGGTGTCAAATCTTAAAAAGTCTTTTGACTACCCCATTAATGATCGAAATACTGGTAAATCTTCAATTTCTATTTTAAGCTTGGGAAAGGATGGTTCGCTTACCAACAAAGGAAATATACCGCTTTCTGGAATTATGCCTTTGAGTATCGTATTTGACAAGACAGGTAAAAATGTTGCTATAAGTATGTTTCAATATTTGAACTACGGAAAATCATTTGGTGGAATCGAGTTTTATAAGTTTTTTGGTGGGGCAAATCCTCGAATTGAAAAACAAAATTCTAAAATAAATACATCTTCGGGAATCCACTATTTGAAAGTTATCGAAGATTATTGATAAATTTACCACATAATTTCCCTGTAAATAAAAACTTTTAAATTGATGGTTAATAATAATGAGCAATTTTCGTCTGTCGTAGAGATTAAGAAAAATCAATACATAGTAGAAATATTAACTGAAATATATAATTCTGGTGCTATTACCATTGCTCAATTAGCCAAAAAACTCCATACAAGTGTCCCTTCTATTACGGTATATATCAATGAGTTAATAGCGAATGAGTGGATAGCAGAGGTAGGTTCGTCAAAAACAAAGTCAGGTAGAAGACCGAGTTTGTTTGATTTAAATCCGAATAAAAATCAGGTTTTAGTTATTGATATCAATATCTATGAAACTAATTTTTACTTATTAAATCTTAGAAATGAGATACTAAGAAGAAAAACTTTGACTTTTGATATAAACTCCGAAACCTTGATTGAAGACTTGAAGTTTGAGTCTTCGGTCTTCATAGGAGAAACCAAAGTTTGGGCTATTGGTATTTCTTCACCGGGGTTGTTAAGTATGGAAAGAGGAATTAATTACTCTTATCCTAATCATAATGAGAACGATAGATCTTTAGCAGAGATATTACAAGAATCTTTAAAAATTCCTACATTTATTACCCATGACACACAAGCTTCAATGCTAGGTGAGCATCATTTTGGTTTGGCTAAAAACAAATCTAATGTCTTGTTAATTAACCTAGATTGGGGAATTGGCCTTGGTATTATGTGCAATGGGCAGATTATAAAAGGGGCAGATGGGTTCGCTGGCGAATTGGGGCATATCCAAATAAAGCCCGATGGAATGCTGTGTCATTGTGGTAAAAAAGGGTGCTTAGAAACGGTTGCATCTGCTTTGGCACT
Source organism: Lacihabitans sp. LS3-19 (assembly GCF_024343575.1). Taxonomy (GTDB): domain Bacteria; phylum Bacteroidota; class Bacteroidia; order Cytophagales; family Spirosomataceae; genus Leadbetterella. The sequence goes on along the minus strand of NZ_RJUA01000005.1, from coordinate 185,673 downwards.
CATAAATAAAGCAAAGCAAGGGATAGTTGAAGGCAAAACTTCTACATTAGCATTGAAAAAAGATGAGATTAGATTAGAAGATGTAGTGGATGCTGCCCTAAAAGGGGACGAATTCTCAATAGATTTGATATTTGATATCGGTAGAGAATTAGGAAAAGGACTCTCGATAGCTATTCATATGTTTAATCCAGAAATCATCATTATCGATGGTGTTTTAACCAAAGCAGGAGAGTTGATTGTTTCTACCTTAAATCAAGCCATTAACAAATATTGTTTAACTGACTTCAAAAAAAACCTTAATGTATTAATTTCTCCAATGGGTGATCAAGCAAAGATTTTTGGCACCAAATCTCTGGTTTACGAAAAAATGTTAGGATTGAAGTTATATTAAGTCTTTTTTAAAACCTCCTAAATCCTCAACTTCGATTTCTTTCAAACGTCTTCTTTATAAAAAAATCTTTATTTTTTAGCTATTTCGGTTAAGCTTTAAGCTTTTTCAGAAATACTCTTTATCCATTTTTTCTTGCACTAAAAGAAGATATTTGTTTGGAAAAATAATTTATTATTAGGCACCTATTAAAAAAATATTAAATAAATTAGGAGTACTTATTAAAATATTTTAATTTAGGGTAAGTTTAAAAAACTGCAAAACTATTTTCTTAACCAAAATCTATCAGACATGATAAAAAAACTACTATTTTTTGTGCTGTTTTTGGGTTCGCTTCCCATTCTAGCTCAAAATAAAACGGTTTCTGGCAAGGTGACAGATTCCGATGATGGATCTCCTATTTCGGGAGTGAGTGTTGTTGTTCAGGGTACTTCAATTGGTGCTTTGACTGACACAGAAGGCAAATATTCTATTAAGGCTGCCTCTAAAGACGTATTGATTTTTTCGTTCATTGGAATGACGAGTCAATCGATTTCGGTTGGTAGTAGCAACACTGTTGACGTGGCCTTGGCAAGTGATCCTAGCTTATTAGACGCTATTGTAGTTACCGCTTTAGGTATTAAGCGTGAGGAAAAAACACTCTCTTATGCTCAACAAACAGTTAGTTCAGATGAGTTAATTAGAACGAGGGACCCGAATTTCATGAACAGTCTTTCAGGAAAAGCTGCTGGTGTAGAAATCAAAAGAAGCAGCTCAGGAGCGGGTGGTTCTACTAAAATTGTATTAAGAGGAAATAAATCACTAAGTGGTGATAGCTCTCCTCTTTTTGTAATTGATGGTATTCCTATGGCTAACAATAGAGGAAACCAACCAGGTATGTGGGGTGGCACTGACCAAGGCGATGGACTTTCGGCAATTAACCCTGAGGATATAGAAAGTATCAGTATATTGAGAGGATCTAATGCTGCTGTATTATATGGTAGTCAAGGAGCAAACGGTGTTGTTTTAATAACAACAAAATCGGGTGCTTCTGGAAAAGCTACTGTTACATTGAATTCTGGATTTACTAATGAGCATTATATAGAATTACCAGAATTGCAGTATAAATATGGTGCTAAGTCTAACGCAAAAGAAAGTTGGTCAACAACGGCTGGAAATTATGATGACAGTTTCGTTAAAGATTTTTTCCAAACAGGACATAATAGATACAATGCTGTAACCGTAAGTGGTGGTAATGATAAAACCAAAGCATATTTTTCTTATGCTAACACAAAAGCAAATGGAATAACACCAAATAATAATTATGGTAAAAATAACTTTTCATTCAAACAGTCTACAAAGATGTTTAAAGATAAAGTTACGATAAGTTCTAACGTAATTCTTGCAATGGAAAAAACGGAAAATAGGCTTACAGCTGGTTATTATTTAAATCCACTTACTGGTTTGTATATGTTCCCTAGAGAAAGGAACTTTAGTGACTATAGGAACAATTATTCGGTTTTTAATGAAAAGAGAAATATAAATGCTCAAAATTGGTTTGTTTCGGATCACCATCAGTCTAATCCATACTGGATTGTTAATAATGAACCTAAAACTGACGATTCAAAAAGAGCAATTGGAAGCATGAGTGTTGCCTACAATATTCTTAAAAACTTGACGCTACAGGTAAGAGGTAATTTTGATTACGCAGCTAAACAGTTTGAGCAACAGCATGCTGCTACTTCTAACTCTACCAATGTTCATCCTAATGGAGCCTGGGATTATTCAAACTATGACGATCAACTTGCCTACACAGATGCAATTCTAACCCATTCTGCTAACCTTAGTAAGAATCTTACTTTGAATTCAGTAATCGGTGGTAGCTATCAAAAAACCAAATATGGCGTTGGCGTAGCTGTCAATACTGGTACAGTAGGTCTATTGTATCCAAATGAGTTTTATTTCCAAAACTTACCTACCAACGTACAAGTTTCTTCAATCACAAATGGTTCGGTAGTAAAACAAGGTCTTTTTGGTAACTTCCAGTTTGGATTTAAAGAAATGTTATTCCTTGATTTATCAGGAAGAAATGACTGGGCATCTACTTTGGCTTTGACAGGCAACGATTCCTATTTTTATCCATCTGTTGGTCTTACAGGAATAGTTAGCGAAATGTTTAAAATGCCTGATTTTATTACTTTCGGTAAATTAAGAGCTTCTTATACTCAAGTAGGAAACGAAGTGCCATTTAATAGGATATTTCCTCAAAATAGCATTAATGCAAGTGGTGGTGTAGTAAGAAATACGGTGAAGCCTTTCTTAAATGCTAAGCCTGAAATTATCACAAGTTTAGAGTTTGGAGCTGATTGGAGATTTTTTCATAATAGGTTTGGTATAGACTTTACATATTATGATATCACAAGTAAAGACCAGTTTATACAAGTACCAACTGTTTCTGGTGAGGGTGGATATACCACAGAGTTTATTAACGCAGGTGAAATCACCAACAAAGGAGTTGAGCTAACTTTAAGTGCTACTCCTTATAAAACGAATGATTTTCAGTGGACTACTGCCTTTAACTTTACTAGAAATAGAAATAAAATAGTAGATATCGGACCAGATCCTAAGAAAGTAATCCAATTGGGTAGCTCGGAAGGATACGATTCTAAATTGGTAGTTGGTGGTGCATTCAATGATTTGTATGTATTAAAATTCCAAAGAGATGCTCAAGACAGAATCATTTTTGACAATGGCAAACCTTTAAGAACGGCAACTACCGAACTTGTTGGTAATTTGGATCCAAGATGGTCTTTGGGATGGAATAACAATTTTACCTACAAAAGATTTAATATGGGAGTTTTGATCAATGGTAAGTTTGGAGGCCACGTGTTTAGCCAGACTGAATCTATGCTAGACGGTGCTGGGGTTTCTTTAAGAACTGCAGACGCAAGAGATGCTGGTGGAGTAAAAGTGAATGGGGTTGATAAAAATACAGAGGCTGCCATTACAACGGTTGATGCTGAAACTTGGTACAGAGCTATCGGTGATAGAAATGGTATTGGAGAGGCATATGTTTATGATCGTACTAATATCAGACTGGCTCAGTTTAATTTAGGATATGATTTGAACTTGGCAAAAACTAACCTACCTATCAAGGCTGCCAACATTTCGTTCATTGGAAACAATTTGTTTTTCTTACACAAAGTAGCTCCATTTGATCCAGAATTAGCAATGAGTACAAACCAGAATGCTCAAGGTTTAGATAACTTCAATCTACCTTCAACTAGAACATATGGTTTCAATCTAAAATTAACTTTTTAAACAAGAAAACATGAAGAAATTAATATATCTAATAGCCTCTGTTTTGCTTTTTGGGGGCTGTACAGACAATTTTGAAGAGATCAATACCAATCCTTATCAGATCTCAACAGAATCTTTAAAACAGGATTTCAATCACGTAGGTTCTTATTTTCCCTCCATGTTAGGGCAGATATTTGGCAACCAGATTGATCACAATTTGACTAACGTAACATATTCTCAGCATTTGGCTACACCAACTCCATTTGTGGGTGGTGTAAATAATACCACTTATTACATTCGTTGGAATGGATATTGGGGTAGAGAATATAGCAATGTAATGGCACCAGCTAAACAAGTAATTGAGATCGCCCAAAAAGATGGCTACTCTGTATTTGTTGAGTGGGCTAATTTGATTAAAATAATTTCAATGTCAAGAGTTACTTTATATCAAGGGCCTATAATTTATACCAATTATGGAAAAACCGGAGAAGTATTATACGATAGTGAAGATGTGCTTTACAAAGCATTTTTTAGTGACTTAGATCGTATAATAGCTGAATTTAGTAAAAATAAAGACTATGTTGGACTAAACAGTTTCGATGCTAGTTATGGCGGAAATGTTGCCAAATGGGCTAAATATGCTAACTCATTGCGGTTACAATTGGCAATGAGAGTTTCTAAAGTTGATCCAGCTCTTGCCAAAAAAGAGGGGGAAAAAGCATTGGCAGATCCTGCTGGTTTAATTTTAACCAACGGAGATAATTTTAATATTTCAGGATATGGAAACAAATTTCACCCTGCACAGATATGTTTTGAATGGGGTGATACACGTATGAGTGCTACTATGGAGTCAATTTTGATTGGTTACAAAGACAATAGAATTCATGCATTTTTTGATCCAGTTTCTGATTTGTCTTTGGTAAAAGATCACCCAGAGTGGCCGTATAAAGGTATTCGTAATGGTGCTGAATTGGTTGCGAAAGATGATAGATTAAGTTTTTCTACCTTAGATATAAGCTTTAATGATCCAGCAAAAGTTACAAAACGTAAAGTATTGAGTGCTGATGAGGTTTATTTCTTAAAAGCTGAAGCCGCTTTGCGTGGATGGGCTGGAGCTGGGGATGCAAAAGCAAATTACGAAGCAGGCGTTAGGGCTTCATTTGAGCTTTGGGGAACTGGTGGTGTAGATGCTTATTTGGCTGATAATAAAAGCCTACCGATAGATTATGACGACCCTAAAGCATCAGGTGATGTCAATGATTTTAAGAATCAAATTACAACTACAGTAGCTTGGGATGAGGCAGCTTCCAAAGAGGTCAAACTTGAGAAAATTATTACCCAAAAATGGATTGCTTGTTATACAAACGAGATGGAATCATGGATGGATCATAGAAGGACAGGTTATCCAAAACTTCCTCCAGTATATCAGAACAGCAGCAATGCCGACTGGGGAGTAATTCCAAAAGGAGATATTCTTAGACGTATGCCATTCGTGAATGCGGAGAGAAATGGAAACGCTAAAGGTGTGGCTGACGCTACAGCCAAGCTTAAAGGTAAAGATGAAATCGGTACCCGATTATGGTGGGATACAGGTGGTTCTAATTTCCCTTGATAGTATAATATAGATTTTAAAAGAGCATGTGAATAAAACTCACGTGCTCTTTTTTTTAGAAAAAAAAATTAAAGCTTTAGATTTTACGAAAATTTAAGTCTGGTATTTAAATATTTTTTTTAATACTTATTCTTCCATATATTGATTCAATTTTAATTTTAAATAATGCGAATTCTTGCCCATTCTCTCGTTTATGCTTTGGTGTTAGCTTTTTGTGCCGCTTGTAATCAGTCGGATGATTCTAAAATGTTTACATTAATGCCAAGTAGTCAAACAGGAATCAAGTTTAAGAACCTAATAAGTGAAACGCCTGACTTTAATATTCTTACATATGGGTATTTATACAATGGTGGAGGTGTTTCCGTAGGAGATATTAATAACGATGGCCTCCAGGATATTTATTTTACGGGAAGTATGGTTGGTAGCAGATTGTATTTAAACAAAGGTGATTTTGAATTTGAGGAAATAGCCCAAAAAGCTGGCGTATTTGCAGAAGGTTTGTGGAATACAGGTACCACAATGGCTGATGTAAACGGAGATGGTCTACTAGATATATATGTATGCAGGTCTGCTGCAAAAGATAGTTACAAAAGGAAAAATCTACTTTTTATCAATAATGGAAATTTGACATTTACAGAAAAAGCCGATGAGTATGGAGTTGGCGATGAGGGTTATTCTACACAGGGTGCTTTTTTTGACTATGATCGAGACGGTGATTTAGACCTTTATGTGCTAAATCATTCTGTGCAAGAGTATGCGAGTTTTCGGTCGGTTAGCAACGATATGAAAAAAGAGAGAGATCCAAGTTTTGAGGATAGATTATATAGAAACGATAATGGTAAATTTAAAGTCGTTAATGATGAGGCTGGCTTAGTTTCAAATGTTTTAGGTTTCGGATTAGGTATTTCTATCTCAGACATCAACAACGATGGTTGGTCGGATATTTATATTTCAAACGATTTTAACGAACAAGATTATCTATACATAAATAATCAGAACGGTACATTTACCCAAAGTCTTGAAAAATACATTGGTCATACCTCTCACTTTTCTATGGGATCTGATATCGCAGATATCAACAATGATGGCTTTACGGATATTATGACACTTGATATGTGGCCTGAAGGGAATACTAGACAAAAAATGGTCTCTGGGCCTGATAATTATGATAAATATTTACTGCTAGTCAAAAATGGCTTTTATCAGCAAAGTATGCGAAACATGCTTCATCTAAACAACCAAGGGAAGTCTTTTTCAGAAATTGGACAATTTTCGGGTGTTTCAGGTACGGATTGGAGCTGGTCTCCACTTTTTTGTGATCTAGACAACGACGGATTTAAAGATATTTACATTACTAATGGAGTGAAAAAAGATTACACCAATATGGATTTTATGAATTTTGCAGTTCAGGAAAAAATGAACGAAAATAATTCTGGTGTACCGATGTCAATTGACAAACTTTTAAAGAATATTCCTTCGTCATTAGAAGAAAACTATACTTACCGAAATAACGGTGATCTGAGTTTTTCGAAAGTCAATGAAGATTGGGGTTTGAATAAAAAATCCTTATCAAATGGGTCTGCCTATGCCGATTTGGACAACGATGGTGACCTAGACTTGGTCGTGAACAATACCGATTTGGAGGCATTTGTTTATAGAAATAACAGCAATGTTCTTACTAAAAACAATTATTTGAAAATAAAATTAAAAGGAGAAAATCAGAATACATTTGGAATTGGCTCGAAAGTGGTTTTAAGTCTTGGGTCTAAAACTTTGACACAAGAACTTATGCCTACCCGTGGCTTTCAATCTTCTGTTGCTTATGACTTAGTTTTTGGTCTCGGTATCGAAAATGTAGTGAATGAGCTCAAAGTCATTTGGCCGGATGGTCGCGAACAAATACTTCAAAATGTAAAAGCGAATCAGGTAATTTCTTTAAATCAAGCCGATGCTAAAAATAGCACTCCACAAAATACACAAGATTCAAATCCTTATTTTAATGAAATAGTATCTGCTGGTTTGGATAAATACCAACATCTAGAAAACGAATTTGTTGATTTCTATCGCGAAATATTATTGCCACATAAACTTTCAATTCAAGGGCCTAAAATAGCCTCTGGTGATGTTAATCAGGACGGTTTTGAGGATGTTTTTGTTGGAGGGGCAAAAGGGCAGACAGGGGTTTTGTATTTCCAAAATGCCACAGGACAATTTAAAGAACAACCTAATTCAGTATTTGCTTTAGACAAAAACTGTGAAGATGTTGGAATATTGTTTTTTGATGCTGATGGAGACAAAGATCTTGATTTGTACATTGTAAGTGGGGGCAATGAAGCAGAACAGAATTCGAATGAACTTCAAGACAGACTTTATATGAATGATGGAAAAGGTAAGTTTACTAAAAAAGTTGAAGCTTTACCTGTTATGTTGGTTAGTGGCTCATGTGTGGAAGCGGGAGACTTTGATTCTGACGGCGACTTGGACTTGTTTGTAGGAGGAAGGTTGGTTTCAGGAAAATATCCTGCAGCTCCTAGGAGTTATATTTTGCAAAATGATGGTAAAGGAAACTTTAAAGATGTTACATCAGAAATATGTCCTGCATTAATTTCACCAGGAATGGTTACAGATGCTTTATGGAGTGATTTTAATAAGGACGGGAAAAAAGATCTCATTGTAGTTGGGGAGTTTATGCCTATCAGAACTTTTGAAAATACCAATGGGAAATTTACAGAAAACACTACAAAAGCTGGCTTAGGTGAATCAAACGGTTGGTGGAATACGATAGAAGAAGGCGATTTTGATAATGATGGTGATATGGATTATGTTTTGGGTAATTTCGGCTTGAATTCCCAACTAAAAGCGTCAGCAAAAGAGCCTGTTTCGTTATATGCAAAGGATTTTGACAACAATGGTACGCTTGATCCAATTTTATGTGCTTACAATAATGGTGAAAATTATCCAGTGTTTTCAAAAGACGACATTAGCATGCAATTGAGTTATTTGAAATCAAGATTTGTAAATTATTCCGAATATGCAAATCAAAAAATTACCGAAGTTTTTAAATCTGATGAACTAAAGGATGCATTAGAATTAAAAGCTTATACATTTAGCACCAGTTATTTAGAAAATTTAGGAAATGATAAATTTAAACTCAATAGTTTGCCAGCTCAAGCTCAATTAGCTCCAGTTAATGGAATTGTCATCGAGGATTTTAACAATGATAATAAATTAGATATTGTATTGGGAGGGAATTTTTATGGCACTCGCGTGAAATACGGTAGATACGATGCAAGCAAAGGGACACTACTTTTGGGTGATGGAAAAGGAGGTTTTGCTATTTCTGATAATATAAAAAGCGGCTTTAATGTAGATGGAGAAGTAAGAGACATCGTCAATGTGAAAATCTCTGGAGGGAAGCAAATGCTGATTTTTGCTAGAAATAACGCTACTTTGAAAACGTATTTATGGCAAAATCAAAACAAATAATTATTCATTAAGAATGGTAAAACGTGATGAAAGGGAATGAAATTTAACCGATTTCTTGAAATTAATATTAGCAAAATAGCTTAGTATCTAAGTTTAGATTTTTTAAGAACTCATATTTTATTACTTTTGTAAAATTATTAATACTAGATGGATTCTTTAAGTACAAGACATTTATTGGGAATAAAAAATATCACAGAAAACGATATTCATTTAATACTCTCAACTGCAAAAGAATTTAAAGAAGTCATTAATAGACCCATCAAAAAGGTTCCTTCTCTTCGAGACATCACGATTGCCAATCTTTTTTTTGAAAACTCTACCCGTACAAGGCTTTCATTCGAATTGGCAGAAAAAAGACTTTCGGCCGATACCATCAATTTTAGTTCTGCGGGCAGTTCAGTTAAAAAGGGTGAAACACTACTGGACACTGTCAATAATATTTTGGCAATGAAAGTGGACATGGTGGTTATGCGACATAGTAGTCCTGGAGCTCCACATTTTTTATCCAATAAAATCAAGGCTAATATAGTAAATGCAGGAGATGGCACCCATGAACATCCTACGCAGGCTTTGTTGGATGCATTCTCTATGCAGGAGAAAATTGGTGACCTAAAAGGCAAAAAGATAGCAATAATTGGAGATATACTACATTCTAGAGTTGCACTTTCAAATATATTTTGTTTGCAAAAACTGGGGGCAGAAGTTAGAGTTTGTGGGCCAAAGACCTTAATTCCAAAACATTTAGGCGAATTGGGTGTTAAAGTTTTTGATAAGGTAGAAGAAGCTCTAGCATGGTGTGACGTAGCCAATGTGCTAAGAATTCAGCTCGAACGCCAGCAGTTGAAGTATTTTCCTTCATTGAGAGAATATTCATTGTATTTTGGAATAAACAAAAGTATGTTAGAAAAGTTAGATAAGGAAATAGTAATAATGCACCCAGGTCCGATCAATAGAGGAGTAGAGCTAAGTTCTGACGCTGCAGACTCTCAGCATTCTATAATATTAGACCAAGTAGAAAACGGTGTGGCCGTAAGAATGGCAGTGATGTTCCTATTGGCTCAAAAAAATTAAATATATGAACCTCTCAAAAACCAAAACAATATTCGAAGATTTACAAAAAAAGCTAAATCTTGAATTAACCTTGCTTGAGGAAGTTTCCCAACCATATATTTTGTTTGAAACAAAAGACCTTTTAAAAATTTGCCAATATATTTACACTTCTCCGACGTATTATTTTGATTTGTTAAATTGTATTACAGGGATAGACAACGGCGTAGAAAATGGGAAAATTGACATTATCTATCATTTCACCTCAATTCCATTTGGTGTTTCATTGATATTAAAAACTCAAATCGACCGAACTTTGGATGATTCATCACGAATAGATTCGGTTTCGGCTTTATGGAAAACGGCAGACTGGCATGAGAGAGAAATTTTTGATTTTTTTGGTGTAAAGTTCAATACTCATCCTGATTTAAGAAGAATTCTTTTGCCGGCAGATTGGGAAGGACACCCAATGCGAAAAGACTACGAGGAACTAGAAAAATACCATGGCATTAAAGTAAAATACTAAATGAAAAACATTGGACTCATATCAGACACGCACTCTTATCTTGATCCAATGGTATTCGAACACTTCAAAGAGGTAGATGAGATTTGGCATGTTGGAGACATTGGCAATCGCGAAGTTTTAGACGCTCTTTGTGTTTTTAAACCTACTCGTGCAGTTTATGGAAATATCGAGACCCAAGAACTTCGATTTGAATTGCCTGAAGATTTGATTTTTGAGATAGAAAACCTCAAAGTTTTTATGACCCACATAGGCTCATTGCCTGGAAAATACTCAGCAAGAATTAAGAAAATTATAAAATTAAACCAGCCAAACTTGTTTATTTGCGGGCATTCCCATATTTTGAGAGTAATTAAAGATCCTACCAATCAAGGGCTGGTATATATCAATCCTGGTGCAGCAGGGAAACACGGCTTTCATCATGTAAGAACGATCATGAGAATGAGCATAGAAAATGGGAAGGTCACGAATTTAGAGGTAATAGAACTTGGTCCTAGATGAAATATTTCGTTTTTATAATATTGACAATTTTTAGCCAACCGATTTTTGCACAGTTGGTTGAAACCGTTGATGTCGAAATTCCACTCAGAAATGATGTAGATGATGATTTTAGCGTGATTTCTCTTGACACAAACGGAGTGTTAGTGATAAATTCCCAATCCAATTTTTTTGGCAGAAAAGGTAAATTGATTTATTCAAAATTTGATAATAATTTACAGAAGATTTGGATAAATACGATAGATCCCGGAATTAGCTTTAGTCTTATTAAGTATTTTCAAAGTAAAAATTATCTCTATTGCTTGTTGAGGGAATCGGATACACGAAAAGTAAAAATCGTAAAGTTAGACTTAGAAAAAGGTGATGCGGTGATTACAGAAACCAAAATGCTAACTGATATGGATGTTGAGTTTTTTGCAGCCATAGATACTAAAGTTATTATTTTGGGTAAATATAACGACAAACCTGTTGCCGAACTCCATCGTTTATTTGATTTAAGTGCCAAAGTTCTACCTCAGATATACTCCAATCATATAAAAGTACTGTCTTTAGAAATTAACGAGAACTCTAAAGAAATTTACTTGATGCTAAAAGACGATAAAAAATGCCAATTTAAATTTACAGTTTTTGACGAAGAAGGTAAGTTGCTCTACATGAAAGACTTGGGAGACAAGCGACATGTAGTTCAAAACTCAAAAGTTCTAAAACTTCCGGATAATAAGTATTTTTTAGCGGGTAATTTCGCGGAAAACTGCTCTGAATATTCATCTGGCTTCTATTTTACGCCTGTAGAAGATTTTGAAGATATTCAGTATTTTAAATTTTCAGAGCTTCAGAACTATTATTCCTACCTGTCAGCTAAAAAACAAGAAAAAATACAAAAACGCCTTAGCTTGAAAAGGGAAAAAGGTAAAGACCCGAAAATAAGGCAGCGTTTGAATCTCCAACAGCCTATTTTGGACAATGGAAAAGTGCTGCTCGTAGCAGAAGTTTTTTATCCAGAATATAAAAACAATATGTCGTACTCGAGGAGCAATTTGATACATCTTGGTGAAAACTATAGAACTCAGCGTGATTTTAATAACTATAAATATACCCAAAGTTTGTTTTTTACTTTTGACGGAAACGGCAAGAAAACATGGGACTACAGTATAGATTTAAAAAACCTTGAAAGTGCAGTGCTGAACAATAAAGTGCAAGCAAGTTTTGTAAATGAAGGGATATTGGTGGCTTATGCCAAAGATGAAACTATTTTTATAAAACTTATTGGTGACCATAGGGATCCAGTGGATTTTGTCCCTATAGATCTAGCAAAAAAAGATAATATTTTCTTATCGGACGTTACGGTAGATTTGTTTTCTTGGTATAATAAAAACTTCTTGGCTTTTGGGTACAAAACCGTTCGAAACCCTAACGATATTGGGAATCAAGAATATTTTTTCCTTTCAAAACTCTCTTTTACTTTTCCCGAGCTTAATTAAAGTATTTTTTTATCAACCAAAGAATGCCATTCAAAATCAAACTAGCCAATAGCATTGTGGTTAAAGGGAAATAAAGTTTAAAGCCAGGTTTTTCGATTTTGATATCTCCAGGCAATCTACCAATCCAGTCGAGTTTTTCTCCCCAGAAGTAGTAGATTATTCCGATGAGCAGCAAAATTAAGCCACTTATTATCAGGTATTTTCCTATTTGCACATTTCTTGTTTTTAATTTTTGGGATTTAATATATCATCATAAAATATACAACAATAGTTTTGTCTATTCCAAATTTTATAAAAATTGGGGATTATCCACTTCAAAAATCCAAATGACAATTCAACCAACCTTCATCATATCTGGTACTGTACTTATCATAGAAATTGATTGCTGGTTTGTTCCAATCCAATACCTGCCACATCATTCCTGAGCAGTCTTCTTGCTTGGCGGTTTCTATCATGGCATCAAATAGTAGTTTGCCTGCTCCTGTGCCTCTTTGGCTTTCTGTTACTACCAAATCTTCTAAATACAACCTGCGGCCTTTCCAAGTTGAATACCTGAAATAGTACAAGGCCATGCCAATTATTCCATTTTCAGACTCTGCCAATATACATTCAAAAGCTTTTTTAGGGCCAAAACCCTCCTCCAGCATTCTTTCTTCGGTATTGCTCACTTGTTCGGGAGCATTTTCATAAACTGCCAATTCGTTTACCAAATTCATGATGGCTTTTACGTCTTTGGCTACGGCTTTTCTAAGTGTTATCATTTAAAATGTAGGTAATGGTCCCATTTTTCTAAAACTTTCTGAAAATCTTCTGGTAGTTCGGAGTCAAACTGCATCCACTCTTTTGTGGTCGGATGTATAAATCCTAACGATTTAGCATGTAAAGCCTGCCGAGGAATTATCTCGAAACAGTTTTCCACAAATTGCTTGTATTTTGAAAACAGATCTCCTCTCAACACCTTATCGCCTCCATAAGTGGCGTCATTGAACAATGTATGCCCGATGTACTTCATGTGAGCTCTAATCTGGTGTGTACGTCCAGTTTCAAGTTTGCATTGGATGAGCGAAACATACCGCATGTTTTTTAATACTTCATAATGCGTAATCGCCACTTTGCCATAGTCGCCATCAGGAAAAACGTCCGATATTCTTCTGTCTTTAAATCCTCTGCCTATATGTGCGTTTACCGTGCCTTTTGGCTCTTTGGGTTCGCCCCAAATCAATGCATTGTAGGTTCTTTCGGTGGTGTGGTCAGCAAACTGCTTGGCCAAAAACTGCAAGGCAAACTCCGTTTTGGCTATCACCAAAAGACCCGAGGTGCCTTTGTCAATTCTATGCACAAGGCCTGGCCTGGCTTTCCCTTCCGCTCCGGTAGGCAAATGAGCAAAATGATGCACCAAGGCATTCACCAAAGTGCCAGTATAGTTGCCATGACCCGGATGCACCACCATCTCTGGAGCTTTGTTTACTATCAGCAGGGTGTCATCTTCGTAAACAATATTAAGCGGAATGTCCTCAGGCAAAACTTCTGTAGGAATTCCCATGGGTTTTACCAACGAAACCGTAATTTTGTCCAAAGGCTTTACTTTGTAGCTTGGCTTTACGGTGTTCTCGTTTACTTTAACCGAATCCGTCTCAATGGCATTCTGGACTCTAGTTCTCGAAACATTTTTTAGATGATGCGAAAGGTATTTGTCGAGACGCATGAAGGTTTGACCGGGATCTACATTGATGGTAATATTCTCCATCAATTCTTCCTCGTCGTCCTCGAAAGCGTCTATGTTTTTTTCTAATGTATTCATATTGGTGCAAATTTCGTAAAATATGCTTGAATTCGAAAGGATAATAAATATTCCAACGCCTATTGTTCAAATATTCGACGATTTGTTTGAAGAAAAACAGGTCGAGGTGTTTGTAAAACGTGACGATCTTACGCATGAGCATATATCTGGCAATAAATTCAGGAAATTAAAATACAATTTATTATTTGCAAAAAATAAAGGTTTTAAAAAGCTAGCGACCTTTGGAGGGGCATATTCCAACCATATCGCGGCATTTGCGGAGGCTTGTGCACTATTTGGTTTTGAAGGTTTAGGCATAATCAGGGGCGATGAGTTAAACGAAAACAGCAGTCCGACTTTGAAAAGGGCAACTGAGCGGGGAATGAAGTTTACTTTTGTGAGCAGAACTGCCTATCGGGATAAAGACAAAATAGCAGAAAGTTTACCTAAAGATTATTTTATAATTCCCGAAGGTGGTACCAATACCTTGGCTTTGCCCGGAGTTGGTGAACTGATAAATGAGCTAAATTCGCAACAATTTGATTATATCTGCACTGCAGTAGGCACTGGCGGCACTATGGCGGGTTTACTTTCCAACCATGATTTTAAAGGTAAAATAATAGGCGTGGCAGTGCTGAAAAATGGAGATTTTTTACGGAATGATATCTCAGGCTTCTTAAATAAAGACTTTCCAGAAAATGTGATGCTGGAGACCGAATACCATTTTGGAGGTTATGGAAAACACAATGCTGAGCTTTTAGACTTTATAAAAACTTTCGAAGCCAAGCACCAAATACCTTTAGATCAAGTCTATACTGGGAAAATGTTCTACAGCATTCTCGAAAAAATCAAGAAAGGAGATTTTGAGAAAGGTTCTAGGATCCTATTAATTCATACAGGTGGGTTGCAGGGAAAATTGAGGGAATAGGTTTAGGCTAATAAAGCTTTTTGAATTCTGATTGATTTAGACACTTTTGTCAATTTAAAAAAAACAAAAGTTCAAATCATAAGTATTTGATAATCAAAATAAACGAAATGGGCCTTTGTTATAATAAAAAACTATCTCTTTGATCACAAAAACCTGAAAATGTTTAATTTGTAGATTTTCGTATGGTTTTATAGTTTTTAGCCAGAAATCAATATATTTTTGTTTTGTAAAAACCACTATAAAATGCTCTTAAAACAGTCTTTAAAATCCTCATTTCTCTTTATTCTAAGTATCACATTTCTCATTTCCTGCCAAACAGAAGATGAAAGATTGGGCACATTTAAAGTCTCAAAATTTACTATTGAAGCCAATTTGGTAAAAAACCAAGATGATAGTTTACAGGTTTCGGTGTTTAAAAATAGGTGCAAAGAATACTTTGAAGAGGCTTATTTGAAGTTTTACGAAAATGATACCTTGACTTTGCTTTCGCAAGTAGGGGAGTTTGCATTGGGTAGCTGGGATTCAAAAAACCAAAATACCGCAAGTCTAAATTTTGAAGGTTTTGCAAAAGTAAAATTTAATATTGAAGAACAGAAAAACGAAAAAGGAGAGGTCGATTTTTTGAAATTAACAGGCAACGCCAACGATAAATATTCGATAATACTTTTGATAAAAAAGGACAATTATTATGAATCCAAAAATAGCGACTTGATGAGTTTTGAAAACAATTGGTGGAGATTAAAACCTGCGTCTCATGAAAGCAATGCTAAAATAAAAGCCCGAGTTTTGGGTCAAATAGACTTTAATGTGGCGTATTTCCAATTGATAGAAGACAACAATTATAGGTCATTTATGGTCAGTCAGCTAAAATCCCCCTTTAAGTTTTATTCCAATGGCATCGGGTTTGAGACTTTACCCATGGAGCGGAATGCCACAATTTTTTATAATGAAACAGATGAAAAAACTGGCTATGAATATTATCTCAATGGCCTAAAAAGCATTTCAAAATATCCCTCAGACCCAAAAAGTTACACCAAAGGCTACATAAATGCTTTAAAAGAAATTAGGCGGTTTGTGGAATTGGATGTTTGAGATGAGTTTTTTTATTAGAATTGACAAATAAACTAGTTCCTTAAACATTTGGGATTAAAATAATCTTTAATTGTTTTTAAAAAACTTTGCTAAACTTAATCTGTATACTGTTTTTAAAAAAAAATACAACCATATAAATGCAAAATGAACTTTTTACAAAAAACTAATCACATCCTAATATTACCGCTTTGAATGTAATCCCTTTTGAAACCTGAAATCCTGGAAGCAAGACCAAACTATTAGCAGCTTGATAAGTGCTGTTGCCATTAATACTCGCCCTGCTGACTATCTGATTGGATACCTTATAAACTCCCGGTGGCAATGTTCCGGCTGGGTGATTTAGGTCAATATTGAGCATCGCTGAAACGGCAGTTCGATTGCTGATACAGGTGTTTTCAGTACAAGCCACAAAATATTCTCTGGAGACAACAAGATTTGGAGTTACAAATGTATTGCCCGTAGCCAAAACTTCATCAGAGGTGGCAGTTTCATACCAAATTATAGTACTATTGCAACCGGATGCTGTCAAAGTTAAAATTCCGGGTCCACATCTGGCAACTGATGTTGCGATGGGAGCATTTGGAATAACAACCGGATTTACGGCAAGATTTATGGTAATCAGACTATCACAACCGTCGGCTTTGACCAGGGTGTCAAGATAAGTTCCGGTGGTATTCCAGACGTATTTGCCACTTGGTGAAGTATATGGCCCGCAAGACTGCACCTGAAATGCATACGAAGTATTGCCTTTGATTTTAAACGGCTCTTCAGTAGTGTTTTCCAATAGCGACTGAGAATCAATGGCTTTCAAACTAACAGTAAATGCTCCCGGGTAATAAAAAGTATGCTCCGGGTTTACCAAAGTAGAAGTTTGTCCATCACCAAAATCCCAAAGATAGGAATTGGCATCTACGCTGGCATTGGTAAAGGTAAAAACTGTCGAGTCACAATTTTCGGTTTTTGAGAAACTAAATATTGCTTTCGGTATCACCAATTTCTGAATTTCATCACTTGTGACGGAGCTCCACTGGTCAATTGTATCCTTAAATCTATAATTTAAGATATAATTTCCAGCAGGAATTTCAGACAAGTCGAGGTTTTCGAGCAAATGAATCTGCTGTAACGGCTGATTTAAAACTACTGTTTCCCTGCCGGCAAAATCATCATTAAACCAATATTCGAAAGCGACAATCAGATTTTGTGAACCAAAAGCCTGGGGTTTTATTTTGTAGAAAAACTGACTCTGAGTAATGCTAAATATCGATTTTTTGTCTTTGAATCTGATATTTAATGTATGTAATCCGACCGGAATGCCCGCAAAATCAAGAATGGCATTGAGGTTAATGGTTTCACCAACAGCACTTGCAACCGTGGTTTTGCCTAAATAATCATTATCTATCCAATATTCATATCCATCAATTTCGTTTTGGGTAATTTGATTATAAATGACCTTATAAAAGAACTGACTTTGAGTTGAACTATATTTCCCTAAATCATCCATAGCCCTAAAATGCAATGTATGAATTCCTGATGCCAAACCATCGGTTGGGATATTGGTAGATAAATCAAGTGTGGCGGCCGGAGTAACCTGTGTCAATATTTTTTGAGCATAATTATTGTCAAACCAATACTCATAACTATTAATATGATTTTGACCGAATGACCATAACGGAAGGCAAATTACGATAAGAAGAAATGATTTAATAAGTTTCATTTCAATTTTAATTTTGAGCTTTTACTTTAAATTGGATGTTTAATTCACCGTTGGTATTGGTTTGTGTTCCTATGATTTTAAACTGAATATGAGGATTCTGCGGCACTGCACCTTCTTTGTAAGGATATAGTCCGCCGTAAATTCCCACCTTATTGCCATCATTACCAAGATAGGTGTCCGGATTGACTAAATGATAGTCATGAGCGTAGTTAAAAATGTTACCTGTTTGATTGACGAAAAGGCTTGTTAGATTTACGGAATTATAGTTATTGATAAATGTATTAGAACCAATATTTGGCACCACATTAAAAATATTATTGGCAAAAGTATTTAGCTCGGAATTACTATAAATATAAGTAGCTCCACTATAGTTTCTGAAAAATATATTATTAGAAATGAGGCAGTTATCCACATCTGAAAATCCTGCGGAAACACTAATAGCATTATAAAAAAAGATATTATTTGAAATCCCTGCGTTGTTTAAACTAAGTATTCTCCCATCAATAATATTATTGCTAAAAATCAAACCGTTTGTATTTCCAAATGATCCGTCTCCAGAAATAACACAATTCTTGATTAATACACCCATGCATGGACTTGTACTCCCCTGAAAGTTTATTGAAGTAAACTTGCATTTTGTAATAATCATAGAATCTACTTTATGATTTAAAGTAATGGTAATTGCCCCCAATTCAATCCCTTCCAAAAACAGTTTATCGGCATCTTGCTGAATCACTATGTTCCCAATTACAGTCTTTTGGGTGGCTGTGGTGGAGTCGGGGTAATGTCCCGCTCCTATTATAGTAAGCCGCTTGTTTATAGTTGGCGGTGATGGTATCGGCCCACCTGGTAGATATAGCGTATCACCCGGAACGGCTGCTACGTAGGCATCGTTAAAAGGATTTGCCCCGCTGTAAATAGTTACAATACCCGAGCTATGGCGTGCTACTCTTTGTTGTGAAAAAGAAATATAAGTGACAATAAGAAAAAAGAATAGAAAAAATAAACGTGATTTCATGAGTTGCAGTTTTTGTTGATTGTAATTCAAGAATTCAGAAATCGAAGATTGGATTATTTCTATTAAATGTTTTTATCTTGGATTTCCTCCGTCAATTTCGAGGTTTTTAAATCAAAATAAAATGAGGAAATCTTGAAAAAAAGATGAGAATTAGCAGTTTATCTTATTGAACTTAAAAAATAATAAATTCCACGCGTATTCACTAAGTTTGACCGTTTACGGATTTAATAAGAACCTGACTTCGGCCAATCTTCTCATCAGAAGTCAATCAAAATAGCATAAAAAAAAAGCGAATCTTTCGATTCGCTTTGTGACCGCGTAGGGATTCAAACCCCAAACCTTCTCATCCGTAGTGAGACGCTCTATTCAGTTGAGCTACGCAGCCAGATTCAACTAATTGTCTTAATTGGACTGCAAAAGTAGTAGATTTTTGATTTATTTCAAATAAAAAATCTTTAATTTTTTAATTCATTCAGATTTTCTGGGTTGATATTTTCATAGTGCTTTTTGATTTTTAGTATAATCGCCAAACCCACAGCCACTTCTGAGGCCGCCACCATCATTACGAAAAGTGCAAATATTTGTCCGTGCTCAGGTATTTTGTCGTATTTGCTAAAAGCCACAAAGTTAATATTTACAGCGTTCAACATCAATTCAATGCCCATCAACATCAATATCAAGTTTTTCTTGGTCATCAATATTGTAAGTCCAATGGCGAAAAGTATACCGCCAACTAGCAAATAAGGAAAGATATCATTCATCGTTTTTTGCAATAAAAGTGGCACCTATCAAAGCCATTAACAACAACACACCAACTATTTCTAAAACCAAAACAGAGTCTGTCATTAAATCATATCCAAGGTTTTTGATATGTTGGAGCGGCTTTAGATTCGCCGTATCGAATTTAGTTTTAACAATCAGCAAAATTATGATTAAACTTAGTCCAACAGCATAACCCAAACTAAGCGGCATGTCCACATTTTCTATTTTTAAATAATTTTTCCCTGCTTTTTTATTGGAGCTCAACATTATACCGAAAATCAATAGAACCAATATGCCGCCAATGTAAATCATGATTTGAGCAGCCGAGACAAATTCCCCACCCGCAAAAACGAATATGCCTGCCACACCTAAAAAGCTCACCAATAAACCATAAGAAGCATACAGTACGTTTTTTGAGAACAAAACATAAGCAGCACCACCAATGGTGATCAAACAAAAAATCCAAAAAATAACGTTTCCGTTTAATAATTCCCTTATTACTATTTCCATTTAAGATTTTGGTTTGAGTTTAGGGACAAATTTCGGTTTATTTTCTATTGGAGCTTCTGCTTTTTCTTCTTCAGCCACCGCAGGCTTCATTTTTGGTTTAAAAGCAGGTGTAGGTTTCGGCGTTTCTGATAAATTATTATCTTCAGCTAAAGTTGGTTTAGCTTTAGGCATGAAGGTTTTTTTTGCTTCTGTTTCTACATTTTCCTCTGAAATTGTGCTTTCTGCAATCACAGGTTTTGCCTTCGGAACAAACTTAAGCGTAGCTTTTTCTAGCAATTCGGCATTTTCAACATTATTATCTAATGTATTTTCAGGAGTAGCTGCAACGGGTTTTGCTTTCGGAACAAACTTCGGTGCAGTTTTTACAGGCAATTCTGCATTTGCTTCATTGCTATTTGTTCCATTTTCAGTAGAATCGACTACAGGTTTTGCTTTCGGAACAAACTTGGGAGCAGGTTTTACAGGCACTTCAGCATTTGACTCCTCACTTTCTAATGTATTTTCAGGAGTAACTGCAACGGTTTTTGCTTTTGGAACAAACTTGGGTGCACTTTTTACAGGCATGTCAGCCTCTATTACATCACTAACTTCAGCAGCAGGTGCCAGTCTTTTGGGAATAAACTTTGGTTTTTCCTCACTTACATTTTCTGCTTCTAAAACAGGTTTCTTCGGAGCAAAAATCGGTTTTTTAGTTATCGGTTTTTCTGTAGCTTCCGTATTATTTTCTTCGGAGGCTATGCTTGGAGCTGCTTTGGGCTGAAACGCACTCGGTATTTTTGGTTTAAATCCACTCGGCTGAGGTGCTGCGGCGGTTTCAACTGCTTTTGCAGCTTTTGCAGCTTCTTTTTCGGCCACAAACTGTTCGTATAATTCCTTCTTTTCTTCCGCTTCTTTGGCACTTAAATTAGAAAATGCAAAGTTGAGCAAGTCCACGTCCGTTACACTGTAATCATACTCGCTATTCATGGTCAGGCATTCTGTTGGGCACACAGTGGTGCAAAGTCCACAGAAGCAACATTTGGCCATGTCTATGTCAAATTTTGCTGCATAAAGTCTAACAGGTGAGCCGTCGGAAGTAGTTCTGATTAATTCAGGAGATTTTATTGCCTCTATATCTATACAGTCTACCGGGCAAATTTTCGCACATTTATCGCAAACTATGCAGTCGTCTATCTCACAATCAAGCTGATATCTTCCAATTTCAGGTACGGATATAGTTTCGTGAGGATACTGCAGTGTGACAAATCCATCGGATATTTTAAAATAATTTTCATCCTGAACATTCAGCGGCCCTTTGGTTTTTCTGGCCGCCCACAGGTGTTTCAGCGTAAGGCTCAGGCCTTTTCTCGTGGTTTTTATTCCTCTTTTTATGTTCTGAAAGTAGGTCATGTGCAAATATAGCTTCATTTTAAAACAATTTTAGTAGTTTTGAAGGAAATTTAAAGGATAAATACCTTTGCAATGCAAAATATATATAGCTACGTTTTACAGCCTCATATTGCCTTAGACAATAATCAGTTGGAAGGGTTTTTGAGAGAGACTTTAAAACTTAAAGAAGAACAATCTTTGTTTTTCAGGAAGTTAAAGCAATCGATAGATGCCCGAAAAAAAGACGTTAAGATAAATCTAGAAATAGAGGTTTCTTTAAAAAAACCATTCGAAAATGCGACTTTTAATGTTTATCAATACCATAAAAAAAGTTTTTCCAAAACCATCCTCATCGTTGGCTCGGGTCCAGCGGGCCTTTTTGCGGCATTGAGATGTTTGGAATTAGGCATAAAACCTATTGTACTTGAAAGAGGCAAAGACGTCAGAGCCAGAAGGAGAGACATAGCTGCCATAAACAAGGAACAATTGGTAAATCCAGAATCCAACTATTGTTTTGGTGAAGGCGGAGCCGGTACCTATTCCGACGGTAAATTATACACCCGCTCAAAGAAGAGGGGAGATGTGAGGCGGATTCTTGAAATATTGGTGAATCATGGTGCTACCGAACAAATATTGGTAGACGCTCATCCGCATATCGGCACCAATAAACTTCCCATTGTAGTTTCCAATATCAGAGAGACCATAATTTCCGCTGGCGGAGAGGTACATTTTGATACCAAAGTGGTGGATTTTGTTTTGGACAATAATAAAATGTCTGGGGTAGTTACTTCTGATGGCAAAACTTGGCATGCTGATGCCGTAATTTTGGCCACAGGCCATTCTGCAAGAGATATTTTTGAGGTTTTGCATAAAAACAAAGTTCTTTTGCAGGCTAAACCGTTTGCTTTGGGCGTAAGGATAGAGCACAAACAGTTTTTTGTAGATCAGTGCCAATATCATTCTGATGATAGAGGACTTTTGCCCGCGGCCTCATATTCTTTGGTGGCTCAAACTTATTTCAAAAACATCCAAAGAGGTGTTTTTAGCTTTTGTATGTGTCCTGGCGGGTTTATAGTGCCTTCGTCTACAGAGCAGCACGAATTGGTGGTGAACGGTATGTCACCTTCGAGAAGGGATTCGGTTTATGCCAATTCAGGCGTAGTTGTGGCCGTAAATGAGTTAGATTGGGAAGAATTTAAAGATTATGGACCTTTGGCAGCTCTGCAGTTTCAAAAACATGTGGAACAAACGGCTTACGAAAAAGTAAAGAATGCTTTAGGGAATCAGGAAAGTGTACATCAAACCATGCCTGCTCAAAGGATAAAGGACTTTTTCAGAAATAAAAAATCTGTCACGCTCGAGGATACTTCTTACCAACCCGGTCTTTTGGCTATGGATTTTAATGATATTTTACCAGATACTATTTCTGTGCCTTTAAAAGATGGTTTGAAACAGTTTAGCAATAAAATGAAGAACTACGACCAAGGCCAAATGATAGGCATCGAAAGTAGAACATCCTCGCCTGTAAGGATTCCAAGAGATAAAGAGACTCTGGAGCATCTCGAAATTTCAGGATTTTATCCATGTGCTGAAGGTGCAGGTTATGCAGGTGGAATAGTCTCTGCCGCCATGGACGGAGAGCGATGCGTTGAAGCTTTTGCTTTGAAATATTTATAAAAAATGATTTTTAATGTCAGGTAAATAACTTAATTTTAATCTTACAAATTTAGGAATACGTGTATTTTGACCCTTTCATCAACACTTTAAGCAACAAACTAAAAGACCCGCTTCCTGGCGTGGAATTTCAGAAGAAATTTATGCACGATGAAAGGTTAAAAACGAATATAGTTCCTAGCAAATTTACCCGTCAAAGTGCTGTTTTGATTGCTTTTTACCCAAACGAAGGTAAGGCACATCTTCCTTTAATATTAAGACCACCTTATGATGGTACCCATGGCGGACAAATGGCCTTGCCGGGCGGTAAAATGGAATTTACGGATGAGAATTTGGTAAGAACGGCACTGCGTGAAGCTCAGGAGGAAATTGGTGTTAAGGCGATGGATGTAAATATATTGGGTGAACTTACGGATGTATTTATTCCTGTCTCAAATTTTATCGTTAAGCCTATTGTAGGTTATCTAGATTATAAACCAGATTTTTTCCCTGACCAAAAAGAAGTAGAGAAGATTTACGAAGTTAGTTTTTCTGACTTTTTAAATATAGACAAAAAGGGAATCAGAAATATCACCGTTGGCAAAAGGCAGATGGAAGTACCCGGTTTTGATATCCAGAGCCAATGGGTTTGGGGTGCTACTGCCTTAATTATGAACGAGATAGTAGAAGTTATGATTTCTTAAACAAGTCTGTATAAATAATTTTCGATATCTCAGACAAGGTTTCTACACCAGCTTTTGGATTTTTAAGTTCTTTCGATAATAATATCAAAACGTATTTTCTGCCATCAGGTAAATATACTATTCCTGAATCGTGTTGCACACCTGTTATCGAGCCAGTTTTATGAGCAACTTTCACATCTTTTGGCAATTTGGCAGGAATAATTTCATTGAATTTTTGAGCAAATAATATTTCTTTCATTTTTGGATGGTTTTCTTTTTCCAAAAGTTCAAATACTTGCATCAAACCGTAGGCGGTAGTTCGGTTGTTTAGTCCAGCATTGAAAGCTTTTGTGTCTTCCACACCTCGCAAAACGATATTCTCATTTATTCCATTTTTGTTCAAATACTTCATCACATTTTCAGCACCCACTTTATCTATTAAAATATTAGTGGCAAAGTTGCTGCTGACCGTTATCATTTGAAAAATCAAATCTTCCAATGTGATTTTTGTGCCAATTTTAGAATAAATTACATCGTCGCTATCGTCCGAAAGGTCTAAACTGTAAGTGCTTTGGTCTACAATACTCTTGAACTCATTCCTAACTTCAATGCTGTCCTTTAAATTGAGTTTTTTTTGAGAGATTTGATTAAAAACTTCCATCATAACGGGTGTTTTCATGGTACTTGCCGCATGAAAATATTCATGTTCGTTTATAAAAATTACGTTTCTATTCGATAAATCTTTAAAAGCTACTGCAAACTTTCCATCACTTTTTGAAATCAGTTTTTCGATTTTTGTTTTCGTTTGATTTAGAGCACTTTTCTTTTGGGCAAAAATTGATGTTGAAAAGAAGCAAGAAAAAACATAAAACCAGGTCAAAGTAGTTTTTAGAGACATTTTTTTAATTATTTGAATATAAAATTATTATTTTAGCAATTCATCTTAACCAAAATTATGAATAAAATTTTTATTACGCTTGTTTTATTGTTTTCAAGTTTATTAAGCCAAAGCAAAGGTTTTGAGAAAATAGATAAAAAAACTGTTGCGATTTACACACAATATTGCTCCAGCTGCCATGGAGAGAAAATCGAAGCTTTTGTCGATAGAAAATGGTTACATGGTAACACAAAGCCAGAAGTAATAGCCTCAATAACAAATGGTTGGATAAGTGGCGGTATGCCTTCATGGAAAAATACTATTGCGACCAAAGACATTGACAAATTGGCCAGTTTAATAGTAAAAAGCCTTGAAAATGTTGAGCAATACAAGTTTGCGTCAAAACCCAAAACAAATGTTTTTAAATCTGGAAAAATGACTTTGAAGTTGGATACAGTCGCTACAGGTTTTGAAAGTCCTTGGGGTTTGACGCAATTGCCTTCTGGAGATTTTTTAATTACAGATAGGGCAGGGGTACTTTACAAGGTTGATAATAATAGAAATAAAACGATTATAAAAAACACCCCCAAGGTGCTTGCTAAAGGACAAGGCGGATTACTAGACGTTGAAATTCATCCAGATTATGCTCAAAATGGCTGGGTTTATATGACCTATTCAAAGTTTAAAGAAGAGGAAGGTAGCACTTGGACTACAACGGCTTTGGTAAGAGGGAAAATAGAAAACGATACTTTTACAAATATTGAAGAGCTTTTTGAAGCAAAACCTTATACCAAAACCACCCACCACTATGGTTCAAGAATAGTTTTTGATGGCAAAGGGTATGTTTATTTTACGGTTGGTGAAAGAGGTAAGCATTTTGAATATGCTCAAAATACAGATAATGATTTAGGTAAAATACACAGATTGCACGACGATGGCAAGATTCCGACTGATAATCCTTACTATGGTAAACTACCTGATAGTCAGTCTCTTTATGCCTATGGAAACAGGAATCCTCAGGGTTTGATACAGAATCCAATAACTAAAAATATTTGGGAGCATGAGCATGGTCCTCGTGGCGGTGATGAAATAAATATTGTAAAGGCAGGCGTAAATTTTGGCTGGCCGACCATCAGTTATGGAATAAATTATGATGGCAAGCCTATTACAAATCTTTCAAAAAAAGACGGGATGGAGCAGCCTGTCTTCTATTATATACCTTCTATTGCACCGTCGGGTATGGCCTTCGTTACAGGAAACAAATATCCATCTTGGTCAGGTAATCTTTTGATAGGTTCTTTGCGGTACAATTATTTAGAGAGATGTGTAATAAAAGACAATAAAGTGGTTTCCAATCATAAGGAGTTATTGAATATTGGTAGAATGAGGAACGTGAAAATGGGAAATG
The DNA here is from genome assembly GCF_024343575.1 of Lacihabitans sp. LS3-19. Lineage (GTDB taxonomy): Bacteria > Bacteroidota > Bacteroidia > Cytophagales > Spirosomataceae > Leadbetterella. The sequence continues at coordinate 159,566 of NZ_RJUA01000005.1, read as the reverse complement.
ATGGCTATATTTACATAGGTGTGGAGAATCCAGGAATGGTTTTTAGACTTGTTTCCGAATAGAAATATTTTTTCAATAATATTATTATCAAGGTTTTATGTGGAAAATATCCGCTTTGTGCTTGCTTTTTGCGTCTGTTTTTGTTCAAGATGAGTTTAAAACATATACCCAAAAAATACCCAATTCTAATGAGGCGATAGAAATGATAGCCATAGAAGGAGGGAAGTTTAAGATTGGGAGTCCAGAAACTGAAGCACTTAGAAAAAATGACGAAGGTCCACAAAAAGAGATAAATATTAGTCCATTTTGGATGTCGAAATTCGAAACTACCTGGGATACTTATTTGCTTTTTCAAAACAAAGAATTAGAACTAGAGAAGAGTTTAAATGTTGACGCAATAGCCAGACCTACGAAACCTTATGTAGAAATGAGTTTTGGACAAGGCAAAAATGGTGGGTTTCCAGTTTGTAATGTTACACAATATGCAGCCAGAGCTTATTGTAAATGGTTGTATCAAACCACAGGTATTTTTTACAGATTACCCACGGAAGCCGAATGGGAATATGCGGCAAGAGCAGGCACACAATCTGCCTTCTATTTTGGAGATAATGTAGATGCATTAGGCGATTTTGCCTGGTATTATGAAAATTCTGACGGTGCTTATAAAAAAGTAGGTTTGAAAAAACCCAATGCTTGGGGATTGTATGATATGCTTGGAAATGTATCTGAGTGGACGTCAGATTATTATGATGAAAACTATTACCAAAAAATACAAGAATCAGATCCTATAAATATTAAAAATGAATTATATCCTCATACCATAAAAGGAGGACATTGGGATGATGACCCTGATATGTTAAGGTCAGCGGCGAGGCAGCCTTCAACACCAAGATTAAAGCAACGTGACCCTCAAATTCCGAGGTCTAAGTGGTGGATGACAGATGCACCATTCTTAGGGTTTAGAATTGTCAGGCCAATGAAAATACCTTCCAAAGAACAAATTGACTTGTATTTTTCCATTCCACCTTCAGACAATTAAACAGAAATAATACAATTGTATATTTTTTTCTTTTATTTAAACAAATAAGTAAATCCTTTTTTTTAATTTACATAATATTTCGTTTCAACCCTTAAACTTTAAAAAATGAATAATTTAGACAGAAGAATGTTTCTGAAAAAGTCTTCTATTGCCACTGGGGCAGTTTTGAGTGCCTCACCACTTATTACTTCGGCATTTTATCCAAATGCAGCTGATGAAATCAAGGTGGCATTAATAGGTTGTGGCGGTAGAGGTACTGGAGCTGCATTCCAAGCTTTGTCTGTAAAAGAGAATGTGACTTTGGTAGCCATGGCTGATGCTTTTCAAGACAGGGTAGATAGCTGTTATTCCTCATTAATGTCTGATAAAAATCCCAAGGTTAAAGCTAGAGTTAAAGTAGCTCCAGAGCATAAATTTGTGGGATTTGATGCTTATAAGAAGGCAATTGCATTGGCTGATGTTGTTATTTTGACTACTCCTCCAGGGTTCAGACCTATGCATTTTGAAGAGGCAGTAGCCCAAGGCAAGCATATATTTATGGAAAAGCCAGTAGCCACAGATGCTCCTGGTATACGTAGAGTTTTAAAAGCTGCTGAAGAATCCAAAAAGAAGAATTTGAAAGTAGTGGTAGGCCTTCAACGCCATTATCAAACCTCGTATTTAGAAACTTATAGTCGTGTTATTGATCAAAAAATGATTGGTGATATAGTTTCAGCTAGGTGTTATTGGAACAATGACGGTGTTTGGGTTAAAAAGAGAGAAAGTCAAATGACTGAAATGGAATATCAAATGCGAAATTGGTATTATTTTGTTTGGTTGTGCGGAGATCATATTTGTGAGCAACATATACACAATATTGATGTAATCAATTGGTTTAAAGGTGGCCATCCTGTGGAGGCTATAGGTATGGGTGGACGAGAAGTTAGAAAAGGAAATGAATATGGAGAAATATTTGACCATCATTATGTTGAATTTCAGTACGAAGATGGTATGATATTAAATAGTCAATGTAGACATCAACCAGGTACGGTTTCTAATGTTTCTGAGCATTTGGTGGGTACAAAAGGGAAGGCTACAGAAGGGAAAATTACGGATTTAGCAGGAAATAGCCTTTGGAGACATAGAGACAAAGACGACAAAAATCCATATCAAGTGGAGCATGATGTGCTTTTTGATTGTATTGTAAATAATAAACCTATCAATAATGCTGAAAATGGAGCAATGGCAACTATGACCAGTATAATGGGTAGAATGGCAACTTATACAGGTCAGAAAATCAAGTGGGATGATGCGATAAATTCAAATGTTAATTTATTTCCAGACAAATTAGATTGGAATTCATTGCCGAAAACCTTGCCTGATTCAAACGGTTTTTATCCTATACCTGTACCAGGAAAAGATAAATTGTTTTAATTTTTAGCTCGATAAACCTATTGATGAATAAAATCGCTTTTATATTCCTAATAATATTGGGTTTAACAGGTATAATAACTAAGGTATTAGAAATGGAAACATTTTTTAATGTTTACCTTTTAGTTTTTATACCTTTTTTATCTATCTATTATGTATTATGCAGGAAAAAGTTAAATTTAGATTTAAACTATCTGATTTTAGGTGCTTTGTTGCTGTTGTATATCTCTGATATTTACGAACTTAATATATTTGAAAATACTGGTCTGAAAGAAAAAATACAAATAGCAATTCAACTTATTGTGCAATTATTGTATTTGATATCCATTCGGAAAGAGGGAGCTGTAATGATCCAAGAAACCAAAATTGATGTATTGAAAATTTTCATTCCAGCGGTTTTAATTTTCTTTGCCTTTGGCTTTTTTGTATTCGAAGAAAACAATGTAGTCAATTATTTTTTACTAATAATATATGCTATTGAAATTGCTATATTGCTTATTTTAAGTATGTTTAGGCCTGTTGTAAATAAATCATATTATTCTGGAGTCATTGGGATAAGTTTTTTATTTATTTCAGGTCTATTTTATTTTTTGAATTCTTACCATTCTGGTATTTTGTTTTTATATAGTTTTAGCTTTAGTTTGTATATTATTTCTCAAATATTTATCATTGAGAGCTTTTCCACAAGCCAGAAAATATAGGCATGACTAAAACTAAATTCATTTTATTATTCATAGTATTTTTTCTGACTATTGAGATATTCTCTCATTTTTACTTTCCAATTTTTATTAATGTTTTTTTTAAGGCCTGTTTAAGTATTTTACTTTTTTTATTCTACTATTTTCAAATCGATGGTAAACTAATACAGGCGGATAAATTGTTTTTTTTTACAATTTTTTTTGGTTTTTTAGGGGAGATTTTTTTTGTCTTTCAGCAGAATGAAATCAATAATTCCTTTCTTTTGTTTTTGTACCTAGTCGAACACCAGTTGTATATATCATTATTAAGGCCTAAAAGGTTTATTACCTATATGGACAGTAATTATGATTTTATAAAAAAAGGTTGGCCATATTTATTAATTGCTTTTTTGTTTTTTGGTTTTTTTTTAATGGATATTATTCCTGATTCTATTTTCCTTTTATCAATATTTTATGTTTTTCAGTTTTCAATATTGGGTGCATACTCTTTGATGCTTTCGAAAAATAAACTAGGGAAAAACTATATTGTTTTAGGCGTAATAGTAGTGTCTATTTCAGATATTCTGGCCTCCTATTATGTTTTTATTGGTAAATTCCCTAGTTCATATATTATAATTCGAGCAGTTTATTACTTGTCAAAAGTACTTTTGGCCTATGGTTTTTTGTTGAAAAGAAACAATAAAATAAGTGGAGAAATTAATCATTGGGATATGGGAGATATATAAATCCTGCAAATTCTTCATCTAGTACAAATAAGCAGCAATACTCTTCAGGATCTTTGTAGTTTTCTTTAAAAAACTCCACTGATTCTTCACCTATTATCTGTCTTTGAGCAAATTCTTCCAAATAACTCATTTTGTATTCGTAGGTGTTTTTTAAAATATTAATATCTAGGTAAGTAGAGCCAATTTCAACGGGGTTTTCTGTTAATATAAAAATCGGATTTGCCGAAAATTTTCTTTTGATAATCTGGTAAGAAGCCTCTTTTAATTGATCAGAGACTTTTACGAAGTCGGAAGAAACTTTTCCCATCAATTTTTTATTGATTTCTGGCGAATTTGCATCGTCCATTATCATATTCTCATTACTGTGACTAATCATATTTACTGCTTTTTTAGAATCTAGCTGAAAGAATCAGCCCTAAATCTTTATACTTTAAATTAAATCTTTTTGCTAAATGTAAGTTTGTCATGCTGCCTTTATAGCAAACTACTCCTTTCATAAACCATTTGTTTTGAAAAATCATTTCATTTACGCCTCCTAAGCCTTCTGTTTTTAATAAAACTGGTGTAAAAATATTACTCAATGCAATACTGGCGGTATGAGCAAATCTTGATGCAATATTAGGGACACAATAGTGTATTACGTCATGTTTTTTAAAGGTCGGTTTTGCATGGCTTGTCATTTCAGAAGTTTCACAACATCCTCCTTGATCTATTGCTACATCTATGATTAATGAATTGGGTTTCATTTGAGCCACCATCTCTTCGGAGATAACCAATGGAGCTAAACCAACCTCACCTCTTAAAGCACCTATTACCACGTCGGCGTCTTTCAAAGCATTATTTAGATTTATAGAGTCTATTATTGAAGTAAATACTCTACTTCCCACTGCATATTGAAGTCTTTGGAGTCTATACAATTGGCGATCAAATACTTTTATATTGGCACCTAAACCTAGTGCCGACCTTACCGCAAATTCGCCTACAGTTCCAGCTCCCAAGATTACTACATTGGTAGGAGGTACCCCCGTAATTCCACCGATGATAACACCTTTGCCATTATTTACACTACTCAAATACTCCGTTGCTATCAACAATACAGCACTGCCTGCTATTTCGCTCATGGCACGTACTATAGGAAACTCGCCTACCTTGTCTTGTATATATTCAAAAGCAACTGCCGTGATTTTTTTTCTGTTGAGAGTATTGAAATAATTTTGGTCTAGAGATGGCAAGTTTAATGTGGAAATCAAAGTGGCACCCGTTTTTATAAAGTCTAATTCTTCTCCAGTCAAAGGTTCAATTTTCAAAATAATATCATTTTCAAAAATCTCTTTGTGGCTTTGGATTATTTCCGCTCCAGATTCGGCATAATCTCTGTCGGAATAATTGGCGTTAGCTCCTGCTCCAGTTTCTACAGCTACCTCCATGCCGTTTTTTACTAATAAAGCAACTGCATCAGGCGTTAAGGCTATTCTGTTCTCATCATTTGAAAACTCTTTAGGTAAACCTAGTTTCAAGTTTTTATCACTTTTTTTGATTGCAAAAGGAGATTCTTTTGGAATAATAGCAGATCGCCTGGCTAGTTCTTGTAATGTTTCAGTAGCCATTATTTTATTATATTTAGATGTATATTTCTGGAATTGTTTTTATTATGCTCAATTTTAATTTCCATATACGGAATTGGCAATAAATTCTCAATAACCTCTGGCCATTCTATCCAGCAACGTTTACCAGAATCTAGATATTCTTCCATTCCAAAATCCATCGCTTCGAAAATGTCTTTTAATCGATAGCAGTCAAAGTGGTAAAGCTGGTCATCATATTGATTTACATATCCAAAAGTTGGGCTACTTATTGGGTCTTTGATACCGTTAAAATTTGCCAAAGCTTTTATTAAGGTAGTTTTTCCAGCACCTAAATTTCCCGAAAAAGTCCAGATATTATATTCCTTCCCAAAATCGAATATTTGAGGGACAATTGCAGAAATCTCAGGTTCGGTTATTTCTAAAAAATCCAAATTTTTGGTTTTATTTTGCAAATTTAGTATTTATAATAGCCTTTTAAATAATTTTTAAAGCATTTTTAATAAATTGAAACTTAGAAATAGATTTGGCATAGCGTGGATTTATGAATTCTCTTTGAAAAAATTTAACTTTAGTCATATTGTTATATTATTTTTAACAAGAGGAATAGTAAAATACCCATAATATTTCTGAACTTTGTTGTCGGATTTAGTCCCAATTACATTCATGCTCGAAAGTAGAAAACCAGTTATTTTAATATTCTTTTATATCATAGGGGCAATATACATCCTAAGATTATTTTATTTGCAAATTATCGATTCTAGTTATCGTTCATTGGGGTCATTAAACTCTATACGTAGGGAAATTAATGTGCCTTTACGAGGACAAGTATATGACAGAAAAGGCAAGCTTATTGTGGCAAATGAAGAGGTTTATGATATGTTTGTTACGCCTAAAAAAGTTCTGCCTTTTGATACTGCATCTTTTTGTAATTTGTTTAATGTGACAAAAAGTTATCTGGATAGTACAATTGCCATTGCTAAAGAATACTCTAAAGATAGACCTTCTCGTTTTTTAAGACAACTCACCAAAGAGGAATATGCCAGTGTTATTGATGCAATGATCCAATACCCAGGGTTTACATTCGAACAATCTTTTTTCAGGACATATCCTGGTAATACGATGGCCAATGCATTGGGATATATTGGGGAAATTCCGCAAAAGAAATTCGAAGAACAAGAAGAACAATATTACCGTAAAGGAGACTATATTGGACTTTCTGGTTTAGAAAAATATTATGAGAACGAATTAAGAGGTATAAGAGGTGTTAGGTTCACGCTAATGAATGTAAAAGGGGAAGAAAAGGGCCAATATGCTGATGGAAAATATGATACAACGGCTGTAATTGGTCAAAACCTGTATACTTCGGTTAGTTTAGAACTACAGCAATTGGCGGATTCTTTATTTAAAAACAAAGTTGGGTCTGTTGTTGCCATTGAACCTTCCACGGGAGAGATTTTGGCGATTGGGTCTTATCCCACTTACGACCCGAGCTTACTTTCAGGTAAATCATTCTCTTCAAGTTACACGGTTTTAAGTAAGAATCCAGATAGGCCTTTAAACAACCGAGCCATTTCGGCTTTTTATCGTCCAGGTTCTACTTTTAAGTTAGTTCAAGCCGCCATAGGTTTGCAAATGGGTGTTATTACACCCAAAACTTCTTTTGCTAGTTCGCCATCGCAGTTTATTTTTCATAGTGGACCTTATGAGGCGGCAAATCTCTACAACGCTATTCAGCTTTCTAGTAATCCGTATTTTTACAATGTTTTCAAGAAGATATTGGCTAATAACTCCGAAACAAATCCATTTAAACAAGCGAGGGTTGGTCTTGAAGAATGGGGTACAATAGTTGCAAGGTTTGGTTTTGGGAAACAATTAGGAATAGACTTACCATCAGAGTCAAAGGGAGTTTTACCTGATGTGAAAAGGTATGATAAAATATATGGTAAAGAGCAATGGAAGTTTTCCAATATTTTTTCTCTAAGTATAGGAGAAGGAGAGTATGGGGTAAATGTTTTGAAGTTAGCAAATTTATGTGCCACTTTAGCAAATAGAGGATATTGGATGACGCCGCATCTGGTAAAGAAAACTGGAATAAATGAAGCTTCAAGTAAAGGCATAAATATTGAAACTCATAAAACGGGTATAGAACCTCGACACTATGAAGAAGTAATAAAAGGAATGCATTTGGTGGTTGAAGCAGGAACAGGTCGTTCAGCAAAAGTTGAAGGTATTGAGGTTTGTGGTAAAACGGGAACTTCACAAAATAAAAAAGGTAAAGATCATGCAATTTTTATTGCATTTGCTCCTAAATATAAACCAAAAATAGCTATTGCTGTAGTGGTAGAAAATGGGGGGTTTGGTGGGGTAGCTTCTGCTCCAATTTGTGGCTTGATGATAGAGCAATATTTAAATGGAATAGTAAAACGTCAGGCATATAAAGAACAAGTAATGAACACCAGTTGGACAACTGTAGCTCGCCATAATTCAAACGCTTCTGTGGTCAAGAAACCATCCCAAACTATAATAGAATAATGGCAAAAGATATAGATATAAAACAAGGGATAGATTGGACTACAGTGTTGATATACATTGCTTTGTTAGGTATAGGCTTAATGAACATTTATGCAGCAGTTTATAATGTTGACAATCCAAAATCCATTTTTTCGCTTGAGCATAATGCAGGTAGACAAATTTTGTTCATGTTTGTTTCCTTTGCACTAATTCTTGTAATACTTTTTGTAGATTTCAAAGTTTACGACTCTTTCGCTTATATATTTTACGGCTTATGGATTTTGGTTTTGATTGCCACTATATTTCTAGGTAGTGATATCAAAGGATCTAAGTCATGGATAAAATTAGGCACGTTTTCAATCCAGCCAGCTGAGTTTGCCAAGACCTTTACTGTAATGGCGTTAGCGAAATATTTAAGTACTTTAGGTGTTAATGTTTCAAAATTGAAATATGCTGTAAGAGCTGCTTTGTTTATTTTTGTACCGCCTATAATTATCATTCTACAGAAAGAAACAGGCTCTGCTTTGACATTTGCCATATTAATAGTTGTATTATATAGAGAAGGTCTTCCGGGAGTTTATCCAGCCCTAATAATTTCTTTTATTATTCTTTTGATCCTTGCTTTGGTGTTTCCAAATTGGACAGTTGTCTTGGGACTTGCTTTATTTGCGGTATTGTTCTGGTACTTATTCTTGAAAAGGTACGAAAGAAATCGACAAAACCTCCAGCGGGTTTTGGGTTTATTTATATTGTTTTCGGGTTTTGTTTTGACTGTAGATTTCGTTATTTCCAATGTTTTGGCTCCTCACCAACAACGAAGAATAAAGATATTGGTTAACCCAGACTCAGACCCCAAAGGCGATGGTTGGAACGTAATACAGTCTAAAATAGCGATAGGTTCGGGAGGTGTAATGGGCAAAGGATATTTGCAAGGAACCCAGACCAAATTTGATTTTGTTCCTGAGCAATCTACAGACTTTATTTTTTGTACTGTAGGAGAAGAGTGGGGCTTTTTGGGAAGCTTTATTATCCTGGGCTTATATTTTATTCTTTTAACTAGATTACTAAGTCTTGCCGAGAAACAAAAATCCAAATTTGCCCGAATTTACGGTTATGGAGTAGCCAGTATAATATTTTTCCACGTTTTGGTAAATATCGGAATGACGATTGGTTTGATGCCAGTAATTGGAATTCCGCTACCATTTATAAGCTATGGAGGGTCTTCATTGTTATCGTTTACACTTTTACTTTTTATTTTCTTAAAGTTAGACGCTCACAGAAGCTACAAAGTTTAGATTCTTTCTAGAAATGTATTGATGAAATTCGCACAGATTTGTGGAGATTCAAACATTCCTGCGTGGCAAATGTCGTTTAGCAACAAGACATTTGGCGATTTTATTTTTAAAGTTTGTTGGAGAGCCTCTGCATAATTTACAAACGTGTCCTGTGTGCCCAAAATCTGAAAAATAGGGAAGTCAAAACTTGGAAAATTTTCAATATGACTTTGGCGACTTTTCATGGCTAGAGTTGCCGCTAAAAGGGCTTCATTTGTTATTTTACTAAACTGTTCAATGTTCTTATTTATTAATTCCGCATTTGAATCTTTAAATGCCTCGCTGAACATGTTAGGATAGAAATGTTTTATGAAAAGGTTAGTGTCGTGTTTTATCAAAAACTGTATAGTTTTATCTCGGTTTTCCTTTTTTTCTTCGCTGTCAGCAGAGGCTGAGGAATGAAAAAGGCCTAATCCTTTCACAAATCCGTGGTATTTATGGCAAAATTCTAGGGCAATATATCCACCCATCGAGTGGCCAATAATTACGGCTTCTTTTATTTCCATTTTATCCAAAATACCTTTTAACCACTCAGCATATTCAGGAATAGAAAAACAGTCTTTTTTCTCGGAAAAGTCGGGACAGACTATATTATGTTTTGGATTTAATCTTTTAACGAAATCCTCCCAAATGCTTGAGTTTTCACCAAACCCATGAAGAAAAACTAAATTCATATCTAATTTAAAATATTTTTTATTTTATCTTTTTTCATTTGCATATTTTCTCTTCTCTGTTTCTTCTTCTTCTCTTTCATTCTTCTATTAAATAGTTTTTTTAGGCCTATAAATAGGAAAATCATTGCAACTAAAGCAAAAAGTACTGCAAGCTGAAGTAAAGCGGGCAAAAAAGCAAGACCAGCAGCGATTAGAAGAAAAACTAAACCAATTTTAAGGCTATCATTAAATATTGGATCACGCTTTAGTCTGGTTTGCTTTTGGGTATTTTGTTTGCTTATTGAAACACTTTCTGAACTTTCTAAGATTTTTTGTTCAGTTATAAAACTCCTTTTCGGTTCCGATTCTGGTTTTTCAAATTTGGATAAACCTTCATGTTCATAGTTGATTTGAGGAACTGATGTCGTTTGAAAGGCGGGTAATTCATTTTCGGAGGCAGAAAATTCAGGCAGTTCATCCAAATTTAAGTAATTTTCAAAAATTGGTGGAATACTGTTTTTTTGAGTTTGAGCGGTGAAGTTTTCTCTTGAGGAGGGCATAAACCCACCCATTTTTTTGTGGCATGAACTAACTAAAACAAGAATAGAAAGAAAAACAAATAATCTTAGCATATATTAAATTTTGAATTGCAATGGTACTACGATTATTCTTTGCTTCTATTGTCTTTAACTACTAAAAAAAAGTCATTGTCTAGTCCAAGATAGCCAAAATCATAAACGAAATAGTAAACCGAGCCAGCTTGTGTTTTCCTAATATTGGTGTAAAAGCCAAAATCAAAGCCTTTTTTCTGTAAGGTTGCTTTTGTAGTTTTATTTTTTTCATCTGGGCAAATTTCTTCTAATATTCTTCTATTCTTTTTTAGAATATTGTTTATATTTCTAACATAGTTTACGTCCACAGCTTTTAGTTTGTTGTTGTAATTGTTTCTACACATATCTGAGCAGAATTTTTTATCAATTCTACCTAAAATAATATTTCCGCATTCGGGGCAGTTTTTCATTTTATATTCAAGGATTTTTACGAAATTATTGAAAAAACCGATTGAAAAAAATAAATTCATGTATAATATCTAAATCGTAAAATCCTTATTAAAAGAATATAGCTAAGGGCGTTCATTATAGGTAGCTTTTATTATAGTTTCTAATTTGTGTATTTTTTTGGATTTGGATTAAAAAACTAGAGTTTTCTAGGTTTTTCTTTAAGAAATTTTCTGGGGTATTTCTAAGTTTTAAAATAAATGCCAAATTTCATGTTGGCATGTTTATTGCAAAATTCTAAATATTCCCATAATATAATTATTAATAAGATGTTTAAATTCACTTTAATTTCAATTATTGTACTTTCCAGCTTTAATTCTTTTTGTAAAATGCTTCCGTCAGAGAGATTAAAAGGTTCTTATTCTTTTAAAAGCATGGCAAATGAAGTTTCCCTTTCTAAATTGGACGTTCAGGCTATTGGAGCCACATTATCAAACGATAGATTTGGTAAGGCAAATAGTGTTACTTATTTTAATAATATTTCAAATTATTTTGTCCAGGGCTCCTCTGATACTGTTGATTTAAATTTAAAAGCCTTTAATATTGATTTTAAAACTACCAGTGAAGCAATTGGTCAGGTTAAATTAATCCTAAAAAATGAAAATTTACAAAATAATGCCACAAACGTAAAAGTTGGTGTAAATGCAATATTCTCACAACCATTCTCGATTTTTCAGATGTCTTTACCTTCAAGTGGCACTTTTGACGTAAATTCCAATTTATGGACAATTCCTATTGTTCTTCCAGGAGATTCTGCAACTTTGGTTTTAAATTATAAAATATTAAATGGAGGGCCGTGGTATTTAGAAGCAGAAGTTTACAGTGTAGATCAAAAGGATTCAGACTCCACACCAATGAATTTTTTAAAGTCTGAAGATGATTATTCAAGGACTTGTTTTTCCAATCCTATTTTTGTTTCCAATTCTAATTTTGTTGGCAGACAAATAATAATTGAAGATTCAAGTATCAACAATATTATTTGGAAAAAAGACGGAATTGTTATTCCTAATCAAAACTCAAATACATTAAATGTGACAACTGCTGGAACTTATAGTTTTGAAAGCCCAAACTTTATTTGCCCTAGTCAGGGATGTTGTCCATTCATTTTTGAAACTGGTGTGATTGACCCTAATTGTTGTGAACCTTTGGAGTATATTTTGAAAGGAATCGTTTTTCATAATACTATTGCTCCTTTTGAAATAATTGGAAATGATGCAAATATGGAAGATTCTGATGTTGCATCTATAGTTCCTGATAATAATTATGGACAAAATGATCATATGGACCCATACGCTTGGACTCAAAATGGAATTTTAAATATAAAAAGAAATTATTTAAAATTTGATTTATCATACTTGCCACAGAACGTGATTATTGATTCTGCAGTATTAACTTTATTTTTTGGTCAATCACTTATCGATATTGCCCCAATGTTTACAGGTCATGAAGGAGATAATGTTTTAGAAGTAGAAAGAGTTTTGTCCAATTGGTCTGAAAATACCATTACTTGGAATAATATGCCTAATGTAACTTCAACAAATAAAGTAGTGATACCAAAAGCTTCAAATCCTAAGCAAAACTATTCAATTAATGTAACCAATCTTTTAAAGGATATTTTGGAAACCAATAATTATGGATTTATGATTAAACATCAAGTTGAAACTCCATATAAAATTACTCCTTTTTCTACAAGTGAATCATTAGATCCTAATTTAAGGCCAAGATTGAAGGTTTACTATCATTAGAATTTGATCGTTTCATAGCTCTGGAATAGACTAGATTTTCGTGGAAATTCAATAATTAGATTTAATTGATTTTAGGTCATATCTTTTTATTTTTTATTTTTCGTTATTGTCTGGATAGATCTTTTTAATTTTGGAAGTATTTTTGATAATCTATAAATCATTAATAAAAAAATAAGTGCTTAATAATGCTTACAAAAAAATTAAATAATTTAAGTTTCTTTTCTAATAAAACAGGCCTACCACAAGAGATTCTTGCTGAAATGTTTAAAGTTGAAAGCAACTTCAATGAATTGATTTTAAAAGAAAAAGATTTTTACAAAAGAAAGGAATTATATGATTATGTTTATTCCAAATCTGCCGAACTAGTTGAACCTTACTCTAAAGATTATTTTGGTGAATTAGTTAAAGCAAAATCTGAAATTTTAAAAATTTTTAAAAAAGAAGTTGATGGTAAGTCAATTATAGATATTGGAAGTGGAAGTGGTGCATTTTTATATGCAATAGCTAAATCAAAATTAGACTACAAATCTTTATATGGATTAGATGTAAAAGCTCCAACTTTACCGAAAGACAAATATTCAGATCAAGTCAAGTGTTTCCAAAGAAATGTTATAGATTTTGAACTACCCCAAACTTTTGAGGTAGCCATTTTGGATAATGTCTATGAACATATAGCATTAGACGATAAGGATTTATTTTTAAATTCGATTTCAAAAAGTTTAGTTAAGGGAGGCAAGTTGGTTTTGTTAATTCCTAATAAATTATTTGGCCCTACTGACTGGACGATTTTGATTGATAATTCCCATACTGGAAAAATCAAGGCTCAATGTTTGCATTTAGATGAAACTACGTTTAAAGATGTAATCAAAACTTTGGAAATATATGGTTTTTCAAATTTTATTTCTCCTCTTCCATTTATTGCCTTTAATAAAGTTAGACAATTTTTCCCGAACTTTAGACTTCCAAGTAAATTTTACGCTGCATTGGAAAATTCGTTAATAATAAGGAAATTGAAAAAAGTAAAATTTAAAGGAAAAAGTATAGTCAGGATGGAAATAGTTATAATAGCTGAAAAAATTAGATAAAGCACTTTCAATAATTTAACATGAAAAATATTCTTTTTAAAAGAAGTCATTTGTCACACTTATTAGCAATAACAATATTTATATTGTTATCTGTAGGTTTTATGAATCCTATATTAAGTGGGAAAACCCTACAACAAAGTGATACATATCAAATGCATGCTGTGCAATCAGAGATTAGGAAATTTGGGCAGGAAAATCATGGTGAATACACAGGTTGGACAAATAGTATGTTTGGTGGAATGCCCACTTATTTTGTTGGAGGTGATTATTCAGAAGGAGTTTTCGTAAAAGTTCAACCTTTTATTTATAATTTATTTTCACAACAAGGTACTTTTATTTTTTTATATCTCCTAGGAGCTTATTTGTTGCTTATTGCTTTAGGTGTAAAAACAATTCCAGCTATAATCGGATCTCTTGGTTATGCATTTTTCTCATATAATATCCTAATAATAGAAGCTGGACATTTGGCAAAAGTCTATGCTTTGGCTTTTTTACCAATTATGGTAGCAGGTTTAGTTTGGGGTTTTAGAGGTAAGCCTTGGTTAGGAGCAGCTGTTTTTAGTTTAGGATTAGGCTTAGAATTAAACGCCAACCATTTTCAAATTACTTATTATTCTGCTTTTATCATTGGAGTATTGGCAGTTTTTGAATTGGTGAGAGCAATCAAATCAAAACATCTTAATAATTTTTTAATTGCTTCTGGATTAAGTTTGGTTTTAGGATTACTGGTTGTAGGAACGAATACATCAAGACTCTGGACCTCAACAGATTATGCAAAATACACAATGAGGGGAGGTTCTGATTTGAAATCAAAAGGACCAAATCAAGGCCTAGAAAAAGATTATGCATTTGAATGGAGTTATGGTAAACTTGAATCCTTTTCTTTTTTAATACCTAATTTTTCAGGGGGAGGATCAGGGGAATTAGATAAAGATTCTCAATCTTTTAAAACTTTAACAGCTTTAGGTGTTGACTATGGACAAGCTTTACAATTTGCGAAAAGTCTGCCAACTTACTGGGGTGACCAACAATTTGTAAGTGGTCCAACTTATTCAGGTGCGATTATTTTATTTCTCTTTATCTTAGGTTTATTTTTTGCAAATGAACGTTATAAACTTCCATTTTTAATCAGTGGAATAATCTGCTTATTTATATCTTGGGGCAGTAATCTAAGTTTGTTCAACAATATTTTATTTGATTATTTGCCTTATTTCAATAAATTCAGAGCAGTTAGTATGATTTTGTCATTATTTCAGCTTTGTATTGTGGCTATTGGAGCGTTGGGACTGCATGAATTGTTAGTAAATAAACCAAGCTGGGAAAAATTCAAAAAGCCACTATATATAAGTTTGGGAATTGCAGGTGGATTAAGTTTATTTTTCTTTTTGTTACCAGGATTTATTGATTTTTCAACAGGAAAAGACATTCAGTTCAAAGAAGTTTTAAAGCAGAGCTTTGGTAGTAATCAGAATGCTGTAAATCAGTTATATACTGCTTTATTAGAAGATAGAGAATCTTTGTTTAAATCAGACGCATTAAGGAGTTTGGTTTTTATTCTATTAACAGCAGGGTTATTAGTTCTTTATGTTAAAAACACTATTAAAAACTCTAATTTGGTAGGTGGTTTACTAGCAATTTTAGTTTTGATTGATCTTTGGTCAGTTGATAAAAGATATTTAAACAAAGACGATTTTCAACCGAAACCTTCTAGTTTTGAGAGTCAGTTTCAACAGACGTCCGCTGATTTGCAGATATTGAATGATAAAAGTCTTTCATTTAGAGTAATAGATGTAACATCTAGTCCATTTACAAATGCTTTTACGTCAGTTTATCATAAGTCAGTAGGTGGGTATAGTGCAGCAAAATTAAGTCGATTTAATGATTTGATAGAGAATCAGATTGCAAAAAACAATATGGCTGTATTAAATATGCTCAATACTAAGTATTTTATTGCGAAAGGTCAAGATGGCAATCCAATAGCTCAGCAAAACGCTGGGGCATTGGGCAATGCATGGTTTGTTTCAGAAATAAAAGAAGTAACAGGAGCAAATGCTGAAATGCAAGCATTAGATAGCCTAAATCCAGCTAAAACCCTTGTCGTTGAAAAGCAGTTTATTAAAGATTTAGGCACAATAAATCCCTCTAAAGATTTAACTGGCACTGTTACATTGACATCCTACAGTCCTAAACATCTGGAATATAATTTTGAAAGTCCTAATGCACAGGTCGTAGTGTTTTCTGAGGTTTTTTATAAAGGAAATGAGGATTGGATTTCTACCATAGATGGAAAACCTGCACCGCATTTTAGAGGCGATTATATCCTTAGAGCCATGGCTATACCAGCGGGAAAACATAAAATTGAATTTGTTTTTGATCCGGTTTCTGTTAAAGTTGGCCAAAAATATGATAGGAATTCTTCAATTGCTTGGGTAGGGTTGGTTTTTGTTGCTTTATTTATGCATTTCCGTACAATAAAAAATGAAGATTAAAAGAACTGAAAAAATTCTTGAAGATGCTAAAGAGAATTTAATATTTACTATATCAATTTTTCTTTCTTTATGGTATAGCTTAAAAAGGTTGATAGAATTTGCAATGAGGAATTCTAAAGAGAATTCAAAAAGTAAAATTAAATTGGCCAATTATAGTTGCGGCAAGATGCTACATAGAGTTTTATTTGACCCAATAAAAGTAGATTTTATTGGAATTGATTTCAATCCGCCTCTAGTGGTTTTTTTTCTAGTGATAGCAAGATAGTGACAGAAGATAATAACTGTGATATTGTACTTTCAAATTTAGTTTTAGAACACTTTGAAGATTCCATATGTAGAATGTCTACTAGACCTCAAATTTTCAAAAATGGATTGATATTTAAGTTCCTAAATTGGTATTAGCCAGTAGTTTCCGCAGATTTAAAATTGTTAATTACATTTTTTAATATATTTCAGAAACAACTAGTAATATATATGAACGCCTTTAATTATTTAAAAGTAGGGTTAAAACCTAAAATATAATGGGATTAATTATTAGACAAAGTGTAAAGTCTAGTGTAGGTTATTTTATAGGGGTAATACTTGGAGCCATCAATACATTATTTATCGCAACTCATTTTTTGTCGGCAGATGAATTGGCTGTTTCTCGTTTATTGTTAGAAAATAGTTTAATATTTGCGACTTTTGTCCATTTAGGCTCACCCTATATTATTGATAAATTTTTTGCTAGATTTAAAAATGAAAATAATGGAAATAATGGAATGCTATTGTTGATGTTATTATTTCCTTTAATAGGATTCCTTGTTTTTTTAGTGCCTCTTATATTTATTAACGATGAATTTAAATTGCTTTTTCTTGCAAAATCACCTACGGTAATTCCTTATTTATGGCTTAGTTTACCAATGTCACTTTTTTGGGCAGTTTTGATGGTTTTTGAAGCTTATTCAAGAGCAAATAAAAGAGTAGCAATGCCTACGTTTTTAAGAGAAACTGTTTTTAGAGCATTAAATATTATTTCTATTATTATTTATGGATTGGGTTATATTAATTTTTCTACTTTTTTACTTTTTAACGTTTTCTTTATTTTAATAATAATAATATCACTAATTATTTACTTAATTAAATTAGGGAAATTTCAAATCAATTTCAATTTTCTTAATATCGAAAAGAGAATTATTAAAGACGCAGTTAAATTTGGAGGATTGGTTATTATAGGAAGCTTAGGAGTGAATTTAATAATGTTCATTGATCGAAATATAATTGCTCAAAAAATTGGTACACAAGCTGTTGCTATTTTTGTTATATCTTCATATATAGCAAACACTATAGAAATTCCAGCTAAGGCATTGAAATCTATTTCTGTACCTATTTTGTCAGAAAATCTTTTCCATTTAAATTTTAAAAAGGTGAATGAAATATATAAAAAGTCGGCACTTAATTTAATGCTTATTGGCGGTATTATGTTAGTGCTAGTTTCTGTAAATATTGAAGCTATTTTAAATTTATTGCCCAAAAAAGAGATTTATTCTCAAGGTAAATGGATAGTTATTATTATTTCTTTAGCAAAATGGATTGAAATGAGCTTAGGTTTAAATAATGAAGTGATTTCTTATTCAAAATATTACAAATTCAATACTATTTTAGTTATTTTTATGGCTATTTCAGTTGTTCTTTTGAACTATTTTTTAATTCCAATTTTAGGGCTTTTGGGTTCTGCTTTTGCAACAGCTCTAGTAACTTTGTTTTCTGGAATTTTTAGACTTTTCTTTGTTCAAAGTAAATTTGGAATGAATCCTTTAACAATAAAGGAATTTTTTATAGTAATTTTTTTGTGCTTTTTGATTTTAATTGGATATATAATTCCAGATTTTGGACAATCAGCAATAGCCTTAATAGGTGGAATTGTTTTTAAATCATTAATTATTATATCTATTTTTTCATTTGTTTTGTTAAAATACAATATATCACAAGACCTGACATATATGTACTTAAACTTTAAAAAGAAATTCAAATAATGCTTGAGATTAAAAGGAAAACTTGGGATTCAGATTTTTTCGGGTTTGAAGTTGGAGAAGCACATTTTGACGGAATTGTAAAACTTGACAAAAACATAAAGAATAAAGATAATTTTAAACTAATTTATTTATATAGTCAAAATAAAATTTTAGATTTTAATTATGATTTCATTTCAACACGAGTTGAATTTGAGAGGGAAATTCAAACCACAGAATTATTAAACGTTTCTAAATCTATCATATTAGCTGGACCTGAGGAATTGAAATCGGAAAAATTAAAAGACCTTTCACTTCAAAGTGGTGCCTATTCGAGATTTTTTTGTGATAAAAATTTCAAGAACTCTGAATTTGAAAAGTTGTATTATGAATGGATAAAAAAATCATTAATAAATATTAAAGAAATTGATACTTTTTTGTACTTAGTTAATAATGAAATTGCTGGATTTATTACACTTGAAAAAGAAAAGGATGTTTTTACCATTGGTTTATTAGGTGTTGATAGGAAAAACAGGGGAAGAGGGATTGGAAATGCTTTGGTAGAGTATTGCATTAATGAATCTCAAAAATCCAAAATAGGAAAATTGAGAGTTATTACACAAGGTGAAAATTATCCTGCAATGACTTTATATAAGAAAAATAAATTTGAAATCAAGAATTATATATACATTTATCATTTATGGAATATTTGATTCCTTTTAATAGACCCTTTTTGACAGGAAAGGAAAACGAATTTGTAAACGAGGTATTTAGAACAAGAAACCTCTCTGGAAATGGCCCTTTTACAAAAAAAAGTCAGGCTTTTTTTGAAAATAGGTTTGGTTTTGGCAAGTGTTTGTTAACCACTTCGTGTACAGATGCTTTGGAAATGGCCGCCATTTTGATTGATATAAAACCTGGAGATGAAGTAATTGTACCTTCATATACTTTTGTAAGTTCAGCAAATCCTTTTATATTGAGGGGAGCTAAAATTGTTTTTATAGATAGCAAAAATAATCATCCAAGTCTTGATGAAAATCAAATTGAAAGTTTAATTACAAAAAAAACTAAGGCAATTGTAGTTGTCCATTATGCAGGTACAGCTTGTAATATGGAATTGGTAATGAGCATTGCCGCAAAATACAAATTGTATGTTATTGAAGATGCAGCCCAGGCCATAGCTAACAATTATTCTTTTTCTGACAAATCAAAGAAGTTTTTAGGTTCATTTGGACATTTAGCTACATTTTCATTTCATGAAACTAAGAATATATCTTCAGGAGAAGGAGGTTTACTAGTTATTAATGATAAAACACTTGTTGAAAGAGCAGAAATTATTTGGGAAAAAGGAACAAATCGAAATGCTTTTTTTAAAGGAATTGTGGATAAATATAATTGGGTAGATGTTGGGTCATCATTTTTGCCATCTGAGTTAATTGCCGCACTTTTATATTCACAATTACAGTCTCTAGATGAAATTCAAAAAAAGAGAATTGCAATTTGGAATCAATATAAAAATGGTTTAAAAGAATGGGCACTATTAAATGATGTTGAAATTTCCTATATTCCTGAATATTCTGGGAATAATGCACATATTTTTTATCTTATTTTCAATACAAGTGAAAAAAGAGACAATTTGATATTAAAATTGAAAAATAAAGGGATACTATCTGTTTTTCATTATTTAAGCCTTCATAAGAGTCCATATTATAAAGATAAACATGATGGAAGAGAATTAGTAAATTCTGACAGATACTCTGATTGTTTACTTAGACTACCCCTTTTTGTTGACTTAACAGAAAAAGAAGTTACTCATATTATTAATATTATAGTAAATTGAAGACAATTTTTCATTTTTTATTACCTGAAAAGATAGTATCAGATGTAATTAGGAATTTTGAAGAAACTAATACTAATAATTTTTACTTTTTCTTTGAAGATATCTCCTCTAAAATTTCTAGCTTTCCTAAAACTAAAAATGAAATATTGATTTTAGATTTTAAGGAATCAAATATTAATTTTTACATTAAAAATTTTAAACCACAATTAGTATTATTTCATTCTATTTGCCAAAAGTTCGCAAAAGTTGGACTTGAAATAGATGCACAAATTAAATTTGGATGGTTTCCTTGGGGGTATGATATTTATTCTTTACCTAAGCTAAGGTTAACTTTATATGGGCCAATCACATTGAAATATCATTTAAAGCAAAACAAATTTTTTATAATAAAAAACAAACTTATTGAATGTTTTTTTGATTTTTTACCGGATTTTATTCTTAAAAGAATGAACCTTGAAAATTTTCGTGAGGCATTATTACTTTATAAGAAAATTGATTATTTTATATCCTACATTCATGAAGATTTCGAAATATTTTCAAAATATTATAAAAACAAAATGCAATTTGTTTATGCCCCATTTCTTACATTAAATCAATATTTAGGCAATATTTCAGACCCAAATTTAAATTTAAATACTGGTAATATTCTAGTTGGGAATTCTGCCTCATTGGAGTCTAATTATTTCGAAGTTTTGGATAAATTAAAAGATCACAAAGGTTTATTTACAAAAGCATTTTTTGTTTTAAATTATGGATATGCGACTACAAGTTTTAAAAATAAGTTTCAAAAAGAAGTTCAAAATATTTTAGGACTTCAAGGAGAAAGTGTTTTAGAATTTATGGATTTAACTAATTACATGAATTTTCTTAAGACTTGTAACACTGCAGTTTTTTTGCATTATAGACAGCAGGCAATGGGGAATATTATTTCCTTAATTTATTTGGGTGCCAGAGTATATCTATCTAAAAATAACCCAATATTAAATTTCTTTCTTGAAAAAGAAATAAAGGTTTCAATTTTTGAATCGGAATTTGAAATCTATGGCACTTCTGAATTAACTTTAAATGAGAAAGAAGTTAATAGAAGAAATTTAGAGAAAATTTTTTCTGTTCAAAATTCAAATAATATATATTCTAATATTTTGAATTTACTTGCCTAAGTCAATGTTTTGCATTTAATTAATTGTAGCATCCTTTTATTTCAGCTTTAAATACAATATTTGAATTTGAATTAAAACCAGGTTTTATTAAAATGCTTTTTCCACTAAAATACGAAAAATTACTATTATTGGTGTTGATATTTGAGCCTTCTAAGAATACACTAGCTCTTAGGTTTTCGTTACCTAAAATATTGCCAGTGACATTTAAATAAGTTGGACAGGGACTAAAATTGCAATCAGATATTGTTTTCTGATAAATTTCTTTTACTTCAGCCTCATATAATGATCCATTATAAATTTTAATGTCATCTAAAAGTCCATTTAACTTTTCCGTTCCATTTTTGCTTCCAAATGTGGCATTGATAGGTGCTATTCCATAATACGATTCAGAATTATTATAAATTCCTTTTTCTCCAATCAAATTGCCATTTATATAAAGTCTTATTCTAGATGGGTCTTTAATAGCGACAATATGATACCACTGGTTAGTTAAAATATTGGGAGCTGAAATAGAAGTCAATCCTGAAATTAAATTAGCTTCAAATTTAAAACTTGGAATATTACCACTTGAGGCATCATTTACAAATCTGATTATTTGGTTCGTACTATTTTGACCAGCTAAAAATAATGTGGTATTATTATTTGTAGTATTCAATTTTGTCCATAATGAAATAGAATAGTTGTTAAGTGCAAAATTATTTGCATTTAACGATAAATCACCAGTTCCATTCAAAATAACACTTGAATTTGAATTGCCAAATCTATCAAAGGAATAAGTTACATTATTAGGTTGGGCATTGTTTTTTTCTAAACCATCTAAAGAATTTCCTGAAAAGTTATAACAAGAGATTAATTCAACTTTATGATTCTCTAAATATTCAAAATTGCAGGTTTGTGTGAGATACAAAATTTTTATTTCTTCTTTTGTCAATACTCCTTTAAAAAGTTTTAAGTCATCTATTGTACCTTTAAAACCTTGTCCTCCAAAATATCTACTACCAATCATTGCGATATTTCCTGCATAGTAAGGGGGAACTCCAGTAGAATATACCGAATTTGATTTTTCTCCATTTATGTAAACCAACAAACTATCAATGGACCTTACAAAAGTGACAAAATACCAATTGTTTTCCGTAATAATTTCATCTGAAAGGAGATATGGTCCCGCTGAGTTATATCCAATATAGTTAGGCATATTAAACTTTGGCCTATTTTCAGTATCACCAAAATATGAATTATTTATCGAAAAAAGTTGATCACCACCACTTCCACCAATAGAAAATAGTATTTGAATTTCTCCTGTTAAGGGAAGTGAGGTTGGTTTTACCCAAGCAGAATAAGTAAACTCATTATTTATTAATTCATTGGTGCTTAATGATATGTTTGAGTAGCCATCGAAATAATATGCACTATTTGGATTCCCAAACCTATCTGATGTCAAAACTGCTCCACTGTTATAACTTGTATTTGTCCCTTTTTGATCTATTACATTTCCATCAAATGGAAAACAAGAGATTAATTTTTTATTGCTATTAGGAGCTTGGACAACTACCGTTGATATTCCTGAAAATGTTGGAGTTCCGCAGGAATTTGTTGCTGATAAAAGTTCATATTTCGTTGTTGTCAAAGGCGATACTTGAATATTAAAAGGAGAAGTATTAGCTACTCCATTTCCAATTCCAGAAATATTATAATTAAAAGGTATCACAGATGAATTAAGAACCAAGTTTGTTGAAGCCCCTTCGACAATCGGGAGATTGTTGTTTAATGTAACAGTATTACTAGCTGGACATACTGTAATAGTAGCTGACCCAGAGGTTGTGCCTGAAGAACATGAATTTGAAACAGAAACTAATGCATATGTGGTTGTAATACTTGGGTTTACGCCAATTGTTAATGGATTATTACTCGTAGAACCTGTGCCAAAGTTACTTATATTATATGCCCAAGGTGGGGTACCCGTAAAATTTACATAAATATTAGCAATACCTCCGCTGGTAATGGCAGTACTACCGCTAATAACCGCACTGGGAGATGGGCAAATAGAAACAACAGCACTATTTGGGGATGCTAATCCAGTTCCACATGCATCAGATAAATTTGTGATAGTATAAGTGGTGTTTTGTGTAGGAGAAACTGAGATGATTTTTTGATTTGATGAAGAAACACCTGAGCCAAAATTCGAAACTGTATAATTCCAAGGGCCATTTCCTGTAAAGTCTAAAGTCAAATTGGTGCTTTGTCCGCTTCCAATTATAGAAGTGCCAGTGATAGATGATGTTGCGACGTTGGATGAATTGCATACGACAACCTTAGCAGAACCAATTGTGTTACCGAATCCACAACTATTTGATATTGAATTAATAACATAAGTTGTAGTTTGTGATGGACTAACTGCCACCACAAATGGATTTGTGGATGTTGTTCCAGAGCCAATATCCGTAATCTCATAAGTCCAAGGTGCGGCACCAGTAAAGCTTAAAGTGATATTTGAGGATTGGCCTGATTGAATAACATTATTGCCAGCGATTATCCCAAGCGGCACTGGACATGTAGATTGAACGATTTTTACTAAAATATCCATTTCGGTTTCTGCACATCCATCGGATATTTTATATTTTAATTGCCATAATTGTCCAATTGTAGTGCCTGAAGTATTCCAATTTAATACACCACTAGGAGAAATAGTAAGGATATTTCCTGCTGATGATGGTACAAAACTATAGCCTGAAATTACTGATGTACTAAAATTCACAGAAGCTCCATCGTTATCAAATCCAGATAATTGCAATTGATTTAAGTTTCCTTGGGTTAATTCAATAATAAATGGACTGTTAGAACTTGGAGAATTCAAATTGCTTGAATTTAAACATACGGTTGTTGAAACAGAAAAGTCATATCCAGGAGAATTTTGCGTGATATCAATTCTACAACATGAACTGTAATTAACAGAATAATTTCCCGTTGATGCATAAGTATGGTCTATTGCGGATTCTATTACTCTGTAACCATCGATATGAAGTATTTCATTTCCAATCAAATAATTTGAATATTGGCCATCTCCAAAATCTAAAGAGATATCTTCAACAAAGTCTTCACGCCAAACGGAATATACTTTAAAAGTTACAGTATTAGAATTTGGACTTCGTGTCCATTCTATTTTTCCTCCCCTAAAATGAGATGCAAATGTAATATTTGAAATAAAAAGTAGAATAATAATTGAAAGGTAAAATTGTGGTTTCATATCTAAAGTTTAAGTAGAGAATTTAATGGTTGATTTTGAATTTTGAAACAAAAAGCTAAAATAACTAATCTATAATTTTTTTCCAAAATTCGGGTTCATACTTTTCCCAAGCATGAACACCAAATGGGAGTTTTTTATCTATAATTTGAAATGATTTCATTGGTTCCATCTCAAAAGCAAATTCTAAAGCTTCTTTTACTTTTGGTCTTTTGAAAAATGGATTTAACCAATATAAAAACAAACCCCAAAACATATCTTCGTTCTTGATGAAATATTTTAGGAATGGTCTAAAAATCAAGGTGTTTAAATAATGACTTTTTACCTTTCTTAAAGAAAGTCCTCCATTTCCTACTCTGTTTATAAACCATTTACTCATATCAATAATAGGTTTGCCATTGGTTATTGGCACTGCTGAAATCCAAGGAGCACCAATGTAATCGTAATTTTTAAAACACCATTCCAATAATTCATTCTTGAAAACAAAGGCATCTAATTGATAAATTAAGATATACTGATAATCAAAAAAAGTCTTGTAAAAATGAGGAGATAACATTAATTGACTATAGCCTACTATGCTTTGAAAATAATCATTTCCAAATCTTTTTATTTTTGCGTTTGGTGCAATTTCAAGATATTTATTTATATCCAAATCTTCCGGGCAAACAAAGTAAATTGGAAATTCTCCAAGAATAAATTTTGCTTGTTTCAAAGATTTGATTTCGTTTTCTGAAAGTTTCTCTTTATAAATAGGTATAATTACAGCTACTTCCATTTTTATAATTTAAATGCTTCAACAACAGGTAATAGTTTAGACTTCCAAGATAAATTGTTGGCCGCATATTCATGCATTTTTATTCCAAAGTCATTTGTTTTAGTAGCCTCCATATAAAATTCAACGAGGGTGTTAATGTCTATTGGATTGTCATTTGCTTCAAGTTTTAACATAAAAGGGAAATCAACTGGAAATCCGCGATCTTCATAGGCAATGACAAATGGTAAACCTCTAGATGCATATTCTCTTGATTTAAGTGCGGATGTTTCACCTTTGGCAACATTTATTCTGTGCATTCCAAGAGAACCAATGCCTAGGTGGCAAGAAGCGAACATATTGTTTAATTCATCTCCTGATAAAAAGCCATGAAATTTAATATATTCTGTTAAGTTATTATCTTCTGAAAGTCTAATTAAGTTCTCTAATTCGTCTCCACGACCTACTATATGTAATATTACTTTTAGGCTTTGAGAAGAATTATAATATTGTTTTAATCCCATTATTAATCTATCAATTCCATGCCATATTTGCATGTTGGCTAATCCTAAAAGATGCAATTGGCTTCCGCCAAATTGAGCTGAAGAAACAAGCCCGAATTTCTCAATATCAATACCATTGTCAGTCCTTAATGTTGGAACCCCAAATATTTCTTTTTTAGAAGAAAATGTCACAATTCTATCTATGTATTTCTTGAAAAATGAAGTAGTAAAGTCATCTATTTTTAGTTCTAGCCTTTTCTTGAAAGGCATGTGAGCAAATTCAAACCTATAAGGATAAGTAGGTATTTCCATAAATATCTTAATCCTTTTATTCCTAGATTTAATCCTTTTAAGCATTAAAATAAAAAGAGGATTTGTAAGAAAATGTCTAATATACAAATAGTCGTATTCTTCAATTTTTATCTTTTTCAAATATCCTAAATATAAATATTTTAAAAATTCAAATTTGCTAGTTGTATTTGTGGTTATGTTAATATTTTTACCTCGAATTTTTACTTCACTATTTTCGAAAAATAAAATATCTGTCTCTAAACCTAAACCTTCAAAGGCCCTTGCCTGTGCAAAAACTTTATTTTTGATTCCACCACTTGCAGGAATTCCGAAATTCATTTTAGTGAAGAAAAGTAATTTGGCCATTTATCCTTAATTTTGACAATAAATATTTACAAAGAAAAACGTTATACTTCAAAACTACTTGTAGTTCGGTTTTTTTTTCGAAAACTATTCTATTATATGCCTTTAGTCTCAATCATTACTATAACCTTTAACGCAGAGGATTATCTTCAACGTACCATTGATAGCATTCGAAATCAATCCTCCAAAGATTTTGAATATATATTGATAGATGGTGGCTCCAAGGATGATACAATGGAAATTGTAAAAAGGAATGAGAATCTTTTTGATAAAGTAATTTCAGAAAAGGATAAAGGCCTTTACGACGCTATGAATAAAGGTCTTATACATGCTAAAGGAGATTATGTGTGGTTTATGAATGCAGGTGACCAAATAGCCGAAAATGATGCAATAGAAAAGATAAAAAAACTTTCAGAGCAAAGTCCAGATGTCATTTATTCAGATACTTTAATGATTGATAATGATGGGAATATACAAGGATTAAGAACTGAAGTTACTCCTCATAAAATTCCTAAACCATTAATCTGGGAAAAATTCAAAATGGGTATGTTGGTTTGTCACCAATCGTTTATTGTAAAACGAGAGATTGCTCCATTTTATATTTTGGATAACCTAAGTGCAGATATAGATTGGGAAATTAATTGCTTGAAAAAATCGAATCTGAATCTAGAATATCCAGGGATTTTGTCCAAATATTTAGAAGGAGGTGTATCACACAAACAAATTTTCA
Source organism: Lacihabitans sp. LS3-19 (assembly GCF_024343575.1). Lineage (GTDB taxonomy): Bacteria > Bacteroidota > Bacteroidia > Cytophagales > Spirosomataceae > Leadbetterella. The sequence goes on along the minus strand of NZ_RJUA01000005.1, from coordinate 132,363 downwards.
AGTCTTGGAAGGATAGATACATTGTTTTGAAAAAACACTTTGGTTTTTTTTCAAATGTAATCAATCACTTAAAAATAGTTTTGAGAGCTGACTTTTTCAGTTTCCTAAGATTATCAAAGTATATCAAATAAGTTTGATACCTCAATAGTTTTTGTTTTTGTAAAGCCTTCCCCATGCTTTGTGCCTATTTTATGACCCATTTCTCTTGACCTAGCCTCGATAAACTCAATAAAATCAGCTGAAGATATATAACTAGCGGGTTCTGGGGAATTCGGATCAAAAAATTGGCTTTTAAAAGCTTTGATTGATTCCACTTTTATGTCCCAATGCTCTGAAATATCTACTACAAAATCTGGCTCGATATATCTATCCTGAATATAGTGAAAAAGATTTTTTGGCCTCCATTCTTTTTGGGTATTACCTTCATTGTCAACAGTTTTTATCATTCTAAGACCACTGTAAAAACAAGCTTCTACTGCCAAAGCCGCAGCTCTTCCGTGGTCTGGGTGACGGTCTTCAATGGCGTTGGCTATAACTATCTCAGGTTGATATTTTCTAATTACTTTAATTAATTCAAGCTGATGTTGCTCGTCGTTTCTGAAAAAGCCATCCCTAAAGCCGAGATTTTCTCTTGCAGATAATTGTAAGATTTGTCCTGAAGCTTGAGCTTCATTAAGTCTTATTTCGGCGGTTCCTCTTGTTCCTAGTTCCCCAGCCGTAAAGTCCACAATAGCAACCTTTTTCCCTAAAGCTATTTGTTTTAAAATAGTGCCTGAACAGCTCAACTCTGCATCGTCAGGATGCACAGCCATTACCAATATATCTACTTTCATTATTTCACCCTTAATTTTAAGCCCACGTAAAGCTTCTTATAAGCACTTATTTTATTTAATCTACAAAGTTCACCCACAGAAGTATGAAATTTTCGAGATATTTCTGTTAGATTGTCTCCATGTCTAACTGTATACCACATTTTCTTTTCAATTTTTACAGGCACTTCCTCTTCGTCCTCTATATCTTCTATATCCTCCCCATCTTCTGAGCTTGTTTGGGCTTCTCCGCCACTTTGTAATTGCCCAGGTTCAGTATTGAAGTTTTTTGGTCTAGAAGATCCACCTCTTAAATAATCGTAAACTTTGGATGACAAAACAAACTCAGAACTTCTAATTTCCATTGGATTTGCTTTGAAATTGTAAATATTTTCTGGGTCAAACTGATTGCCTTCATAGCGTGTTTCATAATGTAAATGTGAACCAGAACTTCGGCCAGAATTTCCCCCACGAGCTATTTCCTCACCAGCTTTTACAATTGTATTTGGCTCAAAATTGATTTTTGACAAATGACCATACAATGTTTCTAAACCATTGTAATGTCTCAAGATTACGGTTCTTCCGTAACCTGAATGTACTCCTCCGATTCTTACAATTCCATCAAAAGCAGCATATACTTTATCTCCCGTTTCTAAGTCGAGGTCAGTTCCTTTGTGCCATCTTCTATTTCTCCATCCAAAGTGTGAAGTAAGTACACTTTTATCTAAAACTGGTGCCCAGTTTCTGCCTTCACTAATATTGTACAAGGTTAGTGGAACCATTTCATCAAACTCTTTCGGATTTATACCATAAGGGTCAATACTTTTTGTATCCCAAACAGAAAAGTAAGAAGCGATACCAACCATATTGTCAGCCCCTTGAAACTGAGCATCTTCCTCTATCTCTACTATCAACAGTTCACCTTCATCTATACTTGAAGTATCTTCATTAACAATCTGATTGAGTTCTCTTAATGGTTCTATTCTTATCAACTCACCTGTCTGTAAATTAGCGTATGATTGATTAGTTGGCTTTGTAGATTTAGTGTTTTCATATTGATTGGTAAACCTTAGTTTAGGTTCTTCCTCGAAAATGAAATCAAAATCCTCATCCTTTTTCTCAGGAGTATCTTTTGCTGGAGTATTAGTCCTAGAATTTTTTGGTATTTTTGGAGCATTTAATATCTTCCCTTTTTCTTTTTGAGCGAAAACGGAAATGTTAACTAAAATACCTATAAGCAATGTATATATTGAAAATTTCATGTCATTGGTTTTAATTAAAACAAAGTATTTTGTGATTTATTATTCTAATTTGAACAAAAAATCGATACCTGAATAATATGTATTTATTTTTAATAGAATTTGTTAATAATACGTTCAATTTTTTTAATTGATACTTCAAAATTGTATTTCTCCAAAACTTTATTTTTTGCGTTCTTACCAAAGGTTTTAATATCTTCATCGTTTAGAGAGGTTACATTTTCAGACATTTCAAAAATATCTAAATAATTGACCCTTTTACCGCAATCCTCCTCAATAAATTCGTCTGCACCTCCAGTATTTTTAAATCCTAGGATGGGTTTATTGCATAGTGCGGCTTCAAGCATTACCAAAGGAAATGGGTCTTCTCTTGAGCAAACCATGAAAATATCTAAAGCGTTAATAATTTCGACAGCTTGTGGAGTCGGAGATATCCAAAGAATATTTTCTGAAATCCCCAATTTCTCAGCATCATATTTCAGTTGGGCTAGTAAGGGATCTTCTTCTTTAATTCCAATCCAAACAAAACCAAATTTCTTAGATTTATCTAATGTACTTTTCGCAATTAATAAGAAAATATCTGGGGCTTTTCTCCAGTCCGCATTCCCACAGGCACCAATCCATGTTTTTTGGCTATCAAAACCATATTTAACTTTGACGTTATTTTTAGAAGATGTTTTAGAAATATCGAGAACTCTATCATTTTCTACAAAAGAATGAACGACTTGAATTTTGGCTGAATTTTTATGCTTTTCTAGATTCTTACCAACTGCTTCTGAGCAGGCAATTATTATTTCTGAATTACCAAACAACAAATCCAAAGCATTCTCTGAGCCATATTGAGCAATAGAATAACCCAACTCGTGAATATGAGTTATGATAGGTTTGTTAAATTTAGATTTAATTTCGGGCAAAATATCGACACTCGCTATGGTATTGGCATAAATGAAATCTATCTCTTTTTCAGATTTTATTTGATCAAGAATAGATTTATCTCTTTTAAATAATGACTTTTTAGTTTTAGAAGAATTAAGGTAATAAGTGGCAAAATTTTCTTCAAATTCGTCATTTAAAGTGCCCCACTCGTTAATTACCAATAGTACTATCCCAAAATCTAAACTTTTGAAATATTTCATAATGCTTAATAAAAACAACTGAGCACCAGCTCTATTGGCATCATGACTGATAAATAATATGTTGGGCTTTTTTTTCAAATCAAATAGTTGAATTTATTATCTTACATATTTTAGCTACAATTTCAGGGTCTAAATCTGGATAGAGTGGGAGAGACAAGACCCTTGTAGAAACACTCTCGCTTATTGGGCATTCGTCTATGTCCTCGATATAAGAAAGCTTGTTGAGAGATGGGTAAAAATATCTTCTTGGATAAATATTTTCCGCATTTAGTTTCAATATTACCTCTTTTGTGACTTTATCATTATCAAAAACTACTGGATAATAAGCAAAGTTATATTCTAAGTTATTGTCTTTTTCAGTTGGTTTATATAGATTATCCCAATTCAATAGTTTATCATATAATCTGAAGATTGCCTTTCTACCCTCAATAATATTACCGAGATGATTTAGATTACAGAGTCCCATAGCAGCATGAAACTCGGAGTTTTTACCATTTATTCCTGCTAAATAATAATCATCCAAAATATGCCCAAAACTTCGTAGAAGTTTTATTTTATCAAAAAGCTCTTGGCTATGGCAAATTATAGAACCTCCTTCCACGGTATGAAAAACCTTGGTTGAGTGAAAACTACATGTGGAGATATCACCGTAACTCAATAAAGATTTGCCCTTGTATTTGACTCCAAAAGCATGTGCAGCATCATATATTACTTTTAGATTATGCTTTTTTGCAATAGTCTCAATTTTTTCAACTTCGCAAGGATTACCATATACGTGGGTTGCTAAAATCGCCGAAGTGTTTTCTGTTATTGCAGCCTCTATTAAATCTGCATTGATATTAAAATCAAGTGGGTTGATGTCAACAAAAACTGGTTTTAGGTTTTCCCATAGAATAGAGGTGGTTGTAGCACAGTATGAAAAAGGTGTTGTAATTATTTCACCACTTAAATCCAATGCTTTTATGGCAATTTGTAAAGCAATAGTGCCGTTTCCAAGAAATGCAAAGTACTTTTCATCGAGATAGTTCGAGATTTTACTTTCAAGTTCAACCACTAATGGACCGTTGTTTGTTAGCCAACTGGTATCCCAAATTTTAGAAAGGTAGTTTTGGTATTCTTCCTGAGGTGGTAAAAATGATTTTGTGACGTTTATTCTCTCCAATTTCTTTTAAAAATTATTTATAAAGATAGGTCAAAGATTTTATTTGAAATACTTAAAGGAGCTCTTTTTGAACCGAATTTATTGAAATCATTTTTGGTCTAATTGCACCAGGCCATTTTCCATACCAGTCTGTTCCTTCTCTGTAGTCTATGATATCAAATGCCAAAGCATCTTCAAAGAAATAAACAGGTGCTAGGCGGTCTTTTACAATCATTACTGAAATATAATAGGAGCCATCATTCAAAAAATCGCCAGGAATCAAACATTCGGATGAGACTATGCCTTTTTTATATATTTTAGCATCATCGCCAATATTAAACACACACTCTCCTGTCATACTGTATAAAAAAAGACTCACGTTTAACTCTGCCGAATCCATTAAGTTCCAGTACTCGAAAGTCATTTTCAAAGGTGTCCTAGTATCAAAATTGTCACGAACGATGGTTTCGTTGGAAAGTAAGCTTATACTTTTTATTCTGACCTGTTCATTGCCAGGCCCTTCTTCAGGCGTCGCCCAGTTTTGTTTCAATTGGAACTTGGAAACTGTCTTTACATATTCGTTTACAACCTCATCTATTTTTCCATATTTTATTAATTCTCCGCCTCTTAAATAAGCTCCTTTGTCACAAAGGCCTTGGACGGCAGTTAAATTATGACTTACAAAAATTAAAGTTCTTCCACTATTAGACACATCTCTCATTTTTCCGATACTTTTCTTTTGGAAATCAGCATCGCCAACAGCTAAGACCTCATCTACAACCAATATTTCAGGTTCTAAATGTGCTGCAATAGCAAAACCAAGTCTAACATACATTCCAGATGAATATCGCTTAACGGGAGTGTCTATGAATTTGGAAATTCCAGCAAACTCCACAATGGCCTCAAAATGTTTTAGGATTTCAGACTTATGCATTCCTAAAATCGCACCGTTCAAAAAAATATTCTCACGGCCAGTAAGTTCTGGATGGAAGCCTGTACCCACTTCTAATAAACTTGCCATGCGACCTTTTACCCTCACAATGCCAGTGGTAGGCTCTGTTATTTGACTCAAAACTTTTAGGAGTGTACTTTTTCCAGCACCATTTGCACCTACTAAACCTAATCTATCACCTTGTTTCACTTCAAGGTTTATATCTTTTAATGCCCAAAACTCCTCCGTTTTACTTTTTTTACTTGAGGGTTTTAAAATATTTTTAGACCAACGCGTCAAAGTATCTCTTAAGTCATCATTTGAGTTACCTTTCTGATGTAACTGATATTTTTTTGAAACATTTTCTATATTTAGAACGGTCATAGATAAAAATATTAGATATGGTCAACAAATGAGTTTTCGTGTTTACGAAAAAACTTTATTGAGATAAAAAAAGTAACTACTAAAAACACAATTACTGGAATAAAACTTTCCCAATTGAATTTGGCAAAATCTCCTAACATACACCATCTTAATGCATCAATACAACCTGTGACTGGGTTTAATACAAATAGTTTGTAAAACCAAGGGTTTCCAGTGGCTTTTACACTCGCAGTTAGGTAACCGACTGGAGATACAAAATATCCAAACTGTATTACAAAGGGAATTAATTGTCCAATATCCCTAAATTTTACATTTAATACTGCTGATATTAGTCCAATACCGAAGGTGGAAAGGAAAGTCATAACAATAAATACAGGTACAAGAATAATTTTCCAGTCAGGTATAAATTGATAATATATACAAATGATAAAAAATAAAATAATTGAAATCAGTACATCTACCAATCCTAGGAAAATCGTCGATAATGGAATAATCAAACGTGGGAAATAAACTTTAGTAACCAAGTTTGAGTTTAAAACTATGCTCTGACTCAATGCCATTAAGGATTGAGAAAAAAATAGCCATACAATTACGCCAGGAGCAACTACCAATGTGAAAGGAATTGCAGTATTGGTATCTAATTTCCCTATTTTACCAAATGCAAACGCCATTACAATCATTGTGATTAAAGGTCTAATTACACTCCATCCAATACCTAATATTGTTTGCTTGTACTTAACCAATAGGTCTCTCTTTGCCAATATCCAGAATAATTCTTTATAATCCCAGATCTCTTTTATGTAGTCAGTTGTGGATTTTTGTGCTGTTATTATACGTTCTTTTGCGTCCATATTATGTTTTTTTTCAATTCCCGTAATCAGCCATTACGTCAAGATAAGTTTTTCTAATAGAAATAATAAAAATCGCTGCAAATAATGCAATTAACCCGCTTAATCGTGTACTTATACCAGTCTTCTTTACTATTTCTAATGGTAATCTTACGGGTTCTAACACGGTGAAAATTGGCGTTTGCTCTATTATTAACCTATTCAAACTTTCTACATTTGCCAACTGAGTGTAATATTGATTAGATAAATATGTGTTGTCTCGGGTTAATTGCTGTTGACGCATTGGGCCAGATGGGTCTACAACATTTGGATTATCAAAAGTTAACCTCGCAATTCTTTTATCGTTATGTTTCATTTCATACGCTAAACTATCCAGACGTTGCTCTTGCATTACCAGCATTTGTCTTGTCTTTTTAGTTTTCATATTTTTATAAAACTCTTCTGTTGCGTGTATTAAGGTTTCTATCCAAGTTTTGGTCAACATTTCGTTTGTTGTTGTCGCATAAATATTGATTAAACTTGTACCTTCTTCAGGCTCTACTCTTGAGTCAGCATATAATTTTGCATATACCTCAGCTAACATTGAGTTTTCAAAAGGTGTAAATTCTGAAATTTTCTTTTTCTTAAATCTATAGTCTGCATAAGGCGAAGGTCCTCTAAAAAGGTTTCCCGCCCACTCTTTTGTCTTAATGTTGCTACTGTCAATGTAGTAATTTACAAATAGTTCTTTTTTGCCATTCACCATCACTTCTTCCATAAATGCATTATGAAATACATTCCCTGACATAACAATGGCTTCAAAGTTTGTTGAGGCAAGCAAACTTCCTGCTTGCTGCTGCATTCCACCACCCAAACCAAAAGCTGATGCAAATCCGCCGAGCTGATTTTGAGCACCACCACCTTCTAATTCTAGGTGGAAAGTTATTTGGCCGCTATAAACATCGTCTTTATCTAAAAAGGTGTTTTTAAAAGCATCATAACTGGTTCCTATTAACAATGCAATCAATAAGATTTGCCAGTTTTTACCTAAAAAAGAAAAATATTTTATAACTGATAGAATAAATTCTTTGGTCGAAACTTGTTCTTCTTTCTGTTCAATATTACTCATTATTAATTTCCGTTGAGTTTAACTATACCAAAAATTGTGACAATAGTGCCTAATGTTGCACTTAATGTGCCTACTAGTGTTGCAAACTGAGCAAATTGTGCCTGGGCATTTTCAGTTTTACCAGGTATAATTATCTCACTACCAGGTTCTACTTTTGGATGTATTTTTAAAAACAAAAATTTTCTAGTTCGATCAACCGAGCCATTTGGATATATTACAAATGCTCTGCTTCTAGCGGACTTTTTGGTAAATCCGCCAGATCTAGAAATATAATCGATAAACTTTAATTCTGGATGGTATTTTACGGTAGTTGGATATAAAATTTCACCTTCTATTCTAACGGTTTGTAATTTTTGAGGGATATTTATTTCGTCACCATCTTGCAATATGATATCTTCTACCGAACCAGGGTTTTGAAGAATTCTTTCTAGATTAACACCAACAGATTCAGTTATCAAATTATCCAAACCTTTTTCAGCATCAATGGTTTCTGTGGGTAATTCCGTTTCCTTTATTATAGGCTTAATTTTAGCATTAATGTTAAGATTACTTAATACTTCTTCTCTTTGAGTTCTTTGGAAATCGCTTAAAAGCGTTTTTCTTACCAAAGTGGCTCCTTTTATATAGGCTTGAGGAGAAATGCCGCCTGATCTAGAAATCAAATCAGAAATTTTTTCGTCTTTATATTTAATTCCATATTTCCCAGGATAAATTACCTCTCCTTTGATTGTCGCAAAATTTTGTTTTTCATAATTTGGAGAAGTTCTAACAAATACTTCATCATAAGGCAGAAGTATAACACTCTCGTTTTTTAATTCAAACTTCAAATCTGGTCTTATTTCAAACTCAATAATATCTGATATTTGGGCATCGATTTGTTTAGCATCTACATTTCTCTTCCTTCTAACTATTTCAACTTTGGATAGAGAAGCAGCTTCTGTTAAGCCACCTACTCTTACAATCAAATCTTGGATTGTCATATCCTTAATATATGGAACAGAGACACCTTCTATTGCGTCTGGGTTGTTTATTGCACCTTGGATTTTGACAAAAGATACTTCTGTTAAATCAAATATACTTGGCACTATTATTTTATCCAACCGCTTTAAAGGCTGGTCGTTGGTTCTTCCTGCACTGATGTCATTGAGGTTTACTGAAATATTTGAAACGGATAAGTCATCATTGGTTCTAATAATATTTATCCGACCTTGTAACGATTCCTCTTTGAGTCCTTCTGCAGAATTTATTAAAGCCAAAAGTGTTGGGTTAGAGTCTAATGAATATTCTCCTGGTCTATAAATAGCCCCTTGGATGGAAATTAAATTCTCAAATCGTTCCAGTATTTTTTCTACCACTATAGAGTCCCCACTTTGTACAATTATTTTATTGAAATCTGCATTTTTTACATCTAATATTTTCTTCTCTTTAGGAGTGTTTCTGTAAATTTTTAATCTTTCAGAATATGCGTATTGATCGAATCCACCAGCGAAATTTAAAGCATTTGCAACATTCTCATTTGGAAGCAATTCAAAAAGTCCATTCCTTTTTAGGTTTCCTTCCATGGCTATTCTAGATATGTAAGGACCTACTTGAATAATATCTTGGTCTTTCAATAGCATATCGCCTTTTGAATAACCTTTCGTTATAACATCATACAAATCAAGTGTACTAACTACTCTATTGTTTCTAATCAATCTAATATCTCTGTAAGTTCCTATTTCATTTGGGCCACCACAAGCGTACAAAGCATTCAAAAGACTAGTGAAAGATGTTACGGTATAAGTACCTGGAGCTATTACTTCACCTGTAATTTTTATTTTAATAGATCTATATCCCGTAAGTGATAGTTTTAAAAAAGTATTTGCGGCGTAACCATTACCGCCATTTATTCCAAGAAATATTTTTGAAAAAGCTGATTTTATTTTCTTTTCAGCCTCATCGATATTTAACCCTGATACATTAACTATACCAGCTTTTTCCAAGACTATATAACCATCTGCATTTACAGTAGCTGTTTGTTTAAACTGCGAATATCCATAGATATCCATGACAATTTTATCACCAGGCCCTAGGACATAATTACCAGGGGTTGCTATATTAACTGTGGCCGAAGGGTCAAATTTAGAATTGCTAAAAATAGAACTACCAAATGTTCTTCTAATAGTTTTTGATTTATTTAAGTCTTTTGCAATTTCAGCCTCCCTGTCCATTCGCTGTTGTTCTTCAATATTCATTGCAGCTTGGTCTTCTGGAGCTATAGTTATATCTCTAGTATTTGCAGGGTCATTTATTGGAGTTCTTTTAATAGGTGTAGTTCTATTGTTTGCAGGAGTTTTTTCAATGTTAGTAGTTTGGTTATTTGTTGTTTGGTTGTTTTCTATCGTTGGAGCCGGGAGAACTTGACCTGTTGGTATATTTTGTGCGAAAATGGTGTTTTTTATAGCAAATTGAATTAATATTAATACGAGTCCTTTTGCTATTCGATTTGTCTTCCTAAATTTGGGAGATTTCATAAATTAAAAATTTGCTCTTTCTGGTTTTGCTTGTTCAATTCACAAAATTAACAGAAGATTTTTGGTAAATTAAATTTAAAAGTCTTTATTTTAAAAAGTACTTTGAAATACAAAGTTAAATAGAAATTTGTTATAAACCATTTTTTAGAAAAAATATGGCTGAGGAAAGTAAAGTCCTATACGATGAAGACAGTATTAAATCCCTAGACTGGAAGGAACATATAAGGTTGCGTCCAGGAATGTATATAGGTAAACTGGGGGATGGAACTTCACCAGATGATGGAATATATGTTTTACTCAAAGAAGTTATGGACAATTGCATAGATGAGTTTGCGATGGGTCATGGCAAGGCTATAGATATCAATATTGACGAGGGCAAAGTAACCGTTAGAGACTTTGGCAGGGGGATACCCTTAGGCAAAGTTGTTGACGTGGTTTCAAAAATTAACACTGGAGCTAAATATGACAGCAAAGCTTTCCAAAAGTCGGTTGGTTTAAATGGAGTTGGTACAAAAGCGGTAAATGCTTTATCTTCTTATTTTAAAGTTATAGCTTTTAGAGAAGGAGAGAAGAAAACTGCTGTTTTTGAAAGAGGAGTCTTAGTTGAAGAATCACAAATAGAAATAACATCAGAGAAAAACGGTACATATGTGCAGTTTATTCCAGATAATACGGTATTTAAAAATTATCATTTTATTCCCCATTATGTTGAAAACATGATTTGGAATTATTGTTACTTAAATGCTGGACTTGCCTTGAATTTTAACAAGAAAAAGTATTTGTCTCAAAACGGACTTTTGGATTTATTACTTCGAAAAACAGATGAGTCTACTCTTAGATACAATATTATTCACCTAAAAGGAGAAGATATTGAGTTGGCTTTAACCCATGGAAATCAATATGGTGAAGAGTATTACTCGTTTGTAAATGGTCAGAATACAACACAAGGAGGTACGCACTTATCTGCATTTAAAGAAGCCATTGTGAAGACTGTCAGAGATCATTATAATAAGGACTATGCACCAGAAGATATTCGTCAGTCTGTTATTGGTGCTATTTCCGTAAGAATTCAAGAACCTGTTTTTGAGTCACAAACAAAGACAAAGTTAGGCTCAACAAATATATCACTGGAAGATAACGCTCCCACAGTAAGGACATTTGTGAATGATTTTATCAAAGAGCAATTAGATAATTTCTTACATATGAATCCGGAAGTTAAAGATGCATTAAAGAAGAGAATAGAACAGTCTGAGAGAGAAAGGAAAGAGCTGGCAGGCGTAAAAAAAATAGCCAATGAAAGGGCTAAAAAAGCTAATTTACATAATAAAAAATTGAGAGATTGTAGGTTTCATTTGCCTGATGAAAAGTTTGAAGGCAGATTGGATACAATGCTTTTTATTACTGAAGGAGACTCTGCCAGTGGTTCTATTACCAAAGCTAGGAGTCCTGAAACTCAGGCCGTGTTTAGTTTGAGAGGCAAGCCACTCAATTGTTATGGATTGAGTAAAAAAGTGGTATATGAAAATGAAGAGTTTAATCTTCTTCAACATGCCCTTGATATTGAAAATGGAATAGAAACACTTAGATATAATCAAATTATAATAGCCACAGATGCTGACGTGGATGGTTCACATATTAGATTATTGTTGTTAACATTCTTTTTGCAGTTTTTTCCTGATGTGGTGCGAGAAGGGCACTTATATATCTTGCAAACACCATTGTTTAGAGTTAGAAATAAAAAAGAAACTTTCTATTGTTACTCGGAAGAAGAAAAAGTTCAGGCTGTAACTAAATTAGGAGGTAAACCTGAAATAACTAGATTTAAAGGTTTAGGTGAGATTTCTCCTCATGAATTCGAAGCTTTTATTGGAAAAGAAATCAAACTTGATCCAGTAATTTTCGAAAAAGAAGCCTCTATTCCTAAGATTTTGGGCTATTATATGGGGAAAAATACACCTGAGAGGCAAGTTTTCATTATTGATAACTTGAAAATTGAAAAAGATATTATTGAAGAAAAAGAATTAGTTTTAGAAGATTAAAATATATAGACGTGACTTTAGACGACGTAAGAAAGGAGATAGATAAGGTTGATGACCATCTTTTAGAATTATTAAATAAAAGAATGGAATGGGTTCAGAAAGTGGGAGAAATAAAGAACAAAACTAAAGCTATAATTTATAGGCCTGAAAGGGAAAAGGAAATTGTCGAAAGGTTAGATAAAATGTCTAAAGGTCCTTTGACAAGAGAGGCAATTGAAGCCATTTTTCTTGAGATTTTCGCTACAGCTCGTAATATAGAATTACCCGAAAGAGTTGCGTATTTAGGTCCTGAAGGTAGTTTTACCCATCAGGCTGCAGAAAGCCGTTTTGGTGCTTTGTCAGAATATGTGACTTTGCCGACCATTAAATCTGTTTTTGAGGCAGTTGAAACTGAAAGAGTGCGTTTTGGCGTGGTTCCTATTGAAAATAACCAAGAAGGGATAGTATATGAAACAGTGGATTTATTGAATGAAACGCAAATTAATATTGCTGCGGAATTGAAAATTCCTGTTCATTTTTCGCTTGCTACTGAGGCTGAAAATCCTGGAAAAATTAAACGTATTTACTCAAAAGATATCGCATTTAGGCAGTGTAGAGGATTTTTAAATAAATATTTTGAACAACATCAACCCGAAGAAATACAAGTTGAGTCCACCTCCAAAGCGGCAAAATTGGCGGCAGAAGATCCTGAGGCAGCCGCTATTTGTAGCGATATTGCGGCAAAGCTATTTCGGATTCCAGTTTTATTTCATAACATTGAGGATAATAGCAATAATAGAACTCGATTTTTTATTCTTTCCAAAAAATTTGAAAACCTACCGTCTGGCAATGATAAAACCACTTTGATTGCTCGCTTACCTCATACTGATGAGGCAGGTGTTTTGGCGAGTTTCTTGCAAGATTTCAAACAGTATGATATAAACCTGACTAAAATTGAAAGCCGGCCATATAAAGGGGATGAAGATTTTAATTTTTGGTTTTTTATAGAGTTTTTGGGCTATTTCAAAGATGAAAATTTCTTGAAAGTTTTAAAAAAACACGAAGACAATATAAAAATATTAGGTAGCTATGTCAGGAATGCTTAGTAAATTATAGGACTAGGTCCATAGGTTTTGTTAAGGTCATATTTTGTTACTTTATTTCCTTTAACTTCTATTTTAAATAGCTTATAGCTTGATTTAGGTATTAGTTTCACAGGAAATGAGGTAACGAATCTATCAGAAAAATAGGAACTAAGTTTTAATGCTTTAATTAAATTATTTTTTGGATTTCGTGCGGGGAAAATAAATTGATTTTCATTGTTTTCTAAAGTGAAATAAATTCCATTTTCCTCTTCTGCACTATTGATTTCCTCGTTTAATACTCCAGAAATTTGCAGGAGACCATCTGTAATTCCAAATTCAAGCTTTTCAGCGGAATATTCCGTGTCAAAATTCATAAAGTCATCTAAAATAGAAGGAGGGAAGCTGTATTTACTGTCTTTTAATGGTTCAATTAATAATGGATTTAGCTTCATAACATGCTCTTCGTCAAAATATTGATTTGACCAAGTTCCAGTATTACGAAAGTTTATTCCATCTGTAATCGCATTGTTTTTCTTGTAAATTGCAGTATCGAAATTGTTGAAATAACTCAAGAATAGTATAAAGAAAGTGCCAATACTTGATAATATGGCAATACTTTTTTTGTTTTTTGAATTACTTATAACTAGAAAATAAACGGCAATAACCATAAATGAAGAATTTATAGTGTATCTGCTCAACATGTCGAATCCAGTTCTCGAAATACCTATCATTAAGCCAGTTGCAAATACAAATCCAAATACACATACAAAGAATTGGTCGGCTTTTGAAGTTCTTAGTTTTAGAGCTGCTTCTTTATATGTATTATTTAAAAAAGGATATTTCTTTAATGCGATCAAAAGAAATATTGAGATTAATAATAGACCAAATATTAGAGAAAAATAATGCGAAATTGGCCCAGTGCTTACTGTCGTGGATATATTTGTAATATTTAAAGCATAGGCACCGAAAAATTCAAGAACGTATTTTAAAGCCTCAAAAGGATGCTCTGAAACCGATACGCCAGAGCTCCATTCTGGTTTTTTATAGCCATAGAAGTATAATAAAATCGTAATACTTGATAGAATAGTCCAAGTTATTAACTGTCTAAATCTTAGATTAAAAGCTAATATTATAATGCCAATCAAGAAAGCTAAAATGCCATTTCCGTGTGAGAAAATTGCTAAAATTGCAAATGTAAAAGCCGGCCAAATATTTTGCTTTTTGCTAAATATTAGAAAATAAAAACTTAGAAATACATAAAGTATTACGGAAAAGTTTTGAAACGGAACCATTAACGATTGCAAACTTTCGTAATACTGTGCATGAAAAATTAAAAAAACAAATGGAAGTAAGTATAAAAGGTTTGAAATGTGTGATTTAGCTACTTTAAATAGTAAAATAAATATGGCAATCAAGTTTATATAACCAAGTAAAGCCAAGGCTTTTAACTCAAAATGGCCTGTAAATAAGTAAATAATTAATAAGAAAATTCGGTCGTTTACAACGCGATGTTCATTATTTAATGAAAAGAACAATTTGATTTTCTCGTAGAAACTAACATCTTGAAAAAGATTAAAAACAGGGAGTATTATGCCGTGAAAATCATCCCACCATGGCACATTTACTGCTATTTTGTATTGAAATGCCCATAATGCAAGTATACAAAGGACGGCTATTGCCCAAAAAATATATTTTGATTGCTTAAGCATATTGGGAAATAATTTGTTTTGCAGCAAAACAGTCTAACTCTATTTGTTCAACTAGTTTGTCAACATTTTCAAATTTAATTTCTTCTCTTATGAAATCCAAAATCTCGATTTTTACTGTTTCTCCATAAATGTCATCAGAAAAATCAAAAATATGAACTTCCTGACTTCTCCCATGACCTTCTACAGTGGGGCGATTTCCAATATTCATTATGCCACTATATTTTTGACCTCTCAAATATACAAAAGTAGCATAAACCCCATTCTTAGGTATTAATTTATACTTTTTCTGGATCTGAATATTGGCGGTTGGGAAACCTATGGTTCTACCCAATTGTCTACCTTTTACTACAGGCCCTGAAAAACTATACGGTCTACCTAATAATTCATTAGCTACCACAATGTTTCCGTCTAAAATAGCATTTCTAATTTTAGTGGAACTAATGGTAATATTCTCTATTTCCTGTCTAGAGATTTCTTCAATTTCAATTTTGAATCTTTCAGCGTGCTTTTTTAAATAGTCTATTCCACCTTCTCTATTTTTGCCAAATCTATGATCGTATCCGATTACCATTGCTTTGGTACCCAAGCCGTCCAAAAGTATTTCAGAAATGTACTTTTCTGAGCTAAGTTCTGAAAATTCTCTTGAAAAAGGTAAAACTATAAAATGGTCGATATCTAAAGTTTCTAAAATCGCCGTTTTTTCATCAATTGTCGTTAATAGCTTAAGATTGTTTTCATTAGGAGAAATAATTAGTCTTGGATGGGGCCAAAAAGTCAAAAGGACTGATTCTCCGCCCATTTCTTTCGCTTTCTCTATTAATCTTTTGATAATGAGTTGATGACCAATATGGACACCATCAAATGTCCCTGTGGTTACTATCGCATTTCCTTTGGCCTTAAAATCTGAAAGCTTATTGTAAATCTTCATTCGAATCTTTGATTTTTTGAACAAAACTTTCTACTGAGTCCGCATTTTCAACAGAAAAGTCTCCGATCTTAGTTCTTCTAAGCTCACTTAAATATGCTCCAGAGCCAACAGCTAAGCCAAAATCTCTAGCTAAGCTTCGAATATAGGTGCCTTTAGTGCATACAACTTTAAAACTAATTTCAGGAAAACTATCGGCATTGATTTCAAATAATTTTATCTCAATTTCTCTGGCTTTTAATTCTACTGTTTTTCCTTCTCTAGCACTTTCGTAGGCACGTTTTCCTTTGACCTTAATAGCTGAAAAAATAGGAGGAACTTGAGAGATTTTACCAAGAAACTTTATTCTTGCCTGTTCTAGTAAATCAGCATTAATATGTTCTAAAGGGAATTCCGCATCAACTTCGGTTTCTAAGTCAGATGAAGGGGTTGTTTTACCCAAAATGAACTTTCCTGTATATTCTTTCTCTTGTGCTTGATATTGGTCTATTTCTTTGGTTTTTTTTCCTGTACAAAGTATTAGTAAACCAGTTGCTAAAGGATCTAAAGTGCCTGCATGACCAACTTTTTTGAATTTTCCGGTATATCTAACTTTGTTAACTACATCGAAAGAAGTCCATGTAAGCGGCTTATCGAGTAACAAAACGGAATCATTGTAGACTGTATTCATTAAACGATTTTTAAATCTACACCTGAAAATAAAAGACCTAAAAGTATCAATCCTAGGGCGATTCTGTAATATCCAAAAAACTTAAATCCATGTTTTTGTAAAAAACCTATGAAGAATCGGATGGCTAGTATAGCTACAATAAACGCAACAAGATTTCCGATTCCTAAAGATACCAATTGGTTCTGGTCTAAGGTTAAGTCCCCGTTTTTATAGCCTTTTAAAAGTTTATAAGCAGAAGCTGCAAACATGGTCGGTACAGCTAAGAAAAAGGACATTTCAGCGGCAGCTTTTCTAGTTAGCCCTCTAAACATTCCCCCAATAATAGTTGATGCTGACCTTGAGACACCAGGAATCATAGCTATACATTGGAAAAAACCAATTACAAGACTGTCCATATAACTTGGCTCTGTTTTGTAGGTTTTGTTTTCGAAGTACTTATCAACAAATATTAAAATAATCCCCCCAATTAGTAAACTTATAGCTACTACCCATACATTTTCAAGTATAGAATCAATGAAGTCATTTAAGGCAAAGCCAATAATAGCCGCTGGAATAAAGGCCACGAAAAGTTTGTAATAAAACTCCATTGACTGGAAAAAACGTTTCCAATACAAAACAATTACGGCTAAAATGGCTCCAAATTGGATATTTACTTCAAATATTTTGGTAAAAGGGTTTTCGGCTATGCCTAAAAAAGAAGCCCCAATAATCATATGACCAGTAGAGCTTATAGGAAGGTATTCTGTAATTCCTTCAATAATTGCCAATAAAATGGCATGTAAAAAATCCATTAATTATTTTTTTAGTAATGCGTAAAACTCTATCATAAAACCTACAAAGGCTACAATTGGGCCTAAAGTAATACCGAAAAATCCAAATCCGAATTCTTCTTTGTCTAAGGTCATGATGATAAATCCGGCTATTATTAAAGCTACACCAAATAACATTACAGTATAGTTGCTTTTTTTAAATGGTAACTCAGCTATTGAGTTTTCTACGGTTTCGTTTGAGTTTTTGTTTTGTTTCATTATTTTAATATAATTTATCTAAATCCATTTTGTGATATCTAACTATTGACTGAAAAGTACTCAAAACACCTATAGTCGGCCCTAAAACAAGCAATATAAAGAACAAAAATAATACTGCTTTATCGTTTTGAATAAGGTTTAGGCCGTCTATTTGCGATGTTGAAACATACTTAGTAACATAAATCAAAGAAATACTAATAAAACTTGCTATCAATCCTTGTATAAAACCTTTTATTAAAAATGGTTTTTGAATAAAAAAGTCAGTAGCACCTACCAATTGCATAGTCCTGATAATAAATCTTTGCGAATACAATGCCAATTTTATCGTGTTGTTAATAAGTAAAAGAGTTGCTACAAAAAATATCACAACTATCAGTGCCAAAATCTTATAAACCTTATTTACGTTTGAAATTATTCCTTTTAAAAAATCTTTCGCATATTCAACTTCAAAAACACCATTGATTTTTTCAATTTCCACCTTGAAAAGCTTTAATTTTTCTTCGGTTATATTTTCTTCCTTTAACCTGACGCTGTAGGAATCACGAAAAGGGTTGTCTCCTAATACATCCTTAAAGTTTTCTTTGGTATCTTGATAAAATATCTCGGCTGCTTTTTCTTTTGTAGTTAGTTTTATTTCCTGTTTGTTGTCTTTAATATCTGCTATATTTAAACTTTCAATTTTAGATTTTATTTTTTCAAGCTCGGCTTGCTCTAAATTTCTGTCTAAATAGACTTGGATTTCTATGTTTTGCTTTACATATCTTATGAGTTCTTTTGAAGAAATGGCTATCCATCCACAAAAGCCAATTAAGAACAAAGCCACGGTTAGGCTTATTGTTATTAAAATGCCTGGATAACTACCTAATTTTTTGTTAAAACTCATTTTTATTGGGGAAGCTTAAATACAAAGATAAAAATAAATTTAGTAATGAATTTGAATCATGCCGATTTTAAGGTTTTTTAATTTATTCCCCTTTCTTAGCCAATTCTTTAAGTGCATTCCATTCGGCTATCATTTCTGGCATATTTTGCTCAATTATTTCTTCAACAGTTTTTGTGATGTAGTCTAAACTATGAGATTCATCGAAGTAAATTGGCTTTTTGAATTTTACAGATAAAAGTGTATTTCGTCTTTTATATTTTAGTCCAGTTTTATTAAATGCCCTTCTGAACCCATTGATAACTACAGGTACTACAATTGGTCTGTTGGATAATATAATATGTGCTGTTCCTTTCCTTATGGGTGCATAAGGGCTCGTTGTACCCTGAGGGAAGCTAACAACCCAGCCCGACTTTAAACCTTTGGCAACATTATCTCCAGCTGATGTATCTACTTCTCTTTTTACATTTACGCCTTCTGCTCTCCAACTTCTTTCAACCAATATAGCCCCTGCAAGACTAAATAGTTTTGGGATTAAGCCAGATTTCATGGTTTCTTTTGCAGCTACGTAGTATATAGTTGCTCTAGGAGAAAAAAGATATATGGGGAAAAGTTTTTTGCCGAAACCCCATTTTAAGTTGCAGAATATTTGGTAAAAAGTAATCACATCTGCAAAATACGTCTGATGGTTGGATATGAAAAATACATTTGTGTTTGGTAAATCCTTGATGTTTTCTAAGCCTTCAATTTTTAGCTTATTGGCGATGGCAATTCTCCAATATGTAGGCCAACCTGCAACAAAAATCACCATTCTTTTCAATATCATCCAATTACCGAATGGGTCTTTTTGGAACAATCCCAAGATATCTAAATAGGAGAGTGCTCTTAAAAAAGTGTTATCGGTTTCTGCGGGTATTGGTAGGAAATTTTTTAATATTCTGAACATCAAACCTTGGGTTATAAGCTGTCATCGTATAAATATACGATTTTTTAGTTTCGCTTATCTATTTCGTCTCTAATTTTTGCGGCCTTTTCGTACTCCTCATTATTAATAGCCTCATCTAGCATTTTTTTGAGATCATCAGAACTCAAAGACATTAAATCAGAACTAGATTTTACTTTTATTTTTTTTGGTGCCTGGGTTTCTTTTTCTCTTCCTCCAAGATCCTCAGTACTAATTCCAGCTTCGTTCAGGACATTTTCTGTAGTATATATCGAAGCATTAAATCTTAATGCAATTGCAATGGCGTCTGATGGTCGAGAATCTATGTTTTTTTGGCGAATGCCGTCAGTACAAATTATTTTGGAAAAAAATACACCTTCGGAAATATCAGAAATATGAATTTCTTCTACTGAAAAATCAAAAGATTTAGAAAAAGATTTAAACAAATCATGGGTTAAGGGTCTGGTAGGTGTTATTTTTTCCATTTCTATTGCTATAGCTTGAGCTTCAAACATACCGATAATAATGGGTAACCTTCTATCTCCGTTTACTTCAGAAAGAATCAAAGTAAAAGAACCAGCTTGCAACTGACTAGGGGACAAGTCTAATATTTCTAGTTTTATTTTATTCACAATGCAAATATAGCTTGGTTTGACATATTTTAAAGTAGTATTCCTTAGAAAAATATTATTTGAAGCTACCAAAATAGTTTTCGACACCCATCCCGAATAATGCGAAATCAAATTTAGTCGGGTCTTCTTTATCTATTTCTTTTAGATTTTCGGTTATTTCTTCAGCCATTGTCCAATCTGCTTTTGGCCTTTGGGTTAAATTAAGAATTTGTGAAATTCTTTGAACATGAATATCGCACGGACATACCAATTGGGAGGGATTAATCCTCTCCCAGATTCCAAAATCAACACCCATTGTATCTTGACGAACCATCCACCGCAAATACATATTAATTCTTTTGCATGCACTATTTTTAGCCGGTGTACTTATGTGTTTCTCGGTTCGTTTGGGAGCATCTTCTAATGAAAAAAAATAGGATTTGAAATTTGTTAAATTCCCTTTTATGTTTTTACCACTATCATTTCCAATTAAAAAGGCATCTTCTAAGGATTCGAAGTTTGAATAATGGAATTTGAAAAATTCTATAAAGTAAAGCAGGTCGGTAAAATTAAACGTGCGATGTTTGAAATTTTTGAGTTTTTTTAAATCTGAGTCTTCAGCTTCAGAAATGAACTGATATGGAGCATTGTCCATAAAATCAAACAATTCTTTACATTTAGAAATTATCGTTTTTCTTTGCCCCCAAGCCAAAACAGCTGCAAAAAAGCCTGAAATTTCTATGTCCTTTTTAGAACTGAATTTGTGTGGAATCGAAATCGGATCTAAAGTTATGAAGTTTGGATTATTGAATTTAAGATATTTTTCGTTTAGTAAGTCTACTGTATTTTGGGTTAGGATTCCGGACATAAATTATTTGAGACCAGAACTCTTTTTAGCATTTGGTAAATAATACTCAACAGTTGCTCTTAGGGTAGTGTCTTTTGGCCTTAGTTTGTAAAATGCATAAGGAGATAGTTTTAGCATTATGTTTTCGTCTGGACCTACCAAACCCAAATTTCCAACTACACGAGCTATAATTGTAATTCCGTTTGCCTCGTTTGTGATTTTTATATTTGAACCAACCGGTGCAGTACGATGCATAGCTAAATATTTCGAGGTTCTATTTGAAGTGTTTATGACTTCTGCAACCCCAGTTTCTTGCATTCTAACTCCAATCGGGGATACAATTAAAACTGGAGATGTTTTTTTTTCATTTGATTTTACACGCCTTTCTAATTCCGTCTTGTCAACTATGAGTTTTCCACCGATTTTTATAATGTTATCCGAAATATTATTAGCCTCAACCAAATATGAAATGTCAAGGTCATATAATTTGGCAATTGAAAAAATAGTTTCACCAGCTTTTACAATATGGGTCTTAAATTCTTGAGCAGGAATTTCTATGGATTTTTTTTTGGCATTATAAAATGCCCATGCACTTACATGTTTACCGTTTTTAATCATCGGAAATTTTAAAGTCTGACCTATTTTTATTCCCACGCCAGATTTTAAAGATGGGTTTAACTCAGATACTTCTAGAACACTACAGTTATATTTATTAACCAGACTGTAAAGCGTTTGCCCAGCTTCCACCTTATGGATTATATAAACTAAATTGTTCGACACTTCTGTGATAAGAGAGTCTACTTGACCTGCATTTGCTTTGGAAAAGCTAAAAATTGTAATTATAAGGAAAACAAAAATATTTTTAATCATGGATCAAGGAATATGAATGGCAAAAGTACAGTTAATCAATTTAAATGCATAATTTTTTTTAATTGTAAAGTAAAAACTCTAAAGTTATTATAGTTTTGTGCATAATTTTTTTCTAACCATGAAGATTTTAGGTATTATTCCGGCACGTTTTTCATCTACCAGATTTCCAGCCAAGCTTTTAAAAATAGTTGAAGGGAAGTCGATTTTGCAAAGGGTTTATGAGCAGTGCGAAAAAACTAAGTCTTTAAATAAAATAGTAGTCGCAACTGACAATGAGACTATATTTGAACATGTTGAAAGTTTCCATGGCGAGGTGGTAATGACTTCTGAAGATCATCAAAGTGGAACAGATAGATGTGCTGAGGCTTTGAAAATCTATGGTGGAAATACCTCATTTGATTATGCGGTTAATATTCAAGGTGATGAACCTTTGATAGACCCAGATTCTATAGATTCACTTTGTACTGTTCTAGATAATAAAATCGAAATCGCTTCAGCTTGTGTTAAAATTGAAAGAATCGAAGATCTTTTAAGTCCAAATGTTGTAAAAGTTGTGATAGGTGAAAAAAAACAAGCTTTGTATTTCTCACGTTCGCCAATTCCTCACATAAGAGATAAAAAAATAGACAATTGGCTCAAAGATGATACTTTTTTTAAACACCTTGGTTTATATGCTTTCCGAACTGATGTTTTGGAGAAGTTGGTCAAGTTTCCAATGGCAAAGCTCGAAAAACAAGAGAAACTTGAACAACTCCGTTGGTTGTCTAATGGTTTTAAAATTAACATGGTAGAAGTAGAAACTGAAGGGTTTGGCATTGATACAGAAGAAGATTTTGAACGTTTGAAGCAATTTTTAGCAGGAAAATAACGTATAGGTAGATAGTAAGACAGAACTAAAATAAATCACAAATATGCAGAGGTACACCATTTTATGGGCAGATGATGAAATAGAATTATTAAAACCATATATAGTTTTTTTAGAAAATAAAGGGTATGATGTTACACCCGTGCCTAGTGGAGCTGATGCGTTAGACTTAGTAGAAAAACACAATTACGATCTGATTTTTTTGGATGAAATGATGGCTGGTATGACAGGATTGGACACTTTGGTTCAAATCAAGAAAATTAAGCCAAATATACCTGTGGTAATGATTACCAAATCTGAGGAAGAACAGATTATGGAAGAAGCCATTGGGTCTAAAATAGCAGATTACCTAATCAAGCCAATAAACCCCAATCAGATTTTACTTGCGGCCAAAAAACTTTTGGATAATAAAAGATTGGTTTCTGAAAAAACTAATTCGAGCTATATGCAGGATTTCAGACAATTAAGTATGCAATATAATGATGAATTGGATTTTAACGAATGGGCAGAGATATACAAAAAGCTGGTTTTCTGGGAATTAGAAATAGATAGGTCATCAGATAAATCTATGGAGGAAGTTTACCAAATGCAAAAAGCCGAGGCAAATGCAAGATTTTCTGACTTCATTGAGGACAATTATGAGAGTTGGATGACTAGTCCGAACGTCAAAAAACCAGTAATGTCCCACAATCTTTTAAAATCAAAAGTATTTCCTTTAGTAAATTCTGACTCACCATTGTTTTTTATTTTAATTGATAATTTTAGGCTAGATCAATGGAAATTAATGGAGGATATTATAGGTGAGTTTTTTACAATAGAATCTGACGAAACTTATTATTCTATTTTACCAACAGCTACTTCGTATGCCAGAAACGCCATATTTTCAGGATTGACGCCACTCGAAATGTCTAAACAACATGCTGACATTTGGGTAAATGACGAAGGAGACAATGAAGATGGATTAAATAAAAATGAAGATGAGTTTTTAAAGAGACAATTGAAGAAAAATAATCTTCATCACAAGTTTTCTTATCATAAAATATTAAACAACGGACAGGCCAAATCTTTGGTGGATAACTTTAATAATCTACTTAAAGATGATTTAGTGGTGGTGGTATATAATTTTATAGATATGCTTTCTCACGCAAGAACCGACATGGCGGTAATCAAAGAACTAGCACCAGATGAAGCAGCATATAGGTCAATTACTAAATCTTGGATTATGCATTCGCCAATGTTGGATTTCTTGAAATTAATAGCTTCTAAAAAAGGTAGACTAATAATAACAACCGACCATGGAATGGTAAAAGTAAAAAATGCCAAAAGGATAGTAGGAGACAGAAATGTAAACACAAACTTAAGGTACAAACAAGGTCGCAATCTAAACCTAGATGACAAAAGAGATTTTGTGATTGAAGTTAGAAAGCCTGAAAACTATAAACTTCCTAGTCCAAATATTTCCACATCATATTTCTTTACAACATGTGACTATTTCTTTGCCTATCCCAACAATTACAATCATTATGTTGGGCATTACAAGGACACTTTTCAGCATGGGGGGGTGTCTTTAGAAGAGGTTATTATACCTTTTGCGATTTTAAAAGCTAAATAGATGGAAAAAGTTTTAGTTTTATTCTTATTTGCATTTACAACTTTTGCACAGAAGGAACCTGAAAAAGTGATTTATAAAAGCTTTTTTAATATTTCTTTTGTTTCAAATAACCCAATTGGACATTATAAAAATGCAATAAAGTCTGATTATGTAAAAAGCGGTAACTCTGGGATTTCTATGGCTTTTTTAAGTAATCCACTTCAAAAGAAAGGAGAATTAAGTACGGTATTTGTTGGGGGAGAAATAGGAATAGTTGGCAATAAACAATACGACTTTTTCTTGCCTTCAAGCCAAGGAACATATTATGCTAACCATAGACAAACCTGGATAAATGCAAAAATGAGGTACCTTCCTTTAATTGAAGCAAAAACAATCGTGCCTTTTTTGGAAGCTAGTGTTGGACCAGAGTTTTTTACTACAAATATTTATGAAGATTTGGGTAATTCAGAGGTATATAAAAGTTATTCAAATACATCCTCAACTATAAATTATAAATTAGAAGCGGGTATTGGATATTATATCAAAAAGCAAAGACGGCCTTTAACTTATATTGACTTTTCAATAGGTTATAATCAAAACAATCAAGTTTTTATTTTAGATAAAAATCGCCTGAGTTTTAATAGAGGTACTGAAATTATTGACCCAAAGCAATCTGTAAGGCCCCAAAGTATATATTTTAAAGTCGGGATTACGAATTATCTGTAAGGTCAGTGATAGCTCCATTGTCGCAATATAGCGTTCGTCTTGGAAATCGCTCAATTAGATCTAGTTCATGGGTAGCCATCAAAACTGCAGTTTCTGAAACTTCATTTATTTTGAAAAATAATTTCAGGATTTCTATAGATTTTTCAGGGTCTAGATTTCCTGTAGGTTCATCTGCCAATAAAATCTCGGGGTGATTTAATAATGCTCTTGCAATTGCGATACGTTGTTGTTCTCCTCCTGAGAGTTGATGCGGCATTTTGCTAAGAACTTCTGGTAGGCCAACAAGTTCGAGTACTTCAACGATTCTTTCTTCAATTTTGTATTTATCTTCCCAACCCATAGCTTCCATAAAAAACTTAAGGTTTTGAAAAATATTTCGGTCTGATAATAGTTGGAAATCTTGGAATATTATTCCAATTTTTCTTCTTAAGAATGGGATTTCTTTGTACTTAATTTCTTCTAATTTGTAGTCAACAACTGTTCCAGAGCCTTTTTCCAAAAAAAGATCCGCATAAAGTGTTTTTAGAAGTGAGCTTTTTCCACTTCCAGTTTTCCCGATTAAATAAACAAATTCTCCTTTTTCTATAGAAAAATTCACATCAGAAAGAATTAGGTTGTCTTTCTGATAAATATAGGCATTTGAAAGTGATATTACTGAACTGCTCATTTTAAAATAGAAAAAAAAATAGGCGAAATTTCTTTCGCCTAAATTAAATATTATTTATTAACCTTAGCATGGTCTGATAAAAATTTAGCTAAGCCAATATCTGTTAATGGATGGTTTAACAAAGCCAAAATAGCTGAAAGTGGGCCAGTCATAACATCTGCTCCAATTTTAGCACAACCTAAAATGTGCATTGGATGTCTCACTGAAGCAGCAAGGATTTGAGTTTCATAACCGTAGTTGTCATAAATTTGGCGAATCTCTTCTATCAATACCAATCCATCAGTGCTGATATCATCTAACCTACCTACAAACGGTGAAACATAAGTAGCACCAGCTTTGGCAGCTAACAATGCTTGTCCTGCAGAAAAAACTAAAGTACAGTTAGTACGAATTCCTTTTTCTGAAAAATACTTAATAGCTTTTATGCCATCTTTTATCATTGGTATTTTTACTACGATTTGGTCGTCTATTTTTACCAATTCTTCTCCTTCTCTAATCATCCCTTCATAATCTGTAGAGATTACTTCGGCACTTACATCTCCATCTACAATGTCGCAGATTGCTTTGTAATGTTTTCTTACATTTTCTTCACCTCCAATACCTTCTTTGGCCATTAGTGAAGGGTTGGTTGTTACGCCATCCAAAATACCTAAATCCTGAGCCTCTTTGATTTCAGAAAGACTTGCAGTGTCAATAAAAAACTTCATGATAATATATTTGATTGAAAAAACGAATCGAAGGATTGGATTAAAAAAAAATGGCAAATTCACCGCTACAACCACCTACCCTTGCTACCTTCCGGTCCTGGGGGATTCAGCAGGAGCTGGTAATTTGCCGCCACAAAAGTACGAAAATTCTTTGTGTAGGCAAGTATGAATACAAATATTTCTAAAAAACTTTTTAGCTTAAACAATATCCAAAAAACATAGGTATTTTTGTTAATATTAATTCATTGAATTTAATCATTTACGAAAATGAAATATGTGTATTATGTTCTAATGCTGATTTTTGTCTATTTTACTGCGGTTCAATATAACGATCCTGACCCTTGGCTTTGGATTCCGACCTATCTTTTTCCAATTTATTTGATTTATCAACGCTCTATCAATAAAATAGATGGAAAAACGCTTTTTCTTATAGGAATTCCATATTTGTTTTGGGCAATTAATCAATTTCCACCAGAGTGGGAGGGAGTTCTTTTAGACCAAATGGGAATGAAGACCTTGAATATTGAGCTTGGAAGAGAATCATTAGGTTTAGGCTTTACTACTTTGATATTGTGGACGTTGTCTTTAATTCGCAAATGAGTTTTAATTGCCAAAGTGTTTTATTAGAGCTAGTTAAGGTAGGTTTTCTTGAGAATGATTCTGAGAAATTAAAAAAAGAATTAGATAAGGTTGCAGATTGGAAGGAATTGGACAGGTTAATTATGTTTCATGCAATTAGGCCTGTCGCTGCTGAAGCTTTTAGGAAATTAGGGTTTTCAACATTAGACAATAAATATATACAAAGCTATTTAGAATATTCCCAGATTCAAACCTTTCAAAATCTAAGATATTCTAATTTTATTAAAGGTTTGTTAATTAAATTTGAAAAGGAAAAAATCAGAGTTTTACTTTACAAAGGCAATCTTTTCATTTTTGAATTTTTCCAAAACCGGCAATTAAGGGAGGGGGGTGATATTGATTTGCTATTCCATCCAGATGATATTTCTAAAGGACTTACGTTGTTATTAGATGAAGGTTTTAAGTGTGATATATATAACCCTATTTTTAGAAATTTAACTAAAAATGAGTTATTAGAAAAGATATTGATGTCTGAAGGGAAGTATGAAGTCCCATTAGAAAAAGACAGAATACATTTGGATATTCATTGGGAGCTAAATTCTGGTTTTTTGCCTTACAGCGTCAATTATTTAAGTTTTTTTAATTATTCCCAAAAGAAAGATTTTTACGGAGCTAATTTGAATTTACCTGATGCCGAGGCTATATTTTGGATGCTAATTTTACATCATGGAGGAAAAGAGTTTTGGGTAAAATACAAGCATTTTGTTGATTTAATCGCATTTATGAATACTTATGGGGAAATTTTAGATTGGTCAAAAATCTTAGAATCGGCTAAAGCCTTTAAATTATATAACATTACACTTTTAGGCTTTTATTTTTTGAAAAAACATTTTTCATTTTCTTTACCACAAATTATTGAAGATGCTATAGCAATGCATAAATTTAATAATATAGAAAAGATTGAAAAATATTGGACATTTGCCAAACCTTGGAATACTTTATTTCCTCGATTGAAATACGAACAAATTTTAGTTGCACAACAAGATGAAGGTTTTAGTAAGCTAAAATACTTTAAAAATATTTATAAGGAATATTCAAAACCCAATCCTTTGGAGCAAGGAAGAGTAATAAGTTTTCCAAATCGTTTTACTTTTTTGAATTTCTGTAGCAAAGTTTTAACCTATTTATTCAAAAAGTTGTTTTAGCAAAATGGCAGAAATTAAATTTGATTATAAAGAACTCATTACTCGGTTGCCTAATGAACCGGGCATTTATAAATATTTTGATGAGGAAGGCACAATAATTTATGTTGGAAAAGCTAAATATCTAAAAAACAGGGTTAGTAGTTATTTCTATAATTTTGATAGAGCCGATCGTAAAACCAAACGATTGGTTATGACCATTCATCGCTTGGAATATACGGTAGTTCCTACCGAATGGGATGCTCTTCTACTCGAGAATACACTTATTAAAGAACATCAACCCAAGTTTAATATTCTTTTAAGAGATGATAAAACCTATCCTTATGTATGTGTTACGAATGAGCGTTTTCCACGAGTAATCACAACTAGAAGAATAGAAGATAAGGCACGAGGCAAAATGTACGGACCTTATGTAAACGCCAAAGCGATGTATGCTTTGCTCGATATGTTTACTAGTCTTTTTACAATTCGGACTTGTAAATACAATCTGAGTGAAGAAAATGTTACACTGAAAAAATATAAAGTTTGCCTAGAATATCACATCGGTAATTGCAAAGGGCCATGCGAGAATCTCCAAGGGGAAGCCGAATATATGAAGGAAATAGACCAAGTTCATCAGATTTTGAAAGGTAATTTGGCTCCAGCAAAGAAATACTTCCAAGAAAGAATGTCAACTTCGGCCTCAAAAATGGCTTTTGAGGAAGCTCATCAATACAAACTGAAACTTGAGTTTCTGGAAAACTACCAATCAAAAGCTACGGTTGTTACCCCAACTATTCAAGACGCGGATGTTTTTACGATTCAATCTGATGAAACAGCAGGTTATGTAAATTATCTGAAAGTTGTAAACGGAACTATTATCCGTACACAAACATTGGAAGTAAAAAAACGATTAGAAGAAACCGACGAGGAGATTTTAGGAATTGTGATATTTGACCTAAGACATAAATATGAAAGTGAAGCAAAGGAAATCATTAGCAATATCAATCCAGACATAGATTTTAAGGCCAGTATAATTATTCCTCAAATTGGCGACAAAAAGAAATTAGTTGAAATGTCCTTACGAAATATTATGTATTTCCGTCATGATAAAGCTGAAAGAGATGCCGCGGCGGCAAGTGGAACTTCAAATAAACGCGATAGGGTTTTAATTAAACTAAAGCAAGATTTGCAGCTCAAAACACTTCCAAGGCATATAGAATGTTTTGATAATTCTAATATTCAAGGTACCAATCCTGTGTCGGCCATGGTTTGTTTTATGAATGGGCAACCTTCTACTAGAGATTACCGACATTATATTCCTAAAACGGTTGTTGGTCCTGATGATTTTGCTACTATGAATGAAGTAGTAGGCAGAAGATATGCTCGTTTGCTAGAAGAAAAGGCTGATTTGCCTGATTTGATAATTATAGACGGAGGCAAAGGTCAACTTTCTGCAGCATGTGATGCTCTTAAACAGTTGGGTATTTATGGACAAATTCCGATCATAGGAATTGCTAAGCGACTAGAAGAAATTTATTTTCCCGAAGATACCCTTCCAATCTACATTGATAAAAAATCCGAATCTTTGAAACTAATTCAAAGATGTAGAGACGAGGCTCACCGATTTGGAATAACGCACCACAGAAATAGAAGAAGTAAAAACTTCCTGATTAGTAGTTTGGAGTCAGCCCAAGGTATTGGTAAAACTACTGCAACGAAAGTTTTGAATCATTTCAAAAGCATCCCTAATATCAAAAATGCTCCCGAGGAAGAACTCATAGCCCTTTTAGGCAAGGATAAAGCTCGGAGAATTCGAGAGTTTTTGGAGAATGAAAGTTGAAAAAATATTTTATTTGAAAAATAATTGCAAATTTACGTATTGAATATTATTTTTGTACGTATAAGTGTAAAATAAGAAATGGATACCAAGATAACTTTAAGTTTTGACCAAAATGTGATTGAAAAAGCAAAAGATTTTGCGGCTTCTCAAGGCATGAGTTTGAGTAGGTTGACAGAGTTTCTATTTGAAAAAATCACTTCTTCGCCAAAGTCTTACGCTACTTTGGAGGATATTCCTATTGCTGACTTTATATATCAAGTGGCTGAGGAGCAGGCAGTTTATAAAACAAAAGCCAAAAGTTCAAAATCTTTGAAAGACGAATTTTATGAATCTCGCAAATGAATCTTTTCTTAGATGCTAACATTCTGGTGTCGGTATTGAACCATGAGATGCCAACTTTTACCTATGCGGCTCGTATTTTAAGTTTACCTCAATTCAATCCAAAGTTTAAGGTTTTTACATCTCCCATTTGCTTGGCTATTGCTTATTATTTTGCAGAAAAGAAATGCGGCAGTAAACGTGCAATCGAAAAAATGCAGATTCTTTCAAAACAAATTGAAATAGTTTCTATTGGAAATGAAGAAGTTAATAGCGTAAATCTTAACAAAAAAATCAATAATTACGAAGATGGTTTGCAATATTATGCAGCTCTAAATGCCAATTGCAATATCATAATTACGGAAAACATCAAAGATTTCTATTTCTCTGAAATCCCTGTATATTCTTCTAAAGATTTTATAATGAGTGTTTTGTAATTTTACTATTTGAACACTGATGACATAAATATTGAAATAAGACTGATTTGCTCTGAATTTTTATAGAGATAATTCTTACTCAATTTTTAGTAAAAGAGATTGTGAATTTCAAATATTTGTTTTTTTTCAATATCAATTCTTATTCTATCAAATGACCGCAGAATTGTGCTGTATTGTCTAGGATTTTGCCGCCTTTCCTAAATCCTAGTCCACAGGCTTCACCAACATAAAATACCCCAGCTTGATAATAATTGCCCTTTTCATCCATCGGGAATTCTATGAACTTTTGGTAGACTTTTGCTTGTTCAGCATATTCGCCTCCTGAAAATGTAATTGTTTCGTTATTTCCAGTTATTACTCTAACATTGGCTCCTTCACGGCCAAACATCACCTTTTCTATGCAGTTTTTGCCACTTATAGGGCTAGATTTTGTTTCTAATAAAAGTGGATGATTCGGAAACAAATCCCAAAGAACCTTCAATATTCCTTTGGACTGAAAAAGCAAAGTATATGCAGGATTAAGAACAATAGCTTTTTTGTCCAAGCAAATATCAGTGATTATTTTGCAAAGTTCTGGTTCGTCCCAAGCAATAAACTCCCAAGGAATCAATTTAAACCAATAATCGTATTTTATAAAGCTGCCATTATCAGGATTTTGCTTGAAAATGCCTTCAGATTTTGAAAAATCTACCTTTTCTATATTTTCGAAGTCAACTTCAAAACCAGCTTCTTTTGCGGCCTCTGCTAAAACCTCCATATTGGTGTCATCTTCTGGAAAACCAGACATAGTACTTATCAAAAGCGAAGGATGATATTCTGGATTTTCTTTTATCAGTGATTCAAAAGCAGCTACAAACGACTCATATAAAGTATTAAACTGTAAAGTTTCATTAAATCCGTTTGCTTTTAAGGATGCCCATTGAATTATTGCAGTTTCAGGTATACAAGTTGCCGTGTCTGCATTGAATTCTATAAGTTTAATTGGTTTTCCGTCTATTCCTCCGCCCAAATCAAATCTACCATATAAGTGCCATCCTTTATCGTTTTCCCAGCTGTATTTGATTAATGGAACTAAAATAGGAGGGATACCTAGTTCTTCATATATATCATTTTTGATAACATATTCTGCTGCTTTGATGAACATTTCATACAATTCGTTTGCGGCATCATAATAGGCTTCGGCGGTTTTTTCGTTTACAATAACCATGTCTTTTGTGACATACGGAAGTGTATCCTCACCTAACATCCATTTCCATCCTTCCTCTTTAAGAGTCTGAAAAGGGGAGTTTTCTAAGGTTTTTAACTTTATCATCCTCCAAATCCAGATCTACTTCTACTACCAAAAAAAACACTTCTACTTCCGCTCGGGCGTGCAGCTCTCGTTCTAGATTGATAAACACTTCTATTCACTGCTGTAGATTTAGCAAATGTCTCAGGATTGGAATAGTACTTTCCCATATCCGAGTTATTTTTAACGCCGCCTGATGGCGTATAATTATTACTTTGATCTCTAAAATCTGGTCTATAATAACCATAGTTTGGTCGAGACGTTCTGCCTAAAAAATAACCCAAACCACCATATAAAAGCACATTTGACAATCCATTATGATGGCCAACCCGCGTAGGATTGTGTGTGATTTCATCATCTATTAGGTCTTTTGCTTGGTCTTTTGTAAGTATTTCTTCATGCCCATCTAAATAGGTAACATAGGCTTTTGAGCTATCGGCCGGTACAATAATTTCTTCAGTGATTTTAAATTCTCCTTTTGAAATTTCTTTGATATAAGTTCTCACGCCTTGGTTGTAAACTTCAGATTGTTCATAATCGCCTTCAGTATTATTTGGCGAACATCCATAAATACCTGTGCCCAAAACCAACATTGCGAGTGAACCACTTACTGTTATATCTTTTACTTTTTTAAGAAACGTATTATTCTTTATTGGTGTCATTTAATGTTTTTTTATGTCAAATATTCAAAAACTAAAAAGCTTAACCTAAAATAATATGAAGAATCAAGGAAAAAGCTTTACAAATGGATAAAATGTCTTTTGGTTTAATTTTCTCCTTACAGAAAATGGATTAGACAGATTGCACACGGTTTTTTAATTTTTTTTTTACAAATTTGTGAATTTGTAAAATTTTAAATTTCACGAAATTGTTTATATAAAATCCATGTCAAATCAGTGTTCATCTGTGTTCCAATTAAAGTCAACCAGCTATAGAAACACCAATAAGTTTTCCTATCCCGAAAGTTATCGCAGCTGCCAAAAGGCCGAAAATCACCTGACGCATACCTGAATACCAAATGCTTTTGCCTGTAAATAAGGTAATTACACTTCCTATGAAGAATAATCCAATTGCACTAAAAGCAGCACTCAATAAAACTGCTTGCATGCCACCCAAAAAGAAAAATGGAATAACAGGCAAAATAGCTCCAATGGCAAACATCACAAAAGAAGAAATAGCTGCTTCCATAGCTGAGCCTTGCAAATCTTCGGCATTTATTCCAAGTTCCTCTTTTATCAATATTTCGTGGGCTTTTTCTTTGTCGAGCATGGTTTCTTTGGCCATTTCTTTGGCTTGCTCTTCAGATATTCCTTTGGTTTGAAATATTAAAGCTAGTTCTCTTTCTTCACCTTCAGGGTTGTTTTCCAGCTCATCCATTTCCAAATCCATTTGGTTTTCATAGAGTTCTTGCGAACTTTTCACCGAAATCCATTCTCCTAAAGCCATAGACAAAGCACCAGCCAAAAGTCCAGCCAAACCCGTCAAAAGCACCTCGCTTTGTCCATTCGTGGCACCAGCTATACCCATCACTAAACTAAAATTGGAGACCAAGCCATCATTGCCACCCAATACTGCAGCACGTAAGGCATTGCCTCCTACAGAACGGTGTTGTTTTTCAAACCTCGCCAAGTTTGATCCCGAAATGTCCTTATTGCCAACCAAAATATTTTTCAAAATAGCCACATGAGCTGTATCTGAAAGCGATTCAGTAGAATTGTGTTGTTTTCTGGCTTTTTTTACAGAATTGGCCACAGATTTTTCAGTATCTAACAAGACACCTAAAATGTAATCGTAACCAAAAGTTTTACCTATCAAATTTAAAAACTTGGCCCGACCGGATGGTTTGGGAAAAACAGAAGTGTCCATTTTGTTTTTCTCCATAAAAGCCAAAGCATGCGAATGCTCTATCTCGCTCATTTCTTTAAAAACCTTCGCTACATTCGGGTCTTCTTCGTGCTGAGCCAACACACCATACAAAAAACTCGCATCTACTTCTATTTGGATATTTTTTAGGCTTACCATGTTTTATGAATTTTAAGATTTAAAAAGATTTTTGGAACGGTACTAAATCTTTTCATAAAATTACAAAGGTTCATTTTCTTAAATACCTTTTTGTTGTTTTTCTTTCAGCATTTGTATAGAAAACCAAGCGACAACTAACAAAATGATAAATAATATGCACCAAATGAGATATTTTGAAAAATTAAAAGCGGTTTTGTTGGATTCTAATAACTGAAGATTTATTTCTTCTTTTCCCAATTCTGAATTTGAAATTTCAATTGGAATTTTGTCTGAAAAATTAATGAGATCATAGTTTGGCTTGCTAATTTTGGAATTTCCATAAACCAAATAATATTCTAAAGTTGGATCTTGGAAACGTGCAATAATGATGTTTTTTGGACCAAATAGTTCTATGTTTTTAATATTTAAAGCTTGATTGTCAGTATTATATATTGTTAATCTTATTTTTTTGCTTATTAAGGTTTCAAAGGAAACTACATTTTTTTTTAAAGAAGAAATAGAACCATTATACGCAGTTTGAAATATTTTTGAGGGATTTTGTTTTTTGTCATAATGTATTTCTTCATATTCAATGGTTATATTTCGCAGATAATCAACTGGCTTATCTAATTCTATTTTAAGAGAATTAATAGGAGATTTGAAATCTAATTCAGCCTCTATAATTGTTTGTTTCTTTAAAGAGTTTTGCTGTGTTTTTAGATTAATCACATTTGTTTTTTGAGTTTCATCAAATTTTTGGGAAAACTCATCATAAGTAGCCGAAATGAGGTTTGGCTGTACATTTGTCTTTATCTTAGTTCTATAATATCTGAATTTACTTTTGGCAAATTTAAGTTTTGAAAATTGAAAATTAGCCTCTTCATTTTTTAACCCAACCAAACGAATTTCTTCTAATATTTCAAACCAATTTATTAAATCGTCGCTTCCTTGAAAGTCTGCATTCCATTCAAAATTGGCATTTCCAAACTTCAAATTTATTTGATTTATCTCT
The DNA here is from genome assembly GCF_024343575.1 of Lacihabitans sp. LS3-19. Classification (GTDB taxonomy): domain Bacteria; phylum Bacteroidota; class Bacteroidia; order Cytophagales; family Spirosomataceae; genus Leadbetterella. The sequence continues at coordinate 97,433 of NZ_RJUA01000005.1, read as the reverse complement.
TTTGGTTTTTTTGATTCGAGTGTAAAAAAATACTCGCCACCAGATTTAGATGTATTGATAATGTTGAAATTTACCGACTCATTTGGAGGGATTTTATTCGAAAACAAAAAGGGCATTTCTATTGTATCTTTTATGTTTTTAATACCAATTATCCGGATATCATTAAAATTACCTACAGTTTTTTCATGTATGTCGACAGGAAGGTCAATTTTTTGCCACTCATTTTCTATTCCCAATATTTTTCTTTTGTATTGGAACTGACTAAAAATTTGAAAACTAGCCAGGTAAACAGCTAGGAATATGCCAAAACTATAATTAATCTTCATCAAAAATTATGTGTTTGAATTTGTTGTACAAAAATGAAATTACCAAAAGTAAAATGCCTAAAGAAACAAATACAACGGTTTTTGCAATGGTACTCAAGTGCGAGATGTCATAAAAGAATAATTTTATTAGAGTAGCTCCAAAAAGTACGATAGCACCAAGCCTAAGGTGTCTCTTTTTCTTAATAATACCAATCGAAATTAAAACCAATGAATAAATTCCCCACAATATGCTCACACTTAGTTTAGTAGAGTTTGAAAAATTGAGAATCGAAAACCATGAGAGCGTTTCAAATGTAACGATTATTAAAATAGAAATATAAAGTATACCATCAAATAGAGTTTCATTTTTGATATTACTAAATTCGACTAAATCACTTTTTAGGTTTTTATAAACTGAAAAAATAGCCAAAGATAAAAAAGCAAAACCGATATATCTAATCAAGAAATTGGAGAATCCAATTGGGTAATATTGAGGATATGAAGGGTTAATGTAATTTTCTTTTAGAATATTTAATACATTAATGCCAGAGATAAGGAAATATAAAATGGCAATAAAACTTAAACCTAAAGCTACTTTTGCAAGCTTTTGGTTTTTAAATCTGATGAGGTTGAAAAATGTAAGAATACTTGCAAAAAGCAATGAATAACAGATAAGTGAAAAATCCATTAATCTTTTTATGTTATAATTGCTGATTTCCCTTTCAAAAAGTTGCTTGTCCTTAAGGATTATTATAGAATCTGAATACTGAATGTTGAAGAAATTAGTAATTTCTAAATGAAAAGTGATAAATAATGAACAAAGTAATATGCCTGGTATTAACAATTTGAAGGTTTTATTTATCTCAAAAGGCAGCTCGTTTTCATTCTTGGGTTTTGATAAATAATAAATAAGACCAAAACCCACACAAAAAAGTATAGAGGTTAAAAATGTGATATTCATAATTGGAGTTAGATTTTTTTCTTGAGAATTGTATAAATTGTAAGCATCAAACCAATCTAATAAAATACTCAAAAATGCTAAAACCATTAATGGATAGCTTATTTTTATATATATACTTATTTCTTTTTTTATTCCAAACCAAAATAAAACGACAGCCTCTATCAGCCAAAGTAATGTAACCCAATTGCCATCTAATTGAACTGGAACAGCAATCGTAATAAATACAAACACTAATGCTAAAATGAGATGAAAAAGTTTAAATTCAGATTCTTTTTGTTTTTCTATGATTTTAGAAACTATAAAATGTGCTAGAGCATTTAATGCCGTAAATATTCCTAAATATTCTTCTCCGCTTTTTGAAGTGCTAAGTATACCATAACCTAAACCATAATAAATAAATGAATTAATAAGAATCAAAGCAACATCCAAAATTTCGAATCTTTCTTTTAGCAAAAGTTTATTTGCCAAAAAAGCCACATAAAAAATAGCGTAGAATATAAAACTAAAGCCTAATGCTAAATAGAAATGATTGTCTTCTTTATAATCCGAATTAAACCAAAAAATGAATATCAACCAAGTAAATGTAAATGCTGAATAAAATAGTATTTTCCATGATTTTTTGAAGGCTAAAAATAGGATTCCGAGATTTATTAGACATATATATGAAAACAAAATGTCAACTCTTCCAGAGCCATTACTTAATAAAAATGGAACGGTGTATGCTCCCACAAGTCCAATTAAAGCTATTATTTGCCTATTATAATTTAAAGAGGCAATTATACCGAAAATTGTAAAAACAACCATTAGTAGAAATGCAATGGTTTGAGGGAATAAACCATAAAAACTATATGCTGCAAAAGTCATTAAATATAATATTGCAATAGAGCCACTTACCAATACAGCACTGAAGTTTTCGTATTTGGCTTTCAGCTTAATGCCAAAACCCAACAAACCCAAACCCATTATATATCCAAGAATTATTCTAGTTGTAGGACTAATTAAATCATGATCTATTGAATATTTGGCACCTATTGATACGCCTATTACAGTAAATAATATGCCTATTTTATTGATTAAGTTTTCACCAATGAACTTTTCAAGGTTGTTTTTTACACTAGGTATTAGTTTTTCTGTAATGCTTTCTTTTTCAACTATTTGGTTTTCAACCAAAATTTTATCAGTATTTTTAGAAACAACTACGCCAGGAGTAATTTCAATTATCTCTTCTTTTACTGTTTCCTTATTTTTCTGAGATTCACTAAACTCATTTCTAAGCTTTTCAATTTCAAAATTTATCTTTGAGTTTACTGCCGAAATTTTCTCTAATTTTTCGAGAAATTGGTCTATTTTGTCTTTATCCATGGGGTTAGTATACTTTTTACGGATTTTTATTGCCGATTTACTTTATAAAGGTAAAAATGGTATTATTAAAATCTAAAATTATGCGATTTTTTTAGATATTTTAGGAAAGCCAATTATGATGCCATTGTTTTCGCAAAAAATAAACTTTAGAATGTATCCTTTTATTTAAAATGGAGATTGTTTTTTGTTAAAGCTCAAACTAATTTTTATTGAAATATTATTTCTTGGAATTGACAACAAAAAAATCCCCAGCCTCGCAGCCAAGGATTCTCCTTAAATCCAAAATCCAGAAATATTACTTTCCAGCTTCCATTACAATGATATTCAATGCCGCCCCAGCTTTGAACCAGTTGATTTGTTTTTTAACCCTAAAAATCAAGCCAATTCGTATTCAACGATATTTGGTTTTGAAGATGATTTAGAAGCATCCAAAACTTCTATCCCGACCAGTTGTCCGTCAACGGAGTAATCTAATATAACCCCTTCTTTTTCCATATTAGACTCAACTACAGGTAAACTGCTTAATTTGATATACAAAATATCTGTTTCCTTATCATATTTTATTTTCATATTTAATACTCATTTTTGATTGTCTTAGAAAAAAAATAATCATGTTAGAAATGTTAAATGAAATTACGGAAACAGATTATATAAATTTCACTCTTTATTAAAAATAATATTTAAGGTTTACCTCCACAAAAAAAATCCCCAGCCACAACAGCCAGGGATTCTCAACAAAACTAATCCAGAAATATTACTTTCCAGCTTCCATTGCAATGATATTCAATGCCGCCCCAGCTTTGAACCAGCCGATTTGAGCATCGTTATAAGTATGATTAACAACTATTTCGTCTTTTGTTCCATCAGAGTGGTTAGCTACCACAGTCAACGATTTACCTGGAGCGAAAGAAGTCAAACCAACAATATCTAAACTATCATCTTCTTTGATTTTGTCATAATCCGCAGGATTTGCAAATGTCAAAGCCAACATTCCTTGTTTTTTTAGGTTGGTTTCATGAATACGAGCGAAAGATTTCACCAGGATAGCTCTTACGCCCAAATGACGTGGCTCCATAGCTGCGTGCTCTCTTGAAGAACCCTCGCCATAGTTTTCGTCACCAACAACTATTGAACCCACTCCAGCAGCTTTATAAGCTCTTTGCACGGCTGGTACTTCGCCATATTCGCCTGTCAACTGGTTTTTTACTTTGTTGGTTGAGTCATTTGCAAAGTTTACAGCCCCAATCAAAAGGTTATTAGAAATGTTGTCCAAGTGACCACGGTATTTCAACCAAGGACCCGCCATAGAGATATGGTCAGTAGTACATTTTCCTTTTGCTTTTATTAATAATTTCAGGCCTTTCAAGTCCGTTCCTTCCCATTTAGCAAATGGGTCTAAAAGCTGCAATCTGTCTGATTTTGGACTAACTTTTACTTTTACATTTTTACCACTACGAGCAGGTTTTTGATAGCCAGCATCCAAGACATCAAATCCCATTGGCGGCAATTCTATTCCCAAAGGTGGATCCAATCTAACTTGTTCGCCTTTTTCGTTAGTTAGCGTATCTTTGGCAGGGTTGAAAGTTAAGTCGCCAGCAATCGCAAACGCTGTAACAATCTCAGGAGAAGCTACAAAAGCATGGGTATTTGGGTTTCCGTCGGCTCTTTTAGCAAAGTTACGGTTAAACGAAGTGATGATAGAGTTCCTTTCGCCTTTCTCAGCTCCATGACGGGCCCATTGGCCGATACATGGTCCACAAGCATTAGCCAAAACTACACCGCCAATTTTTCCAAAAGTAGCCAAAAGACCATCTCTTTCTGCAGTGAATCTTACCAATTCAGAACCTGGCGTGATAGTGTATTCTGCTTTTGCTTTAATGTGCTTCTCAGCTGCTTGGTTTGCTATTGAAGCAGCTCTTGTCATGTCTTCGTAAGAAGAGTTGGTACAAGAACCAATCAAGCCTACGTCTAATTTAGCTGGCCAGTTGTTTTTCTTAACCGCCGCAGCAAATTTAGAAAGTGGCCAAGCCAAATCTGGTGTGAAAGGGCCATTGATTCTTGGCTCTAATTTAGATAAATTGATTTCTATCACTTCATCATAATATGCAGAAGGATTATCAATACATTCTTGGTCAGGTCTTAAATATTCTTTGATTCTACCAGCAGCTATTGCCACATTTCTACGGCCAGTTGCAGTTAGATATTTTGCTATTTTCTTATCAAACCCAAAAACCGAAGTTGTAGCACCAATCTCTGCACCCATGTTACAAATAGTACCTTTTCCAGTAGCTGAAAGTTTGTCAGCACCTGTACCGAAATACTCTACAATAGCACCCGTACCACCTTTTACGGTTAGTCTACCAGCTACTTCTAGAATCACATCTTTTGCAGAAGCCCAACCTTTTAATGAACCAGTAAGTTTAATTCCAATTAGTTTTGGCATTTTAAGTTCCCAAGGCAAACCAGCCATTACGTCGCAAGCATCAGCTCCACCAACACCGATGGCTATCATTCCCAATCCACCTGCATTAGGTGTATGTGAGTCAGTACCTATCATCATTCCACCAGGAAACGAGTAGTTTTCTAAAACCACTTGGTGAATTATACCAGCACCAGGTTTCCAGAAACCCAAACCGTATTTATTAGAAACCGACGAAAGGAAATCATAAACTTCTTTATTTGATTCGTTTGCAGTTTTCAAATCCTCCGTTGCACCAATTTTGGCTTGAATCAAGTGGTCACAGTGCACAGTTGAAGGCACAGCAACTTTGTCTTTTTGAGCTTGCATAAATTGCAAAAGAGCCATTTGGGCAGTTGCGTCTTGCATAGCAACTCTGTCCGGAGCAAAATCTACGTAATCTTTAGATCTATCAAACGCTTTGGCAGGAAGATTGTCCCAAAGGTGAGAATATAAAATCTTTTCAGCCAATGTCATAGGTCTGCCCAATAACTTTTTAGCTGCTTCTACTCTTTCAGGCATTTTGGCATATACTGCCTTTATCATGTCCAAATCAAATACTTTCATCAGGATAAATATTTAAAATTCAATTATATTTTCTCAAAAATACAAAATTCATTTCAAAATAGAAATAGGATTTTTTTTATTTTACACGTCGAAATATTTAGTATTAGGCGTGTAGTTTTATTAAGTATTTAAAAATTAATTAGATACAGACCAAAATATTGATTTTTATTAGAAATTATTTTTTCAAAAAAGAGGAAAACTTTCGAGTTTGTATGGTTTTTTTTTCAAATGAAAAATAGAATTGTATAGTCAAATGGTAATATTTCAAGAAAATTATATTTGAATATTTACTTAATTGCTTCTTTTAGAATTAATATTTTAATGTTAAAAATTGATGATTTTCTTACAGTTTTTGAATGTCTAATTTTGGTTTTTATAAAAAAATTTTCTTTTAATGGCTTTATTGTAGTTATTTTGCCAATGAAAGTCCTTATTTATTACAAATATTATATATGTCAAAAAATCTCGTAATTGTTGAGTCCCCAGCTAAAGCTAAAACCATAGAAGGTTATTTGGGAAGTGATTTTATCGTAAAATCGAGTTTTGGACATATTCGTGACCTTCCAGATAAAGAGCTTGGTGTAGATGTAGATAAAGAGTTTGAACCTACTTATCAAATTTCGACAGATAAAGTTAAGGTGGTAAATGAACTTAAAAAATTAGCTAAAGATAAAGTAGTTTGGTTAGCAACCGATGATGACCGCGAGGGGGAGGCTATATCTTGGCATTTAAAAGAAGCATTGGGTCTTGATGATGATACAAAGCGAATTGTTTTCCGTGAGATAACGAAAACTGCGATAAATAAAGCTATCGAGATACCACGCACTATAGATATTGATTTGGTCAATGCCCAACAAGCAAGACGTATTTTAGATAGATTGGTTGGTTTTCAGTTGTCACCAGTATTATGGAAAAAAATCCGTGCAGGAGATAGAAAAAACCTTTCTGCAGGTAGAGTTCAGTCTGTCACTGTTCGTATAGTTGTAGAAAGGGAAAGAGAAATTGAAAGCTTTAATTCTAAATCATCTTTTAAGGTAGTTGCTCAGTTTTTGGTAGAAAAAAACAAAGTGTTGACTGCCGAATTATCTAAGAACTTTGAAAAAGAAGAAGAAGCCGAAAAATTCTTGAAGGATTGTTTACCAGCGGTTTATGCCATAGCTGGATTGGAGGTAAAACCTACCACAAAAAGTCCCGCGGCACCTTTTACTACTTCAACTCTTCAGCAAGAGGCTTCTAGAAAACTGGGTTTTTCTGTTCTTCAAACAATGACTTTGGCACAAAAACTTTACGAATCTGGTAAGATAACTTATATGCGTACTGACTCTACTAGTCTGTCTGCTGAAGCGATGGAAAATGCTAAAAATCAGATCGTTAATGCTTACGGAGAGAAGTTTTCTAAAGCGAGAGTTTTCAAAACAAAAGATAAATCTGCTCAAGAAGCCCACGAAGCTATAAGACCAACGGACTTTGCCGTAAACGAAGCAGGAGCCGAAAGAAACGAGAAAAGATTATATGATTTGATATGGAAACGTGCCATAGCTTCTCAAATGGCAGATGCCATAATCGAGCGAACTATCGCCAAAATCTCGATTTCAACTAGACCCGAAGAATTAACAGCTTCAGGTGAAGTGATTAAATTTGAAGGTTTCCTTAAAGTATATCTTGAATCTTCTGACGATGAAGACGAAGAGAACAAAGATATGTTACCGCCGCTTTCGGTTGGTCAGGCTTTGAATCTTATCCAAATGAGAGGAACTGAAAGATTTACAAGACCACCTGCAAGATATACTGAGGCAAGTTTGGTAAAGAAATTGGAAGAATTAGGAATAGGTAGACCATCTACTTATGCTCCAACCATCTCGACCGTAATCAGAAGAGAATATGTGGTAAAAGAAGATCGCCCTGGTCAACAAAGAGAATATAAGGAGTTTCTTTTGAAAGACAATGAAGTTAAAAGTTCTGTAGGAACTGAGAATTTTGGTACAGAGAAATCTAAATTGTTTCCTACTAACCTTGGCATCATAGTAAATGATTATTTGGTTGAAAACTTTGAAGATGTTTTAAACTATAAGTTTACGGCAAAAGTTGAGAATGAATTTGACGAAGTAGCCGAAGGCAAGGTTTCTTGGCAAAAAATGATTGGGAATTTTTACAATGATTTTCATGCTAAAATAGAAGAAGCAACAGGTGAAAACGGAGCAAAAGCCGCAGGTTCGTATGAATTAGGTGTAGATCCAGATTCAGGGAAAAAGGTTTTTGCAAAGATTGGTAGATTTGGTCCATATTTGCAAGTAGGTGAGGCTACTGACGAAGATAAACCAGCATTTGTTTCTATCAAAAAAGGCACAATAATTTCTAGTATAACTTTTGAAGAAGCCTTGGCCATACTTCAAGGACCTAAATTGCCTTTAGAGTTGGGTTTGTATGAAGGTAATGCTATTGTGGTAAACGAAGGACGCTATGGTCCATATATATTATATAACGGTAAGTATTATAATTTAGAAAAAACAGAGGATCCTTTGGCTGTAACGAAAGAAAGAGCTATCGAAATAATCGCAGCTAAAATGAGCGGGGCCGATAACTCTTTGCCTAGAGATATGGCTGATTTTGATGGATTGCCTGTAATTATTAATAAAGGTCGTTTTGGCCCTTATATCAAACATGGCACAGTTTATTATAATATAGGCAAAACCGAAGATCCTTTAACAATCGACGATAAAAGGGTTGGAGAAATAATAGTTGAACAAAAAGAGGCCGCTGCAAAAAAGATAATTAGGGAGTTTCCCGAAAACGACAAAGTGAAGGTTTTGAATGGACGATATGGTCCTTATATTCAGGTTGGGAAAAGGAATGTGAAGATACCGAAAGGAACTGTTCCTGAGGAACTTACGCTCGAAGATTGCCTCAAACTAGCAGAAGGATAAATCGAAAAGATAAATTTTTAAAGCACTGATTTTCAGTGCTTTTTTTATGAGCTTTAATTTGTAAATAAAAACTAATTTATATTTTTACAGTGTAAATTGTTGGTTAGCTTGATTAAAAAGGCTTGGTAATAATTCAGCCTTATATAAGAATATGAAAAAGAAATTGGTGGTATTGACAGGTGCTGGCATGAGTGCCGAAAGTGGATTGAAGACTTTTAGAGACATGGGCGGTCTTTGGGAAAATTATGCGATTGAAGAAGTGGCCACGCCTGAAGGTTGGAAAAGAAATCCACAATTGGTTTTAGATTTTTATAATGAACGAAGAAAGCAAGCATTTGAAGCAAAACCTAACAGAGGTCACGAGATTTTAGCGGAGTTAGAGGAGCATTTTGATGTTAGAATAATCACCCAAAACGTGGATGGATTACATGAAAAAGCTGGTTCTAGTAATGTTTTACATTTGCATGGAGAATTGTCAAAAGTCAGAAGTGAAAAGACGGAGAGTTTGGTTTTTGATATAGGAGATAAGGCAATCCAACTTGGAGAAATTGCAGAAGATGGAAGCCAATTGAGACCACATATAGTGTGGTTTGGTGAAATGGTTCCTTTGATAAAAACAGCAGCTGACTTATGTTTAAATGCAGATATTTTTATAGTTATAGGTACAAGTTTACAAGTTTATCCTGCCGCTGGTTTAATAGGCTATGTAGAAATTGATGTTCCAAAATTTGTTGTAGATCCGTCAACGCCGAACTATTCTTTTAATACAAAAAATGTTGAATTTATTCAAAAAACAGCTGTGGAAGGTATGGAGGAATTGAAACCGCGGTTGGTGAATCTCTGTAACTTTGTCTGTTAGTATTTCTTCAAATAAAAACTAAATTCAAAATTTCATTCGTTTTAATCACAAAATCATCCCAAAAAATTATCCAACGGTACAACGAAAATACCTGTTTTTCAAATCAAGTATTTTTACCCACAACATTCCTTTTATTTGATTTCACTTTTGTGATGTCAATTCAATCAGGCCATTAATTGTCAATTGTTCTAAAGTAAGTTCCTTTCATAAATCTCCGTTTGCATGCCCCATTAGATGGGTCATTTTATAATTGAGTTGAATTGAGGTATTTTTTGAGTGATTTGATTGAGTTCGACAGTTATCTAAATTTTTTAAAATTTAACTTATTGAAATGAACAAGCATTCTATTACAATCACAAGCATTACGTGTCATGGCACCTCAGAGTCGGGTCATGACGAAGTCTATTTAATTTGCCAAAGCGACGCTGGACTTCCTATAAGAATTCCGGCAAGTATTAATACAAATCATCCTATGGAAAAAGGTGATACGTGGTCCATAAATCAAACCCTAAATTACGATTACGAAGTATTAGTAACCCTATGGGATGAGGATTTGAGCTACGACCCGAATTTGGCAACTTATCTCCAAAGTATTGATTTTGCAGCGGGAACATTAGGTCTAGGGTCAGGAGTTATTCAATTGACCAACAGAAATGGGGCAAATTATTCAGTTTCTTACAATCTTCTTAAATAAACTTACAGTCATGAACAATCAAATAAGTGTAGAATTATCTCCTTATGCCGAAGTGGTACAAGGATTTAAAAAAGGAACTATGAAATCAAGTAAAGTTGAGATTTCGGAAAGTAAGAAAAAGATTTTTGAGGAGGCAGCGAAAGCTTGGAAAGAATATTTAGCAACTCCCGAAGGAAAAGTGCTCGAAACAGATATAAGTAAGTCAGACCTTAATGGGGTAAGGCAAAAGATCAGTGGAATTTTGAATAGCGGAGCATTTAAACTTTTAAAAGAGCTATTGGAGCAGACTGGCTTGGATGCTGGAAGTTTTTCAATAGGTTTAAATATTGAGGCTGAATTAATTATTGGTATTGCCGCAACGATTGGTTTAGCCATAGGTGTTGGTGACAACAAAGGTTTGGCTTCTTCTGAGTTTATAACGGTCGCGTTGGACGAAGGCATCGATGAAGGTGCTTTGGTTGGGGTTCAGTTTGGTTTATGGACCAATTCCCCCTCATGCCTAGGTGGTTACGCATGGGCAACCGAAGCTGATGGTGGAGTTGTGGGTGAACTTGCTGGCAAAATAGTATATAAAGGTGAGGATGATGACGATTTATTAGGAGTTACAGTAGAAGTTGGCATAGGTGAAGAGGACGGAATTGACGAACAGGAATGTTATACCTTTATTATTGGCTCACAATCAGGAGCTGGAGATGGTTTTCTGAAGCCAGCATATCAACCTGTAAAGAGTAATTTTTTGATAATAAAAAGTGTGACTTGTAATAATACACAATCAGATGGGGTTGGTAATGCCAATGAGGTTTATTTTAAATTTCAGGCTGATGGAGAAGGTAAAAGCTATTATTACCCCACCTATGATTATATGTCCATGCAGGATGGAGATGTTTGGTATTGTGGCCGCTCGGTGTGGTTTAATTCAAGTGTTCAAGTGGGTTTATTCGATTCAGATTCAATAGGAAATGATTCAGACCCAATTGGGAATTTTACTATTAACTTGTCAAATCTTACCTTGAATAGCATTAAAACATTTACAAGCACTGTCAATTATAATAGTGGGTTGGATCATGTTGATTACACCATTCAGGTGGAATTGGTAGCAACTAACGTATCGAGTAGGTAAAGTATAACAAGGAATTCGAACAAAAACCAAAAAAAAGAGCTCCTTATTGGAGCTCTTTCTATATTTCTAAGCAATAAATAACTTAAGAAGCCGCTGTCAATGTACCTCTCAATGCACGAGGTATAGTTACACTAGCTACAGGATTTGCCTCAGAATCAAGAATTGTTAATTCAGGAAGCACTATCGCTTTTACTTTAATTGCTTTTCCTAGACCAAGATTTGTAACATCTAAGTTTACAAAGTTTGGAATAGCCTTAGCTGGTCCTTTTACTCTAAGTTTTCTCATAGTTTGAACCAACTTACCTCCTTGCTTAGCACCAATTGCCACACCTGTCAATTTGATAGGAATGTAGGTAGTGATTACTTTATCTGGAGTGATTTCTAATAAATCCACATGAACCAAAAGGTCATTTACTGGGTGGAATTGCTTGTCTTGAAGAATAGCAGTGTATTCTTTGCCATCAATCGTCAGTTTCACTTCATAAGCTTCTGTAGTGAAAATTAATGGACGGAATAAATAAGCAGGAGCATAAAAAGAAATTTGCTCTTCTCCGCCATACAGAATACCAGGAACCATGCCTTCAGCACGAAGTTCTTGAGCAGACTGACGACCGAGATTCGCTCTTTTAAACCCTACAATCTCAGTTACTTTCATAATTAAAATGTAATTTGATGTTGATAATTTATAAATAATGAACTAATAGAACCATTGTCTCTGATTCTTCCGATAGCGTGTGCAAAAAGTTCTGCTACCGAAATCACCTTAATTTTTTCATTGTCTTGTCTTAGCGGAATGGAGTCCGAAACAATGACCTCTTCAAACACCGAATTTGTGATGTTTTCATGAGCTTTGTGCGAAAGAACAGCATGCGTACATATTGCTCTTACCGATTTTGCACCTTTTTCCATAATTAACTCTGCAGCTTTGCATATCGTTCCACCTGTGTCAATCATGTCATCAACTAATACAACGTTAGCGTCTGTTACATCGCCAATAAGTTGCATCGCTGATATCTCGTTTGCTTTTTTTCTTTGCTTGTCGCATATCACGATATCTGCATCAAAATAACTTGCAAACTTTCTTACTCTAGATACGCCACCCACATCAGGTGAGGCAAAAATAAGGTTTGAAATATTTTTGGTTTTCAGATAAGGAACAAAAACTGATGTGCCTTCTAAATGATCAACCGGAATATCAAAAAATCCTTGTATCTGGCCAGCGTGCAAATCTAAAGTCATAATCCTGTCTGCACCAGCAGCCCTCAACATATTTGCAACCAATTTAGCCCCTATAGCTACTCTTGGCCTATCTTTTCTGTCTTGCCTTGCGTATCCATAATATGGTATAACTGCCACTACATAATGTGCCGAAGCTCTTCTAGCTGCGTCAATCATGAGCAATAATTCCATTAAATTGTCAGCATTTGGAAACGTTGCCTGACAAAGAAATACATCGCAACCTCTTACTGATTCATCATAATTGACAGATATTTCACTATCAGCAAATCGCTGGATTGAGATCTTTCCAAGTTCTTTTCCGTAATAATAAGCTACTTTACTCGCTAGGTATTGGGAATTGGTGCCTGAGAATATTTTTACTTCTGCCATTTTGTTTTATTTCTCCGAAAAGTTCCGCAAAAGTACAAAAAAATCTTTCTCCAACATATTAAATTTCAAAAAAAAGGATTTATTTTGCATTAGAATCTATAAAAAACAAGACCTATGCAATTATCGCTAATTGATGAAGTGCCAGAGTTTACCAAAACTTATTTTCTAGATGTGTATGCAGAAGCTCTTTATGATGTAAAAGCTGAAAAAATGAAGCTTAAAACCATAAATGGTCAGCAAGTACCAGAAGATTTGAAAGTAGCTATCCCAAGTAAGTTTATTGCTAAGTATCCTGAAGGTACCATTTACAAAGTTGATACGAAGTTGATAAACAAAAAAGGGAAAAGGCCTTATTTTGTGGCAAAGCAAGCAAAGACTGTACAAAGAGCCATCGAATACTTTGATTATAATCTCAAAGTTCAATATGGCTTTGATTATTTTATAAGAAAAGTAAATTAATTATTTGCGAATAAGCTAAAGTATCTTTGTTCTGGAACTTCAGAGAAATACTGACTAAGTTTAATAGATTTAGGTAAAGAGCCAAATTCTACAGCTTTTAAATAATATTTTAATTGTTTATATATAGTTGAATAAGGGGTTATTTCTCCATAAACTACACTTTTAATTTGTCCAGATTTAACTATTTCTTTTATGAAATTGTGAATATTTTTAGAATTAAGAGCGATTCTTGAATGACTTAACATCGAAGATGATTGGTTTTGAAAAATTACATCTAGCCACATATCGCTAATTATCAATAAGTTTTTAGATTTAAATTCTGGGTTTTTGTTGAATACTTTAATATTATTAATAATAGAATTTTTTAAGTTAATATCTGCGTTTGTATAGATTTCAGAAATAGTTGTAATCAGGCATTTGGGAAATGCAATAATATAAATGTCCTGTTGTAGCTTTTCAGTTTGAATTTGATATTCTTCTGTAATGAGGTCTTTGAAATGTAGTTTTAAATATTGATTGGTTAAATCTACATCATAAAAAACTTCTGGTATTTTACAAAAACAGGGAAAGTCAGAAATGAGCGTAATTGATTTCCAGAAATTAGCTTTAAGGAAGTCATGTCGAGAAAATATATCTTTTATCTTGTTCAGAAATTCTTCTTTGGTATTTTGAGTGTCAAGATAATGGTCTTCTAGCCAGATGATTGCATTTGATGCATCTTCCTTTAAATAAAATTTCAATCTGCTTTGTTGAACTTCCAAAACAAGATGATAGGTGTCAATTTTATCGATTGAAAACCTATCGTCGGTTATTTTAAAAGCATTCCCTGATTCCATATAACAAATTTAACCCTCGTTGTTGAAAATCAATGCATTTAAGGTTTTAAAATTTGCCATAAAATCTGGTTTATGATGATTCGGGAGATTTTGGACTTCGTTTAAAGTAAACCATCTGATTTCAGAAATAATGTTAATCTCCGGATCAAAGCCAAGCTTTTCATTGAAAAAATTGGCATTTACATTAAAATAAAGTTCTATGCCGTGAAGCGGCTTTTTAATTATTTGGTTCATCAGAACCATTTTGTCAACTGTTATATCAATGTTGGTTTCTTCTTTGAACTCCCTCTTTAAGGCATCTTGGAGACTTTCTCCATGTTCAACGCCTCCACCTGGGAAATTCCAAAAAATATTGTCGGAATTAAGTCCAGAGTGATTTACCATTAATATTTTATCTTTAAATGTTAAAACACCGCAAACTCGCACTCTGATTTTGTTGCCATAAATTTTACTTAATTCCTCTGAAATCATAAATTGTAAATTTATAGAGAAGTTTTGCTCAAAAGATTTTTGGCTTTATTTGGTTTCTTTTTTGTATGACTTTCCATATTTCGCCTTTTTTTCTTTTTCAATGTTTCTCCTGATATTCACTTTTTTGTTTTTTTCAAGTTTCTCATGAAAAGCTGGTCCAATATCAACTTTTTTCTTGGGGGCCAAAATTTTCATATCAACCTTTTCAAGTTCAAAAGGCATTAAGTCATCTGAAATCTCAAGGTAACTTGGCGTTTCACTAACTTCTACTTTATAGTTCATTAAAGTTTCTATTTCATCAAATCTCTCTTGCTCTTTCTTAGAAATAAAACTAATCGAAATTCCTTTTTCGTTTCCTCGACCAGTCCTTCCTATCCTATGTATGTAATCCTCCGGTGTTTCCGGAATGTCAATGTTTACCACGTGACTTATCAATGGTATATCCAGACCTCTAGATCCTAAATCAGTGGCGATTAATGTTCGAACTTCACCATTTGAAAAACTTTCAATCGCTCTAAACCTATAATTTTGGGATTTGTTGGAGTGTATTACTTCAATACTTTCTACTTCTCGCATTTTTAGCTGTTCAAATAAATTATCAGCTAAATTTTTATTGGCAACAAAAACTAAATTTTTGGTCATGTTTTCGTCATTTGCCAGCAACAATTCCAAAAAGTTGATTTTAGAGTTAAAATTCGGAACATTGTATGCTTTTTGGCTAATGTTTTCGTGCGGTGTACCTGGAGCTACATCTTCAATAATTTCCGGTGTTTTGAAAATGTCATGTAGAAGATCTACAACTTCCTCAGAAATCGTAGCTGAGAATAAAAGGTTCTGACGTTTTTCTGGTATTTTATCGAATATCGTTTGAAGCTGTGGCCGAAAGCCTAAGTCTAGCATCATATCAAACTCATCGATAACCAATTTTTTAATGTTTTTAACCTTCAAAGCTCCGCTTGCCGCCAAATCAATAAATCTTCCAGGTGTGGCAACCAATAGGTCGCAGCCATTGGCAATATCTAAAACTTGTGGTTTCATATTTACGCCTCCGTAAACCCCAACACTGTCAAAGTTTATATAGGTCGTTAGTTTTTTTACATTTTCTAATACTTGAACTACCAATTCTCTTGTCGGAACCAATATCAATATTTGAGGAAGTTTTTCTTTTGAAAAAGTCCACATTCTAAGCAATGGCAAAAGATAAGCTAGGGTCTTTCCTGTGCCTGTTTGAGCTATTCCAGCCATGTCTTTTCCTGACATCACAACCGAAAAAACTTTACTTTGAATGGAGGTTGGCGAATCTATACCTATGTCTTCGAGTGCATTGAGCAAAGACTTGTTTAGATTCAAATCTGAGAATTTCATTTTTCTAATATTATTTAAATACAAAAGTAATTTTTAGATTTAAAAAACTTGCTTAATTTTAGCTTTCAACAAAAAATACCTTAATAAAATTATGAACAAAATCCTTTTACTCTTAATTCCCATTTTTAGTTTTGCACAAAAATCAAAACCTCAGAATCTCTTTAATGGAAAAGATTTGTCTGGTTGGGAAATCTATGGTACCGAAAAATGGTACGTTGAAGATAAAAAACTGATATGCGAAAGTGGTCCAGATAAAGGATACGGATATCTGGCTACAAACGAAAAGTTTAAAGATTTCGAAATCTCTTTGATGTTTAAGCCGTTGGCAAACGGAAACAGTGGTGTATTTTTTCATTCTGATATCACTGGAACAAGAATAGCGGGTTGGCAAGCAGAAGTAGCTCCTCCTGGTAGTTTTTCAGGCGGTATTTATGAGTCGTATAAAAGAGGCTGGCTAATAAAACCACCTAAAGAAATCGATAATGTAAAAATGGGAGAGTGGAACACTATGAAAATAAAAGTTATTGGAACGGAAGTTACTACTTGGGTGAATGGTGTTCAAATGATCTATTTAAATGACCCAGCAATTGGTGAAGTTGACGGGAAAATTGCCTTGCAAATCCATGACGGCGGGGGAATTAGGGTTGAATGGAAAAAAATTAAAATAACTAAGCTGTGATTTAAATAACTCAAAATCAACAATTTGGATTTATTGCTAATAATTGTAGCAAAGAATGTCTAAAAAAATTACATACATTTGTTTTTAAATTTAACTCGATAAAAATGGCAGCTGAGAATTCAGACAAATTAAAGATTTTACAATCTACATTAGATAAATTAGATAAAGCTTACGGCAAAGGAACCGTAATGAGGCTAAGTGATACCAAAGTTATGGATGTTCCTGTAATTTCTACAGGTTCTTTGGGTCTAGATTTAGCCTTAGGTGTGGGAGGTTTTCCGAAAGGAAGAGTGATAGAAATATACGGACCAGAATCTTCAGGTAAAACCACTTTGGCAATGCACGCCATAGCAGAAGCACAAAAGAAAGGTGGAATTGCGGCTTTTGTAGATGCTGAACATGCTTTTGATAGATTATATGCGGAGAAACTTGGTATTGATACCAAAAACCTTTTGATTTCCCAGCCGGATTATGGCGAGCAGGCTTTAGAAATTGCCGAACATTTAATTTCATCAGGTGCAATCGACATTTGTGTTATTGACTCAGTAGCTGCTTTGGTACCAAAGGCCGAGCTAGAAGGTGAAATGGGAGATAGCAAAATGGGACTTCAAGCGAGATTGATGTCTCAGGCTTTAAGAAAACTTACTGGTACTATTAATAAAACAGGCTGTTGTTGTATTTTCATTAACCAATTAAGAGACAAAATAGGTGTAATGTTTGGAAGTCCAGAAACAACAACTGGAGGTAATGCTCTTAAATTTTATGCTTCTGTTAGAATTGATATAAGAAGAATTGGTCAAATTAAAGACAATGATGCAAATATAATTGGTAACCGTACCAAGGTGAAAGTTGTTAAGAACAAAGTCGCTCCTCCATTCAAAGTGATTGAGTTTGACATAATGTATGGCGAAGGAATTTCTAAATCTGGTGAAGTTCTTGACTTAGCTGTTGATTTGGATATTGTAAAAAAATCTGGTTCATGGTTCTCTTATGCTGATAATAAACTAGGACAAGGTAGAGATACTGTTAAAAGTTTAATTAAAGATAATCCGGAGTTGATGGCTGATATAGAAGAGAAAATTAAAGCTACAGTGGCAGGAAATGCAGATGCTTTGATGGATAAAGAGTTAACTGAAGCAGATTTGGATAAATAAGACATTCGTATTTTGATAGGAAAATGCCTCAATTGAGGCATTTTTTTTTGTTAAATTTTTATTAATACAAACATTTTTAAGTTGGAGTAAATAATAAATTTTAAATTTGTGTATTAATAGAAAAACCAATTCTGTTTAAATGTTAAAATTCAAACACTTACTGTTGTTAATTTCATTTTCATTTTTCTCTTTTATTTTTGCAAATCAATATAGGTATATTCCAAATGATAGCTTTGATGCAGGGGAATCTTATTTTTACAAAGTTAAATATGGTTTTTTGACAATTGGTGAGGCGAATGTTGATGTGGATGAAAAAATATTTTCTATAAACGGAAGAGCTTGCTACAAGGTAAATGTTGTTGGGAAAACGGCCGGGGTAACAGATTTCTTCAAAGTAAGAAATACCTACAGAAGTTATATTGATACTTTAGCTTTTATTCCTCAAAAATTCATTTATTCTGCCAGAGAAAATAATTACAAACGAGATCAGGTCATGAATTTTGACCATGATAAAAACGAGGTGGTAAAAATAGAGAAGGAAGTTGCAAAATCTTTTTCGGTACCTAATAATATTCAAGACGTCATATCAGGGTATTATTTTCTAAGAACCATTGATTTTTCCAAGTTTTATGTAGGTCAAACAGTTTCAGCACCTTTGTTTTTTGATGAGGACCTTTACAATATGAAGGTGAAATATGCTGGAAAAGGCATAGTTCATACCAAGTTTGGAAAAATTAAAGTTTTGAAGTTGAATCCAATTCTCCCCAAAAACGATTTATTCAAAGGTGAAAATGCCATTAGGATTTGGGTTTCGGATGATAAAAATAGAGTTCCTTTAAAAATTGAAATTGACTTTTCTTTCGGAACAATTGATATGGAAATCAAAAATTATAAAGGCGTTAAGTATCCCTTCGTTTGGAAAGTCTGAATATTATCAAATAAATCCTTACTTCAAAGTTTTTGCTAATCCTCTGTATTGGTTTTTTTTCAATTTCTCGAAATTTCCTGTTTCCATTTTTAGAATAGAATTTCTATTTTTTGGAATAGCCATTAGTGTTTATTTCTTAAAAAATTACTTGGCTTTGTTGAAAATGGTCACTTAATGACATATTTGCCTTTTAAACCTATGTATTTTTCAATTCTGTGTAAAATATTTCTTGTAATTGATATAACGGTATTTGATTTGTAATACCTTTGTTAAACATTTTAATTATTAAAATTTAGAATATGAAAATCGCAGTAGTTGGTACAGGATACGTTGGCTTGGTAACTGGAACGTGTTTTGCCGAAACCGGAAATTATGTTACTTGTATTGATATAGATATCAAGAAAGTTGATAGTTTAAAAAAAGGTAAAATAACCATTTATGAGCCTGGATTAGAGGTTATTTTTGAAAGAAATAGAAAAGAAGGTAGATTGACTTTTACCACAGATTTAGTAGAAGGAATAAAAGATGCAGAAGTGATATTTTTAGCTCTTCCAACTCCTCCAGGTGAAGACGGTTCTGCAGATTTAAAATATATTTTGGGTGTAGCATCGGACTTAGGAATTGTTTTAGACCATTATGCGGTAATAGTTGATAAAAGTACCGTTCCTGTTGGAACTGCTGAAAGAGTTCATGCTAAGATAGCAGAAAATGCGAAAGTTGATTTTGATGTAGTTTCAAATCCTGAGTTTTTGAGAGAAGGAGTTGCTGTTGAGGATTTTATGAAACCTGATCGCGTAGTGATAGGTACAAAATCTGACAGGGCAAAAGCCATAATGGAAAGACTTTATGCTCCATTGGTTCGTCAAGGTAATCCAGTAATATTTATGGATGAGCGTTCGGCTGAGATGACGAAATATGCTGCTAATTCATTTTTAGCTATGAAAATTACATTTATGAACGAAATAGCCAACCTTTGTGAGCTTACTGGTGCAGATGTAGATAATGTAAGAAAAGGTATTGGTACAGATAGCAGAATAGGTAAGCGTTTCTTGTTTCCAGGTATTGGTTATGGAGGAAGCTGTTTTCCAAAAGATGTTCAAGCTTTGGGTAAAACAGCCAAAGAATATGGTTACGATTTTAAAATCCTAAAATCTGTAATGTTTGTAAATGATCGCCAGAAAACCAAAATGATACCTCAAATAAAGGAGTATTTTGGCGGTGACTTAAAAGGAAAAACTATTGCATTGTGGGGCTTGGCATTCAAACCACATACGGATGATATTCGTGAAGCCCCTGCTTTGTTCAATATCAAGGCTTTGAAAAGAGCTGGTGCCAAGGTGGTTGTTTTTGATCCAGAGGCTATACCAAACGTAAAAAAGGAAATTGGGAAAAAAGTTAAATATGCATCAAGCCAATACGAAGCATTGGAAGGTGCTGATGCTTTGATGATTATGACAGAGTGGCCTGAATTCCGCACCCCAGATTTTGATAGAATAACAGCTACTTTGAAAAATAAGGTTATTTTCGATGGTCGTAATTTGTTTGAGTTGAAAGACATGCAAGCTATGGGTTTTGATTATTTTTCTATTGGTCGCGAAAATGTAAAAGCATAAAACATAATGAAAAGAATATTAATAACAGGCGGAGCCGGTTTTTTAGGGTCACATCTATGTGATAGGTTCGTCAAAGAGGGTTATCATGTAATTGCAATGGATAACTTGATAACGGGAGATTTGAGAAATATTGAGCATTTGTTCAAATTGCCAAATTTTGAATTCTATCATCATGATGTGAGCAAGTTTATTCATGTTCCTGGTGAATTGGATTACATCTTACATTTCGCATCTCCAGCAAGCCCAATTGACTATTTGAAAATCCCAATTCAGACTTTAAAGGTGGGTTCTTTAGGTATTCACAACTGTTTGGGATTGGCGAGAGTTAAAGGAGCAAGAGTTTTAATCGCTTCAACATCAGAAGTTTATGGTGACCCTTTGGTGCATCCACAAACTGAAGAATATTGGGGACACGTAAATCCAGTTGGACCAAGAGGCGTTTATGATGAAGCTAAAAGGTTTCAAGAAGCCATGACTATGGCCTATCATACTTATCACGGTTTAGAGACAAGGATAGTTAGAATATTTAATACATACGGACCGCGTATGCGACTAAATGATGGCAGAGTATTGCCTGCATTTATTGGTCAAGCACTTAGAGGTGAAGATATTACCATTTTTGGAGATGGCTCGCAAACACGTTCTTTTTGTTATGTGGCTGACCTTGTTGAAGGTATTTATAGATTATTGATGTCTGATTATGCACAACCAGTTAACATTGGAAATCCTTCAGAGATAACAATTAAAGATTTTGCTGAAGAAATTATAAAATTGACTGGAACTACCCAAAAAGTAGTTTATTTGGATTTGCCAAAAGATGATCCTAAGCAAAGACAACCTGATATTACGAAAGCTAAGGCGATATTAGGCTGGGAGCCGAAAGTTGATAGAGAAGAAGGTTTAAAAATCACTTACGATTATTTCAGAAATCTTCCAAAAGAAAGACTTTTCGATGAAGCTATTCATAGAGAGTTTTAAGAAATAGAAATTTCCTAGAATATATCCCACAAGGTTTCAATACTTTGTGGGATTTTTTTTTATTTTTGATAAATATATCAACCATTCTATGAAATTTAACTATTGCCTTATTCTACTTTTTGTTTTTAATTTATCCCATGCCCAAAATATGCTTCAAGGAAATGTTTACAATTTAGCGTCTCTTCCTAAAATGGAAGATGAAAGTAGGGCTTTTAGGCAATTGTTTAAAAACGAAGAAACTGAATTTTTAGAAAAATTCAGTATTCATCACTCTACCCTCAAGCCAGTACATAAACTTAGGCCAAGTCACAGACAAAAAGATGCAGAAGAATTAATAATCATTCAGGAAGGTACGCTGACTGTGACTTTGGAAAACCAAACAAAAGAAGTTGGGCCAGGTGGAGTTCTTTTGATTTTGAAAGGTGACGAGCAACAAATGAACAATCTGGGTAAAGAAAATGTGAGCTATTATGTGTTGATTTATACTTCCAAACAATTGGCCGCTGACAATGACAAAGGAATTTCTCAAATAGTAAATTGGAATGATGTTGCTTTCAAACCTCATGAAAAAGGCGGGAGAAGAGACTTTTTAGATAGGCCAACGAGCATGTTTAATAGACTTGAAATGCATGTAACAACTCTGAAAGAAGGTTTAAAAAGCCACGATCCTCATAAACATGTGCCAGAAGAAATAATATTGATAGTAGATGGACAGGCAAAAATGCAAATTGGAGATAAATTTTATGAAGGCTCCAAAGGTGATTTGTTTTTCTTACCATCCAATCAATATCATAATTTAACCAATATAGGCACTGGATCAGCCACTTATTTTGCATTTCAATTTAATTAATTAGAAAGTATGAAATCTATTTTTTATATCTCGTTTTTGTTAATTTCTGTCAATGTTTTTTCTCAAGACTTTAATGAGCTAGTTTCCAAATATCAGGCGGATAAATCAGCTTTGGGAAGAAAATACCCCAACTCTTTATCGGAGAAGTATTTCGAAAGATTCACTGAATACTATGTTGATGCAAAAAAAGAATTAGAAAGAATTGATTTCAATGCAATGTCAAAGTCGCAAAAGGTTGATTATGTTTTACTTAGGAATCTAATTGATAAAAATGCATATTTTCATAATCTTGAGAGAAAAGGTTTTGATGAGGTGAAATATGTGGTAGTAAAAGCAAGTCCAATTTATGATTTTAATGAAAACAGGAAAGGTGGTGTAAATCCAAAATCTGATAAATTGGCAGCTGATTTTAATCAAGTGGAAAAGGATATTAGGAAGGCCATGGAGGCCACAAAAGCCAGCAAACCATTTGATAGCTGGCAAAAGGCAGAGCTTGCGGCAGATATTGTAAAGGAATTGTCAAAGGCAACGGATGAGTCTTATAATTTCTATTTTGAATTCAATCCAGAGTTTAACTGGTGGATGCAAGCTCCTTATAAAAAGCTAAAAACAACGCTTTCGGAATATGAGGCTTTGTTGAGGAAGCATTTTTCGAACACGCTAGTAAAAGATGATGGAAGTGGAATAATTGGAAAACCGCTGGGTAGAGAAGCATTATTGAAAGACTTGAGTTTTGAATTTATAGCCTATACGCCAGAACAATTAATAGCAGAAGCGAATAAGCAATTTGCTTGGTGTGAAAAAGAAATGTTGAAGGCATCAAATGAACTTGGCTACGGTAATGATTGGAAAAAAGCTTTGGAGCATGTAAAACAAACTTACGTGCCGCCTGGACAATGGCAAGAAGACGTTAATAAACTGGCTTGGGAAGCTATAAAATATGTTGAAGATAGAGATTTGGTGACCATTCCTGCTTTGGCCAAGGAGACTTGGCGTACAGTGATGCTTTCTGCCGAACAGCAAAAAGTTAGCCCTTTCTTTTTGGGTGGAGAACAAATAATGGTGGCTTATCCAACGGCTGAAATGGACCATGATGACAAAATGATGAGTATGCGAGGCAATAATCCTTACTTTTCGAGAGCCACAGTTCAGCATGAGTTGATTCCAGGGCATCATTTGCAACAATTTATGAATCAAAGATATAAACCTTATCGTAGAGCTTTCGGAACACCATTCTGGACGGAAGGTTGGGCTTTGTATTGGGAGTTTAATCTTTGGGACAAGGGTTTTCCAAGAACGCCTGAGGAAAAAATTGGAATGTTGTTTTGGCGAATGCACCGTTGTGCTAGAATCATATTTTCATTAAATTATCATTTGGAGAAAATGACTCCACAGCAATGTATTGATCTTTTGGTAGATAAAGTAGGACACGAAAGAGCCAATGCTGAGGCAGAAGTAAGACGCTCGTTTACAGGCAGGTATGGTCCATTGTACCAGATTGCTTATATGATGGGTGGTTTGCAGTTTTATAGCCTGCACAAAGATTTGGTAGACTCAGGAAAAATGAAAGAAAAGGAGTTTCATGATACCATTTTACAGAACAACTCAATGCCCGTAGAGCTAGTTAAGGCGATTTTGAAGGGTGAAGATTTGAAAAAAGATAAAATTTCTGATTGGAAGTTTTTGGATTGAGGAATAGTTAATGCGTTTCAAAATCTTTAAGGTTCAAACCTGAATTAGCTCTCCATTCAGTTAATCCATTTGCAGATCTACCGAGCACAACTCCCGCAGCTGCTGAGGGACTATTGAAAATATAATCTTTTTGAAATACATAATTTGAGTCTATTAATTTTAAAGTATCTAAAGAAATTAATTTCTCTCTTAATTTTTTCAATCCTTCTGGAATTTTCGGAGTCATTGACTCTGAAATTTTTGATCCTTTAAATACAACAAAACCTTCAGAAGTAGGAATACCAGTAGCGTTAGAATTTTCTCTTGGATTAGAAAGTGTAAATTCTTGAATTTCTTTTGAGTTTTCAGATTTAATTTCTCTTTTTCCTTCAAAAATTTTGTGTCCTAAAGTATTGACTAAAATTTTTAAATTATCTATAAATTCTTCCATTTCTGCTTTATCACTTTCAGATATAGCTGATTGAGTTGGAATATTATTGTTTGCAAGCTTATATCTATCAACTGTTGTCGCGATTTCAAAAAGTCTATTTTCTAAATACTTTATATGTGCTTTATTTAGATTATCATCTTTACTAACAAAAACAATTGTTTCGTTCCAAAAATCTTTTTGACTTAAATGTTGATTTATTCTAGAATAAATATTTTCTGCTTCACCAAGATAAACCATGTCTTCACCTTCTTCATTTTTACCAATTAAAAGGTAAATTCCTGTACTAACTAAGTCCTTTCTATCAGAATATTCTTTCACCTTAATTCGAGGTATTTTATATGCTTTGCCAGTCCAATTAGAGAGTTCGCATGTAATTCTCCCATTTGGGTCTCCGTCTATTAAGAAAAGTTTAATAGTTTTGCCGAATTTCATTATTTTTATTTTATTATGCCAAACTCAAAGCAATTTTCATCATATCGTTGAAAGTATTTTCCCTCTCTTGCTGGGTAGATGCCGTGCCTGTAATAATATTGTCGCTTACAGTTAAAAGTGCTAAAGCTTTTACCCCAAATCTTTTTGCGATGGTATACAATATTTGTGATTCCATATCTATTCCCAATATGCCATGTTTTTGCCAAACATCCCAACGATTAGGTTCAAGGTCATAAAAAGTGTTGGTGCTAAAAATCGGACCCGTATGGGTTTTAATATTTAATGATTTGGCTGTTTCATAGGCTTTGTAAACTAAATCAAAATCTGCTGTAGCTGCATAATGCATGCCTTTAAAAAGAAATGCATTGGCGTCTGAATCTCCAGAAGCACTGAGAGCTAAAATTACTTGGCCTAAATCCAATTCTGGTTGGATAGAACCACAGGTGCCAACTCTAATCAAGTTTTGACATTTATAGGTATTTATCAATTCATGGATATAGATACCAGCACTTCCCATTCCCATTCCTGTGCCTTGAATAGATACTTTTTGGCCTTTATAATTGCCCGTAAAGCCCAACATTCCTCTCACATTATTATAACAAACCACGTCGGTCAGGAAATTCTCGGCCACAAACTTGGCTCTTAAAGGATCGCCTGGTAGTAATACAGTTTCGGCTATTTGTCCCACTTCGGCTTCTAGGTGTAAACTTCTCATTTATTCAGTTTTTCTTGATGATTTTATTTTTTATAAAACTAAAATAATAGGATTTCAAATCCAATTTAATTTAAAGAGGCAATTTACGGCAAAATATTTTAGTAGAATATAGTTCGTTAAGTTGAAAGCATTTTTTTTTACCTTTTGTGTATTTTAAGGAGACAAGCTTTGGCTAACATCCTTAAGCAGGTGGGGCCGCAGTCCATAGCGTCTTGTAGGGGTAAAATAGGGGAGTTTTTATGATTATAAATATTATTTAGGAAATTTATATATTTACTTAATCTATGAAAAAAATTATTCAGATAATAGAAAATTTACTACTGTATCTATTTCAAATCTCAATTTATCTTCAGAACCAAATCCAACACTCTTATACCGTAAATTTCCGTTTTTATCAACGATAAACTTAGCTGGAATTCCTTGGACATTATAATCCAGTGCCATTTTAAAATCTCCAGATTTAGAATTTTTTTGATCTATCAAAATCTCAAATTCATTAAAATGTCTAATATTAGCTAATTCTAATATCTTTTCAGTCAGATTTATGCTGTCAGAAGTATTTACATGCTCTAAGGTACTTATAAACACAAATTTTACATTTTTATCCTTAAATTCGTTTTGCAACTTTTTCATAGCAGGAAAAGAAGCCAAACAAGGCTTACACCAAGTAGCCCAAAAATCTATTATCAAAATTTTGCCTTTATAATCCTTTAATTGGACTGTTTTACCATTTAGGTCAAATAAAGCAAAATCTTGGGCTTTCTGGTTAATGATTTTTGATAAGATTTCCTTTTGTTTTTTTTGAAACGCATCTTTCTTTAGTTTAAGGTAATCTGGGTCTTCTTTATTTAATTTTTTAAGAGCGTTTTTATATAGAGAATCTATTAAATTAGTTGACGTATTAGCTTTTATTATTTTCCGACCTACATTAATTATTTCAGGAAAATTTCTAGCCTCATTTAAATATTCTATAAGTCTTTGATTTGAAGTATCATTTTGAAGGTTCATCAATTCTACAGCTTTACTTTGATATTTAGTGGCATTATTTAAATCACCAGATGCATAAATTATGCTCGCATAGGTATCTAAACTGTTACCATAAGAAATAGAAAGTGTATCTAAATTGCTATAAAACCTTAAAGATTGTTTTGAAAATAAGTTTGCCAAATCTAGCTTATTGCCTTTGAAATATGAGTATGCGTATTCATTGAAATTATGAGCAAGGAAGCTGTATAATAATATTTTTGGATATTCTTTTTGGGCTTTAGAAAAAACTGATTCAAATATTTCTATTCTATTTTGATATAACAAAACTGCCAATTTGTAATTTACTAAATCTATTCTTTGAAAGGTAGTTAATTCATGATTACTATTTAGTAAGTAGTCTATATCCTCAAAAATTGTATTTGAATTTTCACCGTATTTTATTTCAGAAATTCTTTTTTCTGAAGAAGTAATACCATTTTGAAATAATTTAGTCAATATATTTTTAACAGAATCTAGACTTTTTAAATTATTTTCATAATATAAATTGGCAAAATACCTTATTTCCCTTTCTTGAATTTTGCTTTGAATACCATTGTCCAATTTTTCTTTTATTTTTACTAAAGTTTCATTTTTCTTTTCAGGTATTTTCAATAAAACCTCTAAATAATACGGCACGCATTTATTCTCCATTTCAGGATAAAGTTGCCATTCTTTTTCAATATTTTTTGCCGCTTCGTTATAGTCAACTTTACCTTTGAATAAGAATTCATTAAATTTATTATTGTAACCTTTCATTAAATAAGAATATCTTATTGGCTTATTATTTTCAAAAACATGAAAATCGTAACCCTGACCATAATTATTATCAATTTCAGATATATTCACAGCAAAAAAAGTAAAATAAACCGCTGAATCTGGAATGGTAAATGAGGATTTTATTTTATTTCTTTTATTCTCAATTTCCAAAGTCTGAGTTATTTTACTAAAATCTTTAAAAAAAATAACGCAATACAATTTTGTGTTTTTTTTTGTTAAAAAGCCATTATATTGAATTTTTATTAGATCTCCTACCTTCGGCTTTTCACTATTAATTGTTAAATTAGTGCCATAAGATGAAAAATTAAAAAATAAGATAAATAGAGGTAAAAGTATGAATATCTTATTTTTCATTTCTTTAATTGTTTAATTATTAACTTTTTTGAACAAATCCTTTAAATGGAGAAAACGAAAATGCAAAAACCAAGTATTGCATATTTTTTTAAGAAATGTTTGATTAAAAAAAAAAGGCGAAATCTTTTGTTAGATAGCTTCACTTATTTGAATAATTATATAATATGATTTTGGATTACATTCCAACGCTTATGAGCAAATTAATTATTGTCTAATGTTTTTTATTTTGTGGTAATAACTCAAAAATTTTAAACTTATTTTCTATTTGCAAAGTGAATTATTAAATATAAGAAAAAAGCCATCTAACTGACGGCTTTTTTGATTATAAATGGTTGGTTTTTACGCCCCATAAGGAATCCAAATGTTCTTGATTTCGGATGCATGTCTCAGGAATTCAGTTCCTTCAGATTGCTCATTGTTCATCCAATCTCTGTATTTGCCGTAGTTTACCCAAGTACGTTTCATGTTTTCGGCAGAAAGGCTTTCAATATCTTTTGAGCCTTCTTTTGAGCCAAAATACCAAAGGCCGTCCACATCATAATGTTTTGCGAGTTCTTTTGCAAGAGCCTCTTTAGGTCCTGTTATGATATTTACTGTTCCTCCGGGTACATCTGAGGTATCCAAAATTTGATAAAAGTCCGTGGCACTAAACGGAGCGGTTTCCGATGGAATAACCACAACACTATTTCCCAAAGCGATGGCAGGAATAAAGGAAGAAATAAACGCCAAAAGTGGTGCTTCGTCTGGGCAAACTATACCCATAACACCCACGGCCTCAGGCATAGCCAAGGTTACGTTTCGCTGAATAGTATGGTGGGCTTGTCCATCGTATTTGTCTGCATGTGCGGCGTAGGTATAAATCCTATCTATTGATTTTTCAACTTCCGCATCTGCATCGGCTTGGCTATAGCAACACATTTCTATCAACCTTTTTGAGAATTCAGCTTTTCGTGCTGACAAGTTTTCAGCAATATAATACAATACTTGTGCTCTTGCATGTCCTGTCATTTCTGCCCATTTACCGTTTGCATGTGCCGCTTCTACTGCATTTCTGATATCTTTTCGGCTTCCTTCGGGTGCTTCGCCTATGGTTTCTCCTTGAGGATTTTTGATAATATAACTGTAGCCACTGTCTGGACGTGCTTGTTTGCCACCTATATACATTTTGGCAGTTCGGTCAATACCTGCAGGAATTGCAATTTTGGATTTTTGAATTGCCGGTTTGACAGGCTTTTCAGAAAACTGCTCCTCAATTTTTGGTTTCATGTATTCAAATAGGCCTTCTTTTCCTCCTTCTCTTCCAAAACCAGACTCTCTATAACCACCAAAACCAGAACCCGCATCAAAAACATTGGTGGAGTTTATCCAAACCGTTCCTGCTTTTATTTTAGGAGCAATATCTAAGGCCAAATTGATGTTTTCTGTCCATAGGCTGCAAGCTAGGCCATAACGCGTATTGTTTGCTAATTTCACAGCCTCCTGGTGCGACCTGAAACTCATGGCAACCAAAACAGGCCCGAAGATTTCTTCTTGAGCAATGATACTCGATGGCGAAACATGGGTAAATAGGGTAGGCGGATAAAAACAGCCATCTTGTGGGCATACCCAACTAGGTTGCCACATTTGATTGCCCTCTTCTATTCCTTTTTGTACCAATTCGTCTATGGTTTTTACCTGCACTGGAGCTACTATGGCACCAATATCGATACATTTGTCCATGGCATCTCCCACACGAAGTTTTTCCATTCGGACTTTTATTTTTTCATACAATTTGTCCTGAATGCTTTCTTGTACCAAAAGTCTTGAACCTGCACAACAAACCTGGCCTTGGTTAAACCAAATGGCGTCAACCACGCCTTCTACCACCGAATCCAAATCGGCATCTTCAAAAACGATGAAAGGAGATTTGCCTCCCAATTCTAATGAAACTTTTTTGCCAGAACCAGCAATGGCCTTTCTGATGATTTTACCTACTTCGGTTGAGCCTGTAAACGCAATCTTATTGACATCTTTATGGTTTACAAGAGCCGCACCAGTAGAACCTGGACCTGTGATAATATTTACGACACCTTTTGGCAGACCAACATTTTGACAGATTTCAGCAAACAAAAGGGCGGTTAAGGAAGTAAATTCAGCAGGTTTTAAAACCACGGTGTTTCCCATAGCTAAAGCTGGGGCGATTTTCCATGAAAGCATCAAAAGCGGGAAATTCCAAGGTATGATTTGCCCGATTACGCCTATTTCTTTGTATTCTTTTAGTTCGGTGTCCATTAGTTGAGCCCAACCTGCATGGTGATAGAAGTGCCTGGCTACCAATGGTATATCTATGTCTCGGGTTTCTCTAATCGGCTTTCCGTTGTCCAAAGCTTCTAAAACTGCAAAAAGCCTGGAATGCTTTTGGATCTGACGAGCTATGGCATAAAGGTATCTTGCTCTGGCTCTTCCACCTATTTTTACCCAGTCTTTTAATGCTTTATTGGCAGCCGAAACTGCTTCATTTACATCGCTTTCTAAAGCTTCCGCAATATTTGCCAAAACTTGCATATTAGAGGGATTGACAGTTTCGAAATGTTTCTCGGCCTTTTTCCATTCTCCATTTATAAACAATTGGAAAGTTCTATCGTGGGCATCAAGAAATTCATTTGCTTGAGCCGCACTTTCAGGTGCAGGACCGTATACCATCGTATTAAATATTTCTTTTATTTTCATTCCTATATTATTTCTCGCAAAGCCGCAAAGACGCTAAGGTTTAGACTTTGTTTACTATGATTTATTCTATTCTTTTCCTTAAATCAGTTGACTGAGCGGAGCTGAAGGCAACAGATTTTGTAAATCTAATTTTATGCCATAGCATGGCGGTAACTAGCAGAATATCTGCCTGTTACGTAGTGTTCTAGTTGCCTTTCTATGTCGCCTAATAGACTACTTGCTCCAAATCTGAACAGATTGGGTTGCAGCCAGTCTTCGCCTAGTTCTTCTTTCATGAGTATCAACCAATCCAATGCTTGTTTTGCTTTTTGAATTCCACCAGCTGGTTTGTATCCAACTTTTATACCCGTCAGCTCATGGTATTCTCTAATGGCTCTTACCATAACTAAACTTACTGGCAAAGTGGCGTTTGCCGATTCTTTTCCCGTGCTAGTTTTTATAAAATCCGAACCTGCCATCATACTTACCCAACTTGCTTTAGCTACCTTGGTGTAGGTCGGAATTTCGCCTGTGGCGAGAATAGTCTTCATGTGGGCATCTCCACAAGCGGCTCTACAAGCTTTCACTTCCTTGTATAATTCCTCCCATTTCGAGTTAATGACCAATTCACGACTAATTACTATATCGATTTCGGTGGCTCCAGCTTCCACAGACTTTTTGATTTCATCTATTTTTTGTTCGAAAGAAATCTTGCCGGCGGGAAATCCCGTTGAAACAGCCGCAATGGGTATTCCTGAACTTCCAAGGCTTCTTTTGGCGTCTGCTATCATGTTGTGATAAACGCAAACTGCTCCAGTGGTAATATTGGCATCTGTCATTTCCATAGCTTCTAAAAGGTCTCTTCTTACTGGAGAAATGGCTTTTGCACAAAGTCTTTCTACATTTCCAGCGGTGTCATCGCCAGCAAGCGTAGTAAGGTCAATGCAGGTAATAGCTTTTAACAGCCAAGCGGCTTGATATTCTTTTTTTACGGTTCTTCTTCCACCTAAGCTATTTGCTCTGCGTTCTACTGCTGAGCGATTTATATTGATGTTTTCGAAGTATTTGGTGTCGAAGGGTATACCTTCATTTCTAATTTCTGTCATTTTTTATCTTTTTTAAGATAATTATTTTTGTGATTTTGCTAGCTTAAAATTCTCAGGATTTAAGTAGTCGTAATTTAAAAATCAGCGAACATCTGTCCAATTCGTTCGGCAGCCGATACTGTCATCTGTTTTCAAAAATACAATCAAAGCATCAAACTCAAATAACTCTCGCCTTGTGTTTTATAATCCACTTCTAAGTATTCAGCGATGGTGGCTGCGATATCTGCAAATGAATTTCTAATACCAATATTAACACCTTTTTTGAGATTTTTTCCAATGTTTAGTATCGGAATATATTCTCTCGTATGGTCATTGCCATGATGCGTCGGATCATTTCCATGGTCTGCAGTGATAATTAGCAAATCATCTTCGGTTAAATTCCTTAAAATTTCCGGCAAAAAACTATCGAATTCTTCCAAGCATTTGGCATAGCCTACCTCATCTCTTCTGTGTCCAAAAAGCATGTCGAAATCCACCAAATTGGTAAAAATAAAACTTTCGTTGGGATTTTTGATGGCCTCGATGGTATCTTTTATGCCTTCTAAATTCGTTGCAGTTTTCTTGTATCTGCTTATGCCTTTTTCTGCAAATATATCGTTGATTTTACCTATTGCATAAACACCTTTTCCTTCAGCTTTCAAAACGTCCAAAACTGTATCTGGAGGCAAAATGGCGTAATCTTTTCTTCTACTCGTCCTTTTGAAATTTCCAGATTCGCCTTCAAATGGTCTTGCTATCACTCTACCGACCTCGTATTCGCCAACTAGCATTTCTCTGGCAATCTTGCAGATTTCATATTGCCTTTCTATGGGAATTATTCCTTCATGCATAGCAATTTGAAATACTGAATCAGCTGATGTATAGACGATTGGGTACCCAGTGGCAAGGTGCTCATCACCTAAGTCATCAATAATAGCCGTGCCTGAAGCCGAAATATTTCCAAGTGTTTTGGTGCCAATTTCTTTTTCAAAACGCTCAATAAACTCAATAGGAAATCCATTTTCTGTAAAAGTAGGAAAAGGTTTCTCCAGAATTATCCCTGCTATTTCCCAATGTCCAGTTGTGGTGTCTTTGCCAGAAGAGACTTCGGCGGCTTTTCCAAAAGCAGCTTGGGGACTTTCAGTTTTGCCTAGTTGGTTATTTAAATCAATGATCCCAAGGCCCAGTTCTACTAAATTGGGAATATGTAAATTAGGATATTTTTCAGCAATGTGACCTAAAGTATTACTTCCTCGATCTCCATATTTATCCGCATCTGGCAATTCTCCAATTCCCACACTATCTAAAACTATTAATATTACTCTTTTCACTATTCAGTTTGTTGAAGTTGTAAAAATAATGAATTTTATGTTTGGTGTGTTGGATTATGGGTTTTTCGTTGTGGTTAATGGAACACTGATGACACTGATTGGATGGATTTGCACTGATAATTTTTCTGAATATGCGTTTATTCTTCCGCTGTAACCCATGGTACATATTCCTCATTTCCTGAACATCTATTTAAAAACTTACCCTTGTAGCCTAATACCCTAAGCAAACCAAGTTCTATGAAGTACATAAATAATTGTGAAGTTTCTACCAATACCCCGTTATCAATTTTTTTTAATTTTTTCCTTTTTTCAAGTTGTGAATGAACTATACAATTTCTAATATTAATAAGGCCTTCAATTTCATTGTTTTTAAAGTTATTGTCACTTCTAATAAATTCTGATAACTTGATAAATTTATTCGGAATTGAACAATTTATTTTTGAAAATGTTAGAAACATCCTCAGCTTATTAGCTGCTGTAATATTTTTAGAATCGTCACCTTTAATGAATCCTTCGGTTTCAACAATTAAATAGTTATACAGTAGTTCCAAAGCTGTTTGCGAGAGAATTATAGAGCCTTCTACTAAAGCTAAATTCATATTTGATGTTGTATACCAATGTATTACAGAGTTTAAAAAATCCTTTCCCATATCAGTACTACCAATTTTTACAAAATTTCCCCAAATCTCATTAAAATTTAACCCTGAGCTAAATTGTGGCCAAGACATTACATGTTTGAAAGCATCTACTTTATTATATGGTGTGAAGTCTTCCCAGACTAAATTTTCATTATTAAAACCTTTTAAAAAAAGCATACTGGTTTTTCTTCCATTGATAAAAGAGAAAAAAATATCGCAAATTGTTCTTATTTCCTCAATTTCTTTAGATTTAAAGATTCCGTTTTTTGAGACAATTTCCCCCGAATATAGAATTTGATATCCGCCTATGTTTTTTAGATTTGTGTGATATTTTTTAAAAAATGGATTTTTATCAATTGTGATTATAAAATTTTCATTCTCAAGATTCAACCGACCAAGGTAGCTCACTGCATTACTTTTTATTGGCTCACCATAGAATTCTCGTAGGTTTGGTATTCCAAAAGTTACTTTATTGATGGCATTATTTGTTTCTCCAATGACTATTTTGGAGCCAGTAATAAATCCTGAAAGATTATTGCCATCTGAAGAGGAGATAAAAGCTTTCCCGATTGATTGACTTTGAATTATAACTTCAAAATCATCTTGATCCATAATCGAGAAAATTTCAAAACTAAAATTTCCAATACCTCGAAATGTCACTTTTGGTTGTGGCAACCAAACGAACTCGATTTTTCCATCAATTAATGTAATATCCTTGTTTGGTGATTTTAAATATATATCCCCTGAGAAAATCTCCTGACTTTCATTTGGGTAATTCATATTTACTAAGTTTGTAATCGCCTCTGGGATGTTTTCGAATGGATCTTCTTTGTCGCTCATTTCTGTTAAATTAATTCGAATACAATTTTAACCAAAGATAGAAATAATACTTTAGAGACTTTATGTTTTTTGGAAACCAAATAAGTCCCTCAGCAAATACCAAGAGGCTTCAAATGTCATAAAAAGAGAATATTTACCTACTCATATACATATTCCTTTTAGAATATACTTGTAGGAAGAAATCCTCGGTGAGTTCTTTTCTATGTAGTAGATGCCTTCACCATTAGACTTCATCTCATGTCCCAATTCTTTGTTTAAGTTCCGGAATTTGTTGATAGAGAATACTGAAATTTTGATCGGATTATCCTTCTTTGGGGAATTTAAATCAAAGTCTTTTATTTTGACTCTTAACAATAACGTTTTTTACCAAATTTTAAGGGTTTGGCAATTCACCGATTGCCACATTATCGAGTACTATTAAAACAACCTTTTTTTACTCACTTTTTTTTGATGAAATTTTAAAAAGTAAAAATAATGAAATTTAGTTTACGGAAATTAAACATTCTATTTTTCCTCTTTCTATATGTTTAAACCTAAGGAGAAAAATTGAATATTTTAAATTATATTTACTTTTCATCAAAAACTAAAAATGATTCAATCTTTTAAACAAAACTACAAACTTCAGGTAAGCTATGATGCCATAATTATTGGATCTGGTTTGGGAAGTTTAACAACCGCGGCCTTACTTTCTAAAGAAGGAAAAAAGGTGTTAGTTTTAGAAAAACACTATACTGTTGGTGGTTTTACGCATGTTTTTAAACGAAAAGGCTATGAGTGGGATGTTGGAATACATTATATTGGTGAGGTTCAGAGGCCTAATTCTGTCATTAAAAGGTTATTTGATTACATTACAAATGATAAACTTGAATGGGCGGATCTTGGTGAAGTTTATGATAAAATCATAATTGGTGACCGTGAATATGATTTTGTAAAAGGGGTAGATAATTTTAAGAAAAAACTTGTAGAATATTTTCCTGAAGAAAGTGAGGCAATAGAGCAATACGTCTCTTTGGTTTTTGAATCAACCAAAACGGCTCAAAAGTTTTATGCCGAAAAAGCCATGCCTAATTTGGTGAGTAAGATTTTGGGGAGTTTTTGGCGAAACCCTTTTTATAAATTTTCTGATAAAACCACTTATGAGGTTTTGAGCTCATTGACTTCTAATAAGGAACTTATAATGGTGCTATCGGGTCAGTATGGCGACTACGGTTTAACTCCAAAGAAAAGTAGTTTTGCTATGCATGCAGCAGTGGCAAGGCATTATTTTAGTGGGGGGAGTTTTCCTGTTGGAGGTTCTTCAAAGATCGCAGAATATATTGATCCGATTATTGAAAATGCTGGAGGTACGGTATTAATTAGTGCAGATGTAAAAAGAGTGATAATAGAAAACAATGCTGCCACTGGTGTAAAAATGGCGGATGGGAAAATATTCAATGCAGACCTAATAATTAGCGGGGCAGGATATTTTACGACATTTGAGAAATTGGTTTCTCCTGAAATTGTGGAAAATCTTGGTATAAAAAAGCAATTTCAAAAAGTTGAGCGATCCGTATCTCATGCTTGTCTTTATATTGGTCTTGACGGAAATCCAGATGAATTGAAATTGCCCAAAACCAATTATTGGGTGTATCCAGAAGGAAAAGACCATGATGAAATAGTGGAAAATTATATCAAAGATATAAATGCTCCTTTTCCTGTAGTTTATATTTCTTTCCCATCTGCCAAAGATCCTGATTGGTCTAATCGCTACCCAAGCAAAAGTACCATCGACATTATTACTTTGATGCCTTTTGATATTTTTGCGGAATGGGAAGGCACTAGATGGATGAAAAGAGGGGAGAAGTATGATACAATAAAAGAAAATATTTCACAAAGATTATTGGAGGTTTTGTATAAACATCAACCTCAATTAAGGGGCAAAGTGGCTTATTATGAATTATCTACGCCACTAACCACCCAACATTTTGTGAATTATGAAAAAGGAGAAATCTATGGTTTGGACCATTCTCCAAGCCGTTTTAGGCAAAGATTTTTGCAACCAAGGACACCCATTAAAAACTTTTATTTGACAGGGCAAGATATAGTAACTGCTGGAGTTGCAGCTGCTTTGTTTTCCGGCGTTTTAACCGCTTCAGCTATTACTGGTAAAAATATTATAAATAAGATAATGAAAAAAGCCTTTCAAAAAAATTGAAAGGCTTCTGGTGATTTTATTAATATTCGTGAGGTAAAACTCCATCTATTTGTTCGTTCCAAGGCAATCCATGGATATTCAACAAATCCATAAAAGGGTCAGGATTGAGTTCTTCGACATTATAAACGCCTGGTTTCATCCATTCAGCGTTGGTCAACATCAACATGGCACCAATCATAGCCGGAACTCCTGTGGTATAAGAAACGGCTTGTGATTTAACTTCTTTGTACGCTTCTGCATGGTGGCAGTTGTTCCAAACATAATAAGTTTTGTCTTTTCCGTCCTTTATACCTTTTATCTGACAACCAATAGATGTTTGTCCAGTATAGTTTTCGCCTAAAGATTCTGGAGCAGGCAATACTGCCTTTAAGAATTCAAGCGGTACAATGTCCATTCCTTGGAATTTGATAGGAGCTATGCTTGTCATACCCACATTTTCTAAAACCTGAAGATGTGTAATATAGGCTTGTCCGAATGTCATCCAAAACCTCGCTCTTTTTATGGTAGGGAAGTTTTTAACCAAAGATTCCAATTCTTCATGGTAAAGTACATACGACTCTTTTTCTCCAATGTTTGGATAATCTATGGCTTTATGTATAGACATAGCTGGTATTTCGACCCATTCACCATTTTCCCAATATCTACCTGGCTGCGTGATTTCACGGATGTTGATTTCAGGGTTAAAGTTCGTGGCGAAAGCTTTACCATGGTCTCCAGCATTACAGTCTATTATGTCCAAATAGTGCATTTCATCAAAATGATGCTTGTTGGCATAAGCCGTAAATACTTGCGTTACACCAGGGTCAAATCCACAGCCTAAAACCGCCATCAGTCCTGCCGCTTTGAATCGCTCTTGATATGCCCATTGCCAGCTGTATTCAAACTTCGCAACATCTTTTGGTTCATAGTTGGCGGTGTCTAAATAATGCACGCCAGTTTCAAGGCAAGCATCCATGATGGTCAAGTCTTGGTAAGGAAGAGCTACGTTTATTACCATTTTAGGGCCAAACGAACGAATCAAGGCCACCAATTCGGGTACTTCATCAGCATCTACTTTAGCTGTTTGTATGCTTACGCCATGCATTTCTTTGATTTCGGCTGCTATTCTGTCACATTTAGAAACAGTACGGCTGGCCAACATTATTTCAGTAAAAACAGAAGAATTTAGAGCACATTTATGAGCTACCACAGTACCAACTCCACCTGCACCGATAATAAGAACTTTAGACATTTATTTTATTTGGTTTTGATTCAAGTGCAAAAATAAGAAATGCTTTATATATGTCGCATATATTTTTGGTTAATGAATTATTAAGATGAAATTTTTATGTCTTTATACTTTAAAATCAAATTTATGAATTGAATATGCTTTTTTTTCTAAAACTAAATAGAGGGAATTGGGATGCCCGCTTGATAATTATTAAAAGATACCAAGTGGATTTTATGAATTTTTGTGTGCCAAAAAATACCTATTTACCTCCTTTTGATAAATTTTCCAGAATAAAATTATCTAGTGGATACAAACTGAAGTTTATTTAAAAAACCTTATTAAATGGCATTGATTTTGGCTTGGTAAAAGTATTAAAGCAAAAAAACCATGGCTGATAAAAAAGTATTTTTTTTAATTCAAAATTTTGAGATCTTAATCATATTGCTGTTTTTTATTTTAGGGATTGTGAAATTTCTGATAGATTAATTCCTTAATTAAAAATATAAATTATTAAGCGGATACATAATCCTTTTATTTGTTAAATAATTGATTACGTGGATATATATTGTTTTTATTTGTGTTTTATTTCCTGATAAACCATGTCGAAATCACCTAAAAAGTTTCTTCAAAACATAGAAGTATTTATCTATATATTTATTTTTATAGTTGCACTTTATATGATTTTAAGTAATTGATGTTTAATCAAATATTGGAAATTCAATATAGATTTTGAATCAAATTAATTTTTTGAAATTTATTTTTGGTAACTTGATATCTCAATTCAACCTTACCAAATGAAATACCAATTTATTCTTCTTTGCTTACTCTTTTCGTTTGTTTCTAGTGCTCAGTCAAAACTTCGCGTTGGTGTAGACGGACTTACCCATGATCATGTCGGGCAGATATTAAGTAGCCATCAAAGGGGTGATATCGAGATAGTAGGAATAGCTGAAAGTAATGTTGACTTAGCTCGTAGATATTTGAAAAGATATAATTTGCCTGAAAGTATTTTGTTTGCCAGTCTTGAAAAAATGGTGAATAAAACCAAACCTGAGGCCGTTTGTGCTTTCAATAGCATTTTGGAACATAAGCATACAGTGGAAGTTTGTGCACCTAAAGGCATTCATGTAATGGTCGAAAAACCATTGGCCACAAATACTGTTGATGCAAACCAAATGGCAGCATTGGCGAGGAAAAACAACATACATTTGCTCACGAATTATGAAACTACCTGGTACCAAAGTCATAAAATGGCTTCGGATTTTTTGAAAAATGAAAATGATATTGGCGAAATAAATAAGGTAGTGATTAGAGATGGTCACCGCGGACCACAGGAAATTGGTTGCTCGAAAGAGTTTTTATCTTGGCTAACTGACCCCATAAAAAATGGGGGTGGAGCTGTGATAGATTTTGGCTGCTATGGAGCCAACCTCATGACCTATTTTATGAAAGGACAAAAGCCTATTTCGGTTTCTGCCACTTTAAGGCAGTTAAAGCCAGATGTTTATCCAAAAGTGGACGATGATGCCACTATAGTTTTGACTTACCCTGATGCTACTGCCATACTGGAAGCCTCTTGGAACTGGCCATTTGACAGGAAAGACACCGAAATTTACACCAAAACCTCCTCAATATTTGCCAATAGCAAAACTTTCAAAGTTAGAAAAGGCATAAGAGATGCTCAGGAACAAGAAATGAAATTATTACCACTACCGAAAGGAGAAAATGACTCTTTCCTATATCTTACAGAAGTGATACGAGGGAAAATAGATCCTAGAAATAGCCTTTCTTCTTTAGAAAATAATCTAATTGTGGTCGAGATTTTAGAAAAAGCAATACAATCAGCCAAAGAAGGGAAAATCATAGAATTCTAAGGTTTTATTTGCCAATTATCTTTTCCAAATTGCTCGGTGGTATAACCAAATTCTCTCTGTGAGTTTTGGCCAGAAGCTTTATTTCTGATACTATTTCAGGATGTTTTTCTGCAATCTCAAATCTCTCGGAAGGATCTATGGACAAATTAAAAAGTTGAACATTCTCCAAGTTTTCTAATTGTTCAGGATATCCATCGGGATTGTTTTTCATGAAATATAATTTGTAATCGCCTTTTCTAACAGCGAAAAGCTTGGTACCATGATAATAAAACATTTCATTTCGAGGGCTTCCAAAACCATTTTTCCAAACTCCACTCAGATCTTTGCCATCTAAAATTAAGTCTTTTGGGATTTTTACATTGGCCATTTGGCAGAAACTTGGTAATATATCCAATGTGCTGCCTATGCTGCTGATAACATTTGGTTTGACATAGCTTGGCCCCCAAATTACCGCCGGAACACGCATTCCTCCTTCATAACTGGTGCCCTTGCCACCAAAAAGTGACCCCGCTGAACCTCCATGCTCATTGTATACTTTCCAAGGTCCATTATCAGAGGTGAAAACAACGATGGTGTTTTTATCCAAGCCTTGTTTTTTCAAGGTTTTCATGATTTCCCCAACCGACCAATCTATTTCTTCTATTACATCTCCATATTTTCCTCTTTCGCTTTTCCCTAAGAAATCTTTAGAAGCAAAAAGAGGCACATGCGGCATATTATGGGCCAAGTATAGGAAAAAAGGCTTGTTTTTGTTTTGTTCAATGAATTTTATTGATTCTTCTGTGTATCGTTTCGTAATCGTGTTTTGATTGGCTGGTCTTTCAATTTCTTCGTTATTTCTTATAAGTGGTACTTTATAATTCTCCGTTTTAGCATCTAAAAATTCTTCGCGAGGTATACCATATTCTCGTTCCATGTCATTAGAATATGGAATTCCGAAATAATAATCAAAGCCATTTTGCAAAGGCATGTATTGGGGAAGGTGTCCCAAGTGCCATTTACCAATGATTCCAGTGTGATAATTGGCAGTCTTTAAAAGTTCAGCAACCGTTTGTTCTGAAGCAGGTAAACCTCCGTCCGAATTGGGAAAAAGTACTCTCCTTTTGTCGCTTTCCATTCCTATTCTATTGGGAAGTCTGCCAGTCAAAAGCCCAGCTCTTGAGGGTGTACATACATTAGCTGCAACGTAGAAATTAGTCCATTTTTGGCCCTCTACAGCCATTTTGTCAATATTTGGTGTTTTGATAGTTGGATGACCAAAACATCCCAAATCGCCATAACCTTGGTCATCCGTAAAGATTATTATGAAATTAGGTTTCTGTTTTTGGGCTAAAATTTGGTTTGCAAATACAAGCGTGAAAACGCTAATTAAAAAAAGTTTTAGGCTTTTCATTTTAGGTTGAATTATCGGCATTGAAATTAGAGATACTTAACAAATCTAATGCAAAATGTAGTTTTGGTCATTTTTTTGATAAACACTGAAAAATGAAAAATAAAAGACAGTTTGATTTGTCTTGATTTTTATGGAACCATCAATTTTGAAACATGA
Organism: Lacihabitans sp. LS3-19; assembly: GCF_024343575.1. Classification (GTDB taxonomy): domain Bacteria; phylum Bacteroidota; class Bacteroidia; order Cytophagales; family Spirosomataceae; genus Leadbetterella. The sequence goes on along the minus strand of NZ_RJUA01000005.1, from coordinate 56,407 downwards.
AAAGCGGAATAATCCGCAGGTGAAACACCATATTGCAAATTTGTATTCCCTATCATTAAATTAGCTCCATACCCACCAGAGAAATATATTTCATTGTTATTTTTTAGACTCATTGAGGTTAGAATTGGGTGGTATATATCACTTATTCCATTTGGCCCAATAAGATTGTTAGACTTTTTGGCCCATAAAAAATCTAAAGTACTGTTATACTTGGCTACTGTGAAGGAAATATTAGATTCAGGTGAATAGGTAGATGCTATTTCAACTCCTGCAGGATTATAATAGGAACATTTGGCATTTGATGTAAAAGAAAGAAATATAGAATTGTCTTGTGAAATTTCCATTGATAAATTACTTACTCCATTTCCATTGCTGCATTTGATAATACTAAATATTGAGCTAAAAGTTGTGCTTCCATTTAAAATTTTAGCAAGAAAAATATTTGATTTGGATGGATCTACATTTAATGGGAAGTTGCTTGGACTAATTGGATTTCCAAAATATATGTTATTGGAAAATTTGGCAGTTACAAATAAATCTTCATTATTGTTTACTGCAATTTCTGGTGAATTTTCATCTCCAGTTCCTCCAATTCTATTTAAAAAATCCCATTGTTCGGTTCCGTAGTTGAATTTAGCGACAAAAATGTCTTCACCTTGAGCTGAAGTCAATTCGTTAGAACCAGAAGCCGAAGGGGTGTTGAAATTTATTGTATTATAAAATGAACCGCACAAAAATATGTTTCCTGCTGATGACAACACCATTTTGCCTAGATATTCTTGCAAAGACCCTCCAATTCTGTTTAAGGCTTTTGGTAATCCTTGGCTATTAAATTTCGCTAAAAAAATATCAGAAGAAGCACCATTTGTGACTAGGGTATTTTCAATATTTGAACTTGGTGTATTAAAATTAGCAGTATTTGAAAATATACCTGAAAGAAAGACCTCACCAGCTAAATTTGCGTCAATAAATTGCCCAAAATCTAAACCTGAACCTCCTGCTCTGTTTATTCTTAAAAGATTGCCATTGTTATCGTATTTCGCTATAAAAATATCTAGATTACCATCAGATATTATTTCATTTGTTCCAGAAGAAGATGGCGTGTTAAAATTTGCGGTATTGGAAAAACCACCCGTTACATATATGTTTCCATCACCTCCAACTTTTATCGAATTTCCATAATCAAATCCAGTACCACCAGCTCTTTTAGCCCAAGTTAAAGTTCCACTACTAGAGAATTTGGCTATAAAAATATCGTAGTCTGAGGAACCAGTTGTACTCATATTTGCATTTCCAAAATAGGCGTTTCCTAAAAATTGCCCAGTTGCGTATATATTACCTGTTGCGTCTACGCTTATAGATAAAATTTGGGATAAATTAGAACTTGGAGATGCCGAGCTTGTACTTCCACCAGCTTTCCAGGCTGTAAATAATGGTTGGGGGTTTTCATCTGAACTCAAAAAGTATATCCATTTACTTCCATTAAAACAACGCATCACATCATAAGTTAAATCATACGCTAAGTCACCTTTTTGTGGGGAGCCTAAATTCATTATCGCATCATATTCTAATCTTGGAATTTGACCCGAAGGAGCAGGAGTAATGCCATCTGGCAAAATAGTGACATTTTGCGGGAAACCTATAAAAGGAATAAGGGCTAATAAGATAGTAGTCAGTAATTTACTTTTCATTGGGTTGGTTTGGTTTTTATATCAAATTTAGATTAAATGTTCAATAAAAAAAATATTTTCAAGTTTCGACATGATAAGTTTTGAACGCTGAATGTATTTGCCTAATAATAATAAATGATAAGCTGAGATAGAAATTTTGAAATTTTAAGTATTTGTAATTTTAATTTGACTAAAATTTATTGATTAAACAATTTCAATTTTTGATGTATTTTTAAAGAAAGGCTAAAAAATATTTTATTTTAAGAAAAGCAGATATTTGAAATCAATTTACTTTTGCCTTTAAATAAAATTCATTCTTATTTTTCTGGAAGTTTATTGTTTAAGTTTCAAATAATCAGGAATTTAGATTAAAATATCAAATACTCATGAAAAAATACTTTGCTAGGATTTTCTTTTTGACATCAATTTCATTCTTGGTTTTTAATTGTAGCAAAAGTTCTGGTGATGTAGCACCTGAAAATGAGATCGTAACAATTGGAGGTGAGAAAATGGAATTTGCAGACAAGGGAACGATAACTAATGTTGTTAAACAAGCAAATACCACTGAAATCAGTCTTTCAGACATGAAATCTTTGGATAGTTTTGATAATGCTAAATTGGTTTTTAGCGGGAGTCCAGCCAGTGTAAAAGCCTTAAAAAATGGACAAGTGGTTTTGTTTGAAGGCAATTCCCTTCGCAAAATCACATCAATAACAGAATCGGGAGGAAAAACCACCGTGAATACTACAAATGCTAAGTTTAATCAATATTATAAAACAGCAAAAGTGAATTTTGAAAAGCAAATGTATTGGACATCAAGCAATATAAAAAATGCCAAAATAAAAGTTGCTGGAGGCCGATTAAAGTCTATCTCTGGTGCAAATGATGTAGGTTTAGAATACAGTGGAGAGCTTGCGGGTTGGAAATTGAATTTAAAACTTAACCCAGAAAGTGGCGAAGGACGAAAATTAAATGTTGAATTAACTGCAAAAAGAGGTTCTGCAGCTGGAATCGAAGTAAAAGGCTTTATTTCTGATTTTTCTGCTACTAGTGATATTGATTTAAACAACGGAAATTTGGACAGTTACAACCATCAACATAATAACCTAAACGGAGAGTTGGAAGTAAAATATGCTTTTCTAAGCTTAGATCAAATCGCCCAAATAAGCATTCCTCTGGAAATATCAAGAACAATCCTTGTAAATGGTGTGATTCCGGTAACTTTTACTTTGAAATGTAATCTTAAAGTATATCCTGAAATTATAGAAAATAGCACTTGTCAAGCACACTTGAAATTGACATATAATGGTACTCAAGGCTTCAATTACAGCAATAGAAGTATTGAAACTGCAGGTACTTTGGCGGGTTTTGATGTTACCAGAATTGGTGACACAGGTTCGGCATCAGCAGGAGTAGTGGGCGTAGGCGTAGGTTTAGAGTTTCCAAGATTTCAAATCGGGATATTTCATTCGGTTGTCGTTCCGTATATTTTAAATAATACAAGTGTTCAGTCGTATTTTGAAAGTGGTTTGCCATTTGTGCCCGGCCCTTGTAATCAAACTACACTAGGGCTTAAGGGCGTGGTAGGAGTAGATTTAAGCTTTTTTGGAGCTAGTTTCAGTGGTTCGCGTGATTTGTATGAGCGTAAGACAGAGTTTAAAACTCCAGGCTCAAAATGCCCTTCTGCTTTTATAAATCCTTCACTTTATAGTGTGACTTTGTAAAGTGTTTCCTTTCTTTTTTTTGTGTTTTTTGGTTTCATTTTCAAAGAAAACTATTCATTGCTTAACTTGCTTTGTTCGAAATAAGGAAGCTGTTACTTAAATTTTAAAGTGATTTTAATCTGAAGGATTTGTTCTGTGTTTTTTCAGCCAAGAATTGGGGAAATGAACCAGAAGATGAGATTAGAACGAACTAAATTTTTTGAATAGCTTAATTTTTTTTATAACTTAAGGAGGTATTAATCTCAATTTTTTTTTCAAATTGGTTTTTAGACATTGGTAAATTACCAAATTTGGAAGGTGTAAACATTATTTTTTTTTATTGTAAAGTATGGCAGTTTCTTATAGCCTGATGTCTTAAACACATTTATTCCTGCTTAAGGCAAGCTATAGGAATTTTTTCAAAACTATCAATTGCAACACCATTTAATTTTGCTGGAATCCATTTTGGCATTGATTTAAAAACCTTAATTATTTCTTCATCTATTCCAAAACCAGGACTTCTTAAGATTTCGATATTATCTATAGTACCTTCTTTCTTTACTCGAAAACTAACTACAATTTTTCCTGAGATATTTGCATCCATAAATTTTTGAGGCATTTTTAGATTTTCTGCTATGTGTTTGTACATTTCTGAGGTTCCGCCAGGGAATTGAGCATTTGTGGTGTCTTTCGCCATCTCAATTGGTTTGGAAAATGACAATATGGGTATCAGAATTAGGGCTAAAATATTTCTCATTTTAACTCAATGTTCAAAACTCCATTTTTACCGTCTTTGCCAGCTTCACCGTCCTTGCCGTTTTCAGATTTTCCACCGTTTCCACCTTTTCCACCCATTAGGTTTACCTTTTTCTTGGAATTAAGCTTTTGGTCAACACAAGATATGGTAAAAATAGACAAAGCAAAAAATATTAAATATTTCATTTTGGTTAATTAGAGAGTTGGTTTTGATTAAAAGTGCCTTAAAATTAATATTTTGAAAAAAAATGCTTTTTTTGAAAAAAGCATTTTTTTGTCATGTTTAGTTCTTTCCTACAACACCAAAGGCAATTTCCTCTCTCTCTTACCAGTCAAATTAAAAATTGCATTGCCCAAAGCCGGTGCGATTGGAGGTAAGCCTGGCTCGCCTACGCCGCCTGGTTTTTCGTAGTTTTCCACAACGTGGATTTCCATTTTGGGTATTTCTGAATTTCGTAAAATATTGTAATCGTGGTAGTTGGACTGTACGCATTGGTTGTTTTCAAAGATTATTCCGCCCTTCGTTGCAGCTTGTATTCCCATTACGATATTTCCTTCGGTTTGGGCTTTTACATTGTCCGGGTTTACGTACATACCGCAGTCTATTACAGAAATCACTTTGTCGATTTTTATACCACTGTCAGTTTTAGAAACAAACACACAGGCTGCTGAAATAGAGTCAAACGAACGAAATACCGCAATTCCTCTTGCTTTTCCAGCTTCCAATGGCGTTTTATAATCTGCTTTTTCGGCTAGTAAATTTAGAACATTGGTAAACCTTGGTGCATTTTTTAACAAGCTTAATCTAAATTCTAAAGGGTCTTTTTTGGCTTCGTGGGCCATTTCGTCTATGAAACATTCTTGTCCCCAACCAAAGTTGGAGGCATAAACACTTCTCCACCAAACTACTGGTATGCTCGTTTTAACTCTCGAATATGATACTTTATTTATACCAAAACCATATTCGTTGTTTTCCTGGCTCAATTCTCCACTCAACCAATCGTCAGCTGTATTTGGTCTAAGGCCATTAAATACTTGGCCAGCTATTGATTCACCTATTGCTTGGTGATGAAATGCGGTTCCTCGTCCATTATCTATAACGCCTTGTAAACGACTCAACATGGCCGGTCGGTAAGGCCCTTGCGTAATATCATCCTCTTTTGTCCAAAGTACCTTTACCGGTTTTTTGATTTTTCTGGCAATGTCACAAGCTTCGTTAAGAAAATCCATGTAGGCTTTTCTTCCAAACGAACCACCCAAAAGCGTCACATTGATTTTAACTTTTTCTTCTGAAACTCCCAAATATTGAGCTACTTGGCTCAAAGCCCCATCGGGCCCTTGAATTGGTGCCCAAACTTCTACAGAGCCATCATCTTTTATGTGAACAGTTGCGTTTTCTGCCTCAATGGCCGCATGAGCCAAAAATGGAGTTTCATAAACGGCCTCAAGTTTTTGAGTTGCAGTTTCAAAATTTGCATCAAAGTCACCTTTTTCTTCTGCTCTTATGCCTGGCTTTTTAGCTGCTGCATACGCTGCCTCAAAATATTCAGATGTATTTTGATTGAGATATTTGCTTGATTCTGATTTCCAATTGATATTCAAGGCTTTAGCTCCTTTGAGTGCCGCCCATTGGTTTTGAGCTATTACCGCCACAGCATCAACTTTAGTATGTGGCATTGCTCTTTCAATCTTTATTACATCCAAAACACCAACCACTTTTCTAGCGGCTGCATCATCAATTGAAGCTATGCTGTCATGAATTCTCGGTGAATGAACCACCTTGGCAAACACCATTCCTGGTATTTCGGCATCTATTCCATAAACTGCTTTTCCTGTAACTCTGTCAGGTACATCCAAACGCTTATTGAATTTACCTAAAATTTTAAAGTCTTTTGGGTCTTTGAGTTTTGGGTTTTTGGGTACTTCGTAAGTAGAAGCAAGGTCTGCCACTTCTCCATAAGTCAGACTTTTCTGTGTTCCTTTTAAATAGATTTTTCCAGCTTCAGCATAACAATCTGCGGCATTTACACCCCATTTTTCGGCAGCGGCTTTTATCAACATTTCTTTTGCGGCAGCTCCTGCTTTTCGCAATGGCATCCAAAGGCCACGCACAGAGCTACTTCCTCCCGACTGTTGGCTACCGTATTTGCTCCTGCCATCCGACTGAATAATGCTTACTTGGTCTAAGCTCACTTCCAATTCTTCAGCCAAAAGTGAAGGCACAGCTTGGGTAGAGCCTTGTCCCATGTCGGGGCGACTATTTACCAAAGTTATTTTGCCCGTATTTTCGATTATTATAAAAGGATTTATTTCCAATGCCACGGTGGCTGGAGACAATTTCTTTAGGGATGCATTTTTTGAAAAGCCATCTAGTCCGATGCTCAATCCAATACCAGTCAATCCGAGGGTTTTAAGGAATTCTCTTCTGTTATTATTCATGATTATAGCATTTTCGAGGCGTTTTTGATAGCTTTATTTATTCTTTGATAGGTGCCACAGCGACACAGATTGCCTTCCATTGCAGCCAATATTTCCTCATCATTCGGATTTTTGTTGGTTTTTAAAAGAGCCACTGCTGACATAATTTGACCTGATTGGCAATAACCACATTGCGGTACTTGTTCTTCAATCCAAGCTTGCTGCACCGCATGCAGCGTTGGTTCGCTTATGCCTTCTATGGTGGTGATTTTTGCTTTTTTTGAAATGGCCGAAAGTGGCATTTGGCAAGAACGAATTGGTTGGCCGTCAAGGTGAACGGTACAAGCCCCACATTGAGCTATTCCACAGCCAAATTTTGTTCCTTTAAGATTTGCTAAATCACGGATAGCCCAAACCAAAGGCATATCAGCCTCAGCGGTTATTTTATGGACTTTATTATTGATGTTTAAATTATAAACAGGCATAAAGATTGAATTTTTTAGTAAAAATATGAAAAACTTGGGAAAGAGGGTAATTTGTTAATGTGATAATTTCGAAATGTTACATTTTTTTTCAAAAGCAAAATGTTTAAATTTTAACAGTCTAATTTTAAATATTTGGTATTAAGTAATTTTCCAGTTAAGAAATAACCAAATTAACCCCTTAACTTTGTATTTCCTGAAAAAATAGAAAAAATGACTATAGATTTAAGAAGTGATACTGTTACAAAGCCTTCCAAAGAAATGCTTGAGGCAATGTTTTCGGCGGAAGTTGGCGATGATGTTTTTGGCGATGATCCCACAGTTTCTGTACTAGAAACCAAAGCCGCAGAAATGTTTGGAATGGAAGCAGCTATTTTTTGCCCTTCAGGTACCATGACTAATCAGATTGCTTTAAAAGCTCATTTATTCTCAGGTGCAGAAGTGATTTGTGATAAATATTCTCACATTTACTTATACGAAGGTGGCGGAATCGCTTCTAATTCTCAGTCTTCGGTGAAATTGTTAGATGGAGAAAAAGGCCGAATAACCGCAAATCAAGTGAAAGCTGCTATCAATAACTCTGAAGATATTCATTTGCCTTTGAGCACTTTAGTTTCTCTTGAAAACACGATGAATAAAGGCGGTGGTTCTATTTATGATTTTTCGGAAATAGAAAGAATAAAATCGGTTTGTCAAGAAAATGGTTTGAAATTGCATTTGGATGGTGCTAGACTATTTAATGCTTTGGTAGAATCTCCTGAAGAACCTAAAAACTATGGGCAGGTTTTTGATTCCATATCTATTTGTCTTTCAAAAGGATTGGGAGCTCCGGTTGGGTCATTACTTTTGGGAAATAAGGATTTTATAAAAAAGTCAAGAAGAATCCGAAAGTCTTTTGGAGGTGGATGGCGTCAGGCGGGATATTTGGCAGCTGCGGGTATATATGCATTGGATAATAATGTAGATAGACTTAAACTAGATCATGCCAATGCTAAAACAATAGGGGATATTTTGAGAAAGTGTTCTTTTGTTAAGGATATTATGCCTATTGATACTAATATCGTGATTTTTGAGTTAGAAGAAGCATGGACAAATGCCGAAATGTTGGAAACTTTAAAGGCAAAAGGTGTATTGGTAGTAGGTTTTGGTCCGCAATTAATAAGATTTGTAACCCATTTAGATTTTACCTCAGAGCAGTTAAATCTGCTTGAAAAAGTATTAACCCAAATTAAGAAATAATGCGTTTTTTTATAGTATTGTTTGCCTTTTTTAGCCTAAGTACGAGCTTTGCCCAATATAAAAATTCAATAAAATTTAATGTGGCTGGACCTTTAAGTCAATTATATTCAGCTCAATACGAAAGGAAAATTGGTGATCATTTTTCGTTTAATAATACTTTTTTTTACCGCCAGAAGTCATTGATTCCTCTTGGTGTCCAAGTAGATTCTTTGGCCAAAAGACATGGTGTAGGTTTGACTGGCATAAAATTTCAGTATATTTATATGAATGAGGCCAGATTGGGCGTGAAGGGCTATTCTCCAGAGTTACGTTATTATATTGGTAAAAAGAAAAACAGAACTTTTATATCTCTAATTGGTCAATATGAGGACTTCGATATGTCAGTTCCAGCTTCTTTAGCTATTTTATACAAAGGTTTGGTTTTGGATGCAAAAGTGCCAGTTAATTTCACTTTTAATACACTTTCTGGTGGATTATTGATTGGTAAACAATTTCAATTCAACAGGTTAGGTTTAGATTTGGTAATAATAGGGCCACATTATGGTACAGCAAAAGCATTTTATGGTTTAGCCCAAACAGAGTTACTTTCACAGTTATCAGAAAGTGAAAAAGTCTACCTTCATGATAAAATTGTAGAGCGTTTTGGTCTCTCAGAAAAGTACTTTACACTGGATATCAATGATACAAAAGCCGAAATAAAATCTATAAAACCCATTCCTTATTTGGGTATTAGAGGTTTTGGTGTAAATCTTTCTTACAATTTTTAAATAATTCTTTTAAGTTTAAAATAACAAAATTTTAATTCGCCGTTTCTTCTTACAAAAAGCTCAATTTCAGTTCCTTCTTTGCTGCTGAGTTTTTTATATATATCATTGATATTTAATTCTTTGTAGTGTTTGTTGTTCATGAAGATTATCTGATCCCCTTCTTTTATGCCTGCTTTCTCAGCTTGAGAGTTTGGTGTTACAAAGGATATAAAGAAATCGTCATAATTGGCACCTTTGGCTCTAACTTCCATGCCACTCATGTCATGTTCAAATGTCTCTCTTTTGTTAATTTTTAGCGGTTTTAGAACGAGGTATCCTTCTCTGTAATTAAATGTAATGACAAACCTTCTTAAAAACTCTCCCCCAATACTTCCTTGTCTTATGTCGCTTGTTTCCCCAAACTTGAGGCTGAAAGACAAACTATCTGGAAAAGATGCCAAGACATCTTTAAATTCATACTTTCCGATTTTAAATCGTTCTATTCTTCCAATATGGCCATTTATATCACCATTAAGGCCCTTGCCAAGGTTGGCTCGAATTACTTTGTCAGGCAAATGAATAGGTGGAGTATCTTGCGTGTTTAACATTAAAGCATGTCCAGCACCTGTGTCAATAACAAGTCGTAGCTTAGTAAACTCTTTGTCCGTGTTTTGTGCCATTTCTATGGCTTCTATATATGGTTTTGATTGTGTAACTACCAAAGGATACATTTCACCTTTTGATTTTTTGTATTTATACTTTTTTGAATCATAAAGTCTGATCTCTTTACTTCCAAAGTCTATTTTTACAACAAATCTGTCAAATAAGTCATGTCCAAAAATCCCATGTATAGGAACCCCCATGTACTCTGAAAGTTTCAAAATATCACTTTCTAAAACTACGAGGTTTTGTTTTTCAGCTCTTATACCTCCTAAACTTATCTCGTGACCAATAGATACATTGGCATTAATGTAGGCATTTTCACCAGCTCCGTTTATTCTAACTTGTCTTGTAAAATTTAGTCCGAGTTTTTCTCCTAAAGTAGGGTCTGTTATAATAAATGAACTTACACCAGTATCTAATATGAAATTAAGCGTGTCTGAATTGTTAATTTTTACTTTAACAACTATCAAGTTTGAATAAAGCTCGAACTTGATTTTTGAGACAGTTTGATGTTTGCCTTTAAAGTAAAATCCGAATTTGTCTTTTTTAATTCGCTTTTGAGCATGCAAATCATTCATTCCAGCTATAAGGCAGAAGAAAAACACCAAAAGGAATGAATATTTTTTTAGCATCAATTTTTATTTGAAAAATACCATATTTTATAAAAAAAACAAAAAGGAATTCCTAAAAGTTTTGAAAAATTCAAATCTTATTGATTAATTATTGAGAAAAGCCCGATAATTGTGGATTTTTGTAAAAAAATGTTGGAATGAAGCAAGATTTAAGAAAACAAAGCTTAGAGCAGCTCAAAAATTGGCTCAAAGAAAAGGGTGAGCCAGCTTTCAGAGCAAAACAAATATGGGAATGGATTTGGCAAAAATCTGTAACTGATATTCAAGCGATGAGCAATCTTTCCAAAAGTTTGAGAGAAAGCCTTTTAGAAAGTTTTGAAATTAAGCCTGTTACTGTTTATAAATCTCAGTTTTCTTCTGACGGAACCATAAAGTCTGGATTTAAGCTACATGATAAACATCTGGTTGAAGGAGTTTTGATTCCTACAGATACGCGTATGACCGCTTGTATTTCATCACAGGTTGGTTGCTCACTTACATGTAAGTTTTGTGCTACAGGCTATATGAATCGGGAGCGGAACTTGGACGCTGCTGAAATATATGATCAGGTGATTTTAATAAAAAAACAAGCGGAAGATAATTTTAACGCCCCATTAACCAATATTGTATATATGGGAATGGGCGAGCCATTGCTTAATTATGCAGCTGTAATAGAGTCAGTTAACAAAATCACATCTCCTGAAGGACTAAATTGGTCACCAAAAAGAATAACGGTTTCTACTGCAGGTATAGCCAAAATGATAAAAAAGCTGGGAGATGACGAGGTGAAATTCAATTTGGCTCTTTCGCTACATGCAGCAAATGACGAAAAAAGAAACACAATAATGCCTATAAATGAGTCAAATAGCATAAAAAATCTGACCGAGGCATTAACGCATTTTTACAAAAAAACAGGGAATAAAATCACTTTCGAATATATAGTTTTCAATGGCTTTAATGATACAATTGAAGATGCTAAAGATTTATTGAAATTTTGTAAAAGAGTGCCTTCAAAAGTAAATATCATAGAATATAACCCTATAAATGAGGCTGACTTTAAAAATGCCGAACAGGATGCAATTGAAAAATTTGCTAAATATTTAGAAAACAACGGTGTGACAGTTAACATAAGAAGAAGTCGAGGAAAAGACATTGATGCAGCGTGCGGTCAATTAGCCATTAAGGAAATTTAATAATTTCATAACATAGAATTTTTAAAGTGAATAAAAAAAACTAGACCTTTGTGCCACCAATATGAACAATTTCAAAAAATTATAAAATCTTCATTATGTTTGGCTTAGAAACTGACATTTTCATTTTACTGTTTATTGCCCTTTTAGCGGCTTGCGTTTTCGAGTTTATCAATGGTTTTCATGATACTGCCAATGCAGTAGCTACTGTTATTTATACAAACTCACTTAAGCCTACTCAGGCGGTAGTTTACTCTGGACTTTTGAATTTTATAGGTGTTATAACTGGTGGAGTAGGCGTTGGAATGAGCATTGTCAATCTATTACCAGTTGAGTTATTGATAGACCAAAACGTTTATCATTCAGTTTCGATGGTTATGGCCATGCTCTTGAGTGCTATTATCTGGAATTTTGGAACTTGGTATTTTGGTTTGCCATCTTCGAGTTCGCATACTTTGATAGGTGCTATTATGGGTGTTGGATTAGGGTATGCACTTTTGCCTGAAAATGCTACAGGAGCCGCAGCCATAAACTGGGACAAAGTAAAAGATATTTTTACAGGCCTAATCATGGCACCTTTGATAGGTTTTACTTTAGCGGTGGTTTTAATGTTCATTTTGAGAAAAACTGTAAGTAAGGATGTTAGAAATCAGATTTTTTCAGAACCTAAAAAAAATGTAGCTCCACCAAATTGGATAAGAGGAACTTTGATTTCAACCTGTGGATTGGTTAGTTTTTTTCATGGGAGAAACGATGGCCAAAAAGGAATAGGATTAATGATGTTAATTCTTATTGGGATTTTACCTTCTTATTTTGCCATCACAAGTGCCAAAGAGTTGAAAACAATCCAACCCGATTTACAGAAAATAGAACAAATAGTTTCTAAAATTGATACTGTTGCCTTAGGTATTTCTGAAAAGAAACATATCAGTGAAATCAGATCGAACATCGCTTTTTTAATGCCAGTGGTTAATCAATCTTCAAATGATACTTCATCAAAAATGGAATTGAGGGGGGCTATTTTGAAAATAGCTAGCAATACCAAAAAGCTATTGAACGATGAAAGTGTAAGTATGAGCCAAGAAGATAGAGAGCAATTGACAGTCTTAGCTGTAAAAGAGGAAAAAGGAATAAGAAAAGCCACTGATTTTGCTCCATTTTGGGTAATTATGCTGATTTCTCTATCATTAGGTCTAGGTACAATGATAGGTTGGAAAAGAATAGTAGTTACAGTAGGTGAAAAAATAGGAAAGTCACACTTGACTTATGCACAAGGTGCCTCTGCTGAAATTGTTGCGGCAATTACAATTGGTTTGGCTTCAGGCTTTAAACTACCAGTAAGTACTACTCATACGCTTTCATCAGGTATAGCAGGCTCCATGGTGGCTTCCAAAGGAATAAAGAACTTACAGTCAGGCACAATTAAAAATATAGCAATTGCATGGGTTTTAACATTACCTGTGTCCATGACACTTTCTGCGGTATTGTTTTTGCTTTTTAGGTTTTTGATAGACTGAATAATATTTTAAAGGAATTGGAGGCGACCGTAACTGGCCGCCTTTTTTTATGAAAAGAATTTATGAATTTTAGAGAAGCTCTTATTTTTTGATTTATTTTTGTGTATCAAACATAAACCATTTATGAAGTTTAAACATTTTTTCAAAAACCTTTTCAGCGGAATTACTTTAAAAATAAAAGCTGGGCCTTTAAAAGGGAAAAAATGGATTGCAACTTCTGGGTCATCTTTTATTCGCGGAGATTTTGAACCTTATAAAACCAAAGCTTTTCTAGAATCTTATCAAAAAGGAATGGTGCTTTTCGATATAGGAGCCCATATTGGATATTTTTCGATAATGGCTTCAGACATCAATCAATCCAAAGGACAAATCTTTTCCTTCGAACCTAGACCATCAAATAGAGCTTTTTTTGAAAAACATGCCGAATTAAATGGGGCAAATGATATTAAACTTTTTCCTTATGCTGTCGGAGATAAAGAAGGTAAGGTTAGGTTTAATACCAATGCTGGATCAGCCACAGGTCATGTCTCCGAAACTGGCAATATTGAGCTGGACATGATAAATATTGACAATTGGATTAAAACAGGAAAATTGCCTTCACCTGATTATATCAAAATTGATGTAGAGGGAGGAGAAATTGGTGTTTTGAAAGGTTGTCAAAATATTATTGAAACCAAACATCCAATTTTGTTAGTGGCTACGCATAGTCCAGAGCTGCACACTTGGGTTTGCGATTTTTTAGATATTCAAAATTATAAATACGAAATTCTTAATCCGGATTTCGCGAAAGGCGATACTGAAATTATCGCTCACTACAAAGGTTGAATTCCCATTTGAAACTAGCAGATTTACATAGAGTTCGAAGCGTTTCCCCTCATGAACTGGACGAATACCTTGAAAAAGGTTGGTTTAGGATGGAGCAAACTATTTTTACTACAAATTTTTTAATATTTAATAACCAATATTATAACGCTCTTTGGTTAAAAGTCAAGCTAGATGAATTTCAAGTTTCTAAGAAGCAAAAGGCATTACTAAAACAAAATAGTAGGTTTCGAGTTGAGGTTTCGAATGGAAAAATAACTGCTGAAAAAGAAGATTTGTTTTTCAGATATCGTAACAATTTGGAATTTTCGATTGCAAATTCACTCCAAAATTTACTTCTTGGAGAATCAATTTTCGATATTTTTGATTCTTATCACATCAATATTTTTGACGACGATAAATTAATAGCCTTTGGGGTTTTTGATTTGGGTGAAAAAAATGCAGAAGGTATAGTAAATGTTTTTGATCCAGATTATCGAAAATTTAGTCTGGGAAAACAGTTGATGATAGAGAAAATCCTTTTTTTGAAAAATCAAGGCTTTGAGCATTTCTTCCCGGGTTATTTTGTTCCTGGCTATGAGCAGTTTGACTACAAGTTAAAAATTGCTTCAGATGCCACTTACTTTTTCGATTTTGGAGAACAAAAATGGTTGCCGATTAAATTTCTTTCTGAATTTTGCCAACCATTAGATTTAATTCAAACTAAATTAAAGTCTTTAGAAATCATTTTATTAGAGAAAGGATTTAAGGCTAACTTGCTGAAATACAACTTCTTTGATATTAGTTTAGTAAAAGGATATGTAGAATACGATTTGCTAGATACACCACTGGTTTTGTATTGTTTCCCCAATTTTCATCGCCAAGAAGCCTTGATTGTCTTTGATATTTTCAACAAAAAATATCAGTTTATTCTCTGCAACAAACCCTTCCAATCTAACGTGGCCGATATTGAAGGTCATTATGTCAAATTTTTGTTAAAAAAAGATCAAATCATTTTTGAGGAAGCTGATATTGAGGTGTTTGCATCAAAATTTATTGATTTGATAAAAAATTAAACTCGAACTTCTCTTTTTATATCTTCTCAAACATAAAGCTTTTATCAGCATAAAACATGACCAATAGTATTTTATTGGTTTAATGATGTTTTTAGTTTTATGTATATATTTTTTAGACATAAAACTGTACATTTTTATGAATACTTTCGATACAAACCATGTAAAAAATATCGCACTGTTGGGGCATTCTGGATGTGGGAAAACCACATTTGCTGAGAGTATGCTTTTCGAATCTGGAGCGATTACTAGAAGAGGTTCTATTGTTCAAAACAACACCGTAAGTGATTACCACGAACTAGAAAAACAAAGGGGAAGCTCCGTTTTCTCATCTTTGATGCATACTACTTGGCGAGATTTCAAAATCAACATTATTGATACGCCTGGATACGATGATTTTGTTGGTGAAGTTATTTCTGCACTTCGTGTTTCAGAAACTGGCGTCATACTCTTAAATGCCGAGATGGGCGTAGAAGTTGGCACAGACATCATTTGGGAGTATACCGAAAAGTTTAAAACGCCGACCATTTTTGTTGTAAACCAAATAGACAAAGCTAATGCGGATTTTGAAAAAACTCTTGGGGAAGCCAAAACTCATTTTGGTCCGAATGTAGTAGCGGTGCAATATCCAGTTAAAACTTCAACAGGAGAAATACAAATAATAGATGTGCTCAATATGGTGATGTACACTTATTCCTCAGGGAAACCAGAGAAAAACGCTATTCCTGACTCAGAAAAGGCAAAAGCTGAGGAAATGCATAGAGACTTAGTAGAAGCCATAGCTGCAAATGATGAAGGTTTGATGGAGAAATATTTTGAAATCGGCGAACTCACAGAAGATGAAATGAAAACAGGATTGCATTTGTCAATGATTAAACATGATTTGTTTCCAGTATTTTGTGCTTCTGCCGAGCAAAATATCGGTGTGGGCAGAATCATGAGTTATATTGATAATATTTGTCCTTCTGCAAACGAAATGCCACCAATTTTAACAAGTTCTGGCAAAGAATTGAAATGTTCGCAAAATGGTCCGGCTTGTATTTTTGTATTTAAAACCATCATAGAGCCACATATTGGGGAGTTGAGTTTGTTTAAAGTGTACAGCGGAAAGATTTCTGTTGGAATGGAATTGGTAAATGAAAACACAGAAATTGTAGAAAAAATCAATCAACTTTTGCTTATTGAGGGTCATAATAGAGTACAAGTAGACGAACTTATGGCTGGAGATATTGGTGCTACAATAAAATTGAAATCAACGCATGTAAACAATACACTTCACGGAAAAGGTGTAAATATTGAATTTCCTCCAATTGATTTTCCCATTCCGAATATGACTTTGGCGATTTCGACAATAAACCCTCGTGACGAAGAAAAACTTGCCCAAGCATTACATATTCTCAAAGAGGAAGATGCTTCTTTATCTACTGAGGTGTCTTCTGAACTTAAGCAAACACTACTTCATTGTCAAGGTGATTTGCATCTAAGAACTATAGAGTGGAAATTAAAAAATATTCATAAGCTTGATATTCAAACTGAGTTTCCGAAAGTTCCATATAGAGAAACCATTCAAGCTCAAGCAGAAGCTATTTATAGGCATAAAAAACAAAGCGGTGGTGCTGGTCAGTTTGGAGAAGTTTCTATCAGGATTGAACCTTGGTATGAAGGCATGCCAGAACCTAAAGGACTAAATGTACGAGGAAGAGAGGAGATAGATCTAGATTGGGGTGGTAAATTGGTGTTTTTCAATTGTATAGTTGGAGGTGCGATAGACGCAAGATTTTTGCCCGCAATTTTAAAAGGTGTAATGGAAAAAATGCAAAATGGACCTTTGACTGGTTCATTTGCAAGAGATATTAGAGTTAGTGTTTTTGATGGAAAAATGCACCCTGTTGATTCAAATGATATTTCATTTAAAATTGCAGGTCAACAAGCTTTTAAACAGGCGTTTCACGACGCTCATCCACAGTTGTTAGAACCATTGTATAAAATTGAGGTTTTATGTCCAGTAGATTATGTTGGTGCAGTTATGGGCGATTTGCAAATTAGGCTTGGGATAGTAGAGGGAATAGAGACCGAAGGTCATTTTCAAAAAATATCCGCAAAAGTGCCGTTTTCTCAAATGCATGATTATTCTTCTGGCCTTAGAGGACTCACCCAAGGTCGGGCAAGATATGTAATGACTTTTGCAGAATATGCCCCAGTTTCTTTTGAAATCCAGAAAAAATTGGTGGAGGAGCATGTTCATAAAAATACTGAGGAATTGGTTTAATATTAAAAAAAGCAAGCTAATGTGTATTTAGCTTGCTTTTTTCGATACAATTTTTCATTACTAATAAAAATAGACTTCCTCATATTTTTTCAAATTTCCTTTTTTGTTTTTAATTATTCTTGTTTTAAATCCTTGTTTATTAAAGACTTGCATCTAAGTTTTTACTTTTTTTTCTTCAATAAATTTCAAAAAAATATCAAAGGAAAATGGATTAGTATTATTCAATTATTTGAAACAATTCTAAATAAGATTTATTTTCATTTTATCACAATTAAAAGGCAGATTTTTCTTTTGTATGAAAGTGTAACAATATATATTTGAATTCGATTATTTCAATTTTTTATAAAAATATCAATATAAATAAGAGGCATATATGAAGCCCACAAATTATAAAGATCCTGAATATTTTCACAAGGTCGTTGATTGCCAATATGCTTGTCCTGCACATACGCCTGTTCCTCATTATATTCGTTTAATTGCTGCTGGAAAATACACAGAGGCCTATATGGTCAACTGGGAGTCGAATGTATTTCCTGGAATCCTTGGTCGTACATGTGACAGACCGTGTGAACCTGCGTGCAGAAGAGGAAGAATAGAAGAAGAGCCAGTGGCCATTTGCAGATTAAAACGTGTTGCTTCTGACTTTAAGGATGATATTCAGCAATATTTACCCGAGATTCCAAAAACCAAAAATGGAAAAAAAATCGCCATAATTGGTGCTGGTCCAGCAGGCTTGACAGTAGCTAGAGATTTGGCTCCACTTGGTTACGAATTACATATTTACGATGACCAAGGCAAAGGTGGCGGTATGATGCGTAGCCAAATTCCGTCGTTCCGTTTACCTGATTCGGTGCTTGATCAAGAGGTAAACGTGATATTGGATATGGATGTAATTAAACATTTTAACCAATATGTAACCAGTCTGAAAAGCATAGTGGATGAAGCTTACGATGCAGTTTTTGTAGCCACTGGAGCTCCAAAAGGCAAAGATCTTCCAAATTTACCCGGTAGATGGGATGCAAAAGAAAATATTCATATTGGTATCCAATGGTTAGCCAATGTGGCTTTCGAACATACTAATAAAATAGGCAAACGCGTATTGGTTTTAGGAGGTGGAAATACCGCCATGGATTGTTGCCGAACCTCTCGAAGGTTGGGAGGAGAAGAGGTTAAGGTATTGGTAAGAAGTCCATTCAAAGAAATGAAAGCATCGCCTTGGGAGAAAGAAGATGCGATGCATGAAGATATTCCGATTTTAGAGAATCACGTTCCTAAATCTTTCATTTCAGAAAACGGGAAATTAAAAGGCATGTTTTTCGAAAAAGTAAAAGCTGAATATGACGAAAAAGGCAAACGCAAATTGGTGCCTACAGGTGAACCCGATGTATTTATTGAAGCAGACGATGTGATTATAGCGATTGGTCAAGAGAATAGATTTGAGTGGATAGAGAAAGATTTAGGTGTCGAATTTGATGAATGGGATATGCCTGTTGTAAATGAAACGACATTTGCATCGACAAGAGAAGGCGTATTTTTTGGAGGAGATGCTGCTTTAGGTCCTAAAAATGTAATAACTGCTGTGGCACAAGGTCATCAGGCGGCTATTTCTATTGACTTATATTGTCACTCTAAAGATATCAATGAAAGACCTGGCCCTGGTGTTACCTTGATTAGTACCAAAATGGGTATTCATGAGTGGAGTTATGACAATGGTGTCTCAAACGATATTCGTTTTGTGGTTCCACAAGCAGATAAGAAGATTACGCTTGCAGATAGGAAGAAAGAGGTGGAATTAGGTTTTGACCTAAAAACGGCCTTTAAAGAGGCCGAAAGATGCCTTAATTGTGACGTACAAACAGTCTTTACAGAAGATAAATGTATAGAATGTGATGCCTGCATGGACGTTTGTCCTACGCAATGTATCAATTTTACCGAAAACGAGGATGAACAAGACCTTCGAGCCAAACTTTTGATACCTGCCATGAATCAAGACCAAGACTTGCTAGTTTCTGATGTTTTAAAAACTGGAAAAGTAATGGTGAAAGACGAAGATGTCTGTTTACACTGTGGATTATGTGCTGAGCGTTGTCCGACAGCGGCATGGGACATGCAAAAATTTATGTATAATACTGCGAAAGCAGGTTGCTAATAAAGAAAATGAGTAGTATTAATGATTTCGTTGTAAGATTTGCGAATGTAAACGGAACCGGATCCGCAAGTGCCAATTCGCTTTTTGCCAAGGCCATCTTTAGAATGGGTGTTCCAGTTTCAGCTAAAAATATTTTCCCATCTAATATTCAAGGACTACCGACTTGGTATGAAGTTAGGGTAAGTGAAAAAGGATATTTGGGTAGAAAACATGGCATTGATATCATGGTGAGTGTCAATCCCCAAAGCATGAAAAAAGATATCGATAGCGTAAAACCTGGAGGATATTTTGTCTATGATTCTACCAAAAAACTTTATGATGAGTTTTTGAGAGAGGACATAAATTTCATAGGAATTCCACTGATGGATATTTGCAATAGGGAATTTACAGATCCTCGTCAAAAGCAATTGTTTAAAAATATTGTTTATGTTGGAGCTTTAGCTAAGTTGTTAGATATCAGCTTTGAAGTTATAGAAACTTTACTTTCTGAACAATTTCAAGGAAAAGAAAAACTGATAATTCCAAATGTAAAGGCTTTGAAACTTGGAGGAGATTATATTTTAGAAAATTATAGTTTTCCGTTAGATTTTAGAGTGGAGTCCAGAGATTTGGTAAAGGATTGGATTTTAATAGATGGCAATTCCGCTGCAGGACTTGGGGCGGTTTATGGAGGTGCGTCTGTAGTTTCTTGGTATCCTATTACACCTTCGACTTCTTTAGTAGGAGCTT
This sequence comes from Lacihabitans sp. LS3-19, assembly GCF_024343575.1. Classification (GTDB taxonomy): domain Bacteria; phylum Bacteroidota; class Bacteroidia; order Cytophagales; family Spirosomataceae; genus Leadbetterella. The sequence continues at coordinate 36,391 of NZ_RJUA01000005.1, read as the reverse complement.
TTGAGAAATATGCAGGAAAACTCAGGAAAGACCCAGAAACGGGTAAAAATAATTTTTCTGTTGTTCAATCTGAAGATGAATTGTCAGCAATAGGCATGGCCATAGGAGCCAATTGGAATGGAGCACGAGCTTTTACAGCAACAAGTGGTCCTGGTTTGTCTTTGATGAATGAGTTTTTGGGTTTGGCTTATTATTCTGAAATTCCGGTAGTTTTGGTTGATGTTCAGCGTTCTGGGCCATCTACAGGTATGCCCACTAGGACTCAACAATCTGATATTCTGATGGCTGCTTATGCTTCTCATGGAGATACCAAACATGTTTTGCTTTTGCCTTCTACACCAACTGAATGTTTTGATATGATGGCTGATGCTTTTGACTATGCCGAGCATTTACAAACACCAGTATTAATGATGACGGATTTGGATTTGGGTATGAACGAACACATGACACCTCCTTTTCATTGGGATGATAATCGGAAGTACAATCGCGGAAAAGTACTTAATGCTGTACAACTTAATGAAGCAAAAGAGTGGGGGAGATACAAAGATGTAGATGGCGATGGAATACCTTATAGAACTATTCCAGGCACTCACCCAAGCAAAGGAGCGTATTTCACAAGAGGTTCGTCGCATGATGAAAAAGCGGCTTATTCCGAAGATTCAGATACTTATGTTAGGATTATGAATCGATTGGTTAAGAAACTTGAAACGGCAAAATCGATAATTCCTTCTCCGGAATTTTATCAGGAGAGTAATGAGTCAGAAGTTGGAATAATATTTTATGGTACTTCAAAGTATGCGGCTGAAGAAGCTATGGATATTTTAAAAGAAAAAGGAATTAAAGTAGATGCGATGCGTCTGAAAGCCTTTCCGTTTCCGCAAGAGGTAGCAGACTTTATTGAATATCATACGCAGGTTTTTGTAATTGAACAAAACCGTGATGCTCAAATGAGAACTTTGCTAATCAATGAGTTAGAGATTAATCCGAAAAAATTGATTAGAGTTCTCAATTTCGACGGTACGCCAATTACGGCTGATTTGATCACTGAACCTATTTTATCAATGCAATTACAAAGTATCTAAGAAAATGTCATATATAAAACCAAAATTCGAACATCCAAGGGCTCCTAAAAACGAGCTGGGTTTTACAAGAAAAGAATATGAAGGCTCACTTTCAACACTTTGTGCCGGTTGTGGCCATGATTCTATATCTGCTGCCATTACTGACGCTTGTTTTGAATTAGCCATAGAGCCGCATAAAGTTGCCAAACTATCAGGAATTGGCTGTTCGTCCAAAACGCCTGCTTATTTTTTGAATAACTCTCATGGCTTCAATTCTGTACATGGGCGTATGCCATCTGTGGCGACTGGTGCAAATTTAGCCAACAGAGACATGGTATATTTAGGTGTATCAGGTGATGGCGATTCGGCTTCAATTGGTTTTGGGCAATTCGCACATGTGATTCGTAGAAATCTGAATATGACTTATATAGTGATGAATAATGGTTGCTATGGTCTTACAAAAGGCCAAGATTCAGCCACTGCCGATCATGGTTCTAAGTCAAAATCTGGCCATGTTAATAATTTCGAAGGTATAGATTTATGTGCTATTGCCATTGAATTAGGAGCAACTTATGTAGCCCAAAGTTTTAGTGGAGACAAAAATCAATTGATTCCTTTGATAAAAGCGGCATTATCACATTCAGGATTTTCATTTATTAATGTAATTTCGCCTTGTGTAACTTTCAATAATAATCTAGGTTCGACAAAATCTTACGACTATGTTCGGGAGCATAATGAAGCTCTTTCGACTCTTGATTTTGTACCTGTAAAGGAAGAGATTGTGACCAAATATGATGATATCGAAGTGAAATTTGTAGAAATGCATGACGGCACTTATATAAAACTAAATAAACTTCATCCAGAATGGAATCCAGAAGATAAACTATCTATTATCAATGCCTTACAAGTAGCTCGACAAAAGGATGAAATACTGACAGGTTTGCTTTATTTGGACAATAACAGTATCGAACTTAATGATTTAATAGGTACTGTTAAAACACCTTTAAATACTTTGACTGAGAAGGAATTGTGTCCTGGAAGTGTGGTTTTGGATGGAATAAATGCGAGCTTAAGGTAAAATTTCAGAAATTATATTTATGGGGCTTTTGCCCCTTTTTTTATGTTATATGATTTATAATTGTGCTTTTTTAAGGATGGGTCTTCAAAAGAATATTTCTTAACCCGATTTATTTTTTATTTTCCTATCTTTACCCAAAATTTCAACCATAATTATGAAGAAAATAGCCTTATTGAGCATCGGAATTGCAATATCATCAAGTGTTTTTTCACAACAAATTACTATCGGAGATAATAACGGATCGGTTTCTTTTGAAGAATATGACCCAAAGTCTACCCTTGTAGTACCTCAAAATCCAAAAACGAGAGCGAAGTTTCCATTTATTGATGTGCATAATCATCAGTTTGCCATGGGTGAATCTAGAGATAATGTGGACAAATTACTGCCAGACATGGACGCCTTGAATTTGCGTACAATGGTCAACCTCAGCGGAAGAAGTTGGAACAGAGACCTAGATAAATCAACGATGGCTTTGGTTGACAATATTAAAAATGCCAACCTTTATCCTGGTAGATTTGCAACGTTTACCAATGTGGATTTTAATACAATAAATGAAAAAGGATGGTCAGAAAAAGCTGCTAAACTTCTTGAAGATGATGTCAAAATCAGAGGAGCTAAGGGTTTGAAAATTTACAAAAACCTAGGTTTTAGTGTTAAAAATACTGATGGCTCTTTAGTGCCTATTGATGATTCTCGAATCGATGCTGTATGGGCAAAGGCTGGGGAATTAGGCATTCCAGTTTTGATTCACTCTGGAGATCCCGCTTCTTTTTGGCAGCCTTTGAATCAATTTAACGAGCGTTGGCTAGAACTAAAAACCCATCCTGGCCGTAAAAAAGATGTAGACAAAGGGGATTTTAGTTTTGAGCAAATTATTGAGCAGCAGCATCATATTATTAGCAAGCATAAAAATACAAAGTTTATAGCCGCTCACATGGGATGGTATCCAAATGACTTGAAGAAACTAGATAGTTTACTAACTGCTATGCCAAATATGTATGTGGAAATTGGGGCGGTGATAGCAGAATTGGGACGTCAACCTCATACAGCTAATAAGTTTTTTACTAAAAATCAAGACAGGATATTGTTTGGAAAAGACTCATGGGTGCCTTCTGAATATTCTACATATTTCAGAGTTTTGGAAACTCAAGACGAGTATTTTCAATATCATAAAAAATATCATGCTTTCTGGCCCATGTATGGCATAGGACTTTCTGATGATGTTTTGAAAAAGGTTTATTACAAAAATGCTTTGAAAATTATTCCAGGATTAGATTCATCTGGATTTCCTGAGTAATTATCTTTGCCAATTATTTATTCAATAAAAATTTATTCTTTCAAAAAATGTATTTATTAGGTCTTGATCTTGGTACTTCGTCTATTAAAGTATCTGTTGTAGATGCTTCCACACAAAAAGAAATCGCTTCTGCACAATATCCAGATGTAGAAGTGGAAATTTCGTCTCCTCAAAAAGGTTGGGCAGAGCAAGATCCGGAGTTGTGGTGGGCACATACTCAAGAAGCTATAAAAAGAGTTGTGGCTTCTGGAAAATTTGATGCTCAAAAAATAGCTTCCATTGGTATTTCTTACCAAATGCATGGTTTGGTAATGGTAGATAAAGATCAAAAAGTTTTGAGGCCATCGATTATTTGGTGTGATAGCCGTGCCGTAAATCAAGGAAATGATGCTTTTGAAAAAATAGGTTCTGATAATGCTCTAAGTCATTTGTTAAACTCTCCAGGAAATTTTACCGCTGCCAAGTTGGCTTGGGTAAAAAAATATGAGCCTGAAGTATTTGCAAAATGCGATAAAATAATGTTGCCGGGAGATTTCATAGCCATGAAAATGACAGGAGAAGCTACAGCAACCAATTCAGGACTTTCAGAAGGTATATTTTGGGATTTTAAAAACAATTGTGTTTCTGAGGAAATCCTAAAAGTCTTTGGTTTTTCTCCTTCTTTGATTCCAAATATTAAACCTGTATTCTCAAATCATGGTGAAGTGTTGCCGGCAGTTGCTAATAGTTTAGGAATAAATTCGGGCGTACCAATTTCTTATAAAGCTGGTGATCAGCCTAATAATGCACTTTCATTAAATGTTGTAAACCCTGGTGAAATAGCTGCTACGGCAGGTACTTCAGGTGTTGTTTATGCAATAAGTGACCAAGTAGCTTACGATCCGCAGTCTAGAATTAATTCTTTTGCCCATGTAAATCATGGTGTTGACAGCCTAAATAGAATCGGAATATTACTTTGCATAAATGGAACAGGAATCTTAAATAGATGGCTGAAAGACAATATGGGCGGTGGGATTTCTTACCAAGAAATGAATAATAAAGCTGCTGAAATAGCCATAGGGTCGAATGGATTGGTGATGATGCCTTTTGGAAATGGTTCTGAAAGAATGCTGCAAAACAAATTATATGGCGGACAAGTATTAGGTTTAGATTTTAATATTCATAATCAGTCGCATTTGTTTAGGGCAGGTCAAGAAGGTATTGTTTTTTCTATGAAATATGGCTTTGATATTATGAAAAACCTAGGTGTTGTGCCCAATATAATTAGAGCGGGTAATGCCAATATGTTTTTGAGTGAGGTTTTTGCTGAAACCATGGTAAATGTAACGCAAGTGCCTGTGGAACTGTACGATACCAATGGAGCAAAAGGTGCAGCTCTTGGTGGTGGAGTAGGAGCAGGAGTATATGCAAATATTAAAGAAGCTATGGATGGCTTGGAACTGTTAAAAACCATTGAACCTAATAGTAGTATGAAAGATGAATACGCTGCTGCCTATCAGAACTGGTTGCAATATTTGAATGTTTAAGAAATATTAAGACCAATATTTAAATAAATATTTCTAAAAAGAAAAGATGGTAAGTCAATTTGGGTTTGTTTTATTATTTATGATTGCGGGAATTTTCCTTGTGCTTTTAGTACTTGGCATTGCGAGAATTCTCAGGCCATCAAGACCAAATCCAGAGAAAAATGCAATTTATGAATCTGGTGAAGAAACTGAAGGTACCGCACACGTTTCTTTTAATTTGAGATTTTATATTGTCGCTCTAATTTTTATTCTTTTTGATGTGGAATTGGTATTGTTATTTCCTTGGGCTTCTGTTTTTGGAGACAAGGCACTTTTTGATGATACAAAAGGCGTTTGGGCAATATATGCCGGAATAGAAATGTTTATTTTTGTTTTTGTGTTGGCATTGGGTTTAGTTTACGCATGGAAAAAGGGTCATTTAGATTGGATAAAACCAAGCCAAGAAGAAACTAATTTCAAATCTCCAGTTCCTAAAGAATTGTATAAAGATATTAACGAAAAATACGCATGAATTTAGAAAGCTTAGAAGCACATCATCGTGAGAAAAATGGAGAAAGTGAAGTGATTCTAACTTCCATAGACGAGATAACCAACTGGGCAAGAGCTAATTCACTTTGGCCCTTAGGCTTTGGACTAGCTTGCTGTGCTATCGAAATGATGTCTACTTTTGCTTCAAATTATGATCTCGAAAGATTCGGTATTTTTCCAAGAAACTCCCCTCGCCAAGCAGATTTAATGATTATTTCAGGCACTGTTACTTTCAAAATGGCAGATAGAATTAAGAGACTATACGAACAAATGGCCGACCCAAAATATGTAATCTCTATGGGTAGCTGCTCAAACTGCGGGGGGCCTTATTGGGAACATGGCTATCATGTAGTTAAAGGCGTAGACAGAATCATTCCAGTAGATGTCTATGTTCCTGGTTGTCCACCAAGACCTGAGGCATTATTGGGTGGCATAATCAAGCTTCAGGAAAAAATAAAAGAGCAACAGTTTAAGGATGTAAGTTCTAACTCATGACTTTTTCCACTTCCTTAATAGTCTTTGGAATAGATTCACCCAAAATTTGATAGCCATTTTCTATTATCAAAACATTATGAAATGTCATTTCAAAGATTAAACAATGAAAAGAAAGTTTTTTGTCATGCATTAGGACGAATAAACACAAAATATAACTATTTGTGCGGTCAGACGATAGTCGGACCTGAAATAAACAAAGAATAAACTAAAGCATTTTTGAAGATTGCGTTCAGCTAGACCTGAAAAACACAAAGTAAAAACTAAACCATTTGCAAATACTCAAGTAGCGTATAATTAGTCATCTATATTTTATGTAGTAATAAAATATAAACTATGAATTCAATAATTTTTCAAAAATGAATAAAAAGTAGTTTCATATTTTATAATTTTAGCAAAAAAAAACATGCAATTTTATAAAAACTCCATTTATCATGTTTATAATCAAGGGAATAATCGTCAAAAGATATTCTTTGAAAGAAATGATTACCTTAGGTTTCTAGAAAAAACTAAAGCATTAGTAAAGCCAAATTGCGATTTATTGGCTTATTGTTTAATGCCAAATCATTTTCATTTTTTGATTCAAACAAATGAAAAAAGCCTTCAAAATATTAAAATTGGGAATATTGACTTAATCAGAATTACGAATAGTTTTAGGCTGCTTTTAAGTGAATTTGCAAAAGAAATCAACATTAAATATCATCGAACAGGTTCATTGTTTCGACAGAAAACACAATTTAGTTTAGTAGATAATGGCGACCCAATGTACCCAAAAAATGTAATAAAATATGTGTTTTCTAATCCTTTGGAGGCCAAAATGGTTTCGAATTTGAATGAATGGGAATATAGTTCTTTCCTTGATATGATTGGTAAAAGGAACGGGAAACTTTGTGATTTTGATTTATGTAAAGAGATTTTTCAAATTTCTATTGAGGATTTGAATGATATTGGGAATGGATATGATGATATTTTGTATTTGAAGGAATAGTTTTTTTGGATGGAACCTGCTTTTTGAAATTATAAGAATTAATATTTATGAATGAGATAAAAGATTGATTCTGTGTGTAAAATTTATTTTCAATTTTATTCATTTACAGGTCCCACTATCGTCTGATCGGAGTTTGCTGCTAATATCTGGTTTTAGTTTAGGTTAAAATTAGGCTTCTTTATTTGAGTTACTTTATTGGTTTTGCTAATATCCTGTTATTGCTTAATTGTGGTCTTTTACAGGTCCGACTGCGTCTGACCACATTTATAATTTCCAATTCTGGTCTTTTACAGGTCCGATTGCTTCTGACCGCAGTTTTTATTTTCAATTCTGGTATTTTACAGGTCCGACTATCGTCTGACCGCAATTTGTTTCATTTTTTTTTACAATCTACTTAAACAGGTCCGCTGGGTCTGACCACAGTTTGTTCCATTATTTTACAATCCACTTAAACAGGTCCGACTCGCGTCTGACCACTCCCTTTTTGTCTGACTGCTTAGAAATTTGTTATAAATTCATAACTTCTTCCACTTCCTCCGCAGTCTTTGGGATAGATTCACCTAAAATTTGATATCCATTTTCAGTTATCAAAACATTGTCTTCTATTCTGATTCCTCCAAAATCGTAATATTCTTCGAGTTTAGAGTAGTTTACGAATTCTGTGAAAATTCCTTCAGATTTATATTTTTGGATTAATTCGGGTATAAAATAACAGCCTGGCTCAACAGTAATTACGTGACCCGCCTCAAGTTTCTTGGCCATTCTTAAAGATTTAAGCCCTAACTTTGTACTTCTTTCTTGGCCTTCGGCATAACCCACATAATTTTCGCCCAAATCTTCCATGTCATGCACATCTAAGCCTATTTGGTGTCCAAGTCCATGTGGCATAAATAAACCCCCAACGCCTTGATTTAACATTTCCTCTATGTCGCCATTTACCAATCCAATACTTTTTAGATTATTCAAAAGTATTCTATTTGCAGAAATATGAACATCTCTATAAGCAAGACCAGCTTTTAGACTTGAAATGGAATCAACTTCCATTTCTAAAACGGTATCGTAAATTTCTTTTTGTTTTGAGGTGAATTTGCCCGAGACTGGAATCGTGCGGGTGATATCACCAGCATACATCATGTCATTTTCACATCCAGAGTCATTTATAGCAATTTGCCCTGCCAACATTTTGTTGCCATGATAGTGATTATGAAGAGTTTGGCCGTTCACACTAAAAATTACAGGATAGGATAGTTCGGCATGGTGGCTATGCATAGTTTCCATTATTTTGGCTACTACCTCATACTCCATCATATTGGGTTTTACGGCTTTCATAGCAGAGATGTGCATCTCTCTTGTAATATTTACCGCTATTGTCATTTGCTCTATTTCCTCCTCCGACTTTAATTCTCTTTGAGCGATTACTGCTTTTATTAAGTCAATGGAAGGGTTTAATGAAGAAGGAGAAATATTTAGCAATTCGGCTAGAAACAACTTGTTTTCAAATCTATAAGGAGGTAAATATTTTAAAGCATTTACATTGATAGCATTTTTTAATTCCGAGGGCGATTTTGTGGAATTTATTCCCACAGCTTCCGCTAAACTTCTCAGTGTCTTCTGACTGCCAATCCAGATAATATCTTCAATCGTATATTCATGACCAAAAATGGTTTCTTCGTCTTTGTCTATATCTATCAAAGCACTCAATCCAGGGAGGTTTATTCCGAAAAAATACAAAAATGAACTATCTTGACGAAACCTATAGGTGTTGTCAGTATAATTCATAGGTGCCTCATTATTGCCTAAGAACAATATTTGGCCATTTCCTAAAGTTTTTTTGAGTTGATTTCTACGGTTTTTATAGGTTTCTGTTGAGAAGAGTTTCATTCAATGATTTTTTGTTTCAAAAATACAAAATTTATCGATTCCTTCTCTTTCCAAAAAAACTATTTGTGCTTAATTCAACTTTTGTTTGATTTGGCTGGCATTATAGGAAGCAAATATTCCTAACCCATTTTTTATGTTTGAATAAACAGGACTTGGTTCTGAAAATGGATTGTTTGAGTTTTGATTAAAACTTCTCAGTGAGTTCTGGTAGTCATAAAGCTCTTTTGTAATATTTGCGACTTCAATTGTAAATTCCTTATCTGAATCTAGGATAATCCTATGAGGAAAGCAATCCGACCTAAAATTGTCTCCAAAACAGGAATACGATCTACTGAAAAGGAGCCTTGCATTTGTTATTTTTATTTCCCCACCATTTCTCTCTTCATCATTGAAATACCTACTGTCGCCCGAAAAATCATTATTTAGGTCTAAATATCCAAAGCCTCTTCTTCTTTTGTAAACTATACTATCTTTCGTTCCAGTTGGAATCTCTGAATCGTACCTTAGTTCTCCCCAAACTTTATAGTAGTTAGTTTCATTACCAAAATCTTTCCAATCGAAATTTATCGTATATCCTTGAGCAGTATCTTTTCCAAAAAATGAATTTGTAATCTCAAAGTAATTTTTAATTGTAAAATTATTTATCGAAACAGTATTTAAAGGTACAGTTGTACTTGCTTCTACAGTTTGCCCTAAAGCCTTAACCACCAAAGTATACGTTAGTCCTGGGAAAATATTTAAGTTTGGAATAGTATAGTAAAATTTCTCTTTATCATAATTTAAACGTGCTTTACTTCTTCCTTCAATCAGGTAAACTTCCGCATCTTCAATAACTTTTGTGTCTTTCAAAATTACTATGGAGTCCTGAATGTTTTCATTGTAGACTGTCTGGTATTCTATTTTAACATCTCCTAAAATCGGAACAGATTTACTTACTCTAACTATTATGCCATCGTTTGAGGGGCCAATAAAAGAAGTAACGACTATTTTTTCTCGTAATTCAGGAAACTGGCTTAAGTCAACTTCGTCAACGATAGTTTCGCAAGAGAAAAAGAGGATAGTTAATGCAAAAAAAATGAATTTGTTTTTCATAATTTTAAAACTTGAAGCTATATGTAATGGATGGGATTATTGGAAATAGTGAGTAGCGTTTTAATACTATTTTAGTTGAGGTAGAAGTAGAGTTGTTTTGAAAACCACCGAAAAATGCAGTTTCGTTTTCATTGCCCAATGAATAGAAAAAAGGATTTTTACGTGAATAAAGATTATAAATACTCACATCCCAAGTTCTTTCATGGTGTTTTTTGGTTTTATGAAACTGAACGCCCAAATCCATTCTATGATAAGCCTCGGCTCTAAAACTATTTTTTTGTCCATATTCGTTGACTTCAAATCCCCGTATTCCATCCGAGCTACCAGCTCTGTTTTTGTTAATGTTGGAGGTATAAGCTACGTATTGTGTCAATGGAATGGTTAAGGCATTACCTGTACCGTAAACCCAAGTGCTAGAAATTGTGATTTTTTTGTTGAGTTCATAAATTCCCACTATAGATGCGTCATGTCTTCTGTCATATTTGGGATAAAACTTCTTTCCAAAGTTGAGCTCTTCAAAAAGCCATTCAGTTTTAGAAAGTGTATAGCCTATCCAACCAGAGAAACGCCCCACTTTTTTTTGTATCATAAATTCCAGCCCATAAGAAACGCCGTTTCCTGCTGTTACTTTATCTTCCCAATTGTTTTCTTTAGTAAAATCCACTGAGCCGCCTATGTCTAAAAAACTCGCCCCTTCTTTATAATTTATTATGCTATTCATTTTTTTATAATAGGCCTCTATGGTTACAGATATTCCTTCAAATCTTTTTAGGTCTTTTGCTAAACCTATCGCTATTTGTTTTGATTGTTGAGGAGCAATGCTGTCTGTAGCAGGAACCCAAAGGTCAGTAGGTAAACCCAAACCAGTATTTGATAAAAGATGGAGATATTGGTTCATTTGAGCAAATGAAGCTTTTAAAGCTAGATCTGATTTGATTTTGTAAGCTACAGCAATTCTAGTTTCTGGTCTTACATAGCTTTTGCTTTTCGTATTAAAATTGCTAATTCTCAGGCCTCCATTTATTTTTAAATTAGGAAAAGGCAGATAGGTGTCCTCAATATAAACTGCAGACTCTAAACTTTTTATTTTAGTGGTATTGCTTAAATCTATGTTCTGACTAACTTCCTGAATTACTGTAGCTGATGGTGTAAAAGTGTGAGATGTGATTTGAAAACCCGTTTTAATTGTATGAAATTGATTCGGGAAAAAGTCTACGTCATATTTTAATCCTAAGTCTTTAATACCTGACTTGTATTGCAAATTAAAACTATACGCTTCGGTGTTTTCCGTCATTTGGGTATCTTGAAAACCAAAAATATTAAATTGATAATCACTGTAAATTAGTGAAGTGTTTGAAAATAGTCTTTGGTTATATTGATGGTTCCATCGAAATGTAGCCGTCGCATTGCCCCAATCTATTCCATTTGAAGACTCAGATTCTGCCGTTTTAGAGGAAATCCCGAACTTATCTCTTCCAAAATATCCACTTAAGTAGATTTTATCTTTGTCTGAAAACTCATAATTGAGTTTGGCATTTAAGTCATAAAAATAATAACCTGCAGTTTCTTTAATATCTGAATCTGAATTTCTTGCATTAATAAACGGTTTGGCAACTTGGTCGAGGTAGGTTCGTCTGCCAGATATAATAAAGGAAGATTTGCTTGGTTTGTTTTTGTTAAATCTAATCGGACCTTCTAACAGAAGCCTTGAAGAAATTAAACCTAAACCACCTTCGCCAGAGAGTTTTGTTTTATTCCCGTCTTTCATATTCATTTCAATAACAGAGGATAATCTTCCTCCGTATCTAGCAGGAAAACCGCCCTTTGTCAATTCTACGCTTTTGAGAGCATCTCCATTAAAAGTTGAGAAAAAACCAAATAGATGGCTTGCGTTATAAACCACAGCATCATCTAAAATTATTAGGTTCTGGTCTGGGCCGCCACCCCTGACATATATGCCAGACTGTCCTTCTGAGCCTTTTTGTACGCCTGGCATGAGTTGTAAGACTCTCAAAACATCTTTTTCGCCTAATAAGGTTGGGAGTTTTTTAATTTGACTTACAGGAAGGTCTATTTTACTCATTTGAACGGTTTCGCTTACTTTGGCATTTTCTCTTTGGCCAGAAACCGTAAGCTCCTCAAGGATGTTTTCTGTTTCTAACTCTACGTTTATTTCATGGTTTTTATTGAGGACGATTTTTTTAAATGCCTTATTGAAACCAACAAAAGAATATACTAAAGTAATACTATCGCTTTGATTGAGTGTTAATGAGTAAAATCCATACGTATTTGTAGATGTACCAATTGTTGAATTCTCCAAAGTTACGTTTACACCAATTAATGATTCTCTAGTTCCTAATTCTCTCACATAGCCACTGATGGTGAAGGTATTTTGAGAAAGACAATCAGAGGCATATAATAATAGAAAAAAAGCAAAAACTTTGGAGAATTTGAGCATAAAAAGGTTTTATAGTTTATAGTACGTAAAAAACGATGCTCAGGTCTAATTATTTGAGGGGTATTGTAATTAAATGAGATGGAAGCCATATTTCAGACTTACCATCTCAAGAATTTTATATTATAAAAAGAAAGTCTTGGTTTTAGGTTTAGTAGCTACTTCTTCCACTTTTAGAGCCAATATTTCGGTTACATATACTTTACGGTTTTCTTTGTTGACGTAGTTACGGGTTTGAAGTTTCCCTTCCACGCTTACAAACTTCCCTTTGGCAATTAACTCTTCGCATTGTTCAGCTACTTTTCCCCAAGCCACTATATTGTGCCATTGCGTGTTGGTTATTTCTTCTTGGTTTTGGTTTTCATAGGTTTCTTTTGTGGCAAGGCTAAAGCTAGCCAGTTTACTTCTTTCAAAAGATCTTATGTTTGGATTGTTGCCTACGTTTCCTATTAATTTTACTGTGTTCATTTTGATATATATTTAATGTTTAGAAATTGATTATTTTTTATCGAAAGAATATTCTTCTACTTTGAAAGCTTGGATTTCAGTCACATATACTTTTTGGTTTTGGGAGTTGGTGTAGTTTCTATAATTTAGCTTGCCTTCGATGCTTATAAGCTTTCCTTTTTTAATTAGGCCCTCACATAGTTCGGCGGTTTTACCCCATGCCACCACATTATGCCAAAGCGTGTTTTTAACTTGTTGATTATCTTTATTGGTGAAGCTTTCGGTTGTTGCAAGGCTAAAGCTCGCTTTTTTGCCTGCGTCAAATTTCAAGATGTTTACTTCTGCACCTACGTTTCCGATTAATTTTACTGAATTCATTTTGTTATTGTTTTAATTGTTAAAAAAAAATTCGAAACTTGATTTTTGTTTTTGTTTCGGTTTGATGTTGCAAAGTTGGGGGCAATGGAAAAACTTATTCGGTTAATAGTCGTTTGTATTCGGATGTAAATAGTTGTTGTCGTTTGTTGTCGACTAATGTCATGTATATCAATAAATTAAACTTTATTTTTTTTAAATTAAACAAAAAATAAATGGAGCAGGATTCTGATATTCTTTATAAAATAGAAGTTCATGATGCAGATGGGTTAAGAGAATCTTTTAGAAATGGACTCGATCCAAATGGTGTAATTAATGGTGAAGCTTTGTTTTTGACCATGATAAATATGTATATGCGTTCGCCAAGATTTAAAGAATGCATTAGTGCATTTGTAGAAAATGGATTAGAATTTAGCGACAAACTATTAATTTCTTTATTACAAGATAAAGCAGAAGATTTTGAAAAATTTTTAGATGAAAATCCTGAGAAAATTAACCAAACTTATGATTTTGATTGTACTTTTTGTCCCCTTTATGGAGCTTCACTTTTACATATATGTGCGGAGTATAATTTGATTGCTTGTGCCAAGGCTTTAATTGCAAAAGGATTTGACATAAACACAAAAGCAGGAATAGACGAAAATGGATTTGGAAGACAAACGCCCATTTTTCACACTGTAAATCAAAATCTCAATCAATCGAAGGAAATGTTTGAACTTTTAATGAAACATAATGTAGATTTAGAAATTACAATTCCTGGCTTAATTTGGGGCAAAGGATACGAATTGGAAACTTTTGTGCCATCTGTAAATCCAATAAGTTTTGCTTTAATGGGTTTATTGCCGCAGTTTCATCGCAAAGATTCTGATATATATTGGATGATATCGGTTATGATGAAAAAAAGGTATGAAATTGACTATTTAGTCAACAACATACCTAATAAATATCTGCAATCTTAAATCTTTTAGTTTCCTGTAATATTATGGAGTGCATAAGAAACTAAAATGCTTATGGTGTATATTTGTTACCTCCAAAATCAGAAGTAGAACCAGTCTTTAGGGTAATTTTTTTTATCGAGCCTAATTTCTTCAACATTGGTTTGTTGTATTGGCTTTTACCTCCATCATCTTGTAAAGTTGATTTCTTTTTCATTTAATTATTACTTTTTGAGTGGTTAAAATATTTTCAGATGAATAGAAAGTAATAATTAATTCTTTGCCTTTAAAGTTCTGAACAGGGCTAATTATTGTCTCATTATCAGAAATTTTTGACTGATACTCTATCTTTCTCCCGATTATGTCAGTTAATTTAATTTTATCTAAATCAATCTTTTCATGAATAATAATTTGGTTGTTTTCCACGGGATTGGGAAATAATTTTGAAACAGTTTCTGTGAAATATATAGCTGATATGATTTTTGAAAACTCAACAGTACCGTCTAGGTCGAGCATTTTAAGCCTGTAGTAATTTGGACCAGATTTAGGATAAGAGTCTACAAAACTGTACTCTCCAGCACCTTTTGATTTTATATCTCCAACATCTTCAAAAGATTTTGCATCCAAAGATTTTTGAATAATAAATTTATCAAAGTTGATTTCTTCAATTGAATTCCATTTTAAGTCAATTGAATTTTTTGATGCCTTAGATTCAAAGTTTGTTATTTTAACAGGAAATTTTGCTTTCGGGTCAGTAGGGTAAGTTAAAGCTGACGTTAATCCAGTTGCACCTGCACCAGTCGGAGTGCATGCACCTGCTTGAGTTGTTGCAGAGGTTGTAAATACAGTTGAATTGGAACAAGGCATAGCAAAACTAGCACTTAGATTTAGTGAAGTACCTACTATGTTTCCAACATTCCCACCAGCTGTAACACAGGGACCATATGTAATTGCTCCAAAACTTCCAGTATTATAACAAAATGTTTGTGAACCAATAACGAATGTCAAGGTCCTCATGTTATTTTGATTTACAGTCACGTTTGTGGCAAAAGTGAAATTGCAGGTACCTCCAGTACTTGGTGTGACTTGAGTTAAAACAGAAGTGTTAATTGTAACGCATTGTGCAAAACTAATATTTGCAAATAATGAGAGGCAAAATATATAATTTAGCCTATTAAAGAATTTCATATGTGTATAGTAATTAATTTTTTTATAGATTCCAATGTTACAAAATTAATATTTTTTTAATTGATAATTAACATATTATCTAATAATTTGGATTATTTTTTTCCTAAATTTATTTGTTGAATTTATTACGATTTTGGAGTGATTTTTGCATAGATTTTTTTTGATTATTTAATGTTTTTTATTTTGGATTTTTAAATTAAAAAACTCTATTTTACTTATCATCAATTATTTTTTACCAAAACCAGTTTTTACATGAAAAAAATTATTTTATTCGCCTCAACCTTGGCTATTTTAGTTTCTTGTAATCAACAAGCAGTTGATCTTGATTCGGCACCGCTTGCTAATTCAGAATCGGTTGTAAGTTCGACTATTCCTGGAAAATACATCGTCGTATTGAAAGGAGATGCAAAAGACAAAGGCATGCCTGCTGCCGTAAGAGAGAAAGTGTTGGCACTATTAATTAAAAATGGTGCAAATGCTGCCGCGATTGACCATGTTTATTCAAGTGCATTGCAAGGCTTTGCTGGATCACTAAATGCTGCTCAATTAAAAAAACTTCAAAATGACCCAAATGTAGATTACATTGAGGCAGATCAAGAGGTTAGCATAAGTCAGAAAACCAAAGGAAAACCAGGTGGTGGTGGTACTCAACCAGTACAAGAAACGCCATGGGGAATTACAAGAGTTGGTGGTGCGGGAGATGGAACTGGCAAAACTGCTTGGATTATCGATACGGGTATAGATTTGTCACATCCTGATTTAAATGTTGATGCCAGCAGAGGATTTTCAGCATTTACGTCTGGTAAAGATGCAGGTTTCGATGATGGTAATGGTCATGGAACACACGTTTCAGGAACTATTGCAGCATTAAATAATGCAATTGGCGTTGTTGGGGTTGCTCCAAATGCTAAAGTTGTTCCTGTGAAAGTATTGAACTCAAGAGGTAGTGGTTCAAACTCTGGTGTGATTGCAGGTGTGGATTGGGTTGCAGCTAATGGTCAGCCAGGAGATGCTGCTAATATGAGTTTAGGTGGAGGAGTTTCTACAGCTTTGGATGCAGCAGTTTTAAATGCCTCAAACGTTTCAGGTGTTAAATTTGCTTTGGCTGCTGGAAATGAAACTGATAATGCTAATAACCATTCTCCGGCTCGAGTAAACGGACCTAATATTGTTACTATTTCAGCTCATGATATTAACAATAATTTTGCGAGTTTCTCAAATTATGGTAATCCTCCTGTAGATTTTTGTGCACCAGGTGTTAGCATTAAATCAACATGGAAGGGAGATAGTTACAACACAATCAGCGGAACTTCAATGGCTACACCTCATGTATGTGGACTATTGTTATTAGGTAATATTAATTCAGGTGGAACTGTAAACAATGATCCTGACGGAAACCCTGATATACTTGCTCACAGATAATCTGGTAAACTTTTATACATAAAAAAAGCGGAATTGATTTCCGCTTTTTTTTATGTTCAATTGTAGGATTAACCCTTTACTTACTCTTTTCTTAAAGAATCAATTTTAATCTTTTTTAGCTTTTGTAAAACAATTCCGGAGTCCACAAACCTATTGCGATATCGTTGCAAAGAGTCTATTATTTGTACATTTAATAAACTATCGGAAGCCGTACTATCTTTAGTTACCATTGTAAAACAACTCAAATAATCTTTCTCAATTTTCATGGAAGGTTTAGGAAATGGTCCTGGGCTATAACTTAGAGACTTGTCTTGGTACACTTTGTTCATAAAAATACCAAAAATTGGTAAGGCAGACTTACTTCCTTCTCCTAATCCCCCTCTAAAGTGTATGCTTCGATCGTCTCCACCAACCCATACGCCAGCTACCAAGTCTTTAGTGAAACCAACATACCAAGCGTCAGAGTTATTGGAGGTTGTGCCAGTTTTTCCAGCCACCTGACCACCATTTCTAAACAATTCACTGTAATTATACATTCTTCTACCAGTTCCACCAGATTCTTCCACGTTTCCTCTCAACATATATTGCATCAGATAGGCAGATTCGGGTCTTATTGCTTCATGTGTTTCAGGTTCGAATTCGAATAGGACTTTTCCAGAGCTATCTTCAATTTTAAAAACAAAAATAGGTTCTCTGTATAATCCTTCGTTTAAAAACACGCCATAAGCTCCAACCAACTCATAAAGTGAAACATCAGAACTTCCTAAAGCCAAAGAGGTCACTGGGTCTAGCGGTGAAGTTATACCAAGTTTTCTTGCGTAATCTACTACATTTTTAGCACCTATTTCAGAGATCAGTTGGATTGCAATGGAATTTACAGATCTTGCGATTGCGGTTCTAAGGGTCATATTACTATTTGTAAATTTCCCGTTAGCGTTTTTAGGTTTGTATGTTTTTTCCTCGCCATTTTCTTTCCATTTCATTTCTATTTCCTTGTCTGTTCTCCTGTCACAAGGGGATAAATCTAAAGCCCCATCTATTGCAGCTGTATAAACTATAGGCTTGAAAGATGAGCCGGGTTGTCTTCTACCTTGCTTTACATGGTCATATTTGAAATGATTATAGTCAATACCACCAACCCAAGCTTTGATAAAACCTGAATAAGGGTCATAGGCCATCATGCCAGCCTGGAGGTACTTTTTATAATATCTAATTGAGTCCATTGGACTCATCATCATTTTTTTGTTGCCTTCCCAGCTAAATACATTCATAGGAACGGGCTTGTTCATGTATTTATCAATAGAATCCTGATTGTTGTTATACTTTAAAGCGAACTGTTTATACACTTTTTCTCTTTTAGCTACAGTTTCTATAAAATTAGGAATCTCATCTCCATTTTCGTAAGTCCAAGGGTTTCTATCTTTCCAATGGTTATTAAACTCTTTTTGAAGCATCCGCATGTGTTGTTCAACAGCACCTTCAGCATAGGTTTGCATTTTAGAGTCTAAGGTAGTGTAGATTTTTAATCCATCTCTATACAAATCTAATCCCAAATCATTCTTTTTGGCCCAATTTTCGACAAACTTAGCCAAAGCAACCTTGAAATAGTTACCCTGACTTTCAGCAGCATCTTCAATATTTAAATCTAATTTAATATCTACGGCAGACAGTTTTTCAGCTTCTTTGGCATCTAAATCGCCATTCTGAACCATTCTCAACAATACTGTATTTCTTCTTTTTTTTGAATTTTTAGGATTTCTTATTGGATTATAGAAGGTTGTTGCTTTTTGAAGTCCAACTAAAACGGCCGATTCAGAAACGTCAAGTTTGTCTGGAGCTTTGTTGAAATATGATTTCGCAGCAGTTTTTATGCCAAATGTATTGTTTCCGTAATCTACTGTATTTAAGTATAATGTGGCTATTTCACCTTTTGTAAATCTCTTTTCTAACTCTATTGCTGTTAGCCATTCCTTAGTTTTAAAAACCAAAGTTTTAACTAAAGGAATATAATATAATAACCCATGCATTTCCTTTTTTCGGGTATTGTAAAGGTTCTTTGCCAATTGCTGAGATATCGTACTACCGCCTCCAGAATCTGAATTGCCAGTTAAAATACCAACTAAAACTCCTGCCATACGTCTCAAATCAATTCCAGAATGTTCAAAAAAACGTTTGTCTTCAGTGGCAATCAATGCCTTGAAAACCCAAGGAGAGATAGCTGCACTATCAACAGGCGAGCGATTTTCTGTAAAAAACTTTCCCATTAATTCGCCATCTGCTGAAAGAATAGTGGATGCTTGCGATAATTTTGGATTTTGAAGTTGTTCTATACTTGGCATTCCGCCCGTAAGCCAAAGAAAATTTGTCTTTATTAGAAAAACATAAAGGACTAATATAAAAGCACTTCTATATGTCCATTGATATATTTTTTTTATTATTGAAAAATATTCACCGTCAGGATTAATATGTGAATATAAAATATTGTTGAGTTTTGCATTTTTATCTAAAATATAATTTCTAGAATTCTCAAAGCGATCCTTTCCAAGGATTTTTATCATGAAAAGGCTTGATAATTCTAAAAAATCATCAATTTTTTTAATAAAAAATGCTTTTATAAGCTTTAAAGTTTCAAGTATTTTCTTAATGAACTCCATTTTTAGAATTTAAGTCGGAACGCAAATTTAGAATAGTATTTATTCATTTTTATACAAATTAGACTTTTAATCTTAAAAGAGTAACGTTTTTTTTTAAATCCATTAATTTTCCTTTCGAAAAAGAAATTGGCCTTTCATATATTTTATAAGGTCATTAAAATTTTTTGTGATATTTTTGACACAAATTATTTCTAAAATTTATGGCAGAAAATATTCTTGAAATTAAAAATGTAATTAAAAATTACGCAAACCACAGAGCTCTCGATGATGTTAGTTTAACTGTTCCGAAAGGCACCATTTATGGTTTGCTTGGTCCAAATGGGGCAGGTAAGACTTCATTGATCAGAATAGTTAATCAAATTACAGGTCCTGACGGAGGTACAATTTTGTTTGATGGGCACCCATTAGCTGAAAAAAACATTTATGATATTGGCTATTTACCTGAGGAGAGAGGGCTTTATAAAAAAATGAAAGTGGGAGAACAATTGCTCTATTTGGCAAGGTTAAAAGGCTTGAGCAAAGATGCCGCAATGGAAAAACTTAAAGAATGGTTTATTAAGTTTGATATAAAAACTTGGTGGGAAAAACCTATTGAAGACCTTTCTAAAGGAATGCAACAAAAGATTCAATTTGTGGCTACAGTACTTCATCAACCCAAGTTAATTATATTGGATGAGCCATTTTCTGGTTTTGATCCAATTAATGCGACTTTGATAAAAGACGAGATTTTGGAATTGAAAGAAAAAGGCTCCACAATAATATTCTCTACCCATAGAATGGAATCAGTTGAAGAGCTTTGCGATTATATTGCTCTGATAAATAAGTCTAAAAAAGTTTTGGAAGGTAAAAAATTAGATATAAAAGAACAGTTTAAGTCAAATACCTACACGCTTGAGTATTTTGGTGAGGAACTGGTTTCAACACCTAATTTTACGATTTTACAAGAAGAAGCCCAATTAGATGGTAGCAAGACGACAATATTAAAAGCTGAAGAAGGTAGAGTAGGCAACGATTTATTGAAAGATATCGTGGAAAAAGTAAATATTAGAGCTTTTAAAGAAGACGTAGCATCAATGAACGATGTATTTATAAAAGCCGTAAACCAATCAAACTAAGAAATCTATGAACAATATTTTATTAATAATTCAAAGAGAATACGTAACAAGAGTTAAAAAGAAGTCATTTATTATCATGACCATCGTAGGGCCATTGTTGATGACTTTGATGTATGCAGGCGTTATTTGGGCGGCAATCAGCTCAGTAAATCAGAAAAAAATAGAAGTATTAGACGAAAGTCATCTGTTTGAAGGAAAGTTTAAAACTACGCCAGAGTTTATTTATGAATTTAAGAATGATGACATAGAAAAACTCAAAAGCGGACTAAAAGGAAGTCAATACGATGCACTGGTCTTTATACCAGAAAATATTTTAGAAGCTCCGAAAACAGTTAAGATTTATTCTGAAAAAGGCGTGACAATGGAACTTCAAGGAAGAGTGGAAAGTGCTATTGAAAAGGAAATTGAAACTATTAAGCTTACAGAGGCCGGAATAACAAAAAGTGTGCTTGAGAGTGCCAAAATGGATGTTTCTTCGGAAACTATAAGTCTAAAAGAAGGAGGAGAAAAGAAAAGTAGTGCCGCCGCCGCATCGATAATTGGCGGAATTTGTGCCTTTTTGATTTATTTATCGGTATTTATTTATGGTGCTCAGGTTATGAGGAGTATTACGGAGGAAAAAACCAGCAGAATTGTTGAAATACTAATAAGTTCTGTTAAACCTTTCCAACTGATGATTGGCAAAATTGTAGGTGTTGCCTTGGTAGGATTGACGCAATTTGGACTTTGGATTGTATTAACGGCTGGCGTGTTCACAATTGGAGGGAAAATTGTTGGAGATAAATTGATGCAATCAAAAGATGCAATTACCCAATCTCAAATGGCGAATTTACCTCCAGAGGCACAGGAATTAGCAAAAGAGAATATGCAAGTGAGTTCTGGCATGTCAAACAATATTGTAACGGATATTATAGGTGCTGCAGACACTTTACCTATAGCTACCATTGTTGTTTCTTTTCTTTTTTATTTTGTAGGAGGTTATTTATTATATAGTGCATTGTTTGGTGCAGTTGGTTCTGCGGTAGACAGTGATACTGATACCCAGCAGTTTATGTTGCCGATTACCATTCCAATTATTGCTGCATTTATGATTGCACAGGTTGTGATAAGGGATCCACATAGCAATTTGGCTATTTGGACTTCCATGATTCCATTTACTTCTCCTATCATCATGATGGTGAGAATCCCGTTTGGCGTGCCTATTTGGCAAATAATTCTATCGGTGCTTTTGCTAATTGGTGGTTTCATGTTTACAACATGGATAGCTGCCCGTATTTATAGAGTTGGAATACTTATGTATGGTAAAAAAGTAACCTGGAAAGAGCTAGGTAAATGGATTTTTTATAAAAATTAAGAAAATTAATAATTTGTAAAAGGGAGTTTGAAATCATTCAAACTCCTTTTTTTGTTTCAAGGTATTTTTGGTGAATAATTAATTCATTTGTATGTTTGGTATCTTTAAAACAAATTAAAAGCAAAAGAATTTAAATTAACAACCCTAGAAATGAGAGAAAAAACCCTTTTTGGCCATCCAAGAGGCCTGTTTGTATTGTTTTTTACAGAAATGTGGGAGCGATTCAGCTATTATGGAATGCGTGCCATACTATTTTTATATTTAACAAAAAGTGCCTCAGAAGGAGCATTGGGCATGGACGAAAAGTCAGGAGGTGCTATAATGGGCCTTTATATGGCTTCGGTTTATCTATTGACATTGCCGGGAGGTTGGATTGCTGATAATATTCTTGGTCAGAAAAAGGCCATTTGGTGGGGTGGAATAGTGATCATGATAGGTCATGTCATTTTAGCAATTCCAGGAAGTACAAATGTTTTTTTTCTAGGATTGGCATTTGTGGCTGTGGGAACAGGATTGTTAAAAGCAAATATCAGTTCAATAGTCGGAGAGCTGTATCCTGAAGGTGGAGCCAAAAGAGATGCGGCTTTCTCAATATTCTATTTAGGTATTAATTTAGGTGCGTTTTTAGGAATGTTTATTGTTGGATATTTAGGGGAGAAAGTTGGCTGGCATTATGGTTTTGGAGCTGCTGCCTTTGCCATGTTTTTTGGATTGATAAACTTTAAATTTAATGGTAAATATCTTGAAGGCTTAGGTGATAAACCAGCTGCTCAATCGGGATATACTTATTTGTACGTAGTGGGAGGAGCTATATTATTAATGGCCGTTTTAGTTTTGACTGGAGTTTTAGATAGTGTTTCCTTGGCCCAATCAATGAAATATATCATTAGTATAGTTACTATTTTGTATTTCGCATACATTGGATTTATGGATAAAAGTTTAACAATTGTTGAACGAAAAAGGGTAGGAGTCCTATTTATATTTTTTATAGGTGCAGCTTTGTTTTGGTCTGGTTTTGAGCAGGCGAGTACTACTCTGACGATTTTTGCAGATAGGCACACCGACAGAATGCTAGGGGGATGGGAATTGCCAGCCTCTTGGTTTCAAAATGCTAATTCATTTTTCATTTTAATATTTTCTGCACCTGTTGGAGCACTTTGGGTTTACCTAAATAAGAAAAACTTAAATCCTTCAACACCAGTAAAATTTGGTCTAGGTTTGCTTCAAATGGGTCTTGGATTCTTTATAATGTATTTAGCTGCGAAAAATGTTCTTGATGGCACGCTGGCTGGGATGGGCTGGTTAACATTTACGTATATGTTTCATACGCTTGGTGAACTTTGTTTGAGTCCAGTAGGATTAAGTTCTAATACCAAATTGGCACCTAAAAAATATTACAGTCAGATGATGGGCTTATGGTTTGTTGCTGCTTCTCTTGGTAATTTGATTGCAGGTTTATTTGCTGGAAATTTCAATGAAGAGAACGTTCAACAAATGCCTGATTTGTTTATGCAAGTATGTATATATGGTGTGGTAATAGGATTGATTTTCATCCTTCTTTATAAACCAATTAAGAATTGGATGGGAGGAATACAATAAGTAAGAAGCTGGAATTATATAAAAAGCGGAAGGTCAACCTCCCGCTTTTTTTGCTTTGTAGCCTTCTTTCAGAAGAAATGCCAGCATTTTGTCTCTATGATCACCTTGAATCATTATTTCAGCATCTTTCGCAGTGCCGCCACTTCCACAGACATTTTGAAGTTTTTTCTTAAGAATATTTAAATCATCATCAGAGCCAATAAATCCTTCAATTCGGCTTACGACTTTTCCGCCGCCTTTTCTATCAAGCCAAATTTTAAATTGCTGTTTATCATTTGCCAAAGTTTCAATATCTTCTTCGGCATTTTGATATTCAAAATCAGGATTTGTAGAGTAAACAACGCCTATGCTATTTTTGACTTTTTTCATATTTATTACGGAAGATAGTTTTCTTTTACATTCATTATTAGTGCATTAGGTATAGTTGTGGCCTCAATTTTTTTCGTAAAAGGTTCTACGTATTCACCATCAATATGTAAGAGAATTTCATTTTTATGTGCTAATGAAAAAGTTGAACCTCTAAAATATTCCACGTATTTGGAACTGCGAATATCTTTGCTCATCAATAAATAACCCAAATAAAAGCCATATAGTTTTGGATGAGGGCCAATAATACAACAGTCTAGAAAATTGTCATTAATTATGGCATCTGGAGCGATAAATGCGTTGTTCCCAAATTGATTGGCATTGGCAAATGTGATAGAGAAATATTGTTTTTTTTGACCGCAGAAATCACTAACATTGGTAATGTAATTAAAATAGCCTCTAAAAATAACTTTTATATAATTCCATAATCCACGACCGTGGCTTTGCTTTGCAAACATTTCGGCACAATAAGCGTCGAATCCAACACCAGCTGTACAAAAAAATGGACGATCATTTAACAAGCCAACATCAATTGTCAATTGTTTGCCCGAGAAAACCAAGTTTAGTGCGTCTTCAAAGTTCATGGGTATTTCTAAAGATCTAGCTAAGCCATTGCCCGAGCCTAAAGGGATAATCGATAAACAAGCTCCCGTATTTATAAGTTGAGAGGCTATTTCATTTATAGTGCCATCACCACCTACTGCCACAAAATGTGAATAGCCTTGCTCTAAATAGCTTTTTGCCAACTTTTTTCCATGATCTTTCTCTTTGGTCAGCTCAATTTTAGCTTTTAAGTTGTTTTTTAAAAGAAAAGATTCAATTAAGTGTTTCGAATCCAATTTTTTAGCTCCTGCAATTGGATTTATTATAAAAACAGGTGTTTGCTTGCTCAATTTTATTGGATATATTTGAAAAATAAATTAATTACAAAAATGAAAAAACTATTTCTATTTTCTATAATTTCTTTGATATGTTTTAATTCTTTTTCGCAATCTAAGGAGGATATTCTAAAAGTTATGGCTCGCCAACAGGAAAATTGGAATGCTGGAGATATAGAAAATTTTATGGAGGATTATTGGAAATCAGAGGATTTAAAATTTATAGGTAAAAATGGGGTGGTAAAAGGTTGGCAGGCCACAAAAGATCGGTATTTTAAAAGTTATCCTGATAGGGCCACTATGGGTCAACTCAAGTTTGATATTAAAGAGGTAGATTTTTTGTCTAAAAAAACAGCTTGGGTCTTAGGTCAATGGCAATTGACTCGCCCCGAAAAAGGGGATGTTGGAGGATATTTTACTTTAATTTTCAAGAAAATAGGTGGAAAATGGTTGATAGTTAGTGATCATACAAGTTAATTTTTTTTATATTTGTGAAAATACCATTATAATATAGATATGAGCGAAAAAATAGCAGTGGGTACAAAATATGAGCATGATTTTAGTTTTACCCAAGATGATGTAATAGCATTTGCTAACCTGACTGGTGACCATAATCCTATACATTTAGACGCAGAATATGCGGCTACAACAAAATTTAAAGTTCCCATCATTCATGGGCATTTGAGCAGTAGTGTTTTTACGAGGTTTTTGGGAATGGAAAAGCCAGGAGGGCCAGGGTCTATTTATATGAAACAAGAAACTGAATATTTAAGACCAATGCACGTTGACACTCCCTATCAAGTTGTTTTTGAGGTAGTGAGTGTAGATCCCAATAGGCATATTGCCCAAATAGCTACACAGGTTATAAACAAAGAAACAAAGAAAATGACCATAAGGGGAATTGGAACATTGATGAATGAAGAACATTATTAATAAAGTATCCAATTGAAACATAAAAAAAGCCACTTTTTGTAAAAGTGGCTTTTTTTATAATGTCTTAAAAAATTAAAGACCAGCATTTTTCATTGCTTGAACCTCAGCTCTAACGGCTTTTGCCCATGCACCTACATCCTGCATACCTTTTCTAACACGTGTACCGGCAGCTTTATTTTTTTTGTCATAAAATTTGTCGAAATCATCTTTAAGTGAAGTGACTAGATCGTAAAGTTCTGAATACTTATCCATGAATTTAACGGGGGTTTTAAGTGTATAATAATTAATTCACACCGCAATTTAGTAAAAAACTTGAAAATCGAATTAATTGATTTGAAAATTTTTCATTTTTTTCTGAATTAATAGTATTTTGTTTATTATTTGGTAATCAAACAGGCTTATAACTACCATTGGATAACTTTTCCTTAACTATCTCAAAGCTATTCATTGTATACTCAACATCCTCTAAGGTATGTGCTGCAGTTGGTATTACTCTTAATAGTATAACACCTTTAGGCACAACAGGGTAAACAATAATTGAACAGAATATTGCCATATTCTCTCTCAGATCTTTAATTAGGTTAGTTACTGTTGGTAAATCATAGTCACCCTGCAATAAAACAGGCGTAACAGGCGAAGTAGTATTTCCAATATCAAATCCTCTTTTCCTGAATCCTTCTTGTAATGCTTTTACGATTGACCATAATTGGTCTTTCAATTCAGGATTCTTCTTGATTAACTCTAATCGCTTCATTCCACCTAATACAAAAGGCATAGGTAGAGCTTTAGCATAAGTCTGAGATCTCATATTGTACTTTAAATACATTATGATTTCTTTTTTAGCAGCTATAAATGCACCTATTGCAGCCATAGATTTTGCGAAAGTACAAAAATGCAAATCGACAGCATCCTGAACGCCAAAGTGTTCTGGTACTCCCGCACCAGTTTTTCCCATTGTGCCAAAACCATGAGCATCGTCTACCAATAATCTGAATTTATATTTTTTCTTTAGCTCCGCTATTACATCTAAACTTCCAACAGCACCTGACATACCGAAAACGCCTTCAGTGACCACCATAATTCCACCACCTTGCTCTTCAGCAATTTTGGTAGCCCTTATAAGGTTTTTCTCTAGACTTTCCATATCGTTGTGCTTAAAAGTATAGGTTTTACCTCCTTTTGCTCTATGCAGCCTCACACCATCAATCAAACAAGCGTGCGATTCTGCATCATATACTATTACGTCTTTGAAATCTACCATGGATTCCACAACAGACATTACACCTTGGTAGCCGTAGTTTAACAAAAAAGCATCTTCTTTACCAACAAATTCTGCCAATTGCTTTTCGAATTCTTCATGCAATTCAGAATTTCCAGTCATCATTCTTGCTCCCATAGGATATGCTAGGCCATATTCTTCCGCTGCTTTGGCATCTGCTTCACGCACCTCGGGATGATTTGCCAAGCCCAAATAGTTGTTTAAAGACCAATTGAGCATTCTTTTGCCATTGAATGACATATAAGGGCCAAGTTCTCCCGAAAGTTTAGGAAATGAATAATAATGATGAGAATAATGAGCATGAGATCCAATGGGTCCCATGTTATTAGCTACTTTGTCAAATATATCTTCGACCATATTTTTAATTAAAATATTTTAATAGAAATAGAAAATTCCGTAAATTTATGAAATCTCAAAGAAAGATTTTGAATTTCAGTTTTCAAAAAGTGTTTTCAAAGGAAATAGTCAAATAATTATAAGAAAATTACAAGTTTTTTAAGCCATCTATTGCAGAAAATGGATCAGAATGGCTAAAAACAAAACTTCCTGCTACCAATGCATCCGCACCAGCATCTACCAAAGCTTTTCCTGTTTCAAAATTTACACCTCCATCTATTTCTATGATTGTATCTGCCTTTTTTTCTGCTATTAAGGCCTTCAGTTTTTTAACTTTATCTATGGTAGAAGAAATGAATTTTTGGCCTCCAAAACCAGGGTTTACGGACATTAAAAGCACTAAGTCACAATCTGTAATTACTTCTTCTAAAAGATGCACAGGTGTGCCAGGGTTTAACACGACTCCGGCTTTGCAACCATTCTCTTTTATTTGGGCTAATGTTCTGTGAATGTGCGTACAAGCTTCCCAATGTACAGAAATTATTTCAGCTCCAGCTTTTGCAAAATCAGCAATATAGTTTTCAGGTTTAACTATCATTAGATGCACATCTAGGGGTTTTTTTGCATGTTTTTTAATAGCTTCTGTAACAGGAATTCCGAAGCTAATATTTGGAACAAAAACACCGTCCATGATATCAATATGAAACCAATCAGCTGACGATTCATTAATTAGTTCAGTATCTCTTTGAATATTGGCAAAATCAGATGCGAGCATCGAAGGAGCAATGATTGGCATATTGTATTTTTATAATTTTCTGCAATTTACAGCTTTTGTCAATTATATACCAATTTATACCATTCACTCAATATTTTAGGTCATCAATTTAATGTCTATTGACAAGCGACGTATTAAAGGATATTTTCGGGTAAGTATTTTAACGCTATTTCATTTAAAGTGTTTTTACGCTAAAAATATTTAGAGCCTTTTCCCAAATTTGTAGAATAAATGAAAACTCAAAGAATTATGAAAACTTATACTGAAAACTTACCAACCGAAAAGTTAGTTTACAATTATGGAAAAAAAGCCGTAGCATTCAACAATATAAAATATATTGAGAGTTTTGCTGGTAACTATTCGATGATTAGATTAAACAACAAAGGATATATTTGCTCTTCATTTACGCTAAAACATTATACCTCGCAGCTCGAGGGTAAATGTAATTTTTTCTTAGCTAGAAAAGGACTTTTGCTTAATCTTGAATTTATTAAAGAAATAACTGAAAAAGACGGCGTAAAGTCTGTTAGTTTATCAACGGGCGAAACATTTAAATTGTCGAGAAGATTAGGTTCAAGGTTAATTGATTATCTAAAAGAAGGTTGATTAAAAGTTAAAACGAGTTAAAAGTCTTTGGATTTATGAAATCCAAAGACTTTTTTTTTATTTATTGTAAATGATGAATTTAAGGTAGCTTTTTAATATGCTTTTATCTCAGTTTTTTGAAAAAAAATTTCCTTCTAAATATTTTATGCTCTTTAAAGTTGACAAAAAAAAGAATGTTTTTGAATGCAATAATGTTACCTTCTACCAAATATAATTTTCGTATTTAATTAGTTTATAGGGTGTTATAAATATTGTATTAATTACTGCAGTTTGATGGCACAGTTTTTGTATCCTTTTAATAAGGTTTAAAAAGAACTTAGGTTTTTTTTAATCTAAAATTCACCTTTTTGGATATAACATTTGTGCAAATTTTACTAAAAGACATTTTCGCTAAGCTGCTATCACGCAGAATTTCCTTCACCATAGCATTGGTGTGGGCATTTTTTGTTTGTGGCAATATTGAGGCGAAAGAGTTTCCAGTAAAATCTACAACCAATACTTTTGTTTTGAGTCCCCCTTTAAATTTCCCTGGTGAAATTACAGGAAATGAAGTAAATAACGGACCTTATGATCCTGGTGTAATCTCGAGTGTATCAGCAGCAACTGCAACTTCATCTAGTATTAGATACCAATGGCAGTCGAGTACCGACGGTATTAATTGGACAATTGAAATTGGAAATACTTCAAATGATTCTTATGATCCAGGTCCAATTACACAAACAACTTATTACAAAAGATTAGCACGTAATACTACTTCCACTTCCACCAATACTATGGAAGGAGAGTCTAATATTATTACTAAAGCTGTAACTAATTACACTATCAATACGCCCGTAAGTGTAACTCAGGGAAATTCTATAAACCTAAATCAAACCGGTGTGTTTCCTGATTTCAGAATGGATTTGGTTGTAAATGGAGATTTTACAAGTGGAAACTCGGGATTTACTACTGATATTCCTAACAATAGATATTGGGTAACTGATCAGTCCTCTGATTATTTTTCAGGCTATAGTTTTAGAGATTATACTGGTAGAGGGCAAATGATGACCATAAACTCACCGACAAGTTCAAACCAAGATATGTGGCAAGTAACTATTAATGTTACTGCTGGAAATACTTATGACTTGTCCGCTTTTGTAAGATCTATATCTAGTAACAATATAAGTGATTTGTATTGGTATGTTGGTGGTTCTCAGATTGGATCGGCGGTTTCGGCTGGGGTAAATACCTGGAATGAACTCGCTACTAGTTTTACGGCAACTACTTCTGGAAACTTGGTTTTTTCTATTCGAAATAATAATACCAATAATTCGGGAAATGACTTTGCTTTAGATAATGTGATAATTTATGAGCACACGCCCGTAACATATTTATGGACAGGCCCTAACGGATTTACGAGCACTTTGGCCAATCCAACTATTCCTAATGCCCAACCATCAAATTCAGGTGTTTATACATTGACCGTAACTAAGAACGGATATTCAGTATCTATTAACAAAACTATTACAGTTGATGCGATAGTAATAACTTGTTTGCCGCCTTCAGTTTCTTTAACACGAAATAATGTAAATTGTAATGGAGTTGCCAACGGTTCGATAAATGCAACTGGGACTTTAGGGAATGGTGGTTCAGGAAATATTACTTATCAAATATGGGAAGGAATAGCTGGAACAAATGTTTCTGATTTAACTTCAAATTCCAACTATCCAAATTCTCCAAATAGTTCCATGACTTTGGGAATGACAAAGGCACCAACAAACTTTTCAGATAATTATGGGTCAAGGATGATAGGCTATATTGTTCCTAGAGAATCTGGTACCTACTATTTTTGGGTTTCTTCTGACGATGCAAGTGAACTTTGGATAAGCACCAATAGTTCTCCAGGAAATAAAATTTTAAGAGCCTCTGTACCTGGTTGGACTAATTCAGAACAATGGGATAAATATCCTAGTCAAAAATCTGTGGGTGTAACCCTTACTGCTGGACAGATATATTATATCGAAGTTCTGCAAAAAGAAGGTGGCGGTGGTGATAATTTGGCAGTAGGTTGGTCAAAGCCTGGTCAGCCTACAACAGCTCCGTCTGAAATCATACCTCCTTCAGCTTTGCGTCCATTTGTACCATCGTCGCTAACTACGCCTGTTTATCAGTACAGTATAAATGGAGGGGCTTTCCAATCGTCGAGTTCATTTACTGGTTTAGGCCCAGGCAATTATACTGTAACATTACAAGATACTTACGGTTGTACTGCTACTTCTTCGATTTCTATAACTGAGCCTGCTGCATTTACTTCTAGTGCCAGTTCAAATTCACCTGTTTGCGAAGGCAGCACCTTAAGCTTAACCGCCGGAAGTGTTTCAGGGGCAAATTATAGCTGGGTTGGGCCAGATGGTTTTAGTTCTAGTAATAGAACACCTTCTATAAGTAATGCTTCAAATGACGAAAGTGGGATTTATTCTTTGACGGTTAATGTTGGTGGCTGTGCCATAACATACACAACAAATGTTACAGTTACGCAAGATCCAGTTTTAAGTAAAACATTTATTAACCCCTCATGCGGTTTTAATAATGGAAGTATAACTTTAAATATTACGGATGATCCTGCTCAAACACAAATGGAAATCAGCATTAATGGAGGTTCAACTTATCCATATACTGTTAATGACGACATTGGGACATTTACAATTAATGGTTTGGGAACTGGTAGTTATGCAATTAGAGCTAGATGGACAACAGGTTCGGCTTGTAGTACTTCTTTTGGTACCACCACTTTAAGTTCTAATAATAACTTATTGGGACTAACGATGTCCCCAGATATTACCACTTGTAAGCAAACTGATGTGGAGATCTCAGGGGCTACTACTTTAGGCGTAGCACCATATTCTTATTCATGGAATAATGCTGCTGGTAGTACTTCTACAGTTACTGTTAGTTCAGCTACTACCAAAAACTATCAACTGACAGTTACAGACAATGCGGGTTGTACAGCTACAGGCAATGTGACGGTAAGTGTTGTAAGTAGTCCCGGAGTAGCTATTACGTCAAATGATAGTTTGATATGTGTAAATGGTGCCTCAACCATAACCTCTGCAATAGATATCAGTGGTACATATAATTATCAATGGCAGCAATCTGCCAATGGTACATCTGGTTGGACAAATATATTTGGAGCTACTAATTCGTCATTTACTAATTCTTTTTTATCTCCGGGAGATTATTTTTATAGAGTAATCGTGTCAGGTTCTTCGGGAGCTTGTAATCCTGGTACTTCAAATGTATTTAAAATCACCGCCGTTTCTACGCCAACTGCGGCTGTTGTGGCACCAAGTAATATTACTTGTGTCAATACCCAGTCTAGCATTTTTGCAAATGTTTCGAATGGTACTGGATCTATAACTTATCAATGGCAACAATCAGCAAATGGTACATCTGGCTGGTATGATTTAAGCGGCCAAACAGCAGACTCTTTAAACCCAGCAGTAAATGTTTCTGGAAATTATTATTTTAGAGTAATAGCCTATATGTCAGGAATTGGCTGTTCTTATGCCGTTTCTCCTAGTTATACTTTTTCAGTATTAAATCCAGGGACAGTTACTATCTCTCCATCTAGTTCATTGATATGTTTAAATGGAAACGCAACATTAAGTGCTTCAACATCAGGTGTATCGGGTGCTTATACATATCAATGGCAGAAATCGAATAATAATTCTACTTGGATGAATATTTCAGGTGCTACAGGTAATAATTATTCTCCTTCTAATGATTCTACAGGTGTAAGATATTATAGAATAAATGTAAATTTTAGTTCTTGTGGTTTTCAATCTACGTCTTCAGTATCAATTGATGTCGATTCAGTACATGTAGTTGACGCCTCTATTACTAATCAACCTGTTTGTATTGGTGGTACAACCCAATTGTTAGGAACTGTAACAAATGGTAGAGGAACAATAACCTACCAATGGCAGTCTAGAACCAGTACTTTTGGAACGTGGAATAATATTTCAGGGGCTACTTCAATTAATTATACACCTCCAACAAGTTCGGCGGGTACAATATATTACAGATTAAGAGCTACTTCGAGTGCTTCAGGTTGTGGAGCACAATATAGCCCACAAATCCAAATGGATATTGTGCCTCAAACTACTGTAACGATCGCTCCTAGTAGTGCAACCATATGTTTAAATGGTAATTATAACTTAACTTCAAGCATAAATAATGGAGTGGGACCTTTTACTTATCAGTGGCAAGTCTCATCAACTTCTCCTACAAGTGGGTTCTCAAATATTTCAGGAGCTACAAATGCGAGTTATGTAATACCTACTAACGCCTTAAATACAAGATATTACAGAGTAATAATAAATGCTGCTGGAAATGGATGTATTCCTGCTACATCAAGTGCACAAACGATAACCGTATTGCCTTTACCTAATGTAAGTGCTACAAATTCAAGCAATACTTATTTAAGTACAAGTCAATGTATAAATACTATAGTAAGATTACTTTCTTCATCAACAGGAACGCCAACTGTAACTTCATACACTTGGACAAACAGTTCAGGTTTTTCAAGTAGTCAACAGAATACTACCAATTTACTAGTTTCAGGTTCTTCTGGCGGTATTTATACTGTAACCGGTATGGGTTCAAATGGTTGTGCTAATACGGCTACAACTAATGTGATATTAAATACTAATTGTGGGAGTATTTGTACATCTGCAGTTCAAACTACACCTACCAATCCATCGGGTTGCTCAAATACAGATGGTAAAATTACGATCGATGAATACGGCGGCAATAATTATGAAACAAGTATTGATGGCATAAATTGGTTCAGAGGATATCATGCATATACTGGATTAGGGGTTGGGACCTATTTAATATTTTATAGAGATTATACCTCAAAAATTATTTGTAGGACTATAAATAGTACATTGGTTTCTAAAACTACCGCTTTTTATACAAGTGAAACTGTAACTAGTGCTACAAGTTGTAAGAATTTTGATGGTAAAATTGTTATATCTGGTGTGCTTCCTACGGATCAAGTTTCTTGGTTTGCTGCCTATAACCCTACTTACACTACGGTTTCATCATTAAGTCCTACCAATACCATTTCCGGATTAGCTACTGGTACTTATTATGTAAGGGTTATAAGAGGTGGAATATATTGTTTTAGTGAAAGAGAAGTAGTTGTTGGAAATAGCGGACCTGCTTGTTTGTCAAACGCTATATGTTCTGGTTCAACATCTAATTTATTTGTAAATGGTGATTTCGGAAGTGGAGCTGCAATGCAAGGTTCGGTATTACCAGTAGGAACCACTCAGTATGGTTACACGAATTTTACATGTTATTCTCCAGATGATGGATTTTATTCAATTGTGAATAATACAGATTGTAACGGTGCATCATTGGGTGGAAATACTTTTGGAACTTGGGATATTTTGACAGAAGACCATACTCCGGGCGATACAGGTGGGTATATGATGGTTGTAAACGCTGCTTTTAATCCTGATATTGTAGTTGAACAAGCGATTAATAACCTATGCCCTAATACGCAATATAACTTTACCGCTTGGATTAGGAACATATATCCAATAGGTCCAATTAAGCCAAATTTTGCTTTTTTGATTGATGGTGTGAGACAGTATACGACTGGAAACATTACTGTTTCTGGTTGGAATCAAGTTGGTTTTTCATTTAAAACTGGCAACAATACTTCAGCGATTTTTAGTATCAAGAACAATGCAGGTGGTGGAAATGGAAATGACTGGTTAATAGATGATATTGTAGTAAACAAATGTCCATTAAATATTACGTTAAATGCACAGTCGGTCGCATGTCTGGGTGGAACAAATGAAACTATATCTGCCTCAATTGCAGATCCATATGGTGAGTATGATTATTTCAAATGGGAGGAAAGTATGGATAATGGAGTTACTTGGACTCAGACCACTGCTCCTTCTCAAGGCACATATATTTCAGGAGTAATGAATGTTTCAGTCAACCTTCCAACTCCTATAGTTTCAGCCTTAAGTGGAAAGTTGTATAGAATTAGATTGGCAACAACTTTAGGGTCTATTAATGATCCAACATGTTCAGTTACGAGCCAAATTACTCAAATAATCGTACCACCAGTTACTGTTACAATAACACCACCAAGTACTATTTGTGAGGGGCAATCTGTAAGTTTATCTGCTTCCGGAGCTGGTGGAACGGCACCTTATAATTATACATGGACACCAGCTGCAGGTTTAAGTGCAACAAATATTTATAATCCTACCGCAAGCCCGACCACTTCAACTGCTTATACAGTTACTGCAACAGATGTTGATAATTGTATGGCAACTGCCACAACTTCAGTGACGGTTATTCCAATGCCTATTGCCAGTGCTACTGCCCAAACAGTTTGTTCAGGTGCATCGTTTTCTGTAATGCCTACAACAAATATTGTAGGAACTACTTATACATGGACATCTGCAGTAACTTCGGGAACAGCCTCTGGAAACGGAAATCAATCAACTGCAATAGCTGGCCCTATTACTGGAACTATTATCAATAATACTACAGGAAATGCTGTGGTTAGATATACAGTTACTCCATACAATGGTACTTGCCCTGGTGCAACTTTTACTTTTGATGTTACAGTAAGACCAAATATTGTAATTACGAATCCTGGACCTGAAACTATTTGTTCTGGCTTAAGTTTTAGTAGAACTCCGACTTCAAATATTGCCGGAACTCAATACACTTGGACTTCAGCTTTAACATCAACACCAACAGGAGGAACTATTACTGGATTTACCAATAATAATATCGCATCTTCCGCTCCGATATCACAAACATTAACCAATACTGGAACTACAAATGGTGTTGTAACTTATACGGTTACACCAATTGCAAATGGCTGTAATGGAGCTCCATTTTCTTTTGCAATTACAGTACAACCAACTATTGTTATTACGAATCCAGGCCCTCAAACGATATGTTCTGGTGCTGCATTTAGTAGCACACCAGTTTCTAATATTGCTGGAACGACGTATAAATGGACTCAAGTTGTGACAACTGCTCCTACAGGCGGTTCAATTAGTGGTAATTCAAATAATTCAACTCCTTCAGCAGCACCAATTACGCAAACATTATCAAATTCGGGCACTACAAATGGAGTTGTAACATATACCATAACTCCAGTTGCAAATGGGTGTGACGGAACGCCATTTACTTTTGCCATAACGGTTCAGCCTACGATAATAATAACCAATCCAGGACCTCAAACTATATGTTCTGGTACGGCTTTCAGTAGAACACCAACTTCTAATATTTCTGGTACAACCTATTCTTGGACAGCTACAATAACAACTACTCCAACTAGTGGAACTATTACAGGATTTTCTGATAACTTAGTTGCATCTGCTGCCCCAATTTCTCAGACTTTGACAAATTCAGGTACTACAAATGGCGTAGTTACATATACTGTTACTCCAGTAACTGCTGGTTGCTCGGGAACTCCTTTTACTTTTGCAATTACAATCCGACCAACCTTAACGGCATCACTTTCCAATCCAGCAGTAATCTGTTCGGGAGCAAGTGTAGCGGCGGTAACACCAACAAGCAATATAGCAGGAACGACCTATACTTGGACCGCACCAACCATGAGTGCAGGAGTAACAGGAGGAGTAGCTCAAGCAACAGGTGTAGCAACTTTCTCAACAGGAGCTTTAAGTAATTCAGGAGCAGCAA
>NZ_RJUA01000004.1 GCF_024343575.1 Lacihabitans sp. LS3-19 | reverse complement strand
TTTACCTATTTTGCCATCTTTTCCAAAACCCATTTGTCGGAGTTCACCTTCTTTCTCTACTTCGCTGGCAAAGTAAAAAGTGGTTACATCGTAAAAGACTACGTCTAAACTTTGGTTGAACAGATCGCGACCAGTTTGGAAGATTTGTTGCTGGATGAGTTCATTGTTTTGAGCCAATTTATCCAAGGCTCGGTAAAGATGATGTAAGGATAGTTCGGGTAGATTTACATATTCTTCTCGGTGCTGAAAGTTACTGAGTTTGCTACAAGGACTTTGAAGACGCTCCAAAAGCATCAAAAAAACACTATCAAATAGGCTGAATTGCAGCTTACTCTTTTTCTGAATACGATCTAATAATGACTTTAAGCCATAATGCTCAAGGGAATAGCCGAATACCTTTTGGTAACCATAATTGTACCGGCCTAATTCCAATAATTCGCCTTCGAGAAGGGCTTTCAAGTCACCACCGCCTAATTCATAAAACTTGATTCCAATGTTACGAAGATCCTCAGGCTTATAATCTTCGACCTTCCCAAGAGAGTACAAAACCTTCGACGTTGGTTTACCATCAGCATTTCGATAACTCTCCAAAATGCGTAAATAAGTACCCGATTCTTTCTTTTCAACTTTCAAATAAGCCATAATGCAAAATTACAACCGTAAGACACTGAAAGTCAATACCTAAAAACCAAATCGGCTCTCTACAATTTTTTGAAAATTAAGCCAAAACCCTGCTCAGGTATTCATCTGAGAGCTTTTTGAAAAAATAGGTGTCAAAGTCAAGCGGTGAGAAGTAATCAACCTTCTCTGACCAATTTTACTGAAAACAGTTCTTTAGATCTGGAATAAATATACGTTACGACTACCAATGTCATCACGCCTCCGAATAATACCGAAGGCACAGTCCCTAGCAGTTTAGCTGCTAAACCAGACTCAAACGCACCCAATTCATTTGATGTACTTACAAAAACTCCATTTACCGAACTTATCCTACCTCTCATGTGATCTGGTGGAAGTATTTGCAAAATGGTAGACCTAACAACCACACTAATGCTATCAAATGCTCCAGTAAAAAACAATGCAAAACAAGAAAGGTAGAAATTGGTAGAAACCGCAAAGACTAAAGTGGCAACACCAAAACCTGCTACTGCCAAAAGCATATTTCGCCAAGCTTGATTGGTAGGTGGAAAATAAGCTGTACCTAACATCACTAGCACAGCTCCCACAGCTGGTGCTGCTCTAAGAAAACCTAAACCTTCGGCTCCTACATTTAGAATATCTTTCGCAAAAACAGGCAAAATGGCTATAACACCTCCAAATAACACCGAAAACATATCTAAGACTATACTATACCAAAGGATTTTGTTTTGCCTTACAAAAACGAAACCTTCTTTCAAACTCTCCAAAAGTTTTCCTTTCGTTTGATTTTTTATTTCCTTTTTTGATATAAAAGAAGCCAAAATAATCGTAAGAATAAATAGACCAAAAACTACCCAAAGGGAATTTATAAATCCAACGTACGCATATAAAAATCCACCTAAGACAGGACCAGCGATTCTTCCAACTTGCCAAAACTGAGCACTCCATGAAGCTGAGTTTGAATAATGTTCGGGTTGAACTAAAAATGGTTTAAGAGAAGACCAAGATGGATTATAAAATCCTCTGGCTATACCAAAAATAAAGACACTTAAATAAATGACCCAAGGTTGGTGTTTTTCATCAATTTTAAAGAAAAAAGCATCCGTAAGTCCAAAAATTAAGATTAATGTCACTATACAAACTACTACAAAACTCCATAAATATATCTTTTTACGGTTAAACCTATCGGCCATATACCCACCAAAAAGTGCCAAAGAAATAAAAGGAACTGCCTCTGCAAGACCTATCAAACCTAAAGCCAGTGGATCGTGGGTAAGCTCGTATAAATAATAAGACAACACCAGTTCCTGAATCAAAATAGCAATAGTAAAAAACAACTGAGCACTTATAAAATACCGAAACTCGGGATATCGAAGGGCTGAATAAGGATCTATTTTGTTCATAAATATTTGAATACAGAAGCAACTATTACACTTAAAAGCACATCTTTAACATGCTCTTAACAATTAAACTTCAATTGAATTAAAATAATTCTGTTCATTATAAAGTTTAATAGCTTAAAAACTTTTTATTGGAAAACAAAGAAATCCTATTTGTAGGTAAAACAGTTTTCCTTTTAATTTTTTTTGAAAATATTGATAACAAAAGCCAAGAAAATATTGGCAAAAAACAAAACAATGACAAAATACCTGGTTATTCTCTTAACACTTTTAGTTTTTACAAGCTGCGACAAAATTCTTTATGAAAACGGTGTACCTCCGAGAGGTTATGACACAAAAGACTTCTCTGTGGACGATTTTAGTAGAATCGAACTTAACAATGCATTTTTTGTGACTGTTGTAAAAGGCTCTGCCTCAAAAGTATCTGTTAAAGGCTCTGGCGACGACATTGATGATTTGGAAGTAACAGTAACCAATGGCAAATTAGATATCAGATACAATAAGCGGATAAGAATAAAACAACTCAAAAGATACAAAATGGAAATAGAGGTAACTACACCCACAATCACCGAGATTGACGCAAAATCCGCATCTGACACCGAGATATCAGGTTTTGGAACTCTTTCCGAATTTACCGCTAGAGTTTCTGGTGCTTCTACTTTAAGATTAAATAATGCCATCACTTCATTAGTTGCCAATATTAGCGGAGCTTCTAAAATTGTGTTGCCAATGGAAGTAAAGAAAATAGATGCAGAAATAAGTGGAGCGTCAACCCTCGATGCTTTTGATGGAAATAGCACAGAAGTGTTTTTGGAGCTTTCGGGTGCCAGCAAAGCAGAAGTTACAGCCTCCACTACCCTATCTGTAAAAGCGAGCGGTGCCAGCAAAGTGAAATACAAAGGCGACGCGAAAGTTACCGAGGATTTATCTGGTGGCAGTAAGGTTACGAAAGAGTAAGAATTCATAAAAATATTAGGCATAAAAAAAGAGGCTCCTGCCTCTTTTTTTATAAACTATAAATTTAAAAAACTTACAATATCTCCGCTACTTTCTCATCTTCCATCGCAAATGGCTGTTTGTATAGCCTTTTGCCTGTGGCTTTGAAAATGGCATTGGCCAACGCCCCGCCCGTTGGTGGTAAAGCTGGCTCACCTAATCCTGTTGGGTCTATACCGTTGTCAACAAAATATGCGTCTATTTCTGGCACTTCGTTAAACTTAATCATTCGGTATTGATCAAAATTTGTTTGTTTTGGAGCACCGTTTTCAAAGTTCAAATTGCCGTACATTGCATGTCCAAGACCATCGACTATGGCTCCATAGATTTGATTCCGAGCACCACTTTGGTTGATTACTATACCACAATCCGTAACAGCAAACACTTTTTTCAAGCTTGGCTTTCCCTTTTTTAGTTCAACCTCTGCGATCTGGGCTACATAAGAATTGTGTGAGAAATAAACACTAAACCCTTGATGAATTCCTTTTTTCGCATTTCCCCATTTGGCTCTTTCGGCTACGGTTGTTATTACTTTTTCAAAACGAGCAGGTTCGTAAGTGATTTTGCCAACAGGCATTTCTTGGGCCTTTTTCAACAACTCCAATCTTAATTTCACCGGGTCTTTGCCAACAGCAAAAGCTATTTCGTCAATAAAAGCCTGCTCAGCATAAGCTAAGAAATTAGTAATGGGTGCTCTCCAAGGCCCTGTGGTTATATCTGACTTATAATCAACAGATTCTACCAAAACATTATCAATAGCCCCTACAGGGAAATTGTCCTGTCTCGTCGAGTTCCCAGCATTTAAACCAACGCCTTTTAGCATAAATCCTGTTACGTTTCCAGCCTTATCCAAAGAAGCCTTAAATTTATATCTAACTGCAGGGCGATAGATTCCGCCGTTCATGTCGTCTTCTCTAGTCCATTGCAACTTTATAGGAGCTTTAGCTAATGCCGACACTTCAGCAGCTTCTAAAGCATAATCGTTATTTAGTCTTCTACCAAAACCGCCACCCATTTTTGTCAAATCTACAGTAATATTCTCCACAGGAATATTTAGCAATTTTGACACCTGATTTTGGGCAGATTGTGGCGTTTGCGTTGGTCCAACCAATTTCACGGAATCCGATTTTACATCTGCAAAAAAGTTCATAGGCTCCATTGGGCTATGGCTCAAAAACGGACATTGATATTCCGCTTCTATAATTTTATGAGCATCTTTAAAAGCCTGCTCCACATCACCATCTTTTCTACGGGTTTCAAACTTACCATTGACCATTAAATCAGAGAAAATCCTATTGTGCATTTCGTCGCTTTCCAATTCTTTCTCAGCAGACCAATTGATTTTTACCAATTTTCTAGCTTTCATAATTGGCCAGTTTGACTTACCAATTACGGCTATTTTATCACCAAAAGATTTTACCGAAATTATTCCATCTATTTTTAAAGCTTCAGAAGCATCAAAATCTACCAATTTTTGCCCAAAACTTTTAGAACGAATAACCTGAGCGTATAACATTCCAGGAACTTTATAATCCATTCCAAAAATGGCTTTTCCAGTCAATACAGCCTTATTATCAACACTTTTTATAGTTTTACCTATCAATGTAAAGTCTTTAGTTGACTTTAAAGGAATGTCAGCAGGTAAGGTGACTCCTACAGCAAGATTAACCAATTCGCCATAAGTAAGGCTTTCTCCTTTTTCATTTATTACTTTTCCTTTTTCAGTTTTTAGGCTATTTGCAGAAACATTCCATTTCTTAGCTGCCGCTTGCACCAAAGCATACTTACCTGCTGCTCCAGCTTTTCTTAATCTTTCCCAAGAATGCTTTATAGCTCCACTGCCTCCAGTCAACTGTCTTTCAAACCTTTTGGTATCCAAATCGGCCTGCTTAACCACAACTTTTTCCCAATCCACATCTAATTCCTCAGCTACTATTACTGCAAAGGCGGTCTTTATTCCTTGGCCTATTTCAGGATTTGGAGAAAATATCGTTATAACATTCTGGCTGTCAATTGTTAAAAATGCATTTGACAATAGTTCATCGCCCAAACTATTTAAATCTATGATTTGTGCATTTTCAGCAGCCATAGTTTTAAATCCCACCACCAATGCTCCTGAAGTCAAAAGCATGTTTTTCAAAAAGTCTCTTCTGTTATTTTTCATTGTTTCTGAATTTTGGCTGCAAGTTTTACGGCGTCATTGATTCTATGGTACGTACCACATCTGCAAATATGTGCAGACATAGCCATTGAAATCTCCTCATCATTTGGATTCGGATTTTCTTTTAAAAGAGCCGAAGCAGTCATCATTTGTCCAGATTGACAAAATCCACATTGCGGCACATCTATGGCATCCCAAGCTTTTTGTACAGGGTGATCTCCATTTTCAGATAGACCTTCAATGGTGGTGATTTCTTTTCCAATCCCAAGTGTTACGGGTGAAATACAAGAGCGAGTGGGCATTCCGTCAACGTGAATAGTACAAGCTCCACATTGAGCTATTCCACAGCCATATTTGGTTCCTGTAAGATTGAGATGATCTCGCAATACCCAAAGCAATGGTGTATCTTCGGAGACATCCACTTTTAGCTTTTTTCCATTTATTT
Source organism: Lacihabitans sp. LS3-19 (assembly GCF_024343575.1). Lineage (GTDB taxonomy): Bacteria > Bacteroidota > Bacteroidia > Cytophagales > Spirosomataceae > Leadbetterella. The sequence goes on along the minus strand of NZ_RJUA01000004.1, from coordinate 230,433 downwards.
TTAATGAATATTCTGGCATTTTTCGATTGTTTTATTATCGAAATTACTAAAAAAACCATCAAATTGTTTTGAAAAAAAACTTTATTAAGCTTTAGAGCTCTTTTTTGTAGACAAAAAACTCAAAACCAATGCTATAAGTCCGAAAACCAAGACAAATAAAAGTCCTTGCATGGTATGTAAAAATGTAGCTAAATTGATTCCTTCTTGATTGGTAAGACCGTAAAGTACTACGATTTTCCCAACTAAAAGATGATAACTTCCTAAACCTCCAATGGTAGGAATTGCCATTCCGACTGAACCCATTACTAAAATAGTAAGAATTGCTAAAAGAGACAACTGACTTCCGATGGCTATTGATTGGCATAAAAAATAAGTCCCAACATAATACATGACCCAAATAAATATGGTGTGAAATAAAAACTGCCAAAATTTTTCGATTTTAAAAACGCCTAAAAATCCACTTTTTAAGCCATCTAAAAAATCAATAATTTTCTTAAAAAAAGCAATTTGAGAAAGTCTATTTTTGTATTTGTCAAAAAGATAAAAACCTGAAACAAGACAAAAAACAAGTATTCCAAGAGATGAAAGTAAGAAAATAGGATTTCTTATTTTATCTCCAAAAAGCTCCATGGCTAAGCCTTTTATTCGGTCAAATTCCAAAAGAATATTTAAGGCCAATAAACCAATCGCAACTACCAAATCAATAATTCTCTCGGCTATTACAGCTCCAAAAGATACTTGAAACGGCACATTTTCGCTTTTTTGCAAACTTGCAGATCGAGCAAACTCACCAGCTCGAGGTAAAACCAAATTGGTCATATAACCAATCAAAACAGCAATGGTGGTATTTTTAACCGATGGTTTATAACCCAAAGGCTCCATCATGATATTCCAGCGAATGGCTCTACTAAAATGTGCTAAAAATGAGCAAACAGCGGCACAAAACACCAAAAAATAATTGGCTCCTCTGAAACTTTCTAAAATACTCTCAATATCAATACCTTTAAAAACCCAATACATCAATGCAACTGCAAGGCCTATGGGTAAGACATATTGTAAGAGTTTTTTCATATAAAATATCAGGAGATTACGCGATTGTTTTCATCAGGAAATACAACGGTGGGTTTATGAGAAGAAGCCTCCTCAGGCGTCATCCAAGCATAAGATATAATGATTACAATATCTCCGGGTTGAGCTTTTCTGGCAGCAGCACCGTTTAAGCAAATTATGCCTGTATTTCTTTTACCTTTTATGGCATAGGTTTCTATGCGTTCGCCATTGTTATTGTTTACAATCTGCACTTTTTCATTTTCCATAATGCCCGCAGCTTCCAACAAGGCCTCATCTATGGTGATACTTCCAACGTAATTTAACTCGGCCTGTGTAACCTTAACTCTATGAATTTTTGATTTGAATACATTAACTAACATCCAATCTTTATTTTTTCTACAAAAATACAACCATATAAATGAATTACCAATTAACATTTAAACGAGAATTCTAATTAAATTTGCACCTCATTTAAAAATAATATGTCGAGAGCCCAAGTTTTTTTTACCGCAGGACCAGCAGAATTGTATCCGAAATTTGAAGAATACCTACAAGCGTTTGTAGAACAACAGATTGGCTCGATTTCGCACCGGAGTGGCCAGTTTAAAAAAATATATCAACATACTGATGAGCAGCTGCGAATTTTGATGAATATTCCTTCTGAAAATGCCATAATGTTTACAGGTTCCGCTTCTGAGATTTGGGAAAAGTTGATTTTGAGTACTGTTGAACATGAATCTTTTCATTTGGTAAATGGCTCTTTTTCGGAAAAATTCTACCAATATGCACAAATGCTTCAAAAACATACAAATGTTTTAAAGAAGCCTTTAGGTGAAGGATTTGTTTACAGTGAAGTCGAAGTTCCAGAGTTTGCGGAGCTTATTTGTACTACTCAAAATGAAACTTCAACAGGCGTGCAAATGCGTGAAGCGGACATTCATAAGCTCAAAAGAAGTAATAATAATAAAATTTTGGCAGTGGACATGGTTTCTTCTGCACCGATACCTGAGCTGGATTTTACTGTAATCGACACAGCCTTTTTCTCTGTTCAAAAAAGTTTCGGCATGCCGGCGGGTTTAGGAGTTTGGATAGCCAATGAAAAATGCCTTGAAAAAGCAAACATCTTGAAAAGCAAAGGCAAAAGCCTAGGTGCACACCATGATTTGCCAACACTTTGGAAAAACGCCAAAGAATATCAAAATCCAGCTACACCTAACGTGATGGGCATATATATTTTGGGTAAAATAGCTGAAGACATGAACAAAACTGGTATAGATAAAATCAGAAAAGAAACTGAAGAAAAAGCTAAGAAATTATACAAATATTTTGAGCAAAAATCTGGATATTCTCCAGCCGTGGAAAACCAAAACTTAAGATCAAAAACCGTGGCTGTAATAAACACAGAAAGACCTTCTGCTGAAATAATCCAAAAACTAAAAGAGCAAAATATGATAGTGGGTGCGGGCTATGGATCTGGTAAAGATACCCAGATAAGAATATCGAATTTTATAGCCAATAGTCCTGAACAAATTGATAATTTGATAAAAGAATTTGAAAAGTTTTAGAAAATATTGGAATTCAAAATAAAAACTCCTAATTTTGCAGCCCAATCGAGGAATAATTAGATATTAATCAATAGAGAAATGAAAAAAGATATTCATCCAAATTATAGAGAAGTAGTATTCTGGGACTTAACTTCTGACGACAAATTCTTAAGCCGTTCATGCGTAGAAACAAAAGAAACTATTGTATTCGAAGACGGAAAAGAGTACCCTGTTTGTAAAGTCGAGGTTAGCTCTAAGTCGCACCCATTCTATACTGGCAAAAACGTATTATTAGATACCGCAGGTCGTGTTGATAAATTCAACAAACGTTACGGAAAAAAATAATTTCGTAGAAAAATTATTAAGGAAGCCTTTTCGATATTTCGAAAGGGCTTTTTTATTGAAAACTTAAACCATTGGCCAAAAAACCTACATATAGAAAAAAGAAACCCTCAAAATCCACTAGAAGGTATTTTAAAATTGGTCTAATATTGCTTAGTCCATTTTTGATTTATCTCTCCTATTACTTTTACAAAGAATTCAAGGCTGGTTATATAAAATACAAAGCTTTTGGGACATACATTCCGAGCAATTATGACATCCATGGAATTGATGTGTCGAGATACCAACAAATCATAAACTGGAAGGCTGTAAAAGCAATGAAAGTGGAAAATGTAAAAGTTGATTTCGTTTTCATAAAAGCAACTCAAGGAACAAAAACTGTTGATTATCAATACTTTCAAAACAAGTTGCGAGCAAAAAGTGCAGGTTTAACTATAGGTGCATATCATTTTTTTGTGGCAAGTAAAGATCCCATTGCTCAAGCCAATCTTTTTTCAAAAGTTGTAAGTCTAAAAACAGGAGATTTACCACCTGTGGTTGATGTGGAAAACGAATATGGCCAATCTGATGAAAAAATCAGGAAAAATCTCAAAACCTTCATAAGATTAATCGAAAGAAAATATGGCGTAAAGCCAATTATATATACGCATGCGAATTTTTACCAAAACCACCTTGAAGGCTATTTTGACGAATATCCGCTTTGGGTAGCACACTATACCAAAATGGGCAAGCCAAGGGTGGGAAAAGAATGGATTTTCTGGCAATTAAGCGAAGAAGCACATGTAAATGGCATAGAAGGTTATGTAGATTTCAATGTTTTTAAAGATTCAAAAAAGGAGTTCAATCAACTCAAAATCAAGTAAGTGATGGTGTTTCAGAAACTTGTTTTTTATTTATAAGCGGATGAAGAAACACAGAAAGTAATACCAAAACTCCACCCAAATAAAACTGATTGGTCATTTTTTCACTTTCACCAAAAATAAAATAAGCTAAAACCACTGCATAAACGGGCTCTAAATTTAAACTTAGATTTACAGTAAAAACACTCAGTTTTTTCATGATTTTAATCATCTGAGCATGAGGAATAACTGTGCAAACCAATGCCAAAATCATTAACCAAAGCCAGTCTTGCTTGCTCATCACTAGGTCACTTTTGGTATAAAATGAAAGATAAACTAATAGACAAACTCCAAAAGCCGCACTTAATTCATAAAAACTAATCAATTGGCTATCAAATCTATAAGTTAGTCTGGAATTGAAAATTGTAAAAATAGCACAAAAGAATGCACTAAATAAGCCAAGGGTAATTCCTAGAAAATATTCTGATTCAAAACTAAACATAATAGCGACTCCAACCACGGCTAACATTCCCAAAATCAGCTCTTTAATCACTATTTTTTTTCGAAAAAAGATGGGTTCTAAAATACTTGTAAAAAACGAAGTTGTTGAAAATGTAATCATACTGATGGCCACAGTAGATACTTTAGCGGAGCCAAAAAAACATAACCAATGTAAGCCGAGAAGTATCCCGACAAAACTTAAAAACGAAAAATCTTTAAAGTTTAATTTAAGATTTACTTTCCTGAATTTTAAAATCACTAAAAGAGCAAAAGCAGCCACCAAAGTCCGATAGAAAACTACAGCTAAAGTGTTAGCCTCAATAAGTTTCCCTAAGATTCCGGTAAAACTCAGGAGGATTATCAAAAAATGTAATTTTATATATTCTTTCATCGCATAAAAAGTAAAACCCACGTAAAGTGGGTTTTATTCAATTCGGCCTTTTATGTTTTTTACTATACCATCGGTTCCAGCACCTTCACTGGACGATTGAGAGCTTTTTTTTTACTTTTCTCCTCTCTTCTTAGCAATATTCTTTGTTTCATACTCATCCACCTTTCGTAAATGCTTGATTCTTTTATAAAATCCCAAAACTCAGGTTTCTTGCCATTCGAAATTGTGGTCTTTACTTCTGTGGCATCATATTTCATTCCCGTACACAGGCAATGAGCTCTATTTGTCCTATTCAAAATATCGAAGTTCACACAACTCGAACAGCCTTTCCAAAACTCATCGTCTTTGGGTAGCTCCGAAAATGGCACAGGCAAATAACCCAATTCAGAGTTGATCTTCATTACGGCCAAGCTAGTTGTCAAGCCTATTATCTTAGCCTCAGGGTATTTTTTTCTAGAAAGATTAAATGCCTTAGCTTTGATAGAAGTTGCGATACCGCTTTTTCTATGATTTGGATGAACAATCAGTCCAGAATTGGCTACAAACTTGCCATGTTCCCAGGTTTCGACGTAACAAAAACCCACCCATTCTCCGTCTAAAGTAGTAGCTATTACAGCTTTATCTTCCTTCATTTTAAGACGGATATAATCTGGGGATCTTTTAGCGATACCAGTTCCACGGGCTTTTGCACTAAGTTCCATTTCAGAACATATCTCTTCCGCGTAATTCAAGTGTTTTTCATCGGCTACTTGAACTATATAATTGCCAATAATACTTTTTTCTATTGTACTCATCGTCATTTGACAGGGGCTGACCCTTAATGGAGACGGTGTATCCGCAATTGTTAAATATGAAAAAATTAATTGAAAAGAATAAGGGCGATTCGCTTATAAGCAAAATGCCTCATGCTTGGGTCCTTGCGGACCTCATTCGTCGGAATGGCGATATTGGAAGATTAATTTTGATCATCTTTTGTTTAAATCGATGCAAATATAGAATGAATTCAAATCATACAATAATTATTAGACTTATTTTTTGTTAATAAATTGTTACGATTTAAAATAAATCTTTATCGACGGTTGTCGTCATTCTCAAACATACTCAAATAACTCATGTATCTACTTTCTGAAATCAGTCCTTCCTCTACTGCATCTTTGACAGCACATTTGGGCTCATTGATATGCAAGCAATTATGAAATTTGCATTGACCCAACAAATCTCTGAATTCCGGAAAGAAATGAGCAAGCTCTTCGTTGGCAATATCTACCAAACCCAACTCTTTAATTCCAGGTGAATCTATTATATAGGTTTTGTTTGGAAGCTCAAACATTTCAGAGAAAGTAGTAGTGTGAACGCCTTTATTTGCAAAAGTCGATATTTCGGAAGTTGCCAAATCCAAATCTGGAGCTAAAATATTTATTAAAGTAGATTTACCAACGCCAGAATGTCCAGAAATCAAAGAAACTTTATTCTCTAATTTCAATTTCAAAAGGTCAATTCCTTTTTCGGTTAAGGTAGAAGTAGAAATACAATCATAGCCTAAATGAATATATAAATCCATCAAAGCATCTTGAAATTCCACTCCTTTTTTGTTTAAAAGATCAAATTTATTGAAAACAATTAGTACAGGAATTCTGAAAGTCTCAGCAGTTACTAAAAAACGATCAATAAATCCTAAGGAAGTTTTTGGGCTAGCAAGCGTAGCAATTAGAACCAATTGGTCAATATTACAGGCTAATAAGTGCCCATGAGCGGTTTTGTGAACAGACTTCCTAATAATATAATTTTTGCGGGGAAGAATTTCCTTTATGATACCAACTTTATCATCATCTAAATCAAAAATCACTTTGTCACCAACCGCAAGTGGATTGGTTACTTTCAAATCTTTAATCTTAAATTTACCTTTAAGTCTGCAAGAAAAAACGTTTTTCTGCTCATCTTCCACTTCATACCAGCTTCCCGTCGACCTAAAGATTGTTCCTAGTTTGTTTTCCAAATTTTGTGATTTAAACCTTAACAAAACTAGCTTAAATTTTTCTTAAAATAAAATTATAGCCATTTAATAAATATTTTAATAAAATATTCATTTATGGATTAATATTTGCACTTATCTAACTAGAATTAACAATTTCTAAAATTTTTACCTTAAAATAAGATTTTAAGGATTTTTTAAGTACTTGTTATAACAATTTTTGAAAGAATTCCGTTATTTGTAAAAACAAAAAATAAGATGAAAAAAGGGGTATTATTCGGATTAGCAGCGGTGGCTGTTGGAGTGGTGGTGTTATCTTTAGGAAACAAAAAAGACAAGCCTAACCAATCTCCTTACCGTTCGATTTACAAATGATTAGCTATCAAAATCGAAACTCATTAAGCTTTTTTGTGCTAAACTCAAAGATTAGCAGGTAGAACCCTATTGCCATTATATAACGTTTCCCTAATTTTTGCCTTTCTCTTAATTTTATTTTTCTGATTTAATTGTCGAAATTTGATTTTCATCATAAATAAAAATCAAATGTTTCAGACCATACTTTTTAATATAAACCAGCAAAAGGCTTATATTCAACTCAATAGGCCAGAAGTTTATAACGCCTTAAACCAAACTTTACTTTTAGAACTTACGGAAGCAATCGATATTTGCAAAAATGACGAGAATATTCGTGTGGTTATCATTTCAGGTGGAAATGGAAAGGCATTTTGTTCGGGTGCAGATTTGAAATCAGGCCTTTCAAATCCAAACTTAGGTGAAGTTTTAAAAACCACCTACAATCCGCTGATAACAGGCATGCGAAATTTAGAAAAACCTATAATATGCAAACTAAACGGAATAGCAGCTGGAGCAGGTATGTCTTTGGTGCTTGCATGCGACGTAATCATTGCAGATAAAACTACCTATATGTCCGAACTTTTCGTTGGAATAGGTTTATTGCCAGATGCTGGCTCTATGTATTTTTTACCAAGAATGATAGGTACACTGAAAGCTTTCGAGCTTTGCAGCACAGGCAGAAAAGTATTTATGGAAGAAGCCGAACAGATTGGCCTGATAAACAAGGCCGTAGAAGGTGACAAACTTGAAGAAGAAGTAGAAAAATTAGCAAATGTTTATGCCAATTCTGCCACTAGAAGTATCGGGTTAATGAAGCAAATCTTAAATAAAACGTTCGAAAATGACCTAGAGGGTGTTTTGAATTTAGAGGCAGAAGGGCAAACAAAGTGCGGCCACAGTCATGACTTTGCGGAAGGCGTCATGGCGTTTTTGCAAAAACGAGAAGCCAACTTCAAAGGCAAATAATACAAATGTATATTTTATTTCAAAGAATCAATTTTTCGAATATTATTAAATAATTAAATTTTCAGAATATTTTTTTGGATTTTAATAAGTATAAATTATAAAACAAAGGAAGAATAAGCTTAAAGAATATATCGTTTTCATAAATTAGCTTTTTGGTACAACAAAAATCAATGTATGTCGGAGATTGTTAAAGAAAGAAGTTTGAATTTCATCGAGGAAATTGTAGAAGGAGATTTAAAAAGCGGAAAACATAGTGGTAGATTATTAACTCGCTTTCCTCCAGAGCCTAACGGTTATTTACATATTGGTCATGCTAAATCCATCTGTCTTAATTTTGGCCTTGCCCAAAAATATGGCGGAGGAACTAATTTGCGTTTTGACGACACCAACCCAGTGACAGAAGACACTGAATATGTGGACTCTATAAAAAATGACGTAAAATGGTTGGGCTTTGAATGGACACATGAAATGTACGCCTCAGATTATTTCGATCAGCTGTTTAAATATGCTAAAAAACTTATTACGAAAGGATTAGCCTATGTAGACGAAATCTCCGCAGAGGAAATGGCCCGATTAAAAGGCACACCAAATGCTCCTGGCCAACCGAGTCCTTTCAGAGACAGAAGCGTGGAAGAGAATTTAGATATTTTTGAAGGTATGGCCAACGGAGACTTTGCGGAAGGAAGCAAGGTCTTAAGAGCCAAAATAGATATGAGCTCAAGCAATATGCTCATGCGTGATCCGATTATTTATCGTATAAAATTCGCCAACCATCACCGTACAGGCAACAAATGGTGCATTTACCCCATGTACGATTTTGCCCATGGTCAATCTGATTCTATTGAAGGTATAACTCATTCAGTATGTACCTTAGAGTTTGTATCGCACCGTGAATTGTACGATTGGTTTCTTGAAAAACTCGAAATTTTCCCTTCAAAACAATATGAGTTTGCTCGATTAAACCTTACATATACCATAATGAGCAAAAGAAAATTGCTCCAATTGGTAAACGAAAATCACGTAAATGGATGGGACGATCCTCGTTTGCCTACTATTTCAGGCATGAGAAGAAGAGGATATACGCCTAAATCAATCGTGGATTTTTGTGATAGAATAGGTATTCAAAAAAGAGATAACTTAATAGACGTAAGCCTTTTAGAGTTTTTTGTAAGAGAGGATCTTAATAAAACTTCAACTAGAGTTATGGCAGTTTTAGACCCTATCAAAGTGGTTATAACAAACATGCCAGACGGTAAAGTTGAGCCTTGTATTTTGGAAAACAACCCTGAAGAGGTGGAATCAGGCAATCGAATTGTGAATTTCACGAAGGAAATCTTTATTGAAAGCAGTGATTTCATGGAAGAACCGCCTGCCAAATACTTCAGATTGTCGCCAGGTAAAATGGTCAGACTAAAAGGTGCCTATATTATTCAATGTGACGAAGTTGTTAAAAATGACGACGGAACAATAAAAGAATTACATTGTACTTATGTCGAAAATTCGAAAAGTGGCAATGACGAAAGTGGCATTAAAGTTAAAGGCGTAATACATTGGGTTAGTGCCACTGAAGCTTTGAAAGCTGAAATAAGGATATACGACAGATTGTTTAAAGTAGAAGACTTGAGCAATGAGGAAGGCGATTTTAAAGATTATATCAATGAAAACTCATTACAAGTTGTGGAAGCTTTTGTTGAACCTTCACTAAAAGAAGCTAAAATTGGCAATAGATACCAGTTTATGAGAAACGGATATTTTGTTCCTGACTTAGATTTCACTTCTGAGAAATTGGTCTTCAACAAAACTGTAGGATTAAAAGAAGGCTTTAAAGTGGGTTGAAACTATTTCAACCCCTTACTATTATTTTCATTACACTATAAATCAACCTATAAAATTTTAACAAACCATGGCTTCTCCTCATACCGAAATTGAGTTTTTAGACGGACCTCAATCACGTTTGTCAGAATTCAAATTTGCTACCAAAGTACTAATTGAGTTTATCAAGGGATTTAGAACCTTACATTTTGTCGGACCTTGTGTCACCATTTTTGGCTCAGCAAGATTTAAAGAAGACAACAAATATTACCAAGATGCCAGAAAACTTGGAGCTGGACTTGCAGAATTAGGTTTTACGGTACTAACTGGAGGCGGCCCAGGAATAATGGAAGCTGCTAACAGAGGTGCCAAAGACGTTGGAGGAAAATCAGTTGGCTGCAATATCGTTTTACCTTTCGAACAAAAACCAAATCCATATCTTGACAAATGGATGGATTTTGAATATTTCTTTGTTAGAAAAACGCTTCTTATTAAATATTCTTATGCGTTTGTGATTTGCCCTGGAGGTTTTGGCACTTTGGATGAGTTTTTTGAAGCCATTACGCTTATTCAAACTGGAAAAATAGAAAAATTCCCTGTGGTGATTTTTGATGATGGATTTCATTCCAATATCATCCAACATATAAACAAAATGATAGAAGAAGGCACAATATCGTCACACGATAAAGAATTATTCTTAGTAACCTCAGTTGTGTCAGAAGCTATTAATTTTATAAAGTCAAAAACCGAAACTGGCTTTGGCTTAAAGTATAAACCGAAAAAATGGCTAGGGGAAAGCAAAGGTTAAGTCAACTCATTTCTTGAGTAAAAATTCACGAAAACCAATCAAAAATAGTATTTTTGGAAAATTCTTCAATTTGTGATTGAAGTGAAATCAAAATTTATGAAAATACTATTTTTCCTTTTTTGTCTTCAAGTAGCAGCATTTTCACAAAATGGCACCGAAATATATTTACTCGAAATCCAGAAAACTTCGGATGGCTTTTCGACTATAAACCCAAGAAATATCTCAAATAGAACAGGTTACGACAATCAACCTAGTTTTCATCCTAAAAAAACGTTGATCTATTTTAGCTCACAAAATAACGGTCAAACAGATATTTGGTCATATAATTACGGATCAAAAAAACTAACACAAATAACAAACACTGAAGACTCAGAGTACTCCCCTACCGTTACACCCGACGAAAAATTCCTGACTTGTATAGTTCAAAGAAAATCTAACGGAGACCAAGATTTGGTAAAATTTTCTTTAAAAGACCCAAGAAAAACGGAGATTATTTTGGAATCACAAAAGACTGGAAAGATTGGTTATCATGCTTGGAGTACACAAAGTGATCTAATTGCTTTTGTTTTGGGTGAACCCAATACCCTGCAGCAATTTGATTTACAAACTAAAAAAGGTAAAATACTAGGTACCAATATCGGTAGATCTTTACACTATATTCCTTCCAAAAAATCATTTAGTTTTGTAGAAAAAGACGGAGAAAATTGGAAAATAAAGCTACTTGACCCAAAAACTGGTCAGATTTCGATGTATGCTGATGCTTTGGCGGAATCAGACCAGTATAATGCTTGGGATAAAGACGGGATTTTATTTGGCTCGAAAAATGATGAATTGTTCTATTTGAAAGAAAAATCTAAAACTTGGAAAAATGTAAGCTTACCAGCCGATTTGCAAAAAAACAAAATCAGCCGCATAGCTATAAAAGATCAATGGATGGCATTGGTTATAAACGAATAAAATAAACTATTTTTAAAATGAAGAAATTAATCTTATTTATTCTAATAGCTCAAGCCACACTTATTTCATGTGGTTCGGATGAAGGAAACGAAAAACTTGGACAAGCCAGCGAAAAAGTAGGTAAATCGGCAGCAACAGTTGTAAAAAGTGTAAAAGAAGGAATCGAGAAAGTAGCCAAAATCAAAATAGATGTATCGGAAAGTTTGAAAGCAAAAGGCATTTCTACTGGAAAGGTTACTTTAAACAGTAAAAATGGCAGACATAATCTTTTAAATGTTTACATGATTTTTGATAAAAACATCAATCGGAATATTACATTGAAAGTTTATGACAACGAAGGTTTAGAAATAGGAAGGTCAAAAACCTTGGTAAAAGGTGAAGCCGGAGATGCTAAATATTTTGACTTTTTGTTTGATGGTAGAACAAATATTGACAGAGATCACAAGATTGTAATGGAGTAAAATCTATTCGAAATTGATATTTTTCTCTCTTTATTTCCATACAAATCTATCACGATTGCTTCTTATATTATGACCAATACATCTTTTTTTAATGACATCTATTATTAAAATTAGGTATAATGACCAGTAATTTTGCTGAAAACCAAAGAGAATGACCAAAGGAATTTATATAGCTACCGTAGAAGACCATAGTGGAAAATCACTTATTTCTTTAGGATTAATGCACAAACTTTTAGGCAAAATGCCTAAAGTAGGTTTCTTCAGACCTATTATAGAAGATGGAGAGCTTGACACGCATACACAAATGATGCTCTCGCATTTTGATCTGAAAATCTCTTATGAACAAGCGATAGGCATCACTCGTTCCACTGCAGTACACATGATAAATCAAGGAAAAACTGGTGAAATCATTGACTTACTTATAGATAAATACAAGCAATTGGAGGAACAATCAGATTTTGTGTTGGTGGAAGGCACAGATTTCAAAAGTGAAGGTGGCTTAGCAGAACTCAATATTAATGTATTGATTGCCAAAAACTTTGGATTACCGGTTATTTTAATAGGAAATGGCATAGAAAAAACCAAAGAAGAACTGCAAGATATAATGCAGATGGCCTACAACTCATACGAAGAAAAGGACGTGCAGGTTATTGCTATAATTAATAATAAAATACTTTTAGAAAATATAGAAATAGCCAATATGGCTATGAAAGATTTTCTTCCAGCAGATATTGAAGCCTATGCAATTCCCCGAATCGGCTCATTATTGAACCCAACCATGAGAGAAATCATCGCTGATTTAGATGGCAAAATCTTATTTGGTGCAGATTATTTAGAAAACCAAGTCGGCTCTATGGGTGTTGGAGCTATGCAGTTGCGTAACTACTTGCCTCAAGTTAAAGAAGACAATTTGGTAATCACGCCTGGCGATAGAGCAGATATAATTTTGGGTGTTTTGCAAGCCAATATTTCCAAAAACTATCCGCAAATAGCAGGCATTATACTTACTGGTGGACTTGTGCCAGAAGAGCCAATTATTAAACTGATTGAAGGTTTATCTTTTATTGTTCCAATCGTTTCAGTGGAAGAAGGCACTTTCCAGATAGCTAACAAAGTGGGTGCACTGAAATCAAAAATATACGCAAACAGCCACAAAAAAATTCAAACCTCTATAGAGATTTTCGAGGAAAATGTCCCAATTGGACCCTTGCTTGAAAAACTCATGAGCTTTGAAAACCTAAGTCTTACTCCTAGAATGTTTCAATATAGCTTGATAAAAAAAGCAAAAATAAGCAAAAAACACATAGTTTTACCAGAAGGCACCGACGAGCGAATAATCATTGCCGCTGCAAGATTAGTTTCTGCCAATCTCGTTGATATTACACTCTTAGGCGAAGAATACAAAATCAAAGAAAAGGTAATTTCATTAGGATTAAACCTTGATTATGAAAAGATTAATATTGTAAACCCGATTGAATCCAAGCATTTTGAAGACTATGTAAAAACTATATTCGAGCTTAGAAAACACAAAAATATCAATATGGATATCGCCAGAGACTATATGCTCGATGTCTCCTATTTTGGCACAATGATGATTTACAAAGGTCATGCAGATGGAATGGTTTCTGGTGCTACCCATACCACTCAACATACTATTAGGCCAGCATTGCAATTTATAAAAACAAAACCGGGCATAAATCTCGTTTCCTCTGTTTTTTTTATGTGCTTAGAAGACCGCGTGGTAGTATTTGGAGACTGTGCCATTAATCCGAACCCAACTGCTTTTGAATTAGCCGAAATCGCTATTTCGTCAGCTGAAAGTGCTTTGGCCTTTGGAATTGAACCAAAAATCGCTATGCTTTCTTATTCTTCAGGCTCATCTGGAAAAGGTACAGAAGTAGAAAAAGTAAGAGAAGCTACAGAAATAGTAAAAATAAAAAGACCTGATCTTAAAATTGAAGGACCCATTCAATATGATGCAGCTGTGGATATGGAAATAGGTCAAAGCAAAATGCCAAATTCCGAAGTGGCTGGCCAAGCAAGTGTTTTGATTTTTCCAGATTTAAATACTGGAAACAATACCTACAAAGCAGTGCAAAGGGAAACTGGTGCTATTGCCATTGGGCCGATGTTGCAAGGGCTGAACAAACCTGTAAATGACCTCAGTCGTGGTTGCACGGTTGACGATGTTTATAATACCGTCATAATTACAGCCATCCAAGCTCAAGGAATCTAATTGTTTTCTGAATAAATTCATAATATGTATAAAATACTTGTCATAAATGCCGGAAGCTCATCGCTGAAGTTTCAATTAATTGAAATGCCCGAGCAAATCGTTTTAGCTCAAGGCATGGCAGATAGAATTGGGCAAGATTCTTCAAAATTTGTATTTGAAACACAAAACTCTCGTTTGTCGGAGTCTGAAGTTATACCTGACCATGAGCATGCCATGGAGCTTTTAGCAGAATATTTATTAGAACCGATTAAAGGCGTAATAGATTCTCCATTTCAGATAGCTGCAGTTGGGCATAGAGTGGTACATGGCGGTTGTCATTTTAAAAACACAACTTTGATAAATGACGAAGTAAAACTCCAAATAAAAGAACTTTTTAGTTTAGCTCCATTGCATAATCCAGCTAACTTAACAGGCATTGAGGTTTCCGAAAAAATATTCCCTAACGCCATCCAAATCGCAGTTTTCGATACGGCATTTCATCAAACTATACCTGAAAAAGCCTATAAATATGCTATTCCGAAAGAACTTTCTGATAAACATCAAATCCGATTGTACGGTTTTCATGGCACAAGCCACAAATATGTTAGTCAAAAAGCAACAGAATATTTAAAAAATCCAGAAGCCAAAATTGTAGTGTTGCATCTTGGCAACGGATGCAGTGCCACAGCGGTAAATGCTGGAAAAAGCATAGACCATTCTTTGGGTTTTGGCCCAGTCACTGGTTTGATTATGGGTACCAGAAGCGGTGATATTGATCCTGCTGTAATCTTATTTTTGATAGAAAAACTTGGATATTCTGCGAAAGAAGTAAACGAAATATTGAATAAAAAAAGTGGACTATTGGGTTTAACCGGCTTTAGTGATTTGCGAGAGATACAAATAGGAGCAGAAAACGGAAATCTAGATTGTATATTAGCCATAGAAATGTCGGCTTACAGAATAAAAAAACAAATTGGAGCTTATGCAGCTGCCATGAACGGTCTCGATGCCATAGTTTTCACTGCAGGAATTGGCGAAAACAGTTCAATTTTAAGAGCAAAAGTTTGCGAAGATCTTGATTTTCTTGGTATTGAATTAGACAAAAATAAAAATATTCTCCCTGAGAAAGGTATAAGAGAAATTCAAAAAGGTAAAACCAAAATTTTGATTATTCCGACAAATGAAGAGCTTGAAATAGCCATTCAAAGTTTCAATCTTTTAGAAAATCAAAAAACTCAATAAATTTACCAATATTAAAAATTAGTTTTGCGGTTTATTAGAATCAAGAAATGCAAATAAATTACGCAGAATGGATTGGCTACTTGGCATCGATAGTGGTTGCGGTGTCTTTGGTAATGAATTCTATTCTGAAATTCAGGTGGATAAATCTTGCTGGAAGTGTCATTTTTGCCATTTATGGGTTTTTAATCAGTGCTTGGCCTGTTAGTTTTTTCAATTCCATTATTGTCATTATTAACATCATTTATCTTTATAAATTCTATAATAAAAAAGACGATTTTGATATTATGGAAGTAGATATAAATGACAAATTTTTGAATAAATTCATGCAGTTTCATAAAAACGATATCTACAAATTCAATCCCGAATTAGAGTATTCATCCAAAGATTTGGGCTTAAATTTTGTGATTTTTAGGAATATGAAAGCAATTGGTATTTTTCTTTCACAGAAAGAATCAATAGATACACTAAATATTGAGTTGGATTATGTGATAGAAGAATTTAGAGATTATAAAAATGGAATTTTCTTGTATGGAAATATTCAAGACAGATTAAAAAAAGAAGGTTTTGAGACTTTGAAATTCTCCAAAGTAAACAATCAAAACGAAACATATATTCAAAAAATGGGCTTCCAGCTTTCATCAGAAGGATTTTACACCAAGAGTATTTAAAACCAAAATGAAAACTTTTATAAAGAATGATTGAAACGAACAGATTGATAATAAAACCATTAAACCACAAACAGATCCAAGAATATATAAAACTAGACAATAGCTTAGAAAATAGCCTAAAACTTACCCCAGCCAAAAGAGAAATAACACCAGATTTGATGGAAGTTTTAGAATATTCTATTTTGCCAAATGTAGAAAATCCACTTAAAAACCACCTGTTTTTTACACTTTGGACAGTAATCTGGAAAAAAGAAAATTGCTTAGTGGGCGACCTTTGTTTTGTAGGTGAACCCAACGAACTTGGTGAAGTAGAATTGGGCTATGGTACCTATGAGGATTTCAGAAACCAAGGGTTTATGACCGAAGCTGTAATGGGTTTAGTTAATTGGATTAAGCCTTATATCAATGCTATTTTGGCTTCTTGTGAAAAAGAAAATCATGCCTCTGCAAAAATACTGGAGAAAAACGGGTTTGTGATTTGTGGGCATGAAAACAATCTAATTCATTGGAGATTAGACGTCCAAAAATAATTTCAGCACTCCTTTAAATTCAGCAAAATTAGTCTTATTTGCAAAATTCAAGGAATGTTGTTTTATTTACCTAATAATCAACAACTGAAAATACTTTTCAGAAACATAAACTAATGAACAAAAACCTTTCAGCATCCGAACTAATATTAAATCCCGACGGTAGCCTTTATCATTGTAACCTCTTACCCGAAAACCTAGCAGATACCGTTCTTTTAGTTGGTGACCCTGACAGAGTACCTATGGTATCTTCAAAATTTGACACCGTGGATTTTAAAACACAAAAAAGAGAAATAGTTACACATACGGGCACAAAAAACGGCAAACGAATTTCGGTTATTTCAACTGGCATGGGTACTGACAATATAGACATAGTATTGAATGAACTCGATGCAGTAGTAAATATTGACCTAAAAGAAAAAAAGCTAAAAACTGAACATAAACAACTGATTTTTATTAGATTAGGCACTTCTGGGTCTTTGCAAGCAGACATTCCGGTTGATAGTTTTTTGGCAAGTACGCATGGCTTAGGAATGGACGGTCTTATACATTATTATAGAAACACCGAGCCTTTTACTTTTAATGGTTTTGTGGAGCATTTTATCGAAACCACCAATTGGAACACCAAACATCCAAGACCATACTTTGTTGAAGCTGACAAAGATTTAATCCAGAAAGCTAAAGATTCAGGATTTCTTACTGGTGTTACTGCTACAGCATGTGGGTTTTATGGTCCGCAAGGCAGAGTTTTAAGATTAAATATTCAAGATACAGAATTAAACGAAAAACTATCTTCTTTCGAATTCAAAAGTCTGAAAATCACCAATTTCGAAATGGAAACTTCAGCAATTTTTGGATTATCGAAACTTTTAGGGCACAAAGCCATCTCAATAAATTGTATTATTGCCAATAGATTTACCAAAGAATATTCCAAAGATTATAAAAAATCTGTAGAGGAAATGGTAGAAAAAGTATTAAATAACTTCATTTGAAATAAATAATGACAAAAAGAACCCTTCAAATTGATTTCTTAGAAATAGAAAAACTGGAAGATTTAGCCGCTGGAGACATCGTTTTGGTAGAAAAAGCTATAGAAATAGCCAAAAAAAGCTATTCACCTTATTCAAATTTCCCAGTTGGAGCGGCTGTGCTTATGGAAACAGGTGAAGTTTTCGCAGGAAATAACCAAGAAAATATAGCTTATCCGTCAGGTACTTGTGCCGAGAGAACGGTTTTAAACTACGTTCATGCCAATTTTCCAGACAAAAAAATAAAAACGATTGCCATTACCGCACTAAATGCCACAGCCGCAGAGCCAGTAAGTCCATGTGGATTTTGCAGACAGGTGATTGTTGAAATGGAAATGAATCAAAAATCGCCAATTAAGGTCATTTTACACAAACTTGGTGCTCAATCTTTTGTGTTCGAATCTGCTCAAACAATTCTTCCTTTTGCATTCAACGACCTTGTCTTAAAAAACAAATAGTGCATTTTTATCTACAAAAATGACAAAAATCATGTCAAAAAATACATGTTCAAAAAGGTGAATTTCACATTTGGCAGACAAACCTGCAAAAATGTCAGTAAAAATCCACTCCCCTACCCTTTGGCTTAGAAATTGATATTAGGGAATGCAGATAAAATTAAACAATCTTTAAAATTTAAATAGTATTATGTCAGTAAACGTGAAACCTTTAGCAGACAGAGTTTTGATAGAGGCAGCTCCAGCAGAGGAGAAAACAGCCTTTGGAATTATTATCCCTGATACAGCAAAAGAAAAACCTCAAAAAGGAACAGTAGTAGCTGTAGGACCTGGTAAAACAGACGAGCCTATGACTGTGAAAGTTGGAGATGCTGTATTATATGGTAAATATTCAGGCACAGAATTAACAGTTGATGGAAAAGAGTATTTGATTATGAGAGAATCAGATATTTATGCTATCGTTTAATTTCATTTTTTAAGACAGATTACAACCATAAAACAATAAGGAAATGGCAAAACAAATTCTTTTCGATACAGACGCAAGAGATAAACTAAAAAGAGGTGTTGACACTTTGGCTAATGCAGTTAAAGTAACTTTAGGACCAAAAGGTCGTAACGTAATCATTGACAAAAAATTCGGTTCACCTTCAATCACCAAAGACGGTGTGAGTGTGGCCAAAGAAATAGAATTGGCTGACGCTATCGAAAACATGGGAGCTCAGTTGGTGAAAGAAGTAGCTTCAAAAACTGCTGACCAAGCGGGCGACGGTACTACAACTGCTACTGTATTGGCTCAGGCTATTTACACTATCGGTGCCAAAAACGTAGCTGCAGGTGCAAATCCAATGGAATTGAAAAGAGGTATTGAGAAAGCTGTAACTGCAATCGTAAAAGAATTGCACTCACAGTCTAAATCAATCACTACTTCTAAAGAAATCACACAAGTAGCAACTATCTCTGCTAACAACGACCACGAAATCGGCCAAATGATCGCTGATGCAATGGACAAAGTTGGTAAAGAAGGTGTTATCACTGTTGAAGAAGCTAGAGGAACAGAAACTGAAGTTAAAACTGTAGAAGGAATGCAGTTTGACAGAGGTTATTTATCTCCATATTTTGTAACAAACACGGAGAAAATGGAAGCCGAAATGGAGCGTCCGTTTATCTTGATTTCGGAGAAGAAAGTTTCTTCAATGAAAGAATTGTTGCCAGTATTAGAGGCAGTAGCTCAAACAGGTCGTCCTTTGATGATCATCGCTGAAGATGTTGACGGTGAGGCTTTGGCTACATTGGTAGTTAACAAAATCAGAGGTGCCTTGAAAGTATGTGCTGTAAAAGCTCCAGGATTTGGAGATCGTCGTAAAGCTATGCTTGAAGACATCGCAATCCTTACTGGAGGAACAGTAATATCTGAAGAAAGAGGATTCAAACTTGAAGGTGTAGAACTTTCAATGCTTGGACAGTGTGAGAAAGCTATCGTTGACAAAGACAATACAACTGTAATCAACGGTGGTGGAGCAGAAGACGAAATCAAAGGAAGAGTTGGTCAAATCAAAGCTCAAATCGAAAGCACTACTTCTGACTACGACAAAGAGAAATTGCAAGAGCGTTTGGCTAAATTGTCAGGTGGAGTTGCGATTATCTACATCGGAGCAGCTACTGAAGTAGAAATGAAAGAGAAAAAAGACAGAGTTGATGATGCATTACATGCAACACGTGCGGCTGTTGAAGAAGGTATAGTAGCTGGTGGTGGCGTTGCGTTTATCAGAGCACAATCTGCTCTTGATAGCATCGAAATCCTTAGCCCAGACGAAAAAACAGGTATCAACATTATCAGAAATGCAATCGAAGCACCATTGAGAACTATCGTTTCAAACGCTGGTGGTGAAGGTTCTGTGGTAATACAAGAAGTAAAAACTGGGAAAGGAGCTTATGGCTACAATGCTCGTGACGACAGATACGAAGATATGATTGCAGCGGGTATTATTGACCCTACTAAAGTAACTCGTTTGGCTTTAGAAAACGCAGCATCAATCGCAGGTCTATTGTTGACTACCGAAGCTGTAGTTTGTGATATTCCAGAAGAAAAAGGTGACGCTCCTCACATGCACGGAGGCGGCGGAATGGGCGGAATGATGTAATTCATTTCCCTAAATATTTTCAAAAAAACCTGCAATATTCCTTGCAGGTTTTTTTTTAGCACAATTTTTGCATGGATACTCTTAATAATTATTCCATAATGAAAAGAAAGATTTTTGCTATTGCTATTTTGTTTTCAACTGTGTTCGCTTGTCGATCTAAAGATGAAAAAGATTTAGGCATCATTCCACCAGTGGTAGAAGCAAATGCATGTAAAATATTATCCAATACGCGTTCTGATGGTCAGCAGTTCAATTATATTTTTAAAGAAGGAAAACTTCAAAATATCTTGGGCTTCAATGACTTTGACACTTTTGTTTATACAGGTTCAAAATTAACAAAGGCATTTCATTCTAAAAACCCTGGTTTTAATGTTTTATTTGACATAGACTCAAAAGGTCTTTTGAATACGATAACTTTCGAAGGAAAAGATAGCCAAGGTAAATCATTTTCCTATCCTACCGTTATTACCTATAACAATATCAATAAAATAGATAAATTAGTATTAAACTGGCCAACATTCCCTGATAAAGTTGATACCCGTTTTGCTTATGATGCCAATGGTAACGTAAAATCCATAAGTGCTTTTCTTCAAGGAGAATGGGAGACTATTTTAGAAAACACCGAATTTGATGACAAACCATCTCCATATAAAAATCAACAATTAGGAAATATCTTGAGTTATTACATGGTGTATTCTCTATTAAGTGGTGGCTTGAATTTTACTCATTATTTAAATTCTAATAATGTAAAAACTGCTGTAGTAAAAAAAGGCGTAGAAATTATAAATTATAGTTACGAATACCAGTACAATTCTTCCGGATTTCCCTCTGATGTAGATTATACCCGTACCCAAAATAACAGACCTACCCCTTTGTCCGAGAAATTCTCTTACGATTGCAATTTATAATTCTGTAGTTTCTAAGGACTTAAAAATTATATTTATTTTATTATAAAAAGTATGCCAAGCAATACCTTTTATTCCTAACTTTGTATCCCGTAATCAATCATTTAATACAATGTCTTTGAGCGGTAAACAGAAGAAAACTAAGTATATTTTTGTAACTGGAGGTGTAACCTCCTCCCTTGGTAAAGGCATCATAGCCTCGTCATTAGCTAAACTACTACAAGCCAGAGGATTATCTGTCACCATTCAAAAACTCGACCCTTATCTAAACGTTGATCCAGGCACGCTGAATCCATATGAACATGGCGAATGTTATGTAACTGACGATGGGGCTGAAACTGACTTGGATTTGGGACATTATGAGCGTTTTCTTAACGTTCAAACTTCACAAGCAAACAACGTAACTACAGGTAGAATATATTACAATGTATTGAGCAAAGAGCGTCGTGGCGATTTTTTGGGAAAAACAGTTCAGGTTATTCCTCACATCACAGACGAAATCAAAAGAAACATTCTATTACTTGGTAAAACAGGAAAATACGATATCGTAATTACCGAGATTGGCGGTTGTGTTGGTGACATTGAATCTCTTCCATTCTTAGAAGCCGTAAGGCAATTAAAATGGGAATTGGGTGAAAAAAACATGCTTACCATTCACCTTACTTTGGTTCCTTTTTTAAAGTCTGCCGAAGAGCTTAAAACTAAGCCTACACAGCATTCTGTGAAGCAATTGCAAGAGTCTGGAATTCAGCCCGATATTTTAGTTTGTAGAACTGAGCATCATTTACCTGCAGACATCAGAAAAAAAATCGCTCTATTCTGTAATGTTGAGGTAATGTCAGTAATAGAAGCCATGGACGCCAAAACTATCTATGAAGTGCCGATTCTCATGAAAAAAGAGAAGCTTGATCAAAGGGTGCTTTATATGCTGGATCTATATAACGATGCCGACTCAGACATGAGAAAGTGGGAGGAATTTTTACAAAGACTTAAAAAACCTGAACATGAGGTTACTATAGGTTTAATAGGAAAATATGTAGAACTAAAAGACGCTTATAAATCTATAATTGAGTCTTTTATTCATGCCGGAGCCGAAAATAGATGCAAGGTAAAAATAGAATGGATTCATTCTGAATCGCTAGCGGTTGATAATATCGAAGAGAAATTCAGTGGTTTAGACGGTGTTTTGGTTGCTCCAGGGTTTGGAGAGAGAGGCATTGAAGGAAAAATTGCAGCGGTTAAATTTGTTAGAGAAAACAATATTCCGTTTTTAGGAATTTGCTTAGGTATGCAAATGGCCGTCATAGAATATGCTAGAAATGTATTAGGATGGGAAGGTGCTCACTCCACTGAAATGGAGAAAACAACTGAATATCCTGTAATCGACCTAATGGAAGACCAACAAAACGTTGAAAACAAAGGTGGAACAATGCGATTGGGGGCTTACAACTGTAAACTTACCGATAAATCTCTTGCCAGAAAAATTTACGGAAAATCTAAGATTTCTGAAAGACATAGACATAGATGGGAGTTTAACAACAAATACAGAAAAGATTTTGAGGATAAAGGGCTGGTCATAGGCGGAACAAATCCTGAAAACGATTTAGTTGAAATAATTGAGATTCCAGCAAATGATTTCTTCATCGGAGTTCAATACCATCCAGAACTCAAAAGTACAGTGGTGCAACCTCATCCATTGTTTATAGCTTTTGTAAAAGCAGCATTAGATTATTCAAATAAAAAAAATGGAAAAGTTTAAAAAACTAACCGTATTTGAAGACGATAAAGGCTCATTTTTTCGAGAAATCGAGGAAGTGGGCCTTGATTCTTTAAAAGAGGATGAAGTTATCATTAATGTAAAATACTCTTCTTTAAACTATAAAGATGCACTTTCGGCAAGCGGAAACAAAGGCGTTACAAAAAACTATCCACACACACCTGGTATAGATGCAGCTGGAATTGTATTTTCATCTAAATCTTCAGAATTTAACCCTGGAGATGAGGTAATAGTAACTAGCTATGACTTAGGTATGAATACTGCTGGTGGCTTCTCTGAATTCATTTCTGTACCAGCTAAATGGATTATTAAAAAACCTAAAGGCCTAACGCTTAAAGAAAGTATGATTTTAGGAACTGCTGGCCTTACAGCAGCAATGAGTATTGACAAACTTCTTACTTTCGGTGTAGAAAAAGGCAACATAATAGTTAGCGGAGCTACTGGTGGAGTGGGAAGTTTAGCTATTATGATATTGAATAAACTGAATTTTGAAGTAACCGCACTTTCAAGAAAAATTTCCGCTGTAGATTTTTTAAAAAATATTGGTGCGAAAGAAATAATTCAATCTTTTGAAGAAAATAAAAGGCCGCTATTAAAGCCAATTTACGCTGGAGCTATCGATACCGTTGGTGGAAATGTCCTAGAAAATATTTTGAAACAGATAAAACCAAATGGTATTGTGAGTATTTGTGGAATGGCACTTTCAGCTAATATCAACACAACTGTCTTTCCATTTATTTTGCGAGGTATAGCTATGATTGGAATAGATTCCGCTGAAGCTGATTATATTTGGCGTAAAAACTTATGGGAAAAATTGGGAAAAGAATGGAAACCAGAAAATCTGGAAACTATAGCAAAAACAGTAAAACTTGAAAATATTAATATAGAAATAGAGAAAATGCTAAAAGGAAATCAGACAGGCAGAGTCGTTGTAGAAATATGAAAATATTTCTAATAAGCTAGAAAAATCTCTTCCCCTTTCTGGTTTTGATGGTTCAATGTCCAATCGCTCGTAAAAGTTGTTTCGACAATGGAAGTTCCCATTTTTCGAAATATAGCAATATGTAAACCCAATTTTTCTTTAAAAAGAGTCTCAACATCAATCACTTTTGACTCTCCGTCAAACTTAAAACTCGATGGATTTTTATTGCTAGAGATATCAAAAAGTTTAAAGTCTCTATGATCTATACCCATATCTTCTCCTCTTCTGAAAACCTCAATTCTCAGAAAAGGAAACAACTTATTGAATTTCTTAATTAGATGGGAAATTCGTGTTTCAACATCAATTTCTATTTCAGCTTTTTTATTCATTCAAAAAACATTCTAATACAGATTCAAAATTGGCTAAATATGTTTTCAATTATTATGACTGTAATCATTACGATTAAAATTATATAAAGAAAAAAATATATTACCACTAAGAATTTCCTGACAAATGTCATATTTTTGAAAATCCTTAATAGATAGTTTGCGAATGAATAAAGAGAATTTACCAAAAGAAACACCTAAGGGGTTTACTATGTCTAACCAATTCGAAGCTATTTTTAAATTTGCCAATGAAGGAATTATTATTTCAGACCAAAACAGTAGAATAATAAAGATAAATCCATCAGGGCTAAAAACATTTGGTTATGATGATGAATCGTCACTTATAGGCAAAGAAATTGAAATATTAATACCTAAGAAAGTCAGAAAAAACCATGTAGAGCATAGAAGTAAATATGTACAAAATCCTCATGCAAGAAGTATGGGAGAAAAATATGACTTGTTTGGCCTAAAAAAAGAAGGTGAGGAATTTCCAATAGAAGTCAGCCTAAGTCCATATAACAATTCTTTTGGAATGTTCGTTATTTGCTTTATTATTGATATTACCATTAGAAAAAAAGCTGAGGAAAGTGAAAAAAATTATCTTAAAAAGTTAGAAAAAGAAGTTGAAGAGAGAACTCTGATATTAAAAGAAGCTATTCAAAAACTCGAAAAGACTAAAAACGAATTGGACAACTCGTTGAAAAGAGAACAAGAATTAAATTCAATGAAAACTAAGTTCATTTCAATAGCCTCTCATGAGTTTAGGACTCCATTGTCTACTATTTTATCATCGCTTTCATTGATGGAAAAATACATTGAGCTTGACGACAAAGATAAAAGAGTAAAACATATAGATAGAATAAAAAAATCTATAAAAAATCTTACAGAAATATTAAATGACATATTGTCAGTAAATAAAATAGAAGAAGGAAAAGTTATAGTCAAACCAGATAGTTTCAATGTAATCGGTTTCTGCAAAGAGTTGATTTTAGATTTGCAGGGATTATTAAAAAATGGTCAAGAGATAAAACTAATATTAGATGAGTTTGACAGTCCATTTATTTTCCAAGACCCGAAATTGCTAAGACATATTTTAGTAAACCTCCTGACTAACGCTATCAAATTTTCATATGAAAATTCGAAGATTGAATTAATAGTTAAACTCGAGAAATCTGATGCCTATTTTACCGTAAAAGACAGTGGCGTGGGTATTCCTGAAGCAGATCACAAAAAACTTTTTACTAGATTTTTCAGATCAAGCAATGTAGAAAACATTCAAGGTACAGGCTTGGGTTTAAGTATTGTATTACAATATGTTAATTATTTAGAAGGTACGATAAAATTTTCAAGCGAAGTGGGCGTAGGAAGTATTTTTAATGTAAATTTACCTAGAAGTTTGAAACCCAATTAATTTATAGAAAAAAAACACTAAATGAAACGAATTCTATTAATTGAAGATAATCCAGAAATTAGAGAAAACACATCAGAGATATTGGAATTAGATGGTTACCAAGTCCTAACAGCGGAAAACGGCAAAATTGGGGTAGAATTGGCTACTAATGAAAAACCTGACCTCATAATTTGCGACATAATGATGCCTGTTTTAGATGGCTATAGCGTTTTACATTTACTTTCTAAAAACCCAGAAACCGAAAATATCCCTTTTATTTTCCTTACCGCCAAAGCCGACAGAAGCGATTTTAGAAAAGGCATGGAAATGGGTGCTGATGATTATATAACAAAGCCATTTGATGATGTTGATCTATTGAATGCGATAGAAAGTAGATTTAAAAAAATTGAGCTTTTAGAAAAAAAGTATTCCAAAAACATTGATGGTTTAAATAATTTAGTTCGAGATGTAGGAGGTGAAGAAGAGTTGAAAAACCTAACTATGAACCGTGAGAAGAGAAAATATAAAAAAAAATCAGAGATTTTCAGAGAGGGTGACTTTCCATTGTACTTGTTTTTTATAGAAAAAGGGAAAATAAAAACATACAAAACCAACGAAGACGCTAAAGAACTGATTATTAACCTCCATAGTGAGGGGGATTTCTTTGGATATGTAAATCTAATGAGAGAAAGCAGTTATATGGAATCTGCATCTGCCCTAGAGGACTGCGAAATCACACTTATTCCTAAGACTGAGTTTTTCAAACTAATACATCAAAACCGACAAGTTTCGCAGATGTTTATCAAGATGCTGTCTGATAATATTAAAGAAAACGAAGACCAACTCCTTAAACTTGCCTATAATTCAGTCAGAAAAAGAGTTTCTGAATGTTTGCTGAAGTTTTTCGAACAAAGCGATGATAAAAACCCGGAAAATGGCCTAAAAATCAGTAGAGAAGACTTATCAAATATGGCTGGAACTTCCATTGAAACTGCAATAAGGACTTTATCAGATTTCAAAGACGAAAAACTGATAGAAATTTCTTCTGGAAAAATTAAAATAATCAATCAAGAAAAATTAATCCATCTCAAAAATTAGTTTAGTTAGCTCTACAAATTGCAAATAGTCCAATTGCTCCGCTCTTTTGTTGGCGTAAGGCAAATCTGCTCTGTTAGTGATAGGCTTCAAGGCATTTGAGAGCATTTTCCTCCTTTGATTAAAAGCAGTCTTTACAACCAATTTAAACTTTTTAAAATCACAATCAAGGACTTTGTCGTAATTCCGGACCAATCGTATCACACCAGAGTCAACCTTTGGTGGTGGATTAAATGCTCCTGGTAGAACAGTAAAACTATATTCTATATCATAAAAAGCCTGTAATAGCACGCTCAAAATTCCGTAATCCTTATTCCCGTGTTTAGAAGCTATACGTTGGCCAACTTCTTTTTGAACCATTCCGACTATCTCTTCTATCTGATCTTTGTGCTCTAGTACTTTAAAAAATATTTGAGAAGAAATATTGTAGGGGAAATTACCAATGATTCCAAACTTTTGATTTTCAGCCAATTGAAGCGTTTTATCAAACTCCATTTTCAAAAAATCTCCTTCAATTATTTTTTCTTCAGGAAAACTAAAATGCTTTTTTAAGTATACAACAGATTCAGTGTCAATTTCGACCAATACCAAATCCAATTCTTTACGACCTACCAAATACTGTGTAAGCACACCCATACCAGGACCAATTTCCAGCAATAATTTATTGCCGTTTTTATCTTGATACAAATCCACAATTCTTTTTGCCGCATCTAAATCTTTCAAGAAATGTTGCCCCAAATGCTTTTTAGCCCTTACTTTTTCCAAATGAAAATCTAATTTTATTAAAATAATACCCAAAATTAAGCATTAATTCTTTAGTTTTAGGCAGAAAAAAACGCAAAGGAAATTTATGGCAGAAGAAAAAAATTCAAAGTCAGAAACGCATAGCAACGAACATTTAGATTTACTTCAAGATTTTGTTGACAATACATCAGATATAATCATGATGTTGTCTCTAAAAGGAGATTTTATGTATGTAAACAATGCTTTTCTTGAATTATTAGGCTATTCACGCTCTGTTATTAAAGACCTAAAAATTGACGATATTCTTCATCCACAATTTCAAGAATCTATAAAAGTGAATTTTGAAAAAATAAAAAATGGCGAGCCTATAAGTGATTTTCTGTTGGTAGTAAGAAATAAAGAAAAAAAACGAATATACCTTTCTGGAGATGTAAACTGTAGATTTGTAAAAGGCGAACCGACATCATTTAGATGTATTTTGAAAGATATTACCCAAAGAAGAAGAGCTGAAGCTGCACAAAATCTATATTATGCAATAGCCCAGAGCAATCTTAACACTAAAAACTTAGAGGATTTTTTATTTCAAGTACATCAAAATCTTCAAAAAAACATATATGCCAACAATTTCTTTGTGGCGGTATACGAGCCTGAAAACAATAGCATTTACTTTCCTTACCACGTAGATGAATATTATGAAACTGGCCAAAATTATTTAAAAAGAAAGCTTGGAAATGGCCTAATTGAATATTCCATATTACAAAACAAACCACTGATATTCAACAAAGAAGAGCTTAGGGAACTCATAGAAAAAGAAGGCCTTTTTATTTATGAATCCAACTTGCCAGCGGTTCAGATTTTGGTTCCACTAAAAATAAACGAAAAGACCGTTGGGGTAATTGGTATAAAGTCATATTCTGACGAAACCAAATTCTCTTCTCGCGACCTTGAATTGTTAGAGTTTATTTCGGGTCAGGTGGCAATTGCCATGGAAAGAAAAAAATCAGAAGAGGAGCTTTTACTCCAAACAGCGAGGTTAAATGCGATTTTTGATAGCAGTACACATTACATCTGGACAGTTAACGAAAAACGCCAATTGAGTTCTTTCAATAAAAATTATCATAATCTTATATTCGAGCAACTCGGACAATCTCCAACTATAAACGCAAGCATAGAAAAACTTGGTTGGAAATTAATATCAACTGAGGACAAACCAATACTTAGAGAAAAGTACAACATGGCTTTTCAGGGTTTGCCACAATATTTTGAAATGCATTGGGGCGAAAAAGACGGTGGAAATAACTGGTTTGAGTTTTACCTCAACCCTATCCTATCTGCTGATGATGGAGAAATTGACGAAGTTTCGGGAATAGCTAGAAATGTAACAGAGAAAAAAAATGCCTTAATCAACATTCAAAAGAGCGAAAATAAGTTTAGAAACATTATTGAGTCTTTTATCGACATATATTATCGAACTGATTTGGCAGGAAACGTCATAATGATTTCACCTTCGGTTTTAACGCACACAGGATATTCAGTAGAAGAAGTAATTCATCAAAAAGTTGATAAGTTTTTCGAAAATGCACTTGATTCTTCTCAAAATATTAAATCACTTTTGAAAACCGGGAGCATTACAAACTTTGAGGTTATTGTAAAACGTAAGGACCAAACGTTGCGGAAGTTTATGCTCAATATCCGAATGATAAAAGACAGCAAAGGCATTCCGATAGAGGTAGAAGGTGTGGCCAGGGATATCACAGAGCTAATGAAAAGTGCAGAAGAGCTCAAAAAAGCAAAAAATGAAGCAGAGCATTCATTGAAAATCAAAGAACAGTTTTTAGCAAATATGAGTCATGAAATCCGAACACCTATGAACGGTATAATCGGAATGATAGATGTACTCAACGAGACGCCGCTTGAAAAAAACCAAAAAGATTATGTTCAGACTATTAAAAAATCTTCAGAAACGCTTTTGACCATTTTGAATGACATCTTAGATCTTTCAAAAATAGAAGCTGGAAAAATGGAATTGAATTATAAACCATTTGATTTAAAGGATTTATTAGGAAATCTGGTGGCACTGTTTAATCAAAAAGCAAGAGAAAAAAATGACGAACTTTTATACGAAATCGAGGAAAACACACCTCACTATATTCAAAGCGATCAAATAAGGCTTCTTCAGGTCCTTTCTAACTTAACTTCAAATGCTATAAAGTTTACGCAAAGTGGTACGGTAAAAGTTAGAGTGAGTAGTGAAAAAATAGACGAAGAAAACAAAATAATTAAATTTGAAATTATTGACACTGGAATTGGAATTTCAGAAGAAAACCAGAAAAAGCTTTTCCATTCTTTCCAACAATTAGATATTTCAACAAAAAAATCGTTTGGAGGAACAGGTCTTGGTTTAGTGATTTCCAAGGAATTGTGTCGAAAAATGGGAGGAGAAATTGGCTTAATTTCAAATGAAAATGAAGGAAGCAATTTTTGGTTTACCATAAAGGCGAAAATCGCAAATCAAAAAGAAATAAATGCGGAAGAGTCAGTATCAGAAGAAATTTCTTTTATCAATTATTTTAAAGAAAAATCTCCTAGGATATTATTAGTTGATGATAACGCCGTAAACAGAAAAGTAGCCTCAGAGATATTGAAAAGAGCCAATTGCACAGTTGAAAGTGCAGACTCGGGAAAAAGAGCCATTGAAATATTTACGGAAAATAGTAATTTTGACGTGATTCTAATGGATATTCAGATGCCAGAAATGGACGGAATAGAAACCACCCAAAGACTTAAAAAACAATTTGGTTCGATACTACCAAATGTTGTGGCTATGACTGCCTACTCTATGCAACATGACAGAGAAAATTTCCTATCAAAAGGCCTTGATGATTATATTTCTAAACCTATAAGGGCTAATTTGTTGATTAAGAAAATAGAAGAGCATATTTCGAAGGGAAAATTAAAAAACAAAACTGAGATACCTAAAATCAAAAAAGTAGAGTCATTAAGCAATAGCCTTGAAATTTCTTCAGACATTCCAGCCTTTGACAAGGAGGTAATCGATAGTCTCCGTGAAATGGTGGGTTCAGAGACACTAATTTCAGTTTTTGAGGATTTCGAAAACGAGGCATCTGAGCAAATTATTAATACTCAAAAGGCATTTGAAGAAAAAAATGTGGTAACCATCCAAAAAGAGTTACATACTTTAAAAGGCAACTCTGGCACTATCGGTTTAATGCGAATTCATGAAATAACCAAAGAAATTGAAGTACCTGCAAAAACAGGAAATCTTGAAAATTTCGAAGAAAGAATGCAAATATTAAAGCATGAGTTTCAAGTTTTTAAAGAAAATTACAAGAAAATTTAATCTGTTTTTTATACCTTTACGGCTCGAAATTTGTTAGGTAAAAGACATGGCATTCCGGAGAATATTTCTATTTTTGGGCTTATTCTTCTTTTGGCTTTCGGCCAAAAGTCAGTCTTGGTGCGGCTTACCCGAAGTAACAGAGGAACAAAAGCAAATGCTCCTCCAATCTACAATCAATAATTCTTATTTACAAAAAGCCAGAAAAGGAACAACTTACGTAATATATGTAAAGCCTAAAATAATAAACAGCCCATCTGCAAATCCACTTTTAGAAACCACACAAGTAATAGAGCTAATCAATAAACTAAACGAAATATTTTCGAGTATAAATCTAAAGTTTGTTGTAGAAGGAAATTTCGTTCAAAAAATTTATGATGAGCAATTTTACAATCTAAAAACTGCCGAAGACGGTTCATTAAAAGCAAAATATAATAGTGACGATGCAATAAATCTTTATTTTACCCACACTATAATTAAACCTGACCTCGCTCAACTAAACGGTTACACAAGTTTACCTAATTTAAGCAAGGGCTCTAATACTATAATTTTAAGCTATTTAGACAATACCGTAAGTCAGTTTGCTTTTTTAAAAGACAAAATAATTGCTCATGAATTCGGTCATTATTTTGGTCTCCTACATACCTATCAAGATAGCAATAATAGCGATATCAATAAAAGAGAATTGGTGACTAGAGGAATAGGTGCTAATTGTAACACGGCGGGAGACCAACTGTGTGACACACCTGCTGACCCGTTTGAAAGAGTGCCATCAATATTTTCGATAGATTGTGAATCAAAAATTCCGAATACAATTTATGATTTTAATGGGGATTATTATACACCTCCTGTAGACAACTTCATGTCCTATCAAACCAAATGTGGTTTTTCGTTTACCCCCATGCAGTTCCAAAAAATGGAATCAGGATTAAACATTAGATTATCTCCACAAGCTGAATATGATATAACAAAGGATGTTTCGAATTTTGTAAGTATAGATTATCTAGAAAAAACCGTTTTTTGTCAAGGAGAGGAAATGATTATTGATTTTGTAAAAAATGGAAATTATGATCTAAAAAACGAGTTATCTATTGAAGTATCAGATAAAAATGGCCTAAAT
The DNA here is from genome assembly GCF_024343575.1 of Lacihabitans sp. LS3-19. Taxonomy (GTDB): domain Bacteria; phylum Bacteroidota; class Bacteroidia; order Cytophagales; family Spirosomataceae; genus Leadbetterella. The sequence goes on along the minus strand of NZ_RJUA01000004.1, from coordinate 198,463 downwards.
TTTCGAAACTTTTCAAATTTCGAAATTATATCAGAAAATAAATTAAAACTTAAATTAAGTCCAACTTTAGAGCCAGGCAATAATTATCGCTTAATCTTAAAAACGAGCCTGCCTTATACCGAAAGTCCATTAAGTGACCATTTTGAAATACAAGCCCTACCAACTGTAGAAATAAGCACTTCGCAAAAAACTATAAACGAAGGAGATGACATTCAGCTAAACATAAAATTTGGAGGAACTGGCCCATGGAATTTTACAGATTGGGATGGAAATAAATATGAAAAAATCAACTCCTCCTCAATTTCTTTTTCTCTAAACCCACCAGAAAGTAAGCTTTTTACCATATCGCAAATAGGAAACGAATGTGGTACTATTTCACAAAAACCAAGTGTATATGTAGAAGTACTAAAACCTTCTATCAAAATCCAAGACAACGGCACTTTTTGTTACACTAACCTAATAAACCTTCCGCTCGAAGGCTTAATGCCAAACCAAAGTGCTGATTACTATAAAGTTACAATTAAAGGCTTGAACCAAAACATATCAATATTACCTAATTTTACGGAAAATGCTATTTGGTTTTATCTCCCAGAAGAAATCCAAAAAGACAAATCCTATACTTTGAAAATTGCAGGAAAATCTTTAGGCGATTTTAGCAACACAATGCCTTTCATTGTAAAGTCACCACCTGAACAACCTAGTATAGTTACTCCAATAAACGTATGCTATGGTGAAGAAAATATATTCTTACAGGCGAATGGCCAAAACCTCAAGTGGTATGCCGAGGAAGAATCTAATAATTTCACGTATAGCGTTTTGTTAAATACAAAAGATACTGGAACCTCTAATTATTATGTTAGCCAAAGTGATTCCAATGGCTGCGAAAGCAGAAAAAGCAAAATGGAAGTCAACATAAATGCACCTGTATCAGCAGAAATATTAGGAAACTCAACCATATTTTTGGGAGATTCCGCATTTCTCAAAATACATTTAACTGGTTTACCTCCATGGAATCTTGATATCGAGAATATAGGAAATTATAATGTATCAAATGAAGATGTTTATATTAACGTAAAACCGAATAAAACTTCAACATATAAAGTAAAATCGATCTCTAATCATTGTGGCGAAGGAACTATTTCAGGTTTGGCAACTGTCGAGGTCATTTCAATTTTAGGGGTAGAACCGAGCGAAAATATTAATGTAAAAGTATTTCCTAATCCAATTTCAAATGGGATATTAAATTTCGAAATTGAGAATGATAAAATTTCAGAAGTAATTATATTGGATTTATTAGGTAAAGAAATCCTAAAAGAAAAAATGGATAATGTTACTCTTGGAAAATTAGAAATATCAAATTTGTTATCTGGAAGATATATTTTAGAACTTAGAGGAAAAGAAAAAATGTATTACAAGCAGATCATAAAATAAAAAAAGGCTCCGAAGAGCCTTTTTTATTATAATTCAGGTATTCTTAAAACTTGACCTGGATAAATCAAATCTGGATCTTTAAGCATTGGCTTGTTAGCTTCAAAAATCACTGGATATTTACTTGCATCTCCGTACATAGCTTTGGCAATTTTAGAAAGGTAATCACCTTTAACTACTGTATAATATCTAGCTTCTGGAGTTGGTACAGATACAACCATTTGATTATCAACAGCACCTACACCTTCTACATTCCCTACTGCTAGAGCTATTTTCTCTGCATCTTCTTGAGATTCAGTTTCTCCAGTAATAGTAACCGTGTCACCGTTAACTTTAACTGTAAGAGCTTTGAAAGCTAATCCTAATCCTTGAACGTGAGCAAGTAAAGCGGAGGCTTTAAGTTCTGGAGCTTGAGCAGCTACTTCGGCTTCACTTTTACCGAATAGTTTCTCACCTACCCCTTTAAAAAACGACATTAATCCCATTGTTGTAGTAATTTTAATTAAAAATTTATTTTCAGACAAATTTAACTTTTTTTGTCATGTTTTAGACTACTAAGAAAAAAAAATGTCACAAAAAATATTCATTAAAAAATTACGTTTAAATTGCAGAATAAAAAAACAAAATAAATGCGAAATCTATTTTTAAATCTAGCTTTTGTCTTTGCACTTAACTTAGCATATGCACAATCTGACGAAGAACTAATAGCTCAAACGGTTAATGATTACCTCGAAGGAGGAACAAATGGAGAAGTTGAACGATTCAAAAATGCTTTTTTCAGTGATGCCATTCAGAAATCTGTTGGCAAAAATGGAGTAACAGGAATGTCAGTAGAATCTTTGGCTTCCAAAATCAAGCCTAACCAAAAAATGGAGAGAACTACCAAAATAGTTTCTTGGTCTTATGCTGGCACTGCAGCCACAGCCATTACCGAAACAGAATATCCTACTTCAAAAATAATTGACTTATTAAATTTATTGAAAATAAATAATGAGTGGAAAATAGTTAGTAGAGTTTATTCAAGAATAGAAAAAGGAGAAAGTGTTACCTCCTCAAATCCGATTGCAACGGCCAAGATTGATCCAAAAACAAAAGGGAAAGCACCTGCCGCCGCCCCAGTTAAAAAGAAAGTAGTAGACGACGGCTGGTAAAATATTATTTCAATATATTCAATAGATATTGACCATAGCCCGACTTTACCAAAGGTTGGGCTATTTCTATTAATTGTTCTTTACTAATAAAACCCATCCTGTAAGCCACTTCCTCGATACAACCAATTTTCAAACCTTGTCTTTCTTCAATGACCTGAACAAATTGACCCGCCTGCATCAATGAGTTAAAAGTACCTGTATCTAACCAAGCTGTGCCTCTATTCATTACCCCAACTTTTAAGTTCCCTTGCTCTAGGTATACTCGATTTATATCCGTAATTTCCAACTCGCCTCTAGGTGAAGGTTTTATATTTTTTGCTATATCTACAACAGAATTGTCATAGAAATAAAGTCCAGGAACAGCATAATGACTTTTTGGCTTCTCTGGTTTTTCTTCTATGCTTAATGCATTAAAATCTGCATCAAATTCGACCACACCATATCGCTCCGGATCTTGAACCGAATATGCAAACACCATTCCGCCGTCGGGATTTGCACATGACTGTAGCAATTTACTTAATCCACTTCCATAAAAAATATTATCTCCAAGGACCAAAGCGACTTTATCATCACCAATAAACTCTTCTCCAATAATAAATGCTTGTGCTAAACCATCTGGACTAGGTTGCTCGGCATATTCAAACCTACAGCCTAACCTTGAGCCGTCTCCAAGAAGTTTTTTAAAATGCGGTAAATCATGTGGCGTAGAAATTATTAAGACCTCATGAATTCCTGCCAACATTAAAATCGACAATGGATAATAAATCATTGGCTTGTCATAAACTGGCATTAGCTGCTTGCTAACTGCCAAAGTCAATGGATGAAGTCTGGTACCGCTTCCGCCTGCTAAAATTATTCCTTTCATAATATTTTACTCTCCTAATTGGAGTTTGAATTTATAGTTTATTTAGATGAATTTTCGTACATCGAAGTATAATATTTTTGATAATCGCCAGATGTAATATTCTCAATCCATGACCAATTATCAAAATACCAATCTACAGTTTGAGCCAAACCTTCTTCGAAAGTCACTGATGGTTCCCATCCCAATTCATTCATCAACTTGGTTGCATCTATAGCATATCTCAGGTCATGCCCTGCTCTATCGGTAACATAAGTTATCAAATTGCGACTGGTACCAACTTCTTTTTCAAGTCTAGAATCCATCAAATCACATAATAAATGTACCAAATCTAAATTTTTCCATTCATTATTACCGCCAATATTGTAGGTTTCTCCATTTCTTCCATCATGAAAAATATTATCAATCGCTCTTGCGTGATCTTTTACAAATAACCAATCTCTGACGTTCTCCCCTTTACCATAAACAGGAAGTGGTTTGCCATTTTTGATATTGTTAATCATTAATGGGATAAGTTTTTCTGGAAAATGGTTGGGACCGTAGTTGTTACTACAATTAGAAACTACAATTGGTAGGCCATATGTATTATGATAAGCTCTCACAAAATGATCAGAACTTGCCTTAGAAGCAGAATATGGTGAGCGGGGATCATAACTTGTAGTCTCTACAAAAAACTCACTTGGGTCGTGTAACTCCCCATAGACTTCGTCAGTTGAAACATGGTAAAAACGCTTTCCTTCAAAGTTACCTTTCCACGTGTTTTTCGCAGCATTTAAAAGATTACAAGTACCTATTACATTAGTTTTCACAAAAGCCATCGGGTCTGTTATGGATCTATCCACATGAGATTCAGCAGCTAAATGGATTACGCCATCAAAACTATACTTTCCGAACAATTCATTGATATAATTTTCGTCTACTATATCTCCATGTTCAAACTTATAATTTGGATTAGAATCAACATCTTTTAGGTTTTCTAAATTACCTGCATAAGTCAATTTATCAAGGTTAACTATTTGATATTGTGGATATTTATTTACAAATAATCTAACTACATGCGAACCAATAAATCCAGCACCGCCAGTAATCAAAATCGTTTTTTCGAAGGTCATCATTTTTTGTTGTTTTTTAGTTTTAATTCCCAAGCCCAAGCATCTCTCAAGCTCTCTTCTAATGTTTTCTCAGTTTTCCAGCCTAATATTTCATCTGCTTTTTCTACATTACCATATATTTTGACTACATCACCTGCTCTCCTAGGCCCAATTTCATAATTCAGTTTAACATTATTAACTTTTTCAAAAGTTTGAATAACTTCTAAAACTGAATTGCCTCTTCCAGTTCCTAAATTGAACACATCGTAAAATGCATTTTCTTTAGTTTTTAGCAAATCTAAAGCCGAAACGTGAGCTTTGGCCAAATCTACAACATGAATAAAATCACGTACATTCGAACCGTCATTTGTATCATAATCATCCCCAAAAACAGTTAATTTAGCTCTTTTACCTATAGCTGTCTGAGTTACAAATGGAATCAAATTGCTCGGCACGCCGTTAGGTAACTCTCCAATTTCAGCAGATTCATGTGCACCAATTGGATTAAAATATCTCAGAGAAATCATAGCCACATTTTCTCCTGATTTTATCACATCTTCCAAAATATCCTCAGCTATTGCTTTCGTATTTCCGTATGGAGACTCCGCTTTTTTCTTGGGAGTATCTTCCGTAACTGGAATAAAATCTGGCTGGCCATAAACTGTACATGATGAACTAAAAACGAGATTCCTAACCTTATTGGCTTGCATAACTTCCAAAATAGATAACAAAGACCCAATATTGTTTCTATAGTATTTCAAAGGCTTTTCTACAGATTCTCCAACTGCTTTAAAAGCAGCGAAATGAATTATGCCTTCAATTTTGTTTTCTTTAACAATCTGATCTACAATCTCAAAATCATTGCAGTCAGCATTAAAAAACGGAACGTCAAAACCTAAAATATTTTTTAGGCCTTCTAAAACAGATTCGTTTGAATTACTCAAATCGTCAATAATAAAAGGAGAATAACCAGCCTTAACTAACTCTACTACAGTATGTGAACCTATAAAACCAGCACCGCCAGTTACTAGAATATTCATATTTTTAAATTTTTACAAAAATAGCGAGATAAAAAATGTTTTAAAAATTTTGTTTGCTTTTAAATAGATTACTTAGGATATTGACCAAAAAAAACAAGAATGCGGACCGAAGATATAAAAGCGATGATTTCTTTACTTGACGACAATGACTCGGAAGTAGTAGATATTGTTGAAAACAATATAAAAAATCTCGGGAAAGAAGCAATTCCTTTTCTTGAAAAAGAATGGGAAAAAAGCAACCTAAATCCTGTTTTACAAAAAAGAATTGAAAGTTTAGTTCATAATTTATCTCTTGAAAATCTCTCTAAGGATTTTTTCAAATGGAAAGAAAGCGAAAGTGATGATCTATTAAAAGGACTTTGGCTGATTGCAAAATATCAATATCCCGATTTAAAAATAGAAACACTGAGCAAGGAAATCAATAAAGTACAACTCGAAATTTGGATAAGAACACAAGAAAAGATGCACCCAAATGATATGGTAAAAATCATAAACGAGGTGATTTTCGAACATTTCAAATACGAACCAAACATAAAAAATTTCCATTCTAGTTCAAACTCCATGTTTAATGAGGTCTTAACAGAAAAAAAAGGAAACCCTGTAGCATTAAGTTGTTTGTATATTTTATTAGCAAAAAAATTAGATTTGCCTATTTTTGGGGTAAACTTGCCCAATTTATTTGTGCTTATCTTTGACTATCCTGGATATCCATTTTATATAAATCCATTTAATAAAGGTCAAATTTTTTATGCTAAAGACATTGATGATTATTTAAAACAAATGAATGTCGACCCTAGTGATAAGTACTACAAGGCTTGCACAAACGTAGAAATAATAAAAAGGATACTGACTAATTTATCATTCTCCTACCAAAAAATTGGTGACGAAGTAAAACAAAACGAAGTCAATACCCTTTTAGAAATATTTAAATAATATTATTCTGGCTTCCAAATATTGTTTTTAGTGTTTACGTCTGGCAAAGCACCACTTGGATTTAGCTTTATGTATTCCAATGATTCTGAAGACGAATAATTAAAAGTCCACAGTTGGCTCTTTTCCCATATTTCTACCGGAAGCTTCACGGTGTATGCATCTTTATTTTTCTCTTTTATTTCAAGTTCAACAGGCATTGGCATTTGCTCCATATTTTCGAGAGTTATTATAGCACCTTCAGAAGGTTTACTATTTTTATATTTTACACTTTTGATACTTTGATCTATCTTGTAATTTTCAAAAAACCATGATTTCCAAAACCATCCCAAATCCTCACCAGCGACGTCTTCAACAGTATGGAAAAAATCAAATGGTGTAGGATGTTTAAAAGCCCATCTTCGGATATATTCTCGAAGAGCCAAAGTCATCCTTTCTTCTCCAATTATGGTTTCAGCTAACATTTTCAAACCAATCGCTGGTTTAAAATACGCCAAAGAGCCAATTTCTCTTTCCACCATGGCATCAGGTTGGGTTGCAATTGGCATAGTTCCTCTTAAGAAAAATGCCATATCTTGCGTTTTAGTAAACTTATGGTATTCGCCATTATTAAAGTTTTTCTCAGAAAGCATATTGATATAAGTATTAAAACCCTCATCCATCCAAGCATATTTCCGTTCGTTACTACCTACAATCATCGGAAACCATGTATGGCCAAACTCATGATCAGTAACTCCAAACAAACCAGCTTTTTTGCTTTTAGCACCACAAAATACTATTCCAGGATATTCCATTCCGCTCACAATGCCAGCCACATTTGTAGCTACAGGGTAAGGAAACTCATATAAAGTTGCTGAATAAAACTCCATACTATGCTTGGTATATTCTGTCGAACGTCCCCAAGCATTGTTTCCATCAAACTCCTCAGGATAAACAGACTGCACTAAAATGTTTTTTCCCGAAGGCAAATTTGCTTTGGCAGCATCCCACATAAAAGTCTTAGAGCTTGCCCATGCGACATCTCTGGTATTTTCACATGAAAACCTCCACGTCAATGTACCATCGTTTTTAAGTCTTGAATTCTTTTTGCCAACTTCATTTTTCTCAATTATCATGACAGTTTCGTCAGAATTCTGAGCTTTTTTTAGTCTATCCAATTGTTTTGAAGTCAATACATCCTTGGCATTTTTCAACTCTCCAGAAGCCACTACAATATGGTCATAAGGTGCAGTGATTTCAAAATCATAATTTCCATATTCTAAATAAAACTCACCAGCACCTAAATAGGGAGTGGTATTCCAACCTTCTATATCGTCATAAACACAAACTCGAGGGTACCATTGGGCTATTTCATACACTTTCCCCTCTTTGGCTTCAAACAACCCCATCCTATCAGCTCCGTTGCTCGGAATCAAGAAATTAAAATCCATTGAAATCTCTATCTTCTGTTTAGATTTTAAGGGTTCATTCAGAAAAATCTGCATTCTTGTGTCGTCAATTATTGACTTATTTTCTTTGTTTTTAGAATTAGCACCTGGTTGATTTACCTTAAGTTTTGAAATAGAATAACCACCTACAAATTCTTTAATTCCGTATCTTCCCAATCCAGGAGGAGTTGTTTTGCTACCACGAGATTCAGGATTAAACTTATTTTGGTCTAATTGTAACCAAATAAAAGTAAGCTCATCTGGCGAATTGTTGACATATTCAATTTTCACTGAGCCAGTCACACTGTTTTTAACGTCATCAAGTGTTGCCGAAATTTTATAATTGGCTTGATTTTGCCAATAATTTGGGCCGGGATTTCCAGATGCACTTCTGTATACCGTAGAAGGCTGAAAATTAATAAATGGACTAAAGACCGCTGTAGGGTCATAAATAGATTTCTCTACGGCATCTTGAGCATATCCAATCTGGAATGCCAATAAGAAAAAACTAAAAATTTTGATTTTCATAAAATTACGCTTTTGGATGTGCTTTTTTGTAAACTTCCTTTAATTGACTGATTGAATTGTGTGTATATATCTGGGTAGCGGCCAAATTTGCATGACCTAACAATTCTTTTATGGCGTTCAAATCCGCTCCTCTATTGAGCAAATGAGTTGCAAAAGAATGCCTCAAAACGTGAGGTGATTTTTTAGAAATTGTTGTGACTTGATTTAAAAATTCTTTAATTTTCCGCTGAACAAAAACTCTATACAATGGTTCAAACTTATTTGTTAACAAAAGGAACTCAGTATCGCTTCCCAAAGTTTGAATTTTCACATTGTTATAATTTATTAGCAAATCTACTAAAGTTTGGTGCAAAGGAAGCACTCTGTATTTATTTCCTTTTCCTAAAACTTTGATTTTTTTGTCAAAATAATCAATATCTAAAGTTTTAATATTGATTAATTCTGAAAGTCGAATACCCGTTCCGTATAAAAGCTCACAAAGCAATTTATCCCTTAAACCTTCAAAATCATTGGTAAAGTCAACCAACTCGAATAAGTTCTCCATAGGTTGCTCCTCCACATAAACGGGCAATCGGCTCGAAGTTTTTAAGGACTTTAATAGTGAAGTAGGATTTAATTCTATTTTTTTCTTTATAATCAAATACTTATAAAAGGCTTTGAGGCTTGCCATTTTACGATTTATACTTCTATTATCTATTTTGCTTTCCGAAAGTTCAACTATCCATGCTCGGATATCATTGTATTCGGCGTTTTGAATTGGCAATTCAGGAGCATGAATTTTTAAGAAATTTTCGAATTGTAAAAGGTCGATTTTATAAGCCAACACAGTATGTGGGCTTAAACGCTTCTCGTTTTGAAGATATGATAAAAAAAAATCGACCAATTCTGTATTGTAATTTTACAACACAAAATTAGTCGAAATATATGGTTAAACAAAGACGATTAATCGTCGATGTGACCGTATGTTTTCTGCTTGTAAGATGCTCTAATAACCTCGAATCTTCGAGCTACTGAACTTTTCTCAAACGCTTGACGACGTCTTAGTTCTTTCAAAACTTTAGTTTTTTCAAACTTCTTCTTGAAACGCTTTAGAGCCTTATCGATTGACTCATTGTCTTTAATTTGAATATGTAGCATAATTTACACCTCCTTCTTTTTTAAACGGATTGCAAAGGTAGGAATATTTATTTTAATTCAAGAAATGTTTTTGGAAATAATTAAAAATTATTGCGTTGAAAGAATTTCTAAATTCAGGTCTTTTCTTTATAAATTACCCTTTTTAAGTTCTCCAACAGCAAAATCTACCGCCCTAGCCGTAAGGGCCATATAAAAAATCGAAGGGCTTTGAATTCCCGTACTCGTCATGCAAGCACCATCTGTCACAAAAACATTTTTACAAGCATGCAGCTGATTGTTCTCATTTAGCATAGATATTTTAGGGTCAGCTCCCATTCTACAACCACCCATTTCATGAATATCCAAACCCGGTGCCCATCCCCTATCTTCTGTGTAAATGTTTTTTACGCCCGCTACTTCCAACATTTCTGCACCTTGAACCAAAAAATCCTTCAACATTTTTTCATCATTATTGTCATAGCTAACATCAGTTACTAACAATGGTACTCCCCACTGATCTGTATTTGATTTATCTAAATAAACCTGATTGGTCGGTTTTAAAATCGTTTCGCCTTGCATATAAATATACGCCCCCCATTTCCCAGGTCGACTCATTCCTTCCTTAAAATCCTCTCCAAACTCAGCTTTTGTAAGTTTTTCATCACCATTTGTACGATATGCACCCATAAAACACATATAACCTCCAACAAAATCAGTATCTTGTTTTCCTACATTTCTGAAGTTTGGCACCATACATTCTGAAGGATTAGAGCCATAGAAATATTTATCTTCAAATCCTTCAATATCCCCTCCGGCTGTTCCTCGGTAGTTATGAAATCCAACATATTTCCCCAAAGTTTCGCTGTCATTACCAATGCCATTTGGAAATCTTTTACTCTTCGAATTCAATAAAATCAAAGTGGTATTGAGTGCTGATGCATTTAAAAATATAATCTTAGCGTAAAAATCCGTGGTTTTCTTTGTTATTGCATCCACTACTCTCACTCCAACTGCCTTGTTTTTTTCTTCATCAAAAAGAATAGATTCTACCACCGAATGCGGCCTAACAGTTAGATTTCCAGATTTCTTAGCCCATGGTAGCGTACAACTATTGCTACTAAAATATCCACCATAGGGGCAACCTCGCATACATTTGTTGCGAGCTTGACAAACTGCTCTACCCTGTTCGGCAAATAATTCTGATGATTGTGTTACATGAGCCCAACGACCTTGCACCATTTTTCGGTCAGTATAATGTTTGTCAAATTTTGCTTTCATGTCCAATTCAACACAATTCATATCAAAAGGTGGCAAAAAATCACCGTCTGGCATGGTTGAGAGTCCATCTCTATGTCCACAAACTCCAATGAATTTTTCAACATGACTATACCATGGAGCCACATCCTCATATCTAATGGGCCATTCCATACCGTATCCAAGCTTGCTCGGTGATGTGAATTCATGCGGACTCCAGCGTGGGCAAGCCCTTCCCCAAATCAAACTTTTCCCTCCTACTTGGTATCCTCTTACCCAGGTAAAAGGTTTTTCTTGTATATAAGGGTGGTCTGCATCTTTGACAAAAAAATGTTCGGTATCTTCTCCATATCCTGCAGCTAACGAAATTATCGGATTTTCTGTTTTGGTTTTAAGAGGAGTAGACAGTCTGTGTGGAAATTGCCAGGAGTTTTTAGTGGCTGTCGGATAGTCCTTTATATGTTCCACATCTCTGCCACGTTCTAAAACCAAAGTTTTCAAGCCATGATCACAAAGTTCTTTAGCCGACCAGCCTCCGCTTATTCCACTACCAACAACAATGGCATCGTAAGTGTTTGAATTATTGTCATTTACATTAAACCCAAAGTCTTTTTTTATTTCCAATTTAAGGTATTTTACATAATTCAAAATTAGCAAAATTCTCTCTAATTTCTTATTATGAAATCTCTTCATTTACATAATCTTAACCTCTACTCTCCTATTTTTTATTTTTGATTCTTCGTCTCGCCTAAAACTTAAAATTTTCAAATGACTGTATCCTTTTACTTGAATAATATTTTTATCTATGTTTTCCTTTAAAAGAATCTCATTTATCAAATCCGCTCGCTGAAGACTCAATGTCCTATTTTTTTCATAATCTCCTATTCGGTCTGTATGCCCTTCTATTAATATTTTTTTGGCGTTTTGTAATTTATCTAAATTTAATTTTAAGAATTCTTGAAGCCTAATTTCCGATTCTGGGAGTAATTCTGCTTTGGTTTCTACAAAATAAAACTTTCCACTATCTTCTTCACTTTTAGCTATATGAATACTGCTTTTACTATTTTTTATTTTACTAACCTCTCCTTCTCTAGGATTTAATGCTTCGATACCTGATATTTCCCAAGTATTCCTATTGATAAGTGTTGTATCGAAAAACACACCTTCTTTAAAATCAAAAACCTCCAAGCCTTGCTCCAATCTTTCAAAATACAAATCAAAAATTAAAGATTGATTATTACTTAGATAAGTCCTACCTGCGGAACAATAGGGAATGTCAATTGCTCTCAACATTTCATATCTTTTGCCTTTTAATGAATCTACTAAAAAAGACTTATCACGAATACACACTGCAACTTTATCCGGATTTAAGCCTAAAAGCCTGCCTAGTGGATTGGTATTTGATTTTTTCTTGTATGTAAATTTAAAAGTCAATGAAGTTCTAAGCGTACTATTTACGACTTTTTCTAATACCAAATCCGGCGTATTTGATTTCAAAATAGACGGATAATCCGTTACGAATTGTCCAAAAACAAAATAAGGAAAGCAAAAAAAAAGAAATACATGTTTCATCTGGAAGGGGGAAATATTCAAAAAAACGCTATTCTTCACTAAAAATTATTATTTCCAAAACAGAACAAGTATTTTTGAACAACCTACTTAAATAAAAAATGCAGATAAAAAGCAAGGAACAATTAACCTACGACGCTATCGTGATAGGTTCGGGAATTTCAGGAGGATGGGCAGCAAAAGAACTTTGCGAAAAAGGTCTGAAAGTTTTAATGTTAGACCGAGGTAGAAATATAGAGCATATCAAAGATTACGATACAGCCACCAAAAATCCATGGGATTTCCCTCATAGAAATATCAAAATGCCTTTAGAGGAAATGAAAGACTATCCTATAAATGAGCGTACGGGATTTACAATTTCAGAGGCATCTAAGGATATGTTTGTAAAAGACATAGAATATCCCTATTTAGAAGAAAAACGCTTTGATTGGATACGTAGCTGGCAAGTAGGAGGAAAAAGTTTAACTTGGGGACGCGTAGCATTGAGATTTAGCGATTTAGATTTCGAAGCAAATATTAAAGAAGGCGTGGGAGCCGATTGGCCGATAAGGTACAAAGACATAGCTCCTTGGTATGACTATGTTGAGCGTTTTGCGGGAATCTCTGGAAGTAAAGAAAATTTGCCTCATCTCCCCGATGGGATATTTCAGAAACCTTTTGACTTGACTTGTGTCGAGACTCATTTAAAAGGTATAGTAAACGAAAAATTTAAGGGTAGACATATCATACCTCCGCGTCAGGCACACATTACTGAACCTACCGAAGAACAAACTGCACTCGGAAGAGCCAAGTGCCAAGCTCGTGATATGTGTTGGCGTGGTTGTCCTTATGGTGCATATTTCAGTACGCAATCTGCTACACTTCCTGCCGCTATGCGAACAGGCAACCTTACGGTTAGACCCAACAGTGTGGTAACGGAGATAATTTATGAAGAAAAGACAAGAAAAGCTTCAGGCGTTAGGGTTGTAGATAAAACCAGTAAAGAAGTAATAGATTTTTCTGCAAAAATCATTTTCCTAAATGCTTCAGCTATGGCCTCAACTTCTATCTTAATGAATTCAAAAAGCAAAAGATTTCCTAATGGAATGGGAAATGATAGCGGAGTGTTGGGACATTATTTAATGGACCATCACTTTTCGGCAGGAGCTTATGCAGGTGTGGAAGGATTTGAGGATCAATATTATTATGGCAGGAGACCCAATGGTTTTTATGTACCGAGATACAGAAACGTGGGTAGTGATAAACGCGACTATTTGAGAGGATTTGGCTATGAAGGTGGCAGTGGTAGAGGTTGGAATATACCCGATGACGAATTTGGCTTAGATTTCAAACAAAATGCTTCAAAACCTGGCCCTTGGAATATTTCTCTCGGTGCATTTGCCGAGACCTTACCATATTTCGAAAACAAAATGTGGCTAGTAGAAGACCAAAAAGATGAATGGGGTATGCCGCTTTTGAATTTCTCGGCAGAAATAGGAGAAAACGAAAGACTGATGCGAAAAGACATGGTAAACGACGCGGCAGAAATGCTAGAAGCCGCTGGTTACAAAGACATTGGTACTTATGATGATTTTGAAGGGTTTGGACGTTGCATTCATGAAATGGGAACTGCTCGCATGGGTCATACGCCTAAAGATTCAATACTAAACAAAAATAACCAAGTGTGGGGTGCTGAGAATGTTTTTGCAACAGATGGAGCATGTATGGTTTCCAATAGTTGTGCAAACCCTTCTCTTACCTATATGGCTTTAACTGCTCGTGCAGCTGACTTTGCTGTAAGTGAATTGAAGAAGGGGAATTTGTAATAAGGTGGTGCGATTTTTCAATCGCACATAATCCTTGATTTTTAGTTCCAAAAAAAACTTTAGTTTAACATGGTTTCCTTCGATTTACAAAATCGCTTTACGGTTATGGGTACAATAATACTATTTTGAGCGATTTGAAAAATCGCTCCACCAACAAAAAAATACCTGCTCTTTTGAACAGGTATTTCAATTTATAGATTAAGTTTAATATCCTCCACTGGCACCGCCGCCGCCGAAACTACCACCGCCGAAGCCACCAAAGCCTCCGCCTCCGCCACCACCGGACCAGCCACCACCGCCGCTACTCCAACCTCCACCGAAGTTGCCTGACTGCCTACCCCAACCTGTATAGGTAGTAAATGGGGTTCCATTATCATTTCCTCCGCCGCCATTTTTGCCTATTTTGTATAAAACCCAAATGACGAAAATGGCAATAATCAAAATAATAAAAAAGCCTAAAAATGCATCTCCATCCTCTGCTGGATCAGCTGTGTATTCACCTGAGGCATACCGCATGATTTCCGAAGTTGCCTGATCAAGTCCTTGATAATATTGAACAGCTTTGAAATTTGGAGCAATTACATCTGAAATAATCCTTTTGGCATACATGTCTGGCAAAACACCTTCCATGCCATAACCAGTCTGAATCGTTACTTTTCTATCGCCAGGTGCCCAAAGTAAAACTATGCCATTGTTTTTGCCTTCTTGTCCTACTCCCCATTTTCTACCTAATTGCAAAGCATAATCCCCAATATCATAAGGTTCTACTGATTTAATAATTACAACTGTAATTTGAGTAGATGTAGAATCATTGTAAGCCACAAGCTTTTGCTCTAAGGCTTGTTTTTGAGCATCACTTAGCAATCCTCCTACGAAGTCATTCACCAATTTTGGGGGATTGGGTTTTTCAGGAATATCCTGACCAAAACTCAAAAAAGATTTGAAAAAAATAAAAAAAATAAGAATTCTACGCATGTTTTTATCCTCGGCTTATTTCGTCCGAAATTTCATTTTTGTCGTCAGACTGATAAGGAAAATAGGCTTTTAATTGTTTTCCGGCTTCTTCAACTCCTAGACATAAACCTTTTTCATAATCTCCATCTTTGAAGTGCTTAGCCAACAAATCTTTTGTAGAATCCCAGAAAGTCTGACCTACTTTATTGTTTATACCTGAATCACCTAAAACAGCAAACTTGCGATCTTCATAGGCTAAATAAAACAAAACGCCATTTCTAAGGGCTGTTTTATGCAAAGACAAATACTTAAATACTTCCTCAGCTCTTACCATAGGATTGTCTGAAGAGCAATTTTCCTCAATGTGAACTTTGATTTCACCCGAAGTATTTGTTTCGGCCAATTTAATAGCTTCAACAATGTTTTTTTGCTGTAATTCTGAAAGGATAAACATAAAAAAAGCCCGTGATTAACGGGCTATTAAATTATTTCTTAAAATCGAAGTTAACATCAGGAGCTGATTGTGCTTTATCTGATGCTTCAAAAAAGCCTTTAACTGCAAATCCGAATATCCCTGCCATAATGTTATTTGGAAACGAACGAACTGAAAGGTTATATTCGCCAACAGCACCGTTAAAATCTCTTCTCGCTACCGCAATCCTGTTTTCCGTACCTGCAAGTTCAGCCTGAAGGTCTAAAAAGTTTTGATTTGCCTTTAAATTAGGATATTGTTCTACTGTGACCATCAAACGGCTCAAAGAACCACTTAGTTGATCTTGAGCAGCTTGGAATTTTGCCATATTTTCTGGCGTTAGATCTTTGGCTTCAAACTTAGTTTGCGTAGCAGAAGCCCTAGCCTGAATTACTTCTGTCAAAGTACCTTTTTCAAAATCAGCTGCACCTTGAACAGTTTTCACCAAAGTTCCAATTAAATCAGACCTTCTTTGATATTGTGTTTGTACATCAGCCCAAAGCTTTTGAACATTGTTATCTTTTCCTACTAAACCATTGTATGAACTACATCCATACATTCCAAACAACAGAAGAACTGCTACGATTGCTAGTGTTCCTTTTTTCATTTTCAGTTTATTTTTTGTTAAAATTTCTCAAATTTAATTAAACTATCGAATACTAAAAAAATAAATATTTATAGAATATTCCGATTCAGTGTTAAGCGGTAACAATTACCATTTTTTGTTTTTTGGTATACTTGATATAGGATAATCAATCGTTTCGTTTAATATATCCTTGAGCTCGTTGATTTCTAGAATGACTTCATCTGAAACCATCGAAAGCTCTGGAAGCCAAAACCTAATGTACTCTGCTTGCGGATCGTATTTTTTGGCTTGACTTACAGGACTAAAATACCTGTCTTCTCTTGGATCTGTACCTATTCCTGCCAAATAGTTCCAATTACCCCAGTTACTACAAACCTCATAATCAACCAATTGACTTTCGAAATACATAGCTCCCCACCACCATTCCAAGCCAAGGTCTTTTGTGAAATAACTAGAAACATTTTGGCGGCCGCGGTTTGACAAGTAACCCGTTTCTTTCAATTCTCGCATACAAGCATCTATAAACGGAATTCCTGTAGTTCCATCCATCCATCTTTTAAAATGCTCACGATTGCGTTTCCACCTTCTGTTAAAATCGTTTTTGATACCTGCTCTTTTGAAAAGCCTAACGCCAAATTTTAAAGCAATAAAATAATAATAATCTCTCCAGAGTAATTCAAAAATCAACCAATATGTTGATTCATTGGCTCCTCGCTCCTCTTCCGCTTTTTTAATCTCAAAGTATATTTTCCTTGGAGAAATACATCCTAAACTTAAATAGGCAGAGAACTTGGAAGAGAAATCCTTCCCTTTAAGCTCATTTCTGGTATTTTTATAATTATGAACTAATTTTTTTTCCCAAACATATTCATTTAATCTGCTTAAAGCTTGACTTTCCCCACCTTTCCAATCAATCAAATCATTGGCGTGCTTGCTAAAACTTTCGTAACCCAAGTCCTCCATCGTGGGCACTTGAGTCTTTTCAATATTTGAAGGAGAGTTTATAGAAGTTACCGATTCAAAAACCGGACGAATTTTCCATGAGTTTTCAACTTTCTTACGAAAATCTGTAAAAACATCAGGAACAAAATGGATTTGAAAAGGCAAATCTCGCACATGAACGAGCGTATTTCCCCAAAACAATTCCATTTCTATGTTTTTTGTTTTGAGTTTTTGAGAGAACTCCGCCTCTACAGTTGTCTCCTCCTGGGTAACTTCTTTTGAGCAATAAACGTGCTCTACATTGTATTCTACCGCTAAATCAAATAGTTCCTTCTCAGGAATCCCTACCTTAACGATTAAATCTGAGCCAATTTTCTGAAGATTCTCTTTTAGGTTGACCAAAGATTCTAACAAAAACTTAATTCTAAACTTTCCTGTACGTTTGAATCCTAAAAAAGTATTCTGAAATAATCTAGTATCTATAATATAAACTGGCACAACACTGCCCTGCTGAGCAGCTTTTAGTAGTGCCTCATTGTCGTGAAGTCGAAGATCGTTTCTAAACCAAAAAAGAACGTTGCTCATATTTTAATAATAAAAAACAAAGTTCTTCAATGTGATTGGTAAAAGAAACAAAAAAAGAATAAAATTAATACCTCTAACTTTTTAAAGCGAACCATTGAGAGCCCAATCGTATGTTTTAAAAGTAATTTTACCTTTGTTGCTTATTTTAGTTTTAGAGTATTTATTTAATATATCAATAATTGGTGTAGGCTTAAAATCCATCCCATACCAATCGAATATCTTCGAAACTTCTGCCGAATTTGCTGAAACGTTATTTTTTGAATCATCGTTTATGAATTTTTCTGCTTGACTGTTTAACTGAGCATCTAATCTTTCAGCTGTGAATGCTTCATTTCTAAGCGGCGGGCACGATTTTGCGGCACATACCAATGCAAAATGTATACGTGGTTCCTTAAATTGTTTTCTTATTATACCGTGTTCGATATTATTTAAATCCATCTTTTTGCCGCCAATTTCTATAAATTTCACATCCCAAGGGGTATTTACAAAAGGAATCTTTATTTTACTTCCAATATCTTTGATACTCGTAATTTTTTGATCGGCATTATCTAATATTAATTGAATCGTGAATGCATTGTATGCATTGATCCAATACGCTAATATTTCGTTTTTTGACCAATTGCTTGCTGGTGCATTTTTAGAGATCAAATCTTGGTATTTAGCAAACTCTTTCTGCTCTTTTTTAAAACCCGCATAATTAACCTCTCCTTTATCTGTGACGTATTTTTTCAAAAGTCTATCAAAGATATCATGAGAAATAGGTGCTGCGTTAGAAGTTGGAGAATCTACAGCAAAACAACTTTGAATAAAAATTAAAGAAACGAAAAAAAATAAAACGATTTTCATGATATTTAGTTAATTGAAATAGACTTAAACATATATTATATGATAAATACGAAAAAATACTTCGAAAAGTTTAAAAATCTCAGTATATGCTAACAACAATAACCGTAGTAAAGTATACTGGCATAAAAATCATTTTTGGTTTTTTTTCAATGATAGTTTTCAGGATCCTTTTATTTTTTGATAATGGAGGCCCAAAATTCAGAAAGTTAATGGGAACAGGCAAAAATGGCACATTTGATATCAAACCTGACTTAGGGCAATGGGTTTATTTTTTTACTTGGGATAAAGAATCAGAATTTGAAGATTACAGAAATAAGAGTAAAATCTTCCGATACATTAATTACTTCTCCAAAACAGAATTCTCTATAATACTGTCTCCAATACAATCTCACGGACTTTGGGACAAACAAGAACCGTTTAAAATAACATCTACAGAAAAGCCAATTAATAATATAGCTGTACTTACACGTGCAACTATAAATTTGTGGAAAGCTAATGATTTTTGGAAAAATGTACCCAAGGTAGCTGAAAACTTAAGTCAGACGCCTGGTTTAATCTATTCTATAGGTTTTGGAGAAATACCTTTTTTAAAACAAGCCACACTTTCTATTTGGAAAGATGTGGAATCTATGAAATCGTTTGCTTATAAAGGTGCCCATCATAAAGATGTAATTACTAAAACAAAATCTGACAATTGGTACTCTGAAGAACTTTTTGCAAGATTTATGATTGTTAGGACTTTTGGAAGTTTACCTGAAAAAATAATACTTTCTTCCCCAATATAGTATTATATTTCACAATTTTAAGACGACATAGCACTATTCCAATTTAACAATTTAATAATTTACACTATCTAATATTAAACTGTAATATTCTAAGTTTAAACACATTAGAATAAGGCACTTTTTTTTTGAATTAAAAAAACTGTTACCTTTGTGTCGATTAATTTATATGTACTTTTATTACAAGAACTTATTAACAAATTAACCTCAAATTTTTTCTTATGAATCAAAAAACTACTTATTTTAAGAAAGCCATTGTTGCTGTCTTAGGTTTAGTTCTTTCGTTTTCAAGTTTTGCCCAGGTTACGTCTTCGGCTATCTCTGGTTTAATCACTGACAACAAAAACGAAGGACTTCCAGGTGCTACTATTATCGCGTTACACGTGCCATCAGGTACAAAATACGCTGCTATGTCTGACGTAAACGGTCGTTATGCTATCCCTTCTGTTAGAGTTGGTGGACCGTATAGAGTTTCAGTTTCTTTTGTAGGATTTAAAGATCAAGTAAAAGAAGGCGTAATTGCTAACCTTGGTACTGCTGCCAACGTAAGCTTTTCTCTTTCTGACAACAACACTACATTGGATGAGTTGGTTGTTAGATCAGACAAATCAGATGTTTTTAGCTCGGGAAGAACTGGTGCTGCTACCACTATTGGCAAAGAGCAGATTAACTCCATGCCAACTATTGGTAGAACTATCAACGACTTCACTAGATTGACCCCTCAGGCTTCAGGTAAGTCTTTTGGTGGGCAAGACACTAGATTAAACAACATCACAATTGACGGTGCTGTTTTTAACAACGGATTTGGATTGGGTGACCAACCAGGTGCGAGAGTAGGAATATCACCTATCTCATTAGACGCTATCGAAGAGGTTCAAGTTAACATTGCACCTTTTGATGTTCGTCAGACCGGTTTTACAGGAGCTGGTATCAATGCGGTAACTCGTTCAGGTAATAACCAAGTACAAGGCTCAGTATTTACAATGTTCAGAGACAACGGAAAAGCGTTTTTAGGAACTAAAGTAAATGACGAGACTTTGACAAATTCAACTTTCAAGAAAAATGTTTATGGTTTCCGTTTAGGAGGACCAATCATTAAAGACAAAGTATTTTTCTTTGTAAATGCTGAATTGGAAAGCTTAACTACTCCTGGAACTACATGGCAGGCAAATAGAGGACAAACAGGTTCGAATGTTACAAGAACTTTGGCTACTGACCTTGATGCTGTTTCAGCTCAAATGTCTAAATTAGGTTTTGAAACTGGTCCTTATGAAAACTATAATTTCAGTACTACTGGTAACAAATTCCTTGCTCGTGTAGACTGGAACATTAACCAAAAGAATAAATTCAACATTCGTGTTTCGAAATTAGATGGAGGATCTCAAAATCCAATTTCTAATTCAACTTCTGCTGGTGCAGGTAATAGAGGTAATAATTCAACTTCTATGTCTTATTTTAACTCAGGTTATGTGTTAAATGAGGATTATTTCTCGACATTAGCTGAATTAAACACTACGATTTCAAATAAATTGTCAAATAATTTAATCGTAGGTTATACTAAAAACAACGAAGATAGAGCATATTTATCTGACAGAGTTTTCCCTACTATTGATATTTTACAAAACAATAGTACTTATATTTCTGCAGGATTTGACCCTTTTACACCAAATAACCTATTGAATTATAGCACTTTCCAGTTCTTCGATAACTTAACTTATTATGCTGGAAAACACGTTATTACAGGAGGTATTGCTTTAGAGAGATTTATTTCAAACAACTCATTCTATGCTGCATCTAATGGTGTTTATGTTTATAATTCATTGGATGATTTCTTCAAATCAACAAATGATTATTTAGCAAATCCAAACAACCCTGCTACAGATGTTACTATCAACAGGTTCCAATATAGGTTTGATTTTGCTGGTGGTGCAGCACCTCCATTGCAGGTAATGAAAGCAACAACTCCAGGCATTTATATTCAAGATGAATATCAAGCAAAACCTAATTTGAAATTTACAATAGGCTTAAGAGTTGATATCCCATTAATAGAACAAACTTCACTTGAAAACACAGTGGTTAGTGGATTATCATTTAAAGATGAAACTGGTGCAACCGTTAAATATAATACAGGAGTTTTACCGACTGGAAATCCTTTATGGTCTCCAAGATTAGGTTTTAACTGGGATGTAAAAAGTGATAAAACTATCCAAGTCAGAGGTGGATCAGGTATATTTACTGGTCGCCCTCCTTTTGTATGGTTATCAAACCAAATTGGAAATAATGGTATTCTATCTGGATTTACCCAAGAGACTAACACAAATAAGATTGCTTTTACATTAGACCCATCGAAATATAAGCCAGCTACAGCTGATCCTTATGCGGCTTCTACTTTTGACATTGCGGTTGCGGATGAGAATTACAAATTTCCTCAAGTTTGGAAAACAAATATCGCTGTTGATTACAAACTTCCAGGTGGCATTATCGCAACTGGAGAATTTATTTACAGCAAGAACATCAATGCTGTTCAATATATAAATTCGAATCTAAAAGATCCAGTAAGTAATTTTGCTGGCCCAGACACAAGACCAAGATTTGCTGGTGGAACTGCCAACAGAATAAATAGTAATATCACAAACAATATAGTACTTAAATCTTCTAACATAGGTGGTGGTTTACAATCGACTATAAAATTAGAAAAGCCTTTTGCAAATGGCTTGTATGCTATGGCTGCCTATACTTATGGATCTACAAAAGACATCACAAATGCAGGTTCAATTGCCTTTGGTTCATGGTCAACCAATCCAATATACGGTACTCCAAATACCACTGAATTAACTAATTCTAATTTTAATCAAAGACATAGAGCAATCTTGGCATTGAACTATAAATTGAATTACGGCAAAAAATTAGGTGGTTCAACTACATTTAGTTTGTTTTATGAGGGAAGAAATCAAGGTAACTATTCATTAGTGTATGCTGGAGATATGAACCAAGATGGTCTTTCTAATAATGACCTACTTTTTATTCCTAATAAAGGAAGCGACATGACGTTCTTACCATTAACATCAGGCGGAAAAACTTTCTCTCCTGAAGAACAAGCTACTGCATTTGAGAAATTTATTTCTCAAAACAGTCAACTAGATGCTTTAAGAGGAACATATGTTAAAAGAAACAGCATTCAATTTCCTTGGTATAATTCAACTGATTTTAGTGTAATTCAAGACATCAAAATTAATGCTGGAAGCACGTCAAATGCTCTTCAAGTTAGATTTGACATTTTAAATGTTGGTAATTTACTTAATAGCAAATGGGGTGTATTAAATAGATTATCAGCAGATAGACCTTTGGCTGCTGCTGGTGTAAATGCTTCTGGTGTACCACAATTCAGAATGGCGACTCAACAAGTAGGTGGTCAAACTGTATTGTTACAAGATAGCTATGTGCCTAGTATTTCTACAGGCTCTGTTTGGGGGGCACAATTATCAGTTAGATATTCATTTAATTAATATCTTTAGATATTTCGCAAAAAACCTGCTTCTTTTGAAGCAGGTTTTTTTTATGTTTTAAAATTAAAGATAGTGAACAGAGATTTAATATTAAGGGAGAATTTGGCCTTACAAAGAACTACTTTGGCTAACCAAACCACCCTATTAGCTTTTTTAAGAACCTCCTTATATTTTTCTTTGGCGGGATTGAGTTTGGAAAATTTATTAAAAATAGAGCAGCATAGAATTGTTGAAATTATTATGTTCTCCATTTCATTGTTCATTTTAATTTATGGAATTGCAAATTATATTGTTCACAAAAATAAAATAAAGAAAAGTTACGGCCACGTAGGGAATTATAAAGACGAATATGAATCTAAATCTTGAAAACAAAACTGCCTTGGTTTGTGGAAGTACCCAAGGCATTGGCTGGGCAACAGCAATAGAATTGGCCGAATTGGGTGCTAATATTGTGCTAATGGCTAGAAATGAGGAGTCATTAAAAAATAGAACTGAAGAATTGCCAAAAGCAAAAAATCAAAGTCACCAATATCTGGTTGCAGATTTTACTTCTAATGATAATGTTAAAACTGTCATCTCAAGTTTTATTGCTTCAGGAAATAAAATTGACATTTTGATTAATAATACCGGTGGTCCTGCTGGTGGAGCAATTATTGACGAAAGTCCAGAAAAATTCCAAGAAGTATTTAACCAACATTTAATAAACAATCAGATTTTAACCCAAGCCGTAGTTCCAGGCATGAAACAAGCAGGCTTTGGAAGAATTGTTAATATAATTTCTGTATCAGTAAAACAGCCGATTGTCGGTCTTGGTGTATCAAATACCATTCGTTGGGCTGTAGCAAGTTGGGCCAAAACCCTTTCGAAAGAAATAGCGGGTAGCGGTATTACAGTAAACAATGTTTTGCCAGGGTATACACAGACCCAAAGACTAGAAAATGTAAATCAAATGCGGGCTGATAGCCTGGGAATAGAAAAATCAGAAGTTGAAAAACAAATCATTGCCAATGTACCAGTAGGCAAATTTGCTTCTGCAGAAGAAGTCGCGGCTGCGGTTGCATTTTTATGTTCGCCTGCGGCATCTTCAATAAATGGAATAAATTTACCAGTAGATGGAGGTTTGTCCATGAGTTTATAGGTATTTTTGATAAATTATGACATCAAAAAACTAATTTGTACTAATTTGCGTTCAAGATTAATAAACAAACCTTTTATATTTTTATGAAAAAAATAATTGTACTTGCTCTTTCTGTACTTTCATTCGGAGCTTTTGCTCAAGGAATCAAAACTCCTGCTCCTAGCCCAACCCAAACAATCAAACAAGAATTTGCCCTTTCATCTGTAGAAATCACCTATTCTAGACCAGGTGCCAAAGGCAGAACTATTTTTGGAGATTTAGTACCATATGGTAAAATGTGGAGAACTGGTGCTAACGGTCAAACAACCATTACTTTTGGTGAAGACGTAAAAGTGGGTGGAAAAGCCGTAAAAGCTGGTAAATATTCTATCCTTACGATTCCTGGCAAATCTGAATGGGAAGTGATTCTTTGCAAGCCTGAAGCTAGCGTTTTCAATTACAAAGCTGAAGACGAAGTAACAAGATTTATGGCAAAATCAAACAAATTACCTTTTGCAGTTGAAAATTTCGTAATTATGTTTAGTTCTCAAAGTAGCAACATGGCAACCATCAACATGATTTGGGAAAACACTGAAGTTGAGTTCGATATCGAAGCAGATATTGACACCAAAATAATGGCTGACATAGACAAAGCTATGAATGTAGATAGCAAGCCATATTTTGCTGCTGCTGGATATTATTTTGACAACGGCAAAGATCTTGGAAAAGCTTTAGAATGGGCAAACAAAGCGGTTGAAGCTCAACCAGAAGCTTACTGGGTTGCTCACTTGAAAGCAAAAATCCAAGCCAAAGCTGGCGATAAAGCTGGTGCAATAGCTACCGCAAAAAAATCAATGGAATTAGCTCAAAAAGGAAACAATCCTGATTATGTAGCTTTGAATGAAAAGCTAATAAAATCTTTGAAATAATAATTAATTATTATTCATTTTTAGAAAAGAGGTGGCCAATGGTCTCCTCTTTTTATTTTATAGGCAAAATGATTATTGCTTTTGTACCTATCGATTTTTGATTTTCATCATAAAGATCTTCAAAATCCATAAAAATATTGCTATTTGTATTTTTAGCAAAATTCTCTAACCTTTCTTTTGTAAGTTTGAGCCCAACAGAATTTTGCTTTGACACTTTTTTCTCTTTTATTTCTTGAGCTTTCTCTCTACCTATACCATTGTCAATAATTTCGAATTTTATAAACCCATTTTTCTGGCTTGTTACATTAATGCTAAGCTTTTTGTCGCCTTCAATATTTGATAATCCATGCCATATTGAGTTCTCAATGAATGGCTGTAAAATTAATGAAGGTATTTTAATAACCTCTACATCAATCCCTTCTGCAACATTAATTTCAAAATTTATCTTTTCCGAAAAACGAATACTTTCAATATTTACATAAAGTTCCATTGTGTTAAGTTCTTCTTTTAAGCTTATCTCTTTTTCTCTAGAATTAGAAAGTATCGTTCTTATAAGTTTTGAAAATTTATTTAAATAATAAACAGCATTTTCCTTTTCATTATTTATAATATACAATTTTATAGAGTTTAAGGAATTAAAAAGAAAATGAGGATTCATTTGCGATCGCATCATTTGTTGTTCAAGCATCAAAACCTGCTTTTCATTTCTTAATTGGTATTGCCTGTACCAGATAATCAAAATTCCTGCAATCAAACCAATCAAAATAGCTGCAAAAATCATAAACTTTTGATTTTCGCCTAAACGGTATTTTACAAGTTCATTTTCTTTTTCTAACAAAGCGATTTGATTTTCTTTTTTCTCATTATCATACTTTACAATCAATTCAGCCGTATAGTGAAGATTTTCTTCATTTAATATTTTCTCGCTAAACTCTTGCTTGTTTTTAAGGTTTTTCAACGCTTTAGGATAATCACCTTTAGATTCATATAAAAAAGCCAAATGGGAGTATGCCTCTGAAGTTGAGGAATTAAATTGGTTTGCAATCGCCATTTTCAAGCCTTTTTCCAAATTCTTTTCCGCATTATCATATTCCTTTAAGATACTATAAGCCCATCCAGAATTGATCAGAGCCATTGTTATATAAAACTTATCACCCAGCTCTTCAGCTTCTCTTATACTTGGCAAAATCAACTTTAGGCCTTCTTTAGGCTTATTCATTTTAATCAAAATTTGGGCGATAGAATTATTGCAAATAATCCTTCCCAATTTTGAATTGATTGCTTTATTATACTCTAATGAAGTGGAATAATTTCCCAAAGCTGCATCCAATTCATTTTGAGCTTCATTTATTATTCCCAAATTTTGATAATTTATTGCTAGGCCTAATTTATTATCCAGTTCCTTTTCAATTCGCAACGATTTCTCGAATTGTTGTTGAGCCAATTGGTATTGTTTCAAAGTCAAATAGATATTCCCAATACTATTTAAAGAAACCGCTGTACTCCTTAAAATACCTTCTGTTTTTTCAGGCATTTTCTCTGCTAATGTTAAGGCCTGCTTATGAAAATCTAATGCTAATCTGACATTATCCAATCTTCTGTAGGTAACACCGATAAGATTTAAGCTTGAGATTATAGATTCTTTATCGGCAATACTCTCTGATAACTTCAGTGCTTCTGTATGTAATTCAATCGACTTTTTATATTGGGAGCTATTCCTAGCAATAATACCTAAAGAATTGATAGCAAAAATCTTAACAATAGGAAATTCTGAAACTGTTGCCAATAGTTTCATTTGGACAGAATCTCTTTTATAGGAATAAAAAACAGAATCTATTTTCATTAAATCCAAATTGGATTTATTCCTTAATTTTTCTGCCTCTGATAAGATGTCTATATCTTTTCCGAATGATAAATTGAAAAAGAATAGAAACACAAAAAGGAATTTAAAGATTTTATTCATTTATTTTTCGAGAAATAGGCTTTTTTTAGTTCTAGAAACTGGCACTTTCTTTCCATTGGTTAGCACCAAAAAACCTTCATTTTTTTGATATTCTCTTACTTTGTTTAGGTTAACCACATAAGAATTATGCACTCTGTAGAATAAATTCTTGGGTAACTTTTCCTCTATTTGTTTTAAAATTTGTGTTAGGAAAAGCTTTTGGCCATTTTCAAGGAAAACATTACAATAATTCCCATCACTTTCACAATAAAGAATTTCGTCAGGTTCTAGAAAATATATCTTGCCGTCACAACTAATGTTAACTTTTTTAGGCCCAAGCGTTTGCGAGTTGTTGATGTTTAATAACATATCTTCCAACATGTCTTTAATATTGGAGGCACTTCTCTTTTCCCTGATTTTTTCTACTGATTTTATCAAATCATCTGAATCAATTGGTTTTAAAAGATAGTCTATTGCTTGCTGTTTTAGGGCTTGAATTCCATATTGATCATAGGCAGTAGTGATAACTACACAAAACTCGCGAGATGGGAAAAACTCTAAAAAGTGGAAACCGTCCATTTGTGGCATATCAATATCTAAAAATATTGCATCAATGGGATTGTTTAGAATATAATCTTTGGCCTCGAATGGGTTGGTAAAGGTGGCTAAAACATTTACTTTAGGGCAAAAACTCTTAAGTTCCCATTCAAGACTTTGAATCGCTTTAGATTCATCGTCTAATATTATTACATTCAACATAACGGTTAATATATTATGCTAAATATACTAAAAACTTATTTACATGAAATGTAAATTGTATAATCTGCGTTTAAAAGCTAATAGATTGTAAAGCAATTTGTATAATTTGTACAGAAATCAAACATTGCAATTAAAGACGAAAATGAAAAAAGGTATAATTTCAATATTTACACTGGTATTTTTTATCCAATTTATTAGTTGTGACAAAAACAACATTGACCTTGAAACTGCCAATACTTTTGACAATATTCAAACAGAAATATTAAATACTTCTTGTGCCATTTCAGGTTGCCATTTAAGTGAAACTGATGGGACATTCCTCCAACACGGCTTAATTCTGAGCAAAGAGAAAGCCTATCAAAATTTAATAAACATTTCACCTAAAAACATTACCGCTTCCCAAGAAAACCTTAAAAGAGTCAGCCCTTTTGATGCTCAAAATAGTCTTTTATACCAAAAACTCTTGTTTGAAACTACTCATAAAAGTTCAAAAAACTTTGGAAGCATAATGCCCTTAGGTAAAGACATGTTGTATATGGGTCAAATAGAATACATCAGAAGATGGATAGAGGCTGGTGCCCCACAAACTGGCTCAGTAGCGGACGCTAGCTTGCTTTTAGATAAAACACCTGTGATAGCTAAATTTGAACCGCTCACGCCACCCGAACCTGGCCAAGGTTTCCAGATGAAACTTGAACCCTTTGAAATTTATCCGTTTTTTGAAAGAGAGATATTTATCAGAAAACCTTTAAATAACAATCAAACCGTATTTGTGAACAAATTCCAAATAAAAATGCATCCGGGGAGTCATCATTTTATATTATATGGATTTAGAAATAATATTAACTTACCCAAAAATGAGGAACTTCGAGATTTAAGAAATAAAGATTTATCCTTAAATCTTACGACTTTCCAACAAATGGGAAATCACGTTTTTTATTTTGGAGGAAGTGAAAGCAATTTTACTTTTAATTTCCCTGAGGGTACAGCCGTTGAGCTTCCTGCAAACATGGAATTTGACATGAATTCGCACTATTTCAACAAAGGAGCCAAATCTTATAATGGAGAGGTAAATGTAAATCTTTATACCATACCCAAAGAAAAGGTAAAAAATCCACTAAAAATAATCGATATGGGTAACACCGGCTTTACTTTGCCTCCTAAGCAAAAAACTGTAGCTACAAGAGATTTTAAATTTGACAAAAATGTTAAAATTGTTACTCTTTTCTCGCATACGCACAAACTGGGAGAAAAATTCGAAATATTAATAAAAGGTGGTAATAGAGATGGAGAAATCATTTATACATCTACCAACTGGGAGCATCCTGAGAAAATAGATTATGCTATTCCTATTTCTCTTAAAGCTGGAGAAGGCCTTACTTCAAGAATTACTTACAATAATTACACTGACCAAACAATCAGATTTGGGTTTACATCGGAAGACGAAATGGGAATAATTTTCGGATATTATTTTGAGGAATAATTTTAACTTGGGAGGATTGGTTTTTTTGGAAATTATTTAAGCGGAGAATTTGGAAATCAGTTTGAGGATTAATTGGCGAAATTGCTAATTGTTTTTTGGCAATCGAAAGATGTAAAGATTTAACCAAATCAAAAAAAAGCACAAAAAAAAAGAGGAAACGGTGAAGCTTCCTCTTTTGAAATACAATAAGTATCCTTATTTCTTCTTTCTGTGTACTTTGATCATATCAGCATCAGCCAATATTCTACCACAGTGCTCACAGATAATGATTTTTTGCTTGTCCATAATGTCAGCCTGACGTTGTGGTGGTACTACGTTAAAACAACCTCCACAAGCACCTCTATCAACAGCTACTACCGCAAGACCATTTTTAGCTCCTCCTCTGATTCTAACATAAGCTTTCAAAAGTCTATCTTCAACTTTCTTTGCTTGTTTTTCAGATTGCTTGATTAGCTTTTCCTCTTCTTCTTGGCTATCATTTACCAATTTATCAAGTTCCTGACGTTTTTGTTCTAAAACATCAGCTCTTCTATCTTTTGAAGCAGTTGTTGAGTCAATTTCAGTATCTTTCATGCTGATCTTGTACTCAGCTTCTCTGATACGTTTTTCAGATAGTTGAATCTCAAGCTCTTGCAATTCCAATTCTTTAGAAATAGCATCAAATTCACGGTTATTTCTAACGTTCATTTGTTGATCCTTATATTTTAGTATAAGTTTTTCAGCCTCTTTCTTGTTTTGAACGTGACGTTCTATCTCTTCCTTGAAACTGTTGATCTCCACTTGAAACTTATTGATTCTAGTTTCAATACCAATCACCTCATCTTCAAGGTCTTTCACCTCTTCTGGCAAATCGCCACGAAGTTTTCTCAATTGATCCAATCTTGAATCAATTTCCTGTAATTCCAAAAGGGTAACCAGCTTGTCTGCTATTGTAATCTCCATATACTTAAGAATGTAAAAAGAACACCTCTTTTAATGATAATATTTAATTGGATTTGTATCTATTTCCGATAAATAGGACGCAAAATTAGTGAATTTTTTTGAAATAATTTCTACAATTAAATCTTTTGTGTATACTTCACTCTCAAAATGTCCAATATCTGCAATAATTATCTGATTTTCGGCATCAAAAAACTCATGATACTTATAATCGGCCGTTACAAAAGCATCTGCTCCCGCTCTTTTGGCATCAGAAAGTAAAAAACTGCCTACTCCTCCACAAACCGCAATTTTTCTTATTTTTTTATTTTCTGAACTTGTATATCGAATAACATTCAAGTTCATTTTGTCTTTCAAATAAGCCAAAAACTCTTTTTCTGACAATTCCTCAGGTAAATTACCAATAGCTCCAGAACCAATGTCTTGATTCTCGTTTTCGATATTTTGAAGATAATAGGCTATTTCTTCATACACATGATTTTTCCGCATGGCATTTAATACTTTCGATTTTAAATGTGCAGGAAAAACAACCTCCAATCTGTTTTCCTCCACCTCTTCATACTGTCCACTTTTGCCAATAAACGGAACAGCAGTGGCGTTGGGCTTAAAACTTCCCGTTCCAGAGGTTTTAAAACTACAATTGGCATAATTCCCAATCTCTCCTGCCCCAGCGGCATATAAGGCATTTTGAAGTGTGGCGGTATTTTCGACTGGCCCAAAAACAATCAACTTCATTAAAGTATTCGCTTTGGGTCTTAACACTTTCACGTTTTGAAGACCTAATTTCTCTGCTATTTTGAAGTTGACGCCATTCATCACATTGTCGAGATTGGTATGAATAGCATATATCGCAATATCATTTTTTATGGCAAAAACCACAGCTTTTTCTATGTAATTTTTACCCGTTAACTTCTTTAATCCTTTAAAAATAAGCGGATGATGGGCTATGACTAAATTGCAATTTTTAGATACGGCCTCTTCTAAAACCTCCAAAGTAACATCTAAACTAACCAATACATTCGTTATTTCGGCTTCGGCATCTCCTACTATCAAGCCGCAGTTGTCGTAATCTTCTTGGTAGCTTAATGGAGCAAATTTTTCTAAATATTCTGTAAGTTCTTTTATTATCATTTCAAAAGGTTACTTTTTAAAAATGTAAATCTATCAGAATTTTTACAAATAAAAGCAAAGAGGCTTCGAATCATCTCTAAATCCATTACTATCCATCTTTTATTTCGGATATTTAATATTAGAATATTTCGAGTAAAACTCTGATGTTGCCTCAACGATGGTGGAAGAATCGTAGAACGGAGTGGCCACTTTGCGGACTTTGAAACGGCATTAGTTTTATCTAGCCAAATTAAATTTAGCATTTGGTAATTCAATTTGTAGTTTCACTTTAGCTTTCAATGCAGTAAACACTTTCATCAAAGTGTCTATAGTTACATTACTTGCATTGCTTTCAAGTCGTGAAATTTGAGCTTTCTGTACTCCAACTAATTCACCTAATTGCTCTTGTGTTAATTTTCGTTCTAGTCGGCTTTCTTTAATCGCTTTACCAATTAAATCCATTTGAAGTTCGTATTCAAATTTTTCTCTGTTTGGTGTTCCTTTCTTGCCAATTATTTTGTCTTGTACCTCGTCTAAAGTGTAAGTTTTCATTTCTTGTTATTTAAATTGTCTTGAAAATATTTTTTTCTTTGTGTTTCTGCTTTTAAGATTTCATTCTCTGGAACTTTACTTTGCTTTATTATAAACCCATTTGTAGAAATTACTAATTTATTTTAATAGTCAGTCTTGTCCCAAAAAGCTAACATTCTATATTGTAATCATTCGCATAAAGTTCTAAATCCCCAAATATCGTCTGTCAATTTTATAAAAAGTTCAGGGTCGTTTTAAAGTTGGACTTTCTAATATTAAAAAGAATTTTATTGGAATGTTTTATGTCAAGCGACTTTAAAAATTCAAATGCTTCTGCCAATAAAACGATTTCAAATTTGTTCTCCATTTAGTTCATAATCTTAAAAAATCAAGGTAAATAAAGTTTCGCTATAATGAAACATTACCTACATATTACATGACGTTAAAAAAATTTGACTAGCGATTAAATATCGAATCTAACTTAGGTGTGCGAATACTCCAGCCTACACACGTATGTAATGGGGTCTTTAACCGCGGCAATTGTAACTCACCATTGATTTATTTCAATTATAGAAATTTACTATTTCGGGTTTGACTTTTTGCAGCAAAGCAAGACATTTAGTGTTTGCGTAGAAATGCTGTTTTTCTATTTATCTCATTTTCTATTTTAGCGGATTAAAAATCCTTTTTATCTAGCTTCGGGATTGTCCTGCGGAACATCCCGAAGAGCGGAGCTACTTGCAGTTTTTTGCTATGTCAAGTTACGCATTTGAGCGTTAACCCGCAAAAAATTGCAAGTAGGTGCTGTTAGCGGTTCGGTTTGCGTAAACATTTTAAGTCTTGCTTGCGTGTCCGCATATTTTTTCAGTCTTTTGTTTCTTCGACGATTTTATGAATGCGTTTTATTATTTGCTGTATGTCACCATTAGTACTAAATACACCATTTTCAAAAAAGCCGTATCCCGCTTTGGGATCTAACCTTATTTGGGGATTTTTAGGATAATAGAGTCTAAAGTTAGACGTTATAATAATATTACTAGCTAATTTCTTTCCATTTACAATAACAATGTCAAATTGAACAGTTGTCAACTTATTTTTACCATGGTTATACTGAACACTCTTAGTTGTCATTGAACTTTTGCCCTAATTATTAAAAATTTCGTGATTGCAATTACCCAAAAGAAAAAACCTATAAGACTATTGTTAGCTTTTTTTTCGCTCTTCGACATGTTCCGCAGGGCATGTCGAAGCTAGATAAAATAGGATTTCCAATCCTATTTTTGAGCTTAAGCATTAAACAAATATTTGAAATGGTATAGGAATACCAGCCCTATGGAATTGGCAGAACTTTAGTCGGATTGGAAATCCTCCCTATCTAGCTTCGACATCGGGAAGATGTCGAAGAGCGATATATAATTCCAAAAGTTCACTTAATTCCTTCTGCCAGTATTTCGGCAAACCCTTATTTAGCAGATAGTATCAATTTTATAAATTAAATATAGTTTGACCATAAATAAAAACGCCTAAACGCTCATCTATTTCAGAAATATTGTCCAATTCTAAAGGGTTAATATCCCAATCTTTAGCAACATTAAATACATGGTTTTCATCTATTAAGAGTTCTAAGTCATTTTCAGGAATAACAAGCCCATATTGTTCCATATTTTTAATAAACTCTTTTTTTTCCTTTTGAATAAGTTCATTTTCAACTTGTGTTATTTTACCTATATTAAAATTTATTTGGTTATTTTGTGAAAATGCTCTTTCTATTTCGCCATTTACAATTTTTACCCATGAATTTTGACTTATTATCCTATAACTAGTATAACAGTGAACTTCATCAAATTCAATTGACATTTCCTTTAATTTATTCGACAAACCATCTCTTTTAAAAAGCTCGTCAATAAAAAAACCAGGAGAAACAACTAATGTCCAACCTCTTAAACTTGGTGAAATAAAGCAACCTCCATCATACGCGTATTGAATTCCCTTTTCCCAATTAGTTCTGTATTTATTACTATGTGATAAAAAGTCAGCAACTTTTAAATAATCATCTGTTTTAACAGCCATCCATCCATGTGGATTTTTAAAGCCAAAAGATTGTGGTTTGCTAAATTCTTGAGAAGCTACGCTTTCTATTTCTTTAGTTTTACGGTTGGCATTTATCTTGTCCTCTCTTTTATATTTGAAAAAGAAAAATAAGAAAACTCCTAAACAGAATAAAATAAAATTTAACATGTTGTAATCCATTTTTGATGCATTTAGTTTTTAAAAGTCTGTTATCCCATTTTTAAAATTTACTTTCTCTTAATTGTTTGATAGTTTAGATTTCTGCTAATAAATCGCTATTCAGCTGTGCTTAGTCTTCAGACTAAGCACGAGTGACAAACGGTCTTCAGACCGAAAACCACAAATACTATCACCATAACTCGATATCAATGTCATATCCAGATTTCTTTAAAGGATTTATAATTGGATTTGATGGCAACATTACAGGAATTAAACTTTCTTTTTGCAAATAATTACTCGCACTTGAATACAAGTAATCTGATGCTTTAGAAACAATACCAGCCCTAACTGGATTCATATGAATGTAATTTATTTTAGACCATAAAAACGGGTCAGTAAAAATTTCTTCAGGATGATTGTTTATTTGCCAAAATTGCAAATTTGAGTTCCGCTGATTACTCTTAGCAGCAAATTCGAAACGCTTTAACATCCAGTCAGACCTTGACTCAGGTCCAATTTTAATTTGATTGAGAATCATTTGAGCTACATATTTTTTAAAATCTCTAACTAAATCTGATAAGTTTCCTTTATCTGATTGACAAATTACATGAATATGATTACTCATAATGACATAAGAAATCAAATTCATCCCTTTGTTTTCCTGACAAAATTTTAAACTATCAATGACAATATCTCGATATATTTTTCTTGAGAAAACATCTACCCAATCAACTATCGTGAATGTAAGAAAATGCATTGCTTCCTGATTTCTTATCGCATAACCACCTTCCATATCTTTTTTTACACCAATATACTAAATTTCAGAATACACTGATACTAGAATCGGTCTGAAGACCGAGATACACCGATGCTTAGTCTGAAGACTAAGCATAGCTCCAACGATGTTAAAACCATCGTAGAGCTTTCCATCACTTCAAAAGTCTATACATTAACAATGTGCTTCTTTTTATCAATTTTGGGTATTCTTTTATGTTTATGGTTTCGGCAGGCGTATGTGCTCCCGAGCCAGAAGAACCCAAGCCATCAAGGCAATCTAAATATTGTGAAACATAACTTATATCTCCAGCTCCTCTTGAGCCCGGATCGCCTTCTTTCACAGGCCCCATTCCCAAATCCAAACTTATTTGGTTCAGCACTTTCATAATGTTGCGATTGCCTTCAGTTGGTGGCATAGATGGTATTCCATCTGAAAACTTGATATGAGCAGAAGTTTGGTTGAGGCTTTTCTTGGTTATTTCTACCATCTTTTTTCGGGCATTTATCTTTTGGTCTTCAGTCAGAAACCTCAAATCTCCCGTAACTATGGTTCTTTTTGCTACTATATTGGTTTTTCCCAAAGAAATCCCTTTGGCTTCTGTTTCGTCATAATTCACAAACGAACCTCCGACAATCTGACCAGGATTGAATGTCAAATATTTCTCTTTGCTTAAAGTCTCTCTAAAAGTATTTAAAATCCTGGCTGCTTCATATATCGAGCCATAGCCCACATTTTGACTAAAAACACCCGAAGAATGAGCTTGTTTGCCTGTAACTACCAAAGTCCAACCACTCGCTCCGCGGCGTGCGGTGGTAGCTATACCAAAGCCCGCTGTAGTTTCGTAAGCTAAGGCAATATCGCACTCTTTGGCTCTTTCTATAAAATCTGCCCTGCTTATTGATGTAGGTTTTCCTGATGATTCTTCATCTCCCGTAAAATAAACCGTGATATGTCTGTCATCTAATAGATTATATTCATTCAATGCTTGTAAAGAGGCCAATATCATTACATCGCCACCTTTCATATCATTGGCTCCTTGCCCTGTAGCTATCGAGTCTGAAATAATTGTAAAAGGCGAAAACTCCATGGATTTTTCAAAAACAGTATCTAAGTGGCCAATTAAAAATAGTTTTTTACCCTTTGTGCCTTTTCGAGTAGCGACAAAGTGTCCCGCTCTGTTCAAAGAATCCGGAAGTGAAACCCATTCTGTAGCGAATCCTATCTTTTCAAATTCCCTTTTAAAAATATCCCCTACTTGCTTTACACCCTCTTTGTTTAATGTTCCAGAATTGATATTCACTACTTCCTCTAATAATTTAAAGGTTTTTTCGTAATTCTTTTCGACTGATTTTATTAAATCTTCCTCAGTGGTTGAAAGTTTTTGGGAGAAAACAGAAGTTAGCATCAGGCAAGCCAAAGCAGTAAATACAAGCTTTTTCATGATTCAATTTTGGTTTATTTTATTAGTTCGATTGAAGTTTCTAAAATTCTTATCTTTTTGTCTTTATACAATGAGCCAATTGCTTTTTTAAAGTTTTTCTTGCTCATTTCCAATATCTCCATTATCTCAAATGGCTCCGAGCTATCGCTCAAATTCAAAACACCTCCAGAACTTTCCAGTTTTTCAAGTATTGCTTTTGCATTGGGCTCCAAAGTTTTCAGAAAAC
Organism: Lacihabitans sp. LS3-19; assembly: GCF_024343575.1. Lineage (GTDB taxonomy): Bacteria > Bacteroidota > Bacteroidia > Cytophagales > Spirosomataceae > Leadbetterella. The sequence goes on along the minus strand of NZ_RJUA01000004.1, from coordinate 162,105 downwards.
CGATTGGTTGAAGAGAAATATCGATTTTCCCATCTTCTCTGATTGTTTTTACGTAGCCTTTGCTTACATCGCCCCAGGCCAATCGTTTAAAAACCTCGTTTTCGTAGATTAATCCTTTATAAAGATTATTAATGATGACATTGTGGCCCAAATCTGTTTTTTCAAATACCAACAAATCGACTTCCTGCCCAATTTCTAAATCTACGCCATCTAAGTTTTTGAAAAACTTATGAACTTTGGCAGAAGCCACCAAACGGTCTGTCTGCTCGTCTAAATAAAGATAAGCAGCAACATAATGTCCAGTAACCAATTTATGATTTTGTTCTTTGAATGGCACAAAAAGGTCTTTTTCAAGACCCCAATCCAAAAATGCCCCGAATTTTGAGACGGCAACCACTTCAAGAATTGCAAACTGGTTTAAAGTTATAAAAGGCTTTAGGGTAGTTGCTATAAGCCTATCTTCCGAATCTCTGTAGATGAAGACTTCAATATCTTCTCCAATCTGAGCATTCTCAGGTATGTATTTATGTGGCAAAAGGACGTCGTTTCCTTCTTCGTCGCCCAAGTACATACCTACGCTCGTTCCTCTTAGTATTTGTAAAGTATTATATTTACCTACTTCCATATTGTCAATTTCAAATTAAATATACAAAAAATCAGGAACAAATGGCCTGAATGAGCTATTAAAAGGATTTTTTTACCTAAATAATATCAAAAGTGCTCCTAAAAAAGTGATTATCATAACAAGTTTGCGAAACAACTTTTCGTTGATTCTTCCAACCAATTTTAAACCCACATAAAAACCTAAAAACAAGGCCGGCAAAAGTACAATATCTAATAAAAAAGTTTGAGTGTTTATGGTTTCCCAAACAAAAACTTGAAACGGAACCTTGAATAAATTAATCACCAAAAATACCCAAGCTGCTGTGCCTATAAATGTTTTTTTATCAAGTTTAAGAGCTAAAAAATAAATATTAGAAAATGCTCCTGCAAGGTTTCCCATCATAGTTGTAAAACCTGAAATCAATCCCATAGTGCCGCTAAACCAATATTTTGAGGGGAAGTGTGCATCCTTTGTGTTTTCAAGAAAAAGCATTAGGACAATCGTTAGAACTATAATAACCGAGATGATTTTCTTAAACATGGCTTCATCAATACCATTTCCAACCCAAACAGCCAACAAAACCCCAACAACCATGGCTGGCATTAGTTTTTTGAAATACTGCCATTCCACATGTCTTTTGTAAACTATTACCGCCATAATATCAGCAATACACAAAAGAGGCAATACTACGCCAGTGGAAGCTTTTCCTCCAAAAACAACCGCCATTAATAGTACATTTAGCATATCTATACCTTTTATGCCGGCTTTAGATACACCAATAATAAAACTGGCAATCAAAACAAAAGACCACTGTAATACGGTAAAATAAAAAGACATTTTCAATATTTTTTTACGAAAAAAGCCACTCAAGAGTTTGAGCGGCTTTTAGATTTATTTTTCTGAATTATTATTTCTTTCTTACAGAAACAGCAATTCTTCGATTCATTTTACGACCTTCTTCTTCGTCGTTAGAAGCTACAGGATGTTGCTCACCGTATCCTTCTGACTCTAATCTGCTATCAGCAATTCCCATTTCCACAAGCTTTGCCTTTACGGAAGATGCTCTTTTGCCAGATAGTTCTAAGTTTGAAGCAGGATTACCAACATTATCGGTATATCCTCCAACTTTAATTCCAACTTCTGGATATGCTTTCATGATTTCAGCAATATTACTAACCTCAAGTGTTGAATTAGCATCTAATTTATCGCTTCCAGTTTCAAAATTAAGATTGACAAAATTAAACCAATTGTCTTTCCCTGCTTCTGCTTCTGAGTTTTCTATAAAACTGATTAAGTTATCTTCGATTCCACCTTTAGCGAAAGAAAGTTTTACACCAGTCGAAAGTTCTTTCGATAAGTTTTCAACTACAACGATTTCTGTAGGTACTTCTACCTCAGTGGCATGTGCTGATTTCTCAACAGCGATGTAAGGAGCAATTACCAAGGAAACGATAGACATTAATTTAATTAAAATGTTCATTGAAGGACCCGAAGTATCTTTGAAAGGATCCCCAACAGTATCACCAGTTACTGCTGCTTTATGTGGTTCTGAACCTTTTTTGAAAGTTTCACCTCCAATCAAAGCACCTTTTTCGAAAGATTTCTTTGCGTTATCCCATGCACCACCAGCATTTGATTGGAAAATACCCATCAAAACACCTGAAACTGTAACACCAGCCAAAAGTCCACCAAGAATCTCAGCAGAACTTGTTGTTTCAAAAACACCTTTAAATCCGAAACCGATAATTACGGGTACCAAAAGAGCAATAGCTCCTGGCAACAACATTTGCTTTATAGAAGCTTTCGTTGAGATCTCTACACATTTTTCGTATTCAGGTTGAGCTTTATATTCCATAATACCTGGAATTTCTCTAAACTGACGTCTAACCTCGTTCACCATTTCCATAGCAGCCTTACCTACAGCTGAAATACATAATGCACTGAAAATAAATGGTATCATACCACCTACAAACAATCCAGCTAAAACAGGTGCTTTATAAATATCAATAGCATCTATACCCGCAATACCAACAAAAGCTGCAAACAAAGCCAATGAAGTAAGTGCAGCAGACGCTATGGCAAAACCTTTTCCTGTAGCGGCAGTCGTGTTACCTACAGCATCTAAATTATCAGTTCTTTCACGAACTTCAGCAGGTAACTGTGACATTTCGGCAATTCCACCAGCATTGTCAGCAATTGGACCAAATGCATCAATTGCCAATTGCATAGCAGTTGTAGCCATCATACCAGCAGCAGCGATAGAAACACCGTAAATACCAGCAAAAGCATAAGAGAATATGATACCAGCAGCCAACACTAAAATTGGTAACACTGTAGATTCCATACCTACTGCAAGACCACCAATAATGTTTGTAGCATGACCAGTTCCTGATTTTTCTATGATAGATTGAACAGGTCTTTTGCCCATCGCAGTGTAATATTCAGTAATGATAGACATCAAAGTACCTACAATTAACCCTACCACAATCGCATAAAACACGTCCATTGAAGTAAACTCAAAACCTCTTAAATTAAGGTTCTCAGGTAAAATATGTTTAACCAAGAAGAAAGAAGCAACCAAAGTAATTACAATTGACAACCAGTTTCCAAGATTCAATGCATTTTGTACAGAATCAGTCTCGTTTTTAACTTTCACAAAAAACGTACTTACCATTGAAGCCAAAAGACCCACACCTGCTATTAACATCGGCAATAGAACCGGTGAAAAACCACCATAATTATCTGTAACCGAAATTTCTTGACCGAGCACCATAGTAGCTAATATAGTAGCCACATAAGAACCGAAAAGGTCAGCTCCCATACCTGCCACGTCACCCACATTGTCACCTACGTTGTCCGCAATTGTTGCTGGGTTTCTAACGTCATCTTCTGGAATTCCAGCTTCAACCTTTCCTACAAGGTCAGCACCTACGTCAGCAGCTTTGGTATAAATACCACCACCTACTCTTGCAAACAAAGCGATTGATTCAGCTCCTAATGAAAATCCAGCTAAAACTTCGATAGCCTTTTTCATTTCGTCAGAAGTCAAAGCTTGACCTTGAGCAAATATATTGTAAAATGCTATAAACAAGCCCCCTAAACCTAATATTGCTAAGCCTGCTACGCCCATTCCCATTACAGAACCTCCTGTAAATGAAACATTGAGAGCTTTAGCTAAAGAGGTTCTTGCAGCGTGAGCCGTTCTAACGTTGGCTTTTGTAGCTACTAACATACCAATGTATCCAGCAAAAGCTGAAAAAATAGCACCTATTAAAAAAGCTACAGCGATAATTGGCGAAGAATGAATTGGGTTTTCGATAGTACCTTCATCCATACCTAACCATGCCAATATAATAGCTGTAGGAATAGCAAACATAGCTAACACTTTCCATTCAGCTTTTAAAAATGCGATTGCACCATCGGCTATATAACCTGATAATCTTTGCATGTTTTCATCACCGGCGTCTTGACGTGATACCCAGTTGAACTTCCAAGCTGTGTATAACAATCCGACAATACCGAATAATGGAACCAAATAAACAATTGAATTCATATAAAAACGGTTTAAATTAAGAATTTTAAGTAAAAAATTTTGCAAAAATAAGACGAGAAGGACACAATAAAAAAGTAAAACTGAATTAAAAATATTTTTTTTATGAAAATCTCAATAATTCTTTGAATAAAATCTGCTTTTTTTCTTAGGCTTAACTTTTAAAAACAGCCTCCAATTTTGGCAGTAAACACATTTCCTGCTTTTACAGAAAAACCCGGACTAAGCAAAATGCTTTCATTGGCTTGATATAAAATATTTGTAGTAGGAATTATTTTTTGAACTGAAGTAAGTTTTTTAGCAAATGTATTTTGAGTAAGATTCCCATCTACAATTCCGTCTATGGTTTGGTTTGCATTGGCTTTAAAAAAACTAAATGTAGTAGGGGATGGAACAGGACAATTCCAGGCTTGCTGACAAGTTGCAGTAATTTGATATTCATTATTTATGTTTTGCAAATACACGCCTTGGTTGGTTTCGCCATTACTCCATAAAACTGTCCCTGTACAGCCCATTGCCAAAAGTCCATAATTTGCAGTATTACAAAAGCTTACTGGCGAACGTAAAGGCGGTGAAGAAGAAATCAAATAATTGAAATTCTGGCTGTAGATATTTGTTCCAGACACATAGTATAAATTTGAAGCATTTTTAGATACTTGAATATTAGTAGAATACATAATTTCCTGAGCTTGAGCTTGTGTCAGTAAAATATCGTCTTTCGGGAAACCAACAATTTCAGGAGTATTTTTAATATAAACCTCTGCTTTTGTTCTTGGAGATGGGCACAATCCAGTACATTGATTTTGAGTAAAATATTCATTTATACCTACAGGTAAATTACTTAAAATCAACTCTGAGTTAGAAGAAATCAGGTTTCCTCCAGTGGCGTTGTCCCACCATGTAGTAACATTTGTAGACAAATGGGCATTTGTGTAAACTTTAATACTGAAACCTGACACACAAAGCGGATCTAGAAATGAATTGTCAGAAGGCAGTAATTTCCATACCCCATTGGCATTTTCTCCATTTAAAATGGCAAAAGAAGATTGTGGAGCAAAACTACCAGAAGCTGGAAGCGAATTTGAACCAATTGACGGGGCACTATTTTTAAAAACGGTTGTAACTTCACCACTTGTTACCAATCCTCTAGCATAAGTACCTTCAGAAACTAAAATCAATTCTTGACCAGAAGGACTTAAAATTTTAAAACTAACCTCTTCATTATAAGGAATTCCTCCAGCATCAACAGTTCCACATGAAATCGCACCGCCGCCATCTTTCTTTTGCCAAGTTATGCTAACCTCTAAAGAATCGATCAATCCGACGGTATTTTGCAAGAGAATTGTCATATCATCGCCCGATTGGTCATATCCATCATATCCAACTGTTGGACCAACGTAGTTTTTTTGATAAAACTCTGGAAAAGAACAAATAGGGCTTAATGCCTTCAAAGTATCAGGAATTCCAGAACAATACATACTGATTTTTGGATCAGCAACTGGACTTTCACTTAATAATAAATTATACACAAAAGGCTTAGATATGAGTGTTTTAATACAAGAGTTTTTGGAAATAGTTAAAGAATAAACGCCTTCATTTTTTGCGTAAATAGAAGAATCTGTGCCTGTAATGGCATTTCCGTCTAGTTTCCATGAATAATTTGCACCTGAAATAAATGGAACGGCTATAATGGCACTATCGCCTACACAGAAAAAACGACTTGGAGAGATATTCAAACTTAATTGATCAATGTTTTCATTGGCACAAGAAATCGCATTGAGAAGATTCACTCTACCTGCTCCTAAACTTCCATCAAACCCAGGATTTTGGCTTGAGATATCATCTGCAGTACTTTTTAACAGTATTTCTAACTCTGCCATTGTTAAAGTAGGAAAACAAGACCAAAGGTATCCTAAACATGATGCCACCAATGGAGTAGCCATAGAAGTACCGCTGTAAGAAGCATAAGTATTAGTGGGTAAAGTACTTAAAATAGACCTTCCAGGTGCTGAAATATCTACGGTAGAACCAAAAGTACTAAATGAACTCTTTGCGTCATTGGCATCTAAACTTGCCACAGATATCACATGATTGTAGGCCGCTGGATAACTTGGTTCCGCATTATTATCATTCCCTGCCGCCGCTACAACTATTACATTATTATCAAACGCATAATTCATTACATCTTGCTCAGCACTTGAATATCCAACTCCTCCCCAAGACAAACTAACGATTTTTGCTCCATGATCTACCGCCCAGACTACACCTTCAAAACCATAATATATGCTGTTAGGATTGCCATCGTCAGGCGTAGCTTTGATGGGCATTATCTTCACTTTATTATTTGCTGCGGCCGCAATACCTATGGAATTGTTGGTAACCGCAGATAAAATACCTGCTACATGAGTTCCATGAGAAAAATTATCATTAGGTGGATTTGGGTCAAAATCCAACTCTGAGGACATATCCTTGCCTGCAAGCATATTTGCAGCGAGATCAGGATGCGTTGTTTGGATGGCGTTATCCACAACAGCCACTACTATATTACTTCCACCAGGGTTTACATCCCAAGCTTGCGGTGCATTTATTTTAGTCAATGACCATTGTGTTGCAAAACTTGGATCGTTAGGCGTTGATATTATGCTCCTTAAAGGTATTTTCTCAACATACTCATAATACCCTTCGTCTTTTAATTGAGCTATTAAATCATCAATATTCTGGCTTTCTGATACTTTTAATCTGATAATATTATTTAAATCCTTATTTTTGAGATTCAAAAACGGCTTTTCAGCTTTGGTAATATTTTTTGAAGCTTTTATATTACTCAAAAAAGGTAATTCTTCACTAATAACTACAGTTTTAGAGTTTGTTTTTATTGTTTTGGCATTTATTGCTTTTACTTTAACATATATTTCCCCAACTACAAATTGACTTTGACCTTTTTGGGAAAAACTATTAAAATTGATAAGAAAAATTATAAAAAAACCAAATGAGAATTTCATTAAAAAAAATTGATTGGTACAAATCTATAAAAAAAACGAGCCTTTTTTGTTCTCTTTTTTATTTATCGGTAAATGTTCATGCTCAGACAAAAGCGATTTCGAGTAGTGAAATATACCAAAACCTAGAAAAACTTAATACTGTGGGCAATGCACTTTATGTTGCCGCACATCCTGATGACGAAAACACTTTATTGATTTCGTGGCTTTCGAAAGAGAAAAAAGTCAGAACTGCCTACATGGCAATGACCAGAGGAGATGGAGGTCAAAACCTTATTGGTGCTGAACAAGGAGAATATGTTGGTTTACTACGTACACATGAACTACTTGAAGCAAGAAAAATTGACGGCGGTGAGCAATACTTTTCGAGAGCAATTGATTTTGGTTTTTCTAAGCATACCGAAGAAGCCCTAAGTACTTGGGGTAAAGAAAAAATATTAGAAGATTTGGTTTATCAAATTAGAAAATTCAAGCCTGATGTAATTATTAACAGATTTCCGCCAGATGAAAGAGCCGGGCATGGTCACCATTCTGCATCTGCAGTATTGTCTGCTGAAGCATTTGACGCAGCTGCTGACCCGACGAAATTTCCTGAGCAACTAAAAACAGTTAGTGTTTGGCAAGCCAAAAGATTAGTTTGGAACTCTTTCAATAGAGGATTTACAAATTCAGAACCTACTGATGGACCATTTATTAAAATCCCTTTGGCTGATTTTAATCCACTTTTGGGAAAATCTTATTCAGAAATAGCCGCAGAAGCACGGAGCAAGCACAGAAGTCAAGGATTTGGTTCTGCTCCAACTAGAAACGAGCGTTATGATTTTGCAGTAAGTATTAAAGGGGAACCAGCTAAAGATGACCTTTTTGATGGTGTAGATTTGACATGGAACCGAACACCTGGTGGGGCAGCGGTTGCTGTTGAACTGAAGGAAATTTTAAAGAATTTCGATTTTACGAATCCTTCCAAAAGTGTAAAGGGGTTAATAAAGGTTTACAAAACCATAGAAAACCTTCCAGAATCTGTTTATAAAGCAGACAAGCTTAAAGAATGTGTAAATATAATAATGGCTTGTGGCGGTATCTATTGTGAAGTAAACCCTTCAACTTATATGGTTTCTCCTGGTCAATCGTTAAAACTGTTTTCGAATACAGTAAATCGATCTGATATTGATGTAAAATTAGAAAAATTGGAAATTTCAGGGTCGGCACAAAAAGATACTACATTGGCTTTGGATCTCAAATACAATAAAAATCTTGATTTTGCGATGGAAATTATTATTCCGCAAAATGCAGCCATCACACAACCCTATTGGCTACAGACACAATCTGAAAAAGGATTTTATAAATTATCTGATGAAAAATACAGAGGATTGCCAATGGCACCAGATGCACTTTGGGCTAAGTATACCTTGAATATTTTTGGCGAAAAAATAAATTACTCTCATCCAATAAAGTATAAATACACTGAGCCTGCAGTAGGAGAAATTTATAAATATCTTGAAGTAAGGCCTGAAATAATGCTAAACTTAGACCAAAAGGTTTACATTTTTGCTGATAACAAACCAAAGCAAGTAAGCGTGATGGTTAGGTCTAATGTGGCTAATCTCACTGCTGATGTAAAATTAAATTTAAGTAAAGACTGGAAATACTCCCCAGCAACTATTCCAGTAACCTTCACAGAAAAGAACCAAGAAAAACAAATATTTTTCACGGTTACGCCTCCAGTTAATACCTCAGAGACTGAAATAAAAGCCTCTGCCACAACACCCAATGGCACTTATGAAAGAGCTTTGAAAACAGTCAAATATGACCATATACCTGAGTTGAATGTTTTTCCAGAGGCCAAAGCAGTTGCTAACAAAATTAATATCATCAAAAAAGGGCAGAACTTAGCCTACATAGCTGGAGCAGGAGATGACGTACCGGCTTCTTTGCGACAAATTGGTTATGATTTAACTTTTCTAAACGAAAACACAATAACAGGAAATCTCTCAAAATTTGATGCAATTATTGTTGGCGTAAGGGCATATAATACGGAAGATTGGCTTCCAAATGCTCAAAACTTACTATTTGAATATGTAAAAAATGGAGGAAACCTGATTGTTCAATACCAGACCCAAGCTTTTTATGGCGTAGTCAAAACCAAAGAACTAGGGCCTTATCCGTTGAGTATTGGTAGAGGAAGAGTAACTGAGGAAGATGCAGAAATGAAGGTAATAAATACCAATGAACCGATTTTGAACTATCCAAATAAAATAACAAATAAAGACTACGAAGGCTGGGTTCAAGAGCGAGGATTGTATTTTGCCGAAAAATGGTCTGATAAGTATACCACAGTTTTTGCAATAAAAGACAAAGGTGAAACAGAGTTAGAAGGTTCTCTTTTATATACTAAATATGGAAAAGGAGCTTATATTTTTACCGGACTTTCATTTTTTAGGCAATTACCAGCGGGTGTCCCAGGTGCTTTCAGATTGATGGCCAATTTGATTTCGTTTAACAAAAAATAATGAATTGGAGTAGAGAATATTCTCAAGCAGACCTAGCTTTCCTAATAATTTTCCTCCTGATTTATTTTATATATTTTGGGAGATTATATTTTATTTCTAAAAAGCTTAAAACATCTGCTGCATCTTCTTCACTAAAGTTTTTCATAAGAGCTATTTATCTTGGCTTATTAGGTTTGGCTTTGCTCGGCCCAAACTTCGGTATTACGGAAATAGAAGCAAGATCGTCGAGTAAAGACATTTATTTGGCATTTGATTTATCGCTTTCTATGAACACCAACGATGTGGAGCCTTCAAGGCTAGATAAGGCAAAAAGCGAGATGCTTAATTTGATTGATCAATTCAAATCTGACAAAATCGGTATTATAGTTTTTAACTCTGATGCTTTTATTTACACGCCTTTGACATTTGATCATGAAAATCTAAAAAATAACATATCTAGCCTAAAAACCAATTTGTTGGCAAATAGCTCGACGGATTTTAATGCTTTTTTTAATTTATTAATTGATAAGTTTGGCTTGGATTCAAAAAAAAACTCCCAGATAAAAACTTGTATTTTAATAACAGATGGCGAGAATTTCGGAGGAGTTAACGAAAACCTGCTTGACCTTACTGCCAAAAATGGCATCAATTTGTACATATTGGGTGTAGGCACTCAAATGGGCGGAAAAATCCCAACTTTAAATGGGTTTAAGAAAGACAAAAATGGAAATGAAGTAATTAGTATACTGGATATAAATCAAATAAACCAAATAGCTAAGAAAACAAAGGGTGAGTATTTTATTATAAATAATCAAAGAAATCAAATAAATAGCTTAATTGGAAAACTAAATCAAATAAAAAATTCAGAACAAAATATTAATTTACAGACAGTTACTTACAACAAATACGTTTACTTTCTATTAATAGCCTTGCTATTTATTGTGCTAGATTTTATGATTACAGTAAATGTCCTTAAGCTTTAAAATGTACCAATTTATTTATCATATTGTTTTCTTTCTTTTAAATCCTCAATTTTTTGGAAATATTGAGCAACAGAATACTTTAAAGAAAGAATTTAATGAAGTTTTGCTTAAAGGAGAGTTTGCTAAAGCAATTGGAATTTTCGAACAAATAGAGAATGTAAATCGATTAATTGAGCCTGAGCTTCGTCTTGATGTAGCTCATGCTTATTTTGCGGTAAATGATACACTAAATGCAAGAATAAATTACGAATATCTTCAAGATAACCCCAATAACATACAAGCCGCACAGGCAAAAAACCAATTGGGTATTTTGGCATTGATGAAAGGAGATAGTGCTTTGGCATTGAAACTCTTTAAATCTTCTATGGAAAAAAACATTGATAATGAGAAAGCTAGGTTTAACTTTGAACTAATAAGCAGAATTTATCATCCCAAATTCTCTCCACCTCCTCCCCAACAAGACCAAAAACAAAGTCAAGAAATTATAGCCTCAGAAGAGAAAGAGAAAGAGCTTGATCAGTATACTTCTAACAAAATATCAAAAGAAAAAGCTCTTCAATTACTAGAAGATTTGAAAAACTCAGAGATGAAAGTTTTGATTTCTGGAAAAAATAGTAAGAAAAAAGTAGAAAAAGATTGGTAATAAACCGAAATTTGTAAAAAAATGAGTTTCAGCTTATTTCACAAACGTTTAGGGAGATTATAAAAATACAAAATGAACAGCATTAAGGAGACAAATTACAATTTCAAAAACCAGAAAGCATTTTACAGAGGTAAGGTTAGAGACGTGTATTACATTGGCAAACATGTATTAATGGTGGCTTCGGACAGAATTTCTGCATTTGATGTAGTTTTACCAAGGCCTATTCCTTTTAAAGGCCAAGTTTTGAATCAAATTGCGGCCAAAAATTTGGAGGCCATGAGAGATATAGTACCTAATTGGTTAATTGCCACTCCAGACCCAAATGCTTCTTTTGGCTTAAATTGTGAGACATTTCCTGTAGAAATGGTGGTTAGAGGATACTTAGCTGGACATGCTTGGAGAGAATATAAATCAGGAAAAAGAAGTATTTGTGGAGTAGAATTACCTGAAGGAATAAAAGAAAACGATAGACTTCCTACACCAATTATTACACCAACTACCAAAGCCCACGAAGGCCACGACGAGGATATTTCGAGAGAAGAAATAATAACCAAAGAGCTCGTATCAGAGGAAAAATATAAGACTTTAGAAAAATATGCCTTGGCATTATTTGCAAAAGGCACCGAAATGGCTTTGCAAAATGGCCTAATTTTGGTAGATACTAAATACGAATTTGGTGAGTTAGACAATAAAATCTATTTGATAGATGAAGTACACACACCAGACTCTTCAAGATTCTTTTATGCTGCCACCTACGAAGAAAACCAAAAAAATGGTATTTCTCAAAAGCAGCTTTCGAAAGAATTTGTGCGTGAATGGCTCATAGAAAACAACTTCCAAGGAAAAGAAGGACAGACAATACCAGAAATGACAGATGAAAAAATAGAGGAGATTTCGAACAGATACATAGAATTATACGAAAAAGTAACGGGCGAAAAATTCAAAAAAGACAAGTCTGCAAATATTATAGAGCGAGTGGAGAAAAACGTGAATGACTTTTTAAAACAGATATAAAATGCCAGGCGAATACAAAAAAAGCGACAGACTTAATAATTTGAGTTACGCCATTCGGGGACCAGTTTTTGAAAAAGCTCAACAGCTTGAAGCTATGGGACAAAAAATCATAAACCTAAACATCGGTAATCCAGCACCGTTTGGTTTTGACGTTCCTGACGAAATTGTACACGACATGATCCTCAACCTAAGAAATGCTCAAGGTTATTCGCATCATTTAGGTATTTTTTCTGCAAGAAAAGCCATCATGCACTATACGCAACAGATAGGCATAAAAGATGTAAAAATGGAAGACATCTTTATTGGAAATGGTGTGAGTGAGCTGATTGTAATGTGCATGCAGGCTCTTTTAAATGATGGTGATGAGATTCTAATTCCTTCTCCAGACTATCCACTTTGGACTACCGCCGTGGCACTGTCTGGTGGAAAACCCGTTCATTATATCTGTGACGAAGCCTCTGATTGGAATCCTGATGTGGAAGACATGGCAGCTAAAATCACTTCTAAAACAAAAGCAATTGTACTTATTAATCCGAATAATCCAACGGGAGCAGTTTACGAAAGAGATGTTTTGAAGAAAATCATAGCATTGGCAGAAAAAAACAATTTAATTGTTTTTTCAGATGAAATATATGATAAAATCTTATATGATGGTTACGAGCATGTACCAGCTGCTACTTTATCAGAAGATGTTTTCTTTATGACATTTGGTGGTTTATCTAAAAACTATAGAGCGGCTGGTTTTAGAGGTGGATGGGTAATACCGAGTGGTGCAAAAAACAAAGCAAAATCTTTCTTAGAAGGATTGACGCTATTGGCATCTATGCGTCTATGTGCTAACGTACCAACGCAATATGCTATACAGACAGCTCTTGGAGGTTATCAGTCTATCAATGACTTAGTTGCCGATGGTGGCAGATTGAAAAAACAAAGAGATCTTATTTACTATAAACTAACGGACATCCCTGGAGTCACTTGTGTTAAACCCAAAGGAGCATTGTATGTTTTTCCGAAAATTGACATGCGTAAATTTGACATCAAAAATGATGAAGAATTTGCCTTGGATTTACTATCTGAGCAAAAGGTGTTTGTAGTTTCTGGTAAAGGATTCAACTACAATGATGGACAACATTTTAGAGCCGTTTTTTTACCTGAAGTTGATACATTGGAGTTGGCCATAAATAAAATTGGTGAGTTTTTGGATACTCGAAGAGTAAAATCGAAGAAATTAATAGAAGCTTAATGGATATTTTGCTGCTGGTAATCGGAATAGTTTGCTTGTTAATAGGACTCGCTGGAGCTGTTTTGCCATTACCAGGGCCGCCATTGAGTTTTGGAGGAATGCTCCTTATTCATTTTTCTAAATTTGCAGAATTCTCCGAAAACACATTAATACTCTTTGGAATTCTAACTGCAGTCATTACAGTTTTAGATTATTATGTTCCTGTTTGGGGCACCAAAAAATTTGGAGGAAGCAAATGGGGTTCAATTGGTTCTGCAATTGGGCTTTTAGTCGGACTTTTCCTTGGACCTTTCGGCCTTTTCATTGGGGCTTTTGCTGGGGCTTTTGTAGGAGAATACCTTTCAAATAAAAATCATAATATTGCTTTCAAGGCAGCTGTAGGGAGTTTTTTAGGATTGATTGCGGGAATAGCTGCTAAAACTATACTTTGTATTATAATGTTGGTTTACGCACTAATAGAAATATTCTGATTTTTTAGCCTTTTTCAAAAGTATGAAAATAAAACTTAGTGTTTTTTGTATCCTATTTTCTATTCTTAATTCTACTAAAGCTCAAACAATAGTTAGAGGTCCATACCTCCAGCTTACCTCCGACTCTAGCATTACTATCAAATGGAGAACAGACATTGCCGCAAGCAGCAAAATAATGTATGGTTTATCATTTTCAAATCAAAACTTAACAATTGAGGATCTAAACCCAAGTATCGACCATTCGATAAATCTACCTGGTTTAGCACATGAAACTACTTATTTCTATTCTGTTTATGGCAATGGTAATTTATTAGAAGGAAGTACTTCTAATTATTTTAGAACACCTACATTGCAAGGTAGCGAAAAAAAACTAAAATTTTGGATAACAGGCGATTGCGGAACAGGAACTCCTGCACAAACTCTTGTAAAAAATGAATTTTTGAATTACGTTCAAAGTGATACGTTAGACGGTTGGCTACTTTTAGGTGACAATGCTTATAGTTATGGTTTAGATACAGAATATCAAGCCAGATTTTTCGAGCCTTATCAAAACGACAGGATAATGAAGCAAACGCCTATATTACCTTGTCCAGGAAACCATGACTATGGAAATGCTGCTGGATATCAAAATAATCAATCCTTAGCTTATTACCAAATATTTGACTTGCCCCAATTAGGTCAATTGGGTGGATTGCCGACCTATACCGAAGCTTATTATTCCTATAATATTGGAAACGTCCACTTTGTGAGTTTAGATTCTTATGGTAGGGAAACTGCAGCAAACTATAGATTGTCAGATACTTTAGGGCCGCAAATGACTTGGCTTAAGCAAGATTTGGCAACAAACACACAAAAATGGACAATTCTGTACTGGCATCATCCACCCTACACCATGGGAAGCCACAACTCTGACACTGAAACTGAACTAAGGTATATTAGAGAAAAAGCTTTGCCTTTAATTGAACAATATCATGTGGATTTGATCCTCTGCGGCCACAGCCACAATTACGAACGAAGCAAACTTATGAAAGGTAATTTCGGCCTTGAAACTACTTATGACCCAAATGTACACGAGATCGAACACAGCTCAGGTTTTTATGATGGAAGTCCAAACTCATGCCCCTATACAAAAATGACAAATGCCCAAAATGAGGGAATAATATATGTTGTGGCGGGGGCAGCTGGGCAAAATGGCCCAGAGAAAACTACATTTCCTCATGATGCCATGCCTTTTTCAAATGGATCACATGCAGGAAGCTTATATCTTGAAATAGAAGGTGACAGATTGGATTCAAAATGGATAGCAGATGATGGAAATATTTATGATAAATTTACCATATTTAAAGATAAAGGGCCTTCTGAAGAAATTATAAACTTACCCAAAAATGCGACAACCCTCACACTAAATAGCCCAGATGCGGCTCATACTTTGTGGTCGGCCTACCCAAATCAAATTCTTAGCCAAATAGCTGTATACAATCCTTTGAATGGAATGCAATTTCATGTAAAAGATAGCTTAGGCTGTTTTGAACATACTTTTAAGATTCAAATTCCAGACACATGTAAACAAGCACAATCGGTTAATAATATCATTGATAGCTTATCTGTATTGAATGTTTCCACTTCAGAAACCATAAATGCTTCCTCAGTAATTTTAAACCCTACCAATTCTAGTTTTTCAGCAGCAAAAAATATTGTCCTAGAGCCAGGTTTCATGATAAAAGAAGGCATTTTCGAAGCTTTGATAGGTGGTTGCGTAAATAATTAGAAAATATATACCAAAAATATTACGTATAAAAAATGGCCTCGAGAGGCCATTTTTTATTACCAAATATTGTCAAAATCTTCAGGTTTATACTGATGATCTCTCGTGTGAAAAACCGAATCTTCCGAATCTTTAAGAGACAGAAAATTACTCCTTGAAAATAACTTTTGAAGCAGAGCAAATGGTGTAAGAAACACAAAAAACACCAAACTCATTATAATTCTTGTATTGATGAAGCCCAAAACTTCAGCAATTTTCATCCAACCTTTCAGAATCCAATCACCAACGCTATCAAACATCAAAGATAAAACCCCTACTCCCAAAGCAGCATAGATAAAATAAATTCTTTTGAATTCAAAAACACGCCAATCGTAGTTTTTTTGAAAAATAAAATATAAAACTAAAAAACCAACTACTATTACAAGCAGTGACTGATATTTATCAGAATTCTTCATTTGCTAATATGTTTTTTTCTCTTTTCAGAGATTTTTTTAGAACAAAGTATAAATAAATGGTGCAATAGCCGAACCACCACCAATTACAATCAAAATACCAACCAGAAGCAAAATAATAATCAGAGGTGCTAACCAAAACTTTTTTCTAGCCAACAAAAAACCCCATAAATCTTTAATAAAATCCATTTTTTTATATTTTTTTTAGTCTAATACAAATTCTTCTTGCCAATTGTCTTTCTCTTGCCACTCTGGTTGGTCTGTTTTACTAAACAAAAAATTACCAACTACAAGATAATCCATTTCGGTTCTCATAAAACACCTATAAGCATCATTTGGCGTCATTACGATAGGCTCTCCTCTAACATTAAAAGAAGTATTCACAACCACTCCCATTCCAGTGATTTTCTTAAATTCCTCTATCATTTTATAATAACGAGGGTTAGTTTCACTATGAACAGTTTGAATTCTAGCAGAAAAATCAATATGCGTTATAGAAGGCAAATCTGACCTTAAATGATATAATTTATCTCTCAAATTCATATCATCATATCCTTCAGGCAAAGTTTTCTTTATAGCATCAGCCACAGGATGAACCAAAAGCATATAAGGGGAAATACCATCATAATCAAACATTTTACTAACATCTTCTGCTAGCACCGAAGGAGCAAAAGGTCTGAATGACTCTCGATATTTGATTTTTAAATTCAACTTTTTCTGCATTTCAGGACTTCTTGGGTCGCCTAAAATACTTCTTGCACCTAAAGCTCTAGGACCAAATTCCATTTTGCCTTGAACCCAACCAATCACATTTTCTTTTGTCAATAAATCCGCCGTTTTAGCAGCCAAATCATCAAAATTTTCAAAATATTGATATTGAGCTTTATATTTTTTTGACATTAACTCTACATCTAAGTCAGAAATGGTTGGCCCCAAATACGAACCTTCCATGGCATCCATTTTATAGTCAACCACCCTATCTTGTTTGTAGTAGATATAATTTACGGCCAAAGCTGCTCCTAATGCTCCACCTGCATCTCCAGCTGCTGGCTGTATAAATACATTTTTGAAAACACCTGATTTCTGTAGTTTGCCGTTGGATACACAGTTTAAGGCCACTCCACCAGCCAAACAAATATTTTCTGACCCTGTTAGTCTTTTTGCCTCTTGAGCCATCATAACTACAACATCTTCGGTTATTTGTTGTATAGCTAAGCCTAGATTACAATGGTGTTGTAAAAGTTCATCCTCAGGCTTTCTAGTTTTGAAACCAAACAAGGCTTCCCACTTAGACTCGTTCACCATTTTCAATCCAGTAGCATAATCAAAATAGTCCTGATTTAGCCAAATAGATCCGTCCTTTTTGATGCTTACCAAATCTTTTTTGATAGTATCTACATATTTTTTGATATCTGGCGAAACCGGATTGCCATAAGGTGCCAAGCCCATCAATTTGTACTCTCCAGAATTTACTCTAAATCCTAAGAAATAAGTAAAAGCAGAATAAAGTAAACCCAAAGAATGCGGGAAACGCATTTCTTTTAATATTTTGATATTACCTTTTTCGCCATGACAAATCGACGCCGTCGCCCACTCTCCTACTCCATCAATAGTCAAAATCGCAGAATCTTCAAATGGCGAAGGATAATATGCACTTGCCGCATGCGACAAATGATGCTCTGGAAATAAAAGCTTTGTTTTTTTCTTATCGTATTTACCGATATTTTCTAATTCCTCATGAATCAGTCGTTTCAAAAACATTTTTTCTTTAATCCAAACAGGAATTGAAGTAATAAATGATTTCAGACCCTTAGGTGCAAAAGCATAATACGTTTCGAGAAGTCGTTCAAATTTCAAAAGTGGTTTGTCGTAAAACACAATCGCATCTAAATCTTTCAATTCTAAACCACTGTATTCTAAACAAAATTTAATAGCATTCGATGGAAAACCAGGATCATGTTTTTTCCTTGTAAATCTTTCTTCTTGTGCTGCGGCAATTATTTTACCATCTTGAATAATAGAAGCTGCTGAATCGTGGTAAAAAGCCGAGATGCCAAGGATGTTCATTCTAAATTATGGTCTGTTATAAAATTATTCGCAAATTACGCCAATATTGATTAATAAAAAAAAAATCATGTTTTTAGCCTATCAATTTCTATTATATGGGAAGAATTTCACAGATTAATTCTAAAAAATAGTGCTTTTTTTTTATTTTCATTTAAAATGCTGCAATTTCACAAAAACTATTGTAATTTATTTTTTTTCAAAATTTGGAAATTTTTCAGAACTAAATTCGAACATTTCATTTTGGAAGAGAAAGGTTAATTAAAAGTAGTATCGTTTAATTCCTGAGATTTTTATAAAGTAAAATAATTACCCCTCAAATGAAAAAATTATTGGCTTTCAGTATCCTCTTTTCTAATATCTTATTTGCTCAAAAAGCCGAACTCTGGTTGACAAAAACAGACAAAAGTGTGCTATTTGAGAAACAAAACAAAGAACTAACTTTCCAAAAAACACAAACTAATATCCCTACAATTTTCGTTAACGAGAAGCAGAAATTTCAAACGATGGATGGTTTTGGATACACGCTAACAAGTGGAAGTGCTAACTTAATAAACCAATTACCAAATATAAAAGAACTGCTAAATGAATTGTTTAGGACGGACAAAAACAATATCGGCATAAGTTATTTAAGAATCAGTATCGGTGCGTCAGACCTAAGTGCTTATGACTATAGCTATTCTAACGAAAAAGACTTATCACTCAAAAACTTTAGCTTAAAAGAGGAAGAAAAAGATATGATTCCTGTTTTAAAAGAAATCTTAAAAATAAATCCAAAGATAAAAATACTTGGTTCTCCTTGGTCTCCACCAAAATGGATGAAAACAAATGAAAACGCTAAAGGTGGCTCATTAAAACCTGAATATTTTCAAGTTTATGCTGATTATTTAGCCAAATACATCAAAGAAATGGCAAAACATGGAATCAAGATAGATGCCATTACAGTTCAGAACGAACCTTTACACCCAGGCAACAATCCAAGTTTATTGATGGAATCAAGTGATCAAGGAAATTTTGTTAAGAATAATTTGGGACCCACATTTTTAAAGCAAAACATAAAAACTAAAATCATTATCTATGACCATAACGCAGATAGACCAGATTATCCAATCCAAATATTAAATGATCCAGCTACTAGAAAATTTATTGATGGAACTGCCTTTCATTTATATGGCGGCAATGTAGAAAATATTGGAGAAGTTCATGAAGCACATCCTGATAAAAACTTGTATTTTACAGAGCAATGGATTGGTTATCCTTCTTACTTTGGTGGTGATTTGAGTTGGCACATTAAGAATTTAATAATTGGTGCATCAAAAAATTGGTGTAAAACAGTTTTGGAATGGAATCTTGCTGCTGATGAAAACCAAAATCCTCACACCGAAGGTGGATGCACAGCATGCCTTGGAGCATTGACAATTGAAAATGAAAAAATAACTAGAAATGCGGCTCACTATATTATTGCTCATGCATCAAAATTTGTTAGACCTAATTCTGTAAGGATTGCTTCAAACAACACCATGAGTTTAGCCAATGTGGCATTCAAAACACCTGAAGGCAAAACAGTTTTGATAGTAATAAACGAATCGGACAAAAGCAGTGAATTTGCAATTGATTATAAAAACAAAAAAATAATTGAGAAACTTGATCCCGGTGATGTAGCAACCTATGTTTGGTAAAAAAATTAGCCCCAATCATTGACCGAGGCTAATCCAACTATCGAGTGAATCTATACTACTTATTACTATCTTTATATTGAAATCTAATATTTTTTGACAATTATTCTGTCTCCGATTTCAATTGTGCTATTTATTAAATTATTTAATCTGTAAAGTTGATCTACACTAACTTTATAATTTACAGATATTCTATATAATGTTTCTCCTTTTTTTACCTCGTGAACAACGTACTCTTTGTCTCTATTTTTAGGTATAACAATCGTTTCTTTTAAATCTTCAGAGAATGGTTTTTCTGATACAACTTTAGCCGTTTTTACTTCCTTTACCACTATTTCTGGCTCTTTTTCTTTTTTGGCTTTTGCATCTTCTTTTAATAAAATGCTTGTAACTTCCTCTGGTTCCTTTTCTTGTACCAAGGGCTGTTCATTCTTTACTAAAACTTTTGGCTCAAATTTTTGAACTGGAATTTCAGTCTTCGGCTCTTCTTCTGTTTTTACAAAATCCGCTATAACTTCATCATCTAACTTCAACCTAGCTGGAGTTTCTTCATGGTCTTCAGTCGGAAACTCTATATACTCTATCGGTTTGTGTTTAGGCCTTTTTGATTGTAAATAGACCAATCTACCCCTTTGGAGTCTTCCCAATGTCTCCATTCTATTATATTTCAAAAGACTTGAAAGTTTAACGCCATATTGTTGCGAAATCTCCCAAAGTGTTTCATCATTTTTTACTATATGATGTGGAATCTTCCCTTTTTTATTTTTTGATTGGATATAATAAATCTGACCAATCTGCAAAAAATCTCTATTGCTAATGTCGTTATATTCAAGAAATTTTTTGTTAGAAATATCTGCTTTGTATGCTAAATTTACAAAATCATCACACATCTCAGCTTGAATACCTTTCAAAGAATTTATGTCATAAAACATTCCTCCTAGACCTTTGCTCAATTTTGGGTTTGAAGCAATAATTGGAAAGCCCAAATCCATGTTTTGAACAGCGGTATTTCTCGACATCTCATCCAAAATCCTAATTTCTGTATATCTTGAAGCAGGAATAACCACCAATATATTTGCATCTCCTTCTGGTACCCTGTTGGATTTCAACCAAAGATTATTTTCAAGCAATTCCTTTGGGTCAAGTTTCAAGTCCGCAGCAATAAGATTTAAGGTCTTACCTGCTCCGTTTTTATACTCATAAACAATATTTTGCTCGGTATTTTTGAAACTATTAAACTCAGACTCCAAAACCCACTTAAAGGCTAAAAACTGTATCAAAGAACTATATGCGGGCGAATCTAAAACTATAAAATTACCTGCCCACTTTCTATTTACATCTAAAACTTTTAAAACTTCTCTACTTGCTAAGTGCGAAAAAAGAGTAACTCCCCAGTTTTCATATAGAACCTGATCTCTTTTTAGATTAACCATCCCTCCTCTTGTAGCCAGGAGTAAATGTTTACGTTCATCTATTTTATCGTCTATTATTAAATCTACATCTTTTGCTTTCTCGGTATCTAAACCCCAAAATACTCCTTTTTCTAAAATTACGCTAGAGCTAACAGTTTTTTGAAATTTATTATAAATACTTAGATACTTAAAATCATCCGGGACTCTGGCTTTTTCTACAATTGGCTCCACCGATGGTAATACCAATGCAAACTTTTTTAAATATTCCTGCTTAGAATCTGAGTTTCTTGAAAAAGCTAAAATTTCTTGCGACAGCATATAACGTGTCACGTCATTTAATTGAAATGTTACGTTTGCAAACTTTATTTCAAAAGGCACTTTACTTTCCCTAATGGGTACGTCTTGGGCAGCCGCATTAAAGAAAGTAAAGACCGAAAAAAGAAAAACTCCTCTTTTCACTACCTCGATTGATATATTAAAGAAGGCACGTAAGTTCATTTTTGTTTGATTCACTCTTTTACTTTTTGATATACAATATTATGTATTTCTAAAAGATGTTTCAAATTTAATTTATTGAATTTATACTTCCAAATAAATAACCAAAATTTTTTAAAATTTTTATTCTTTCAATATTTATTGAAAATTAAATACAAAAAAAATAGAGCCAAAGCCCTATTTTCTCCACTTTTTAAAGGTATTTATAAGATTATTGGTTGAAACATCGTGCGTATCAACCTCAGCATCGTCTTGTAATTCTGGATAAATCTTGTTGGCTAGCTGTTTTCCAAGCTCCACTCCCCATTGATCAAATGAGAAAATATTCCAAATAATTCCTTGAACAAATATTTTATGCTCATACATAGCTATTAAACTACCTAAAACTTTTGGCGTAAGTTTTTTTACAAGTATCGAATTTGTAGGCCTATTTCCCGAAAATACTTTGAAAGGCGTCAAAAAGTCAATCTCCTCTTGAGACTTTCCAGCTTTTACAAATTCAGCTATCACTTCTTCTTTTGTCTTACCATTCATCAATGCTTCGGTTTGAGCAAAATAGTTAGACATTAACATTTTATGATGCTCACCTATTGGATTTTGACTAATAGCAGGTGCAATAAAATCACAAGGAATAAGTTTGGTACCTTGGTGTATTAACTGATAAAATGCATGCTGACCATTTGTACCTGGCTCACCCCAAATTATCGGCCCAGTTTGATAATTCACACCTTCTCCTCCCCTATCTGTACTTTTACCATTAGACTCCATATCTCCTTGCTGAAAATAAGCAGCAAAACGATGCATATATTGATCATAAGGTAAAATTGCCTGTGACTGAGCATTAAAAAAATTATTGTACCATATTCCCAACAATCCTAAAATAACAGGAACATTTCTTTTTAAAGGTGTATTTTTAAAATGCAAATCCATTTGATGTGCACCATCTAATAGCGAAACAAAATTATTAAATCCTATAAAACATGCAATTGATAATCCTATAGCACTCCACAGAGAGTACCTACCACCTACCCAATCCCAAAACTCGAACATGTTTTGCGTATCTATACCAAACTCAGAAACACCTTTGGCATTTGTAGAAATAGCCACAAAATGTTTTTTTACAAAATCTGGATTTTCAGCTTTTTCCAAAAACCAATTTCTCGCAGAATGGGCATTTGCCATCGTTTCTTGCGTGGTGAAGGTTTTTGAGGCAACCATAAAAATCGTCGTTTCTGGGTTCAAACCTTTCAAAGTTTCTACTATATGCGTACCGTCTACATTTGAAACAAAATGTACATTCAAACCTTTTTTAGCATACGATTTTAGTGACTCGGTTACCATAACAGGACCTAAATCAGATCCACCAATACCAATATTTACAATATCACTGATACTTTTTCCAGTATACCCTTTCCACTCGCCAGACCTAACTTTCTCGGAGAAGTCTTTCATTTGGTCTAATACTCTATTGATATCAGGCATTACATCCTTTCCATCGACTATAACAGGAGTATTACTTCTATTCCTCAAGGCAGTATGAAGTACAGCTCTTCCTTCGGTAGCATTTATAGCTTCTCCTGCAAACATTCGTTGAATCGCATCCTCCAGCTGACATTCAGTTGCCAATTCTTGAAGGTAAGCCATCGTACGACCATTGATATTATTTTTAGAATAGTCTATCAGAATATCTTGGAATTTAATCGAAAACTTGGAAAAACGCTTTGAGTCGTCTGCAAAAAGGTCTTTTATGGTAGTTTTTGAAATAGTTTTGTAGTGTGTTTTAAGCTTTTTAAAAGCCTTGGTTTGATCAAACTTTACAGATGTTAACATATATATTTCTTTGGTATTATTTCATTTATATTAAAGTATGAATTTTTGAAACTTATGAGGAGTTCCTAAAAAAACATTAAAATCTACGTTTTCTCTTATTCCCGGCACTTTTCCCTTGTCAGAATGTTGCCAAAGGATGAGGTTTTCACAATCGAAGTTGTTGAGGTTTTCAGAATAATAATCTGCTACCCAAATTGGGTATTCATCAAGCTTCCCTTTAATATACTCTCTAAAAATCGGCTTATTGGTATAAATTATCGGCTTTACGCCTAAATATTTTTCAACAGTTTCGAGCCATATTTTTACATTTTTGCTTAATTCTTTTCTTTCTTTGTTTGTTCGGCCATTATTTTCAAAATCTAAAACAGGCACAAAATCTCCCTTTTCATGCTTAGCGTTTATGATAAAGTTTAGAGCTTGAAGTTTTGGATCGGTGTAAGAAACAAAAAAATGATAGGCCCCTCTAGTAAACCCATGCTCTTTTGCTTTCGCCCAATTGGTTTCAAAATTTGAATCAACTAAATCTCCACCTTCGGTAGCTTTAATAAAAATAAATTTTATCAAATTATTCTCAATTCTGTCTTCATTTATCTTTTGCCAATCAATAATACCATTATGACGAGATATATCAATTCCATGAATTTGATAAATGGTTGGGAGCTCTAGACCATAATCTTTATCAAATATCCAACTTTGCCCATCGCTCACAAAAATAGGGCACATAACAATCAGCGACGTGACCATCCCTTTGTACCATAGTTTCCATGTATTTTGGATAAACTTTTTTAATGTCATAGTAAAGATTACAGATTGCGATTGCAATTTACGAAAAGAATAAAACTATTCCACTTTTCATAAAAAAAAGCCGACGAATCGGCTTTTCTTTTTACATATAATTTAAATCATTATTGGGTTTGAGTTTAATCAACTTCAACTTATCCAGAATTTTAATAACTGGATATGTTGGGTCAAACTCATGCCATTTGATTCCAAAATTGGCTCTTCCGCCAAACTTGTGGTGATTATTATGATAAGACTCGCCCATCATAAGAATGTCTACAGGCAACAAATTCTTGGCGGTATCGTCAACTTCATAATTTCTGTAACCATATTTATGTGCAAACCAATTGATGATTACACCATGAACAGGTCCCATTAGAAAATGAACTGGTAACAATAAAAACACCCAGTAACTTTCAGCAAAATAGAAATAAAATAAAGTGTATGCTACTCCCCAGCCTATTCTTGAAACCCAAGTATCTGCTAGTTTTTCCATAAACTCCCAATTGGGAACATTCTTTTTGAACTTAGCTTCTACATTATCAACCTTATGACATATCTCTTGATAATAATTTTTAGTTTTCCACATCATATCAAAAAGGTTCTTTGAAAAACTCGGTGAATGTGGATCTTGCTCAGTATCTGCAAATGCATGGTGAAGACGGTGCATAACACCATAAGCGTAAGGACTCAAAAATGATGAACCTTGAAAAATAAACGTTAGCCAATAGAAGATTTTTTCCATTCGCGGACTCATCGTAAACATTTTATGAGCAGCATATCTATGCAAAAAAAATGTTTGAGCAAATAATGATAAATACCAATGTGAAATAAAGAAAATGAAAATAGCCATCAACAATTATTATTTATTAAAAAAACAAAATTACACCTTAAAATAAAAATGAGAAAATGATTTTGGTCACAAAACTAGGCCTGAGCAACTTTAAACTCCGAAGTAGTATGAAACTCGATTTCAGGATTATTCTCTTTGTTCATCCTCAAAATCCAATCAGTTTCAGCTAAAAATACAGGATTATCATCTTTGTCTAAAGCAATATAATTTGACTTTAAACGTATAAACTCTTCCAATTTATTATGATCATCACTTGTTATCCAGCAGGCCTTTGAATAAGGTTTGCCTTCAAATCTACACGAAGCACCATATTCATGCAACAAACGGTGTTGAATCACTTCAAATTGTAATTCTCCAACTGTGCCTATAATCTTCCGATTACCTGGTTGCATTGTAAACAACTGAGCTACTCCTTCCTCTGCCAACTGCGACACACCTTTTTCCAATTGCTTAGATTTCATAGGGTCGGTATTTATTACTTCTCTAAATAACTCTGGTGAGAAACTTGGAATACCTATAAATTGCAAACTCTCGCCTTCAGTCAAAGTATCACCAATTTTAAAATTACCTGTGTCATATAATCCAACTACATCGCCAGGAAAACCTTCGTCCACAACATTTTTTGAGTCTGCCATAAACATATACGGATTAGAAAAACGAACGTCTTTATTTAATCTGACATGTTTATAAAACTTTCCTCTTTCAAAAGTACCCGAACAAATTCTTAAAAATGCAATCCTGTCTCGGTGACGAGGGTCAATATTTGCATGTATTTTAAACACGAAACCGGTAAATTTGTTTTCAGTTGGTTCTACTATTCTTAAACTTGTATTTCGTGAAATAGGTTCTGGGCTAATTCCACAGAAAGAATCCAAAAGCTCCTTTATTCCAAAACTATTTACGGCACTGCCAAAAAACACTGGGGCAACTTTTCCTGCCAGATAGTCATCTACATTAAAACTATCATAAATAGTCTCTATCATTTCAACGTCTTCACGTAACTGAGACGCATCTTTTGCACCTACACTATTGTCTAATTCAGGAGAGTCTAAAGATATTTTCTTAATATCATCCTCGAGCTTAGTCTTATTGATTTTGAAATAGTTCATTTGGTGTTCCAACATGTGATAAACACCCTTAAAACCTGTACCCATGTTTACTGGCCAAGTGATGGGCCTTACTTTTATAGAAAGTTTTTGCTCAAGTTCGTCTAGTAGATCAAAGGGATCCTTGCCTTCACGGTCCATTTTGTTTACAAAAACAATTACTGGCGTATCCCTCATGCGGCAAACTTCCATCAACCTTTCGGTTTGTTCCTCCACGCCTTTCACGCAGTCAATCACCAATATCACACTATCAACCGCAGTAAGTGTACGATAGGTATCCTCAGCAAAATCCTTGTGACCAGGTGTATCCAAGATGTTGATTTTCCGACCACCATACTCAAAAGTCATTACCGATGTTGCCACCGAAATACCTCTTTGTTTCTCAATTTCCATGAAATCGGAAGTGGCAGTTTTCTTGATTTTATTGGACTTAACAGCTCCTGCAGTTTGAATAGCACCACCAAACAACAGAAGTTTCTCGGTTAATGTAGTTTTCCCAGCATCTGGGTGGGAGATTATTGCGAAGGTTCTCCTCTTTTTTAGCTCTGAAATAAATGACACTTAGATATTTTTATAAATTCAAGACGCAATTTACGAAGATTTAATTCAAAAAAATTTTATTCCAGCCACTAAATGTTACTATGTTGCAAAAAAGGAACTTTTATAATATCCAAAGGCTCAAAATATATTAAAATTAAAATGATATTAGTATAGCCCATTCTTGAAAGCAATCTTCCATAATTTTGAATTTGCTTGGCGTGTTTTTCGTTTTTTTCTCCCGTTTTATAATCTACCAAATATACTTTATCATCCACAAAAACAACTCTGTCTGGCCGCTGAACTGGCTCACCCTTTGATAAAATTTCCATCTCATTTTTCACCAAAGCTTTTTCACCAAACAGAAAACTTATCTTCTCGTTTTCAATTACTAATTTTATTTTTTCTCTTAATAAAATTGTAAGGTCATCATTTAAAAAACCGTCTGATCTCAAAGATTCTATAGCGTCTTCTACATCTTTTGATGTTTTTATTTTTTCAAATGCGGCATGTACAAGATTGCCTAAAGTTATCTTTTCTGCCTGATTGATTGATCTAAAATTATTTTCAGTTTTAAGTTTCAAAACATGCTTTTCTTTGAAAATAGGCATAAATTCTAACAGAAAACCTTCTTTTAAATCAATAATTGGATGTATTTTTTTTGATTTCTCATTTTCTCCAAATAGATAATCAAACTTGCCTTCTTGAAACCTTGAAGTATTTACCAAAAAATCCATAAAAAACTCCCCGACACCATCTAATTTTCTTCCATTTTTATTGTTTTTATAATGACACCAAATAAAAAGTTTCTCCACGGGTCTAGTCAAAGCCACATACAACATATTTAGATTTTCAACAAAAATGGCTTCTTCTTGCTTACTGAGTATTTCTTGAGAAAAACTTATATATTTCCTCAGAGAAAGTTTAAATGGTGCTGCTTGAAGTATTTTTTGTTCGGATTTGAGTTCAGGATAATTCAATTCAGAAATATCCAACCATATTTCAGCATCGTTTTTGGGTACATAAGGCCAACTGGCATAAGGTAAAATCACAATCGGATATTCTAAACCTTTTGATTTATGTACAGTGGTAACGGTTATAGCATCAGTAGACTTATTATTTATCGAAAACTTGTCTTTCTTTATTTCCCAATGCTCTAAAAAGTCAGAAAGATTTTTACTTTTTTTATGGAAATACTGCAATAAAATATCCAGAAAAGTGAGAATAAAATCAACAGATTTAGAATTTTGAAACAAGCCAAATTTTTCTATAATATACTCAACAGCAGTATAATAATCGCTTTCAAAAAGCATATTGGTTTCTAAACCAAAATCAGAAAACACTTGCATGAACTCATCCAAATGCAATAAGCAGATGGCATTAAGCTCGCCCTCAATTTTTGAAATCTTTTGGAGATGTATGGCAAACTGAAGAAACTCAAATCTTGCAAATTGATTTTCAGGCTGATTGACAAATTTCAATGCAGAAATCAAAAACCCAACTTCTAAGTTTTTAGAAATCTTTAGAGAATCTACAGAATTTATTTCAAAACCTCCTTTTTTCAAGAAATCGGCAATTTCAGCACCTTGTGTATTTGTTCTACACAATATTGCTATATCTCCTGCTTTGTAACCTTCTGCAATCAAGTCAATTACTTGAGCTAAAATCTTATCCAAAACAGGTTCTTCATCTTTCTCCAAAAAAGATAAATTTACCAACCCTCCAAGTTTGGGATTTTCCGGATTATACTGAAAATACTCGGAAAATGCCTGTCCAATTAATGGATATTCAGCTTGTTTTTGACTTATTAAGGATTCAAAAAATAAATTATTGAAGTCGATTATCTCTTTTTTACTCCTGTAGTTAACATTCAGACTAGCTATTTCGCTTGAAGAAGAAACATTTTCAATCTGAAAAAACTGACTCTCGCTAGTTTCTCTATTTTGTTTTAACCCCGAAGCATTTTTATTGACCAAATCTAACATTAGCAGTATGTTACCACCTCGCCAACCATAAATTGCCTGTTTTGGATCACCCACAATTAGGTTAAATTTATTCTTTGAAATGGCATTGTCAATCAAAGGCAAAAGATTGAAAAACTGCATATTAGACGTGTCCTGAAATTCATCTATCAACAAATGGTCGTATTTTTCACCAATCCGCTCATATATAAACGGAACGGGCTCTTTGACCACAATATCTAGGATTTTCTTGTTAAATTCTGACAAAAACACCTCATTTCTTTCTTCTTTGATAATATCCAATTCTGCCTTAATCATTGATAAGAGTGGGATTTTCAATAGATTTTTCTTGATTTCGGCAAGGATATAATATTTATCAGATTTGAACGCGAGAACTTCGTATGCTATATCGGTTAATTTCCCCTTAATTTCATCTATTAAATTTGAATTTGGATTATTCTTTCCGTACCACTTTCCATTTTCGAAAGCATCAATATGTCTTGTTTTTGGATAAGGATGAACACTGTAAAACAAATCTTCTGGTGATTCTGCCAATTTTTGATAAAAAACATAAACACCGCTCTTGCCATAATAAAAGTCATCCATAGCTAAGCCTCGACTTTTAATTAAATCCAAGCCAGACTTGGCTAATTCTGAGATATTTTTTAAAGTATTTTTTTGAAAAACTATAATTTTAGATTGAATATCTTTAATTTCCGAAAGCGAAATATCCAGATTTCTTTCTATCAAATAAGAACCTTCATTTTCAAAAATATTCTTACCAAATGTCTTTATCTCGTCTACTAAAGTATTCCAACCCTTATCTTCTTCAATTTTATGATACACAAAATCTAACAAAAGTGAACTCAAATCAGCATTTTGGCCAATTTTATCTATCAGCTTATCAACTGCTTCACTCAAAAGCTGATTAGTATCCAGATTTATTTCATAGTTATAGGGCAAATCCAAATCAAAAGTAAACGAACTAACAATCTGATTTACAAACGAATCGATGGTTTTTACTGCAAAATCATTGTATTCATGTAGAATTTCAACAAAAACTAAACCTGCTCTTTTTCGTATTTCAGCTTCTTCAATATGAGGCAACTCTTCTTTTAGAATATTTATTAAAAGAGTGGATTTTTCGTCAATATTAGAAATCTCTTTCAATGATCGCATAATACGCTGCTTCATCTCGTTGGCAGCGTCGTTGGTAAAAGTTATCGCTAAAATTTTCTGAAAATACCTAGGATCCGTTTCGTTCAAAACCAATTTGAGATACTCTTTGGTAAGTGTAAATGTTTTGCCTGAACCAGCAGAAGAACCGTAGATTTTGAATAGCGACATTTGAATCTTTTTGAAACATCAAATATAATTTTTTTTTCTAAGTAAAATCAGACTTTCAAACTTTAAAACCAAAGAAACACATTTGTGATTTTTATCATTAAATGTAAAATCAAACCCAATTGAGCGTATTTTTTAATTTTTTGCAAAGTATATTTGTGTTTAATTTATTCAATACAAAATGAAATTCCTTCGTCTATTTTTAATATTTATTTCTGTCCAAAGTTTTGCTCAAAAAACACAAAACATCAGGATAAACCTAAAAGACCAAAACGCCAAAAGTCCGATTCCTTCAGCTACGGTAAGCATCAAGAATCTAAATATCAATGCCATAGCCAACGAAAAAGGTGAGGCTGTTTTGACTGCGGTGCCTTTGGGAAGACATGAAATAGAAATAAGTTCGATTGGGTATTCGACTATAATTTTAAAAGAACTAATCTTAGAAAACAGTAGAGAACTTGTGTTGGACGTTGAAATGCAAGCAAACGCTAATAATCTTGACCAGATAGTGGTAACGGCAGCATCACCAAACATGTCAAATGCCATAACAGGCTTAAATACTATCACTTACGAGCAAATCATGCGTTTCCCAGCTACGTTTTTCGATCCTGCTCGTTTGGCTTTTTCATTTGCAGGTGTAAGCAATACCAACGACCAAGCGAACGGTATGTCTATCAGAGGAAACGCACCTGAAAGTGTTCAATGGAAACTTGAAGGCGTAGAAATAGTAAACCCAAATCATCTTAGCAATGCAGGAACATTCTCTGACCAACCAACACAAACTGGTGGCGGAACAAACATTCTTTCAGCTCAAATGTTAGGACACATGAATTTCCTAACGGGTGCATTTCCTGCAGAATACGGAAACACTTTGGCAGGTGTTATGGACATGAGATTCAAGGCTGGAAATAATAAAAAGTTTCAACACACAGCCCAAGTTGGCCTAATCGGTGTTGATATTTCTTCAGAAGGACCATTAAATAAAGCCAAAGGCAGCAGCTATTTGTTTAATTATAGGTATTCTTTCACGGGACTTTTAGGTTTGATGGGGGTAGATTTTGGTGGTGAAAGTATAAAGTTTCAAGATTTGGCCTTTAATTTAAATTTTCCAACCAAAAGAGCAGGGACATTTATGATATTCGGAATGGGCGGAAACTCTTCAAATATATTTGTTCCTAATCCTGACAAAACCCAATGGGAGTCTGACAAAGAGTTCAACAACATAGACTTTTACAGCAGAATGGGTGTAGCAGGATTAAAACATTCCATTAATTTATCTAAAAAATGGAATTTAAAAACAGTGATGGCCAACTCTGGACTAGAAAACCTGAGAGATGCTTATCGCAATCAACCTTTAACGAATATAAGTTATACCTATCAAGCCAGAAATATCGCGGGTTTTTCAAGTATTCTTAGTGGCAATTTGAACAAAACTTTTGCTTTGAATACAGGTATAAACATCAACCATTATTTCAATGAGTTCAATTTCAAAAACGACGGAAATTCATTTTATAGTTTTGACGGGCTATTAATTCAGCCTTTTGCGAGAATAACCAATGCCGAAAATTCAAGACTAAGTTATAATCTAGGACTAGTTTTACCTCATTATACTTTAAGCAAAACTACTTTTCTGGAACCAAGACTAGGTTTGGGTTATGAAATCACAAGCAAGTTTAGCCTTAAAGCATCTTATGGGCTTCATAGCTACGAATCTTCAAACAGAAATGCATTTGCCTTGCCTTATAAGCCAATCAGAGCCAATCACTTCAATCTGGGCTACAAATATGCTATCAATCAAAACCAAGAGTTTTTTGGCGAAATATTTTATCAAAGTATTTTCAATACACCCGTATTTAAAAACCAATATCTTTCTGTGTTAAATGGTTATGAAAATACCGTAGCTGATTTGGCAGACGATCAAAGCAACCAGAAAAAACAAGGAAGAAACTATGGTTTAGAAATAAGTTACAGAAAATATCTCAGCAAAGGTGTTTTTGCTTTGATCAACACTACGCTTTACAAATCCGAATTTAAAGCATTTGACAACAAATATTATGAGACTCGCTTCAGTGGAAATCATATCGTGAACGTAACAATCGGTAAAGAGTGGAGCAAAAAACCTGGGAAATTTATAGGAGTTAATGGTAGAATATCGTGGCTTGGTGGATTTAGAAACTATGCGATCGCCCAAGGTGCGTCTATCGTTACGCAATCTACTGTTTATGACTACAGCCAGCCTTTGATAGAAAAAAATCCTGACTATTTCAGACCGGACATTAGAGTTTATTTGAAAAAATCTCGTGATAAATATTCAAGGACAATATCTATAGATTTACAAAATTTCACTGGTCAGAAAAACCTGGCTTATCAATACTATGATGTTTTGTTAGAAAAAATAACACCGAAATACCAGCTGGGCATGATTCCGATGTTAAATTATAGATGGGAGTTTTAATTTATTTTTTAACTCCTTTCATATTCATTCCTTGAACTTTTAAAATTACCCCTGAGATTTTGCCTGTGGTATCTCTTAAAAATTCTGTTGTACCTTCATAGCCAATTACATCAAAAATATCTTTTGTTGAAGAAGGCTTCAATGGAGCTCCTCCTTCGGAAGTATCACCATAAAGTGAGCCATTTCTAATATCAACAGTCATACTAGAAATAGGACTGTCATCGTCAAAATTAAACTCGCCAACAAATTCTGTCAATGGGTCAGCGGCTTTTTCACCCAACATTTCGCTTCCTTGTACTTTCACAATCACCTTTACAACTTTTCCGGCATCATCTCTCACAAACTGCAATTTAGCATCGTTGTTTGGTTCCGAAAACTCATCTTTTTGGTTTGTTGAGAATATCTCACCTTTGCCTATTCCCTCTGCATCAGCATAAATGGTATTGTTTTCGACGGAAAATACGATTTTAGAGAAAGGTGCCGAAGCGAAACTAAAAGCTCCTTCATAATCTGACAATACAGTACTTTGGGCAAAAACGCTTGAACAAAAACAGAAGGCAATTACAATAGAAAATAGTTTTTTCATCTTTTTGAAGTATTAAATTTTAAGGTTTTTAGATAAATTATCCAAAAATAATTTTTTGAATCATTTAAATTCTATTTTCACCTGAAAAAATTTCAATTGTTTTATTTTTGCATTTGAAACAATAATTTGATTCTATGCCTAAGGTTACTGAACATTTAGCAAATGCTAAAGATAAACCCGTATTTTCAATAGAAATTATCCCTCCTGCCAAAGGCGGAAAAATAGACGAATTGCTGCATGATATATCTCCAATGATGGAGTTAAAACCTCCATTTATTGATGTAACTTATCACAGGGAAGAATATATCTCAGTAAAAAAAGAAGATGGCACCTCAAAAGAAATAAAAACCAGAAAAAGACCCGGCACGGTAGGAATTTGCTCAGCCATAATGCACAAATTTGATGTGGACCCAGTTCCTCATGTTCTTTGCGGAGGTTTTACAAAAGATGAAAACGAAGATTTACTAATAGACTTAAATTATCTAGGAATCAAAAATGTAATGGCTCTAAGAGGTGATCACGCCAAGCCATTCCAAACTTTTAAGCCAAAAGCTGATGGACATGCTTACGCCGCTGAGTTAATTACTCAAATCAAAGACATGAACAATGGAAAATACTTGCATGATGAAACTGAATATTTATCCAAAAGTGATTTTTGCATAGGTGCTGCAGCTTACCCAGAGAAGCATTTCGAAGCCGAAAGTGAAGCTATTGATTTTGAACATTTAAAAACTAAAGTAAAAGCAGGAGCAGAATACTTAGTCACGCAGATGTTTTTTGACAATCAGAAATACTTTGATTTTGTAAAAAAATGCAGAGAAAATGGTTTAGATATTCCAATTATACCTGGATTAAAAATTCTATCTACTAAAAAACAATTAAGTATTTTGCCAAAATTGTTTTACTTAGAAATGCCTCTTGATTTCAGAAATGCAATAGAAGAAGCCAATGATGATAAAGCCGCGAGACAAATAGGTATAGAATGGTGTATTACACAATGTAAAGAACTTATGGATTTTGGTGTGCCTGCTTTACATTTTTATACCATGAGCAAGTCAACCACTACTATGGCTGT
Organism: Lacihabitans sp. LS3-19; assembly: GCF_024343575.1. Classification (GTDB taxonomy): domain Bacteria; phylum Bacteroidota; class Bacteroidia; order Cytophagales; family Spirosomataceae; genus Leadbetterella. The sequence continues at coordinate 127,719 of NZ_RJUA01000004.1, read as the reverse complement.
GGCCAAACATATTTTTTAGAAAAAAAAGAGCCTTTCGGCTCTTTTTTTTTAGTTTATTTCGTCAAACTCAACCTCTAGATTGCTTCCGTCTTTAATCGCAACCATTTCAAGTTCGAAATTCAATTCTTGACCAGCCAAAGGATGATTAGCATCCATTAAAACGTAAGAATCGCCAATTTCTCTTATCACAACTGGCACAGCTTGCTGACCATCATGCATGTTTAATGTTCCACCAACTTCCAAAGGCACATCGCCAGGTATACCTGCTTTGTCAAATTTAAATATCATTTGCTCATTGCTTGGACCATAAGCTTCATTTACACCAATATGTATGGATTTTTTCTCGCCAACAGCCATTCCCATTACGCCATCGTCAAATCCTTTTATTACCATTCCACTTCCAACTTCAAACTCCAAAGGATCTCTCCCTTCTGATGAATCAAATACTGTTCCGTCATTTAAAGTCCCTTTATAATGAAGTGAAACGATATCTCCTGTTTTTACCATTATTATATATTTATAAATTATTAATACGCTCTCGCAAAAATTACCCTTCGCTCAGACGGCTTTCCAGTATAAACACAAACCCCTGGTTCATCTGCCACGTCAAAAGGCAAACATCTAATGGTAGCTTTTGTTTCATCTTTGATTTTGTCTTCAGTTTCAGAAGTACCATCCCAGTGTGCCAACAAAAATCCGCCTTCTTCTATCTTAACACAAAACTCTTCCCATGAATTCACCTCGTAGGTATTTGATGCTCTAAAATCAAAAGCTTTTTTATAAATATTCGCTTGTATCTTATCCAGCATATCTACCAAGTAATCAGAAATCCCTTCGATCGAAACGACTTCTTTGGTCAAAGTATCTCTTCTGGCTACTTCCACAGTATTACTTTCCAAATCTCTCATACCTATTGCAACTCTCAATGGCACACCTTTAAGCTCATACTCTGCAAACTTCCATCCTGGTCTCGATTGATCATCTTTGTCAAACTTAACCGAAACACCTTTTGACCTTAATTCTTTAAGTATAGGATTAATTTTTTCTGAGATTTGATCCAATTGTTCATCACCTTTAAATATAGGAACAATCACAACTTGTATCGGTGCCAATTTAGGAGGTAAAACCAAACCTAAATCATCAGAATGAGCCATAACCAATGCTCCCATTAAACGGGTAGACACACCCCAAGAAGTACCCCAAACATATTCTAAACTTCCTGATTTATCTTGAAACTTCACATCGAAAGCTTTAGCGAAATTTTGACCTAAAAAATGCGAAGTACCAGCCTGTAAAGCCTTTCCATCTTGCATCATGGCTTCAATACAAAGCGTTTCTTCGGCACCTGCAAAACGCTCATTGGCTGTCTTTTTACCTTTTATTACAGGCACAGCCATCCATTCTTCCGCAAAAGTCGCATAAACATCAAGCATTTGTGCCGTTTCTTCTTCGGCTTCTTTTCTAGAAGAATGTGCAGTATGACCTTCTTGCCAAAGAAACTCAGAAGTCCTTAAAAATATCCTTGTTCTCATTTCCCATCTTACCACATTGGCCCATTGATTAATCAGTAAAGGCAAATCTCTATAAGATTGAATCCAGTTTTTATAAGTACTCCATATCACGGTTTCTGAAGTAGGCCTTACAATTAATTCTTCTTCTAGTTTAGCTTCAGGGTCTACAATTACCCCACCACCATTTGGATCATTTTTTAATCTATAATGTGTAATTACTGCACATTCTTTTGCAAAACCCTCCACATGAGAAGCCTCTTTAGATAGAAAAGATTTTGGAATAAACAATGGAAAATAAGCATTTGAATGGCCCGTTTCTTTAAACATATCATCCAAAGCCCTCTGCATTTTTTCCCAAATTGAATACCCATATGGTTTTATTATCATGCAACCTCTCACAGCAGAATTCTCTGCCAAATCAGCTTTTTTTACTAATTCATTATACCATTCTGAATAATTCTCACTACGTTTTGGAAGTCCCTTCGACATTTTTCTGAATTTATTTTAATTATTTAAAGCAAAACTTGTGTTTTACTAATAATATTATTTGTTAAATATTTTGTTAATACCACCTATAATGGTTGCAAAGATAAGTTTTAATATTATTTTTGTAATGAAATATTTAATATAGAATGTTTCAAAAATAAATTTTAGACGAATCGCAACCTTTTGGGGTATTTTATCGTCTAACCATTATAGATTAGGTACAATTTTATCTAAAAAATTATGAAACTTAAAAGTTCAATCTTGTTTTTGGGAATAGGTTTGTTTTTTGCATCATGTACAAACAAAACAATCCCAACAAATGGCGAAAGCGATGACATGTATGCCTCTTCAGCGGATGCAGCATCTGCTCCATTAATTGTTTCTCAAAACTCTCCTTTTGCAACAAATACGCAACAAATGCAGTATGAAGACGAATATGATAGAGTACAAAATGATCAAAATGTAGAAAGTACAGATGATTATTATAGTGAAGATTATTTGACTACCAAAGATTTAAAAAGACCACTTAGCTCCAACCCTGGATATTCAGATGGATATGCACAGGGATACAGCCAAGCCTGGACCGATTATTCTTGGAGTAGACCAAATTTTAATTCTCCTTTTTCGAATTTTTACTCCCCAATGAATATGTTTGCATATTCTAGCCCGTTTTTCTACAACTCATTCTCGCCATTTAGAAGCGGATTTAGTTTTGCATACTCACCTTTCGGTTATGGATACTCTCCTTATTCATCATTTGCATACGGATATTCTCCTTATTCTGCATTTGGTTATGGAGGATTTGGAAGTATGTATGGCGGTTTTAGCTCATTTGGATCTATGTATTCACCTTGGGGGTACAACAATTTCTTTAATCCTTACGATTATTATGGTTATTATGGTAATGGCTATTATGGTTCAGGAAACTATTATAACAGTTATGGCAATTATAATCAATCCGCATATGGAAAAGATGCTTACAGCAGTGGCTCTAGAACTTATGGAGCTAGAGATAGCGGCAGAAACTCAAGTCTCTACAATGATAGATTTGTAAATACAGTTCGTCCTTCAGCCAGTGCCTCAAGCGGAAGAAGTTCTTCAGCAGCAAGAAATTCAAATTCATCAGCAAATAATTCTTCTCAAAGAGTATTAGCTGACAGAAGTAATGGAACTTGGACTGGAAATCGTTCTACCAATAACTCATACTCTGGTAAAAACTCTAGCACTGAAGCCTACAGCCCAAGCTCTAGAAGACCAGTAAGCTATGATTCTTACAACAGATCTACTGGAAACAATGCGGGAACATTTAGTTCTAGGAGCAGTGCTTTGAATAACTCTTCGAGAGCAAATACTTATACAAGAAGTAATTCTAGCTATTCAAATCAATCATCTAATAATAGCTACAATAATTCTAACAATGGTAGCAGATCAAGTTCGACACCGTCTTATTCAAACAGTAATAGCGGATTTAATTCAGGCTCAAGAAGCTCTTCTTCATCATCTTCTTCAAGTGGAGGAAGTAGCTCTCGTTCATCAGGTTCCTCAAGTAGCAGTGGCTCAAGAGGCCCAAGATAACTCAATTTGATTTTTAAAATTTTTTAATTCCCCGCTGATAAACCAATTGTTGTTGGCGGGGATTTTTTTATCCTTTTCAAACACAAATATTATGAAAAAGTTAATTTTCGGGGCATTTGTATTGCTTTTTGGAATACAATCTGCATTTGCTCAACTATCGCTTAATGGCCATTTTTATGGCGAAGACGCTCTAAAATTCTATTCTTTTGGCAATAATGGAACTGCAAGAGTACAAGGAATGGGAGGGGCATTTACTGCTTTAGGTGGTGACCAAAGTAGTGTAATTATAAATCCAGCTGGACTAGGCTTTTTTAATAAATCAGAATTTTCGATTACCCCAATTTTTCAATCAAGCAACACCACAGCTGGTTATATTTCGAATACTGATAAATTAACTTCTTCAAACTTACGAATTGGCCAAATCGGAGCTGTTTTTAGTAACAGAGGTGTTGGAACAAGAAAGAAAAGAACTGCATGGAGTTTTTCTTATAATACCTTAGCAAATTTTAGTAGCGATTATACCTATAGTGGATCAAATAATAGGAGTTCGATTTCTGATTATTTTGCGGAAAAAGCTACTGCTCGAGGTATAAATTCAGTAGATTTAAATAATGAATTTGACACTAATACAAGGTTAGCAGACAACAGCACAGCTTTGGCATACCAAGCCTATTTATTTGACCCTTTAGATGGAGGAGGTTATATTTCTTCAGAATTAAGTACGCCAGTTAATCAAGTGGGAAATGTCTCAGAAGCTGGAAACCTAGGTCAAATGAATGTTGGTTATGGAATTAATTATGATGACAAAACATATATAGGAGGTACTGTAGGTCTACAAAGTTTAAATTATACGCAACTTACAGACCTAACTGAAACATTTCCTAATGGACAGGTTTTTAATGGCTTTATATTCAGCGATGAATTATTAGTAAAAGGTTCAGGATTAAATTTGAGCTTGGGAATAATTACTAAATTGACTGAAAACGTAAGATTAGGTGCAAGTATAATAAGTCCAACTGCAATGAAAATCAGAGAAACCTACACTTCAGGGATCAAATTTGACCAAAAGCCTAATACTTTCGAATCTCAAGAACAAGAGTTGTATACTGTACCAAACGACTTTAATTATAAAATAACTTCACCATTGAGAGCTAACATTGGCTTATCGGCATTTCTTCCTAAAAAAATGGGTGTTGTTAGTATCGATGCCGAATATGTAGGTTACAGCATGATGAATATAAAAGATAAGCAAGACCTAAGTTGGTCAAATGATCAAAAAAGAGGTGTTCAAAGCGAATTTAAAGATGCTATAAACATCAAAGCCGGGGGAGAATTAAGATTTGGCAAAGCAAGAGTAAGAGCTGGATTAAATTACCTTGGGGATCCAAGAAAAAATAACCAAGCTTACAATTCCAAGTCTGCATTGGTAGGAACATTTGGAGCTGGCATAAGAAACAACAAATTCTTTGCAGATATTTCTTATTCGAGGACGTCTAAACAATTTGCATTCACTCCATATACTGTTAGTAATGCGACAGACTATGAATCAGTTGCACTCAAACAAAGCACAGGGACTGTAGGTATAAGCTTTGGAACTTTCTTCTGAAAAGGAATTTATTAAAAAAGGGGTGAATTTCAAAAATTCACCCCTTTTTTATTTTACCAACTTGGAGAAATGGGCATCTAAAATCCACATAATAGTATTGGCATCCGTATCACCTTCAATTACTATATCTGCTTGATTATAAATATCAATTCTTGAATCGTAAGTAGCTGTAAGCGTATCCAATAAAGAATCACTTTCAAGACTAAACAAAGGTCTATTGTTCTTCTTTGAGTTCCTCATACGCTCCTCCAATTTATTGGGCTTAACGTCTAAAAATACACTAATCCCAATTTCTTTAATTAAAGCCAAATTGTTATTATAACACGGCGTACCTCCACCAGTTGCTATCACCAATTTATTATTGGCCTCAATTTTCTTTAATTGCTCGGTTTCTAATTTCCTAAAGTAATCTTCTCCTTCTAAAGTAAAAATTTCATTAATTTTTTTCCCTTCGGAGATTTCAATTTTTTTGTCTAAATCAATAAAATCGTAATTTAATTCTTTGGCTAATTGTCTTCCAAGGGTACTTTTTCCTGAGGAAGGCATCCCCAACATAAAAATATTTGTCGTCATTCTTAAAACTTAGTACTAATTATCAATTCATTTATATGGTCTGCAGTTGGTAGATTATTGTAGCTCCACTTCTTTATCACAACGCCATCGTTCATCAAAATAAAACAAGGATTATTACGAGCCATAGTTTTTAGAACTTTTTCATCACTTGTAAAACTTTCGAACCTTAACTTCTTTTCAGATTGAAGCTTTTGAAATTCTTCGGTAGCTATGGAAGAAACAACCATAGGTCTAATCTTCTTTTTAGAAACCTTATTTCCTAAAGCATTTATGGGGCCAAAATCTAAATTCTCTAGTCCTTCTGTTTTCTTTAAAATTATCAACAACACTTTTCCTTCAAAAGTTTGTTGGGTTACATCATTTCCAGAAGTATCTGTAATGCTAAAATCCGTAATCTTAGGTTTTATCAAATCCTCATTTAAAACTTCGGATGAAACATATTTGTATTTGTTAGTATCTGCTAAATATTCTATAGACTCTATTTCTTTATTATTTTCTTTATCTAGAAATACATATTGTATTTCAGGCTTTATGTCAGGACGTTCCATTTGCTTTGGAATACTCTTGCCGGCAGCATAAGGCAAAAAATCGATAATTGGCAAATATCTAATAGCATAAACACCGATACCTAAGGCAAATATTGTAGCCAAAAGCACCATTGGCGTACCCAAATCAGACTTACCAAACTTATTTCTGTATGAAAATATTATTAAAATAAAGATCAGACTTATTGCATCTTTATAAAATGAATGCCAAGGTTTTAATTTCAAGAAATCGCCAAAACATCCACAATCAGTTACTTTATTGAAAAAAGCTGAATAAAAAGTCAAAAAAGTAAAAAACAACATTAATAAAAGCACCAACCAAGAAGATATTTTCAATTTAAAACTAAACAATAAGGCGACACCTAATATCAATTCTAAACAACAGAATATCAAGGATAAGATTAATGCATTATCTGCAAAAACATGAAAAAAGGGAGCCATAAAAGGCAAATCAGCTGCAAACACTTCAAAATATTCTTGAAGTTTCAGCCCGGTACCGTATGGATCTACAACTTTGACAAATCCGGAAAAAATAAACTCTAATCCAACAAGAATTCTAGATAGGTTTGCAATTAATTTCATTTCTTTGTTACTGCTGAATTTGTTGTACTTGTACTATTTTTAATTTGATCAAACAGAAAACTGAGTAATTAATAATATCTTGATAACCAGCCTTTATTCCTTCTGAAATAATTGTCTTACCCTGATTATCTTCTATTTGTTTAATTCTGAGCAATTTCATCAAGATTATATCGGTCATTGAACTTACTCTCATTTCCCTCCATGCCTCGCCATAGTCATGATTCTTGTTAAAAAGCAAAGTTTTAACTTCCTCAATCTCTGCGGTATATTTTGCACTCAATGTAACCAAATCATCTTCACCCTCATGATTATTAGATAAAAGAATCAGAGCCATAACGCAGTAATTTATGATACCTATAAATTCCGACACCTGTCCCTCCTCTACCTTGGAAAAGCCATTATCTTGTATCGTCCTAATTCGCTGGGCTTTAATAAAAATCTGATCCGTAATGGAAGGCAATCTAAGAATTTTCCATGATGTGCCATAGTCTAAATTTTTCTTTGAAAATATTTCAAAGCAATTATTTATTATTTCTGAATATTCTATTTCTGTGCTAGACATTAATTTTATCCAATATTTTTAGCTTTTTTTGCAAACTATGAAAAATACGATAAATATAGGTGGCAATTTGTTGAGCCTTGAAAAACCCGCGGTTATGGGTATCCTAAATATTACCCCAGATTCTTTCCACAAAGATAGTAGATTTAATCCTTATGAGGAAGGTTTTTTAAAAAAAGCTAAGGAAATGCTTGACAACGGAACTTCAATCATTGATATCGGTGGCTATTCTTCTAGGCCAGGGGCAGACGAGGTTACTGAAACAGAAGAAATTGACAGGGTTACACCAGCCATTGAAATTCTAACTAAAAACTTTCCAGAAATTACAATTTCAATTGATACCTTTAGAAAAAATGTAGCGAAAATAGCTTTAGAATCAGGAGCAAAAATAGTGAACGATATCTCAGGAGGTGACCTTGACAAAGAAATGCTTCCTTTTATAATTGATAGAAACTGCCCCTATATTTTAATGCACATGAGAGGAAATCCAAAAAAAATGCAAGACTTAATTTACTATAATGACTTTTTTCCTGAAATCATTCATGAAATTTATTCAAAAGCAAATTATTTAAGAAAAAATGGTGTGAAAGATATAATAATTGACCCTGGATTTGGCTTCGCTAAATCATTAGAACAAAATTATTCTTTATTAAAAAATCTCGAAATATTCAACGATGAGAATTATCCAATCCTAGCAGGACTTTCCCGTAAATCAATGATATACAAACATTTAAAGATCACTCCAGAAGAATCTTTGGAAGCTTCAACCCAATTAAACATGTTGGCCCTATTAAAAAATGCCAAAATAATACGTACACATGATGTTTTGGCTGCAAAACACACAATTGCCTTATATGAATTATTGAAATAACCATATCAAGAAAACCGTAAAATAATTTTCCAGATAATATTTCAATTCTATTTTAGAATTTCCTTTTTTGTCTACTATATTTACATTTAATAAATCTTAACGTACATAAACACTTAGATCATGAGAAAATTATTACTTTTCTTTTATTTGATAACTGTTGGATTATCTGTGAATGCAAATACTCCTACAACAGTAGTGGCAGCTTCATTAGGGGCTCCTATTTTATCTTATTACCCTTCTACCGTCACTCCTACTTCATTCCTTATTAGTGTTTCTGACACAAATGCGACGGAGGTTGCGATAGAAATCGAAGCTATGGGAGGAGGTTTAACTAGGACAATCATTGTTCCTGCAGGTTCAAACTTCAACCAGAGTTTAACAAATCTTTTACCAAAAACCTATTTTGCTGTTAGAGCTAGAGCATTAGGTTGTGCTACTTCCACCGGATGTGGTACAGTAAGCTCTTGGTCTCCAGTTATGCCAGTTCTAACTTTAGTTGCAGCTCCTCCTAAAGCTACTTTAACTTTAGAAAACAACTGTCCTAGCTTTGTTGGATTCCAAATCAGAATAGACGAAAGACCAGAAGATATATCTGAATTTATTATAAAAAGATCTTTCGATGGCTCTAATTTTCATACACTTGCAAATATAGGACCAGGAGAAAGATCATATTACGACATTGGACCAGCTCCCGGCATTACTACTCATTATGTTGTATACACCAGAAACTCTACTGGACTTACGGTGTCAAATACATTAACAGTACCTGTTCAAGCATATGTTGCTCCGGCAGCACCCCAAAATCTAATTTCTTCATTTAGTGGAAAAACAGACACTCAATTACATATTATTTGGGAAAATGCACCTGAAGATACCCATTGTGGCACAAACATTAGAGCGGCCTATTATATAATGGTTAAGAGAGAAGGAGAAGCTGACTATTCACTTTATTCTTTGACATATCCAGCTACAACAGATATATATATCACAGGTCTAAAACCAAACGAAACTGTGTCTTATGATGTTTTCTCTATTAGTGACAAAAATATCTTCTCAGGACATGCTGGAGGAACAGACAAAACCTACGGACCTGCAAGTGCACCTTCAAATTTCATTGGAGTAGCTTACAAAGATGCCCTTAATAATTCATCTATTGGTTTAAGTTGGGATCATCCACTTGATGATGAAGATTATTTTATAATTGAAGTAAGCGAAGATGGAACTAATTACTTACAATTGGGTAAATTTAAAACTGCCGAAGTAAATACTTTCAAACATGAGCCTATTCAAGAAGGTGTAGATTATATTTATAGAATTAAAGCAGGCAACTATCTATTTGGGGAGTCTGACTGGGTTACGACTCAAAAGATTATGTATCCTTATTCTAAAGCTCCAAATGCTCCATTCGGTTTGAGTTCAAAAGCTAGTACTTCTGGAGTAGATTTAACTTGGTATGACGATTCTAACAACGAAGAGAATTTTATTTTGGAAAGGTCAGTTGACGACAATCAAAACTTTGTTGAATTAGCTAAATTAGGCAGAAACGTTATCACTTACACCGATAAAACTGTTACAGCAGGTAAAACTTATTTCTATCAAGTAAAGGCAATGAACACTATTGGAAGTTCTGCTGCCTCTAACATTTCTGAGATCAAAGTCATTGCTACTTCAGGTGTGATCAACGAAGAACTAATTGGCCTATTCCCGAATCCTACGCTAAATTATGTAACTGTTAATTTACCTGAAGGAGTAAGCAACCAAAATGTAGAAATATCGTTATTAGACCAGAAAAACAGAACGGTTTATTCAAAAACATTTAATTCTCAAAAAATTGAGGTTAATATGAGTGAATTAAAACCAGGTTTATATAATTTGGTTATTAAATCAAATGAATTTAAATCTTCTAAAAAGGTTTATAAATATTAATATAAATTTCTGTTTATATTTAAGAGCAACGAAAAACTTCGTTGCTCTTTTTTTTTATACATTCAAAACGGCACAATCAATAATCTGGATTTTATATTGCAAAGAACAAAAAAGAACCTTGAAATTTTAATATTAAAAATTCTAAATAATTTCCTAACATATTCGCTTTACCATATTTTTTTTTAGAATATTACTTTTTTTATATAATTTTACCGCATTCAATATGCAATTCCTTAATTAATAAAGAAGATGAAAAAACTTTTGGTACTTTTTGCGTGCTTATCTATTTTCACTAAAACTTTTGCTCAAATCCCACCCGCCGCTCCAACCGGACTTTCTGGTAGTCAAATTGGTTTAGGAAACCAAATAAGCCTTCAATGGACTGCTCCAGTAGGAACAATAGCTGGATACAAAGTTTTCTATAGAAGTCCCTCTGACCCAATAAAATCTCATAAAAAAAGTGCTGTTGCAACAAAAGACACTTTGAATGATTTAGTTTTTAATTCTACTTATACTATTTATTTAAAGTCTTTCAAAATTGGTTCAACTCCAACAGATACAATATATTCAGTTAAATCTGATTCTGTAAATGTATTGGTTCTAGGCTTGGTTGCCCCAACACCATCGATTGACTTCAACTTAATTACTCATAATACTATATGGCTAAGAATAGATGATGTAAATGTTAATGAAACAGGTTTTGATATAGAGTTAAAAGAAGGAGGTAACGTAACTATGTTAACTGAAAACACAGGATCTACAATTTTCAAAGCACTAACTGGTTTAAAACCTAAAACTCAATATTCAGTAAGAGTTAGAGCCAAATATAATGCTTTGGTTGGACCATGGTCTGAACTTGTGTATGGCACTACAAAAGTAGGATTCCCTCCTTCTCCAAATCTTTCATCCGACCAAAACTGTCCAACTTTGGTTCATCTAAAGTGGACAATACCAAACAATGTGGAAGATATTCAAGAATATATTATAAAGAAATCTTTTGACAACGTAAACTTTTTTGATTTGGCTACTCCTCCAATCACTAGTTTAGATTACTATGACCAATCTTCCATACCTGGAAAAACTCAATTTTATAAGTTATTTACCAGAAATATTACGGGATCTACCCCTTCCCAAACTGTAACAGTAACTGCACTGGACTATGTAAATCCAAACCCTCCAACTGCTTTAATTTCTGACCAGGGTGATAAATCCAGAAATCACTTAACTATAAAATGGACAAATGGAACTGAAGATCAGGTATGTAAGACCAATATAAGAACCAACTCTTATGTCATGGTAAAAGTAAATGGAATTGGCAATTTTGTTGAATATGCTAACATTCCAGGATTTCAAAGTTCGATAAAAATAGATAACTTAAAGCCAAAAGATATTGTAGAAGTTCAAATATTTGCGGTAAGTGACAAAGGGTTATTTTCGACAAATGGATATGTGAAAGATACAACAGCTGGACCTCCTTATGCTCCTTCGAATATGATAGCTGTATTGTATGACGACGCTTTTGGGAATTTAAACTATGGGTTAAGCTGGAATGATAATTCAAAAGACGAAGATTACTTTATAATAGAGAGAAGTACTTTAAATAACACTTCATTTCAAGAATTAGGAAAAATTAATTTCAATTTAACAAATTTTAATGATTTAACTACTGAAGAAGGGGTGATTTACTACTATAGAGTCAAAGCAGGAAGCAATACCGAAGGTGATTCTCAATACTCTCCAGTGATTGGCCCATTCCTTACACAATATTCTAAAATACCTAATGCACCTTATGGCTTGAAAGCAAAAGAAAGAGAATCTAAGGTAGATTTAACATGGAGAGATGACTCAATAAGAGAAGAAAACTATATAATAGAAAAATCAATTGACGGTGGTTCTACATTCATATTAGTGGCTACATTAGGAAAAAATATTACCAGCTATACTGACGAAAATGTATCTGCTGGAAAAACCTATATTTACAGAGTAAAAGCTGTAAATACGCTTGGCTCATCAAATTATTCTTCTTTAGAAACAATAAAAATGAGTGGTCAAGGAAGTATTCCTAACGCATTAAATGTTACAATGTATCCAAACCCTGCATTTGAATTTATAAACATAAAAAGTGAAAATATTAACTTAACAGATGGGTATACTTTAAAAGTTTATGATAGTAACAATAGAATAGTATTAACGAAGGAAATATTCTTAAAAGAAAATGAAAATATTTTGATACCTATTAATAATCTTGGTCAAGGATTGTTTAATGTTGTTATTTCGAATGACCAAAATTCAATAAATAAGAAACTTTACAAATATTAAGTAAATGAATATTTCGTTTTTATCAAATTAACAATGATAAAATACTGTAATATTGGACTTTATAAAGATTGAGTTTTAACCTTTCAATAATTTAGATTTATTCCATATAAACTTCGATTATTAATTAATCGAAGTTTTTTTTTTATTAAAAATTTGTTATGTTTGCATAACAAATTTTTTTTTTAACCTAAACTTAATAATGCATGAGAAAGAATTTACTTCTTGCCCTTGTGCTATTTTGCTCATCAATGGTGGCTTTGGCCCAGAGTAAAATAAGCGGAAAGGTAACTTCAGCAGACGACGGAACTGGTATCCCTGGGGTAACTGTTCAAATCAAAGGTACCTCGAAAGGTACACAAACCGATCTAAGTGGTGACTATTCTATCGATGGTGCATCAGGTCAAACTTTGGTATTTAGTTTTGTAGGTATGCAGCCTCAAGAGGTAGCTACAGGCACAAAAACAATTATCAATGTAGTTCTTTCAAACGATGCCAAAGCACTATCTGAAGTGGTAGTAACAGCCCAAGGTATTGTAAGAGAGAAAAAAGCTTTGGGTTATGCAGTGACTACTGTAAGCAAGGAGCTCATCAACAATCGTCCAGAGGCGGACATTAGCCGTGTACTTCAAGGCAAAGCCCCTGGTGTTAACATCACGTCTACAGGTGGAGTATCTGGTTCAGGTACAAACATCACAATTAGAGGTTACTCTTCAGCTACAGGTTCTAACCAGCCATTATTTGTAGTTGACGGCGTACCTTTCAACTCAGGCACAAACGGACAAGCAGGATTCACATCTGGTGGACAAACTACTTCAAGCCGTATGTTGGACATTGACCCTAACAACATCGAAAGTGTTTCGGTATTGAAAGGTCTTTCTGCTACAGTTCTTTATGGTGACCAAGGTCGTAACGGTGTTATCTTGATTACTACCAAATCTGGTGGTGGAAAGAGAAGAAATGCAGAGGTTAGTTTAAACCAATCGTATTTTCAAAACACAATTGCTTCACTTCCTGACTACCAAAACAATTATGGTGGTGGTTTCCAACAGTTGACACCAACTTCATGGTTTTATTCAAACTGGGGAGCAAATTTTGCTGACCAACCTACAGTAAAACACCCTTATGGTTTATCTGGTGTTGCAAACATTAGAAATGCATTCCCTGAATATGCTGTAGATCCTACTAAACCTTGGGGAAATGGTGCTGCTGCTTTAGTTAACAACGTAGTTAACATTCCTAACGAAGCTCAGCCAAACATTGGTCAATCATTCTTCAGAAAAGGACAAGTGTTTAACACTTCAGTTCAAATTTCTGGTTCTTCTGACAAATCAGGATACAATGCGAGTATTGGTTATCAAAACGAGCAAGGTTTTACACCTGGAAATGATTTGAAAAAATTAAACTTAGGTTTGGGCATGAACTCTCAAGTTACTAAGAAATTCTCGATTCGTTCTTCGTTTACTTTTGCTAATACTGATTACAAAACACCTCCTTTGAATGCAGGTTATGGATCAGGTCCTGACGGTGGAATTCAATCAATTTTCGCAAACGTAATGTACACACCTAGAAACGTAAATTTAGGTGAGTGGCCTTATGAAAATCCAGTGGACAGAAGCTCTGTTTACTACAGAGGTGGAAATGATATTACAAACCCTAATTGGTTGGCAAAATATCATTCAGACGTAAGTAAGGTAGACAGATTCTTTACTTCTTCATCAATGAACTATGATATTAACAGCGATTTCTCCCTAACTTATCGTGTAGGTTTTGATACTTATTCTGAGAATCAAGAGAGAAGATATAACAAAGGTGCAACTGGTGGTAATGTAAATATCATCAATGGTTTCTACCAAAGTGTTAATATTAAAAACTCTATTTGGAACCATGATGTAATATTGAATTATAACAAAAAGCTTTCAGATAAATTGAATTTGACTGCTTTAGTAGGAGCTAACAATAGATTTGACAATTATGAGCAATTTGGCTTAGCTAGTACTGGTCAATTAACTTTTGGATTGTTTAATCATACTAACTTTACTGCTTCATCTTCCAGAAATCCATTTACGGGTAGCGGCCTAAACTACACAATTCAGCAAAGAAGAATTGGAACTTATGCCAACGTGGTTTTAGACTATTCAGACTACCTATTCTTAAATATGTCTGCTAGAAATGACTGGACTTCAACTGTTGAAACAGAAAACAGAAGAATTTTGTACCCAGGTGCTAGTTTATCATTCCTTCCTACCTCAGCATTTGACATCAAATCTAAAGTATTGAATGATTTGAAACTACGTGTAAGTTATGGTACTTCTGCAGGTTTCCCTTCGCCGTATAACACAAGAAATACGCTTGGTCAAAACGCAAGAGGTTGGTCTGATGCAGGAGGTTCATTATCTTCAACTCAATCAATTTCAAATGCTTTGGGTAATCCTAACTTAAAGCCTGAGCTCCACAAAGAGTTTGAATTTGGTGTTGAATCAGTAATGTTTAATAACAGATTTAAATATGATGTGTCTATCTATGAGAAAAACACAAGAGATTTGATTACAAACGCTCCAATTGACCCATCTACTGGTTATACATCTACTTTTATCAACATTGGTAGAATCAGAACTAGAGGAGCAGAGGTTTCTGCTACAGTAACTCCTGTTAAAACATCTTCTGGATTACAATGGGATATCACTGCTAACTATGGTAAATATAAAACAATTGTAATGGAATTAGGTGGTGGTTTAGAGCAAGTTGTAATTGCTGGTTTTACTAACTTAGGTAACTTTGCAATACCTGGAAAACCATTCAACTTAATCATGGGATCGGGAATTGACAAAAACGCAAATGGCGAGAAAATAGTATTGCCTAATGGTCAATATAAAGCAACTAATGATTTAGCTGAATTGGGAGATCCTAACCCAGCATTTACTTCTTCGTTGATAAACAATTTATCTTACAAAGGATTCAATCTATCGTTTATGTTTGAATATCGTCACAAAGGTGTAATACTTTCAAATACTGTTAAAGGTGTACTTGCTAGAGGTCTTTCAAAAGATACAGATCAGTTAGACAGAGATTTGACTTTAATTCTTCCTGGTGTACAAGAAGATGGAAGCAAAAACACTGTACAAGTTACAGCTGCTAACTATTTCTTTGATAACTACTTCTTCACTGACGAAGCTGTTACATTTGATGGAAGTACTGCAAGATTGAGAGAAGCTTCTTTAAGCTACAATTTGCCTAGCAAAGTAATTGGTAAGACACCTTTCAAAAAGGCTTCAGTTACCTTTACTGGTTCAAACCTATGGTTTAGAGCATTGAACATGCCTAAATATGTGAACTTTGATACAGACGTATTAAGCTTAGGTGTTGGTAACGGATTAGGTTTCGATTATTTAACTGGCCCAAGTGCTAGAAGATTAGGTGGAACATTAAGCTTAACATTCTAATTATTTAAACAGAAGATTAATGATGAAAAGAAAAATATATACTTTACTAATGGCACTTGGAGTGTTTTTAGTAAGTTCTTGCGAGCTGGATTATCTTGATAACCCAAACGCAGTAACAGAAAGTAGCACTGACCCTAACTTCCTATTAAATACCATTCAACTTCAATTTGCTGGTATGTTTAATGGAGTTGGTGACACAGGTAAGAGATTAACCAGAATGATTAATCAAGGAGGAAACACTTACCAAACAGCTTACCAGCCAACGAGTTTCAGTGGCTTATGGTCAACTGGATACGCTGGACTATTAGCTGATATTAAGGCAATGAAGGCTATTGCTGCAGAGAAAAACTTCAAGAGACATGCAGGTATTGCAAAAACCCTAGAAGCTTTTACTTTGATGATGTTGGTTGATTCATTTGGAGATGTACCTTACAGTGAGGCTTTAGATCCAAATAATTTTAATCCAAAAGCTGATGATGGTGCTTCAGTTTATGCCGCTGCTTTGGAATTGTTAAAATCAGCTAAAACTGATTTCTCTGGTACTGCAACTGGTACTCCTAATGATTACTACTATGGAGGTAATTATACAAAGTGGACTAAGTTAGTAAACACATTGATGTTGAAGTATCACTTGAACAGAAAAATGGTTGATAAAGCAGGAAGTACTTCTGCAATTTCAGCTTTAATTACTGAAAATGCTTTCATTGGAACAGGTGATGATTTCACATTCAAATATGGTGTATCTGGTAATGACCCTGATAGCCGTCACCCAGACTATGCTGCTCAAGCACAAGCTGGTGGTGGAGATTACCAATCTACTTATTATATGTGGCATTTAACTGAAGCAAAAGGCTTTGATGACCCACGTGCCAAATACTATTTCTATCGTCAGGTTGGAGCTAACTCTACAAGTACATCTGAAATTACATGTATTGGTGCTTTCAAACCTGCTCATTATCCAGAAGATATGGTTTTCTGTTTACCAGGAACAAGAGGATATTGGGGTAGAGACCATTTGAATAACGAAGGTATCCCACCAGATGGTTTGAAAAGAACATTGTTTGGCGTTTATCCAGCTGGATATAGATTTGATAACAATACACCAGCCGCAGCCGGATCTGCTGATATGGCTACAAATGGTGCTGGTATTGAAGTAATTATGTTGGCTTCTTATGTAGACTTTATGTTGGCTGAATCAGCTTTGACATTAGGTACTGCTGGTGATGTAAAAGCATTGTTAACTTCTGGTATTACAAAAAGCATAAATTTTGTTAGATCTTGGTCTTTAACTACCAACCAAGCTGCAAAAATTACTGCTTTCGAATCAAATGCAACATTTGATGCTGCTCGTACTAAATATGTTGGATATGTAGCTTCTGAATTTGATGCAGCTACAACTGAGACCAAAAAAATGTACTTGATAGGAAGAGAATATTGGTTAGCTCTATATGGTAATGGAACCGAGGCTTATAACTTATACAGAAGAACAGGTCAGCCTAGTGGAATGCAGCCAGGCCTAAACCCCTCTGTTGGTCCTTTCCCAATGTCATATTTGTACCCTGCTAACTATGTAAATACGAATTCAAGTGCTTCTCAGAAGCCTGATTTTAAAGTAAAAGTATTCTGGGATAAAAATCCAGATGGCTTTATTAACTAATTCTAAATTGAGAATAATAATGAAAAAAATAAAATTAATATACTCACTAATGATAGCAATGTTTGTTGCGTCATCGTGTACGGATTTTGTTGAGCCGGCCATTCCTTACAATGGATTTGAAACGGGAACATATCTTAAAACAATTACAGCTCCAGCTCCGATCAATTTCTTTGATATGGACAATGCTAAGTTTTCGGCTTTGTTAGAATGTCATGCTATTGATAAAATAAATAATGTAAAATCAGTAGATGTTTTTGTAAAACACAGGAGAGGTGCTACACTATCTTCAGAAGTTTTATTAGGAACTGTTGATGGAGGTGCATTTACAACAACTGGAGATTCGAAATGGCCAAGAGGTACTGTTTCGTTTCCTTTCACAGCTGCTTTGTCAAAACTTGGTTTTTCTAAAACCAACATCAAAGGTGGCGACTTTTTAGAGTATCGATTGGTATTAACAACTAACGATGGTAAAACTTTTACAAACTCAAACCTTACTGCTGACGTATCAGGTGGGGAATATTATGCTTCTCCTTTCTTTTATAGAGTAGCTGTGGTATGTCCTTCAGACCTTGCAGGAACGTATGATTATACTACTACAAACATCGAAGGTTCAGTTGCTGATGGAGCTAATCCAGCTGCTTGTGGAGCTAGTGTTTCTGGTAAATTAGTTATGACTGCTACTAGCGTAACAGGAGAATATATCATTTCTGATGGTACTTTTGGACAATATGGTTGTGCTTGGGGTGACAATCCTGCTACTGGAACTATCAGATTTACTGATTCTTGCGGTAAGATTGGAATGAAAGGAGCTGACCAATATGGTTTAGCTTACAGCTTATCTTACATTAGTCATACTGCTACTGAACTAACATTCAAATGGCAGAATAATTATGGAGATGCAGGTGTAACTACATTGAAAAGATCAAGTGGTTCATGGCCAGCTGGCTTGAACTAAGCTTTATCTATATCATTTTTAAAAAAGCAAGACTTCGGTCTTGCTTTTTTTGTTTTAGGCCAAAAGTGGAACGATTTTTCAAATCGCTATACCTTCAAAGGATCAAGATTTTTTAAATCGTGAATTAGAAATGCTTAATAGATTATCAAGCGATTTGAAAAATCACTTTACCTTCAACGTATCACGATTTTTTAAATCGTGAAGTAGAAATGCTTAATAGATTATCAAGCGATTTGAAAAATCACTTTACCTTCAACGTATCACGATTTTTAAAATCG
This sequence comes from Lacihabitans sp. LS3-19, assembly GCF_024343575.1. Classification (GTDB taxonomy): domain Bacteria; phylum Bacteroidota; class Bacteroidia; order Cytophagales; family Spirosomataceae; genus Leadbetterella. The sequence continues at coordinate 108,836 of NZ_RJUA01000004.1, read as the reverse complement.
TGAAGTAGAAATTTGCATTAGATTAATCAGCGATTTGGAAAATCGCTTTACGTTTAACGTATCACGATTTTTAAAATCGTGAATTAGAAATGATTAATAGATTACTAAGCGATTTGGAAAATTGATTTACGTTTGACGTATCATGATTTTTTAAATCGTGAAGTAGAAATCCTTAATAGATTATCAAGCGATTTGAAAAATCGCTTTACGTTTAACGTTTCACGATTTTTTAAATCGTGAAGTAGAAATGCTTAATAGATTACTAAGCGATTTGGAAAATCGCTTTACGTTAGATGTATCACGATTTTTTAAATCGTGAAGTAGAAATGCTTAATAGATTACTAAGCGATTTGAAAAATTGATTTACGTTAGATGTATCACGATTTTTTAAATCGTGTATTAGAAATGTATATTAAATTAATCAGCGATTTGAAAAATTGATTTACGTTTGAGCGATTTGAAAAATCGCTCCACCTCATTTCCTATGTATTCTGTAATTAAAATCGTAATTTTGCATTTTAAAAAAACCAGAGCAATCACTGCATGTTAACAATAAACAATCTTTCTTTTTATTTCGGCGGAAGGGCCATTTTTGAAGACGCCAACTTACAAATTAAACCTAAAGACAAAATAGGTTTGATAGGATTAAACGGAAAAGGTAAATCTACACTTTTGAAAATAATAGTTGGAGAATACCAACCAGACGCTGGCAACATTTCAAAATCGGGGGATTGTACTATTGGATTTCTAAACCAAGACCTCCTCTCCTACCAAACTGATGATAGCATACTCAATGTAGCAATGCAGGGTTTTGAACGCCAACTTGAGCTGCATCATCAAATAGAAGCTGTATTACACCAAATGGAGAACGATTACCACGATGACTTGGTAGAAAAGCTGGGAGAACTTCAGCATGAATTTGACCTTTTGGATGGATATTCAATTGAGTCCAAAGCAGAGGAAATATTAGAAGGTTTAGGTTTTAAAACCTGGGAATTACACAAGCCATTGAGACAGTTTTCTGGTGGATGGAGAATGAGGGTTATGCTTGCCAAATTATTGTTGGCAAAACCTTCCATATTGTTATTAGATGAGCCTACTAACCACTTGGATTTACCTTCAATACAATGGGTTGAAAAATACATAGCCAACTATGAAAATGCAGTTGTTGTGGTTTCTCACGATAGGCAATTTTTAGATAATGTTTGTACAACAACCGTTGAAGTGGCTAATACAAAACTGAATTATTATCCAGGAAATTATTCTTTCTTTGTTGAAGAAAAAGCACTTAGAAATGAAATACAAAAGGGTGCCTTTGAAAACCAACAAGCTCAAATAAGACAAACGGAAAGATTTATTGAGCGTTTTAAAGCTAAAGCTACCAAAGCCCGCCAAGTGCAATCTAGGGTGAAAGCTTTGAATAGAATGGACGTAATTGACGATGTAATTGACGATTCCGCCAAGGTACACTTCAAGTTTAAGTTTGGAACCCAACCGGGCAGACACGTAATGGAGCTGGACAATATCTCGAAAGAATATCCGAACAATCCTATACTTAAAAGTACTTCGGCAACTATTGAACGTGGCGATAAAATAGTATTGATAGGTGCAAACGGAAAAGGCAAATCCACTTTGTTGCGAATAATAGCTGGAACCGAACAAATGAAAGGCGAAAGAAAACTTGGACACAATGTGAATTTTTCTTTTTATGCTCAGCACCAGTTGGAGTCATTACACATGGAGGAGACCCTACTGGAAGAATTGAAATATGCAGATGCTTCAAAGTCAGAAACTGAATTGAGGTCTGTCCTTGGGTGTTTTCTTTTTGGAGGTGAGGATGTATTCAAAAAGATCAAGGTATTGTCTGGAGGCGAGAAATCAAGAGTTGCTTTAGCAAAAATCCTAATATCGGAAGCCAACTTTTTGCTATTGGATGAGCCAACCAACCACCTAGACATGCAGTCGGTAAATATATTGGTACAAGCTTTAGACCAATATGAAGGAACTTATGTTGTTGTTTCGCACGACAGACATTTTATCAGTAGAGTTTCAAACAAAGTTTGGTATATAGAAGACCAAGAAATAAAGCAATTTCCAGGTAGTTATGAGGAGTTTGTGATTTGGATGGAAGACAATGGCAAAACATTAGACGAGCCTGTCAGAAAAGCTGTGAAAGAGATAAATGCGAAAACTGAAAAAAATGAGCCTGAAAAACCAAAAGAGCTTAAAAAAGAAAACAAAAAGCTTGAAAGGGAAATAAATGAAATAGAAGAAAATATTACGAATCTTGAAGCTAAAAAATCTGAAATAGAGGAAGACTTGGCAAATCCTGATGTTTTCTCTGATCCTTCAAAATTAAAGCAGGCCAATGAGGCCTATTCCAAAATAAAGAAAGAATTGGAGAGCCTAAACGAAAAATGGGAAGAAAAAATGATGGAATTAGAAGCTTAATTGTTTTTATACGTTATTAAATCATGAATAAATCACTTTTAGTTTTTGGGATAATATTTATATCAAAGCTGTCTTTTTGTTTTGGGTTAAGAGACTTAGGAGAAAAAACCATTTATCCATCAAAAACTGAAATTGATAATGATTTCATTAAAACTATATTGTTGTATTCATACAGTCCAAATGACAATTTTAACGAAAGATATAATAATCCAGCTGTACTCAATAAAAATAACCCTTCAGCAAGTTTAATACTTGAATTTGACGACTTAAGAGCTCAATACACCTCTTATAGTGCAAAAATCATACATTGTGATTATGATTGGCAAAAATCTCAATTGAGTGAAATGGAGTACTTAGATGGTTTTAACGAATATTTCATTAATACTTTTGAAGTATCTCAAAACACCAAAATACCCTACTATCATTATAGTTTTAAAGTACCTAAAACTAAAATCAGCGGTAATTTCATATTGCAAATATTTGAAAATAGAACAGAAGGAGAGCCCCTTTTTGAACGAGAATTTAGTGTATTCGAACAAAATATTGGGATTGACGGAAATATTAGCCAAGCACAAGACCCAGGGTTTTGGAGAAGTTACCAACAATTAAATTTCAAAATAGAAATAGGAAACTATAATGTACTTTTTCCTCAAAGGGACCTTAAAATTTTAATTAGACAAAATCAAAGAGAAGATAAACAAACAGAAATTGATAATCAAAATTTGATAAACTCTGGTAGAAACACTTTCACTTTAAAGTATTTTGACAGTAAAAATCTAATAAAGGCAGGCAATGAATTCAGATTTGTAGATTTATCGAGTTCATTTAGAAAAAGTCAAAATATTTCTCAAATAGTTTTAGGCAAACCTGATCAGCTTTGGATTCTTCCTCAAGAAAAGAGATCAAACAAAGCCTATTTAAATGCCTATGACAACGACGGAGGGTATTTAGTTTATAACTTAGAAGGCGGAGAAATAGACCTAAATAGTGATTACATAGATGCGATTTTCCAATTAAACATCCCCTACTTGGATGAAAATGAAAAGCCTGTAATCTATGGTAAACTTAGCAATTGGGATAAGTTAGAAATGGATTTTAATCCTAATCAACAACTGTATGAAAAAAGGCTTTTATTAAAGCAGGGCATTTATGATTTTGCGTTTGGAAAAGTAAATACAAATTCTCAAATAGCTGATGAAGATATATATGAAGGGAATTTTTCGGATACTGGAAACACTTATGAGATTTTCATTTATCATAAACCTCCAGGAGCTCGCTCTGAAAAGTTGATAGGCTACCAAATCTTAAAAAACAATAGATAAAAAAAGCCGAACCTTAAGTTCAGCTTTTTCTATATTATTTATTCGGTTGAGGCGTATACCTCAAATATGACTTAATTTCTCTCACTCCTTTAGGAAACTTCAGTATGGCATCCGCAGTAGATATCGAAGGTACTACGATGGCATCATCTCCGTCTTTCCAATCTGCAGGTGTAGCAACCGAATGAACAGCTGTTAACTGCAAAGAATCAATCACCCTAAGCAACTCTTGGAAGTTTCTGCCTGTAGAAGCAGGATATGTAAGCATCAATTTAATTTTCTTATCTGGCCCAATGATAAATACCGAACGAACAGTGGCTTTCTCAGATGCATTTGGATGAATCATATCATACATCTCAGCAACCTTTTTTTCTGGGTCAGCAATAATCGGAAAATTCATTTTAATTCCGTTTACTTCTTCAATGTCCGGAATCCATTTGTTGTGCGATTCCAAACTATCTACTGATATGGCGATAACTTTAACCCCTTTTTTCTCGAAATCTCCTTTAAGAAGAGCCGTCTTTCCTAACTCAGTAGTACACACAGGCGTAAAATCTGCAGGATGCGAAAAAAGCATTCCCCAAGAATCTCCTAACCATTCATGAAAATTAATTGGTCCTTGTGTAGTCTCCGCAGAAAAATCTGGAGCCACATCTCCTAATCTTAGTGACATATGATATAGTTTTAAAGTTTAATAAATCTATTTTATAAACAAATAAAGTAAAAATAAGATTGCACAAAAAACTTTTTTCTTGAAATAAACCTGAAAGCGTTTTTGATTAAAGAGCATTTAAATTATTTTTGAATAAATAAAATCAACAAATGCTAATAACTAACTCGCTAGCGTTTTCATACGGAAATAATAATCAATTTGATTTTCCCAACATTAAATTAAAACCCAAAGAAACCCTCTTGATTTTGGGAAATTCTGGAACAGGAAAAACCACTTTATTGAATATTTTGGCATTGTTGATACAACCAAAATCTGGAAGTTTAATCATTGAAGAAACAGAAACAACAGGTTTAAATTCTGCCGAATTGACGAATTTTAGGGCCAAAAACATTGGGATAATTTTTCAAAAACCGTATTTTGTCAATGCCTTAAATGTAGCAGACAATCTACTTTTAGCAAATTACCTTGGCAATAAAGCCCTCGACAAAGGAAAAATGCATGCATTAGCAAATAGCCTTGGCCTGCATGATTTACTACGTAATAAAGTACAAGAACTAAGTGGTGGGGAACAACAGCGAGTAAGCATAGCGAGGGCACTGATGAATACGCCAAAAATTATTCTTGCCGACGAACCAACTTCTGCACTAGATGACGAAAACTGCGAGAAAGTGGCAGATTTGTTAGAAACCCAAGCCAATGCTGTGGGTGCTGCCTTGGTAATAGTTACGCACGACCAAAGATTAAAAAGTAGATTTTCAAACCAAATAACACTTTAAGATGCTTTTAAAAATAGTTTGGAAAAACATTTGGGCTAAAAAACTTAACAGTTTCTTATGTGTCCTATTGATGATGTTTGGTATAAGTATCATTTCACTTTTAATCAACATTGGAAATCAACTGCAGAGTAAATTCTCCAAAAACATCTCAGGTATAGACATGGTGGTCGGAGCCAAAGGAAGTCCACTTCAATTGATTTTGTCTGGTGTTTACCAAATAGATGCTCCGACTGGTAACATTCCAATGAAGGAATTAGAACCACTTCAAAACAATCCATTGATAAAACAAGTGTTGCCGCTTTCAATGGGTGATAATTACCAAGGCTTTAGAATTGTTGGAACCATCTACCCCTATTTAAAGCATTTTTCGGCAGATTACGCATCTGGAAGGGGTTTTAAGAACACAATGGAAGTGGTAATTGGTGCCAATGCTGCTAAAAAACTAAATGTCAAAGTAGACGATACTTTTACAAGTTCGCATGGATTGGAAAAAGAAGGAGAAAAACACGGTGATAAAAGCTATAAAGTCGTTGGTATTCTTAAATACAACAATTCTGTAATCGACAATTTGATTTTATGCAACTTAGCGAGTATTTGGGAAGTTCATGAACACGAAGAAAGTAATCATGAAGAAGAAACGCATTCAGAAGACCAAAATATCACCTGTGCTTTAATAAAGTTTAGGTCGCCTTTAGGATTGATGACGATTCCGAGAACTATCAATCAAAATACAAATATGCAAGCCGCATTGCCTGCCATCGAGATAAACAGACTCTTTGAACATATGGGTATAGGGATGGATGCATTCAAGGCCCTTGCACTGGCTATAATGCTGATTAGTGGCATTAGTGTATTTGTAACCTTATACAATGCCTTAAAAGAACGAAAATACGAAATGGCACTGATGCTTTCAATGGGAGGAAAAAGAATCAAACTCTTTTTTATGTTGATGTTGGAGGGTTTAATACTAAGTATTTCTGGATATATTTTAGGCATTTTGGTTAGTAGATTGGGGCTTTGGTTAGCCTCTAGAATGTTAGATGAAAGCTTTAATTTTGGCCTAGATCAGACTGTATTACAAAAAGAAGAAATATATTTGTTGATTGCAGCGTTATTAGTTGGTATTTTTGCAGCACTAATTCCTTCTTTAGGAATTTATAGAATAAACATTTCAAAAACCTTGGCAAACGATTAAAATGAAAAAATATATAGCAGTTTTATTACTTATCCCTTTTTTAGTATTTGCAGCTACTCCTATAAAAATCACTTGGGAAAACTTACGAGACGTAACATTTAAGAAAAAGTGGAATGCCTCTGAAAATATGTTTGTCCTAGAACCACAGTTTGGAACAAAAGTAAATGCACTAAAAGGGAAAGAAATTGCCCTAACAGGCTATATGATCCCAATAGATGTAGACGCAAATTATTATGTTTTGTCTGCTAATCCATTTTCTTCCTGCTTTTTTTGTGGACAGGCTGGTCCAGAATCGGTGGTTTCTGTAAAGTTCAAGAAAGTATCTAAAAGATTCAATACGGATGATAGGGTGACTGTAACAGGTATTTTCACATTAAATACCGACGACATTAACGAATTAAATTACATAATAGATAAAGCTGAGATAGAATTATGAAAAAACGTACAATTTTAACCTTAACACTTACAATCCTAGGACTTTCTGGAGCATTTGCACAATACGAAAATAATTGGGCTTTAGGACTAAAAGTTGGAGAACCATTAGGTTTGAACATTAGGAAATATTTTTCTTATGGTGACCGTTCTTTTGATGTAAACGTAGGTAGCTTTGGTTTTCTGTATGGAAGGGTTAGAAATTATAATAAGGAAACCATTTATGACGAAGCTGGAATAATGGTGCAAGGTTTGTATAATTTTCAGAAAAGTATTGGAAAGAGAGAAAGGCTACATGCCTATTATGGATTTGGTGGACAAATAAACTCTCGCAACAGAACTCCAAAAATCGGCACCAGGGATGCTTTTAGAGTTATCTCATTGGGTCCAGCAGTAAATAGTGGTATAGAACTTAGCATACCTGAAAATGATTTGGCAGTGTTTATAGATGCCGGTGGCTATTTAGAAATTGCTCCGAAACCTTTTTTTATGGCTCCCAATATTAATCTTGGTTTGAGATTAAATATTGTAAAATAATTTCATCTTCCATTCCAACCTTTTTGTAACACCTTGGGTCTTAATAAAAAACACCACGATTTTTATGAGTCCAAAAATACATTTGGTGGGAAAAACCACCGTAACGCCTGAAAATGTCATATTCCTAAAAGCTGAAGCTAACTATTCTGAAGTCTTTATGACGGACGGCAAAAGAATAGTACTTTCAAGAACTTTAAAAGAGCTAGAAGGTATTTTTGTACCTTATGGTTTTTTTAGACCTCATAAATCTTTTTTAATAAATCTAGAACACGTAGTTTCCTGTTCATTCCATTCAGATAGGCATATAGAGCTTATTAACAACAATAAAGTTGAACTAAGTAGACGCAAGAAAAATGATTTTTTCGAAATAAGAAGCACAAAAAAAACTCTTCATACCTGAAGAGTTTTTTTATTTCTATTTTAAAGAATTATTATCTTTTAGATTTCTCTACAAAATCCTTTTTAGGAGAACCTGTATAGATTTGTCTAGGTCTTCCAATAGCTTGTTTTTGGTCCCTTAGTTCCATCCATTGGGCTATCCATCCTGGTAAACGACCGATGGCAAACATTACAGTAAACATATTGGTCGGTATACCCAATGCTCTATAGATTATACCCGAATAAAAGTCTACGTTAGGATAAAGTTTTCTTGACACAAAATAATCGTCTTTCAAAGCCGCTTCTTCTAAACCTTTGGCTATCTCCAAAACTGGATCAGTAACTCCCAATAAACTTAAAACATCATCAGCTGCTTTCTTTATGATTTTGGCTCTTGGGTCAAAGTTTTTGTAAACTCTGTGTCCAAATCCAAATAATCTAAAGCCAGAATTCTTATCTTTAGCTTTGTCTATGTATTTCTGAACATCTCCTCCACCATTTTTAATCTCTTCTAACATTTCTATTACCTCTTGGTTGGCACCGCCATGCAATGGCCCCCATAGAGCTGAAATACCAGCTGATATGCTAGAATAGATATTTGCTTTAGATGAGCCTACCAATCTTACTGTTGAGGTTGAACAGTTTTGCTCGTGGTCTGCATGAAGTATCAAAAGTTTATTCAATGCTGAAGACACTTTTGGATCTACTTTGTAGTTCTCAACAGGCAAAGCAAACATCATGTGTAAGAAATTAGAACAATAGTCTAAATCGTTCTTAGGATAGTTTATTGGGTGCCCTTGTGACTTTTTGTAACACCAAGTAGCCAAAGTAGGAAACTTAGCCAACAAACGAATGATATGTAACTCTGTATTATCAGGTTTTTTGTCGTCAAACGAATCAGGGTAAAAACCTGACATAGCACTAGCCAATGCTGACATGATGCCCATTGGGTGAGCGTTGACAGGAAAACCATCAAAGATTTTTCTCATGTCTTCATTTACCATTGTATGCTTTGTGATTTTATTCACAAAAACATCGTACTCTTCAGTCGTTGGTAATTCACCATAAATCAACAAATAAGCCACCTCAAGAAAATCAGCCTTATCAGCTAAGTCTTCTATCGAATATCCTCTGTATCTCAATATTCCTTCCTCACCATCTAGAAAAGTAATATCACTTGTAGTAGAACCAGTGTTTTTAAAACCTTCATCTATGGTGATATAACCTGTTTTAGCCCTTAAGCTCGAGATATCAATTGCTTTTTCATTCTCAGAACCCTCAATGACTGGGAACTCGTATTCTTTCCCATCAATTATTATCTTAGCCGACTCCGCCATACTATTTTATTAATTATAATTTACCCTATTATTATTGTGCTAATTTACTAAAAATAGTACAAATCGCAAAAAAAATTTAATTTAAAACTGAGAAGATTGATATTGGTCAAAAAAGGATTATTTTTTGAAAGAAAAATTCGATTATTACCTCTTTTCAAAGCAAAAATATTGAAATTCCGCAAAATACATACATTTGTATCAATAGTTGAAATTCTCAAGATTTGACTATAAACAAAAAAGAAAACCGAAAATTTACTTTCGGTTTTCTTGATATAGTTCAAAAACTGTTTCTTTTCAATTTAACTTATTTAGCATACGCTACACTTCGCATTTCACGAATAACACACACTTTAATTTGACCTGGATATTGCATTTCTTTCTCGATTTTTTGAGAAATATTAAACGACATCATGTTTGCTTCGTCGTCAGAGATATTTTCAGCATCTACCAAAACCCTTAACTCTCTACCTGCTTGGATGGCATAACATTTCTCAACGCCTTTAAATGACAAAGCCAAATCTTCTAAATCATGTAGTCTTCTTGCATAAGATTCCATCATTTCACGTCTAGCACCAGGTCTTGAACCTGATATAGCATCACAAACTTGTACTAGTGGAGATATCATTGATGTCATCTCTATCTCGTCATGGTGTGCACCGATGGCATTACAAACTTCTGGATTCTCCTTGTATTTTTTGGCCATTTCCATACCCAAAATAGCGTGTGGTAGGTCTGACTCTTCTTGGTTAACTTTTCCAATATCATGTAATAGACCTGCTCTTTTGGCCAGTTTTACATTCAAGCCCATTTCGGCCGCCATAGTAGCACAAAGCTTGGCTACCTCTCTTGAGTGTTGCAATAGATTCTGACCATAAGAAGACCTAAATCTCATTCTACCCACCATCTTGATTAGTTCAGGATGTAAACCATGAATGCCCAAGTCTATAACAGTCCTCTCTCCTATTTCAATGATTTCATTGTCAATATCTTTGCGGGTCTTATTTACAATCTCTTCGATTCTGGCTGGGTGAATTCTTCCATCTTGTACCAATCTATGCATCGATAGCCTTGCAACTTCTCTTCTTACTGGATCAAAACTTGAAATCACAATAGCTTCTGGGGTATCATCTACTATAATCTCCACACCTGTAGCAGCTTCTAGTGCTCTGATATTCCTTCCTTCTCTACCTATTATTTTACCCTTGATTTCGTCACTTTCGATATTAAACACGGAAACACAGTTTTCAATTGCTTGTTCGGCGGCTGTTCTTTGAATGGTTTCAATGACAATCTTTTTAGCTTCTTTGGTAGCCGTTAATTTAGCTTCTTCAATGGATTGTTTGATAAAACTCGAAGCTTTAGTTTCTGCTTCTTGCTTAAGAGCATCTACCAACTGTTGTTTTGCTTGCTCAGCAGTTAGGTTGGCGATTTTTTCCAATTGATACACCTGCTGTTGGTGCATTTTTTCTGCCTCCTCGCGTTTTTTTGTGGCTTGTTCAATTTGGCTTTCTAGTCTTTCAGATTTAGCAATCAATTCATTCTCAAGACGTTTTGTTTTCTCAAGCTCAGTAGTAGCTTGTTGCTGCATTTGTTTCACCTTTTGCTCATTCTGAACAATGGTATTCTTGCGTTGATTGGCATCTTCGTCAAAGTCTGACTTGAGCTTCATAAAATGCTCTTTGGCTTCTAACATCTTATCTTTTTTGATGTTTTCTGCACTATTTTTGGCATTTCTGATAATCTCTTGGGCTGATTTATTGGCTTCTTCCTCTTGGTTAGCGAGGTTTTTTTTCATTAGGCTTTGACCTAAGAAATACCCAATTGCAAGTCCTACCACTAGGCCTACAATTATAAAAAGATATACTGGCATTTTTTTAAATTTAAAATTTTAATAATATCAAAACTAACGTTTCATTTAATGATATTAAAAAATAAGTAGGAATAGCGTTTGTGGTATTAATCCTCAAAATTTGTTTGAATCAATTCTAACCTTTCTTGTACCTCTCCTTTCAACCTTTGATAGTTCTCGTTTATTTTCATTGCGTCAACAAGTGCTTCTACAGCTAAAACAGAAACTAACATCTGTGAACTTGCAAACGCAGAATATTCACGGGTTAGGACAGCCAAACGGTCATTTAACATTTCTTTAGCTTCTCTAAAATAGGGCTCGTCTGATTTTGGAACCACAAAGGGCAATTGTTCACCATTTAGATTCACAACTACTTTGGCTTTTAGGGACTCCATTTACTTGAAACTATATTATTTCGCTAACTGATTTACACAAAAATCTATTTCTTCTATCAACATACTTAACAAATCTTTGAGGCTTTGTTGTTCTGTCGATTCTTTATCTTCAATATCGGATACAATCTTAACAATTTTATTTCTTATTTTAAAGTTTTGGGGAATTAATCTATCCTCATCACTCATTTTTTCTCTCAATTCCGCATTTTCTTCCTTTAATAGCTGATTATTTTTTTTTAAAGTTTTTATTTGCGACTCAAGGTTTTCGATTTTGTATTCTAATCCAAGAATTTGACTTTTTTGACTTTTACTTTGTGATTTCAAAGACGCTATTAGCCCATTTACTTCCTCAAACTTGGAAAGCAAAAAGGCATTGTCTTTTTCAAAACTTAAGTCATTACTCATCTTTATTTTCTGATTACAGCACCTACTTCTGCTTCAAACGCCACCATTAATCTGGTCATGGTTTTGTCTATTTGCTGATCGTTCAAAGTCTTTTCTTCGTCTTGCAAAATAAAACTCACCGAATACGATTTTTGGTCAGCTGGCAATTTATCTCCTTGATAAACATCAAAAACATTTACACTTTTTAATAATTTACGTTCGATATTGTAAGCCACTTTTTTAATTTGCTCAAACTTCACATCTTTGTTAAGCACCAAAGATAGATCCCTTTTCACTTCAGGATACTTTGGTATTTCTGTGAATTTATTTTCTCCAGAATATATTTTACAAAGCAAGTCCCAATCAAACTCCGCATAAAACACAGGTTGTTTGATATCTGCTTTTGCAAGAAGCTCGTTGGAAACCAATCCGAATTTCACTAAAGATTTGTTTCTAACAATATGCTCCAAGCCATAGGCAAACATTGCGTTTGAAGTTTCATTGGTGTCCATCTTTTTGATTTTCATCAAATTCAAAACTTGACTAACTACCTGAAACAAATGATGGTAGTTTATAGCCGTACTTTTTTGCATCCATGACTCAGCACTAACATTGCCTGTCATTAGCAAACTCAAAACTTTATTTTCTTTGATTTTGGTGATTCCTTCTACTTCAGATTTGTTGTAAGTCCTACCAATTTCGAAAAACTTTAAGTCTTTATTCCTCCTGTTAACATTGTAAAGCACGCTACTTAAACCTGAAAACAACAAAGATTGACGCATTTCGGAAAGTTCCTCGCTCAATGGATTGAGCAATTTCACCACAGACTCACCTTCGTTTAACCATGCATTGTCTGCTGGCTTCACTATCGATAGATTTTGGATTTCATGGAAACCCATAGCCGCCAAACTATCAGAAAGCTTAAATTGGAGATTGTCTAAGTCTTTTGCAGGAAAATCAGAGATAAAATCCGAACTTAGATTTTCTGACAATTCGATATTATCAAAACCATAAATCCGCAAAATCTCTTCAATTACATCGGCTTCGCGGGTTACATCTACTCTGTACGGCGGCACGCTTACTTTTAATATTCCTTCAATATTTGATAGAACTTTAATATCTAATTTTTCTAAAATATCGATAATGAGCGTTTCCCCAAGTTCTTTTCCAAGTAACCTATTTATGTTTTTAATTTTTACATCAAACCCGAAGTTGGCAATGGGCTGCGGATAATTATCAATTAGCGTATCGCAGATTTCTCCTCCTGCCAATTCTTGCACCATCAAAGCAGCAAATTTTATAGCAAACAATGGCATGTTAGGATCTGTGCCACGCTCATATCTAAACGAAGCGTCGGTTTTTAGACTAAACCTTGACGATGTTTTACGAATCGAAACAGGATTAAAATAGGCAACCTCAAGAAAAACATTTTTTGTTTCTGGTTTCACACCAGAATTTTGTCCACCAAAAACCCCGGCAATAGATATTGGTCCTTCGGCGTCGCAAATTGCCAAATCGGTACCATTTAGTTTTCTGCTTAGACCGTCTAATGTCACTATTTCAGTTCCTTCGCTCGGACATTTCACGATTATTTTACTGCCGCGAATCTCGTCAGCATCAAACATGTGCATCGGTTGACCTAAATAGTGACAAACATAATTTGAGATGTCTACTATATTATTGATGGCATTAACACCTATAGTGTTCAAAAATCTTTTCAACCAATCGGGAGATTCTTTTACTTCTATGCCTTTTATCTCCAAACCACAGAATCTTGGACAAGCTTCCAAATCTTCAACTGTCAAAGAAATACTTGAAGCAGAAATACCTAAAGCAAACTTGCTGATATCAGGCGTTTTGATATTTTGATCACCAGCTGCTTTTATATCCCTGGCCACGCCCAAATGTGAAGCCGCGTCTGCCCTATTGGGTGTAAGTCCTATTTCTATTAAATAATCTGGCTCTAAATTAAAATATTTGGCAATTGGGGTGCCAATTGGCAAATTAGTATCTAAGACCATAATACCTGCATGCGAAGCTCCAAGTCCTATTTCATCTTCAGCACAGAGCATTCCTTCTGATACCGCTCCCCTGATTTTTGATTTTTTAATAACAAACGAATCGCCTGTACTTGGATACAAAGTAGTACCTACAGTAGCAACGATTACTTTCTGCCCTTGTGCTACGTTTGGAGCACCGCAAACTATGTCAAGCAACTCTCCCGAACCTATATCTATTTTAGTTACACTTAATTTGTCTGCATCTGGGTGTTTTCCACACGCCATCACTTCACCTATTACTAAGCCATCAAGTCCTCCTTTTACAGCATCTACTTTTTCGATTGCCTCCACCTCAAGGCCAGTACCTGTTAATATTTCCCCGAGTTTTTGCGGATCGTGGTTAAAATCAATGAGTGTTTTTAGGTGATTATATGAAATCTTCATTATTCTAGAATAAAATTTCACAAAGATAATTAAATACTAAAGTTTTGAGGATACAAATATTACTAAATAATATACTTTGTGTGCCTTGCCAGGCGGGCTTACTTTTTTTTTGAAAAAAAAGTAACAAAAAAAACACTTTCTGAACAATGATCCTCTGCGAAATTTTGGATTAAAAGTTGAAACTGAAAATAAAATTGTCGAATCCAAAATTTCACAACGGACTGTTCAGAAATTATAAGTACCATTTGTAATATTCAGGTGCAGCAATATTTTGGTTTTGATTAAATTCTTCTTTTTTTCAAAGTTGATATTTAAACCTTTACATATTCTAAGGAACTTCAGTGAATTTTAATCCTAACAAAAGAAAAAACTCTATTTATTAAATCGACATTGGTATTAATATCATTTCTCACACTTGTAGGCAATCTTTCATAAAGGCTTTTGTCCTTGAAAAAAAACCAATAAGCTATTTACCGTCAAAATTCTTATTTCTGAAAACAGTCCCAACTTAAAATTCCCACAAAAAACAATTTGCAAAAAAAATATTATGAAATGCGAATTTAGATTATTGTATGCAGTACCATTTCAACCCTTGCTGGCTGATATAAGGAATCATCTATTTTTATTTTTTCTAGGACAACGATAATTAATAATAATAAAAGGGATTTGAAAATAGCTGGCTTATAAATGTTTTTTTGAAAAATGGCAGAAAAAAGCTTTTTGAAGTTACATATTTCTTGTAAAAACCCATTTTATAAAAAGTAAAAATGAAAAACTAGAATTTAAAATATGATTAAATGGTGGTATATTTTTTAAATGTATCCGTTGGGTAAATTAAAAAAAAATGAGGCTGGTTTGGCACAGGTTTGGCAAAGTAACAATCAACGTGCTTTTCTAAAAAATAAGATTATGATGAACCAAATCACAAAACTACGATTGACTTTTTCCGTCGTAGTTTTTTCAACCTCGACCGCATTTTGCCAGTCAGACTTGGCTTACAGCAATAACTCGTTGGAGAATCAGTTTGGAGGCAAAAAAGAGCGTACATTCAGCCAAAGAAATGGAAATTTAGTAAACAGATACTTTGACAATATATCCAAAGAAGAGGAAGGATTAAGAGCAGTAAGTAAAAACGGAAAATGGGGATTTCTTGATTCAAAAGGAACATTAATAATAGACTTAAAATATCAAGATGCCAAGGAGTTTTCGGAAGGTCTCGCTCCTGTATTATCTTATAATCACTGGGGATATGTTTCGAAAAGTGGCAAAATGATGATACCTAACGAATATGATGACGCAACGGCTTTTAGCGATGGCTTGGCATTTGTAAAACAATACGGAAACTGGGGAATTATTAACAAAAAGAACAAAATTGTAAGCAGGCCACAGTTTGAAAGGGTCTCGCCATTCTCAGAGAAACTGGCTTGTGTGTCGGTAAATCAAAAATATGGCTATATCAATGAAAAAGGCGAAACTGTTATTCCTTTTAGATATGAGAAAGCCTCAGATTTTAAAAATGGACTGGCAGCCGTAAAAACGCCCAACCACAAATGGGGCTACATAAACTCCGAAGACGTTTTGATGATTCAGGATGTATATGATTATGCCGAGGATTTTGAAAAAGATCTAGCTTTGGTAAAACACAAAACCAAATATGGCGTAATAGACATCAAAGGCGAACCAATAATACCTGTTATTTACGACCAAGTCATTAAAGCCGACGTAGACTTGTACTATGTAAAAATCAGGAACAAAATGGGCCTTTTGGATATTAAAGGCTCGAAAATAGCAGAATTAAAATATGATATGATAGGTAGATTTAAAGGCGAACTCGCTAAAGTTTCTATCAATGGAAAATATGGGTTTATTAATCAAAAAGGTGAGGAAATCATTCCACTTATCTACGATAAAGTTGAAGACTTTGAAGGTGAGCTGGCAAAAGTGGAGATTTTTAACAAAAACGGTTATGTAAACAAAAACGGCAAAGAGCTTTTTGTAGAAAAAGAGCAAGTGTCGCAAAAGAGATAAAAATAGTTTCTCAACAGAGAATTAGATTTATGGTTAATTATGGGATTAATAAGCAAAAAGGCGGACAATGTCCGCCTTTTTCTTTTGTATAATGACTAATTCATTTTTACTGGCATCATACTAAAATTTATTTTTGAAACAAATCGGCCTCCAATGACCATTCAAGCCACTTTTTTTATCTTGTATGAAAATGCCCCCCAATATACTTTGTGTCGGCTGCCGCCTAGGCCTTCATTTTTTTTCAAAAAAAAACGAAGCAAAAAAAACTGCACCCTGCAAACTCACACATTCAAAATTCTCATATACAAGCAGTTATAAAAATGTTCCCTTTTGAGAATTTTGACTGTGTTCAAACAGTGCAGGGCGATATAACGATTTCATTTTTTTTTATTTTTTTTCTCGGATTACAGTAATTTTTTATTTTAATATGAAGAATTTGCTCTACTTCCGATAAACAGTAGTTGGAGCTGCTTGGGCTTTGGCGTAGATTGTCATGTCTGCTATGGTTACATGATCTGGAGCCATTACACAGTAGTTTATGGCATCTGCTATATCTTTGGCTGTAAGTGGAGCGAAGCCTTCGTACACTTTAGCTGCTCTGGCTTTGTCTCCTTTAAATCTCACCACCGAAAACTCAGTCTCCACAGCTCCTGGAGCGATATTCGTTACTTTTATGCCGTGTTTTGTTAAGTCCAAACGCATGCCTTCACTTAGTGCTTCCACACTTTTTTTGGTGGCACAGTAAACCGCTCCATTTTCATAAGTTTGTTTTCCAGCCACAGAGCTAAGGTTTACCACATGTCCAGTTTGACGTTCCACCATTTTCGGCAATACGATTTTCGAAACATTCAATAATCCTGTGATATTACTGCCAATCATCATTTCCCAGTCTGCTATTTCGCCTTCATGGATGGGTGACATGCCATGGGCATTTCCTGCATTATTTACTAAAATATCTATGTTTTTCCATTCCTGTGGCAAGGATTCTATAGCATCTTGAGCAGCTTTGAAATCTATTACATCAAATGTTAGTATCCGAACTTCTACTTTTTGTTCAAGCTTAGCTTTGAGTTCCTCTAGTTTTTCTATTCTTCTTCCACAGAGTATTAGGTTTATTCCGCTTTCGGCAAAAGCCTCCGCTGTAGCGGCACCTATTCCAGACGAAGCACCCGTTATTAGAGCTATTTTGTTCATTTTTATTTTTAGATTTTGAAGAGATTAAAATTCTTACTTCATTAATTTTCTGTACGTATCGGTTTTGCTTGGATCCAAGCTTGACATGATATTGAATGCCTCTTGCTTTTCTTTTTTCGAACCTTCCGAAAATATGTTGATCAATTCGTCGGATTTTGCATCAAAAAAAGTATTGATTACAATCGAATTTTGTTTCAGCGTTGAAACCGTTTTTATGGTATTCAAAAACTCCAAAGCAATCTTTCGGCTATTGGCAGGATTGTTGGCAAAATCGTCTAAAGCCAGTCTGTGGTATTCATAAAAACCATCTCTAAATGCTCCAAACTGCTGATTTCTCAGATTTTCCATAACCCAATATCTACTTCTTATGTCTGAATCATAAGTCCAAGGACTTTTAGAGCCAGCCCCTGCAGCTAATGTAACCACATTGAACAATCTTTCTAGATATGGATTTCCACCAAGCTTTGAAAACGAATCATAGTCAAACACCAAGGCAGCCAAAGAATAAAAAGCCAAAGTAGAGGTAAAATTGCTCGAATAACTCTGCTCGTTGTATATCATCTGTCGGTCTTCG
Source organism: Lacihabitans sp. LS3-19 (assembly GCF_024343575.1). Lineage (GTDB taxonomy): Bacteria > Bacteroidota > Bacteroidia > Cytophagales > Spirosomataceae > Leadbetterella. The sequence goes on along the minus strand of NZ_RJUA01000004.1, from coordinate 90,870 downwards.
GGAGCGTACGAGATTTCGAAATTTTGATCTACAAATTGAAAAATAACCGTCTCATACGTAGTACCATATACCGGCCTGATTACCTGAAACTGCACATTTCCTGAATACTTGTATTGTCCCTGCGAACTCAACAAATTGATAATCAATGAACATTTAATTTTTTCTTTTTCCGAAAAAAGATCATTCGTCCATCTCTGATTGTTCATAAATTCCTTAATCTTTTGCTCTATTTCCGTAAATATCTGCTTATCACCAGAGGTGCTGAGCTTCAATTGTGAGGAGTTCACTACGACTTTGCAAGAGAGTTCCTGTGCCTGCACAAGTCCCGAAATCAAAAACGACAGGAAAAATAATATTCTTTTTATCATATTGTAGACTGGTATATATAAGCCAAAATCGCATTTTTGATATCTTCGGCCACCATTTCCTTAGACTTTAAGTCGTAGGATTGAGAACTGCCTTTTTTATCAATAATCGTGATTTTGTTGGTATCATAACGAAACCCCGCCCCTTTATCTTGTAATGAATTCAAAACAATCATGTCAAAATTCTTCCTTTCGAGTTTCCCTTTGGCGTTTTCTAGCTCGTCGTTGGTTTCTAAAGCAAAACCTACATGCACCTGGTTTTGTTTTTTGTTCTTTCCCAAATATCCCGCTATGTCCTGCGTTCGTTCCAAGGCGATAAATAGCTCCGCATCATTTTTCTTAAGTTTTTTGTCTGCCACCTCCTTGGGTTTATAGTCTGCCACTGCGGCCGAAAATATCACAAAATCGGCAGCGGCATGGTGCAAAACCATAGCATCAAACATCTCTTGGGCTGACCGCACTTTTTCTAAATGCACGCCATGCGGCTTTGCCACACCCGATGGCCCAGAAACCAAAATCACCTCCGCTCCTGCCAAAGCAAAACTTTTGGCTATTTCATAGCCCATTTTTCCCGAGGAATGGTTGGATATATATCTCACAGGATCGATGTCTTCTTGCGTTGGCCCAGCCGAAATCAACACCTTTTTTCCTTTCAGTGCATCTATTTTGGCAAAATGAGCCTCCAAGAAATAAACCAATTCTTCTGGCTCAGCCATTCTTCCTTTGCCTTCCAGTCCTGATGCCAGCTCGCCTTCATTGGGTTCAATGATGGTATTACCGTTTTCAGAAAGTATCTGGAGATTGTTTTTTGTAGAAAAATGCTGGTACATGTCCAAGTCCATAGCTGGAGCAAAAAACACCTGACATCTGGCAGAAAAATAGGTAGCCACCAACAAGCTATCACATATACCATGGGCACATTTGGCCAATGTATTCGCCGAAGCCGGAGCTATCAACATAACATCTGCCCAAAGGCCAAGTTCAACATGGTTATTCCATTGGCCTGTTTCGTCCGCAGTGAAATTGGACAACACGGGATTTTTAGAAAGGGTAGATAGCGTAAGTGGTGTTATAAAAGTTTTGGCGGCATCCGTCATAATGACTTTGACATTCGCTTGTTCTTTTACCAAAAGCCTCACCAAAGTGGCTATTTTGTAAGCTGCGATGCTTCCTGATACGCCTATTAATATGTTCTTGTTTTTGAGAATCATTCTTTTGTTTTTTATCTCGCAAAGTCGCAAAGACGCAAAGTCTCTTTTATTTCAATCTTTGAATTTATTTTAAGCCTCAGGTTTAAGCATGATAGAAAAAAACCTTCTGACTTTTGATTTTGACAAAAATAGTGAATTAGGGTAAAACTTTGGCGATGGCGGTTTTAAAAATACCCGAAAATGTCAGGTAGCCGCCAAATGAAAGAAAGTTTTTGCTTTGTTGGCTGAGCTTTTTATAAAGCAACAAAAACATTTTGCTTTGCAAGAAGTACGCTGCATAAAGCAACAAAAACATTTTACTTTACAAGAAGGACTCTGCATTAAGCAACAAAAACATTTTACTTTGCAAGCAAAGATCTTTACAAAGCAGCAAACATCTTTTACTTTGTAACAAAACATTTTTACAATGCAACAAACAACTATTCCTTTATACAAAACATATTTTACTTTATAACAAAGGGTGCTTACTTTGTAATAGTCTTTGATTGCTTAGTAACAAAGCTTTCTTACTTGATTTCAAAGAATTTTTACTTAATGACAAAGCTTTTTGATTAAGTAAAACTTCTTTGTTCCTTACTTGCTAAAGATATTTACTCAATACCTAAACTTTGTTTATTTAGTAAAATGTTTATTCATTTAACATGCTGAGAATTGAATTTTACATAATCTATTGAATATAAGACAGAAAGCAATGCTAAAACTCCACAAATCAGACTTGATTTATATGCAACAATGCTAAATTTCCTATAATTCGAGTGTAAAATCGACGAAATTCTGTTTCATTTCGTGGAATTCGTATTCAATTTTGACGAATTCGTATTCAATTTTGACGAATTCGTATTCAATTTTGACGAATTCGTATTCGATTTTGACGAATTCGTATTTGATTTTGACCAATTTGTGTTTGATTTTGGCGAATTTGAATTCGATTTCGACGAATTCGTATTTGATTTCGACGAATTCGTGTTTGATTTTGGCGAATTTGAATTCATTTTTGGCAAAATCGGATTCAATTTTGAGAAATTTGAGTTAAAATTTGGCAATTTTAAGGTCAATTTTGGCGATATCAAATTCAATTTTTACAAATTCTCAAATAATTATAAAAAATATGAAATTGGATTTATAATTTTCTAAAGGCTGATTTTAAGCATGAAAACAAAAAAAGCAGACAAAAAATACAGATTGAAGAAAATTAAATAGAGCAGAACTTAAAAAAAAAAAGGCGAGTTGCCCCGCCTTAAATGTTTTCACAACGGAATAATCCTTATTGTGATTTGCTTTCGTATTGCAAATGTAGAAAAAGTTTTGAAATAAAAAACAAGTAGAAATACGTATTTTTTAATTCTTGATTTTAATTTATCTTGCAAAAAATTCTACAATTATAATCATTATGAAAACAATCCTCGGACTTGATCTCGGCACAAACTCAATTGGGTGGGCATTAATCAATCAAGACTTTGAAAACAAATCTGGAAAGATCCTCGGAATGGGAAGTAGAATAATTCCTATGGGAACAGATAAACAAGACTATGAAAAAGGTATTGGTATAACCAAGAATGCTGACCGAAGAATAAAACGTACTATTCGTAAAATGAACAAACGTTATAAACTTCGCAGAAATAAATTATTGTTTATTCTTCACGAACTGGGAATGCTGCCAGAACAGTTTCAATTTACAAATGGCATTCCTGAAGCAACCAAAATTCAAGATTTGGAGCTTTTACCTATTAAAAAAGGAATACTACAATTGGATTCTCTGCAACATTATCAATTAAAAGTAAGAGCATTAAGCGAACCAATTGCAGCAAAAGAATTCGGTAAATTATTGTATAGCTTTAATCAGTTGAGAGGATATTCAGGGGGAAATAGTGATGAGGAAAATACCAAAGAGAAAAAGGAGGATAATAATGATGATGAAAACGAAGGTATAAAAAAATATGAAGTATCTACTCATAAGGCTTTTATACAAAAAGTTGAGCAATCAGAAAGTAAATTTCAAGGAAGAGGGAAAAATAAAGGTCAAGAGTTTAATAAGTTTAATGTAACTATTTTACTTGAGGATGAAGGGTTGGAAGGGGAAACAGAACTTCAAAATCTATCTGAAAAAATTGACCAAGAAGAAGAATTAGAAATAAGAATCAGGCGAAATAAAAAGGGGGAAACAACGTCTGTTGTATTTGCTTTGCCTTCAAAAACGAATTGGCGTAAGCAAATGGAAAAAACAGAAGAAGACCTCAAACAAGGTAATTTACATATTAGCCAACTCATTATAAAAGATTTACAACAAAATAAATGGACTAAAATCAGAAATCGCGTTTTCCTGCGTAATCGTTACCAGGCAGAATTTGATGCCATCTGGGATACTCAAAGTAAAGTCCATTCTGTTTTAGATAATTGTCCAAAGGAAAAAATAGAAAAAATTGCCAATTATTTGTTCCCTGGGAAAAGCGAATCGCAGGATAAATTACGTCAAGAAGCTATAATTGGAGGGCTAAAATACATAATCAAGGAACAAGTAATTTACTACCAAAGACCATTAAAGCCACAAAAAGAATTAATTAGCAAATGTCAGTTTGAGAAAGAAGAGGCAGTTTTAGCTAACTCCCATCCTTTGTTCCAAGAATTTAGATGTTGGAAACAGATCAATAATTTGTATATCACCTCAAAAGCGGAAGTGTATAATGAAAGGAAAAAGAAATTTGTTTTTCAATATACAGACAGATTTTTGACGAATGAACAAAAACAACAAATCTATGCAAAGCTTCAAATTCAAAAGCAAGTTGGTTTTAATGATGTTAAAAAAATTGTTGGTCTAAAAGATGACAAAACCGAATACTTAAACGGACTTAACGTAAAAGCAAAACTTATTGGCTGTGATACGCAAATTGAGATTAAAAAGAAACTAGGTGAGTATTTTGAAACGCTATGTGTTATTGATAAAAGAATAGTAGAAAAAATTTGGAAAGCCATTTTTGATAATTCAAACAATGGTAGCGAGTACGACCCAAAAAGCCCTAAAGTTTCATCAATTAAAGAAATTGTGAAGCCGTTAGGTAATGATGATTTAGCAACTGAACTGGCTTTAAAATTTGCCCAAACCGTCAAGTTTCCAAGAAAGTATTCAAGTTTTTCAGAAAAGGCAATTCTCAATATTTTGCCATTGATGCAATTGAACCCTAAAATTGTAGCGAATGAAATTATTGCCAAGTTTGAAGCGGTTAAAAATGGCATTGAAAGATTGAATGGAAATGAGACCGTGGACGTAGAAACGGGTGAGGTAATTCATGATTTAGAAGATTACGTCATTGGTTATATACAGAACAATGCAAATATTTTAGAAACAGGCGGATTCATGGAAGCTTTCGCTGTCTCGTTGGTTTATGGCAAACATACTGCCGAAAAAATTTCAGCATTGTTCAAAGACTACCACGAAATACAACGAGTAGATAGAAATTTAAGAAACCCAATAGTGGAGCAGTTAGCCAACGAGACTATGCAGGTGGTGAAAGCTATTTGGAAACAATATAAATTCAATCCAGAAGATCTCGAAATAAGGGTAGAACTAGCAAGGGATTTAAAAAATAGTGCGAAGGAAAGAGATAAGATTTCCAAAGGGCAAGACAAAAATAGAAAAGTAAATGAGCGGATAAAGCAGCGTTTAATGGAGTTAAAACAAGAAATAACTCCTAAAAATGTTGAAATGTATAAGCTTTGGAGTACTCAAAACAACAAAGATTATCCTGCTCCAAAGAAAGCTACTGAACCAACAAAAGATGAAATCGAAAAATTGAGGCTTTGGGAAGAACAGGGATGTATTTCGCCATATACATTAAAGCCTATTCCATTATCAAAGCTGTTTTCACCCGAAAGGCTGTACGATATTGATCACATCATACCTAAGTCAAGATATTTTGATGATTCTACCTCTAACAAAGTGGTTTGTGAAACGAATATCAATGAAGAAAAAAGCAACAGGACTGCGTGGGAATATATCTCACAACAAAGTTCAGCTTTTCAAATTGCTTCCGTTCAAGATTACCTCTCACATACGAGTCGTATATTTTACGGAAGGAAAAAGAAAAATCTATTGCTTGAAAAAATACCGTCTAATCCAGTTGAACGCCAAATAAAAGACACACAGTATATTTCTTTGGCTGTGAAAAATGAACTGGCAAAAATTGTAGGAAGCGATAATGTAAAAACCAGTACTGGTGAAGTGACAGATTTTTTAAGAAGCCGTTGGGGGTTAAAAAAACTATTTATGGAGCTTACCGAAAATCGGTTTAAACAAATGGAATTATGGGATTGGAACAAAGAAACTAATGAATCCAATAGCGAATGGATTAAAAAATATTTTGACAAAGAGAAAGGAAAGCACATATACGAAATCAAGAATTGGAGTAAACGATATGACCATCGTCATCACGCTATTGATGCATTGGTTGTAGCATTGACACAACAAAGTCATATTCAGCGTCTAAACAATCTAAACAAATATCTTCAAGATGAACTAACTAAAAGGAAAGAGGAATTTAAAATTGAGGTGAAAGAAGATGAAACTATTTTAGAAGCATTTTTTAACTTAGAGAAACATCGAAGAGAAGAAGTACAAAAGCAAATAGAAAGTTCAAGATATTTTGAAAAACCTTTTGTGGATTTGATAGAACAAACCAAAGCACTTTTGGAGGCAATGGTTGTATCAATTAAGCCAAAAGATAAATTAGGCATCAAAAAGGACAATAAGGGTAACATACAATTAAAAATAAAAGGTGCGTTACATCAGGAAACCAATTATGGTAAAACTAAAGACCCTAAAACCGGATTGTTGCGTGATACTAAAACCATTGACCTATCAAAAATAGCGGGTAAGGACATTTCTCAAATCATTGATGAAGTTATTAAAAGTGAAATTGATAGCCATCGTAGGAAATATGATTCTCTGAATGAAGCCTTTACGGGAGAGGGATTAAAAGCATTTAATGAGAATAGATTTCAGTCGAATAAAATTTCCATTACTAAATTATCTAAAAACAATATTTCAAAAATTGTAAATTCAGAATTGAGAGATTTTTTATCGAAACTATTTGAAAATCATTCAGTAAATAACCTTTTAAATGATGCAGGATTAACAGAGTTTAAGAATAGATTTCCAAAAAGGCGAAAAATATCAATTTATGATGATGCAACTCTCAAACCACCTGTTTATAAATTAAAAGTATGGTATACTAATAAACAAACTGAGGAAAGCTCTTTGCAAAGGTTGTATGATGACAACGACAAATTAAGTGTAGTTACAGGAGATAATTATCTGTTTATGGTGATGGAAAAAGCTGGTAACCGCATTTTTGATATTGCTTCTCTATATGACTCTTCTGATATTGCGAAAAGATCTCTACGTGAAAAAGACGAAAATTTCAGACAGCGTATTTGTGAAGATTATAGAGTAAAGCATAAAGAAAAGCCTGAAAAATTTTTATTTTCACTGCAACAAAATGATTTAGTTTATCTTCCCGAAAATGTAGATGATCCAATTTTAAAGTTTAATAATTATCAATTTAAAGATTGGTTAAATGATACAGAAAACAAAAGATTATTTAGTAAACGTGTATATAAAGTAGCAAAATTCACAGGAAAAGACTGTCACTTTGTTCCTCACAATTATGCCAATATAATTAGCGTTACAAAAGATTTAACTGAAAAAGATAAAGAAGAACTAAAAAAGAAATACGAAGGAAAAAAGAGTATCCCTAAAAGTGAAATCAATTTTGTTGAATATGGTTCCTACAGAGATTGTTCTCCCTACGAGTCTGGAGAATTGTTTATTAGAAGTTTAAATGAAGGAGTTAAAGGTAAAAATAAGCAGTTTAAACCTCAGAAGATTCAAGACACTTGTGTTAAGCTAAATTTGGATTGGTTAGGAAATATTCGTTTTGCTTAGTAACTTCTTGGCATGTCATTTGTAATGGCTTTATTATAAAGCCATTACAAACATGATTAAACGGACACTTTATTTCGGAAATCCATCTTATCTCTCCATGCGAAACGAGCAGTTGGTACTCAAGTACCCCGCCGTAGAGAAAAACGAAAACCTTCCGATTCATTTCAAGAAAGAAGCTGAGACCACCATACCGATAGAAGATATAGGTATGGTAATCATAGACCACAGACAGATTACAATCACCCACGACCTCTGTGAGAAACTGATAGAAAACAATTCTGCTATAGTTTGGTGCGACGCCAAACACCACCCAACGGGTATGACACTACCTTTTGCGGCCAACGATACACTTTCTGAAAAAACCAGATACCAAATAGAAGCCTCAGAGCCTCTCAAAAAACAACTGTGGCGTCAAACCATTGAGTCCAAAATACTTAACCAAGCCGCAGTATTAAAGCATTTTGGCTATCATTACCAAGACCTCATCAATATGTCTAGCCAGGTACTCAGCGGCGATACAGGTAATATGGAAGGAAGAGCCGCAGCAAAGTATTGGGATAAAATGCTCGAACAGTTTGAAACCACCCGAGGACGTTTTGACGGGCCGCCGAACAATTTCCTTAATTATGCTTATGCTATCTTAAGGGCCACGGTAGCCAGAAACTTGGTAGGAAGTGGCTTATTGCCTGTTTTGGGCATTCATCACCGCAACAAGTACAATGCCTATTGTTTGGCAAACGATATCATGGAACCCTACCGACCTATTATAGACCAACATATATTTGACAATATCGAACTGCAGCAGTTTTTGCCACTAGAGTTGGGCAAAAAGGAAAAAGCTCATATTCTAGACTTGGTGAATATAGACGTAGAAATAGAAGGCAAAAAAAGTCCATTGATGGTAGGTGTGCAACGCACCACGGCATCAGTGATGAAGTGTTTTATGGGCGAAAGTAGAAAAATTTCTTATCCAACTTTATAATGCCATGTCATTAGAAAGACTAAACCAATACCGTATCATGTGGGTAATTGTATATTTTGACTTACCAACCGAAACCAAAAAAGATAAGCGAGCTTATCAGGATTTCAGAAAAGCATTACAAAAAGACGGCTTCAGAATGATGCAATACTCGGTGTATTTCCGCCATTGCAATAGCAGAGAAAATGCTGAAGTGCATAAACGCAGAGTAAAAAACAATATGCCAGCCAAAGGAAACATCATAGTTTTCGAAATAACAGACGCCCAATTTGGCAGAATGGAGTTTTATAACGGATACAAACGAACCCAAACCAAGGAAAATCCGCAGCAATTGGAGATGTTCTGATAAAAAAAATGCCCCAAGTCGGGGCAAGACTTTATGATAATTATTTGATTTTTTTATCCTGATAACTGATTTAAAATATTGATATTCTGATAGATAACAGCAGGTATGTTGTTGTAAATATCAGAATATCAAAGAACGAAAGCAAATCACAACACTTTGAGCAGCGGCATATTGATTTTGAAGTTGTTGTAAATATCAGAATATCAAAGAACGAAAGCAAATCACAACAAACGGATGCTGTGGACTTCCGGCCACCATGTTGTTGTAAATATCAGAATATCAAAGAACGAAAGCAAATCACAACGCATTGCGTCAGAGACATCTTCGTCCAAGCGTTGTTGTAAATATCAGAATATCAAAGAACGAAAGCAAATCACAACCAATTGTCGATATGACTTATAAGGGTATCTGTTGTTGTAAATATCAGAATATCAAAGAACGAAAGCAAATCACAACGTAAATACAGTAATGGCCGCAAAATCATTGTTGTTGTAAATATCAGAATATCAAAGAACGAAAGCAAATCACAACAGACTTTTTAAAAGCTAAATATTCCGGTAAGTTGTTGTAAATATCAGAATATCAAAGAACGAAAGCAAATCACAACTCTTTTGGAAGTTTAAGAGTTTCAAAATGTGTTGTTGTAAATATCAGAATATCAAAGAACGAAAGCAAATCACAACACTGTTCTGCTATAAATTGTTTTTCCTGAAGTTGTTGTAAATATCAGAATATCAAAGAACGAAAGCAAATCACAACAATGTCGGAGATTGAAACAAACGGTAACATGTTGTTGTAAATATCAGAATATCAAAGAACGAAAGCAAATCACAACCAATATGTAAAATATGTTTATCTCCTCTTTGTTGTTGTAAATATCAGAATATCAAAGAACGAAAGCAAATCACAACTCTTCATCAAGATTAAACTTTGCAACAAGTGTTGTTGTAAATATCAGAATATCAAAGAACGAAAGCAAATCACAACGGAGATGGTACAGAAAGGATATTGCCGTCTGTTGTTGTAAATATCAGAATATCAAAGAACGAAAGCAAATCACAACTGAAGATGAAGGAGAGTGGAAAGCAGAATGTTGTTGTAAATATCAGAATATCAAAGAACGAAAGCAAATCACAACTTAAAGGTAGAGGAGGCGTTTTGGACACCGTTGTTGTAAATATCAGAATATCAAAGAACGAAAGCAAATCACAACATACCTTGCATACTCATTCAGTTCTTAGATGTTGTTGTAAATATCAGAATATCAAAGAACGAAAGCAAATCACAACTGTCGCTCAATGCTTTTAGTTCTGCCTTTTGTTGTTGTAAATATCAGAATATCAAAGAACGAAAGCAAATCACAACAGTGCCTTATCTGTTTGATAATCATTTGAGTTGTTGTAAATATCAGAATATCAAAGAACGAAAGCAAATCACAACACTTTCAATAAGATTGAAGTTATTTTCAAGTTGTTGTAAATATCAGAATATCAAAGAACGAAAGCAAATCACAACAGGCTCAAATAATAAGGTTGAGCTCATTTGTTGTTGTAAATATCAGAATATCAAAGAACGAAAGCAAATCACAACAGCACTACAATACTAATAATTGGAATTTTAGTTGTTGTAAATATCAGAATATCAAAGAACGAAAGCAAATCACAACGAAGGCATCATTTTCTTAAATTGTCCTGTTGTTGTTGTAAATATCAGAATATCAAAGAACGAAAGCAAATCACAACAAGTGTGGCATATTCTATTCCACAATAGCCAGTTGTTGTAAATATCAGAATATCAAAGAACGAAAGCAAATCACAACTAATATCACGCTCTAGGTCTTCAATGCGAAGTTGTTGTAAATATCAGAATATCAAAGAACGAAAGCAAATCACAACCATTTGGGTAAAATACGCCAATCCTGCGGGTTGTTGTAAATATCAGAATATCAAAGAACGAAAGCAAATCACAACAGTTGACAATAGATAGTGAGAAGGTCAGTGTTGTTGTAAATATCAGAATATCAAAGAACGAAAGCAAATCACAACGTTATGCATACCATAAGCGAAATACATAGGGTTGTTGTAAATATCAGAATATCAAAGAACGAAAGCAAATCACAACAGACCGAGTAATGTATTCGCTTGGAGCTGGTTGTTGTAAATATCAGAATATCAAAGAACGAAAGCAAATCACAACATGGCTTTGGTGATAGATTCTTGAGATAGGGTTGTTGTAAATATCAGAATATCAAAGAACGAAAGCAAATCACAACGGTTTGATAGTACTACCCTGAACCTATCGTGTTGTTGTAAATATCAGAATATCAAAGAACGAAAGCAAATCACAACTGAGCTTATCAGCAAGGATTCAAAAGGTTTGTTGTTGTAAATATCAGAATATCAAAGAACGAAAGCAAATCACAACTGGACGATGGCTTCGAGGATACTGTTTTTGTTGTTGTAAATATCAGAATATCAAAGAACGAAAGCAAATCACAACAGAAGCATATTGCTCAGCACTCAGCAGTCGGTTGTTGTAAATATCAGAATATCAAAGAACGAAAGCAAATCACAACACCATGTGCGTAAAACAATTGTGTCTCATTGTTGTTGTAAATATCAGAATATCAAAGAACGAAAGCAAATCACAACTGCCGGTAAACATCAAAATACCATCTTCAGTTGTTGTAAATATCAGAATATCAAAGAACGAAAGCAAATCACAACGTCATTTCACAAATAGTTTAAATATTCAACGTTGTTGTAAATATCAGAATATCAAAGAACGAAAGCAAATCACAACTTACAAAAGATTATTTAAATCAAATTTTAGGTTGTTGTAAATATCAGAATATCAAAGAACGAAAGCAAATCACAACAGGTCTGCCAAAGCTTCCTCTTTGGTTGGCGTTGTTGTAAATATCAGAATATCAAAGTTTGATCACCATTCAATTAATAAAGTGTAATATTGGTATCAATTAAGATTTTATTCCCATTCATCTCGCATTTTTCTTTGAATTAAAATAGGTTCTTCCTTAAGATTTAGCACGCCAACGTATTTTTTTGCATTAAACTTTTTTGTACCTTTAATTGACGTGTTTGTGGGTAATAAATCATTTAAATGTTGCCCTTTTTTAAGAATGATTGTCATTATATAATTATTAATGAAGTGAAGATATTAAAATAAATGCAATTTTCATAAATCTCAATAATTTGTAAAATATTCTTTATTTTACTCGTAAACTAATTCAAAAGCATTTCGAAATTGCCTTATCCTTGTTTTTTAGCAAAAAACAATTGGGCTTAAATAATTTGAAAAACCTTTTTAGTTTTATGACAAAATAAACAGAAATAAATTTCCAAAAACCTCCAATCCCCTCCCAAAACTCAATTCCTATCTCATATTTTGGGTTTTCTTTTATCAAATCGATGCAAAACCCTAAATTTGCACCAATGAGTAAAAAGAACTTTAAAAACGAGATATTAAGCAATCCGATTTTCAGCTTAATAGCGGTGTCTTCCAAGCACTTGGGCATAGAGAGCTATGTGGTGGGTGGTTTTGTGAGAGACCTCATACTAAATAGACCCAACAAAGACATTGACTTTGTGTGTGTGGGCAGCGGCATAGAGCTCGCCAAAGCCACGGCAGCATTGATTGACGAGGATTTGCATGTTAATTATTTCAAAAACTTCGGCACGGCACAGTTTAATTTCGGCGAGTACGATATAGAGTTTGTAGGTGCTCGGAAAGAATCCTACAGGTCAGATTCCAGGAAACCATTGGTAGAAGACGGCACGCTGGAAGAAGACCAAAACAGGCGAGATTTTACAATAAATGCCATGGGGATTTCGCTCAATCCCGAAAACTTTGGCGATTTGATAGATCCTTTTGGTGGCGTAGCAGACATTGAAAACAAAATCATAAAAACGCCTTTAGAGCCAGAAACTACTTTTTCAGACGATCCACTGAGAATGATGCGTGCCATCAGGTTTGCATCCCAACTGGGATTTGACATAGAAACCAATACTTTTTTGGCCATAAAAGCCATGGCAAAGCGTATTGAGATTATTTCGCAAGAAAGAATTACAGACGAAATGAACAAAATCATTTTGTCGAAAACACCTTCTTATGGTTTTAAGCTTTTGCAGCAAACTGGCCTTTTGGATATCATTTTTCCTGAATTAGTGAACCTGATGGGCGTAGAAACCATGGATGGCAAAGGACATAAAGACAATTTCTACCATACACTACAAGTATTGGATAACACCGCCACTAAATCAGATGACCTTTGGTTGCGTTGGGCAGCGATACTGCATGACATAGCCAAACCTGCCACCAAAAGATACCACCCTAAAAACGGATGGTCGTTTCATGGACACGAAGAACTTGGAGCTCGTTGGGTAAAGGGAATTTTCAGAAAGATGAAGTTGCCGCTGGACGAAAAAATGAGAAAAGTTTCGAACTTGGTTAGATTACATCTCAGACCAATTGCTTTGGCTAAAGATGGCATTACGGACTCGGCAGTTAGACGTTTGTTGGTAGAAGCAGGCGATGACATCGAAAACTTGATGAAACTGTGTAGAGCGGATATAACTTCGAAAGACCCCAACAGAGTAAAAAAATACCTCAAGAACTTTGACAAAGTAGAAGAATTGCTGTTTGAAATTGAAGAAAAAGACAAATTGAGGAGTTTTCAGCCTGTTATGACTGGGGAGTTGATAATGGAAGTTTTTGCCTTGAAACCTTCGCGAGAAGTTGGGATATTGAAAAATGAAATCCGAGAAGCGATATTGGATTGTAAAATAGAGAACAATCTAGAAGCCAGTTTTACGCTTTTGCTCGAACTAGGAGAAAAAATGAATTTTGTGCCCTTAAAAACTTTGGAGGAAATTCAACTGAAAACTGAAATCACTGAATAGGCTTTTTCAGAATCTCGATACCAATGGGGCATTGAAGACAGCGTTTGTGTGTACAAAAATGATTGTATTGCTCTATCGAAGCCTGTGAATCAAAAGCAGATGAAATCTTAAAACCCAGATTCTGCCATTTTTTAGTAATAAAATTCGTCTCAGGCTTTATGGTTTCCAAAATCTTGATGGCTTTTTCGAAAAACGTATGTTGATCTACTTCGTCAGCATAAAATGCCAAAAGCTGCACGCAGGTATTTATCAATATATTATTTACTGAACTCTCTCCCATGCATTTTGATGGCGTTTCCAAAGTTTTTCCAAAATCATAATGTTTGGTCCAATAATCCGATGGCTTAACTTTTAGAGCTGTTTCCAGAACTTTTTTTTCGGCATTTTCAATAAATAAGGAAAATAGGCCGTAATTGGAATTCAGAATAGCCGCAAATTGTGCAATTCTTATGGTTGGAAAATTATTCGGACGAGTTCTTAAAAACCGCCATTGCATACGTTCCATTTTAGTGGAATTCAAGCCATATTTTTGGGATAAAAACGCATATTCAGTTGCGAGCAATTTGGCATATTCGTCTTTGGGAGTATCCAAAAATCCCGCCTGACCAAAAAGCAAAGCTTCTATTTGCGTTAAATTGCCTTTGTGTTTCTGGATGATTTTAAAAGGTAGTACTTCTGCTAATCTCAGAAAAGCTTCGGAATTAAGTTTGAAGCCCATATTTCTGGCTAAAACTCTATAGGTCAATTCCTCAAAATCATTATTGGTTTCCAAGAGAATTTCTTTCAAACCTTGAGATTTTTGTTCGAGTCTGTGTGCCAAAGCTTTTTCAAACATTCCCAATTTTGCTAAGTCCGAAACTTCCGGTATATGCTGTTCGCAAGGAATTTCAACAGGATTTCTTAGCAGGTTTTCGTACTTTTCTAGGGTTTCTTTATATACCAAATCCTTGATTTCTAGTGTAGGTATAAGTGTACCATCTAGGCGATATACCTCCAAATCATGCTCCCAAACTACATGCAGGATTACGTTTTCGTAAGCTGCGTCACGCTGATGATTGTGCCTGTTCCAATCCGAAGATTTTATGTGCATTTCTACTTTTCCTGCCCAATCTATGTCAGCAATGCTTATTCTGCAGTTTTCAAAATCCGGCCCAGAATTGGGATTCCTGTAACCTGCTTTTATGACGGCCAAGTTCTGGCCTTCGGTGGTTTTAAGATTGGTTTTATCAAATTGCTGAAACTGCCAAGTGTAGTGGATAAAGTCTTCGTTTTTCATACATTTTGCAAATATTTTTCCATTTCGATCTGTATTTTCCTCGCCTCCTCGCGAGCTACATCCGCAAAGTCCTCTCCGTCAGATGCATAAATAATTCCACGAGACGAATTTACCAAAAGTCCACAAGTACTGTTCATACCGTATTGAGAAACCTCCTCCAAACTTCCGCCTTGGGCACCCACACCAGGAATCAAAAGAAAATGCTCAGGTACAATTTTACGTATTTCCATAAGACTTTCTGTTTGGGTGGCTCCTACTACATACATCATGTTTTGGTCATTTCCCCATTCTTGCGATTTCTCCAAGACTTGTTCAAAGAGTTTTTTGCCATTGGCCATTTCATTGAACTGAAAATCATGACTGCCGATATTTGAAGTCAAGGCCAACAATATAACCCATTTATCGTCAAACGCTAGAAACGGCTGCACAGAATCAGCACCCATATAAGGTGCAACTGTTACCGAATCAAATGACATTCCAGATGATGATTCATCAAAAAAAGCTCTTGCATACAAGCTCGAAGTATTGCCAATATCTCCCCTTTTGGCATCGGCTATTGTAAAGCAATTGTTAGGAATTATTTCTAAAGTTTTACGCAAACTTTCCCAACCTTTTGGCCCCATGGCTTCATAAAAGGCGATATTAGGTTTGTAAGACACACAGTAGTCTGCTGTAGCTTCAATAATCTGTTTGTTAAACTCAAAAACTGGGTCTTCTGCTCCCAAAAGATGCTTGGGGATTTTCCGGATATCGGTATCCAATCCAACACATAAATACGATTTCTTAGTTTTAATTTGGTCAAAAAGCTCAGCTTTGGTCATCTAACAGTTTTAAAATTTTCATAAAATAAATGTTTTTAATCTTCTTTTTCAATTTTAATTAAACCAAATAAGAAAGAAATCGTCTAGAATATCAAATATGGACTTTTAAGGCTATGGCTTTTTTCTAAAATTTTACACAATTCCAATTTGCAAAAAATTGAAAATGCTTTTAAAATAAAAAATCAGATAAATTATTTCTAAATTTACGGGGAATTTATACCAAACGAAAATACATGGATTTTAGAGAAACGAAGATCAAGGGACTTTTTGAAATTACACCGAGGGTTTTTCATGATGATAGAGGTTACTTTTTCGAAACATTCAGCCAAAAATTGTTTTCAGAAAACATAGCAGACCTAACATTTCTACAAGACAATCAATCTTTCTCTACCAAAGGTGTTTTGCGAGGTTTACATTTCCAACATTCTCCCCATGCACAAGGTAAACTCGTTAGAGTGATTTCGGGTAGTGTTTTAGATGTAGCTGTTGACATCAGACCCGATTCTCCAACTTTTGGTCAATACGAATCTTTTATATTGAGTGCAGAAAAACAAAATATGGTGTTTATACCCGAAGGTTTTGCACATGGATTTTCTACACTTGAAGATGCCATATTTGTGTACAAATGCACCAACACCTACCATAAAGCCTCAGAGGCTGGAATCATCTTCAATGACCCAACACTTAATATTGACTGGGGAATAGAGAACCCAAATGTTTCAGAAAAAGATCTTGAACTTCCTACTTTTTTAGAAATAAAAACCACGTTAAAAGGTTAACTACAAACCACTTATTCGCACACACTACCTTTAGATTAGTTTATAAAGGAAAACACCTCGTTGGCATTATTAATGCTGAAAAACATATACAAATCAATTGATTTTCGACATTTTAATTGAGCTAATAGAAACTGTTTAATAGCCAAAATAATTCTATTTTAACTCAATATTCTTGAATCTATACGCATGTTTAAAAATTTACAAAAAAATTGTAATTTATTTTTAAATCAAGGTCAACAAATTGTTGATGTAGATGTGCATGCACACGTCCTCCCGTTTTTAGACAACGGCCCAAGTTCAATTGAAGAATCCTTAGATATGTGCGACATGTTGGCCAATTTGGGCTTTCGACAATGTATAGTGACTCCACATATTATGTCGATATATTATGAAAATTCCGAAAAAAACATAATTGAAATTTGCTCTGATCTGCAAAGTAGAATTGAAGAAGCCAATATTCCGATTAAACTAAAAGCTGCCGCTGAGTATTATATCGATGAATCATTTATAAAAAAATTAAAGTCCTTTTCGCCTTTGCTAACGTTAGACGACAATGAATATCATATTTTGATAGAAACAGCTTTTCTGAATGAATTCAATTTTCTGCAATATGCCATAGAAAGACTCTTAATGTTTGGTTACGCACCTGTAATGGCTCACCCTGAAAAATTCAATTACCTTTTTGAAGAAGATAAAAAAATTAATATACTTAGAAAAATGGGACTGAAGTTTCAAGTAGATTTGGATGCATTTCTTGAGTCTGCCATAAAAACAAAAAAAGACAACCTAAAATACCTGATCAATAATAACTTAATAGATTTTGTTGGCAGTAATGTTCATAGCCTAGACAGTGTGGTAGATCTAATGAATTTAAAAGAAAACGCCAACTTTCAGCAAATACTAAAAGCTGGCGTCCAAAATCAATGCCTTAGATTTTAAGAGAAATCTCTTTGTCTTACAACCTCAAACAATATTACTCCTGTAGCCACTGATACATTTAAAGACTCTACTCTACCTTTTAAAGGGATTTTGACCCGAACGTCTGACTCCGCCAACAAATTCTCAGAGATACCGTCTTCTTCAGAACCCATTATAATCACTGTCGGTAAGGTATAGTCTGCTTTGTAAACAAAATCATTTGATTTTTCGGTACAAGCCACTACCTGGAAGCCTGAGTTTTTTAAATATTTTATGGCATTCCAAAGATCGTTTTCTCTACAAACTGGCACAAAGTTTAATGCCCCAGAGGATGTTTTCATTGCATCGCCATTGATTTGTGCGGCACCTCTTGAAGGCAACACGATGGCATGTACGCCGCTACATTCCGCCGAACGGCATATCGCACCGAAGTTTCTAACATCGGTAACTCTATCCAACATCAATATCAAAGGCACTTCGCCTGTTTCAAAGGCAGAAGTTACCACATTAGACAAAATGGCAAAATTCACCGTAGAAACAAACGCAATAGCACCTTGGTGGTTTTTCATGGTCACTCTGTTGAGTTTTTCCAATGGCACCCTCTGAATAGGCACTCCACGTTGTTTGGCTAGAATCTCGATTTCTTCGAAATGCTTGAGGTCTTTCTGAAGGAGCAGTTTATCTATTTCTTTGTCTGATTTTAGGGTTTCTAAAACCGACTGGATTCCGAAAACAAAATCCTCTTTGTTAGGTCTATTTACTGGTTTATAAAATTTGCGAGGGGATTCTCCACCACGATCTACTACTCCACTACGTTTCCTGTTCTCCATGCGTCAACAAAAGGATACCAAAACGAACTGTATTCGGGGTATCTGACCAGCTCAAAATTTTGGTCAGTGAATGCGTTCGATTTTCGGTAAAATGTAAAAATTATTTCTGAATTATTTGAATTTTGAGCATACAGCCATACTTCTCGCTGTCTATTTCTTTGTACTCTTGATGGCGGCCCCATGATTACGAACACCATACCTTTGTCTGTTTTCCAACCTTCTTTGTAGCTCGTAAACAGCTTATTGGCATCAGCCACACGTTTGTAATAGGTTTTTATCAATTGCTTTGCCATGGCTTGGTTGCCCTTGCTGACATTTAAAAAATACATATCCAAAGCTTCTTTTGGGTCTTCAGTAGTTTTCAGTTCTTCTATCTCTTTTGGGGTACTCATATACACCAAAGAAGCCCTTAGAGCGTCAGCTTCTGTATCTCTTGGGAAACGCTCACCTACTACCATAAACCCATACCCATCTGTATGATTGTCAGGATCTTGGGTTAGTACATATACACCTTTATCTTTTATTGAAGTAGCCTTTCCAGGAATAATCTCCAAGGTTTCTAAAGCCTCAAACTCCGCCAAAGGATCTCTTTTACCAGCAGACATTGGCGATAGTGCAGGTAAAGAATTATTGGAATATCTTTTTAAATATAATTTCTCAATACTAGGATTTATGGATTTAACCACAAAAGTCTCGTTTTCAAACAAATACGGTGTAAAATTAGGAAACTCAGAAGATTCTTTGTCGTAGAGTAAATATCTGGTATCAACTTTTTTTGCATAAAAATCTATGGGCAAATCATAGGTGTACTTTGTAGCTGCATCAATATCTATAAAATCCATTACCAAAACCGCCGACTCCAAATCTTTCAGCTTTGGCACATCAAATGTCATTTGGTAGGCATTTTCCGTTTTTGTTACATACTTTTCAGAAAACTCCAATTTGCCAGACTTCAAACGCTCTTTGGTGCCATATTCTGGCAAAATAGACCATTGAACTCTAAAAATCTTATTGAGTTTTTCAAAACTTATGTCTCCAGCTAAATTGTCAAAATTTACCAAAAGGAAAACTTTTGCCGACGTAGAATCTACAAAATTGTATTTTCCGTTAATTGAAGAAACGACAGGTTTTGATTCTCTTGCTCTGCCCCTATCTAATACGGCAGATTCTTTGGAAACAGGCTTTTTTTGTTGAACTTTGCATCCAACGGTGGTGATTATCAGCAGAAGAAAAATGAATGAAAATCTCATCAAAAAACAAAGGTTAATAATACATTAACGTAAGCTGAGCGTTAAATGTTGATGCAATATACTAAATTTTATGAAAGATATAGAAAACCGTGAAGACGTGGTGAAATTAGTAGATACTTTTTATGACAACGTTTTAGCTGACGAACAACTCGCTCCTGTTTTTGGCCCTTCGGCACACCATTGGGAACAACACATCGTGAGAGTATATAATTTTTGGGAAAACTGGCTGTTTCAAACGGGCTCCTACACAGGCGGTATGATGTGGGTACACATGGAACGCCATGCTACGCACCCTTTAACCACCGAACTTTTTGAGCGTTGGCTGGCTTATTGGATTACGTGCACGGATGCTCTTTTTGCAGGAAAGAATGCCGAATTTGTAAAATCAAAAGCTTTGGAAATTGGGCAGATATTGAATGCTAAATTGAATGGGTGAATGGTTGATTTGTTATTGGTTGATTTGTTAAATAGTTATTTGTTGATTAGTTATTTGTTGATTGGCAATTAGTTGATTGGTTAATTGGTTATTAGTTAATTAGTTATTTGTTGATTGGTTATTAGGGAATTAATTTAAATATTTTAGGCAAAAATTGTATTGATTAATCAAATTGTCGAATCAAATCTTTTATTTTAAATTTCCAAAATGATACATCGTTCAAAACATTTTTCCACCATAATATCTTTAAAAGTGAAATTAATTTAAAAATCAAAAAATGCTCATTGACAAAGAAGAATCTCCATTTAAGGCCCTTTTCGAAAACTTTACACAAATAGGCGAAGTGGTTTGGATGGGCTTAAGGCCTGCTACTCGGAAAGAAATGAAGGCGATAGAAGAAGTAAATGTAACCGAAACTGGTCTTGAAGGTGACAGAGCTACTAAAAATAGCCCTGCAAATAAAAGACAAGTAACACTGATTCAGAAAGAGCATTTGGCAGCAGTAGCATCATTTCTTGGTAAAGAAAACATAGATCCAAGTCTTACAAGAAGAAACATAGTAGTAAAAGGCATAAATCTAAATGCATTAAAAGGTCGACAATTTAAAATTGGTGAGGCAATTTTAGAAATGACGGGATTTTGTTATCCATGTAGCAGAATGGAACAAAATTTAGGCAAAGGAGGATTTAATGCCATGCGAGGCCATGGAGGAATAACGTGCAGAGTAATAAAAACTGGCAAGATCTTGTTGGGCGACAAAATGGAGTTGACTTTGTAAGTTTTTAACATTCAGAACATTGGAAAACAAAAAACAGAAATTATTGACCCCAAGAAATTTTGCGATTAGATTAGCAAAATATTCATTTTTTGCATTCATTCTTATATTTTTCTCGGTAGGTTTTGGCACAATTGGCTATTGGTATTTTGACAAAATCTCCTGGCTTGATAGTTTCTATATGGCTTCTATGATTTTGACAGGAATGGGGCCAGTTTCTGAGATGACCAATGATTCCGCAAAGATTTTCTCAGCTTTTTATGCATTATACAGCGGAGTTGCCTTTTTGAGTATTACTGCCGTATTTTTTGCCCCTATCATTCACCGATTATTACATATTTTGCATGTAGAAGACGAAGAAAATGCTGATTAAGTTTATCTTGGTTAAGTACTTTATTTAATTTCAATCCAAAACTTAAATCTTTAATAGCCTTTATCCTTAACATTATTTCAATTCTTGATTCGGCCTCTTTGTTTTTTGGATTACCTTTGCGTTTTATTTTAAAAACAAAAAAATGATTTCTGTAGACAACGTAGGGGTAGAATTTAGCGGCACGACTCTTTTTTCTGATATTACATTCAACATAAACGAAAAAGACAGGATAGCATTGATGGGCAAAAATGGAGCTGGAAAGTCTACTTTGCTCAAAATAATAGCCGGCGAAAGCAAACCCACCAAAGGCAAAATATCTGCTCCCAGCGATGCGATTATTGCGTATTTGCCTCAACACTTACTTACAGAAGACGACTCGACTGTTTTTGAGGAAACCGCGAAGGCTTTTTCTACAGTTTTGAAAATGAAAGAGGAAATAGAAGCCCTCAATCATCAATTAGAAACCAGAACAGACTATGAGTCAGACGAATACATGGACATCATCACGCAAGTATCTGACTTGAGCGAAAAATATTATTCGATAGAAGAAATAAACTACGATGCCGAAATAGAGAAAATACTGAAAGGTTTGGGTTTTGAAAGGGAAGATTTCCTCAGACCTACTTCGGAGTTTAGTGGTGGCTGGAGAATGAGAATAGAGTTGGCAAAAATTTTATTAAAAAATCCAGACTTGATACTTTTGGATGAGCCTACAAACCACTTGGACATTGAGTCTGTACAGTGGCTTGAGGACTTTTTGATCAATAGCTCAAAGGCAGTTATTGTGATTTCTCACGACAGGGCTTTTGTAGATAACATTACCAATCGTACCATTGAAGTGACCATGGGCCGAATCTACGACTATAAGGTAAACTATACGCACTATTTGCAATTAAGAAAAGAGCGTATGGAGCAACAGCAAAAGCAGTTTAACGACCAAGCCAAAATGATAGCTGAGACCCAGGAGTTTATTGACAGGTTTAAAGGTACTTACTCAAAGACGCTCCAGGTACAGTCAAGAGTGAAAATGCTGGAAAAATTGGACATTGTAGAAGTTGACGAAGTAGACACATCAGCGGTTAGTATTAAGTTTCCTGTGGCTCCACGTTCTGGTAATTATCCCGTTATTGCTGACCATGTTACCAAAAGCTATGGAGATCATTTGGTGTTCAAGGAAGCGAATATTACGATAGAAAGAGGTCAAAAAGTAGCATTTGTTGGTAAAAATGGTGAAGGAAAATCAACCATGGTGAAAGCCATAATGGGTGAAATCGACTTTGATGGTGATCTAAAAGTTGGGCACAATGGCTACATTGGGTATTTTGCACAGAACCAAGCCTCTCTACTTGACGAGGATCTTTCGATTTTTGACACTGTAGACCAAATAGCGGTGGGCGATATTCGTACGAAAATTAAAGATTTATTGGGAGCGTTTTTATTCAGAGGAGATGATTTGAATAAAAAAGTAAAGATGCTTTCAGGAGGTGAAAAAACCAGATTGGCTATGATAAAGCTTCTGCTTTCTCCTGTCAATTTGCTTATTCTCGATGAGCCCACCAACCACTTAGACTTACGTACCAAAGATATTTTGAAAGAAGCTTTAAAAGCCTTTGAAGGTACAATAATTCTAATTTCACACGATAGAGACTTTTTAGATGGTTTAGCAGAAAAAGTTTTTGAATTTGGAAACAAACGCGTTCGGGAACATTTTGAAGATATCAATGGATTTTTGAGAAATAAAAAACTGGAGAACTTGAGAGAAATCGAAAGAAAAAATTGATATTTATTTTAATATTTTTTTGGACTTTTCTTTGAAAATAAGATAAATCTTAAGTTTGTAGTTAAATAAATAAAGAAAGAAAATTACTTTTAGTCTCTACTAACAAGAAAATTGATTGGTTTTACTGAATAAATATTCTCGCTTTTTGATTCTTTCGGCAGTATTTATACTATTGCCATGGATTTCTACATTTGCGGGAGGAAGAAATTTTGAAAAAGAAAAAGCCAAATCATACAGTTCTAGTCAACAGAATAAGAAAACAATTTATTTTTGGAGTGAAAACTTCCAGGAAAACGAAGAAGAGCATTCTGATGATGCATTTCAAGGGTTTCTGCCTGCAAATACTGTAAATTGGCAACTCACAAAGGAAACATGGATTCCGACCGAATACTCAACATTTTTTAATAGAAGATTAAAAGCCAGCCTTTTATTCATCCTTTTTCGAAACCTCAGACTCTGAGATTTTCCCTATTGCTTAATTTCCTCTTTAGTTTTCCAACACAAGAAAACTACTATTCATTTTATTTCGAAAATTCAATAAAATCATGATAAAAAAAATCATTTTGGCTCTTTTTGCCATATCAGTTTTCACGTATTCTGCTTCTGCTCAAAGCTTTAAAGACGGCAAACTCACTTTGAATGAAAGTGGCTCTCATTATTTCAAAATCACGGCTTTGTCTCAAATTTGGCTTCGAGACATGAACTACAATCCTGGCTCAACGCTTTTTGGATATTCAAAAGAAAAAGGTGCAGATTTAGGAATTAGAAGGTATAGAGTGCAATTATACGGACAATTGACTGACAGAGTTTTTATTTACAGTCAGTTTGGAGAAAATAACTTTAGCAATATTTCAGACCGCAAATTGGGCTTTTTTGTTCACGATGCACTAGGTGAATATTCCATAGTGAAAAACAAACTCTCAATGGGTGCTGGATTAAACGCTTGGAGCGGACTTTCGAGATTCTCTTCACCTTCAGTTGGTGCTATTTTAGGCGTTGATGCTCCTTTGTTTTTACAGTCAACAAACGATGTAACGGATCAATTCCTAAGAAAACTTTCGGTTTATGCCAAAGGCAAATTGGGCAAATTGGATTATAGAATTAGTTTGGCAGACCCCATGTCTTTCCAAAAAGCTGCCTCATATTCCGGCGTAGTAAAACCTATATCGAATTTCTCTTCGAAACCGCCAAAAATGCAGTTAAACTCTTATTTGCAATACCAATTCAAAGACCAAGAGAGCAATCTTACGCCTTATATGGCGGGTTCGTATTTGGGCAAAAAGAAAGTGTTTAACATTGGTGCAGGTTTGGTTTACCAGCCGCAAGCCATGTGGCACTTGGCAGAAAATGCCAAAGACACCGTTTTAACCAACATGGTACAAATAGCCGCCGACGTATTTTATGATGCACCTGTAGGAACAAAAGGTCAAGCAATTTCGGTTTATGCAAACATAACGAATTTCAATTTCGGACCTAATTATATCAGGAATCAAGCGGTTATGAATCCTGTAAATGGCACCACAAACGCCAATTTAATGAATGGAAGCGGAAATGGTTTCCCTGCCATTGGCACTGGAACGGTTTTCTACACACAAGTGGGATATAAACTCAATGACAATGCCTTGGGTAAAAACACTTTCATGCCTTATGCTTCAATCCAATCAGCAAAATTTGAGAGACTCAATCACCAAATGAATTATATTGATTTAGGATTGAATATGTACATGACTGGAAATACCTCAAAACTTACTGCTGCCTACCAAAACAGACCTTTGTTTGACAATTCGGGAAATTTCACGGAGCGAAAAGGCGGATTTATTTTACAATTCCAGACGTATTTTAATTAAAGGAAAAACGCATTTGTAACAATTCTCACCTTCGATGATTTTTATTTGGCTGAAATTTGTAGAAAAATAAAACAAAAAAACAATGATAGAGAACATAATTAAAAACAACGAAGGAACAATAGTAGACGTAAGAACTGTTGGCGAATTTATGGGTGGAAATGTGGCTGGATCTTTAAATATTCCATTAAACGAAGTTCAAGCTAGATTGGAAGAGATTAAAGCATTGAAAATGCCATTGGTACTATGTTGTGCATCTGGCGGAAGAAGTGGACAAGCAACTGCATTTTTAAAAGCCCAAGGTGTGGATTGTTACAATGGTGGATCTTGGTTAGATGTAAACTATTATGCTGCTCAGGCGGTTTGATTGGTTAGTTAGTTAGTTATTGGTTGATTAGTTAATTGGTTAATTAGTAATTGGTTGATTAGTAAAATAGTTATTGGTTAATTGGTTATTGGTTTACTAGTTGATTGGTCTAATGGTTATTAGTTTATTGGTAGATTTGTTATTAGTCGATTAGTTTTGGGTGTCTTGATAGCTTTCGGGAGGTTTTAAATTTATAAGTCAATAAATCAGATTTACTTTTCTTGGATAGACAATTATTAAATATTACTGTAAGAATGCTCCGAAATGGGGCATTCTTTTTATATTAGAGATATGAAAGAATTTTGGAACGAAAGATATAACGAAACAGAATATGCTTACGGAGAAAATCCGAACGTATATGTAGAAGAAAAACTCAAGCAATTTAATAAAGGCAAAATACTGTTTCCATGTGAAGGAGAAGGTAGAAATGCAACTTATGCTGCTAAAAACGGCTGGGTGGTTTTTGCTTGTGATATAAGTGAGGAAGGAAAAATAAAAGCTGAAAAATTAGCCCAAAAATATGATACCAATTTTGACTATCAAGTCTGTGATATCCTTGATTATCAAGCTGAAGAAAATTCGTTTGATGCAATAGTTTTGGTATTTGCTCATTTTCCAGAAAGCATCAGAAAAAAAGTACACCATAAATTACTATCCCTATTAAAACCAGGCGGTGTGATAATCTTGGAAGGCTTCAATAAAAAACAATTAGGAAATCCTTCTGGCGGACCAAAAGTATTGGAAATGCTTTTTAGCAAAGAAATGCTTTTGGAAGATTTTGAGGAATGTGAGGTTTTAGAATTAGTAGAAAAGCCTACTATTTTAAGCGAAGGAAATTATCATAATGGTACTGCAGAAATAATAAGTGGGATTTTTCTAAAGAAATGAACATTTTTTATACAATTTAAGGAACATATCGCCGTTGGATTTTTGTTGTGAGTTCATAAAAAATCTAATATGATATGGTAGCCAATAAATCAATTGCATTAGACTTGAATAACCACATAGACGTGGTTGAAAACATCAGCCGAGAGGATTTTCAAAAATTCTACATGTTGCCTCAGCGGCCAGTTATCATCAAAAATCTTTATGGGAAAGACGCCAAAGTTTATAATTGGACTTTCGACTATTTCCAAAAAGAACTGGGAAATATAGACGTGGGTGTTTACGATGACGAATCAGACAAAAAGAAGGATGATAAATCGTATAAAAAGGCTCCTAGAACCATGAAGTTTGGAGAATACCTAAGTCTGATTCAAGAAAGACCCACCACAAAACGACTATTTCTTTTTAATGTATTCAAATACAAAAAAGAACTTCATGAACATTTTACTTTTCCTAATATTGCCGATAAAGTACTAACTTTCTTGCCTTTAGCATTTTTTGGTGGACAAGGAGCTATAACGCGTATTCACCGCGACATGGACAATAGCTGCGTGTTTCTTACCGAATTGGCAGGATATAAAAGAGTGGTTTTATTTGACCCAAAATATTCTGATGCTTTATATCAATATCCTTTTTCAACGCATACGTCTATTGACGTAAACAATCCTGATTTCGAAAAATATCCGGCATTAAAAAACGTAAAAGGGATAGACTGCACCATTGGGCCTGGAGATACCATTTTTATGCCAGCTGGCTGGTGGCATCATATAGAATACAATACTGCGGGCTTGGGTTTTGCCATTCGCTCTTTGAGTCCTCATATTAGTGATAGACTTTTAGGATTTTGGCAAGTAGGTATCATGACACATTTAGACGAGCTTTTCAACAAAGCCTTTGGTCAAAAATGGTTTGATTGGAAGATCAAAAATGCAAAAAAGAGAGCGGAAAGAAATTAAAAAATCTTAATTGGCTTTCTCCCAGTCAGCTATTGCGTTTGTCATAGCCTCAAACTCTATCAAAAACCCATCGTGACCGTAGGTGGAATCGATCTCTACATATTTTGCCTCTGGAGTATATTGAGCTATTCGCTCCTGCTCTATTGGCGGAAATAAGATGTCAGAGGTAATTCCAATTACCAAAGTTTTTGCTTTTACATTTTCCAAGGCTTTTTGTAAACCGCCTCTGTTGCGACCCACATCGTGAGAGTCAAACATTTTAGAAAGTGTCCAATACGAATAGGCATTAAACCTCCTCAAAAGCTTCTCTCCCTGGTAGTTTTGGTAAGTATTGGCTCTAAAAAAGTCGATTTGTCCTGCATCTCTCGACTGGGTTCTGTTGTAGGTTTCGTAATTTCTATAGGATAAAAGAGCTATCGCCCTAGCTACTTTCATGCCCTCCATGCCAGCATCAGGCGTGCTTTTTTCCCAAGTAGGATCATTCTGAATGGCCATTCTTTGGCTTTCGTTAAACGCTACTCCCCATGGTGAATGTACGGCATTTGTCGAAAACAAAATTTGTTTTTCTATAATATCTGGCTCTATCAAAGACCACTCCAAGGCTTGTTGCCCTCCCAAAGAACCGCCTAAAAGATAAGCTATCTTATTAATTTCTAAATTTTTACGTAAAACCACAAATGAATTTACAACATCCCGAATAGTTATAAATGGGAAATCATGAAAATAAGGATCTCCTGTTAAAGGATTTATACTTAAAGCATTTGTACTGCCATAGTGAGAGCCCAAAACATTCACACAAATCACGAAATATTTAGAAGGATTAAACCGACGTTTTTCGCCTATCAATCCGCTCCACCAATCTGATGGATTGGCATTGCCAGTAAATGCATGACAAACCCAAACCACATTGGATTTATCCTCATTGAGATCGCCGTAAGTTGTATAAGCCAATTCCAGTTCGGGTAACCATTCGCCGCTTTCTAGTTGAAATGGAGTCTCTTGCTTAAATATGTGATTTTTGACCATATAAATTCGATTCGAAAGAATAAAAAATCCTCTTCTAAAAAATTTTAGAAGAGGAAAAATATATTATGCTAAAGCTTGCGTAATGTCCGCTTTGATATCTTCTATGTGTTCAATTCCTAAAGATACTCTCAAAAGATTCGGATCCACACCTGCTGTTAATTGCTCTTTTTCAGACAATTGCGAATGCGTCGTAGAAGCCGGATGAATAATAAGCGTTTTTGAATCTCCAACATTAGCCAAATGCGAAATAAGCGAAAGACTATTCACAAATTTTTCAGCTTTAGCTCTATCTCCTTTTAGTTTGAATGATAAAACTCCACCAAAACCTCTCGTAAGATATTTTTTTGCCAAAGCATGTGAAGGGTGACTTTCTAAGCCAGGATATGAAACAGACTCAATATCAGGATGTTGCTCCAACCATTTTGCTAAAGCCAAAGCATTTTCGCAAGTTCTTTCTACTCTTAATGAAAGTGTTTCTAGGCCTTGAATCAACAAAAACGAGTTGAAAGGTGATTGAGCAGGACCCCAATCTCTTAGACCTTCTACCCTACTTCGGATAATGAACTGAATGTTGCCAAATGGTCCACCAATACCGAAAACGTCATTATAAACTAATCCATTATAGCTAGGCGATGGTGTGGTAAACTGAGCGTATTTTCCATTTCCCCAATTAAAAGTACCACCATCTACTATCACGCCACCCATAGTTGTACCATGGCCTCCAATCCACTTTGTGGCAGATTCCACTACCACATGAGCACCGTGCTTGAGCGGTTGACAAATAGCTCCACCTGCTCCAAAGGTATTATCTACAAAAATTGGCAAATCGTATTTTTTAGCCAAAGCCACAAAACCTTCAAAATCAGGGACATTTAAGCCTGGATTTCCAATAGTTTCTATATACAGCAATTTAGTTTTATCATCTATCAAAGCTTCAAAACTCTCCAAATCGTTACCATTGGCAAACCTTGCCTCCACGCCTATGTTTTTGAATGAGTTTTTAAATTGATTAAAAGTACCTCCATACAATAAGCTACTCGTAACAAAATTATCGCCTACAGTTGTGCAATTGTTGATAGCAATAAACTGAGCTGCATGCCCAGACGAAATAGCCAAAGCGGCCACGCCACCTTCTAAAGCAGCTACTCGTTTCTCAAAAACATCGTTGGTAGGGTTCATGATTCGGGTATAGATGTTCCCGAATTCTTTCAAAGCGAACAAGTTAGCACCGTGCTCTGAGTTTTTAAATTGGTAAGCGGTAGTTTGATAAATTGGTACCGCTCTAGATTGAGTAGTTGGGTCAATCTCTTGGCCTGCATGTAATTGCAGCGTTTCAAATCTTTGATCTGACATGTTTGTAAATAATTAATAAATAAAACAATGCATTGCCCGAAAGCAATTCCAGCTCCGATTTTCGGAGATAGCATAAAACCAACAGGAATTTTGAAAATCGCTTGATTGGTTTATAAGTCCTAAAGGCCACTTTTGAGCCACTTAGGTAGGTATTGGCACCTTCTCGACGAGAATCGTCAGGTTGCCCGAGTTTCAAAGAGCCTATTCTCTCCACTCGTCTTTATAAATCAATCTTTCAGCTTTTTGAAATAGAAGAAAGAATTGATGATGCAAAACTATGAAAGAAAATCAGAAAACAAAAAACTATTTTGAATTAGAAATTCTTAAAATAAGTAATCGGAACTATTTTTCATTGAAAATCGTATTTAGTCCGATACCAATTTTGTCTTTGATGATAAAGAGTTTTTTTAAAAAATCTAAAGAAAGTGCTTTCACGTTTCAATTGTACGGGTCACTTTCTGAAATTGAGAAGGATTGGGATAATAATTTACCAGAAAACCACCATCTCAATAGCACCAACTTACATTTCTTAGAGAATAACACATCAATAAAAGGGCATTATATTGTTGTAAAATCTGGAACTGAGACTGTTGGTCAGATATATCTCCAAAAAGTGGTTGTTCCATTAAATACTCTCGGCTATAGCTTACAAAATATTGAAAAGATAAAATTCCTGACTAATTCTATTAAAAACATAAGTTGCGGTTTGGATTTTTTGGTTTGTGGAAATATTTACCGACCTAATCAAGAAGGTTATTTTCTAAAACCTGAAATCATTAAAGAAGATGTTTTCAAAGAATTTATACCTTTTCTGGAATCAGAAGATAAAAGCCTAGACTTTTCGGGATTGTTGATTAAAGAATGCTGCTCACCATTGAATGGCATCCAAAAAATAAAACCAATTCAGCAAGATGTTTCGATGGAATTGAACCTTAATCCATCTTGGTTGACTATTGATGACTACGTAGGTGATCTTGACAAAAAATACAGAAAACGCTTCCAGAAGATAAAAGAAGCAGGTTTAGCTTTGAACAAAAGAGAATTGACTGAAAACGATTTAGTGAATTTCAAAAACGAAATATTTGCTCTTTACAATCAAGTATATAGCACACAAGACTTTAAATTAACAGAGATTTTCGAAGACTATTTTATTAATTTAAAAAAGTCGCTAGGCGAAAAATTGAAAGTATTTGGTTTCTTTGAGGAAGATAAATTATTGGCATTTACCACCCATATTTACAATGAAAACCAACAAATGGAAATCCATTATATTGGTTTGGATTATGATTTTAACAAAAAATACAATCTATATTTCAACATCCTGCAATTTGGCCTCGAACACGCCATAAACGACAAACAAATATCTTTAGAACTTGGTAGAACAGCACAAGTAGCCAAGGCTAGTTTAGGAGCCAAACCAACGGCAAACTTCAACTACGTATATTTCAAAAAACACGTTTACAGTTGGAGTTTCCAGCTATTTTTAAGAAAAATGTACAAGAACATTGAGTCAGAATGGGAAGTTAGAAGTCCTTTTGCTGCTAGCGTTTTAGTAGACCAAAATTAATCCAAATTAACAATTTTGGCTGTTTTCATAATATCAAGAGCCATTTCACAATTCGGCACAGTCGTTTCTTCTAACTGTGCGTTTGATGTAATCAAAAAATAGCTATTTTTCAAAACTGAGTATTTGGCTTTTTCGAAAATTAGTTCATCATCATCCAAAAACAAATCAGCATTCACAAGGCATTTCATGCTGTCAGGAATAAGAATTATTTCAGGCGTATAATAAATCAAACTGGTTTTACTCTTTAATGCATTCTTGCAAGCGTCGGTATTTTCAATATTGATTTTTGAAAATAGAACTCTCTCATTATCTCTAAAATTTAAAAACAACTGCGGAGCAAGATCTCTGTGAATTGTTCCGTTTTTTACTGCTTCAATAATTTTCTGGTCAAAAAGCACCTTCTTTTGTTCAGATATAGCTATAAAAGGAATAATTTCACTTCGTGTACCTCCTTCTTCAGTTGGAAGAATTCTGAATTTGTACTTTTGAATAGCATCTGAAAATTCATTTCTATAAAAATTTATTCCTTTCACGTGCAAAACTTCCTCACTTACAATTCCATTTTTCAAAACATAATCAACTATGTATTTTTGAGCTTCCACAAACAATTCGCTACTTTTTATTGCATTTAATATACTCTTAGATTTTGCTTCGCTCTCGTCTAAAATTTCATCTTTTTTATTCGCGTCAAAATCTCTACGAGTCATCCTTTTTAATTCACCATCTATTACTAAGAAAACCATAAGATTTTGATTAACTTCACTGTATAAAGAATCAAATCTACTTAAATTCTTAATCAATTCTTTATCTTCTTTTTCCTCAGCCATTGACTGAAATTGTTCGTACACGAATTTATAATTTGCCCATTCGCTTTTTATTTCTTCTATCTGAAACACTTCTTTTTTTTCTAAATCTTCAGCTGGAATTCCCTTTTGAGCCAATTTTAGCAATAGAGGTTTCGCTCCTTCAAAGTCCTTCAACATAAACTTGCAAACCACCGCATTAAAAATGTCACGAGCCAAAGGTTTTTTCACAGCGGAAAATGCTGAAGCATAATGTGTAAAAGATGCTTGATAATCATCTTGTGTATACGCAAGCTCAGCTTTGTTTATCTCTGGATAATACAATTTTCCGAAATCTTCTTGAGCAAGCGAGATTAGCGGTAAAAAAAATATTAGAAGTTTTAATGCTTTCATTTATTTCTCCTGAACAATCGTGGCACCAGCTATCATATTTTGAGCTACTTCGCAATTCGGTACTGTAGTTATTTCAAATTGTGAAAATGCATTTGAGGTAATTAAAAAATATTGATTCTTCAAAACAGAATATTTGGCTTTTTCGAAAAGTAATTTATTGTCTAAAAACAGGTCTGAATATTGTAAATATTTCATATCGTCTTTAATTATCGAAACCTTTGTTGAATAATAAATCATGCTATTCTTATTTTGTAAATCTAGGCTACATGATTCTGAATTTTCTATATTAATTTTCTTGAAAATAACTTTCTCTTTCTCCTTGAAATTTAAAAATAATTGGGAGGCTACATCTCTATGAATAACTCCATTTTTTACCGCTTCAATAACCTTTTGATCAAAAAGCTCTTTTTTCTCTGATGATACACAGGAAAAAGGATCACTTTCTCTAACAATACTTTCTTCAGTAAAAACAATTATATATCTGAAATCCTGTATAGTATTTAATAATTCATTTCTATAAAAATTACCGAATTTTACATGCGAAGATTCTTCGTCATTAAACCCATTTTTTATTACATAATCAACCAAAAAGTTTTGAGCTTTATGATATAATTCACTATTTATTAAATTTTTTTTCAAAATCAGTTCTTTTTCTTTCAGAATATCATCAACATTTTTGGTCGAGTCTTTAGGTAAATACTTTAGTTCATTGTCTAAAATTTTTCGAAATATAGAGTTTTCTTGATTTTGTTTAAATAACTCATTTATCGTATTAATATTCTCGATAAAATCTTGGTCTTTTTTTTCTTCAAGAATAGAATAAAACTGCTCATATACGAATCTGAAATTCGCCCATTCAGCCTTAATTCCTTCTATCTGAAACATTTCCTTCTGCTCTAAATCTTCAGCTGGAATTCCTTTTTGGGCCAATTTTAACAACATTGGTTTCGCTCCTTCAAAGTCCTTCAACATAAACTTGCAAACCACTGCATTAAAAATATCGCGAGCTAAAGGTTTTTTCACAGCGGAAAATGCTGAAGCATAATGTGTAAAAGATGCTTGATAATCATCTTGCGTATACGCAAGCTCAGCTTTGTTAATCTCTGGATAATACAATTTCCCGAAATCTTCTTGAGCAAAAGAGATTAGCGGTAAAAAGAAGATTAGAAGTTTTAAAGCTTTCATTTATTTTTCGTGGACAATTGTGGCCCCAGCAATCATATTTTGAGCTACTTCGCAATTCGGTACCACCGAAGACTCTAGCGTAGAACGGGTATTTAGAATAAAATATTTGTTTTGATCTATGGCAAATTCCTCTTTCTTAAATCTATCTTCCAAAGTTTCTAAGCCATATTTTTGTCGGATTTTATTGTATTCTTTTTGCTCATCCTTTGTTAAAGTATTCTTTTTCAAAAACTTAACATTATCTAAATCGTCAAATTCTTTGTTGCAATTATTATTATTTTCAATTTTTAAAGTAAAAGAAGTCACCCGTATTTTTTCTGGAATATCCCTTTCTGATGACTGTGAAATGGCCAATTGTGGACTCAAAATACCTTGAGAAACAGCTTCTTGTAATCGACTATCTAAATAAGATATTTCCTCCTCATTCATCCAATCTGCCAGTTTATTAACCGCTTTTCCGTTCTCAACAATGATTTGAGGTTTGTTAAACATAAAAAAATTCAGAAAAGAAAACATATCATGGTCGTGGGTATGAAAAGTCTCCACCTGGCTAGTGCCATCGCTCAAAGCCATTTGGTTTTCCATAATGAGCAATAGTATCTCTTTGGCTTCGTGATAAATTTCTTCTGTATTTATTTTAATAACAATGGATTCTTTTTCCATCTCTGCTTTTGTATAAACCCTAATATTTTCTTTGGCCTCATTACTAATTGACGAAAAAAATCCAGAATAATCTTTCCTTTTTATCGCAAACTTTTGCTCGTCTGCTCCATTTTCAATTAAAATAAAATTCTCAGAAAGCATATCCATCAATTTGGACCTAAGTAAACTAAGATTAGAGAAATGATATTTCAAAAAATCATTGAGCTCTTTGGGTTCATAAAACTGCTCATAACTAGGTTTAAACATTTTCCAGGCATCTTGATTATTGCCTATCTCGAAAATCTCTAGTTGTTCTAAAGTTTCAAGATTAACGCCCCTTTGGGCCATTTTGAACAAGTATAACTTAGCCCCTTCAAAATCTCCCTGATATAATTTACAGACTGTAGCATTTAATAAATCACGAACCAATGGGCTTTTTGTCTGTGAAAAAGCTTTAAAATAAGATTCACTTGCATCAGTATATTTCTCTTCAATAAATAGCAATTCCGCTTTATTTATCAAAGGAAAATAAGTTTTACGAAAATCAGGCTGAGCAGAAAGCGTAAAAAGTTTAAATACAAAAAAGAGAATAAAGCTTAAACGCATATATTTTTATGTGATTTTATCAATGCAATATAGAAATTGTAAGAAGCCAATGTTAAATATTAATAAATCATTAACATTTTTTTCAAGAAAAGAATATGGCTATTTTTATAAAAAAAATTGGATTCGTTATGAATAATGCAGAATTAATAGAAAATTTCTACCGTGCTTTTCAAAGCAAAGATTATATAAGCATGCAAAATAGTTATGCACCTGATGCAACTTTTAGCGATGAAGTATTCCAAAATCTCAATGGCGTTGAAGCCGGAAAAATGTGGGAAATGCTGATAAAAGCAGGCAAGGACATGGAATTAAAATACCAAATACTAGAATCAAAAGATGATACCATAAAAGCAAGATGGATAGCGAAATATACATTTTCAAAAACTGGCCGCATGGTGATAAACGACATAAAGGCCGAATTCAAAATCAAAGACGGCAAAATCATAAGGCATCGAGATAAATTTGATTTTTACAAATGGAGCAGACAAGCCTTGGGCTTTTCTGGATTATTATTGGGTTGGACTCTTTTTTTAAAAAACAAAGTAAGAGCAACAGCCATGAGTGGTTTGAAGAAATTTATTGAGAAATGAAATTAAACTACCAAACAAAATCCACCATAAGATATACCTATGGCTCCAAGAACCAGCGTGGCATAAAAGAAAAACAGTTTTAATTTTGCTTCTTGAAGTATAAGTGCAAGCCCTCCGAGCATTAATGAAATCTGCAAAAACATCGACGATAGAGCCATTTGGTCACCTTTATTTTCATAGAAGGTGATTTTTTCTTCCCATTCTTTGGCACCTATTACTTTCCCTAATTCTCCATCAACATCCTGCACCCAGTTGTCTTTCCCCACAGCTTTTGAGCCTTTCAGTATCTCGGTTTTCTCTAATTCGTATCTGTGTACTTTCTTTTTCAGCTTCTCCAAATCTATTTCCAAAAGATCTGCATCACCTTTCCCAATCGTTTTAGATTTTATGAGCGTTTCTATTAAGCCAACTTGTCCTTCTACGAGGTTTTGTTTAATACTTTTGGATTGTTGCCACTGGAAAGCCCCAGCTTTTTCATTTACGGCTTTCAGCTCTTCTGCCCCAAAGTTATCATCCATTATTTGCACGAAAGCTAAAAAAGAAGCAATTATCGTTATTATTAGGCCAGAAGTAGTTTCAAATCGGTCAGGTTTTGGTTCTAAAAACATTGCTATAATTTATTTCAGTAAAACAAATTTTATTTTTTCTTCATTTTCTGCATTCGACATTTCCAAACGCACATATTTTGTATTCACCAAATTATCAGGAGCTACATAAATTCTATTACAGATAGCCAATTGTCTAACAAAATCGTCTACGACTTTGTCTTCAGTCGCGTTTTTTATCAAAGATTCAAGCTCAACTTTATAGTTAAATCCCTTGGTAAAACCTGAGCTCACTTTTAAAATATTGTATTTGCCCTTAAATTCCAGCGTTTTGTATTTACCCTTAAACTTTCCAGAGTTGAAATCAAACACAATTTCAACTTTAGATTTCTCATAAAATTTCTCAACTTTCTCAAAACTATCAGGAATCTCTTTTAGCATTTTGTATTTTTCTACAGGCATAGTTATTACAGGATGATCCGTTTTTTTGCATGCAACTATTAAAATGAACAAATTGAGAAAAATAAAACCAATTTTCATGTGGAAAAATTAAAGATAATTTGAAAATTTTTTCAAACAAAAGTAGATATTTTCTTGAATTCCAGAAGATTTCTTGGCAAAATTTAAAATCCCCATATGTATTCTAAACGTTTTTGAACAAAAAACAGCAGAAAATGCAGGTTAATATTGGAAGAATTTCAGCAAAAAACAAAAATAATATCAATAAAAAGCAGAACTGTTTGTACTTCTTATTTGCTTCTTACTCGCTGTGAAAGGGTCACAAAATATCGATTATAACTAGCCGTTGGCTCAAAAGTACCTTCATAATTTATCATAAATGAAGTATTTTTTTGTGTATAAAGATTTAAGGAAGCACCCAAAATATTTTGTTTGAGATTTCCCTGTTCTTGGTTAAAAAACGCATAATCCACCTTTCTATAACTCAACTCTGTTGATAATCTCCCTTTCATCAAATATTTGTTCAGTCTAGCACCATATATTATCCCATCAAAATAATAGGTATTCATAATATTTGCACTAAGATTCAAGGAGGTATTTATGGCAGGAAGTTTCGAGAAATTCAAGTTAATATTATAGTTTTTAGTTGGATCTGGTCGGCTCTCTTGATATCTATAAAAACCCGTTGCGTTTAGGTTCATATACTTCGAAAAGTGATAATTCACATTTAAACGAAAACCCTGACGTGTCTCTTGATTGACCAATTGATCAATATAAGACCTGTACGTTTCATAATATATCACATTTCTTCGGTTGTCATAGGATGTGCTAAAACTCAAAACCTTAAACGGCTTATAGCGAAGAGAAAGGTAAGTGCTTGTCAAATTAACGTTGTGGGTTTTTATACTATCTATATTTTGATATAAATCCACTTCTATTGAATAAAACAAATAGAGATTTTTAACAATTGAATTGCTGTGTTGAAAATACGCAAATCTTCTGTCTGTTATACCATTGTTTTTTTTATCAGCAAAAGCTATACTTGTAGAAAGAGCTCCATTACCTTTTTCTTTTTCATGAGCTATAAATGC
This sequence comes from Lacihabitans sp. LS3-19, assembly GCF_024343575.1. Lineage (GTDB taxonomy): Bacteria > Bacteroidota > Bacteroidia > Cytophagales > Spirosomataceae > Leadbetterella. The sequence goes on along the minus strand of NZ_RJUA01000004.1, from coordinate 53,562 downwards.
TCCATATTGAAGCAAATTGGCATTAAATCCATAATCATTCACATCTGGCCTAAAGCCTCCAAAACCTCCCAAAATAATATTTTTATACTTGTTTTCTACTTGTAATCCATCTATAGCTCCCATGTTTGCCATTCGCAAATTCAACTTCCTTCCTACTGAAAATGTGGAATTCTTTGTAGGTTGGTAAGTTAGAGCCAAATTGTATACTTTAAAATTATCATTGAAATTCTTTTCGGTTTGTAGGGAGTTCGTACTATTTCTATAATTTACATAACTCTCGAATGAAAATTTACCATCTTTTATATTATAAATATCAAATGCCACAGAAGTCCTCACTCTGTTATAGGCTTTTTCGGACTCTACCATGCTTCCGTTGGCCGAAACCATGATTTTGCCATTGTAACTTTGCTTCCTTTCCGTATCCTCAACAATCTTTGTTATCACTCTTTTTTCTGGCTCAACCTTTTTTTTAATTTGGGTCAAAGCCAATGTATCCTCTTTAATTTCTTTTTTAAAATACGATACTTTATCTCCAGCTATTATTTTTTCAGCCCCAATTGGCGTTGTAATAAATGATTTTGAAGAGACCATTTGCACAACCAATGATTTTATCCATTGCTCATTCACTAAAACCATCAATGTATCATTTATTTCTAAATCTTTGGTATTTTCAAATCGTACATAAATGTTTTTTGCATTAACAAAAGTCACAATTCCTTCCACACGACCACCGACTTGAGCCAGTGCAATTTGACAGAAACTTATTAACAACAAGGAAATTAAAAATATTTTTTTCATTCGGATAAAATTTCAAAAAAGGACTTGAAGTCTTCGAAAAAACAATACTAAAGATATAGAAATAGGCTGAATCCGATAAATTCAATTATTATCCTCTACCTTGTGGGTGGCATGATAGGCAGGCATTGCTATCATAAACATAATTTTTATTATTCTTATGTTCTTTATCAGTGCTAGATTTACCATGACAACTAAAGCAGCTAAACATACTGTAATTTCCAGCTGAGGTATGACAATCCGTACACTTATTCCATTTCCCTTTGTGTTTACCACTATAAATTGGAAAATATTGAGCATCGTGGTTAAATGAGGCAGGTTTCCAAGCATTTTGACTGTGACACTCTGTGCAATTTGTTGAAAAACCAGAAGAAGCATGATTTGGACTAGCACTATTATATTTATTTGAGTGACATCCATAACATGTATTAGGCGTATTATTAAAATTTCCACCGGCATGACACGATGTGCAACTAGATGCTATATTGGCATGTGCTCCAACCAAAGGATAAAAATTGTTATGGTTGAAAGTTGAAGGCCTCCAGCCAGGGTTTGTGGTATGACAAGACGCACAATCTCTTGAAAATCCAGATGACGCATGGTTCGGGTTACTTGCCGAATTGTACGCCCCACTATGACATGAATTACAATCTGTTGGGGTATTATTAAAATTGCCACCTGCATGACAAGAAGTACAACTTGAGGCTATGTTTGCGTGTGCACCCGTCAATGGATAAAAATTATTATGGTTAAATGTCGAAGGTCTCCAGCCTGGGTTGGTTGTATGACAAGAAGCACAGTCTCTTGAAAATCCTGACGCCGCATGGTTTGGATTGCTAGCAGAATTGTAAGCCCCGCTATGGCAAGAATTACAATCTGTCGGTGTATTATTAAAATTACCCCCAACATGACATGAAGTACAACTTGAAGCTATATTGGCATGAGCACCCGTTAGAGGATAAACATTATTATGGTTAAAAGTAGAAGGCCTCCAGCCTGGGGTTGTCGAATGGCAAAACGCACAATCTCTTGAAAATCCTGACGCCGCATGGTTTGGATTAGTCGCTGATTCAAATGCTGCACTATGGCATGAATTACAATCAGTTGGAGTATTTGTGACTCCACCTGCATGACATTGTACGCAATTATTTGCCACGGCTGCATGTGCACCGGTCAATTGATAATAATTGTCATGATTAAAAGTTGAAGGTCTCCAACCTGGATTTGTAGTATGACAAGAAGCACAATCTGTAGAGAATCCTAATGTGTTATGGTTAGGATTGACAGAAGCTTTATAATTAGCATTATGACACGAATTACAATCAGTAGGAGTATTTGCAACACCTGCCGCATGACATTGTACACAGTTAGAAGCCACAGACGCATGAGCACCTGTCAATTGATAATAATTATCATGATTAAAAGTACTTGGTCTCCAACCCGGATTGGTAGTATGGCAAGAGGCACAATCTGTAGAGAATCCTAATGTGTTATGATTAGGATTGGCGGCGGACTGATAATTTGCATTATGACAAGAATTACAATCATTTGGTGTATTAGTAACTCCCGCCGTATGGCATTGCACACAGTTTGTTGCTATAGCTGCGTGAGCACCTGTTAGTTGATAATAATTATCATGATTAAAAGTACTTGGTCTCCAACCTGGATCAGTGGTATGACATGATATACAATCAGTTGATAAACCAAGCGTTACGTGATTTGGACTTGCTGCAGATTGATAATTGGCATTATGGCAAGAATTACAGTCTGTAGGTGGGTTTTTATAATTACTACCATTATGACATTTGTTACAGTCACTAGCCACAATTGCGTGTCCACCAGTCAATGGGAAAAACCGATTATGATCAAAACTAGTTGGTGACCAACCAGGATTGGTTGTATGGCATCCTGCACAATCTGTGGACATACCCAAATTTGCATGATCTGGATTTTTCGCAGAGGTATAATCATTTGTATGACATGAATAACAATCTGTTGGTGTATTTGCCACTCCACCCTGATGGCATTTGGCACAATCACCTGCAATATTGGCATGAGCACCCGTTAGCGGATAGAAATTACTATGATCAAATGTTGACGGCCTCCAACCAGGATTTGTAGTATGACAAGAGGCACAATCTGTCGACATTCCAAACAGTGCGTGATCGGGATTCTTTGTAGCTGTATAATTAGAATTGTGACAAGAATTACAATCATTAGTCGTATTGCTATATTTCCCTCCAATATGGCATTCATTACAACTTAATGATTTGTGAGCACCTGTAATTGGATAAAAAACATCATGGTCTGTAAACAATGCAGGCGTCCAACCTGGAGACGTGGTATGACATGCCACACAATCCGTAGAAAAACCAATGGTGGCATGATTTGGATTTTGTGTAGCTTGATAATTGGCGGTATGGCATGAGGCACACTCATTAGGCGTATTTTCGTAATTTCCACCTTTATGGCATTCCACACAATTATTAGAAATTGTTTGGTGAGCACCCGTTAAAGGATAAAATTGATCATGAATTGGAAACTGTGCAGGTGCCCAGCCTGGCGTGGTAGTATGACAAGAAACACAATCAGTGGAAAAGTTTAATTTAACATGGTTCGGATTCAATGTTTTATTGAAATCTACTTTATGACAAGCCTCGCATTCAGTAGGCGTATTATTAAAATTACCGCCAATATGACATTTTTCGCAATCTTGAGCTATCGCAGCGTGACCACCTGTTAAAGGATAAAACTCGTCGTGGTTTGGAAAAGTTGAAGTTGCCCAATCGTCTTTCGTTAAGGTGTTATGGCACGCCGAACAATCAGTTGACATATTTAACTTTACATGATTCGGATTTACAGTTTTATTAAAATCTTTGTTGTGACAGTCAATACAAGTTTGGCCAATAGGATTAAACCTCAGTTTGGTGTCTGTAACGTGGCATTGATTGCAATCAACTGTTTTATGGACACCTACTAAAGGAAAAGAAGTTTGTTCATGTAAACTAGAAATATTTTCAACTATCCAAGACTTAGTCGTATGACATCTTGCACAATCATTTCCAACGGTTTGATTGTGCATATCAGCATGACAAGATTTACAATCTGCTGAGGTATTTACAAAATCTGATTTTATATGGCAGGCATTACAATTAATATTTCTATGCTCCCCGTCTAACAAAAAACCTGTAGTGGCGTGTTCAAAAGTATTCTTCGAACTAAAATCCCAACTTCCTGATTCATGGCATTTGGCACAATCCATCTTAAAGCCTTTCCCATGCGGAGACTGTGCTTGCAATGCACAGCTTAGGGTAAGTAGAAAGATTAATATTTGTGCTTTTTTTAACATTTGTAATTTTAAGGAATTTGGTAAATGTCGATTAAAATAGATTTTATAATTCAATTCTATTTTTAAACTAAAAAAAGAAAATTTCAGATAAATAAAATTAGCTTTAATCTGATTTTAATACCCTTAAATGTACCTACGTGGATAATTCACAATCTGATTCCATGTCAAATTGTTTAAATAGAAATCTATTACTTTGAACTTTGCAGGCTAGACACTTTACTTTCTAATCTAAAAACCTAAGCACCTTTAAACCAAGACCTAAAGATTATAACAATTTCAAAAGCTCGAATTTTAAGATCTAAAGATTAGTAAAAAAAACTTCTTAATATTTTAATTTTTGCTATAAAAACAAAAAAGAGCAATTGCTTGCCCTTTTTTTTATAATATAATAATTTCTTCAACTATGCATAAGCTTCAATCGGCTCACAAGCACAAACCAAATTCCTATCGCCATAGGCAGAATCAATTCTACTTACCGATGGCCAGAATTTATTAAATCTCAAAGAAGCATTTGGAAAAGCCGCTTTCTCTCTACTATAAGACTTTGTCCAGTTTTCTTCTAAAACTACCCTCATAGTATGTGGAGCATTTACTAAAACATTATCGTCTGATGGATAAATTCCATTTTCTATTTCTGCTATTTCTTGTCTAATTGATATCAAAGCATCACAAAACTTATCCAATTCAGCCTGAGATTCTGATTCTGTAGGCTCTATCATCAACGTTCCAGCAACTGGAAACGAAACTGTCGGTGCGTGAAAACCGTAATCCATCAATCGCTTGGCTATATCTTCTACTTCCACATGAGCCGACATTTTAAAAGGTCTGCACTCAACAATCATCTCGTGTGCACAGTGTCCGTTAGCTCCAGTATACAATATATCAAAATGTTTAGCCAACCTTGATTTAATATAATTGGCATTCAAAATAGCATATTCTGTTGCTCTTTTCAATCCATCAGGCCCCATCATAGCAATATAGGCGTACGAAATCGGCAAAACGCTAGCACTTCCCCAAGGTGCTGCTGATATGCCATGAATTGCATTTTCGCCACCTGTTTTTATTACAGCATTACCTGGTAAAAACTGAGACAATTCTTCAGTCACACCAATAGGTCCAACTCCTGGCCCACCTCCACCATGAGGTATAGCAAAGGTTTTGTGTAAGTTTAAATGACATACATCAGCTCCAATTTTACCCGGCGAAGTCAATCCAACTTGAGCATTCATGTTGGCTCCGTCCATATATACTTTACCTCCATGACTATGGATTATCTCACATATTTCTATGATAGTTTCTTCAAATACGCCATGGGTAGAAGGATAAGTTACCATCAAGCAAGCCAAATCTTTGGCATGTTCATCAGCTTTAATTTTCAAATCAGCGACATCAATATTTCCCTTTTCATCGCATTTTACAACTACTACTTTCATTCCAGCCATAACTGCAGACGCTGGATTCGTTCCATGTGCTGATGAAGGTATCAGTGCTACATTTCTTTCTCCATTATTATTTGCAGCATGAAAAGCTCTAATTACCATCAAACCTGCTAGTTCTCCTTGAGCTCCAGAGTTAGGTTGAAGTGACACTTTAGCAAATCCAGTTATCTCAGCCAACCAAGCAGTAAGTTCCTCAAACATTATTTGGTAACCTTCCGTCTGGTTTACTGGTGCAAATGGATGAATATTCGCAAATTCAGGCCAAGTGACCGCAATCATTTCAGAAGTAGCATTAAGTTTCATTGTGCAACTTCCCAACGAAATCATAGAATGCACCAAAGAAAGGTCTTTACTTTCTAAAGACTTCAAATATCTCAGCATTTCATGCTCAGTATGGTATTTATTAAATACTGGATGCAGCATATAGTCACTGGCTCTAAATAAATTTTCGGCTATATTAGCCTCTACTTCGGTTTTAAGGTTCATTACCAGACTCTCTCCCCTAGCTTCAGCAAAAATTTCTAAAAGCAAAGCTAAATCTTCTAGCGTCTTAGATTCATCAAATGAAATACTAATATCTTCGGTTCCGTGATATCTTAAATTCACGCCTTTGACTTCTGCTATTTCTCTAATTTTGCTATTATCTAAAACATCAAGCGTAATCGTGTCAAAATAATTTTGATTTAAAACTCTGTAATCCAAACCTTGGATGGTATTGGCAAACAACTTGGTTAAACCATGTATTTTAAGTGCAATCTCTTTTAATCCGTTTGGTCCATGATAAATACAATAGGCTGCTGACATTACAGAAAGCAAAACTTGGGCAGTACAAATATTGGAAGTAGCCTTTTCTCTTCTAATATGTTGTTCTCTAGTCTGCAAGGCCATTCTTAAAGCAGAATTTCCTTCTGAATCTATTGACTTACCTATTATTCTTCCTGGTATATGTCTTTTAAATTCATCCTTTGTGGCAAAAAATGCCGCATGTGGACCCCCATATCCCATAGGAACACCTAATCTCTGCGATGTACCTACTACTACGTCTGCACCCATTTCAGCGGGACTTTTAAACAGCGTCAAGGAAAGTAAATCAACTCCAATACACACTTTAATGTCAGAATTGTGCAATCTTGAAATCAATTCAGTAAAATCAGTTATTTCACCAAATGTATCAGGATTTTGAATCATGGCACCAAAAACATTGGAGTTTTCGAAATCAAAATCGTTCAAATCTCCAACTATAACATTTACGCCAATTGGTATAGCTCTTCCAGTTATTACATCTATTACCTGCGGATGGCATGCATTTGAAATAAAAAAACCGTTAGCATTCTTCTTAGCTCCTTTCTTTAAGTTAAAAAACATAGACATAGCCTCGGCTGCAGCAGTAGCTTCGTCAAGTAGAGATGCGTTCGAAATCTCCATCCCAGTCAAATCAGTAACTATGGTTTGAAAATTCAAAAGCATTTCTAATCTACCTTGAGCTATTTCCGCTTGATATGGTGTATAAGCGGTATACCAGGCTGGATTTTCCAAGATATTCCTTAAAATTACTTTGGGAACAACTGTATCATAGTACCCCCCTCCTATAAATGATTTGTAAACTTTATTTTTAGAGCCTAAAAATTTTAACTTTTCAAGAAGTTGAATTTCTGACAAAGCCTCTGGCAAATTCAATGGTTTTTCAGACCTAATATTCTCTGGTACAGTTTCTAAAATCAATTGCTTAAGGCTTTCAACACCTATTTCTTCACACATTGATTTCAATTCGGCAGAAGTTTTTCCTTGATGTCTTTTTTCGAACTTTTCGGTAGTAATAAGATTTACTTTCATGAAGTTTTGTTTGAGGGAAAATAAAAATGCAAATTTATAAAAACAAACTTCTTGTTTTAAGAAAATGTTTTGATTTATTTGTGTAAAAACAAAAAAACATTTTCATGAACAAAACCCTCATAATCGCCCTTAATTTCCTTTTTGTTTCTGTAGCTATTTCGCAATCTACTGCCTTAAAATATGAAGAAACAATTACTGAATCGGATTTAAAGAAACATTTAACCTATATAGCATCTGATGAACTTGGCGGAAGAGATACCGGTTCTGAAGGACAAAAAAAAGCAGGGGAATATATCGTCAAACATTTAGAAGAATATGGATTGAAACCCATAGTTAAAGCCGAGGATGGAAGTTTAAGCTATTATCAACGTTTCAATGTTTATAAAAATGGTTGGAAAGAATCATATGTTATCATTAACGGAAAAAGAAAAACTTTTTTTAAAGACTTTTTCCCAATCGGTATGGTTAATATTCCGGCAGAAAAAACTATTGAAACAGTTTTTGTTGGATACGGCATAAAAAACGATAATAGAAACGACTATAAAAATAAAAACATCAAAGGAAAGGCTATAATTTTCATTGAAGATTCTCCAAAAGATTTAACTGATCATAAAATTTGGGAGGGAAACCAAGGTCTTAAGAAAAAGCAGACGATAGCAGCAGAATTAGGAGCTAGTTTTATATTTGAAATATCCCTTAAAGAAGCCTCACAATTCAAAACTCTCTCGGCAGAAAGAAAAGCAGTATTATCAAGATTTAATAGAATGGCCATTGAAAAACCAAAATCAGAAACTGAGAGCTCATTACCATCATTTGTGATTTCAGAATCTATGGCGGTGGAAATGTTAGGAATAAATTCTAAAAAACTAGGCCAGTACTTAAATGGAAAAACAAACAATATTTCGACAAAAAAAACTTCAATTAAAATAAAATCTGAAAGAGGTGCTGACCAAATAGAAACCGCCAATATTATGGGATTCTTGGAAGGCACAGACAAAAAAGATGAAGTAATAATTATTTCAGCACATTATGACCATGTAGGTACAGACGATAAAGGTCAAATATACAATGGAGCCGATGACGATGGATCAGGAACTTGTTCAATTTTAGAACTAGCTCAGGCATACTCCAAAGCAAAAGCAGAAGGAAATGGTCCACGTAGAAGTATTCTTTTCCTTTGGGTAACTGGTGAAGAGAAAGGTCTGTTAGGTTCAAAATATTACACAGACATAGACCCAATTATTCCATTAGAAAATACCATCTGCGACCTCAACATTGACATGATAGGCAGAGTTGACAAAAAACATGAAGCAAACCCAAATTATGTATATTTAATAGGTAGTGATAAACTTTCTTCAGAGCTTCATGACATTTCTGAAAAAACAAATGCGAAAACTATAAATTTCGAACTAGACTATGAATTCAATGACCCAAAAGACCCAAATAGATTTTATTACAGATCTGATCATTACAATTTTGCAAAAAACAAAATTCCAGTAATTTTCTATTTTACTGGTGTACATGAAGACTACCATAAACCTGGTGATGATGTAGAAAAAATCATGTTCCCAAAATACGCTAAGATTGTTAAACTAGTTTTCGAAACCTCTTGGAATTTAGCCAATAGAGAAAATAAAATATTGGTCGATAGCAACAAACCCTAAAATGCAAAAAAAAGACTTTTCCAAATTTTCTATTAGTAACATCTAACAATGCAATAGAATAATCCTAAGTATTTAATAATTAGGATAGAAAACATATATTATTCCTATTTTCAAGAATTTTGAATTTACAAATAATAACTAAATTTATAGTTTTTGGAAAATAAATCCTAAAAAAAATTTTATGTTTAAGAGTTTTTAATTAGAATTGCCAAAGAATTAAGTTTCCAAGGTGGAAAAGAATTCTGAATCTTTATAAAAATTACTAAAGATTAAAAAAACAAATAGTTTAATCATTTTTCAAAAACCCTAAAAATTTTCTAATCAAATGGAAAAAAAGACTAAAGCTCCAGCTGCAAAGCCAGCCAAAAAATCTACAGGTATTAATCCTATGATTGTTATCCCAATATTAATGGTGATTGCATTTGCTATCTACTATGTAATATTAGGCTCTGGATCAAACTTTGAAGACCCTGAAACTAAGCACGACCCAAAAAATGCTTTAGGTATCATTTATTCAGGCGGTATTATCGTACCTTTCCTTATCACATTTATGTTAGTTGTACTAACATTTTCACTAGAAAGATTTATCACTTTGGGTAAAGCTGGTGGTTCAGGAGATTTAGATGGCTTTGTAAAGAAAGTAAGAAACTTACTTGACCAAAACAACATAGCTGATGCTATGAAAGAGTGTGAAAAACAAAAAGGAACAGTAGGTAATGTTACTAAAACTGCCCTTGAGAAATACGCTCAACTTCAAACAGACAATGCACTAAACAAAGAGCAAAAACTAGCTGCTCTACAAAAAGAAATCGAAGAAGCTACTTCTTTAGAACTTCCTATGTTAGAGAAAAACCTAACTATCTTATCTACTTTGGCTTCAGTTTCTACTCTTGTTGCCCTATTAGGAACGGTATTAGGTATGATTAAATCATTCTTTGCTCTTGGTTCAGGTGGTGGCTCTCCAGATGCTGCTGCACTTGCAAAAGGTATTGCAGAAGCCCTAATCAATACAGGTCTTGGTATCGGTACTTCAGCTATTGCGATCATGGTTTATAACTATTTTACATCATCTATTGATACTTTGACATACAAAATTGACGAAATAGGAATGAGCCTTCAACAAAATTTTGCTGCTCATAACTAATTTTTCAAAAACAATTGTTAAAACTTAAAACATTTTTAGATAGATGGCACAAGTAAAACCAAAAAGACACGGACCGGCGATGGACATGACTGCTATGTGTGATGTAGCATTCTTATTGTTGACTTTCTTTATCATGACTACTACTTTCAAGAGTCAAGAGACTGTTAAGATTGTTACACCTTCGTCAATTTCCAAACTTATTGTTGAAGAAAAAAACATTGGAACAGTATCTATTACTGATGATGGAAAATATTATTTTGGTATCACAGAACCAGTTGAAAGAAGAGCATTTATTAATGTACTTAATACCAAATTTGATTTGGGCCTAACAGCTGCTGAACAAAATGAGTATACTAAAATTGCAGAAGTTGGTATTGGAAAAGAAGGCTTAAAATCTTACCTAAACCTTAGCAAAGGAGACAGAGAGAAAGCAAAACTTCCAGGAATACCTTGCGATTCAACCAATACTGAATTGGTGGATTGGGTAAAAGCTTATGCTGAATCAAACCCTGCAGGTAACTTAGCGATAAGAGGTGATGTAAAAACGCAATACCCTGCTGTCAAAATTCTTTTTGATGAGTTGGCAAAAGCGAAAGTTTACAAGTTTAGATTAGTAACTAAAGGTGAATAATACCAAAACCTTAATTTAAGAAATGGCTGAAATACAAGAGAAAGACTCCGGTGGTAAAGGCGGAAAAGTAAGGTCAAAAAAGAATTCTGGAAAACCTGACATGACACCCATGGTGGATTTAGGTTTCCTTCTTATCACCTTCTTTATGTTTACCACTACGTTTAGCAAACCAAACATGATGAAGCTAAACATGCCTGAGAAAGACGAAGAAAAGCCTGAAGATCAAGAAACTAGTGAAATTAAATTATCAAACACCATTACAATTTTAATGGGGAAAGATGATAGAGTTTTCTGGTATCAACAGGCTGTAGCGGATGTTACTGCAGCAGATTTAAATGAAACAGATTATTCTGCAACTGGAATAAGGGCTGACATTATGAAAAAGAAACTAGCTGCAATAGATAGTTCCAAATTTACCATAATTCTAAAACCAACTGATGAGGCGACATTTAAAAACACTGTCGACATATTGGATGAAATGGATATTACGGGAAATAAATTGTATGCCATCGTAGATGTTCAAAAGCAAGAAGAAGAGGCATATCAAGAGAAAATGAAAACTCCGAAAGGAGGTAATTAACACTAAGGTTTAATCTCAAAAAATATGAGTAATAAAGCAGACAAAATAACCTTAGACGATATAGTATTTGAAGGCCGTAACAAAGAATACGGAGCATACTATCTAAGGAAAAATTATAGGAGCTATTTGACTCGAGCCTTAATTTACGGAACAAGCATATTTGTATTGTTGTTTGGAGGTGCTTACACCTACAACAATTACATATTACCTAAAATGCAAGCCAATGCTGATAGGGAAGTAGAAATAGACTTGACCCAGTTGAAAGAAGAAGCTCCACCTGAGGAAAAAATAGACATCCCACCGCCACCTCCACCGCCACCGGTAGAACCGCCACCTGAGGTAGCTCAGATTAAGTTCTTACCTCCGGAGCCTAAAAAGGACGAGGAAGTATTAGTAGAGGAACCACCACCACCTGCAGAAAAAATAGAAGTAGCTGTTATTTCTAATAAAACAGTTAAAGGTGTTGAAGCTATAGACGCTTTTGTTCCCCCTCCTCCACCAGAGGAAGTAAAAATTGTGGCAATTGAAAAACCAAAAGAAGAGGAAATCTTTACGGCGGTTGAGCAAAATCCAGAATTCCCAGGAGGAGTATCAGCTATGTATAAGTACTTAGGTGATAATATTAAATATCCTGCAGCGGCTCAAAGAGCAAACGTAGCTGGTAGAGTATTTGTTAAATTCGTTGTTGAAAAAGACGGATCAATTGGAAATGTAGAAGTAATGAAAGGAATAGGTTTTGGTTGTGACGAAGAAGCTATTAGAGTTATCAAGTCTATGCCTAAATGGAATCCAGGTCGCCAAAACGGTAAAAACGTTAGGGTATTCTACAACATGCCAGTGGTTTATAAATTGGATTAATACGAATGGGAAATTTATTCGGAAAAGTTAAAATATGGCTTCAAGCTTTCATAGGCTTAGGATATATCCTACTTGGCACCTATGTAGCAAAGGAAAAATGGTTTTTAACCTTACTCGATAATACAATCGCTTATATTTTAGGAACAATCTTAATACTTTACGGATTGTTTCGAATTTATAGAGCATTTCAAATTCAAAAGGAAGAGTCGTTGTAAAACGACTCTTTTTTTTTGTACTATTTTATACTTCATTCAACATTTAATTTATCTCCTTCCAAATCGAGTTCTTTCTTGGGCTTATAATAAAAAAAATCACATAGATCTTCTTTACTATTTACTTTGTTCCTGCCGAAATCATATTTATTAAATCTACTTTAGATTCTATTTGCTTTTGATAATATAACTATTCAAAAAGCTTGAAAAGAATGCGAATTACTAACCTTTACGTTATATAACTAAATATTTAATTAAAAAAAGCAAAAAAACATTGTTTATTTAAATTTATTTGTTAATTTAGTATCATAAATAAAAAGGGAAGTAAAGTTAGTATTAATGAAAAACTATAAATGAAAAGGAAATGGCAGAGATTGAAGAAAAAAAAGAAGAAAAGAAAAGGCGGCTTGGCTCTACCTCTAAAAAACCAGATATGACACCTATGGTTGATTTGGGTTTCTTATTGATTACATTCTTTATGTTTACTACAAGCTTTACAAAGCCACATATTATGAAATTATTTATGCCTGAAAAAAATGGACCCACAGGTGATGTCGGCATACAGAATAGCATGACCATTTTATTAGGTAAAAATAATGAAGTGTATTGGTACCAAAAAGAGTTAAAAGACTTAAAAGCAAATGACCTAATTAAGACAGATTTTAGTGCCCATGGAATCAGAGAAATAATATTAAACAAAAGAGAATTGGCTCCGAAACCTGAAATTTTTACAGTGATAATAAAACCGAGCAATGATTCAAACCTCAAAAACACAGTGGACTTATTGGATGAAATGGAAATAACCCAAAACCCGAGATATGCACTAGTAGACCTTTTCCCAAGCGAGAAATTGGCCTACGAAAATACAAAAAAGGCACAAATTATGAAAAACAAATAAACAATTACAATTATGAAAAGCAATCAAAACTTCGATGACATTATTTTCGAAAACCGTAACAAAGAATACGGTGCCTACTTTCTTAGAAAAAACTATAGTAATTATTTGACAAAAGCCATGGTGATTGGCAGCAGCATCTTTATTTTACTATTTGGCGGAGCATTTACCTACAATAAATATGTATTGGATAAAAACTCCAATAAAGATATTAATCATGGAACAATAAAATTAATTCCACCACCTCCAGAAAAACCTATTGTTATACCTGAGATTACACCTCCGCCTCCTATAAAAGAAATAGATATACCAAAAGCTACTATAACGTTTCTTCCCCCCGAACCAGTTATAGATAATCTAGACATTATAGAAACACCACCTCCGACTAAGGATGAGATAGAAGGAAAGGTCATTTCAAACAAAACAAATGAAGGTATCGAGTCAAATGGAGCGTTTACAACTCCGCCAAAGGTTCCAGAAATTGTTGAAATTATAAAAGTCGATAATCCAGAAGATAATAAAATTTTCATTTCTGTAGAGCAAAAACCTGAATTCCCAAATGGAACAAAGGCAATGTATGAGTTTTTGTCAAAAAACATTCACTATCCTAAATCAGCAGTAAATGCAGGGGTAACTGGAAAAGTTTTTGTAAAATTTGTAGTAGAAAAAGATGGTTCTATTGCCGATGTGCAAATAACTAAAGGGATAGGATTTGGCTGTGACGAAGAAGCCATAAGAGTAATTCAGTCTATGCCGAAATGGAGACCAGGCAGGCAAAACGGCAAAGAGGTTAGGGTCTACTTCAATATGCCAATTACTTACAAATTGGATTAAAAAACAGCAATAAGTGAGTCTTTAAAAGACTCGCTTATTTGAACTTTATTTATATGGGTTTAGTTTTAAAAATATAAATTTTCAAACAAAAACATGAATAAAATCTTAATCTTGATATTTGGTATTATAATATTAAATGCATGTAATTCAACCAAAGTCGAAGAACCTTCAATAAATAAAGGAACAATAAACATAGCTGTTGACGAATCTATAAAACCAATAATGGAGGCTCAAATAAGCTCCCACCATGTACATTATCCTCACACAAAAATTAACGTAGAATATATACCCGAAACAAAAGGTATAAACATGTTGCTTGATGATTCTGTGACACTAGCGTGTACCACTAGAGAGTTTAATGAATCTGAACTAAAAGAGTTAAAAAACAGAGGAATTAAATATTTACCTGCTAGGATGGCTTTAGATGCAGTAGCGTTGGTTCAGAACAAAAACAATAAAGACACTACCTTGTCACTTTCAGAATTGAAGGTATTATTGACTGATAAAAATTCAAAAACCAAATTAGTTTTTGATAAAAGTAACTCTAGCAATCTAAATATAATTTTAGAAAAACTAAAAATTAAAGAGTTTAATATAGATAATGTTTTTTCTGCAGATGGAACCTTGAACGTTATAGATTATGTAAAAAAATCTCCAAATGCTATAGGGTTTATAGGATTTAACTGGATAAGTGATACCGATGACAAAAAATCCCAAGAATTATTAAACTCTGTAAACGTAATAGCTGTAGGAGAATCCGACAAACTGGGGTATTACAAAATAAATACAAAAAATTTAAATGACAGAAAATACCCACTAGAGCGTTTTGTGTATCTTCATACCTTAACCAAATCATGGGGTGTTGAAAATGGATTTATTAGATTTTGTTGCTCTAAAACTGGACAACTAGTTACAGAAAAAATGGGCTTAGTTCCTTTTTACATAATACCAAAAGAGTTTTTGCTAAACACGAAACCGATTGAAAACTGATAAGTTTTAAAAACAATATTTAAAGCTTCTTAGAATCTTGATATTAAAACTTCTTTAACATTTTGTTAGTAAACCAACGTTTTTTGTAAAAGTCTAAAGGATAAGTACAAAAGATTATTAAAGAAATGATTTTTTCAAACCAACAAAATGCATTAAATTGCAACCTTAAATTGTTTTCAAACCAAACAAATAACCTTATTACTTGTTACGAAATGATGAAGAAAATTGTGAAATCTTATGCTTTGGCTTTACTATTTTTAGTGCCGTTTATTTCAAAATCTCAGACACTAGACGAAGCCATTAAACATTTGGATGCTGAAAGGTATACCGCCGCAAGTAAAGCATTTAACTCGCTTACCGAATCCAGCCCAAGTCCTGAAACTTTTTTTTATAAAGGTTATGGCATTTTAAAAAGCCCGGATGCAACAAATCCAGATAATTTAAAGGCTGCTCAAGCTGCATTTGAAGCTGGGAATGCACTTTCAAAAAAAGGAGACCCTTTAAACGAAGTTGGATTGGGTATGGTGAAACTTGCATCTAAAGATATGGCTGGTGCAAAAACTATATTCGAGGAAGTAAAAAAATCAACTAAGCTTAAAAATGCAGATGTTTTATATAGAATAGCTGAAGCATATACAATGTTTCCGGCTAGTTCAGACCCTGCAGAGGCGATAATGAACATCAATTTGGCTTTGGAAAAATCAAAACTGAAAGATAATCCTGAATACTATTTTGTTAAATCGGATGCTTACATGCTAAAAAATGAAGGCGGTGATGCAATGAATGCCTTAGCAAATGCAGAAAGATTAGGCAAGAAGGGTGGTAAGACTTATGAAAAGATGTCAAGAGTATGGCTGCAAGGAAGAAACTACAAAGAAGCAAATGATGCATTAAATAAAGGTTTAGCTGCAGACCCAACGCATGCCCCAATTCACAGATATCATAGTTCTTATTTGCAAACTATGGGTAAATTCAAGGAATCAGCAGAAGCTGCGAGCCAGTATTTGAAAAATTCTGATGGTGACAGCAAAGCTAAGTTACGTTATGCTAAACTTGCGTTTGTTGCCAAAGATTACGCAAGTGTTAAGAAAACTATAGCTGAAATCAAAGGAACTAATCCTGATCCATATATTTATAGAATGTTAGGTATCATGGATTTTGAAGAAAATAAACCTGTAGAAGCAATTGAAAATTTGAAAAAATTCATTGAAATAGCTCCAGCTGATGAAAGTCCAGCTATGGATTATGGATTTATCGGTAGATCATATATCAGTATGCCAGGAGAAGATGACGTTAGAAACCTTAACGATTCTTTAGGTATATTAAACATTGAGAAAGCAATTCAATTAGGTGACACTACCTTCAATTACTATCAGGATTTAACTGCCACTTTTGCAAAAAATAAAGATTATGCTAAAGCAGCAATATTTGCTGAGAAAAATGCTCAAACAAATAAGAAGGTAAATGCTGGTGACTATTACATGGTATATCAATACTTTAATGCTTCTGGAAACTACTCAAAAGCTAATGAATATGTTGAAAAAGCCAAAGAAGGATATAAAGATACATGGCCTGACTTGTATTATACAAGTGCAAGAGTTAAAACAAACATGAATCGTTCTGACTCAACATACAGTGCTAATTTTGAGTCTTATCAAGAATATCAAAAATATTTAGACCTACTTGGAGAAACAGGAAAAGCTGATGCTAAAAATAAAGCTAAAGTAGTAGAGGCTCTAAAATATTTAGCAGGAAGAGAGTTCCAAGTCAATAAAGATATTCCAAAAGGAATAGCCTATTTTGAAGAAATGGTAAAATATGACCCTGAAAACGAAGCTCTTAAAGGCGAATTAGAAGCCCTCAAGAATCATCATAACCAAACTGGACAAGAAAAGAAACAATAACATTAAAGCCTGAGCAATCAGGCTTTTTTTATGTTTATTCAATATCTCGAAAAAAAGACAAAAAAAATAAAAGTTTCAGAACAAGAACGATTATATTTAAGTCCTAATTAAAACCTCTAGTTTTTCATATGTACAATTTGGTAATTTTTGGCCCTCCTGGTGCTGGTAAAGGAACACAATCAGAAAAAATAATAGCGAAATACAACCTAGCACACATATCCACTGGCGATATGTTTCGTATGCATATATCAAACGATACGGAATTGGGTAAAAGAGTAAAACAAATTTTAGCGGATGGAATGCTTGTACCTGATTCAATAACTATAGATATGTTAGAAGAAGAAGTTACGAATAATCCTGATGTTAAAGGCTTTATTTTTGACGGTTTTCCAAGAACTGTACCCCAAGCTGAAGCATTGGATAAATTTCTTGAGAGTAAAGGCTCGAAAGTAAATTTAGTTTTACAATTAGAAGTAAATCAAGATATTATCAAAGAGAGAATTGCTGAAAGACAAAAAGTAAGCGGAAGAGCAGATGACGATGCTTCAAAATTGATTAAAAGAATAGATGAATACTTCTCAAAGACAGTCCATGTATTACCATATTACCAAGCTCAAAACAAGGTAGATAAAGTAAACGGTATTGGTAAAATAGATGATATTTTTGATGATATTTCAAAAGCAATTGATAAAAGCCTTTAGTACTCGCCCTTTATAAAAAAACTCCACTTCACAAAGTGGAGTTTTTTTATTTAAAAGGCCTGAAAGAAAGCAAAACGAGAATTTTTGATAAGAAACACTTTAAAATCCTTACTTTTGCATAAAATTTCTCTTTTAGATGACTTCAAACTTCATAGATTACGTAAAAATTAACCTCAAATCCGGAAATGGCGGAAGAGGATTCACTCACTTTAGAAGAGAGAAATTTGTAGATAAAGGTGGCCCAGATGGCGGAGATGGAGGAAGAGGTGGTCATATTATACTAAAAGGTAACAAGCAACTTTGGACTCTAATACATCTTAAATACCAAAAACACATAAAAGCAGGTCATGGTGTAACGGGAGCTAAAAGTAAAAGTTCAGGAAAACAAGGTGAAGATATAATAATCGAAGTGCCATTAGGTACAATTGCCAGAAATGCTGAAACAAATGAAAAGATTGCCGAAATAATAGAAGATGGGCAAGAGATCATCGTTTTAAACGGTGGAATGGGCGGACTTGGAAATCATCACTTTAAAACTAGTACTAATCAAGCTCCTGAATATTCGCAGCCTGGAATGCCCGGATTAGAGATATGGTGTGTACTAGAATTAAAATTACTTGCTGATGTAGGATTAGTAGGATTTCCAAATGCAGGAAAATCCACTTTACTTTCCACAATTTCTGCTGCTAAACCTGAAATTGGCGACTATCCATTCACCACATTGGTACCTAACCTTGGTGTAGTGCAATATCGCGACTTCCAGTCGTTTGTAATGGCTGATATTCCTGGAATAATAGAGGGAGCATCAGAAGGTAAAGGTCTAGGTACGAGATTTTTGAGGCATATCGAAAGAAATAGTAATTTACTTTTTTTAATAGATGGATCTGCCGAAAACCCACTGAAGGAATATAAAACACTAATAAAAGAATTAGAAAAATTCAATCCAGAATTATTGGACAAAAACAGGATTTTGGGTATTTCTAAAATAGACTTATTAACGGAGGCTCAAAAGAAAAAGATTGAGAAAAAAATCCCTGAAGGCCTTCCTTATGTATTTTTCTCTTCAAAAACCCAACAAGGCCTATTGGAACTTAAAGACGTTATATGGCATAATTTGAACGAGCAATAAATTATAAAATTCTAAGAAATACGTTAAACAATTCAATAATCTTAGAAGTTAAATAGATTAGCTATCATAAATTTTGTTTCTATACCTTAAGCTGTTAATTTTGCACCAAAATTCTGAACAAAAATGAACAAAGGCCTTCCTCAAGATTATTTACCGCTGCTGATTCAATTTAGCTTAGCCTTGGGTTTTGTGGTAATGACAATTTTTGCCTCAACATATTTAGGCCCAAGATTAAGAAGCAAAAGAAAAGAAGATCCTTTTGAATGTGGAATTGAAAGTCAGGGAGATGCAAGGCTTCCAATGTCTGTAAAATACTTTCTTATAGCTATCCTTTTTGTACTCTTTGATGTAGAAATAATTTTCATGTATCCTTGGGCAGTAAATTTCAAAAAACTGGGCTGGTTTGGTTTTACTGAAATGCTGATGTTTGTTGGATTTTTAATGGCGGGATTCTATTATATTATAAAAAAAGGAGTTTTAAACTGGGATGAAGATTAATAATTTTAGACTGGACAAATTGATTGTGTTGATATGAGTAAAATTAAAATGGTAGATGCTCCTGAAGGATACGAAGGGGCTGGTTTCTTTGCCACTTCATTAGATAAAATTATCGGTATGGCTAGAAGCAATTCCCTTTGGCCTCTGCCTTTTGCAACATCTTGTTGCGGAATAGAATTCATGGCTTCCATGGGTTCACACTATGATATTTCCAGATTTGGATCAGAAAGGCCCAGCTTTTCGCCAAGACAAGCTGATATACTGATGGTAATGGGAACTATTGCAAAAAAAATGGGTCCAGTCGTAAAGCAAGTTTACCTTCAAATGGCAGAACCTCGGTGGGTAATGGCAGTAGGGGCATGTGCCTCGTCTGGCGGTATTTTCGATACTTATTCAGTTTTGCAAGGCATAGATAGGGTTATCCCTGTTGACGTATATGTACCGGGCTGTCCTCCAAGACCTGAGCAAATCTTAGATGGTTTGATGCAAGTGCAAGAAATAGCAAAAAATGAATCGTTAAGAAGAAGAAATACCGATGAATATCGGGAGCTTCTTGAATCTTATAAAATACTTTGATAAATGAATCAATCAATTGTTGAAGACATTGTTAGTCACTTTGGTGAAAAAGTTTTTGAGTTTGAAGAGCCTTTCGGACTTTTGACATTTACTACCCATGCAGAAAATCTGATAGAGATTGTAAGTTATCTTAAAGACCATCCTACTTTCAAATTTACTTTTCTTACAGATGTCACAGGCATACATTTACCTGACAATACTGGGAAAGAATTTTGTTCAGTTTGCCATTTGCATAGTTGGGAAAATCGCGTAAGACTTAGAATTAAAGTATTTGTTCCTACTTCGGCTCCAATTGTACCTTCTTTGACACCTCTTTTCGAATGTGCCAATTGGTTAGAGAGAGAAGCTTTTGATTTCTTTGGAATATTGTATAGTGGCCATCCTAATTTGAAAAGAATTTTGAATATGGATGAAATGGACTATTTCCCAATGCGAAAAGAGTATCCAATGGAAGATGCCACCAGGAATGACAAAATAGACGCAATGTTTGGAAGATAATATTGAATATGATGGAAGAAACGACAAAATTAGCTCCTAACAATACAGCAGATGCATTAGCACTAAATGTGCCTATTGTGTCGGATACAGACCAATCTATATTAAACCTTGGGCCGACTCACCCAGCTACACACGGAATTTTCCAGAATATTCTGACCATGGAAGGGGAGAAAATTATGGATAGTGAGCAAACAGTTGGCTATATACATAGAGCGTTTGAAAAAATAGCAGAAAGAAGACCTTTCTATCAGATCACTACCTTGACTGATAGAATGAACTATTGTTCGTCGCCAATAAACAATTTTGGCTGGCACATGACTGTAGAAAAACTTCTTCAAATTACTGTACCGAAAAGAGCCGAATATATTCGTGTAATCATGATGGAATTGGCAAGGATAGCCGACCACTTAGTTTGTAACTCTATTTTGGGTGTTGATACTGGTGCGTATTCTGCATTCTTGTATGTTTTTCAAGAGAGAGAAAAAATATATGAGATTTACGAAGAAATGTGTGGTGCTAGACTAACCACCAACATGGGTAGAATAGGCGGAATGGAAAGAGACCTATCCCCTACCGCATTCAAAAAAATCAAAGATTTGATATACAACACCTTACCAAAGGTGATGAAAGAATTTGAAACGCTTTTTGATAGAAACAGAATATTCAGAGATAGAACCGTTAATGTTGGTCCGATAACGGGCAAAAGAGCGATGGAGTATGGTTTTACAGGACCAAATCTAAGAGCGGCTGGTATAGATTATGACATGAGAGTAATAGAACCTTATTCATCTTATGAAGATTTTGATTTTGAAGTACCAGTAGGTCACAACGGAGATACCTTTGATAGGTATATGGTAAGAAATGCTGAGATCTGGGAAAGTATGAAAATCATTCGCCAAGCAATGGAAAACCTTCCCGAAGGTCCATATTATGCCAACGAAGACCATTATTATTTACCTCCAAAGAAAGATGTATATAATAACATGGAAGCTTTAATCTACCATTTCAAAATTGTAATGGGAGAAATAGATGCTCCTGTAGGCGAAGTTTATCATGCAGTAGAAGGTGGAAATGGAGAATTAGGATTTTACTTAATTAGCGATGGAGGTCGTGCTCCATTTAGATTACACTTTAGAAGGCCAAGTTTTATTTATTATCAAGCATTTGGTGAAATGATAAAAGGACTAACAATATCAGATGCTGTGCCAATTTTAAGTAGTTTGAACGTAATAGCTGGCGAATTAGACGCCTAATAATTAGAATATTAAATAAATATGTCGGATAAGATAGCTTTTTCGGAAGACAGGTTAGCTAAGGCAAAAGAAATCATATTGCGTTACCCAGAAGGGAAACAAAAATCAGCTCTTTTGCCACTTTTACACTTAGCACAAGAGCAGTTTGGATGGGTAAGTGCAGCCTCGATGGACTACATAGCAGAAATGCTACAGATTGAGCCTATTGAAGTATATGAAGTTGCGACATTTTATACAATGTTTCATCTTGAACCAGTGGGAAAACATGTAATTGAATACTGTCGAACAGGTCCTTGTTGCACTATGGGTGGCGAAGAAGTTTACGACCATTTAAAAACTAAACTTAAAATCGAAGCTAATCAAACTACTAGCAATGGCTTGTTTACACTAAAAGAAGTAGAATGTTTGGCTGCCTGTGGTTGGGGACCATGTTTTCAGATAAGAGAAAAGTTTTATATGCATTTGACCAATGAGAAAGTTGATGGTATAATCGAAGAACTCAGTAAATAATAATGGCGAAAGGAATAAAAATATTAACCGAACATATAAATACCCCAGGTATTGAGACTTTTGAAGTCTACAAAAAATCAGGTGGATATGCTGCTGTAGAAAAAGTCATTAAAAAAATGACCCCTGAGGAAGTTGTAGAGGAGGTAAAAAAATCAGGTGTAAGAGGAAGAGGCGGTGCAGGTTTCCCTATGGGAATGAAATGGAGTTTTTTGGCTAAACCAGAAGGTGTACCAAGATATTTGGTTTGTAATGCAGACGAATCTGAGCCAGGAACATTCAAAGACCATTTTTTAATGAAAAGCATTCCTCATTTATTAATTGAGGGAATGATAGTTTCTAGTTTTGCTTTGGGTGCACACAAATCTTTTATATATGTAAGGGGAGAACTTATGTATGTAATTAGAATTTTAGAAAAAGCAATAGAAGAGGCTAAAGCCGCAGGATATTTAGGTAAAAACATTTTGGGCTCAGGTTATGACCTTGAATTGGTGGTACAACCAGGAGGTGGAGCTTATATATGTGGTGAAGAAACTGCACTTTTAGAATCTTTAGAAGGAAAAAGAGGCAATCCAAGAAATAAACCACCATTTCCAGCAGTAAAAGGACTCTACCAAAGTCCTACTGTAGTAAACAATGTTGAATCTATAGCCAACACCCCTTGGATAATCAACAATGGAGGTGATGCGTATGCAGCTCTTGGTATTGGAAGAAGTACCGGCACAAAATTAATTTCAGCATCTGGACATATCAAAAACCCTGGTGTTTATGAGATTGAATTAGGATTGCCAGTTGAAGAATTTTTATATTCTGACGAATTTTTAGGTGGTATCAGAGATGGCCATCACCTAAAAGCAGTTGTAGCTGGAGGTTCGTCTGTTCCGATTTTACCTGCAAATTTGTTCTTAAAAACAGCAAACGGAGAAGACCGATTGATGTCTTACGAGTCTCTATCTGATGGTGGATTTGCCTCAGGTACCATGTTAGGGTCTGGAGGATTCATTGCTATGGACGAAACTACTTGTATTGTTAGAAATACTTGGAATTTCTCCAGATTCTATCATCATGAATCATGTGGTCAGTGTTCACCTTGTAGAGAAGGAACAGGCTGGATGGAAAAAGTGCTTCACAGAATCGAACACGGTCATGGAAACATGAGAGATATAGATTTGTTAGTAGATGTGGCTAAGAAAATAGAAGGCAATACAATATGTCCATTAGGCGATGCAGCAGCTTGGCCAGTAGCGAGTGCTATCAGACACTTTAGGGATGAGTTCGAATGGCATGTAAAATACCCAAAAGAGGCTACAATGAAAGGGGCGGTTTATGTGAAAGAAGAGGTTTTAGTTTAAACAAATAAGAAATTTAAGGCATATCTATGGATACTCCTCAATTGATAAAAGTTACGATAGACGGGCAAGAGGTACACGTTCCTGTTGGTACTACCATTATGGAAGCTGCAAGACAGATTGGGCCAGATGTAGCTCCTCCTGCTATGTGCTATTACAAACCACTAAAAGGTTCTGGTGGAAAATGCCGAGCTTGTTTGGTAAAAGTTAGCCAAGGATCAGAAAAAGACCCAAGACCAATGCCTAAATTGGTGGCTTCTTGCATTACCGGAGCTCAAGATGGCATGGTTGTGGAAAATTTCACAAGTCCAGAGGTTGTAGAAGCAAGGAAAGGCGTTGTTGAGTTTTTACTATTAAATCACCCATTAGATTGTCCTGTTTGTGACCAAGCTGGAGAATGCCATTTGCAAGATTTCGCTTTCGAAAACGGAGTCGGAACTACGCGTTATGAAGAAGAAAGAAGAACTTTTGAACCTGAGAATTTAGGTGACAATATTCAATTGCACATGAACCGCTGCGTTTTGTGTTACAGATGTGTTTACACAGCTGACCAAATTACTGACAAGAGAGTCCATGGCGTGATGTATAGAGGTGACCATGCTGAAATAAGTACTTATATTAACAATGTTATTGAAAATGACTTTTCAGGAAATGTTATTGATGTTTGTCCGGTTGGAGCATTAACAGATAAAACGTATAGATTTAAAAGCAGAGTTTGGTTTTCAAAACCTGTAGATGCACACAGAGATTGTGATAAATGCTGCGGAAAAGTAAACCTTTGGTATAAAGGCGATGAAGTAATTAGGGTAACAGCCAGAAAAAACCAATGGGGAGAAGTAGAAGATTTTATTTGCAATTCTTGTAGATTTGATTCTAAAAAAACTGCCGATTGGGTAATAGAAGGACCTACCAAAGTAAAAAGAGCATCTGTGATTTCTGCCAATAAATATCCTAAAAACGAAATCAAAAAACCTGCTTTTGCATTAGATTATGCTGCTCATAATTTCAAGAAAATTAATGATGACAGACCATATTACAAAAATCTTAAAGAAGTAAAAGGCTCTGAAGACTATAAAGCTTTGATGGAACAGAATGCAGAATTTTTCCCAAAAGAAACGAGTAAAAAGTAAAGTATGGAATTTATATTATTAATAAAAGGACTCATCATTCTTACCATATTTGCCTTGAGTTTGGGCATAGCGGCTTATGAAACCTACTTTGAACGTGTCATTGCAGCCTATATTCAAGATAGAGTTGGACCAGACAGAGCAGGTCCTTTCGGTATTTTACAACCTTTGGCAGATGCCGGAAAACTATTCTTTAAAGAAGATTTCATTCCAACATTAGCTGACAAAGGCCTTTTCATTATAGGCCCTGGCATAGCAATGCTAACTGCCTTGATGTCAAGTGCGGTTATTCCTTTCGGAGATACTTTATTGATTAAAGGACAGTACATTCCTGTACAAGGTATGGATGTAAATATCGGTATTCTTTGGGTGTTTGGAATAGTTTCTTTAGGTGTTTACGGTATTTTGATTGGAGGTTGGGCATCAAACAACAAGTATTCTTTGTATGGAGCCATTAGAGCTGCTTCTCAGAATATATCTTATGAATTAGCAATGGGCATCACGCTTTTGTCTGTAATTGTAGTAACAGGCTCTTTATCAATAAGGACTATTGTAGGTTTACAACATGGCATCGATTGGAATATTTTTTATCAGCCCGTTGGTTTTTTAATATTCGTAACTTGCTCACTAGCAGAGTGTAATCGTACTCCTTTCGATTTACCTGAATCTGAAAATGAATTGGTTGCTGGATATCATACCGAATATGGTTCAATGAAGTTAGGGCTTTATTTATTTTCTGAATACGTAAACATGTTTATTTCTTCAGCTATTATTGCTAGCTTGTTTTTAGGTGCATATAATTACCCAGGAATGGATTTCGTACATTCTTTCTTAACAGGTAAATTAGGCGAAAGCTTTGGTCATAACTTGGCAACGGTATTGGGAATATTAGTATATATATTAAAAATATTCTTCTTTATTTTTGTATTTATGTGGGTCCGTTGGACACTTCCAAGGTTCAAATATGACCAATTAATGAATATGGCCTGGAAATGGATGATGCCGCTATCTATTGTGAATTTAATAATTGTAGCTGCTGCCGAACTTTCACCTTATCCATTATTATTTAATTATATAGGTTTAGCAATTTTTGCCTTCTTATATTTCGGAAGTAGGACAGTTTATAATAATAAAAAAAGTAAACTTTAAGATTTTAAAGTATGCAATTAACAAATAGATCTAAAAAAACTGATAAGTCAGACTTAAGCGTACTTGAGAAAACTTATTTCCCTGGTGTAGCTAAAGGAATGGCTATTACTTTAAAGCATTTTTTTTCTAAAAAAGCTACTATCAGGTATCCTGAAGAAAAAAGATACTTAGGACCAGTTTTCAGAGGCCATCATATTCTAAAAAGAGACGAGGCGGGTAGAGAAAGATGCACTGCTTGTGGACTATGTGCTGTTGCTTGTCCTGCAGAAGCTATTTCAATGGTTGCAGCGGAACGTGTAAAAGGAGAAGAACATTTATATCGAGAAGAAAAATATGCTGCCAATTACGAAGTAAATATGCTAAGGTGTATTTTCTGCGGATTATGTGAAGAAGCTTGTCCTAAACAGGCGGTATATCTACGTCACGATAAATTTGTACCAGTATTTACATCGAGAGACCAGGTAATATATGGCAAAGACCAATTGGTAGAAGACATGGACAACAGATATACAAGAGATGCATGGACTAAAGAAGACATGCAAGAACTTTGGGAAAAACAGAAGTAAAAATTAGTAATTATGCATTTTCTAGAAATAATAAAAAATTTAAGTTTGGTTCAATGGGCATTTTATTTTTTGTCTATTTTAACCTTGTATGGTGCTTTAGGTACTATTCTTTCTAAAAACCCAATACACAGCGTAATCTATTTAGTAGTGACATTTTTCTCTATTTCCGGGATTTATATCATGTTAAATGCCCAATTTTTAGCTGCAGTTAATGTGATTGTATACGCGGGAGCCATCATGGTCCTTTTCCTTTTTGTTTTAATGTTCTTAAACCTAAAGGAAGAATCCACAGAAATGAAAACCAGTCCAATGCTTATCGCCGCCGTTTCCACTGGTTTACTTTTAGGATTAATTTTGATAGCGACAATCCGTAAAGCTGAAATAACAAGAGTGAATTATAATGATTTTGACCCTAATACTGGTTTGATCGAAACGCTAGGAATGGTTTTGTATAAAAACTATATGTTGCCATTTGAATTGGTTTCGGTTTTGTTTTTAGTAGCAATGTCCGGAGCAATTTTATTAGGAAAAAGAGAAAAAGGAGAAAGTCATTTTTGATTATCCTGAAAAATAGTATTACATTTAAAAATATTTGAGGTCAATCGACCTCTTTTTTTATATAAAATATATGGCACTAATACTTCCTGTTTTAGATAAAACACCACAATATGGCGAAAACTGTTGGTTTGCTCCAAATGCAACCCTTGTTGGCGACATAGTAATGGGAAAAGATTGTACAGTTTGGTTCAATGCTGTTGTTCGTGGTGATGTAAATTCTATCATCATGGGCGATAGGGTAAATATCCAAGATGGTGCAGTCGTGCATTGTACTTATAAAAAAACACAAACCATTATCGGAAACAATGTGAGTATTGCACATAATGCTATAGTGCATGGCTGTGTTATAGAAGATGAGGTCTTGATAGGAATGGGAGCAATTGTAATGGATGGTGCAGTAATTGGGAAGAATGCCATAATTGGAGCAGGTGCAATTGTAACTCAAAACACAAAAGTACCTCCAGGGACCGTATGGGCTGGAAATCCAGCTAAAAAAATAAAAGATGTAAGCCCTGAACTTGGGGAAGTATTTCTTCGAACAGCCAACAATTATGTGATGTATTCAGAATGGTTTAAAGAGAAATAATTCCATAAACTCATTCATAAAACTTATATAAGATATATTTTTATTATTTGGCTTGAATCTTGTATTTGTAAGAAATTGAAGTCTTTTTATTAGAAAATACTTTTCAAAAAATTCATAAAATAAAACCGCAAAATGTCACAAGAAAACCACTTAGAAAGCTTTGCTTTTCCCATTTCATTCAAATTTAACATAGGTACTTTTCACAATGATTTCACTGCAACAGATGTTTCTGGGAATGTGATTGCCTATGTAAAACAGAAGTTGTTTAAATTAAAGGAAGAAATTAATGTATTTACGGATGAGTCCATGGAAACATTGAAATATCAAATAAAGGCCGACAAATGGTTGGACTTTAATACAACTTATAAATTCCTTTATCCTGATGGCTCAAGTCTCGGCAGAGTATGTAGAAAAGGCTGGAGGAGTATTTGGAAAGCATCGTATGAACTATATGATGAAAACGACCAACAAGATCTCCATATTCAAGAGAAAAATCCATGGACAAAAGTTTTTGACTCGCTTTTGGGAGAAATTCCCGTTTTAGGTATATTAACTGGATATATGTTCAATCCCAGTTATGAAATCACAAGACCTGACGGCACTTTGGTTTGTACTTTCAAAAAAGACTCTTCTTTCTTTGGAAGGAAATTCACACTTTCACAAGACAGTGATTTTGAACCTGGAGAAGAAGAACGCGTAAAACTAGGCGTAATGATGATGGCTTTATTGGAAAGAAGAAGAGGCTAAAAAAATACAGAACCTATGAAAATAGGTTCTTTTTTTTTAATTACTTCCTTTAAAAATATTATCTCTGCTACCTCTTTCTGCAGGAATATAGGTGCCTTTTTTCCAAGCTTTGTCTGTCAAACTACCACTTTTCACAGATTGGATAAAATTCCGCCAAGCAAATGGGTTAGTCAGAGGATTCACAGTGACTTGTTTCTGACCCTGCAAATGCATCATTTGCTGATCCATTGCATATCTATAGTTTCCACCTGAACCCATGGCTTGATTGGCCGCCATTCGTTTTATATTTTCATTGCTATAATTCTTTTCTAAAAGTTCTCTTTCTCTTTGGTTTGGAAGTTCCATTTCTAAAAATGCTGTCTTAAATTCCTCTTCAGTTCTAAAGGGATATACTTTAACTTCTCTAAGCATTTTTGCATCAATACTTAGCTCAACCACAGCAGAATAATCTAAGCCAATGTTTTTGGGAATAATATGAAATTGTTTTCGAAATCCTAAAAACGAAAACAAAATTGAATCTCCTGGGAACACATCTATTATAAAATATCCTTTGACATTGGTAAATACTCCCCTACCTGCTCTATCATTGATAACATAAGCCCCAGGCAAGGGCTCGTCATTACTCCCATCAATCACAAAACCTGAGAATGTAACAAACTTCTTTTCACCTTGAGCTGAAGCTGAAAGATTACTCAATAAAACAGTAAAAAGTATAAAAATGCTTAATAAATATTTCAATTTAATAGAGCGTAAAATTTAATAAATGTAACAATAAATGGCATTGAAAGCAAAAGCCCATCAAACCTATCTAAAAAACCACCATGGCCCGGTATCAAACTTCCAGAATCTTTGATTTCAATACTTCTCTTAAAAAGCGATTCAACCAAATCTCCCAATGTCCCTGTAACCACTATAATAGCGGCAATACTCAACCATTCTATTAAGGACATCAGACCTGTAGCTTTCCAAAAACAGAACGCTACTATCAAGGCTATTATTGCTCCTCCAAAAAAGCCTTCCCATGTCTTTTTGGGTGAAATTCTTTCAAAAAGTTTTCTACGTCCAAAAAAACTACCAGCAAAATATGCACCTGAATCACTTCCCCAAAGTATCACCAAAATACCAATTGGCAATATAGGCTGAAAAATACCTTTCAAAAACGTAACCTCATAAAGCAAAGAAAAGGGAATTGCGACGTAAATAATTCCCAAAAAAGTATATCCCAAATTCTCAAATGGACGCTTATCCTTTTTTCTATATAATTTTATAAAAAATGTTAAAGTCAGCAAAGGCACCATTATATAGTAGTTTTCAAAATCTATCTGATAGGATTCTATAAAATAAGTCAAAGAAACTAACATTGCTCCGCAAAAGGTTCCGTAGATTTTCAATGGAAAACTGCCAGACATACCTAACAACTTATAAAACTCGTAT
Source organism: Lacihabitans sp. LS3-19 (assembly GCF_024343575.1). Lineage (GTDB taxonomy): Bacteria > Bacteroidota > Bacteroidia > Cytophagales > Spirosomataceae > Leadbetterella. Next base: position 23,756 of record NZ_RJUA01000004.1, on the reverse strand, counting down.
TGGGTTAGAATTGTTAATGTTAAAAACAAAAGCCAAAATGTAATTGGGCTGTAGTAAATACAAAATATTAATAAAGGTGCCCCAATTAAGGCAGTAACTACTCTTTGAACAAGATTTGATTTGTTCTGTAAATTTTTAATCATTAAATCTAAATTCTTTTATTATTGATTCGGCTTGCTCCTTTTGAGATTCCCGAACTTTGATTTCTACAATTCCGAGCATAGGATATACATGATCCACTTTATCAAATATTACCGCAGGTACATTGTTGTTTTCTAACTCATTCTTGAGTAATTCTGCTCTTGAGCGTACTTTCTCTTTAAATACCGTAATCCATTGTCCCATTTAGTTTTTCCATTTTAAAGTTTCCAAAATATGCCTGCTGTCTATTTTTAGAAAATCAACAATCGGTCTAAGTGAATCGCCAAAAGTAGCGGAATTAAGATAAACTGCTCCTCTTAAAAAGTGCTTGGATGTATCTGTAGCATAAAACTGATAATGGCTTGGTACTTCACCCTCTAATTCAATCACCACAACACTTTTACCATTTTCAAGCTTTATAACTTGTTCTTTTTGCGAAGTTGCTCTTACTTGATGTTTTGAGGCCAACTTATAAGCATCAGCTACATGTTTATCCAATTTTTGCAAATCACCATACAAAGGTTTGTATGTAAACTGAACCTTAGCATTTAGTTTAGGATATTCCACCAAAATCCAGTTGGGTTCTGCATCTTTTGACTTATCAGGGGTAATGACTGCACTTTCAGAATATTCAAAAGTATAAGGATACGAACCTTCTAACGTTTGGTATCTATGTTCTGGCAAATCTATTCTCTCATAACCTTTTGGCTTAGGATAATAAACAGCCGTCGAACCTCCGCAAGAGTATGTTATGACGCCAATAAAAAGCAAAAAAAAGACTTTCATTCTTAAAATTCTGTAAATGACAAAGATAGCTTTTTTGTTTGTAAGTATATAAGTCAATTTTGATTTTGGACTACAAAAAAGCAAAAAAAACGAGGATTCTTTTCGTCTTTTTTGCTCTTTTTACGCTTACAAAACGTTTGAAACAATAATTCCTTATTTTGGATTGTACATAATTTTGTAATATTCGTCAGCCATACGGTCAGAATCAAAAAATGGGCTTACATCATTCATACTATTTAACACCATTTCGTTCCATTTTTTAGGCTTATCATAATATTTAGGAATTATTTCATTCTCTATCAAATCCAAAATATTATTCATGTCTAATACATCGCGTTCGTAATCATTATTGGCCTTAGCTACAGGGGCTATAAACGAATTTTCATTGTTAGAAAACTCACAAACCCAACCATCATAAGTGGTCAAATTAATAGACCCATTCATAGCGGCTGTCATTCCCGAGGTACCAGATGCTTCTCTCGTAACTACAGGATTGTTAAGCCAAACATCTGAGCCATCTTTCATCAATTTCGACAAGGCCAATTCATAACCAGTCAAAACAGCCATATTTTTATGCAAATGACTTAAATAATATAATCGATTGAAGGTATCGATGGCACCAAAATCATAAGGATAAGGCTTCCCTGCCCAAATAATCTGCACTTTCCCAGTTTTCATGAGTTTTTCAAACCGCTCAATATCTCTGGTTATGAGATCTGGTCTTTTATAAGCTGCAAACCGCCTCGCCCAAACAATCGTTAATTTTTCAGGATCAAAAATCTTCCCAACTTGGTCTGCTACCACTTTAAAAAGCTCTTTTTTAAGTTCTTTCTTTCTTCCTGCTATTTCTTGAGCCTTTCCTTTTTTTCTGAAAGATTCTAAAATATCATCTGTCCAATATTTGCTATTTTGAGCATTGGTGATATGGCCGATTTTACAAATCCCGGTTTCCTTTCCCCACATTTGCCTCGAAACCTCACCATGCAGTTTAGAGACACCATTGGCTCTTTTTGCAAATCTCAAAGCAGCGAGCGTATGGTTAAAAACATTGTTCCTTACAGCAGAAAGCTCTGCTACCATATTCAGATTCAAACCACAGAAAAAGCCAAGATTGTTCAGGAAACCGAAATCGTGTTTTTCATTTCCAGCTTCTTCGGGCGTATGCGTAGTAAAAACCACCTTGTTTTTTATTTGGTCAAGGGTTTGGTTTTGGCTTATAAAATAAAAAACTGCCGAAACTGCATGGGCTTCATTGAAGTGATATATCTCAGGCAACAAACTAGATTTGTCTAGAAAAGTAGCACCTCCAATACCCAAAAGCATACATTGAGCGGCTTTTATTTCAGGATCTTTGTCGTACAAATGGTATGAGATAGACCTCGCCCATTCGTCGTTTCCGTCTGTATCTGTGGTCATAAAAAACATTGGAGCCGAGCCAAAAACATTCGATGGAAGATAATAAGTAGCCACCCAAACTGGTCTATTTTTTATATTTATCTGAAATCGAATCTCAGTATCTATTAGAAAACTATACATTTGTTCTCTAAAAAACACCCGAAGGCTATTGTCGGTATTTCTCTGTTGTTCGTAATATCCAAACTTCCAAAGTATACCCACACCAATTAGATTTTGATTGAGTTCATGGGCACTTCTCATGTGTGATCCAGCCAAAAAGCCAAGTCCACCTGAATATGTTTTTAATGCTTGGTCAATAGCAAATTCCATAGAGAAATAAGCCACAGATTTACTGTATTCCTTCTGAAATTTTGAAGGAAAAATTTCTTTTTTATTTATCATCGGTTTTAAAAGTATATTTTCCGCAATTTAACAAAATAAGCCTAAGTTTTTACATCAAAAATCCTATTTCGGTGCTTAAAATCATATTAAATTCATGAAGTGGCAAGCAAACAGAAATGTTAAGGAACATATTCATTAACTTGCAGCATGAATTATTTATCTGCGGAAAATTTGGGCCGAAATCTCGGCGAAAGGTGGTTATTTAAAAACTTATCATTTGGTGTATTACAAGGCGAAAAAGTGGCTCTAATTGGCACCAATGGCTGTGGGAAATCATCCCTAATGGATGTAATAGCTGGCTTAATACCAGCCGATGAAGGCGTGATGAGTATCCGAAAAGAAATAAAAGTTGGATACCTAAACCAAAGTCCTCATTTCCTTAAAACAAATACTGTTTTAGAAACCATTTTTGCTTCTAAAAACCCAATAGCCGAAGCTATCAAAAATTACGAAAATGCTATTTTGCATGACGACTTGGATGGCATTTCGAAATATACTGAGATCATCACAGAGCTTGAAGGCTGGGATTTTGAATCAAAAGTAAAGCAGATTTTAGGTAAACTTGATGTCCACGATTTTGATAAACTGATGGGTGAGCTATCGGGTGGACAGCAAAAAAGAGTTACACTTGCCAAGGTTTTGATAGAAGAGCCTGACTTCTTGATTTTAGATGAGCCAACCAACCATTTGGACCTAGATACCATAGAATGGTTAGAAAATCATCTTTCCTCAAGCAATACTACCTTATTTTTGGTTACGCACGATAGGTATTTCTTGGACAAAGTTTGCAATAGAATCATGGAATTGGTCGATTCTAAAATGCATAGATATGTTGGCAATTACGCCTATTTCTTAGAGAAAAAAGCTGAAAGAGCAGAAATAGAAGCCGTAACATTGGAAAAAGATAAAAGCCTGCTTAAGAAAGAGTTGGAATGGATGAGACGCCAACCAAAAGCCCGAACACATAAGGCTACTTACAGAGAAAATGCATTCTATGACCTTAAAGAAAGAACTTCTGGGAAACGAAACGAAGACAAACTCGAACTTAGTGTAAAATCTGAGCGAATTGGCAATAAAATAATTGAAATACAGCACGTTAGCAAGTCTTTTAAAGACAAAGTTATCGTTAAAGAATTCAGCTATACATTCAAAAAAGGTGATAGAATAGGTATAGTTGGAAAAAATGGAATGGGAAAATCGACGCTTTTGGGTATGATTAACTCTGAAATAAAACCTGATATAGGAAAAGTAGTAAAAGGTGAAACCATAAAAATAGGCTATTATAAACAAGATGGTTTGGTATTTGACCCTGAGCAAAAAGTTATAGAAAACGTGCGAGAAGTGGCCGAATTTATAAAAATGGGTGATGGAAGAGAAATAAGTGCTTCGGCATTTTTAACACTTTTCTTATTTCCTCCGGCCACGCAATATGCTCAAATATCGAAACTTTCGGGCGGCGAAAAACGCAGATTGCAACTTTTGAAGGTATTGATAGAAAATCCGAATTTCTTGATTCTCGATGAGCCTACAAACGACTTAGACATTGCTACGCTGAATGTATTAGAAGAGTTTTTGATGAGTTATGGTGGATGCTTGTTGGTAGTTTCGCACGATAGATATTTTTTGGACAGAATAGTTGATCACACTTTTGCTTTTGAAGGCGATGGAGTAATAAAAGACTTTCCAGGAAACTACACGGACTACAGAATATGGCAAGAAGAAAATGCCAAAGAGCAGAAAAAGGCAAAATCTCAGCCAATAGCAATAGAAGCAAGCCCAGAAAAAGAAGCAGCTCCGAAAAAGAAGTTCTCTTTCAAAGAAAAAATGGAATTCGAGAGTCTTGAAAAAGAAATAGAAATACTAGAAAAAACCAAAATTGACCTAACAGAAAAACTCTCGTCTGGCTCGTTGCCATTTGATGAAATAGCCGAAATATCTAAAAAACTCGAAGAGACAGTAGAAAATCTGGAGGAAAAAGAATTGAGGTGGTTGGAATTGAGTGAGATGGTGTGAGGTAGAAAAGCACTAAAATGAAAGCAATTTAGAGTATTTGACAAATAGTGTAGATTTCAAATACTACCCCAACCAATTCTTAGGTTTATCTTTAGTCTTGTTTTTACTAGGTATACATGGAGCGGTGACGCTTCCTCCTGAACTTATTGATTTTCTTCCTAAAAGTCCAATTGGTGAGGCTTTGCCTTTTGCATTTTCTCTATCTAACCAATAATATTTTGTACTCACGCCTTTTGCCATCAACATTCCAACGACGATTTCAGAGGGATTATCAATATTTTTTATATTTCCTTCCACTATCTGAGGCGGAGTATCAGCAAGTGAGCCAGTGTTTTGAGATAAATCCTTTATTTGTTTGTAAAAACTATAAGCTTCAGAAGAAATAGTTTCTTGCTTAATTTCTAATAAAGCCCCTTCGTATTGGTAATATGGAATTTTTCCAATCAATTTTCCTTCAACTGATTTCCCATTGTAAAACTCATCACTTTGAATATTAATTTCCTCATTGTAAAGCATTTCATAGCATTCCTCTCTGCAGTATAAATCATAATAATCTGTGCTCAAACAAACAAATTGTTGTTCCCAAAGTTTCCAAGACCATTGGTAAAAATTTGATGATAGATCAACATCTTTGAAATTGATGTAGACATTTTTAGAAGGAACGGTTCTTCCAAAGGCAATTGTTCCATTGACTTTAAATTCATCAAAAACGGCATCAATTTCGGGAGATTTACTTAGTTTTTCAACATTAGATTGATACCGATCTCCGTCTTTTTTCTGGAAAAGCAATTGATAAGAGTCGCCAATTTTAGCTCTAAAATCTACGGGAAAGCTATAATTCCCATATTCCTCTTCTTTTAAATCTATTTTTTGACTTCCATTAATGATAATCTCAACTTGTAAACCTGAAATAGGTTCTTTGTAAAGACTTTCATGAAGATAATAAGAATTAGAAATGTTTAACTTTTGCTGAATATCTTCGTCCGTAATTTCCGCTTCGACAGATATCACCTCCAAAGGAACATCCACCGCAATAGAAAATGGCTCTACACAAGCTATCAAGAAAATAAATGTAGCGACAAGAAATATTTTAGAATGAATATTCATCAGTAATATTTTAAAAATATAACCACAAAATTTTCATTCAAGGATTTTACAACTTATTCAATCTAGCCCTCAGCATAAAATCAACTAAAACCAATGCGGACATGGCATCTACGATAGGCACTGCCCGAGGCAAAACGCATGGATCGTGACGACCTTTGCCTGACACAGTCACGTTTTCACCAGCTTCGTTTATGCTGTCTTGGTCTATCATTATAGTAGCCACTGGCTTAAAAGCCACATTGAAATAAATATCTTCGCCATTGGATATACCACCTTGGATTCCACCTGAATGATTGGTTTTGGTTTTTACCTTACCAGTTTCGTCTTTGTAGAATTCGTCATTATGTTGTGAACCCAAAAGTTCCACACCATCAAAACCGCTTCCATATTCAAATCCTTTTACGGCATTAATACTTAGCATTGCTTTTCCAAGTTCCGCATGCAATTTATCAAAAACAGGTTCGCCCCAACCAGCAGGCACATTTTTAATCACTCCAGTAATAACGCCTCCTATAGAATCCCCAGCTTTACGGACTTGGTCTATATAGGTGAACATTTTTTCCGCCATTTCAGCATCCGGGCAACGAACTGCATTGGACTCTATTAGGCTCAAATCTAGTTCTTTATAAGATTTTCCGAGCTTCATGCCTCCTACTTGTGCTACATAAGAATATATCTCAATGCCATAGTGATTTAATACTAACTTTGCCAAAGCACCTGCTGCTACACGGGCAGCGGTTTCTCTTGCCGAACTTCTCCCGCCACCTCTATAATCTCTTACGCCGTATTTGGTCGAATAAGTAAAATCCGCGTGGGATGGCCTAAATCTATCCGCAATATGGCCGTAATCTTTGCTTCGTTGGTCTTCATTGAATATCACTATCGCAATCGGAGTACCCGTAGTTTTTCCTTCAAAAACCCCAGAAAGCACTTCAAAACTATCCGCTTCTTTTCTTTGTGTGGTTATTTTTGATTGGCCAGGCTTTCTTCTATCCAACTCATTCTGAATAAAATCATGATCAAAATCCACACCTGATGGACAGCCATCTATCACTACACCTATGCCTCTTCCGTGTGATTCACCAAAAGTTGAAATTTTAAAAACCTTTCCGTAAGTACTGCTCATTGACCGTTGTTTTTGCTTTTCAAAATAAATAAATATACCAAAATCATTATCCCAACTACAAAATTGGCGAAAACTTTGGCCATATTTCTAAAATTATAGGATTTTTGATCTGTTTTAAGATTTTCAATATCAGAATAAATGTCTCTTTTTGTTTCTTTATTGTTAGAAATATCTTCTCCAGAAACCAATATTTCCCTTTGAGATTTCAAAGTATCGTAATTTTGTTTTTCAATATTGAAATAAACAAAAGAAAAATAATTTGAAAAAGAGAAGTTCCCAGCTTCTTTAGGTACAATTTTATATTTTACAGTTTTTTGTCCCGACAAACTCCCTAGGTTTTGTTTGGTATTTGTGCTAGACTCAAAAAAATCAAACTGCTTTGTACTCTCGCTTTTATTAATATTTACGGCACTAAAATTACCGTCACCTTCTACTGTTAGTGTATATTCAAAACTGTTGCCAGTCGTTTGTTTATTACCATTTTTTATATCTTCTCTAAACTTAAAAACACCAACAGGGACTTTATCTTTTAAAGGATGGTCAGGAAGTTTTTTAACTTTAATTGTTTGATTTTTAGACTTTAAACTAACTCCTTCAAACTCATCTCCCTTTAACTTTTCCATATTGATAGAAAGGGATGGAATTACAAAATTCTTATCATTTAATGGATAATAAACGGCTTCAAACAAATTATAAACCGTGTAGCCTTCATCATTTACCAATATTTTTTTGCCTGACAAATTTGAAATAGTATGTCTACTTTCTAAACAATCCTTTGGCTTAATTTTTTTCGCAAAATCCTCCACCTGCGTTCCTATATTATTAGGAAATTGCCATTGAATGTTTGTTTTGTCAGAAACGTAAAAATTTATATTAATTTTTACTCCCTCTCCCTCAAAAATTTCTTTTTTAGAGCTTTCTACCACAAAATCAACCTCTTCTACATCTATTACCTTTTCAACACCTCCTGTATTCTTTTTTAAAACATTTATGACTTTGCTGTCAATGTTTACGATTTTCTGATTAACCAAAATCTCCAAATCCGGTATGGTTATTTTGCCGGAAGTTTCAGCAATATAATTTTGTGACACCTGATGTTGATCTTGTTTTTTCTTATTCAAAACCACCTTAGCGTGCTTTACTGATTTATTCCCCTTCTTAAAACCCTTAATATCAGGAAATTCCCCAACCTCATATTGATTCCCTAAAATATAAATATGAATGCTAATTTGACCATCCACAATTACTTCAAGAGGATTTATTTCAACTCGTACAGTTTGATTTTGAGCAAAACCGCCGATTGAAATAAAAATTAGAAACCAAAAAAGATTTTTGGGAATTTTAAACATTCTGCAAAATTAACAAAAGCTATCTGTTTTTTCTCTAAATTGTGTATTTGATACAAAACAATATATGCGAACATTATTTATTCTTTGTTTTTTAATCAGTTTCCAAGCAAAATGCCAATGGGAAAAAGTACAGATTGAAACCAAAGCCTCATTTAGGGCAATGCAAATGCTAGACGAAAGCACCGTTTGGGTTTCAGGAAGCAAAGGTTCGATTTTAAAAAGTGTTGACGGCGGGAAAACCTGGTTAAATACATGTCCAGAAGAATTCAAAAGTTTGGATTTTAGAGGTATTTCCGTTTTAAATAAAAATGAGATTCTGGCGATGAGTGCGGGCGATGGCTCAGAAGGCAAAGCTTTGGTAATAAAAACCTTAGATGGAGGAAAAACTTGGGCGGAAGTATTAAGAAAAATAGAAAAAGGCGTATTTTTTGATACCATTAAATTTAAAAATGACAAAATTGGTTTTATTCTAGGGGATGCTATTGACCATCAGCCCTATGTTTTAAAAACCTTAGATGGTGGCAAAAACTGGTTTCGAATCGAAAACTTGCCAGATATATTGGTAGGTGAAGCGTCTTTTGCAGCTAGCAATTCTTGCATAAGTATTTTCAAAAACAATGTTTGGTTTAATACCCAAAATCGAATTTTTCATTCCAAAAACCTTGGAAAATCATGGGAAGTAATGGAAACACCGTTTGAAACGGCTCAAACAAGGGGTATTTTCGGCAATTTTTATCTAAATAAAAAAGAAGGATATATTGTCGGAGGCGATTACCAAAACGATAAAACAGCGACCTTACAAATTTCCAAAACGGTAAACCAAGGTCAATTTTTCGACAATCTACCAGAAAATAACTTAAAAGGGCTTACTGAATGTTTGGCAAAAATTGAATCAAATAAATACATAACTGTTGGAACACATGGAACTTCTATTTCTATAAATAACAATAACCAGTGGAAAAAAATAGACAGGGAGTCTTTTCATGTGGTTGGATGTAAAAACAAAAAATGTGTAGCAGCAGGTGGAAATGGGCAGATTGGTTTAATGAGCTTCAAATAAAAAAAGGAACCGAAGTTCCTTTTTTCTATATTACTTAATTGTGTATATCAATCTAAAGCAGCAACACCAGGTAAAACTTTACCTTCCATGTATTCTAACAATGCTCCTCCGCCTGTAGAAACATAAGAAACTCTGTCTCCCATACCTGCATTATTAATAGCCGAAGCAGAATCTCCGCCACCAATTAAAGAAAATGCATTATTTTCTTCCGTAGCCGCTACAACCGCCTCCGCAATGGCGTTAGTACCAGTTGCAAAGTTCGGGAATTCAAAAACACCCATTGGACCATTCCAAAGAATAGTTTTTGATTTTTTGATGACTTCTTTAAACAACTCTATTGACTTAGGACCGATGTCGAGACCTTCCCATCCATCAGGAATAAATCCAGTGTCAACTATTTGTCTATTTGCATCATTGCTAAAATCATCTGCACAAACATTATCCAAAGGCATTATAATATTTACACCTTTTTCTTTGGCTTTTTTTAATATTTCCAATGCCAATTCTTGTTTGTCGGCTTCCAAAAGCGACTTTCCGATATTGCCACCCAAGGCTTTTGTAAAAGTATAGGTCATTCCACCGCCAATAATCAAATTATCAACAGTATCTAAGAGTCTTTCAATTATTAAAATTTTATCAGAAATCTTTGCTCCACCCATTATGGCTGTAAATGGCTTCTCAGCACTTTCCAATATATATTGAGCGTTGTCAATTTCAGCTTGCATTACTTTTCCACAGATTTTATCTGTAAAAAACTGACCTATAATAGCAGTAGAAGCATGTGCACGGTGAGCAGTTCCGAAGGCATCATTTACCCAAACATCTCCAAGTTTAGAAAGTTTTTCGGCAAAAGCCACATCGCCTTTCTCTTCTTCTTTATAAAACCTTAAATTTTCAAGTAAAAGAACTTCACCTGGTTTTAAATCTCCAGCCATGTCTACTGCTTGTTGTCCAATACAATCATCAGCAAATTTAACAGGAACACCTAAAATCAAAGATAAAGGAGCTACCAAGTGTTTTAGAGAAAACTTGTCCTCTGGACCATTTTTTGGTCTACCAAGGTGAGACATCAAAATACACGATCCACCATCGCTCAATATTTTTTTAATGGTAGGGATAGTTGCCTGAATTCTGGTATCGTCGGTTATTTCAAGTCTCTCATTTAAAGGAACGTTGAAATCTACTCTAATCAGGGCTTTTTTGTTCGAAAAATCAAAAGAATCTACTGTTTTCATTGATTTATGTTAGATTAACAATCAGGATAAATACAATACAAAGGTAAAATTTCTATTTGGCTGAGATATTTTAAGTGCCGAGAAATTGTAAAATAGAGACAATAAAGTACCTAAAATACAAAAAAATAAAAGATAATTTATATAAAGGGTTTTTATAGACCAAAAATGGATCAAAACTTCCTAAAAAATGGAATAATTATTAGACAATAATTTGACTTTCAACAATAAAGGAGTAATTTTGCAGTCCGATTTTCGGAATAAAATATTTATCAATTATATTTTTTAGTAAAATGTTTCAAAACCAATACGAAACAGTGTTCATTTTAACTCCCGTTTTATCTGAAGCCCAGATAAAGGACACTGTAGAAAAATTCAAATCAGTTTTAACTGAGAATGGTGCTGAGATTCTCAACGAAGAAGTTTGGGGTCTAAAGAAATTGGCTTATCCAATTCAGCATAAAACCACGGGCTACTATCAGTTGTTTGAATTTAAAAGTGCACCTACTTTGGTAGCTACTTTAGAAACCGAGTACAAACGTGACGAGCGTATAATGCGTTTTTTAACCACTAAACTCGACAAACATGCAGCTGCATATTCAGTTCGTCGTAAAAGTGGTGCTTCAAAATCAAAAGAGGCAGCTCCAGTAACAGAGTAAGAAATTTAAAAACATTAACATTATGTCATTAGTTAACGAAAAGGTAGAAAGAAAAGAGCTTAACCGCAAGAAGTATTGTAGATTCAAAAAATTGGGTATCAAGTATGTAGATTACAAAGATCCTAATTTCCTTTTGAAGTTTTTGAATGAGCAAGGAAAGATTCTTCCTAGAAGATTGACAGGCAACAGCCTTAAGTTTCAAAGAAGAGTAGCTACTGCTATCAAACGTGCACGTCATTTGGCTTTATTGCCTTACGTAGCCGATGGTCTTAAATAAGACCTTAAATAAAGTAAGATTGTAAACATCTTAATGAATTAATTTAATTTTAAAATGGAAATAATATTAAAAACGGATATTGCCGGATTGGGATATAAAAATGATACCCTTGACGTGAAGCCAGGATATGGCCGCAATTATTTGATACCTCAAGGATATGCTGTTTTGGCTACTGCTCAAAACAAAAAAATATTAGCTGAGAATTTGAAACAAGCTGCTCACAAAGCAGAGAAACTTAAATCTGATGCTGAAGCTATAGCTCAACAAATCGGTGATTCAATATTTACTATCGCTATGAAAACTGGCGAAAGTGGTAGAATATTCGGTAGAGTTACAAGTATTCAAATTTCTGACGCTTTGGCTCTTAAGGGAATCAATATTGACAGAAAGAAAATCACTATCGACGACATCAAGTTTGTAGGTGACTACAAAGCGATTGTTGACTTGCACAAAGAAGTTAAACACGAAGTTTCAGTAAGTGTGGTAGCTGAAACAGTTGAAGTTTAATAACTTCAACAAGGATTTATAAAAAAAGGATTGCTTTCGCAATCCTTTTTTTATATCAATACTTTTGTGTTATTTCAAAGTTACAATCCACTTTGCTATCTCCATTGCCTCTTCTTTTGGTACTTGAGACATTGGTGCCATTGGAGGATACCCAGCCCAGTTTGATGGTTTCGGCTTATAAATCAACTCTACAATTTGCTCAGGCTTATATTTTTTCTTTTTCATTACTTCTTTATAAGCCGGCCCTACCAATTTATTGTCTGGATTATGACAAGCCAAACATGTGTTTTTAGTCAATAATTTCTGAATATTTGGTGGTATCTTAGTCTGGGCTTGAGCAGAGGCCAAAGCTGCAAGAAGGATGGCAATTGACAAAACTACTTTTTTCATTTCTTTTTATTAAAAATCAAATTTAAAACATCTAATAAACTGTTGTAAAGGTAAGTTATTTTTTATTTCGATGTGAATATTTTGATGTTAATGTGGTGTTAAAACTAAAAATATTAATCAAATTTTATTCTTAAAACCTTGGCATTAACGCCCAATTCTTTAAAATACCTAAGCCAAAACAATTGTTGATTACTTAAGGTATCGTTTGGTGATTTAATCTCAATAAATTCATAGTGGCTTTCAGACCAAACCAACAAATCAGGCAAACCCCTCGAGTTTTCTACCAAGTTTTCCGCAATTTTCAGCATCACTAACTTCAGTTTTTCTATTTCTATTTTTAATACCATTACTCTTACCATTGCCCAAACCTCCTCTAGCCAAACTACAAAAGGATTGGCGATGCCTTCATTTTTTTGAAAGTTAAGCCAAAGGTGTTCAAGAAAATCATCCGAATTTTCAAAAGAATCTAACAAACCATGGATTTGAGTTTTTCGTTTTTCATAAAACTCCGGCAAGTGTAAATCTGATGGTCGACGCTGAAACGGATGATGAAAAGACACCAAACTTGGGTCAAAAATAATTTCCCAGAACAAAAGACCAAACAATGTCCGCCAAGTATGATTTTCTGAAAATCCAGCCGAAAAACCTAAACTTTCATAATAGTCTATTCCTCCTAACTCAACTTGATTTCTAAACATCCTATCTATAGAAATCTCATCAGCGGTATTTAGCCATTCTGTCGTTTGTTTTTTGTTTTTCTTTCCATCAATTGTTTTCAGGAAATACTCTCCAAAATATTGTTCATCTACATTAAGAGGAAATTCAATCATTTCAATACAAGTAGCTTTGGCTTCGTCTACAAAACCTAATTTTACCAAACACCTTGCCCTACGCTCACGTGAAGGGACTATTTCAGTGTTTTCATAAATCTCCACAGCAGCCTGAAAGTTTTTTCTTTGCTCAAAATACTTACCAAGTTTTAACTGTAGTTTTTGAAATGACGGAAGAGCGACAGAACTCAAATCTGTAAAATCTAACCTTAGATTATTAAACCAATCCAACATTTCGGCATCTTTTGCAAGGTTTTTTAAGCTTTCAAATATCATAAACTGATCCGATACCTTCCATTTGTCTTCAGCATCCTTTCGAGTTTCAAACCTAGCTACCAGATCATCGTCGGAATGCTGATAATATTGAATCAAACCCATATCACGCAAAACAAACTCCGTCATATCCATGGAGCGATTGCCAAAAAACATAAATCTTAAAAATGAAACTTCTTGCTCGAAATTCATTTTAATAATCTCTAATTTTTGTTTTATCAACTTTATAATTTGCTCAGCTTCTACCTCATTTTTTATATATTCAACTATTATCTCCCGCTTTTCATTTTTTAAAGATTTTAAATCAAAAACCGAGAGCAATTCGGCTTTCGTTAAAACATTTAATATTTCAGATAACCAAAGTTTATGTTCTTCAAAATTTAAAGACGAAATAAAACCTTGCTTTTCAAGCAATTTTAATTGTTTTGGAATTTCCTGAAGTTCTTCATATTTAAGAGTAGAAGTTTTGAAAAACAATCCTTTTCGATTGGTAAATCGAATAAAAAGACATTGTGCATCTTCAGATAAACCATAGTATTTTCTCAAAAACCTCCACTCCTGCTCTATTAAAAGCGTTTTGTATTTGTCTTTGACAAAAGTAAGAAGGTATTCAAAATTGGTATGGTAATATTTAGGAGGTAACTCTACCATCCTAAATTTCGAACGAAAGTCCGTCGTATGCAAGTCCAATTTGGGTTGGAAGCTCCGACTCCACGTCTCTGTGAAGACCTAATTTGTGGCTAATATGGGTAAAATAAGTCTTTTCAGCATTAATTTTTCCTGAAAGGGCTATGGCTTCCTTAAGGTTAAAATGTGAGATATGAGGTTCTCTTTGTAAGGCATTTAGAACCAAAACCTTAGAACCATAAATTTTCTCCAATTCCTTCTCTTCAATAAAATTGGCATCTGTAATATAGGTAAAATCGCCAATTCTGAATCCGATAACGGGCAATTTATGATGCATAACTTGAATAGGAATAAACTCCAAACCTGCTATTTCAAAAGGTTCTGTATCAATTTCATTACAAGTAATGATGGGCACCCCTGGATATGGATTTTCGGAAAATGCATAAAAATATTCCATTTTCAGCTGAGCTAATACTCTAGGATGAGCATAAATAGGACAATTTTTTATTCCAGAAAGATAATTGAAAGGGCGGATATCGTCTAAACCAGCAGTATGGTCTTTGTGTTCGTGTGTAAAAACTACGGCTTCGAGACTTTGAAGGTTTTCTCTAAGAGCTTGTTGTCGGAAATCGGGACCTGTATCGACAATTATATTTTTTCCGTTGTGTTGAATCAAAATAGATACCCTCAAGCGTTTGTCTCGGTAATCGAGGGATCTACATACTTCGCATTTACATGTAAGCACAGGCACGCCAGTGGATGTGCCTGTACCTAAAAATGTAACTTTCATTGCTTTTTATTTACTTCTCAGTGAGGCTTTTTACGACTATCACCAATTTGTCAAAATTTAATGGTTTCATCAGCACATCATTAAATCCCGCCTCTTTAAATTCTTCCTCAGTGTAATTACGAGCGTTACCTGTAATTGCCACAACTGGCACTTTGGATTTCGCAGCATCATCCATTCCTCTAATAGCCTTTACGCATTCCATACCATCCATTACTGGCATATTGATATCTAGCAAAACTATATCGAAACTTTCTTTTTGCAACAATTGCACCACTTGCTCACCGTTCTTTACGGCGGTTATTTCAAAATTCTGAAATTCAAGAATTTTTTTTACTAAATTTTGGATAACTGAGCTATCTTCCGCTATTAGAACTCTATTTGGAGAAGGCATAATTTGAATTCGTTATATTTGTTAAAGTGTAAATATAATTTAAAACGACAATGTTTTAAAATAAACCTTACGCAATTGAAAAAAAAACATTAAAAAATGAATAAAAAGCATTTTTATGTTTTTCAATATTAATTTTGAAGAAAAAAAATTCTTGAGAGAAATTAAACTTTTACCTGGAAAGAAAATATATTTTGCCTCTGATTTTCACTTGGGTGCTCCTACCCATGAAAAAAGTCTTGCTCGCGAAAAGCTGATCGTAAAATGGCTAGATTCGATAAAATCTGACGCACAGATTGTTTTTCTAGTAGGTGATTTGTTCGACTTTTGGTTTGAACATCGTCAAACCGTACCCAAGGGTTACATCAGATTCTTTGGAAAACTTGCCGAACTGGTTGATTCAGGTATAGAGTTAATTGTATTTACTGGCAACCATGATATGTGGATGCGAGATTATTTTGAAAAAGAACTCAATACGCCTACTTTCAGAAATTCACAAGAATATTTAATAAACGGAAAACGCCTACTGGTTGGCCATGGCGATGGACTTGGCCCTGGTGACTATGGCTATAAATATTTAAAAAGAGTTTTTGAAAATAAAATTTTCAGATGGCTATTTGCGAATCTCCTTCATCCTGATTTAAGTCTAAAGCTTGGTTACCTATGGGCGGGACATTCTTGGAAAAAACACGATAAAGAGCAAGATGTATATTTCTTTGAATCACAGGAAAAAGAAATACTTTTTAAATACTGCCAAGAAGAAGAAAAAAAAGAACATCGTGATTTTTACATTTTTGGCCACAGACATTACAAGCTAGACCTTGATATAAATAAAAATAGCCGTTATGTTAATTTAGGCGATTGGATTATGTTTAATTCATTCGCGAGTTTTGATGGAGAGGAATTAAGATTAATGGAATACAAATAAATCAATCCTCTTCAGTAGTTTCCATTTCCTTTTTGGCTGAAAAATAGCCTTTTATAACAGTAAAAGTAGTAATAGCCAAGAAAAAGAAAATAATATAGTGCACGTAATCGACTAACCAAGGGTACGAAATACCCAAATAATATCCACTACCAACCAATGTAAAAACCCATACAAAACCACCTAATAAATTGTAGATTGTAAATGTTATTACATTCATTTTAACTAATCCTGCCAAAATAGGAGCGAAAGTACGGACAATTGGCAAAAAACGAGCAATTATGAGCGTTCTGCTACCATATTTCTCAAAATAACGACGAGTTTTTGTGATATACTTTTGCTTGAAAAATAGGGAATCTTTCCTGTTTTCTATTTTATCTCCAAAGAATCTACCTGAAATATATCCCGTGAACGTACCTAAAAATGCTGCGAGTAAAATACCTGAAAATAAAGCTATAAATGAAACTTCTAAAAGACCTGTGGCGGCAAAAACCCCTGACAAAAACAATAGATAATCGCCCGGTAAGAAAAAACCAAAAAACAAACCGTTTTCGACGTAAACTATCAGAATTATAGCAAGAAGTCCTCCAGTTTGGATGATTTCTTCTGAATTCATTATATAATTAAAAAACGATACGATTTGATCCACTAAATATTTAGGATTTTTTGTAAATATAATTAGGCTTGGCTGAAACCTATAATAAAATTGACTTTTATTCTGATTTTTAGAATCAATACAAATATACGCCCAAAGATTCTTCATTACTTAATATAACCTTTACATGCTCTGATAAAGTAGTAGAAAGGCTATAACCAACATAATCCGCAGCAATCGGATATTGGGGATGGTTTCGGTCTACCAAAACTGCCACACGGAGTTTTTTGAGAGGAATAGACAAAAAAGGTCTAAGGCAAAAAGCCAAGGTTTTACCTGTGTTTAAAACATCGTCAAATATTATTACCGCCTTGTTTCTAAAAGTATCAACATCGCTTTCGATTGTTATTTCAGGTTGAAAATCAGCGGATTTGTCAATGATAATCTTGGCTATACTTACATTCAACGGACTTATCTCTTGCAAATTTGCCCTAACCATTTCAGCAAAAACAAACCCCTCTCCTGCTATACCTGCGAGTATTATTTCAGACTCATCAAAATTATTTTCATAAATCTGATAGGCTATTCTTTTAATTTTTTGAAGCGTTTTGCTTTGGTTTAAGATTTTTGAATTGACGTCTTGGCTCATCTGAAATAATGTTAATCTATAATGTTGACATTGGCATAGTTTCTGTAATTGTTACCATGTCAGGAAACAAATATAAAGTAAAACATGCACATTAGGATTATGAAGAATTTTTTAGGATTAATTTTTATTACATTATTATCGAGTTATACAATCAAAACAGATGGCCGGGAAGCTTTAGGATTAAATGAGGTTTCGAAAGTAATAAGTGAATCATTTAGATTTGGCAACTCAGAGATGCTTAGTTCGTGTTTGAACAATGAAATAGAACTCATTATAGATGGAGACAGAATAGAATATCAAAACTTACCAGCTAATACGGCAAAGAATATTTTAAACTCTTTTTTTAAGAAAAACCCTCCACTTTCGTTCTCTTATGTATACCAAGGAGCCAACAGCACTGCATTAAAGTATTGTATTGGAAACTATAGAAGCAAAAACAATGATTATTTGGTCTATTTGTTAATTAAAAAAGACAAAAATGATCGTTTTCTAATAAATACACTACAACTTAAAAAGGATTAATTTTTGAAAACTGGAATCAATTTCCATTAAACAAAAGAAATATTACCAAATATATTTATAAGGTTCGGATGGCATCCGAGCCTTTTTTTTTATTTTTGCAAAAATTAAAAACTGTATTAGATGATAGTAAAAACCAAGAAATTCGCTTTAAACAAAAAACTATACATAAAGAAAGCCTTTGCAAACCAAATGAAAACTAGCTGGAAGTGGCTTTTGATACCATTAGCGGTTGCTATTTTGGGTGTTGCATTGCACTTTACAGGTGTTTATAAAAACTGGTGGATTATGATAACTGCCATAATTGGAGGAGGTTTGTTTGTTTTGTTTTGGTATGTTCAATATTATGCAGCCACTCAAATGGACCAAAACAAACAGATGTTTGAGAAATTTGCCTATGAGATTGACAGTAGGCAAATAATGGTAAAAATGAATCAGAAAGAGGGCGGAATAGTTAAATGGGATTCGATTTTATCTGCCGAAAAAGATGATTCTGGCTATTATTTACACATAGGAAGAGGCCAGTTTTTGCATTTTGGCTTCAATGTATTCAATACCGAACACGACCAAAAACTGTTTGAATCTATAATTAAACGTAAAAACCTTTTGCCTGCTTGATAAACTATTTTTTATAATTGTATTGAAAGAAATGAATGAGCATAAAAAAAGCATTAGAAATAATGCTTTTTTTATTTTAGGTCAATTAGATAATCTATCATGGCCATATCTATTGCATAATCTGCATTTACACCTTCGGTAAGATAATACAAACATGACTTAATAAATGACAATTCTTCGTCATTATTAAACACATCTTTACTCATTGATAGAACTTTGGTTATTTCTTCGGCTGGGATAAATACCTTTTGATGCTGCATTTAAACTGTTATTTTTTTTCTATTACGCCGCAAAATAAATGCCAATTGCCAGCTAAAGTAGAAAACAATTATTTTTGAAAACTTTTACTTTTTAAATTTTATTTACAAATACTCTAAATATCTAATAATCAAACAATTAAAGATAAATGAGTTAAAATCAAATGACTGACAATATTTAGCAAAAAAAATAGTCATCAGATTTGGCATGGATAAAACAATCCAAAATTCACAATTTTTTTCCAAAATAAAATCTAAATCTTCTATTTTGATTGTGTCAAACTAAAAAAAACGCAATAATTTTATCGAGTGACTTAGTATTTTCTTCATAATTTACTGCAATTTCAATTCTCTTGTATTGTTTTAGACTTATTCTGTTTGAGAAGCTAGAAAGAATTTTATGATACTTTTTATTGAAAATTTCAAAGATAGAAAACCTGATAATTTAAATTCTCCATTGTGAAAATTTGCCAAATACCCATTCCTTTTTTTAACAAAAAAAGGAGTTCAATTTAAAATTGAACTCCCAATCTTTTTCAAAAAATTAGATTTTAGTTTTTCTTTATTGAAATCGGAATACAAATATTAACTGGACAAGGGCATATCTCTTGAACATTTATAGGGCAACAGTATGAATTAGGGCATGTGCCTCCATCAACTATAACCGTATATGCACCTCCTACACTTGCGGTATATTTATCACTAATTGCTCCTGAAATCAAAGCTCCATTATTGTACCATTGGTAGCTTGTATATCCAAGTGGAGCCGAAAGTTCCACAGTTTCTGATTTTGCAGGACAGATAGCTATAGGAATACTTACACATGCTCTTGCTATATCATCTTCAGTTGTAACTTTGTCTCCAGGATTTGAATCTACATCATTCAGTGACATTGCTTCTACCCATGATTCCACACAGGTCAATCCGCCAGCATTGGTCAATATTTTGTATTGGAAGGTTATGGTAGCAGTATCGCCTTTATTTATGCTAATACCGGACCAAAGATTAGTTCCTGCGTTATAAGACCCTTCACTAGCAACTTGAGAGATAAGTTGGAAATTTGTGCCAATACTATCCTTAACAGTTAAAACTAAAGGCAATGAAAGAGTATCTTCTCTAAAAACTTTTACTACATAAGTTACAGTATCTCCAACTAAATGATCGCAAGCTCCTAAGAGATCTCCCGTTAATTTAACGTCTGCGTCTCCCAAAGAAGGTAAAGCCAGTCTTGTCGCATTGCTTCCGCCAGGCATACCTGGATCTCCATTGTCAGAAGTATCTTTAACAGCTATACCATTGGAAGACATACCGTTAACTAAAGCTGAGTTAATTACTTCTTTAGCCATAATATCAGTCAATGTCAAATAATACATTTGAATTGCGACTCCAGTACCACCAGGAGCCAAAGATGAAGGCGTAACGGAAATAGGGTTTGGCGAAATCATAGCATCATTGATGGTAATTCCAGTTACAGGAACATTTCCTGTATTAATAACTGTGAAGCTAAATTCTATAGAATCACCAACCGCACCAGGACCCATTAAAGTACCAATTTTTATTAGTTCCAATGAAGGATTAAATTGGTATTGAATAGTAACCAAAGCAGTATCGCTTAATCCTGTAAGTGTTTCTACTAAACCATAAACCAATGGGGTTGGGTTAGCATAAAAACCTATTTGCGGAGTAAAAGTCAGATTGCCGTTTGTATTATTGTAAGCATAAACCCCTTCTCCTGGAATCAATAAACTGGTTTGGATTCCTGCCACCGTTGGCTCTAAGTCAACTGAAACTTTAGATAAAAGAGCAGGACTACCATCAGACAATTTATCATTTATCAACAGATTAATTACTGAAGGCATCTGAGGGTCGTTGGTCAAATCTGAATCACTATTCGCTATCGGTGGAATTTCGGTGTACTGAACATTAATAATCGCAGTATCTATCATCCCTGTACTTATTTCTGTAAGAACATAAGAAATACTTGTAGGATCTGTAGTAAAGCCAATTTCAGGATTGAAGGTAATATTACCAGAAGTAGCATTATAGGTCCAAAGCCCTTGACCTGTTACTGTTAACATTGTTTGAATTCCTGCCATTGTCAGATCTAAATCAACCGTAACTTCAGAAGGAATCGCTGCATTTCCGTCTGACAATGTGTCATTTAATACAATATTAAATACAGCATTTACACCTGGAACGTTTCCTGTATTTGAATCATTTATGGCATCAATTGGTTGCAAATAATTAATATTTATGTTAGCAGTGTCTTTGAGCCCTGTTGTAATTTCTACCAAAACATAAGATATCTGAGTTGGATTACCTGTAAATCCTACTTGTGGAGTAAATGTAAGCTCTCCAGTTGAAGGATTATAAACAAATTGACCTTCACCCGAAACTAATAAAGTGTCATTCAAAGTAGGTGTTGATGGATCCAAATCTACATTTGCATTTGACGTATTCGCAACCAAACCGGTACTTAATGTATCATTTGTCAAAATGTTCAACACCGCAGCTAAAGTTGGCATATTACCCAGACTTGAATCATCAAGAGCCGCTGGCGGTTGCCCTGGAGCATATTGTACACTAACGGATGCTGATTTAGAATATCCATTTGCAATTTCGGTAAGGGTATAAACTATAGGCGTTGGACTACCAGAGAAACCATTTACAGGATCAAAAGTAAGTAAACCAGTAGCAGGATTATAAATCCAAATTCCTTCTCCTGGAACTGCTAAAGATGTATCGTTGCCAGCAAGACCTGGATTTAAATCCACTAATACTTGAGATGGCGTAGCAGGGCTTCCATTAGCTAAAGTATCATTTGAAATAATATTTATTACAGCATTTACACCTGGGGTATTGTCAAGACTTTCGTCATTGACAGGTTCTATTGGATATAGATAGGTAATTGTGATACTTGCTGTATCTCTAAAACCAGTTGAAATTTCTTCCAAAACATAATTGATCACAGAAGGTGAATCAACAAAACCAGGCTCTGGAATGAAAGAAACCTCACCAAAAGGATTGTAAACAAACATACCTTCACCAGCAACAATTAGTGTATCGTCCAAAGCTGGAGTTGCAGGATTTAAGTCAATGTATATTAATGATGGTATAGCTGGACTGCCATTATTCAAAGTATCATTGGCAAGAATATTAACAATAGCATCAATTCCACTTAAATTATTTAGACTTTCATCATTAACGGCAATAGGGTTAAGAGGTAAGTATTCTACAAAAACCGTCGCAGTATCCGTTAAACCAGTTGCATCTTCTGTAAGTAAATATTCAATTGGTGATGGGTTTCCAGTGAATGTAGGTTCTGGTGTAAACGTTAATTCACCATTTGAAGGATTATAAATCCAAGACCCTTCACCTGTAACAACTAGCGTATCTTCAGTCTCTGGCGTTAAAGGATTTAAATCTACAGTAACTTCAAGTGGATCAGCTACTAAACCACTTGAAAGTGTATCATTAGAAACAATATTAATTACTGCCGACACACCAGAAGGTACACTTGATATAGTATCGTTAATTGCTTTAATTGGCAATAAATAAGTCATTGTAATTGTCGCCTGGTCACTGAATCCAGTTAAGGTTTCAATTAATTTATAAACAATTGGAGTAGGATTATCTGTGAAACCACTTTCAGGTGTAAAACTTACTAAACCAGAAGCTGGATTGTAAACATACATACCTTCTCCAGCAACAATAAGCGTATCATCAATTGCTGGTGTTGAAGGAATTAAATCAACTGAAGCAGTTGAAGGAGTTGCTGTTAAACCAGTACTGAGTGTATCATTAGCCAATGCATTGACAATACCAACCATACCTGGCAAATTGTTCATATCTGCATCATTGATAGCAATAGGATTACCAGAATATGATATACTAATATTGGCAGTATCTTTCAATCCAGTAATATTCTCAATTAAAACATATTGGATTGTTGTTGGATTACCTGTAAATCCTACTTCAGGAGTAAAGGTTATTTCGCCGGTTGTTGGATTATAAACATACATTCCTTCACCAAACACAATCAAGGTATCATCAACCAAAGGTGTTAGTGGGGTCAAATCAACTGAAACTGTACTTATAGTAGCTGAACTACCATCAGAAAGATTGTCGTTAGATAAAATATCAATCACTCCGTCTGTACCCACTGGTATAGCATCAACTGAATCATCTGAGGCCAAAGGTTCAACCTCAACATATTCTACTATTACATTTACAGTATCTTGTAATCCAGTAGAAATCTCAGTTAATATATAAGTAATTGGAGAAGGGTCAGTTGTAAACCCAACTTCAGGATTGAATGTCAATTCGCCTGTTGCTGGATTATATGTCCAAACTCCTTCACCAGAAACTATCAAAGTATCATTATTACCAGGAATTGAAGGGTTTATATCCACGATAACATCGGCAGGAGTAGAAGGATTACCATTTACCAAAGTATCATTTGCAATAATATTTATCACCGCGTTACTACCAGGCACTTGAGCGTTTAAAGTATCTGAAATTGCCACTGGAGGATTGTTTCCTACTGGAATACTTACCGTTGCTGGCGTTGTATCGTCTGCTCCATTATTGTCTGTCGCTGTAAATGTAAAGCTATCGGTGCCTACAAATGTTCCACTTGGGTCATACGTCAAAGCTGCCGCTTCTACTGGTGTCAATATTTGTCCTACCGTTACTGGTGTTCCGGCCAAAGCCAATATACCGTTTGTTGGAAGACTTGATATTGTATAGCTTACTATTGTTCCGTCTGTATCCGTAGCTGCCAATGCATTGATTGGACTTGCTCCTGCTGTTGAAGCTATCGCTGCATTTGTGTCGTCTGT
>NZ_RJUA01000003.1 GCF_024343575.1 Lacihabitans sp. LS3-19 | reverse complement strand
CGACTTTGCCATTGCCATTCGTATCCGCTGCATCGCCTGGCGTTGAGTTTGGATCATATTGATCCGAAGCCATTACTCTCGCTATGTTGTTATAGCTTACACCTGCCAATGGTGCTTTTACTTTTGCTGTGAATGTCAAATTCTTACTTGCTCCACTGGCTAGGCTTCCGATGGTCCAATTGATTATGCTTCCTGTCTGTACTCCTGCATCACTGATCGCTGCTATTGCCTCATACCCATTTGGTATTGCATCTTCTACTTTTACATTCGTTGCGGCTTGAGGACCTTGATTGCTTATTTTTATCGTAAAAGTTACTATATCTCCAACATTTGGGGTGCCATTGCTTACCGTTTTTACCAAGTTTAAGTCTGCTACTTGTGTAAAACCCGCATCTAACTTAGGATCATTTTCACCTGATACTAAAGTTGCAGCATGAGTTGTTAATGTTGTAGGATTGATATCACTATCGGTATTTATATCTGTAGCGTCAGTGTTTGCTCCAGTAATATCTTGTTTAGTTACCTGATATCCAGGAACTGTTCCGAATGTGACTGTATATGTACCAGGAGCTAGATTTGTAAATGTATATATACCAGATGCATTAGTTGTAATAGTTTGAGGAGCGATTACAGTGCCATCTCCTTTTGTACCATTCAATGTTGCAGAAACACCTAGGATTCCATTTTCACCTGGATCTTGTATACCATTAAAATTCCAATCGTACCATACAAAATCTCCAAGTGACGCTGGTTTATACATACCTGCATCTATAGTAAGATTTGTATCGTTTGTACCTAAATTTATTACTGGTGATTTTTTAGTAGTTAGATCGGCATCACTATCTTTTGCATCATCGCTACCTTTATTAGGACTTGTTAATACATAACCTATCTTATCCCCAAAAGTAACTGTGTAGTTACCTTTAACTAAATTGTCAAATAAATATTTACCGTTTATATCAGTAGTGGTAGTTAAAGTAACAGGATTGCCAAAAGCATCTGAGCCATTTAAAGTAACTAAAACACCTTGAATTCCTGGCTCACCTAGATCTTGAATTCCATTTCCATTAATATCTTCCCAGACAAAATCTCCAATTTTAGACAAACAAGCATTTACAAGTACACTTACAGTTGCAGTCGTAGTACATCCATTTGCACTGGTTACTGTTAAAGTATAAGTTCCAGATGCAGCTAAAGACGCATTTGAGATACTTGCATTTTGTGAATTACTTGTAAATGAATTTGGCCCATTCCATTTATAACTAGAAGCATTTGTCCAAGTTCCGCTTGATAAATTAATTGTTTCAGTTTGACATACTGGTGTAATAGTTGGAACTGTACCGCTTGGATTAGGATAAAATGTAACTATGGTATTTGCAGTAGCTGTACAACCATTTGATGCTGTTGCAGTAACAGTATATGTACCTGCAATAGTAGTAGTAGCAGTAACACCACTTTGAGGAGTAAACCCAACTGGGCCAGTCCAGTTATAAGTTAATCCAGTTTGAGTAGAAGAAGCCGTTAAAGTTACAGGTACTCCAACACATTTAGGGCTATTATTTGAAGCTGATATTGTGTAAGGCTCTGATTTATTACAAGCCACTATTTCAAAATTATCAACATCCCAAGCTGAGGCGGTGTAACCATTTCCAACTGGTGCATAAGCAGTCAATTCAAAATCAAATTTTGTATTAGCTCCTGAGAAGCAAAAGTCTCCGTCTGTAGTTAAATCAATAAGTTCACTTGTCCAATTCCTTGATGAGATATTTATATTAACTGGTCCATAAACTAAAGTTCCATTTTTATAAATCCTAACAGCATATTTTGTCGGATAATTGTTATTTGCAGTTCCTCCACTTGATGCAGGGGATGGTGCATATTGTAAAACTGTTGGAGATTTTTGATTAAATTTCAATGCAGTTATACAACCAGTTTGAGTAGGTGTTAAAGTAGTAGAAAACTTAATTGCTTTAGTCCAGTCAGGTGAAGTTGATGATGTTCCAATAGAAACACACATTGCTGCATCAGTTCCAGAAACTCCTGAAAAACCAACTGTACAACTATGAGGATTTGTATTAGGACTATCTCTGTAAACATTAGTAGCACCTACATAAGAGAAATTGCTTGAATTTGGATATGTAGCCAAAAACTCTGAATAAGAATATGCTTCCGTCAAAGCTAAACATTGGTTCATATTCCATTTAACAATCGTTTTTGGATCACATGTAATACAAACATTATTATTACAATTTGGATCTACAACTACTGATACAGTTTCTGATTTTGCACAACCATTTAGAGTACAAGTAACAGTATAATTTGTGGTAGTTGTAGGGCTTACATTGATTGAAGCTGATGTTTGGCCATTACTCCAATTTATTGTGCCATTACAATTTGAAACAGTTAAAGTTGCCTGCTCTCCAATACAAATATTTGCATTCGAAATATTAATTTGAGGTTGAGAAGCAGTAACACCACAACATCCATATAGTTGAATATCATCAATTTCCCAAACGGCACATCCATTGTACGGATTAAATCCAACTATCTCAAACTCATAAGTCGCAGTAGCGTCAGAAATAAAGTCAAAGTTACCTGTTTGAGAGAATGTTTTATTCGCCCATGAGGAAGTCACACCAGTAATCGTTTCTTCATAAACTTTAGATCCATTTTTATAAATGTACAATCTTAAAGATTGAGCACCACCTGAAGTACAATTATACCCTCCTCGCTTATATTTAAATGATAACTGAGATAAATTATAAGTTTTTCCAGCTCCTGGATTGATATTAATACTAAATCTAACTGCTTTGGAATCATGCTCTGAAGGCACAGAAGTATTGTTGTTTCCAGAAACACACATAGCGTACCCACTACCATTCGCACCGGTTGCACAAGAATGGGTATTTACGTCAGGATTAATTCTATATACAGTACTCGCCGTTATTTGCGAACATCCACCATTGTATGTGACAGGGGTGAACTCACCGTACCAGTTACCGCCTGTACCAGTGTTACAGGTATTTAAATTCCAAGTCACCAAGTTAGTACTTGTACAGTTTGGTGCACAAACAGGTGTGTTATCACAATTTGTATCTATTAATACATTTACTGTACTTGTTAATGTACAAGTTTTACCTCCAGATGTATAAGTTACTGTTACTGTGTATATACCTGCATCAGTTGTTTGTGCATCTGAAATTGTTAATGACTGCGAATTTGTAACAACATTAGAAGGCGATTTCCAAGAATATGTCAAATTACATGTAGTTGGAACATAACCTTTAATCTGTGCATTTAAGGTAACTGAACCACCTACACAAGTGGATGTTGCTGTTTTACTAGCCTCTAATTCAAATGGTACTTGTGCTCCCAAATTGAAATTAAAATCTCCATGGTAAGTTTTAAGAGACCAACCATTTGTTCCAGCATTTGAAATTAAAGCATTAAACCATCCACTAGCTCCAAAATTATTGGTATTAACATTGGCACCCGATCCTACTTGGAAAGATGGCATTGTATTATTTGCGGCATCATCAATAACTGCTGTAAAGCCTTGGTAAATTCCTCCAGAAACACCAGTTACAGAACCTAAAGCACTTGTATAATAATACAAATCATTTCCGTAGGTTGAACAAGAGTTAGGTTTTGGACTGTATGTTGGAGTTGTCGCAGTTCTTCCTGACAAATTATATTCAACATCCATACAATCATTTGTTCCTCCACCAATAGCACAAACTCTACCAAAAATTTTAGCAGTACCATCACAGTATTCCTCAAATTTCAAACTAGAAGTTTTGAAGTGTTGATAGTTTGGTTTACCAGTTGAAGAACTCATATCTAACCAAAACGAATAATTTATTGTTGCACTTGGATTACAAGCTCCTTGCAATAAATTATCTGTTAAAGTTCTAGAACCTGAAAAACATACTGGATCATTTGTACCAATATTTTTTACTGTTATGATATGCTTAGCAAATGTGCCACATGGATCAAGTGGTTTAAAACAAGCATAGTAATAATAGGTTCCTAAAGCAGTAGGAGCTGTTACATTTATAGTGACACCTCCAGCAGTAACATACCCACCCCCAACAACAGTTTTATCTGTTAGCAGTGACACATCGTTTACATTTTGTGATGACCTTACCCATTCAATATAAACACTGCTTGGTGCATTTGAATCTACACCTAATGTAAATTGTTGACCAGGATTAACATCTCCAGAGGAAGGGTCAGGATTAGTAATTGTATTGCTACAATTATTAATACATGTAATCGTTCCTGTCAATGTCTTTCCACAAGCTGAAGCATTATTGTCAATTACATCTACTGTGTAATTACCTGCTCCAATATTATTGAATGTATTTGAGGTTTGATATGCCCCCCCATTTAATCTATATTGGAAACTTCCACTACCACCTGTAATGTTTACTGACAATGAACCATTAGACAATGAACCGTTAGCAGTACAAGACGGCTGAACCAAAGTTCCTTGAGTTAATGTGATAGCATTATAACATTTAGTTAAAACCACATTATCAAATTTTAATGCCCTCGCTTTTGAGTGCCCAACAATCCTTACTTTAGTAGTATTGGTTGGAGCTACAAATTTGATAGTTGACAACATTTCCAGTGTTCCATTGTAAGCCAAGGTAGTAGATGACTTACTAGACGTTGCCAACAAAGTATTGCCATTATAAAACTCAAGATACATTTCAGCAACTGCTCCTGAAGTCGAAACGGAGTGAGTAGACACTAAGGCATCAAGCGTAACTTTTTCTCCAGCTGTTAAAGAAATATCTTGATAAACATAATAATCACCAACAAAGTCGCTATTGTTTAAAACGCCAAAGTTACCAGTGGAAGATCCAGTCCCAAGTGTAAACTGACCTTGGGGTGCAGTCCAACTTGAAGGTGGATTACCCAAAGCCATATCTCCATTTGTAGAGAAATTATTAGAACTACAGGCACACGTAAAACAAACTGCCTGTTGAGTAGTAAAAGTTAAATCCGTATAACAAGCATCATAACCACTCCATGCTCTTATAGTATATGTAGTTCCTGGTTTCAAACCAGTAAAAGTTACCGAAGTCTGCCCACTGCCTACTACTTTATTTGATGGTGCACCATAAAGTGGAATTTGCCCATAAGTTGATCCTTCATTAATATCTGCTTTAACAATTTTACTTGAATTATACACCAAACCTCCCATAGTGGCTGTGGCATTATTGTTAGCAACAGCACCATTACAGGTAGCACCAGTTTGAGTAAGATTAGCTAAGTTTAAAACAGGAGATGTACAAATACATTTAAAGTTACCTCCTATAAAAGTAATAGCCTTAGCTTGAGCTCCACTAACATATTGTAAGTAGGTAGAAAAAACACCATTAGAAACATTAAACTTTGTTACACAGTCACCAGAGAATGTTGTGATATATAAATTACCATCTGGCCCAAAAGCCAAATCAAAAGGATTAACTTTCCCAGTACCTCCAACCGCGTTTACTGTAGGTGTTGGAAAAGAATACGTTCCTAATAAAGTCCCTGTTGAAGAATATTTATATAATTTATCTGAAATAGTATTGTTATCATGAGAAGCAACAGCCCAAAGATTTCCTGAGGCATCAAAAACAATTCCTCTAAAATGAAAACCAGAAGAAGCAGTCGATATAAGAGTACTTCCACCTGTTAGGCTTGTTGCAAAAGATTCGATAGTACTCGTTCCGTTACCATTTTGCCAGTTAGAAGAAACATAAATTCTGCCGTTGGTTGGACTAACTGCTACACCCCAAAAATCTTGAGCAGCAGAATTATTAAGTACAGTTTTTGAGACAGAAGCGACAACTGTTTTAGAAGCAGTACTAATTTTATAAAGCTTATTATAAGTAGCCGCATAAACAAACGCATAATCTGATGATATAGCAACATCTAAAATATCTTCTCCAGGGAGTGAAATTGGAGAAAGAAATGATGCAGTATTGTAATCATATAAACGGATCTGACCAATATTACAACAAGTTGCTATGTACGCAATTTTATTAATCGGGTCAACAACCATACCTTCGCCGCCGCCGCCGGTTAGACTACAGTTTGTTATTCCACCTCCAGTTGTATATTGGTATACATCGGTTCGAGAATCATTTGTTCCGCCATTATTAATCAACTCACCTACAAGCATATAATACTTGTCATCTCCCGCAGGAGCATTTTGGGCAATTGATGAATTGATCAATCCAGCCAATAAACTGAATAAAACAAAAACGCTTTTTCTAGTTAAACTAATAGAATCAATTAGAAAAGGGTTTTTAATCTTCCAATTATTGAAATTGATAATAAGAGAAATTACGGAAATTAATGCAGCAAAGTTGCCTTTATTTAATCTCCATCCTTGTTCATTCCTCGAATCAGGGGTATTCCCAGAATGTAATAATGTAAAGTTTCTCATTTGTTTGTAATTGTAATTTTCCACTCAAAAAATTATATATGCGTAAATTTTAAAAATTCTATTTCTCAAAAAGTTGGTTAATATTAGACCCTATCTTTCGTCCTTCTACTAATCCTACTTCATTATCCAATCTTGTATGAATTCCGCCGTAAAGTCTACTCATAGCTGATTCCTCAGCGGCTTCATAAAAAGAGTTAAAATGCCTAGCTTTATACTCAACTAACCTTTCCATATCTTTAGGTCTACCAACATGCGATTCATCCACAAATTCGAATTTCTCACCATACATATTGGTGAGAACTGTAGCTGCCGAAGAAGCTTGACCAGCATGTCCAGAATAAAAAGCCGGAAATGGTGGCTCTGGCCAATACAAATCCCACATTGTACTCATGTTATAATAGATAAAATTAAATGGTCTTTCTACGTGGTAGTAATATTTAGTTTTCCAACAGTTAATAAATGCATCAGCCACAGCCATACCGACTGCAGCAAAAGTTTGAGACGCTTTAAAAATGTCAGCTTTTGAATTTTCTACTGCAACTAAAGCCATATAGTAAGAATGGCCTGGAGGAGAAAAAGTTTCAGAAGGATCATCGCCCCACCAATTGGCAATTTCTTTTTGTTCGTGTGTAAGATTTTGTCTAACCGTATACACTTCCCTCATGTAATTGTAATAAGTCGTACCTTTTGTATAATCATAATCTACCATTGCAGGAATAGGAAGGGTAAAGTTATTTTTTGCAAAAGTTCTGTTTTTTCCCCAATATGGATGTAAAGGAAGAGCAACAGCAGCTTGGCCTTTTAATGGAGGACTCCATTTACCATTTCCTTTAGGAAGAGCGTAAGTTGAATCAAAGTTTCTTAAATAGCCTTTATGACCTCCATCTGTTTTGGACCATTCGAAAATCGCATTGGCTATACTCTTACCAAATTCTATAGACGCTTCAATTTCTTTTTGAGAATATCCTTTGGATTCTATTGCTAAGTAATATTGCTCTAAAGAATCAATTCTTTTATAATTATACTCTGAAGTGAAATCATAAATTGATTTAATGATTTGAGCTTGACCAGCATTTAAGGCAAGTGTCCAATTAATCTTTGAGGTGGCAGGAGAAGGCAAATATTCTAATCCGTTTAATTTCCCAACTAAAGATTTATATTCTGGATTTCCATGAACAACAGTTTCGTACATTGTTAGACCCGCATATCCAACAAATCTTGACCCGAAAGTTGGCGTGCCATTAGGTGTGGTTTTCATTATACTCAAAGTCAATGAAGCCCAGTCTGTTGCTATTTTCGAATCCTTTTTAATTTTTTGAGAAAAAGAATTGAAACTTAAAACAAATACAAAAAATAAAATAACCCATCTTCTAAAATCAAATTTTAGAGAAAAGGCATCTGATAAATTGTACTTAATTAAAGTATAATTTTTATTCATTTTTATAGATTCACTCTTTTTATATTCACTCAATTTACAGGTTGGCATGATATTTGAAAGACAAATAATTGTATTTTCTTTCACATCCCACACCAAAACAAAACCTAAAAACTCCACTACCAAAAAACTATAATCGCTGTTAAATCAACATATCCAGCATATATCTGTTTTTTAGGTCCATTTCATTCAATAATACAGTGCAAAAACCATGCTAAAAACAATATTAAACGGTTACGTTTTTTTTCATTTTTTTATTGAATGTTTTTTTGACTTCCTCTCAAGCAGTACGTCACAATTTTTCGTTACTTTGTAATTGATTAACCAATCCAAAAAAAGTGAAACTCTGGCAAAAAGCAAACTCAAAAAAAACAAACGAAATTATCGAGAAATTTACAGTCGGTAAAGACCGCGAACTCGATATAAACTTAGCACCTTTTGATTTATTAGGTTCGATGGCTCATTCTATTATGCTAGAGAGTATCGAATTATTAGAGAAGCAAGAATTAAATAGTATTCTTAATGAGTGCAAGATAATATATAATAAAGAAATAAAGCAAGGAAAATTTGAAATAATTGCAGGAATAGAGGACGTTCATTCACAAATAGAATACACTCTTACTACCAGAATAGGCGATATTGGAAAAAAAATCCATAGTGGAAGATCTAGAAATGACCAGGTTCTAGTAGACCTTAAAATGTACTTAAGAAATAAAATCGAAGAAATTACTTTGCACACAAAAGAGCTCTTCGATGTTTTGCAAGAAAAAAGTGAATTACATAAAAATGATTTATTACCCGGCTATACTCATTTACAAATTGCCATGCCATCTTCTTTTGGTCTTTGGTTTGGAGCCTATGCAGAAAGTCTTGTAGATGACTTAACTATTCTTCAAAGTGTATATAAAGTTGTCAACAAAAACCCTTTGGGATCAGGAGCAGGCTATGGATCTAACTTTCCTCTAAATAGACATTTCACAACAGACTTATTAGGTTTTGATGATCTAAACTACAATGTAGTCTATGCACAAATGACAAGAGGAAAAATGGAGTTCCTAGTAGCTCAAGCTCTGGGTGTTTTTGCAAATACATTATCAAAAATGGCAATGGATGTTTGTCTTTATAATAGCCAGAACTTTGGCTTTATAAACCTCCCTGAAGAAATGACAACTGGGTCTAGTATAATGCCTCATAAGAAAAACCCCGATGTAGCTGAGATATTGAGAGGTAAAGCAAATAAGCTAAAAGGATTATCTTCTGAAATTGCCTTTATCCAATCCAACTTACCTTCAGGTTACCACCGAGAGTTTCAATTAATTAAAGAAATTATAATGCCTGCCCTTGATGATTTCTTAGAAAGCTTAAGTGTGGCAACTTTTATGATCAAAAATCTTAAAATTAAAGAAAACCTCTTAAGCGATGCTAAATATGATTTAATGTTTAGTGTTGAAAACGTAAACCAAAAAGTCATCGAAGGTATGCCATTTAGAGACGCATACAAAGCTATAGGAAACGAAATCGAAGAAGGAAGGTTTAGTCCAATAAAAAACCTTAATCATACCTTAGAAGGTAGCATTGGGAATTTATGTAACAAAGAAATCAACAATATGATGGACAAGGTAATTGAATCCTTTGACTTTGAGAAAGTCCACAAGGCTTTTGAGAAATTATTAAATTACCAGGCCATTTAAGTTTTAATTCGGTATTTAATTCATAAAAAAAAAGCCTCTTTGAAGAGGCTTTTTTTTATGACATCCTTATAATATCAATAACATTTAGATTTAGTTGTACCATCACTGCAACATCTCTTAAATCTCTTGCTAAGTTTTTTATACTGTGCTTTTGTAAGTGGCATATATATCTTGCCATAATCACCAACCATAGTTTCTTGCTTACCGAAATTATTGGTCATAGTTAAAGGCACCGAAATATTTTCATTTGGATTGACGCTTCCATTGTCACATACTTCTATTATGTGATCCATGTTACTAGTACCATTCAATGCATACTGTAATGAAGATTTAGCTGGAACATTGTAAGAACCTAAACACATATACTTTTTAGCAGTTTCTCCTTTCTGAAGTTTTCCTACTTTATCATACACACCAATAAGCGTTACTTCATTTGTCCCTATCTTTGTTGATACATCTTCAACAGTAGCTTTTCCATTCATTGACAAAGTCTGTTTCACGCAGTTTGTACCTCCAGCACCTCCAACCGAGGATGAAGCACTAGCTTCAGAAGCTGTATTTACTTTATTCGCAACTAAAGTTTTGTTTGAAGGAGAAGTTGCCGAATTACTTGGACATACCTTATAAACTTTCTTTAAAACTTTAAACTGCTTTTCATTTACAGCCATAATCATTTTTCCATCTTCACCAATTGAAACATCCGAATCGGCCAAGTTGTAGTTCAAATTCAAAGGAAGATTTACATTTGAAGTAGGTGTCACCCCATTACCGTAATCACAAAGCATTACAGTTTTTGAATAATTCACTTCGCCTCTTGCTGTCATTTCATATGTTAATCTTACTGGAACTGTAAAATCTCCAATACAAAGATTGGTACCATTATACGAGGCAATTACTGGCAGACTTTGAGAAGTATTAATTACATCAGCAGCTAAAATCTGATTTTTACCAGTAAAATTAATAGTTTGTGTAACACATTTTGTTTTTGGCAACGCTGCCAATGCACGAGCAGCAGCTTCTGCATCTTCTCTCGCTTTTGGATCATAGAATGCATTTCCACATTTTTTCATAATAAAGGCAAAACATGTACCGTCTTTAGATTCAATTTTGAAAGTTTCAAAATCTCTTCCCAAAACTGACCATTTATATTTGTGACCTCTTGAATATGCACCCATCCATCCTTTGGTTCCAGCTGTCAATATTTCAGGTGTGATTTTACTTGCACTAAATGCAGGATCTTTAAAACCTGTATACCCTAGGCCTTTCAAAAAACCGTCAATTTCAGACCTACTATCGTGAGAGTTTCTAGTATGTACTTTTTTGAGATGAGCATATGCAGCACCAGCGGTATGCTTATTTATTTCGCCAAACTGCGGGCTAGTACCTAGCCTTTTTAACAAAACTGGGGTATCTGTTGATGAATTCGCAAACACGGCGTGGGCGTCTATACCACACGGCGTCTGAGCAATACCTTTAGATAATGCACCTAAAAACAAAAGTATCGCTACTTGTAATACGATAAAATTTAATCTCTTTTTCATTGTGAGAAATTTTATACAATTTTAAATAATTAACAAAAAAACTATTGATAAAAGTCATTGAAGACTATTTACACACATGCAAAGTAAAAATTTTTTACCTTACATTAAAAATATATCAATAGTTATTTTGCAGAAAGCCCCAAAATAATCCTAATTTTAATTTTTTTGAACCTAATTTTGCAAAAAAAACAGATAAAATGAGTTTACTTACAGTTGGGTCAGTAGCATTTGACAAAATTGAAACGCCCTTTGGCAAAACAGATAAAATAGTAGGGGGAGCAGCAACTTTCATTACTTTAACAGCTTCTTATTTCACAAAAAACAACTATTTGGTGGGTATAGTTGGAAGTGATTTTCCGAGTGAAATGATAAGCACATTTCAGGCACATGGTATAGATACCGAAGGATTGGAAGTTAATCCAGATGGAAAAACTTTCTTTTGGCATGGCAAATACCATGAAGACATGAACAATCGTGACACCTTAGATACACAATTGGGTGTTTTTGAAAACTGGCTTCCAACAATCCCGGA
Source organism: Lacihabitans sp. LS3-19 (assembly GCF_024343575.1). GTDB lineage: Bacteria > Bacteroidota > Bacteroidia > Cytophagales > Spirosomataceae > Leadbetterella. The sequence continues at coordinate 366,162 of NZ_RJUA01000003.1, read as the reverse complement.
AAAATACCAAGATACTCAATTTTTGATGTTGGGAAATATGGTTCCAGAAATACAGTATCAAACATTAAAAAAACTGCAGAATAGACCAAAGTTTGTAATGCTAGATACTATGAATCTTTGGATGGATATCATGATGGACGACTTGAAAAAAGTAATTAAGGAAATTGACTGTTTGACTATTAATGATTCGGAAGCGAGACAACTTTCTGGAGATTTTTCTCTTAGGCGTGCAGCAAAAACAATCATGGCAATGGGTCCAAAAACTCTAATTATCAAAAAAGGCGAACATGGTGCACTGCTTTTTCAAGAAGATAGAATATTCTTCTGCCCTGCTTTACCGCTTGAGGAAGTTTTTGACCCAACTGGTGCAGGTGATACATTTGCTGGAGGATTTATTGGGTATTTAGCCAAAACGAATGATTTGAGTTTCGAGAATATGAAAAGAGCGATAATTTATGGTTCTGCAATGGCTTCATTTTGTGTAGAAAAATTTGGCACGGAACGTATTCAAAACTTATCTCAAACTGAACTAGAAAATAGGGTAATGGAGTTTGTACAATTGGCTAGCTTCGAAATTAACGCATAGTTTTCCTTAAAAAAATTTCACAAAAAAAGAGCGAATTCCGCTCTTTTTTTTTATGAGAATTCAAACAGTTTATTATTTATACAAACTTTAAAACACTTGATTTATATAATTCAAAATCAATATTTTAATAATTACCAACTCTTCTTTTTGTTAGTTTTAAATCTCTTAGCAGAGCTGATTTTGGTTGGAGTGTAAAATTAAACCCTCCTCCTCTAATACTACTTCCAGAAATTGGTGTCCAGTTCATACTCATGCTCCAGCAATGCAATTCTCTGATAATTCCTATATTTGTCAAAGTAATTTGTTTAAACTCAAAATCCCATCCCGTATTGTAGGTGAATTTAAACTTTGGTGTTAGACTAAAATCACCATTTACACTTACAGTTTGGGTAATTCTTGCGTCAGAAAGGCCTTGTTTATTATAATTAAAGGTATAACTCAAACCTATACTCCATGGAATATTAAAATCTACATACTCTAAAGGATTCGCTTGCACATATTGGTTCATAGCATCTTTTGCGGGATCTTTTCCTGGAGCGGGCGTGGCTTTGTCTTTTTTAAAAGTTTCTGGCGAAAAAGTAGAATTCAAGGAAAAATTAAACGAACTCAAATAATCAGCCTTAGCCACACCATTTTCAGGTTTATATTTCCATTTAAAAGTATTTACCCTTTTACCTGCTAAATTTGATTTAACCAATTCATCGACTTCATAGGCATAAGGATCTAATGAACCATTAGCATTTACATTTATTAAGTTTTTAAACAAAGAAGTACTTGCACTTATGTTTATGTTGGATAAAGCAAACTCACCAAACTCTTTTTTTGCTAATAAATTATATCCGCCACCTAGACTTAGATTATTTAATAAATTTATTTTTTCAAACACATTTTCAGCAGTATCAGATTTATTTCTGACTTTTGCTTCGAGCTGATTGGTTAAGCTAAAACCTACATTTCCAGATGCAGAACCTGACGAACCACCGCCATTTAGGAATCTAGGCAAAAACCTAAATACACTATCAGATCTTACCTGAACTTTCGAAGTATACTGACCTTCACTTGAAGGAGTGTAATTTAGATTTATGGATGGAACAACAGTATGTCTAATCTCTTTTATTTTACCTCTATCACCAAATCTATATGTACCATAAAGACGGGTATTCATACTTGTACCAAAAGATGTGGTTTGACCAAAACTCGGCTTACTTATGGTGTCTACAATTACTACACCGCCACTATTTGGATTCAACAAAACATTCAAATCTCCATTGTCTGCATATACATTTTGAATACTATCTGCAGTCGGATTCAGGCTAACTGTAACTAATTTCCCATTGTTTTTGGTAAAAGTAACTGGCTCATTTGTAGGGTTTACATATTGATATTTTAACTCTTTTGTATAAATATCTCCTCTGTAAGAAATACTTGGTGTTAGGTTAAGATACCTAGCAATTTTAAAGTTCGGTAAAACTATAGGAACTATATACGAAGTATTTATAACGTTGTTTTTTAGGATATCTCCCCAATCTTTTAATACCGGACTCTGAAGCTTTTCTAATTCTTTTTGATATATCGCTTTAGTATCTGTAGAAACGTTGGGGTCATTAAGTAAATATTGTAGCTCGGTAATTCTCCTCTGCTGCGTGGTAGAAAGTGGCTTGTTATCTATGCCAGCAATATTGTAGTCAGTATAGCTTGTCGATCTCGATGAAACAGCATTTGAAATTGCCACTCCTCCACTTACATCTAAACCTACCCTAAAAGACTCATACCAATTGCCGATTTGTTTTTTTTCAGGAACAAACGGATTGAACTGTTTTATTCCAAAACTATAACCTAATGTTGACCTAAACGAACTAGAGGATTGGTCAACTCTAAAAGAACTATTTGTGGTTACCAATTTCCCGAAATTTCGCATATAGCTTATGGTTCCTCCAAAATTGTTTTTGGTAAGGTTTTGTACATCAGAGGAGTTTCGGTTGTTATTGTTAAATCCGCTAGACACTATGTCCATTGAGGAGGAAAAACTCCTGTCGGGCCTTAAACTTCTTGGAGAATGCGACCATCTAATATTAAATTGATTAGAACGAGTTGTATCTAATCCATTTGAACTGTAAGCCACGTTATGGTTAAACTGCACATTAAAATCCCCCCCATACTTGTATTTTTTTGAATATTGGGTATTCAATCCAACACCATAACTACCGTAAGTATAAACTTGGCCTATCAGCTTAGCACTGATATACTCATTAAAAGCATGATAATATCCAAAATCTTTGAAATACAAACCTCTGTTGTCTCTCCTTTGTTCACCGTAACTTCCCATGATAAATCCAGAAGTACCAATTTCCTTCTTTTTGGGTATTGGAAAAAAACCAAAAGGCAATCCGATGGGCAATGGAATATCCGCTAATACGATATTGAAAGGGCCAGAAATAAGCGATTTCTTGTTGACAAGTTTGATTTTTTTAGCGGCTATATGAAAGTGAGGTTCGGCCAAATCGCAAGTCGTGTACTTTGCATTCGCTAGGTACATATTGTCTTGTGGATCTTTTTTCACAACTTTTCCTTGAACAAAACCATCTCCTTGAACTGTAACAATATTACTTACTATGGCTTTTTTGGACTTGAAATTATACCTAACAGTATCTGAATTATATGACTCAGCACCATCAACAAAGACAGGCTTACCTTTGACTGGAGGGCCATTTTTCTTGGTTGTATCAGGCATACCATGAGCAAAAACCTCGCTTTTACCCCAATCCAACATAATATAATCTGCCTTTAGTTGAATTTCTCCATAAATCACTTGAGCATCGCCATATAAATGATACTGTTGCGTCTCTATATCTAACACAGTAGAGTCAGAAGAAAAAGTCTCAACAGTAGTTTCTAGTTGATTTTCTAAACTTTTCAATGAATCAGGTATGACAACAGAAAGAGAATCCCTTTTAATTCTATTTTTTTTACTTGCGTTAAATTTTGAAGTTTGTTTCGAGTTTTGTTGAGAATTGGTATTATTTGAAGAAGTATTCTGGGCGTTTGAAGGACTACCAAAATTCCTACCTCCTATACTAGGCAATGGCCTTTGTGCTTGTGCAGCAAAGACTATCCATCCAAAAATAAAAAGTAAGACTAATTTTAACTTCAAAATTCGAGAGATTTATAAAAGATTACTAAGGTTTTAGCAATTAAGTATGCTAATACAGATAGAAAATTGCACAATATTTATATATTTTTTATGTTCTAACAAAAACACTAATTTTGTAATGGCAAAATTAAACAGAAAGTATATTTAAAACGATTTTCTTGAAATAAAAAGCTGTAGTAAATCATGTTTTCCCAAAAAATGAAGTTAATAAATCTTAAAATTATCATCCCATTCACACTTTTGACTTTTACCTATCTAATTTTCACTAGTCATACAAGCACAAATCCAGTCAGAATAACAACAATTGTTCTAGATGCAGGTCATGGCGGAAAAGATCCTGGAGCTGGCAACGGCAGAGAGAAAAAGTACGCATTGGATATCACTTTAAAACTAGGCCAAAAGATAAAACAAAGGCACAAAGATGTAAAAGTAATATATACTAGAGATTCCGATGTTTTTATTCCTTTACATGAGCGTGCGGCTATTGCCAATAAAAACAAAGCAGATTTGTTTATTTCAATTCATTGCAATGCTAACAACACCAGATCCTTAAGCGGAACTGAAACGTATGTTATGGGTTTACATAAAACGCAAGAAAACTTGGATTTGGCCAAAAATGAGAACAATGTTATACTTTATGAGGATAATTACAAAAAAACATATAAAGGATACAACCCTGCGTCACCATTGGCACACATTATGTTAGCTAATTACCAGAATGCTTTTATGAATCAAAGTTTGGAGTTTGCTGCCAAAGTAGAAAAAAACATACCAAAGATAGGCTATAGAAGTAGAGGCGTAAAGCAAGCAGGGTTTATTGTCATTTGGGAAACTACTATGCCAAGTGTTTTGGTGGAAACCGGATATCTAACCAATAGCAGAGATGCTAACTTTTTAGCTACTGAAGATGGGCGAGAAAAAGTGGCTTTAGCAATTTCAAACGCTTTTGACGAGTATAAAAAGGAAACAGAAAGATAAAATTAGTAAATTGCCGACCGTTAGGTTGTTTTTGAAAAAAAAGAAAAGATGGATTTTAAAAGAGAGGCAAAAGTAGGTTTATTAGGATTAGTTGGATTAGCAATCTTGTATTTTGGATTTAATTATCTAAAAGGTTCTGATTTATTTTCTACAACTGAAGACTATCACGTCTATTATAAAGATGTATACGGATTGGAGGTTTCAAATCCTGTAACCTATAATGGTGTAGTAGTAGGCAGAGTTTTAGGATTAAAACCAGATTATGAAAAAGACATCGTAAATGTACAACTGTCTATAAAAAAGGATGTTAAGCTTTCAAAAAACACTATAATATACTTGGCAGACGATGGTTTAATTGGTGGAAAATTATTGAAACTCAAAATTAAGCCAGGTGAAAAATTGGCAGGAGGTTCGGAAATAAAAGGTTTAGTAGAGCAAGGTTTGGTTCAATTAATGCAAGATAGATTAGATCCGACACTAAACAATGTAGACTCTTTGACATTGAGTTTAAATAAAATAGTCAATGATTTTGCAAACACTGGTCAGGCATTAAAAGTCTTGATGGCCAACGCAACGACCACTACAGTTGGTGTTAATGGTATAATAGCTAGCAACTCGAAAAATCTTAATGAAATAACTACCAATGCTGCTTTATTGACCAATAATCTAAATACACTTACGAAAAGTTTAGACCAACAATTAAAGCCAATTTTAGAAAAAACTGGGAGTTTTACAGATACTTTGAGTCATTTAAAATTGAGCAAAACAGTAAATTCTCTTAATTCAACTATATCTGATTTACACAAAGTTGTGAACGGCATAAATGCTGGAGACGGTACTTTAGGAAAGTTAACCAGCAACGATTCTTTGTATGTAAATTTGGATAAAACTGCGGCCAGTTTAAACAAACTACTGGCAGACATGAAAGAAAACCCTAAGCGGTATGTTCATTTCTCCCTTTTTGGTGGCAAGAAAAATAAGTAAGGTTTTTTAAAATTTCAACTTTCTTTTTGTCCTATTATCTCAACCAGTCTTTCAACGAATAGAAATACTTCTCTGTATGAATTATACAAAGGAGCCAAGCCAATTCTAATATAATTTGGAGGTCTGAAATCGGGAATAAATACTCTACCGTTTTTTTCAGGTATTTCTAAATATTTCATAATATATGTAGCACTTTCATGAGAAATAGTCACATGAGACGCTCTTTGGCTGTCTTTGATAGGGCTTTTCAATTCAAAACCGATATCTTTTAAAAACAAATTATAAAGCTCGATAAAATAAGAAGAAAGGCTGAGGCTTTTTTCTCTTAAAGCCTCCATTTCTGCTTCTAAAAGTAAATCCACTCCAGGAATAATACCAACTAATGAAAGAACATTTGGTGTACCAGTTGCAAATTTATCAATACTATTTTTTGCGGTAAATTTAGCTTCAAAATCAAACGGTCTTTCGTGAGAAAACCATCCAGCAATAGGATTTTGAAATTTTGTAATTAAATCTTTGTCTAAATATAAAAATGCAGATGAACCTGGCCCACCATTCAAGAACTTATAAGTGCATCCAACAGCCATTTTACAACCTAAAGCTTTTAAATCTAAAGGAATTGCACCAGCACTATGACTCAAATCCCACAATACCAATACTCCTGCCTTTTCGGCATGGGCATTTATAGTTTTCATGTCATAAATATGGGCACTTTTGTACAAGACATGGGAGAGACAAACCAAGGCAACTTCGGAATTTATTGCGGACAAAATAGACTCAATATCAACACATTGCCCATCATTATCGGATTTTAGTTTGACCAATTGATGATTAGGAAAACTTTGTTCAATTAGGCCTTCAAGAATATATTGATCGGTCGGAAAATTCAATTCATCCGTAATGATTATTTTTCTATTTTTTTGAAATTTTAATGCTCCAAAAGCCAATTTATAAAGATTAGTAGAGGTATTGTCAGCCACACAAACTTCTTCTGAAGAAACTCCAAGCAACTCGGCTATTTTAACAGCAGTTTGCCTGGGCAAATCTATCCATTTATTCTCCCAACTTCTTATTAAGTCTTTCCCCCATTCACTCTGAATAGTTTTATCTAAAACCTTCTGCGTTTCTTTTGGCAATCGGCCTAAAGAATTTCCATCAAAATAAACTTCATTTTCATTGAAAACAAACCTATCTTTAAAGGCAGAAAGACTATCGTTTACGTCTAATTTTAGGGCTTTTTCAAGAAAATACGACCTCGGCTCATTCATAGTTTTTGATTATAGTTGGGAAAATTCTTTCCACCCATTTAGCATACATATTTCCTGAAGGATGGAGCCCATCAGAAGCGATTAAGCTAGGATCAGGAATCCTTGAAATGTCCGTAATATCTACATAAACAATTCCTTCTTTCTCACATACAGACTTGGAAAGGCTATTAAACTCGTCAATTTGTTTAGCTATACTTTCTTTATCTCTACCACTCGCAAAAGGCGTAACACCCCAATCAGGAATCGAAACAACAAAAACACCTTTTTTGCCATTTTTGGAAAACCCGATAGCTTGCTGCAAAAGGCTTTTAAATTCCTCAACAAATACCGCAGAGCTTCTACCCCTGTATTGATTATTTACACCAATCAAAAGCGAAACCATGTCAAATTTTTGATTGATGGATTCTTTGCTAATTGCCGCAATAAGTTCGTCTGTGGTCCAACCAGTTTTGGCTATGATTTTCGGTTCTGAAAAATCAATATTCTTTTCTTTAAGTTTGGCTACCAATTGTACTGGCCATCTTTCCGAATTTTTCACACTTTCGCCTATGGTGTAGCTATCGCCCAAGGCCAAATAGCTGAATTTATTCGTGTCTAAATTTCCCGAAACGGGTGTTTTAACACAACTCCCCATCAATCCTCCTAAAACTAGAAATAACAAAAATGCTTTCATAATTACTCTATTGATTTAATAATATAACCCTTTTTTTTCAAAAGACTTAAAACCCCTTCTTCTCCCAATAAATGGCCTGCTCCTACAGCAAAAAACGTCGCCTTTTCTTTTGCAAAAGTTTCTATTTTGTCAATCCAATCAAGATTACGGTCTTTCAAAAGTTCATCCTCCAATCCTTCAAAAGAATCCGAAGAATCTTCAATAAGTTGCTGCATTTTAAGAAAATCTTTGGAGACATAAGCATCCATCAACTCATGCAATTCTTTTCTACTTTTGTCTGAATTTTCAATTGTTTCATACAACATTTTAGCTTGGATTTTGTAAGAAATTTTATCAAAAATTGCCATCTGAAACGCTGAAGTTTCTAAACCCAAAACTTCCATTTTTTGTTTTTTTGCTAAAGCAACCAATTCCATTTCAAGAGAAACAGCCTCACAACCCAAAAGCTTCGGCATGAGCATTGAATACAGCATCATTGGTTTTACCTTTTCCATCATTTTCAAAGGCATTTTTAAAGAATCTTGAAAATAAGAATTTACAAAATCGTATTTTGCAGGTTCCAAAAGATCTTTTATACTTGAATCACCCTTCATTTTCATGCCATTCATCATGGACATCATCATTTTGGGGTCATCCATATCCAGCTCCAAAACCAATTGTTGAGAATTTTCTATTTTTGATTTCAAATTGTCTGAAAGCCCAAATTGGTCTTTGCACAGTAAATGAAAAGTACCAAAAATATAAGACGGTTTCATTAATTCATTTCCAGAAATCTCAAATAAAAGTGCTCTTTCCTGCGAAAATACACTTCCATAGGCAAACATTAAGACTACAATAATTTTATTCATATTTTTTAATTTCAATCAATTTCTTCAATTCAGAAGGAATGAACTTTTTATCTGGTTTTTATTAAAAATCTCCAAAAAAAAGCAGATTCTGTTAATAGATTTGCAAAAAACAACAAAAAAGACAAAATCCCCACCTCATTTTTGAAATTAATAAAGTTTGCCCTTATTTTTACCCAAACATTAATCAACAAATCTATGAAGAAAGCCATTGTATTATTTTTAGGTCTTAGCTCCTCCCTTTTTGCTCAAAAACAAACGATTGAAAGCAATTTATTGATTGCCAACAAAACACCTGACAATTTCCTTCAAGCATTACCTACGATAAACAAGTGGTTGAGCGATGATAAAATCTTGATTTACATGAAACCTTCGCCAAATGAAGGCATGAAAAATGTAATCTTGAATTTAAAATCTGGTCAAATAGAAGACGCAAGCCAAATGGATGTAATCAAAGTAGTGAGCCCAAGTAAAAAAGTAACTTTGAAAAACGGAGATTTGTATTTAAGCACATCGGCAGGTGAGTCTAAAATAACGAATGACCCAGAGGCAGTTGAAAAAAATGCGACATTTTCGCCCGATAGCAATTATATCGCTTACACCAAAGACAATAACCTTTTTACCTATAACATAAAGACCAAACGCGAGACCCAAATCACTATTGATGGCTCAAAAACTACAAGGAATGGTTTTGCTACCTGGTTGTATTGGGAGGAAATTTTTGGCAGACCAACACTTTTTAGAGCATTTTGGTGGAGTCCTGATAGCAAAAACCTTGCTTATATGCGTTTTGATGAGTCTAAAACTCCTATGTTCCCAATTTATAGCAGTGTAGGTCAACATGGATTTATAGAAGAAACTCGCTACCCAAAAGCTGGTGACCCTAACCCGACAGCTAAAATTGCATTTGTAGATCCAGATGGCAACAAAACCACTTGGGCGGATTTTGAAGACCGTGAAGACCAATATTTTGGTTGGCCAGAATGGACGTCAGATGGCTCGGGACTTATGGTACAATGGATAAACAGAGGCAATGACAACTTAAAACTTTACAATGTTTCGCCCAAAAATGGCTCTAAGAAAGCGATTTATGAAGAAACCCAAAAAACATGGATTGACATAGACGGAGCAGATGAACGTTTGACGATATTGGATGGCGGCAAAGAAATGATCATAATCAGCGACAAAACTGGCTGGAAACAACTGTATTTGTATGGAATAGATGGTAAATTCAAAAACAACATAACTTCTGGAAAATATACTGTAAAAGAAGTAATTGGAATAGATCAAAAGAACAGAGTCTTGTATTTCCATGCAAGAGGAATGGAAAATTCGGCACGCTTTGATTTATATAGTGTTGGATTGGATGGTAAAAATCTAAAAAGATTGACGTTTGGTAATTTTAACCATAGAAGAATAGAGGCGTCTCCAAATCTAAGCTATTTTGTTACGACCTACTCTAATATGAACAACCCTAACGCAATGGCAATCATTGACAACAAAGGCAATATTATCAAAGACTTAGGCTCGGCAAAAGGGGAAGATATGGATAAATATGCCATGAACAAACCTGAGCTGATATATGTAAAAAGTGATGATGGCAAATTTGACCTTCCGATGAGTATAATTTACCCTGAAAATATGATTGCAGGCAAAAAATACCCCGTATTGGTGAGTATTTATGGCGGGCCAGATGCTGGAACAGTTTACGATTCTTGGGCTTGGTCAGCAAGGACGCAGTGGTATGCTAGAGAAGGTATAATCCAAGTGGCTTTGGACCACAGAGCTAGCGGACATTTTGGCAAAGAAGGCGTGAACTATATGCACCGCAACCTTGGTAAATGGGAATTGGATGACTACAAAACCATGGTAAGATCACTAATAAACAAAGGAATAGCTGACTCAACAAAAATCTGCATAACAGGCTTTAGTTATGGAGGTTATATGACTTGTTTGGCTTTAACCAAAGGCTCCGATGTATTTACACACGGTATGGCTGGTGGCAGCGTGACAGACTGGAAACTGTACGATAGTGCCTATACGGAAAGATTTATGGATACTCCTCAAGAAAACCCTGAAGGCTACGAAAACGGTGGAATATTGAAATATGTGGATGACTACAAAGGTAAATTATTGATAGTACATGGTACGATGGACGACAACGTTCATTTGCAAAACAGCATACAATTGATAGATGCCTTAGAAGAAAAAAAGAAAGACTTCGAGATGATGTTTTACCCTGGCGGAAAACACGGCTGGGGAGGCAACAAAGGCTTACATTTTGACAATTTGAAAACTAAGTTTATCTATAAGAATCTATTGGAGAAGGAATTGCCTGAGGGGTTGTTGAGGTAAGAAATAACTTAAGTGGCCAATTTTTCAATTTCTAACCAACTCATTTCCTAATTGGTAAATAGAAAAAGGGCTACGTAATTACTAAAGAATTCCCGCAAATTTGCACCAGTTAATTGCTGGTGCTTTTTTTTTGCAATCTTACAAAACAACATCTATAGTTTGATTTTAAAAAGTATTAAATCGCTTCATAGATTATTCAAAAACAAATGAAATTACCTATATAATGAAACAAGAAATGTCAAAAACTACCTATGCAATGAGACATTATTATAGATAAATTACCTATGCAATGAAACATTTTTTATAAAAAAATGCCTATACAATGAAACATTTTTAATACATTTGCACATAAAAATAACTTTCAAAACATTGATAAAAAGAAACTTATATAATTTTCTTGAGGAATGGAAGACTTCCAACTCTAGAATGCCCTTAATACTAAGAGGAGCAAGACAGGTTGGCAAGACAACACTTGTTAATTTTTTTGGTGAAAAATTCGACCAATATCTGTATTTCAACCTTGAAAAAAATGCAGATAAGCAACTATTTGAAAACATAGAAAATTTGGAAACTACTATCCAACTTTTGTTTCTTGCTCGCAATAAAATATCAGACAAAAAAAAGACTACTTTAATATTTATTGATGAGGTACAAGAAAAGCCTAGTGTGCTTTCAGCTTTGAGGTACTTTTGTGAAGACTATCCTCATTTTCATGTGATAGTTTCAGGTTCTTTGTTAGAATTTGCCTTAGAAAACTTGGAAAAAGTACCCGTGGGAAGAATAGAATATGCGGAACTACACCCCTTAAATTTTGAAGAGTTTTTAAAAGGGGAAAATTCAGATACTATTTTAAATATCCTCAAAGAAGTACCTATTAAAAATGAACTACTAGGACCTATATTTCAAAAATTTCATACCTATGCCATGATTGGGGGCATGCCCAAAATCACTTCAACATTCATAAATGAGCAGAATCTTAGCAGAGTAGTAAATCTTTATGCAGCTATAATAACCGCATATAAATCTGACATTGAAAAATACGCCCAAAATAATACACAAAGAGAGATTTTGAGGCATATTATGGACACCGCACCTTTTGAGATGGACAACAGAATAAAATTGAATAACTTCGGCGGATCGAGTTTTAAAAGCAGAGAGGTAAAAGAAGCTATTTCGGCATTGGAAAAGGCTAAGATTCTAGAATTGGTGTATCCTACAACAAATACCAGTATTCCTACATATCCTGACTTCAAGAAAAGCCCAAGATTAAGTTTTCTTGATGTAGGTTTGGTCAATTTTCAGCTCGGTTTGCACAAAGAACTACTGAATATCAAAGACTTGAATGATAGCTCGAGGGGAAAACTTGTTCAACAAATTGTAATGCAAGAGTTGAAATCGACTTCGTATTTACCAAACAAAAAAATAAATTTTTGGGTAAGAGAAGAACATGGAACTTCATCAGAAATTGACATTGTCTATCCTTATAAAAACTTATTGATACCGATTGAAATAAAATCAGGGGCAAGTGGTACATTAAGGTCATTACATGAATTTATGGATAGATGCACCCACAACTTTGCTATAAGATTCTTTGGAGGAAAAATCAGTATAGACACCTTAAAAACCAACAAAGGCAAGGAATACAAACTATTGAACTTACCTTATTTTCTAGGTGCTCATCTTGATAAATATTTAGATTGGTTTATAGCCCAATAAAAAAATCTTAAAAAATTTAGCTTAATTCCTTAATGAAATTTTAAAAGAACATTTATCAACACTAATTTGTTGTAAATTGATTCCACAAAAATATCCTTAAAACAATTAACACAAAGAGCAAAAATGGTACAATACAACCCTAAAGATTGGTTGACTTTTATTTTTAGATTCCATAAATCAGATACTTTTCGGCAATTAATGCCGATAATGACCCTAATCGGTATATACTCTGGTATAGTAGGTTATTTAGAGATTGAATATTGGAAATTAAACGAAAATAGCCATGTGAAAAACATTCATATTATGCATGGAATGTTGGGGTTTGTAATCTCATTGTTGCTTGCATATCGAACAAACACGGCTTATGACCGTTGGTGGGAAGGTCGCAAACTTTGGGGAGCATTAGTAAATAACTCTAGAAATTTAGCAATAAAGCTATCTGCCATTTTAAAGGAAGAAAATGACCGAAACTATTTCAAAAGAATGATTCCGGGTTATGCATCTATTCTTCAAAAACACTTGAGCAATGAAGAAACAAGCCGAATGCTTTTTGAAGGTTTGGATTTAGAGATTGACCACCATAAACATAGACCCAATCAAATAGCAAAAATGATTTTCCAAAAAATTAATGATTTACATACTTCTGGAAAAATATCTGGAGACCAATTGATTATCATTAATCCTGAAATTCAATCTTTGACAGACATCTGTGGTGCATGCGAAAGGATAAAAAATACACCTATACCCTATTCTTACAGTGCTTTTATAAAAAAATTTATTTTCTTTTTTGTCATGACCTTGCCGTTTAGCTATGTTTTTAGCTTAGGATATTATACTATCCCCGTTGTAATTTTCATATTTTATGTTTTGGCAAGTTTAGAATTAATAGCTGAGGAAATTGAAGACCCATTTGGAAGTGACTCCAATGATTTACCCACTGCTAAAATTGCTTCAAACATCAAAAAACACGTGGAAGAATTGTTTTAAGATAAGTTAAAAAAAAAAGGAAGCAGAATATCTATTTTTTACTTTAATTTAAAAAACAGTTCGGCAGTAATAAATGCATCTCCCAAAGCATGATGACGGTCTTTGGTCTCAATTTTGTATTTTTCGCATAGCTTGTCTAAGGTATAATTCTCTCTTTTGTAAGCGTCGGGTATTTTGCCATAATGATCTTTTTTTATAGCCAAATGCGAAGTATCAATTGATATGTTTTTAAGCTTGATGCCGAAATGTTTTATTAAAGCTTGATTGACCATTTCAATATCAAAAGCTACATGATGACCAACCAAAGTTGCATTTTTTATGAAATTTAAAAATTCTAACAAAACCCAGTTCACTTCTTTACTTTTTTGATTTTCAATTATTTCATGAACACTCACACCTTCATTTGAAGAATTTGGTTGTTTGATTTCAAAATAAAAACTATCGTTTACCAGAATACTACTTCCAATAACTTTTACAGCTCCAATAGAAACCATTTGGTCCTTTGAGGGATTCAAACCTGTGGTTTCAGTATCAAAAACCACAAAGATGTCAGAGTTTCCTTTAAAACTCTCCAAATACGATTTTACTTCAGGCAGTTCTGAAGTCTTTTTATAAGTATTGAACCAAGAGAAAAATCCCATATTTAAGTTAGCATTGAAGTTCTGAATCTGACTTTTACCAAAGCTTGAAGTTCGCTAATTGTTTCGAAAATATTTTTCAATACTTGTCTACGCAGTTTATCCAAAGTTTTTGGGTTGATAAACCTTCCATCGGTTTGTTCGGCTATGCCTTGGGTCGTCCGGATTTTCATCAAAAACTTATACGCTATGGCAGCGTCCTCAAACAAGGATTGCTCTTTTTCATGCAGTTTTATTTTTTCAAATCTTTGATAGGTATTGGTTGTTTCTGGTATTTTATGATAAATAGTTAAGAGTCTGGCCAAATCTGCCAAAGGCACCATAGCCCTTGCTTTTATATCAAACATATCTTTGTGATCTCCGTCTTTTTCAAGCAAAATATTCCTAAAAAAACTTAGTGGCGGTGGGCTAGAAAGTGCATTTACAGCTAATTTACTAAGAAAAACCTCATTTTCTGATGTATGTTCAAATATATGTTCTTTGAGTTGCTCAGCTAATTCAGTGTTGCCATAAACTGGTGAAAAATCGAAAAAGATAGTACTGTTAAGTATGGAAGACGTAGATGAGGAATTAATCCATTTCGAAAAAACACCTTTCCATTCGGCCAAACTCAAACACCATTTCGGATTAGAACCCATGATATCAGCGGGACATTTTTCGAATCCTATTTGATTTAAGCCTTCGGAGATTTTTATGGCCAATTTCAAGAAATATTCTTTGTTTTCTATTCCCTCTTCTTCATACAAAATGGCATTGTCTTGATCCGTTCTTAGCAGCTGCTCTCTCCTACCCTGACTACCCAAAGCCAACCAAACAAATTGGCATGGTGGCTCTAAAAATCCTTCAGATTGCATTTCTTCCAAAGAAAACTCAAAAATTTTATGAAGAATTGCCTCCTCAATTTCAGAACTTATTTCAGCCACATAATCTATGCTTACATCTTTTTCGAGATAATCAGCAGTCAGTTTTTCCAAGCTATTTCTTGCATCGGTCAAATCAGAAATGGAAACCGATTTTCGAACTTTTTTTATTAAAAAAGCAGGATTATCTCCTTGTTCCACTAACAAATCATGATCAGAAATTACGCCCAAAAGTGGGGAATTTCCAGTTCCATCCCCTGTAATACAAAGATGATGGAAGTTTTTTTTCATAAAAACCAACATCACTTCGTTGAGCGTAGGATTTTGTTTAATACAGCTCACGGGAAAACTCATAATATTGGCCACAGTTGCAGAAATTTCTACTATTCCTGTTCCGATTTTAGTCCTAAAATCTTTGTCTGTAATAATACCCAACGGTAGCATGTTTTTATCAACAACTATAATTGAGCCTACATTCTCAGATTTCATTTTTTCGGCAGCCTGCTGAATCGTCCAATCAGGAAAACAATAAACTTTTCTGCTCTTTTCAGGGATTCTGTTTAAGCCTGTGAGACCAGACTGACCAAAGGATTTTATTGCCAAGGTATTAAGTGAAACATCTGTTTCTATTTCATTCCTAAAAATCGTTTTCCCGGCCGCAAAACCAGCGGCAAAAAACATCGAAACTTCAGGATTTCCTTTTAAAATAGGCTCAAAAATCTCGTGTGAAATAAGATAGACAATTGCATCTTCGTCACAAATAGCCGTTGCAATATATGGTTTTTTAACAATCAATGACCTGATTCCGAAAATATCACCTTCATCGCAAATGTCCATTAGCTCGCTGTTAGCCGTCAGCTTTACAGAGCCTTTTCTTAAAACATAAAAGTGATTTTTGGGAAGGTTTTTTTCTTTAAAAATGATTTCTCCTTTTTTGTAAAATACGATTTCTACATGTAGAGCAAGCTTATTTAAGTCTTCATCATTTAGAAAAAGAAAAGGTGGGAATTGTATCAGGAATTCTTTAACTCTGCCAGCTATTACATTGGTTTTCATTTGAATACATTTTCTTAAAAAGGAAAATTACTACAACAAATCTTAGAAAAATATGATAAAAAGTATAAAAAAAGCCAGTATGAAATTCACACTGGCCTTTTTAGAATGTTGAGAGAATTAATATCCTGCTCCTTTTACTATTTCCTCTACCACTGCTGGGTCTAAAAGTGTCGAAATATCACCGAGATTGTTTACATCGCCTTCGGCCACTTTTCGCAAAATCCTCCGCATAATTTTCCCAGAACGAGTTTTTGGAAGTCCAGAAACAAAAAGAATTTTGTCAGGTTTTGCAATTGGCCCGATAACTCTTGTAACCGTCATCAATATATCCTTTTTGGTCATTTCGATATCTACTGGCATCTCTTCACAGATAATGTAGGCATAAATTCCTTGGCCTTTAATATCATGTGGATAACCCACCACAGCCGACTCCACTACACCAGTGTGCATGTTAAGGGCATTTTCAACTTCTGCAGTACCTATTCTGTGCCCTGAAACGTTAATAACATCATCTACTCTACCCGTGATTTTATAATATCCATCCTCGTCTCTTTGGCAGCCGTCTCCCGTAAAATACAAGCCTGGATAAGTAGAAAAATAGGTGGTTTTGCATCGCTCATGATCTCCCCAAGTAGTCCTTATGATAGATGGCCAAGGGAATTTGATCACCAAGTTTCCGTTTACGCCGTTTCCTTCTATTTCAACCCCATGCTCATCAACCAACATTGGTTGAATACCAGGCAAAGGAAGCGTAGCATAGGAAGGCTTGGTTTTTGTGATTCCAGCCAAAGGCGAAATCATAATGCCTCCTGTTTCGGTCTGCCACCAAGTATCCACTATCGGGCATTTGCCTTTGCCTATGTTGTCGTTGTACCAATGCCAAGCTTCTTCATTTATTGGCTCGCCAACAGAGCCTAAAGTTTTAAGAGAACTTAGATTTTTGTCTTTAAAATACTCCTCTCCAAAGCCCATAAGCGAACGAATGGCCGTTGGTGCTGTATAGAAAATATTTACACTGTGTTTGTCTATAATATCCCAAAAACGGCCAGCATCAGGATAAGTAGGGACACCTTCAAACATCAAGCTAATGGCTCCAGAAGCCAATGGTCCGTAAATAATATAAGAATGGCCCGTAATCCAACCGATATCTGCTGTACAGAAAAATACATCGCCTGGCTCATATTGAAATACATTCTGGAACGTATAAGTGCTATACACCATATAACCTCCACAGGTATGCACAACACCCTTAGGCTTGCCTGTTGAACCTGAAGTGTAAAGTATGAACAATGGATCTTCGGCGTCCATTTCTTCTGCAGGACAGTCGGCATTTACAAGTTTCACCTCATGTTCCCACCAAGCGTCTCTACCCTTTATCATGGAAACTGGCGTGCGGGTATGGGTAGCAACTATCACTTTTTTTACAGAAGGACAGCCAATTAGTGCATCATCAACGGTGTCTTTCATCGGCACATGTTTTGCTCCTCTAACTGCTCCGTCGGTAGTGATTACCATTTTACATTGGCTATCATTGATACGATCGGCAATAGATTGGGCTGAAAAACCTCCAAATACCACGGAGTGAATAGCCCCAATTCTAGCACATGCCAAGACAGCAATGGCCAACTCAGGAATCATAGGCATGTAGATACATACAGTATCGCCTTTACCTATTCCGTTTTTCTTCATGGCGTTTGCAAAGCGGCAAACTCTATCATATAAAACACTATAAGTTAGCGTAATAGAATCTTCATCAGGATCATTTGGCTCCCAAATTATGGCTGGCTGATTGGGCTTATTGGCAGCGTGCCTGTCTAGACAATTCTCTGTAATATTTAGCTTTCCGCCTTTGTACCATTTAACATCATAATTATTAAAATCCCACTCCAAAACTTTTTTCCATGGTTTTTTCCAGATAAAATCTTGGGCAACTTCGCCCCAAAAACCTTCTGGATCTTCGACACTTTCTTTGTACGCTATTTCGTACTCTTCAAAACTTCTAATTCTCATCGTTTATATAATATTTAAGATTCTGTTTTTTTGATATTTTCCCAATTTGGGAGAGCATAATAATCTCTCTAATTTCTTCTAAAATAGCAGGGTCGTCGATAGTTGATGGCACTGTAAAAGGAACATCATCCACTATCATTCGCATTGTTTTTCTCAATATCTTTCCAGATCGAGTTTTTGGTAAGCGTTTTACGATAACGACTGTTCTAAAGGCAGCAACTGCCCCAACCTGAGCCCTCACCAAAGCTACTAAATCTTTTTGAATTTCATCATTAGAAATAGTAGTTGTGTCTTTTAAAACCACCAAACCCAATGGTTTTTGGCCCGTAAGTTCATCTTCTATCCCTATCACAGCACATTCGGCCACAGCTGGATGTCCACTCACTATTTCTTCCATTTCGCCGGTAGAAAGTCTATGGCCTGATACATTAATGACGTCATCTATTCTTCCCATTATGAAAACATATCCGTCTGGATCAATATATCCACCATCTCCAGTCAAATAATAACCGGGAAATTTCTCTAAATAAGATTCTTCGAAACGTTTGTTGTCGTTCCAAAGTGTTGGCAAACAACCCGGCGGAAGTGGTTCTTTTATACAAACAAATCCTTCCTGATTCGGCCCGAGAATTTCCCCAGCTTCATCCAAAATATGAACCTCAAAACCACAAACAGGCAAGGTCGCCGAACCTTCCTTTACGGGCAATTGCTCTACACCCATCATATTTGCAACAATGGCCCAACCTGTTTCGGTTTGCCACCAATGGTCAATAATTGGTTTTTGGGTAATTTCTTGTAGCCATTTCAAAGTTGGAGGGTCACATCGCTCGCCAGCAACAAAAATTGTTCGAAGACTACTTAAATCGTATTTTTTTAGATATTCAGATTCTGGATCTTCTTTTTTTATGGCTCTAAAAGCAGTGGGAGCTGTAAAAAAAATATTGACTTTGTTTTCTTCAATTATTCTCCAAAAAGTACCAGGGTCAGGCGTTCTTACGGGTTTTCCTTCAAAAAAAACCGTTGTACAGCCAGCAAATAGAGGTGCATAAACTATGTAAGAATGCCCAACTACCCAACCGACATCTGAGGCCGCCCAAAACACGTCTCCTTTTTTTGCATTGTACACATAATCCATAGAAAACTGCATGGCTACGGCGTGGCCACCGTTATCTCTTACTATGCCCTTTGGTTTGCCTGTGGTACCCGAAGTATATAGAATATACAAAGGATCTGTAGCTTTAACTCTTACACAATCGGCTGGTGAGGCAGCTGAAACTGAGCTTTCAAAATCAAAATCAAAGCCTGCTTTTAGGTCACAAATGAGCATTTCTCTTTGCAAAATAAGACTTGCCGAAGGTTTAAATTCGGCTTCAGAAATGGCTTTGTCTAAAAACGGCTTGTATGGAATTACTTTGTCAAATTCGATTCCACAACTTGCCGAAATGATAACTTTGGGTTTTGCGTCGTCTATCCTGATGGCAAGTTCGTGAGGTGCAAATCCACCAAAAACTACAGAATGAACCGCACCTAATCTTGCACATGCTAACATAGAAAATGCTGCATCAGGCACCATGGGCATATAAATTATGACTGTATCGCCTTTGTTTACACCGAGATTTTTCAGAGCTCCAGCTATTTTAGAAACTCTCTCTTTGACTTGAGAAAATGTGAATTTCTTTTTGGTATTGGTGACTGGAGAATCATAAATAAGGGCAATTTGCTCACCATTTCCATCTTTTACATGTTTGTCAACAGCTAGATAGCAAGTATTCAATTCGCCATCTTCGTACCATTTATAATAGCCGTGTTTGTCTAAAGACAGAACTGTCTTGGGTGCTTTGTACCAATCAATCTTAGCGGCTTTTCTTCCCCAAAACTTCCCTCTTGTTAAAATACTTTGTTGGTAAAAATGGTTGTACTCCATTAGCTTAATTTTTTATCAAATCAGTGGCAATTAAATTCACTTTTTTGGTGATATCTCTGGTTGAAAAAGGTTTTGGAATATACAAATCCGCTCCCAATTCATATCCATGTTCTATTTCAGATTCTTTGTTTTTAGCACTTAAAAAAACCACTTTGGGTATATTAAATTTGTAATTGGTTTTTACATAAGAACAAACATTATAACCATCAATTTTGGGCATCATAATATCCAAAATCAATATTGAAGGCTGCTCTTTATCAAACAAATCGATGGCTTCTTGTCCGTCTCGAGCTATTAATACCTTGTATCCTTCTTTTTTAAAAAGGAACTCAAGGGACATTAAAATAGACGGCTCATCGTCTGCGATTAACACTTTAAGTTCGTTTCTGTTTATCATCTCTTTTTTTGTTATAGCGGAAGACTTACCATAATCTTAGTGCCTTTACCTGGAACACTCTCTAAATGGATATTTCCTTTGTGAATTTCAACAATTTTTTTGGTAATCGAAAGCCCAAGTCCACTTCCTTTTTCAGAAGATTGATCTTGATTTTCGGCTTGGAAGAATTTTTCAAAAATTCTACTTTGCGTTTCGACTGGAATTCCTACACCATTGTCTTCAACCGAGAAAATCAAATATTTCTTACTATTATCAACTGAAAGATGTACCCAACCTTCATTTGGTTTTACAAACTTAATTGCGTTAGAAATCAAGTTAATAAACATTTGAATGAGTCTATCCTCATCTGCTTTAAATGAATACACGTCACTTTTATTGAAGATTTTTAGCAAAACATTTTTTTCTTTAGCTATGCCTTCCATTCTTGCCAATACCGTGTTTAGTATCTCATTAACTTCAACAGTTTTTTTCGAAATTTTATGTTTTCCCGATTCGTATTTTTCTAAATCCAAAACCTGATTCACCAACCTACTCAAGCGGTCAGTTTCATCAATAATAATATTCAAAAAAGACTTTTTCTGCTCATATTCAAGATCTTCATTATCGTAGATAATTTCAGAAAGTGCTTTAATTGAAGTCAGAGGGGTTCTAATTTCATGGGTAACTGTAGTCAAAAATTCGTTTTTAAGATCATCCGCCTGTTGCAATCCAAGATTTGCGTCTTGCAATTCTTTGGATATTTTTTCTAATTGAAAAGTTTTCGTTTTCAATTCTTCATTGTCTTCTAATATTTTCTGAGAGCGTTTTAAGACCGCCAAAACCTCATCAATACTTACTACTTCTTCTTTAGAAATGGACGAAACCAATAACCTAGCTGTTGAAGTTCCGATTATTCCTGATATAATATTCTCTATATAAGCCACTAATTTTGGATCCGCCGAAACATTATCTAAAACTATATCAAAATGCTTTGAAAAGTCTTCAATTTCTTTTTCAGCTTTAGATTTGCCAATAAAACTCGCCAAAAGCTCCTTCAATTGTTCATTGCGGGCATTTCCTCTCCAAACTGCTGTTTGGCCTTGTTGATTTGAATATTTAAAAACATCTACAAACAATAGAGCTTGTTTTTCCTCAGCAGGGCTTTGTTTGGTAGCCATAGACACGCCAAAAAACATAAAAGCGTTGACCATTAAACTCCAAAAAGTAGTATTTGATATTTCGTCAAAGTTTTCGATTTTGAAACTGCTAAATAATTCATAAAATTTTGCCAATGCTGGATAATAAAAATGGCCTTGATTGTCTGAGAAAATTGGTGGGATAATTAATGCAAATAGCCAAATTATAAATCCACTCAATAAGCCAGCTAAAGCACCTGTTTTGTTACCATCTTTCCAGAAAATACCACCTAATAGTGCCGGCGAAAACTGCCCAATAGCCACGAAAGCTATCAAACCTATAGAGACCAAAGAGAAATAAGGGGCAACTGTTTTGTAATAAAAAAATCCTAAAAGAACCGTCAATATTATCGATGCCCTCCTTGACCAAATTGCTATATTTAAGATTTTGAATGTGTATTTTTCTTTAAATTTTCTACTCTCTAACAAGCTAGGGAGTATAATACTATTGGTGATCATTGTACTTATGGCAATTGTTTCTACTATTATCATGCCCGTTGCAGCGGAAAAACCACCAATGTAAGCGATAAGTGCAATAGAATTTGAAGAGAATTTAAGTGGTAATTCGATGACATAATTGTCACCAGAAATTAATGGATTTGAAGCAAAAAAGGAATTTCCAGTGAGAGCTATAGGAATTACAAAAATATTTATCAAAAATAAATACAAAGGCAAGAGCCACATGGCTTGTTTGAGATTTTTCTCATTTTGGTTTTCAACCACAGCAACTTGAAATTGTCTTGGCAAAAACATAAAAGATAATGCCGAAACCATAATGTGCATAAACCAATTGCCATAGCCAGGATGTATGTCAAACTCAAAAGCTTTTTGAATTTCTTTTCCTATGTAATGTTTCTCAAAAATATCTCCGAAACCATCATTTATCCAATAGGTCACATAAATGCCCACTATAAGAAAAGCAATTAATTTAAAAATACTTTCGGCGGCAATAGCCAGCACCATACCTTCATGGGTTTCGTTTGATTGTACTTTTCTGGTACCAAACAAAAGCGTGAAAGCGATTAGTATTAATGCTATATAAAAGGCCGAATCTTGGAAAAAATAATGACCAGGCAAGACGCCTGTCAATGTACTAAAACTACTTGAGATTGCCTTGATTTGCAAACCGATATAAGGTATTCCCGCTAACAATGAAATAATTGTAACCCAAACACCTAGGGAACGATATTTTCCGTAGCGAGCTGAAATAAAGTCGGCTATACTTGTAATTCTATGAACGTGAGATATACGAATGATTTTGCGGAGAACACTCCAGCCTAATAACATAACCAAAGTAGGTCCAATGTAAACGGAAAGGAATTCAATTCCAGTTTGATCTACCCTGCCAACACTACCGTAAAAAGTCCAAGCTGTGCAATATACAGCCAAAGAAAAAGCAAAAACAAAGGGATTGTTAATAAGACTTTTGTTGAGACCTTTAAACTTTTCTGCAACGAAAGCTAGGTAAAACAAAACGCCTAAATATAGAATTGATACTATGGTAATTAATATCCCGTTCATTTAATTCGATTTACGAAAAATGCTGATAAAAGTATAACAATCAACCAGATAGAAAACAAAATAATGATTTTTGCAGGAACAGACCCGATGTAACCATTGCTCTGCATAATTGACAAAATAGGAAAATTCAATAGTACCAATAGTACTACAAACAATAAGAATAGTTTTTGTTCTTTTGGCTTATTTTCCATTTTTGTTTTTATTATTCAAATGCAATTTTTTAAAGAATATATGCCAACGGATTATTCATCTCAATTGGCATATATTACTGCATTTAACCCTAACACTGTCTGAATTTTCAGATATAAATCAATCTAAAATATTCAAAACTTTTTTCTTTATTAAGACATAAGGTGGAATCAAAAATACCAATCCCAAAACCAAAGATGAGAAATAATTGATATGCAATGCATGCTCCAAAACTAACCTTAACAACAGTGTAAATACCAAATAAATACTCAAAAGGATAATAGATTTTTTTCTGCTCATGGTCTTATTTATTAATGTCCTGTTGCCTCTCCAGCTCCAGAAGGAATTCTAATGTTTTCTACGATATCTTGCACGCTTTGGGGCGGAGCAGGTGTAAATGCCGACACTGTAAGTGCAACTATGAAGTTTACAAACATGGCTACTGTGCCAAAACCTTCTGGCGAAATCCCAAACCACCACTCTGATTTATCAGGCAATGTATCGCCACCTATCCAGCCAAGTTTGTATTTGGCCATGTAATAAATCATCAAACTTATACCTACAACCATACCGGCTACTGCACCTTCTTTGTTCATTCTTTTGTAAAAAATTCCCAAAATAATAGCTGGGAAAAACGATGCCGCTGCCAGACCAAAAGCCAAGGCGACGACCGCGGCGACAAATCCTGGAGGATTGATACCAAAATATCCAGCTATCACAACTGCAACCGCAGCTGAGATTCTAGCTGCCCAAAGCTCGCCTTTTTCAGTGATATTTGGGTTTATCATTTTTTTGATTAAATCATGGGAAACCGATGAAGAAATAACCAAAAGTAAACCTGCAGCAGTAGAAAGAGCCGCAGCCAAACCTCCTGCAGCTACCAACGCAATCACCCAATTAGGAAGATTTGCAATCTCTGGATTAGCCAATACAATGATGTCATTGTCAATCGTAAGCTCATTTAATTCTTTATCCTTTACGTAATTTACTAAACCGTCACCGTTTTTGTCTTCAAATTTTATCAACCCTGTTTTTTCCCAGTTTTTAAACCAATCAGGCATACCTGCATAGCTTTTATTGCTAACTGTTTGAATCAGATTAGTTCTTGCAAAAACCGAAACCGCAGGAGCAGTAGTATAAAGAATTGCGATAAATAACAAAGCTAAACCTGCAGACTTACGGGCGTCTTTTACTTTGTTAACGGTAAAGAAACGTACAATAACGTGAGGCAAACCTGCAGTACCTACCATAAGGGCACAAGTGATTGCAAAAACGTCAATCATATCTTTGCTACCGTTTGTATAAGCTGAAAAACCAAGATCTTTGTTGAGACCGTCCAATTTATCCAAAAGGTACATTCCTGATCCGTCAGACATCGTAGACCCCATACCAAGCTGTGGAATTGGGTTTCCAGTCATTTGGATAGAGATAAAAATTGCCGGAACCATGAAGGCAAATATTAGAACACAGTATTGAGCAACTTGTGTATAGGTAATACCTTTCATTCCTCCCAAAACTGCATAAAACAAAACGATAATCATACCGATGATAACGCCAGTGTTAATGTCTACTTCTAGAAAGCGAGAGAAAACAACTCCCACGCCTCTCATTTGTCCAGCCACATAAGTAAACGAAACTATCAAAGCACAGAATACTGCCACAGTACGGGCGGTGCTTGAATAATATCTGTCACCGATAAAATCTGGAACAGTAAATTTACCAAATTTACGAAGATAAGGTGCTAACAATAAAGCCAATAACACATAGCCTCCTGTCCAACCCATAAGATACACGGCTCCGTCATATCCCATAAAAGATATAAGTCCCGCCATCGAAATAAACGATGCAGCTGACATCCAGTCTGCGGCAGTTGCCATTCCGTTTGCCAAAGGAGAAACACCTCCACCAGCTACATAAAATTCTTTTGTAGAACCGGCTCTAGACCAAATGGCTATGCCTATATAAAGGGCAAAAGTGATGCCCACAATGATATATGTCCAAACTAATACACTCATTTTGTATAAAAATTAATAGGGTTGAAAAATTAATCGTTGTCTTCGTATCCAAATTCCTTGTCGAGCTTATTCATTAGTCTCACATAGACAAAAATCAGCACCACGAATACGTAAATGGAACCTTGCTGTGCAAACCAAAAGCCTAATTTGAAACCTCCGATTTTGACATTGTTAAGTGCGTCTTTAAAAAAGATGCCAGCACCATAGGACACCCCAAACCAGATTGCGAGTAGAATAGCCAAATAGCTTAGGTTCTTCTTCCAATAAGCTACAGCATTTTCATCTTTGTTTTTCATTGTTTTTTAAGATTGAATTTTAAAATATTTTATATAAAAACATGTAATTGAATACGCGTAATTTTGTTAGTAGCTGCATTTACAACTCCTTTTTTGCCAATGTTATGCTCAGCGGTAATTTTGGCATTGTGGCCAGAAATAAACCAATTCAAACCAAGACCTACCTCATAGCTCGTATTTGGCGTACTTTTAATGTCCTGATAAGAATACGTTGCATAAGGCATCAGCTGATTGTCAGTTTTTGAAGGAAACAAATATCCAGCTTGTAGGTAGGTTATTGTACCATTTCCAGGAACCAAGCCACCAGCATTAAAAGTTTTATTTGCTCCATACTTATGACTAGTAATTGACGCCAAAAGGTTAACTGCTGCTCCTTTGCCACCAACAGGTGCATCATAAAACACATCTGCCCCTACTCTACTTATCGCCTCTGAACTCGAAAACTGAGAAACGCCTTTATCATCAACGGCTCCAGTTTTAATAGCATCAGGTTGATAATGAAATCCTCCTCCTATACTCAATACCTTCTTTTTTCCTAAATAGGAACCTACAAAGTAAGGCAATTTATCGGATTCTGGATCTAATAAATTTACATTAAAATAACCAGTATATAACCAACTTTTGCCATCTCCTAATACCTGAATGGAAGGAACAGTTGGACTCAAAGTTCCTACATTTTTTCTTGCATTGTTGGCGGCAACTCTATAGCTAAATTTCTTTATGGTTCCTTTGGCATAAATACCTAAATGCCTAGCAAATTGATCAGAAGTAGTGATGTTGGCCCATGGAAAAAGGCGAGCATCTGCAGTTCCTGCACCAGCATTGTCAAGCGTCATAATGTTTAGTGTACTTTGATTTGATAATCTGCTAACACCATTCCAATAATGTAAACCGGCACCCACATGCACTTTGGTTGGGACTACCGCGAATTCTCCCCAAGCATCATGTAGAAAAATATTACTAGCACTAGAACTTGCAGTATTTGGATTTCCAGTTATTCCTGTTGCCCCTAAACTATTTAAACCAAAATGTGTAAGCACCAAAAAACGAGGTGTAAACTGGGTCAATGCAAGCACTCGTGACCTTCGAATACTAAAGTTCATTCCTGGCGTTTGGTTATTGCTCGAAAGCCAAAACTGATGCCACATAATAAATCTAACGTACTTACTACCAGACTCGTTGAGTTTCACTGTAAGTCCTGCACCATACATATTTGGGTCTTTTTCTTGCTTCTTCTCCTGCCCATAGGAGAGCGACGAAACAAATGCTATCCCGAGGGTAAACATCATCTTGGTAAAACTTTTTTTCATTTTTTAAATTTATTGAGGTTTTGTTGTACTATTCGATGACAAATATTATGGATAGGATCAGAAAATTGAAAAATATCTATAGATAAGCTAAATTAATATAGATAAATAAAAAAACCTCTTCAAATGCGAATCTGAGCAGCAAAACGGAATAATAAAAATTGAAATTCAAAAAAAGCAGTAGAAAATTTGGCTAAAAAATAATATTGTATAAAAATATAGGGAAAAGAAAAAACAGAAAAAATACCAAAATACTAGACTATATAGAATTAATAGAATGTAATTCTATTCCATTGAATCACCATAAATTTATCGCCTAGTTCGGTTATCAACATGCCCTTCCCTTCTACATTTTGTGGCTTAGATACATATTCAGCTAACTCCCTATGATTCAATATTTTATACGTAGGAGTTACTAGGTTTTGCTTAGGTACTTTTATCTGATATTTTTTCACCCAATTCATAACAGAAACATGGCTTATACCTAAAAGTCGTTCGATTTCTCTATAACTTACACCCTCAATATATAGCTGAAGTGCCTTGATTACATAATAACTATCAATGCTTTTTCCCATTTTTTCGACCGTAAAATTGTAGTTACAGTCACGACATTTATACCGCTGTTTACCATTTAACACGCCATTTTTGGATATATTTTCAGCATCACACTTGGGACAAGGGGGGTAATTCATCTATCTATATTTATTTAGCAAATATATATCTATTTAGCAAAACTTACATTTTTTCGAGATAAAATATAAATATTTAAGATAAATACTTGTAAAAAACTGATTTTCAAACGCTAAAAAATCAAATAATCTCCTCAGGAATTTTAATAATACAAATCTTGTTAACATTGCTATACCCCTTTTTCTTTCCCTTTTTTATGAAATTATTACTCAAGTATCTTTCAAAATACAAATCTGGTGTCATTCTGGCTTTTGTTTTAGCAGCTATCAATCAGAGTTTTTCATTAATGGATCCCTACTTTTTTGGTAAACTAATAGATAGGTTTGCTAAAAATCCCGACACTTATACAGAAATGGAATTTCTAAAAGGAGCTGGAACACTTTTGGGAGCTATTATAGGTGTAGCCATGGTAAGCAGGATAGCCAAAACTTTCCAAGATTATGTAATGAATAGTGTCATCCAAAAATTCGGTGCTGATGTGTTCATAGATGGTTTAAGACATACTTTAAAGCTTCCTTTTCAGCAATTCGAAGACCAAAGAAGTGGTGAAACACTTTCTGTTTTACAAAAAGTTCGTGCCGATTCTGAGAAATTCATTACAGTTTTTATAAACGTGGCTTTTACCTCAGTTGTAGGTATAGTATTTGTAATTATTTATGCCATAAATATTAATCCATGGTTAGTAGCAGTGTACTTTGTTGGAGCTTTTGCTTTGGGTACACTCACGAATATTTTGAGCAAAAAGATAAAAACAATACAGAAAACGATAGTAAAAGAAACGACGGCTTTGGCAGGAAGTACCACAGAATCATTGAGAAATATAGAATTGATCAAAAGTTTGGGTTTAGCTGACCAAGAAATAAACCGATTAAAATTGAACACCTTAAAAATCCTAAAACTGGAACTCAAAAAAGTAAGGGGGATACGTTCTATAAATTTTGTGCAGGGCACTTTCGTGAATTTCCTCCGCCAAACAATTCTTTTTGTTCTTTTGTATTTGATTTTTAAAAACCAAATGACTGTAGGACAACTACTTACACTTCAGTTCTATTCATTTTTCATATTTGGACCTTTGCAAGAATTAGGCAATGTCATATTGGCTTACAGAGAAGCAGAAGCTTCATTAAACAATTTTGAAAACCTTCTTAATACGCCTGTTGAGACCCAACCTAACAACCCTACGCCACTTGGCGTTGTAAATAGTCTGGAATTTAATGACGTTAGTTTTAAACATGCATCTGCTGATAACCATGCATTAGAAAATGTATCCTTCGATGTAAAAAAAGGTGAAACTTTAGCTTTTGTTGGGCCTTCAGGCTCAGGAAAAACGACTTTGGTGAAACTTTTGGTGGGCCTTTACAAACCAAACATTGGAGAAATATTATACAACGGAATTGACTCAAAAGAACTAAATATAGACGAATTAAGAAACCAAATAGGATTTGTGACCCAAGACACGCAGCTATTTTCAGGTACCATAAGAGAGAATTTATTGTTCGTAAATCCAGCAGCTACTGACGAACTGATGTTGGATAAACTGCAAAAAGCTGCTTGTTATAATCTATTAAACAGGGCAGAAAATGGCCTAGATACGGTAATCGGAGAAGGTGGAATGAAGATTTCCGGTGGAGAAAAACAAAGATTATCTATCGCAAGAGCTTTATTGAGAGATCCGAAAATTTTCGTTTTCGATGAGGCAACATCAGCTTTGGATTCGTTGACAGAGCAAGAAATCACCACAACTGTAAGAGAAGTAACCGCCGCTGGAAATTATATAACAGTAATGATAGCTCACAGGCTAAGTACAATTATGCATGCAGACAGGATTTATGTACTTGAAAAAGGAAATATTATAGAAGTTGGCAGACATGAGGAGTTATTGGAGCAAAAAGGCCTTTACTATGCCATGTGGCGTCAGCAAATTGGTGAGAGACAAGACATAAGAAAAAAACCAGTAATGGCATGAGCAAAGCAGTAACTATCCTCACGGGTTTTTTAGGTTCAGGTAAAACTACTTTTTTGAATCAAGTGCTTGAAAACCTTCCTGATACTAGATTTGCCATCGTTGAAAATGAATTTGGTGAAGCTGGAATAGATGGCGAATTGATAATCAAACCCGACAATGAGATTTTTGAACTGAGCAATGGATGCCTTTGCTGTTCTTTAAATGAAGGTATTTACGACATTTTGAACGAACTAAGTAAAAAAGAAGAGCAATTTGATGAGTTGATTATCGAAACCACCGGAATCGCTGACCCCGCCAATGTGGCAAGTCCATTTTTTTCAAATTCAGAAATCAAAAAAGATTTCCCAGTAAAGCGAATTGTGTGTTTGGTTGACACAGAACTTATTGAAGATCAACTTATAGAAACCGAAGAAGCTATACTTCAACTGGCCTTTAGTGATATAGTTTTGCTAAATAAAACCTCAAAAGTATCTCCACAATATATAGAAATACTCAAAGAAAAACTTACTGCAATTAATCCTTTTTTAAAGTTTTTTGAAGAAAAAGAAATGGTTTTTCCTGTGAAAGAAATCTTTGAAACGGTAAGAGATTCTGATTTAAAAATAGAAGAAAACGAACTAAAAGCACATTCGCACGAACATAAACACGGAAAAATAAAGTCATTTACATTCAGATTTGCCGAGCCATTTAACGACAAAGAACTACAAATGAGGCTTTTCGGGTATTTGGTTTTTGAGGCAAGAGGTTTGTACCGCATCAAAGGAATCATTAACGCTAAAGATGTAAACTATCGACTTATTTTGCAATCAGTAGGTCAAAGTTTATCCATTTCAGGTGGCAAACCATGGGAAGCAGACGAAATAAGGGAAAGTAAAATCGTTTTTATTGGAAAGGATTTGTACAAAGGTTTTTTTGAGGAATTGTTGGAGGGGTGTTTGGCTGGGTAAAAAATAAATCAACAAAAATTTGATTCAACTAATCTCATTTATGAAAACCATACCTATCGAAATAATCCGACCACGCTGTGGTCGATGATTAACAACCTTATTATTTCTAACAAAATTTGACCCCTCTGGGGTCTTATTTTTTTAGCTTTCTTTTTTTTTAATAAATTTTCCCCTCTTTGGACATCATTATTAATTTTCTTCCTAATATTTTTAAATTAATATCAATCGAATAAGAAAAAAGACCCCAGCGGGGTCATATTTTGTTAGTCCAATATCATATCAGGAATATTGACCCCAGCGGGGTCATATTATGATAGCCCAGATTTAATTCGCAATAAATATTTCTTTTCCAAATTTGGCATAAATGGTTCAAATTTAATAGTTTGCAATTAAAAATCACATTAACAATGGCAAACACCTATCGAAAAGTTTATTTACACATCGTTTTTGCAGTTAAAAACAGAAAAGCCCTTTTGGACAAATCTTGGAGAAACGAACTATTTGCTTACATGGCTGGATCACTTAATAAAAGAGAGCATTATTCATTAGCTGTTAATGGTTTTACAGATCATGTTCATTTGTTCTTAGATTATAATTGTAATGAACTTATTTCCGATTTAGTAAGAGAAATAAAAAAATCTTCAAATGATTTTATTAAAGAAAAAGGTTTTTGTAAAGAGAAATTTGAGTGGCAAAATGGATATGGCGTTTTCTCAAATGGATACCGTGAAAAAGATACCATCATCAAATACATTTTGAACCAAGAAAAACACCATTCCAAAAGAAAATTCAAAGAAGAATATCTTTCCCTTTTAGAGAAACATGAGATTGAATTCAAAAACGAATATGTATTTGAGTTTTTTGAAGAAAATCCTAATGAAAATTAATCCTTCTTCAAATATTCATCCGTAAAATGCCCTTTAGCTTTCGTTTTTGAAAACTTTTCAGCATTGTAAACTTGGGAGTTTCCCCTCGGAACTGATAGCGAAGTCCAGGACTCATCGCAGAGCATTTTTCCAATAAAAACAATCTGACCAACATGATAAGGATAATGAGCTAGCTGCCTATTGAAAGCTTCCAAAACTGTGTGGCCTTGATTTCGGATATAAATAATCTTTTCTAAGTCCTCCTCTGTAAGTTTTTCTATGGTTTCAAAAAGACAGTTCCAACCTTTGGTCCAAACTTCAATCAATTCGGCTTTTGTTTTGATTTCGCCCTCAAACTCTGCATCACGATTTCTCCATTCTTTTTCACCATCAGTGGTCAAAAAGTCCGTCCAACGAGAGAGCATATTGCCTGTCAAATGTCTTACAATAATAGCAATGGAGTTTGACTCGGCATTGTATTGCCAGTTGATTTGTTCATCAGAGATTTGCTCAAATGTCTTTTCTCCTAAAAGTTTATAATATTCAAACTGCTTCTTTACGCTGTTTAAAAAATCATTTTTCATAACACTTTTTTCATTCTAAAATTTTTCAGATGTATCCCTTTTCTGATATTTCTATTGGTTTTCACTACATGGTAGCCACTTTTTTCAAAAAAACCTCTTGCAGACACACTTACATCAGCATACAATTGAGACAAATCATATTGCTTGGCCTCTTCTTCAATATTTAAAAGCAACTTACTGGCAATTCCTTTTCCAAACTCATCTTTTTGCACGAACATCATATCCACGTAATCCATCGGCCCTAAAGAACTAAATCCCATAAGCTTATCATTTTCAAAAGCCAATAAAAAAAAGTTGTCTTTTATTTTACCTTTCCACATCTCTAAATTATTTACAGAAGATGCCCAAATCTCTTTTTGCTCCTCCGTATAATCTGTATTTGCCAGTACATTTGCTTCAAACAATTCCAAAATCAACGCTAAATCTCCTTCCTCTGCCTTTCTAAATTCCATTTTTATATTTCTAAATAAGCTACATTCTATATAATTAATAAATAAAAGACAAAAATGATTCATTAATTTTGCATTATTGTTCGGATTGGAAATTAATCGCTTATAAATTCTGTTGGGAAAACAGATGGAAAAAGAAATGCAGAAAAATACGAAGTTTGAGGTAATGGCTCCGGCCGGTTCTTGGGAAGCCATGATGGCCGCCATAAAAGCAGGTGCCGACTCGGTATATTTTGGTGTAGAGCAGCTCAATATGCGTGCTCGCCAAACTAACAACTTTTTGGTGGATGATTTACCCGAAGTGGCAAAAGTTTGTGGTGAGGCAGGCGTAAAAAGTTATATCACGATGAATACGATTATTTACGATCATGATATTTCGTTGATGCGAAGAATAATCGATAAAGCCAAAGAAGCTGGAATAACCGCTGTAATTGCTTCAGACTTGTCCGTTATGAACTATTGCCGCAAAAAAGGCATGGAAGTACATATTTCTACACAATCTAACGTCACTAACATAGAAACAGTAGAGTTTTTTGCAGATTATGCTGACGTAGTAGTGATGGCTCGCGAACTTACGCTTAAGCAAGTCGGCGACATGGTAAAAGCCATTGAAAGAAATAAAATCACAGGTCCTTCGGGCAATTTGCTGCAAATAGAAATCTTTGCTCACGGTGCACTTTGTATGGCAGTTTCGGGTAAATGCTATTTGAGCCTCCACTCCCACAATGCATCGGCCAACCGTGGAGCGTGTATCCAAAATTGCCGAAGAGAATATACCGTAACTGACGAAGAAGGTATAGAACTACAGATTGATAATGAATACATTATGTCTGCAAAAGACCTTTGTACGATAGATTTCTTAGACAAAATATTAGAAGCTGGCGTGAGAGTATTGAAAATAGAAGGTCGTGGACGTGCGGCTGACTATGTTTATACCACCACACAATGCTACAGAGAAGCCGTGGATGCTTTCGAAGAAGGCACCTATACCCAAGAAAAAATAGCCGTTTGGAAAGAGAAATTGAGTTCGGTTTATAACCGTGGATTCTGGGATGGTTATTATTTAGGCCGCAAAATGGGCGAATGGAGCAATGTGCATGGCTCAGTTGCCACTACCAAGAAAATATACATTGGCAAAGGTGTAAAATACTTTGATAAAATAGGCGTAGGAGAGTTTTTGATGGAAAGTCACGACATCAACATCGGCGATAAACTGATAGTAACTGGGCCAACCACAGGTTTGATAGAAACAACAGTTGAAGAAATCAGATTAGGTTCTGGAGATTCCGTAGAGAAAGCGGTAAAAGGAAATACGATTTCTTTGGCCATAGGTGAGAAAATCCGTGCTTCGGACAAACTCTATAAGATTGTAGCTGCCGATGCCTAAGATGTTTCATTACCGCCAACGCTGCATAGGTTGCAATGCCTGTGTAGAGATAGCCTACAACCGTTGGCGAATGTCAAAAAAAGACGGAAAAGCAGTTCTCCTTGGCGGAAAAGACAAAAAAGGAATCTACCAAGTAGAGCTAGATTATGACGAAGTCGATGAAAATAAGCGGGCTGCTGAAGCTTGTCCGGTGAAGGTTATTCAGATTTTGGAGTAATGGGGGGAATTTTATCTTTGCTCTTTTGATTTATTATAATTTATCACACCTCAACCTGATAATTTAAAGCAAGTTCATCGCCACTTTTTCCTCGTATCCCCCAATTGTACATCGGAGTTTCGAAAATTGTGATTTCTAAATCCATGTTTGTTATACCCAACACAGTTTCAAAATTCTGAAAAAGCAGTTTATGCAATTTTTTCTTAGCCTCTATAGATCTGCCCTCAAAAACACTAATTTCTATAATTGTATGCCTTTCGGTTCTGCCTTCAAAGAAATAAAAACTATCTGCATCAATATAAATGAATCTGTGTGCTTTTTTTTCTTTTGGATATTGAAAAGCATCCATCACACATTCATGAATTATTTCAGAAACCTTCTCTCTAATTGGATGCAATTGTTCTCTAATTCCAAAAATCTTTATTTGACCCATTATTACTAATTTTGATTAAACCCCAAACTGTCCCAAATGATGATCTAAGTGTTTGTAAAACATATTGTTCCATTCTTTGCTTTTCAGAGTACCAAAAGAATGTGATTCTTTTCCTTCAAAATATGTAGCACCGAGTTCTTGAGTTTTGGTGATATATGCTTTCAATCTTGCTTTTTCAGTTTCAAAATTTTTTTCATCTTTGATAATAAATGCTGGAGCAGTTGAGCTGTTTTTCTTGTACGGCACTTCGTTTACGACAGTATTTTTCACCATCATTTTCAGTAAAAACTTCATAAACGCATTGGGCTTCGGATGAATGTTATCATAAACCATTTCGTAAGTTACATTGCAGTGAGCCAGCATTTTATCCACTGACATCTTACCCCAAAGTGCTTTCGTTTCAGGTGTTAACTTGTCAATTCTAGTAATTATTTCGTCAGAAACAGTTTTGTCAAATATATTTTTTAGCATGAGTTTTTTATTTTTTTGTAATTTGGGACTTTTTTGGAGAATACCCAAGAATTTATTTTTATTGCGTACTCGTTAGACCCTTCTCGGGGTCTTATAACCTAACTCAAAAAATATTCACTCGAAATATTTTTCATCAAACTCAATTCCAGGTGCATTAAGAAGAGAAATTAACTCTTCTTTAAATCTCGCCTTTTTATGATGTTCTTCTTGATTCTTGAAATATTCAATCAAATTATCTTGGGAATATGAAAAAGCAGAATAACAATTTTGCCAGCCATTGAACTTTGAAAAAAAACCTTTTTCCTTTATATAATTAGACCTTCCTAATTTTAAATCTTATACCAAATTGACCCAAGAAACACTTGAATGTAAACTGGTGATAATGTGAATATGGTCCTCAACCTCATTTATTCGTTACAAGTGCCATTTATGGTTTTTCAAAATCCCCCTTATATCTTTAAATAATTCAGCCCTACCATTAGAATTAAATCTACGAACTCTGTTTTTGGTACTAAAAACAATCTGATATAATATTTGTGTGTAAGTACTCAATTTAAAAATTAGAATCAAATATTAACCTTCTCCCATCCTATTTTTTTGATCTCTTTATTTAATATTACCAAGAGGACAATTGCCATTATATCTCCTATTAAAATAACATAACTTACATGTGATATAATATTGTGCAGATACCCAACAATCCCCACAAAAAACATCTGTAACAACATAAAAATAGTCTGAGCACCGCTTGGCTTTTCGTTTGCCAAGCTAAATGGCAAAGTATACTTTATCGATAAATACAATACTTGTTGGGAAATTATAGCAATAAATATCCCGAAAAAAATATCATCTAAATACTCAAACCCCCAAACAGAGAGAATAATGAAGCTAATAGGTATAAAAAAAATCATAAGATATTTTACGGCTATAGCATACAATTGACCTAAAAATAGCTCGCCTGGATTCCTAATACTGCTGGTTGCAAATACCCATGAAGCCAAAGGTTTTTCATAAAAAACAACATTTTGACGCACTACATTCATAATAATAGACGTCATATATATCATATAAAAAACCATCCAAGTTTGGCTCTGTGCCAATTCTAGCATTCCGTTTAAGCTTTTGTCTTTGTTTACCAAAAAAATAGTGGGCATAGAAATAAGAAGGTAGGCAACCATGGGAAAAGTCTTCAATTTAAAATTCCTGTCTCGACTGGTCATTTTCCATATAAACTCGAAATTTGCACGTGAAGCACCGGATTTAAAAATAAACTTACTCAGTAATTCTGAAATATCTTTCTTGTTTTCAACGCTCTTTTTCCCTTTTTTCGAATCATCAATAGAACCTAGTCTTCCCCCAAATCCATTGATTAATTTAGAAGTCATATAATACAAAGAGACCAATGGGATGCCAATAATTAATACCAGTAAAACCCATGTATTTGATTGAAACTTGCTAGTTATGGTGGTATCCATTAAAAAACCAACCCACATGGGTGGTAAAACAAAATGCCACCCTCCAATCTGAAGATTATCGATATTCTCTAAAGAATCAAAACTAAAAAAATTCATAACCAATCTATAGCCGCTCATTAATACGATTGCAATGCCAATTTGCACGAGGTTAATTATATTTTTCAGCTTTTCTTCAGAAAAAAAACGCATAACCAAAAGGTAAAATAAGTTTGTCAAAAACAAAGTCATCAATACCAAAAAGAGACTTAAAATAGTGAAAACGACAGCTGTAATAAAGCCATATTTATACGCAGTAACAATAATTGCAGGCAAAAGTATGGCAAGGGATAGCTGTAGCAAATAAATAAAAGTATGTATAAGCCTAGACAGAAATAGTGTACGGCTACTTACTGGCCGAGTATAAACTATTACAAAGTCCGAAGTGTCCATTATTACGCTAGAAAAATCGGTTATAAGTATCATAGTGATAGTGACCATGAGATATGCAGAATAAATAGAAAAAGACATGACAGGAGTAGGCAAAAAAATGATAAACATTGCCATTAAGCTGGATAAAACAAAAATAAAAGCAAGTTGCTTTATAAAAATATACTTACTCTCCTTCACTGCCTGCCCTTGCAAATTCACCCGAGACCTCCTGTTATCAATCGTCAATTTGGTTTCTAAAATCAACAACAACTGATCAAAATCTACGTCAGGTCTAGAAAACAAGAATCTGAG
Organism: Lacihabitans sp. LS3-19; assembly: GCF_024343575.1. GTDB lineage: Bacteria > Bacteroidota > Bacteroidia > Cytophagales > Spirosomataceae > Leadbetterella. Next base: position 329,026 of record NZ_RJUA01000003.1, on the reverse strand, counting down.
TTTACCGATTAACTTAATTATAACCTTATTCATTCTTTTATAATTTCTACAAACTCAGCAGCTAAAGCGATGTGTTCGTTGTTTCCTGTCAATAAATTAAACATTTGCTCAAGTGAAGCACTATTTTGAGCATTTTTCAATTCTTCGAAAGTCCCGTCTGCAATTACCAATCCGCTGTTTATCAATATAATTCTATCACAAAGTTTCTCCACAACGTCCATAATATGAGAGCTATAAAATATTGTTTTACCTACTGTCCGCATTTGATTCAAAATCTCTTTGATCAATATTACAGAATTGGCATCAAGCCCAGAAAGTGGCTCGTCTAAAAATAATATTTGCGGATTGTGAAGCATTCCCGAAATCAGCAAAACCTTTTGTTTCATCCCTTTCGAAAACGAAGTCATACGTTCGTTTCTATTATCAGCTAATCCAAAAACCCGCAGCAATTCTTGAGATTTTGATTTAATTTTATCCAAGTCTAGCTGATGTAGGCCACCGACAAACCTAAAATATTCCATTGGGCTTAAGCTGTCATACAATATGGCATTTTCAGGCACATAACCAATCAATGATTTTATTTCTAGCGAATGATCTTTTATCTCTAAACCATTAATTTTCACTTCGCCGGCATAATCTATCAAAAGCCCAGTCAATATTTTTATCGTAGTAGATTTCCCTGCCCCATTTGGACCAATATAGCCGATTATTTGACCACTTTTTATTTCCAAATCAATACCCTTTAGCACTTCGTGAGAACCGTAAAATTTGTGTAAATTTCTTATCTCAATGATTGTTTCCATATTTTAAAATTGGTTAGATTTATGAATATTAATAAAAAATTTCAAATTTCAAAACTAATTCATCGCCCTCCATCTAAAAGACTTATTATCAATCGCTCGCATAGTACAAAGAATACCCTCTAAATGATCAAATTCATGTTGAAAAAGTTCGGAAAGGTCATTTTCAAAAACTTCTGTTTGTTTTTCCCAGTTTTCGTCAAAATATTCTACATTTATAAATTTATGACGCATAACTTTTACAAAAAGATTAGGAAAACACATGCAGTCGTCCCAAACTTCAAACATTTCTTCACTTTTGTTCAAAATCTTAGGATTGATAAAAACCTTTGGCTTTTCGATATTCATATAAATCAAACGCTTCATGTTGCCCAATTGTGGAGCAGCTATTGCCCGACCAAAATTATATTTCGCTCGAATATCTTCCATCACTTCATGAAGGTCTTGCACCCAAGATTTCACCAATGGAAGTTCCTCTTTTAGTATTTCTGTAGATTTTTCGTAAAGAATAGGATTTCCCAAAACCAACAAATCATTGACTGTTTTCATTTTTTATCACTAATTTTAAACTTTCGCAATCTATAAATAAGAGACAATATGTTTCATCAAAAATCAAAATTTCTATTTATTTTATTATTTGGTTTCTTCTACATAAATGCAACTGCTCAAAATCAAACTTTCTTGATTCACCATGCAAAAATAGTTGATGTAAAAACGGGAAATATAACAAAAAAACGAGCAATACTTATTGAAAATCAAACCATTAAAAGTATTGATTCTTACAAAAAACTCAAAAAACAAAGCTTCAAGAAAATTGATGCTAAAGGTAAATATATTATTCCTGGTTTGTGGGATATGCATATCCATATAGAAGGGCAAGATTTGGTTGAAGACAACAAGGCTCTTTTTCCAGTTTTCTTGGCACATGGTATCACTACTGTCAGAGATGCAGCCAGCGATTTGGGTTTGCAGGTATTAAAATGGCGAGACGAAATCAACGAAGGCAAACTTTTAGGTCCAACGATTTATACAGCAGGCAGAAAGCTTGAAGGCTTAAATTCGATTTGGAAAGGCGATTTGGAAATAGAAAACGAAGAACAACTGACCCAAATGTTGGACTATTTGGACAGTTTAAAAGTAGATTTTGTAAAGATTACAGAAAATACCTTAAAAGGCGATTTGTTTCTAAAAAGCGTGATAGAGGCTAAAAAAAGAGGTTATAAAGTGACCGGGCATGTTCCTTATGATTTAACTATAAATGATTTAGCCGAAGAAGGTTTCTCTGCTATTGAGCATGCCAGTTATTTATTGAGATTAGGAAATGATGAGATATCGAGTAAAAAAGGAATACTAGATGGCACTCTTACAAAAGCTCAAGCAGAGAAGGATTTTTTGCAAAATTTCGATCAAGAAAAAGCTATAAAGGCTTATAGTGATTTGGCAAATAAAAATGTTGCAGTTTGTCCAACGCTAATTGGTGGAAAGCAGTTGGCTTATTTAGACGAAAACGACCATAAAAATGATGACTTTCAGAAATATTTGACAAAGCGTTTTATGTCAAATTATCAATGGAGAATAGGCAGAATGGCCAATGAAACGCCAGAGCAAAAGCAACAAAGAAAAGACCGTTATCAATTAATTGCCAAACAGTTGCCTTATGTTCAAAAATCGGGCATGACTATAATAGCTGGAAGTGATTGTGCTGCTTTGAATACATTTGTATATCCAGCGGCGAGCTTGATCGAGGAATTAGATTTATTTCAAAAAAGCGGAATGAAACCTTTGGAGATACTACAATCAGCTACTCTGAATGGAGCTAAATTTATGGGTAAATTTGAAACCGTTGGAAGTATAGATATTGGAAAAATAGCAGATTTGGTAATTCTTGAAGAAAATCCATTGGAAGACATAAATGCCGTAAGCAAAATTTCAGGCGTTTTCACAAAAGGAAAATATTTTAACAAAACAGCTTTAAATCAAATGTTGGAGGAAGCTACCAAAAAGAAAGCTGAATTGGATAAAAGTAGAGAGTAAATTTATCCTAATTCTGTGATAATGATAGACGAATTCAAAACCTTAAAAACCAGTAGCCAAGGCCTTTTTAAAGATAAAGGAAGTAAGTTTTTTGCTTATGCCTTCCCAATCCAAAATGAGGAAGATGTTCGATTTTATTTGGAAAATGTAAAAGCCGAGCATCCCAAAGCTAGACATGCTTGCTATGCGTACAAACTCGGGATTGACGAAACCAATTTCAGAGCCAATGACGACGGCGAGCCTTCAGGTTCGGCTGGAAAACCAATTTTAAACACCATAACTTCTTTTGACCTTACGGATACTTTTGTGGTGGTTATTCGGTATTTTGGCGGGACTCTTTTAGGTGTTCCAGGCTTGATAAATGCTTACAAAGAAGCAACCAAAGAAGCACTTTCTATGGCAGAAATTGAAACTAAAACCATCAACAGCTTAGTAAAAATCTCTTATGATTTTGATCAAACCAATGCTGTGATGCAGATGGTAAGAAAACTTGAACTCGCTGTAAAAGAACAGACCTACGAAAACCGCTGCGGTATAATTCTAGACGTAAGAAACTCCTACATCGAAAAAATCAAGGAAGAACTGAAAGAATACTGGAGTTTGGAGGTTGAAGTGATTTGAAAACTTAACTTCATATTTTTGATAAAAGCTAACCTATATTAACACATGGCATAAAATTAACTAAGCTCAAAATTGGACCTAGAAATACGAAAAACGCTCGACAAAAGCCGAGCGTTTCATTTTCTGTGTTTACAACTTCCTCATAATCAATACTTCCAACTAATTCCATTTACATTACCTCCAATCTTTTTACCTTCTGCCAATCCAACTATATTGTCTTGAGCGGTATGAATGCCTCCATAAAGTCTCGAGATTCCACATTCGATGGCTGTATCTGATATTTTTGTAAAACTTCTCTTTTTGTATTCTACATTTCGAAACTGGTCTTTTGGTTTTCCTACATGAGTTTCATCATCAAATGCCACCTCATCACCAAAAATACTTATCAGTGCCTCCGCAGCGGCCGAAGCTTGAGTAGAATGTCCTGAAGCAAATGCAGGAAAGGGTGGCTCTGGCCAATATTGCGAAAATGCACCGTTAATATTAATCCTTATATATGGCGTAGGCCTTATTGAATGATATGTAAACTTACATTTCCAACAATTGATAAATGCATCCGCAGTAGCCATACCCACTCTAGCATAGGTCATGGAAGTTACAAATAAATTCTGCTCTTTTATTTTCAAAATCTGATAAGCCAAATTATAAGAATGTCCTGGGGGGGCATTTGTAGTTGCAGGGTCATCTCCCCACCAATTGGCTATTTCTTTTTGTTCTTGGGTTAGGGCTTTTTGAATATTATACAATTCTTCAAAATCTTTATAAAAAGCTGAATTTTTATCTGTTGAATATTCCAATATTTGCGGAACTGGCAATTGGGAATTCGCTGGAATAAATGTCCTATTTTCACCCCATCTTGGATGCATAGGCATAAGAATTGATGATTGACCGTTTAAAGGCGGAGACCAATGAGTAGGATCTCTTGGGAAAACATAGGAAGGGTCATACGTTTTTAAATATGCCAAATGACCTCCATCTGTTTTAGACCATTCATATATATTCTCAGCTATAGCCCTACCATATTGTATAGATCTTGAAATAACTGCGGTATCATTTACTGCTACTTTTCTTTCTGACAAAATCGCTAATTCCAAAGAATCCAACCTTGCATTGTCGTCTGCCATAGCATGTTGATACATACGCCTTAATATAAGCGATTGTCCAGAATTGAGGGCAGTTTCCCAATCATATTTTAGACCGGTTTCTGGTTTAGGCAATTCACCTAATCCATTCAGTTGTGAGGCTATAGATTTGTAAATTATACTACCATTCACTGCTGTTTCATACATTGTCAATCCAATATAACCAAGTGACCTTGAAACATAAGTAGGTGACTTTAGTGGTTGTACAAAAAGATATTCCATTGTCATCTTTCCCCACTTTTGAGCTACTTCATTACTAATCTCTAATTCAACTGGAACAATTGGATCTGGAACATCTTCGGTTTTATTACAACCAAAAGCAATTAACAACAATCCAAAAAGTAATATTTTATTTTTCATTTCCTAAACTTTTAAACTTGGCTAATGTAATTCAAAAATAAAGCCAAAGACATAAAATTCATCATCTTTGGCGATTTTCTTGTTAATTTCTAATGTTTTAATTAATAAATACCACCATTTAATCACATATTTTTCATAAAACATATACCAATACTTTCAATGTTTATGTTTCCTTTTCACTGGATCCCAGCCATGCCCTCCCCATGGATGGCACCTTGACAAACGCCTTAGGCCTAGCCATGTACCTTTCAGCACACCCCACTCTTTTATACTATCCACCATATATTGCGAGCAAGTAGGTTGGTAACGGCAAGCATCTGGAAAATAGGGCGATATACCGTATTGGTAAATTCTGACGATAACAATAATAATAGCCGAAAAAAATCTATTTAGTATTTTCATAAAAAAAACAGGCACTCGGCCTGTTTTAAAAACAAGAAGTTTTTTTTAATGGTTCTATTTGGTATCTCTTAGCTCCCTTCTAAGTATCTTTCCTACGTTTGTTTTTGGCAAATCTTCTCTAAACTCAATAAATTTTGGACATTTATAAGCAACCAAGTTTTCTTTGCAATACTCACGAATACTCGCTTCTGTTAGCTCTGGATCCTTTTTTACCACAAAAATCTTAACAGCTTCGGTTGATTTGCTATCTTCTACACCTATACAAGCCACTTCTAAAACACCTGGGCATGCAGCAACAACCTCTTCTATTTCGTTAGGAAAGACATTAAAGCCAGACACCAAAATCATGTCTTTCTTTCTATCTACAATTTTAAAATATCCATCTGCTTGCATTAATCCTATATCACCAGTCTTAAAGAACTGTCTTCCGTTCTCGTCATTTACAAATACATTGGCAGTTTCGTCTGGTCTATTATAATATCCAGACATAACTTGTGGTCCATGAGCACATATTTCACCAACTTCATCCACTATGCCCCAAGTTCCATCCTCTTTCAAAATCCGAATTTCTGTAGAAGGAAAAGGCAGTCCAATAGTTCCTATTTGTTGATTTCCGTCTGTAGGATTACAAGTTAATACTGGAGCGGTTTCTGACAAACCATAACCTTCTGTTACTTTGCATCCGGTAGCCTTTTCCCAAGCCTCGGCTACGGGTCTTTGCAGAGCCATTCCGCCAGAAATCGTTATTTTTAATGTAGAAAAATCTAAAGCAAGAAATTCTGGATTATTTAATAAGGAATTAAAAAGCGTATTTAATCCAGGAAAAACAAACAATTTATGCTTCTGCAGGTCTTTCAACAAAGCCTTTTGATCTCTTGGATTAGGTATCATGATATTATGAAATCCTAACTTAAAAGTAGAAAAGGCATTTACTGTTAGTGCAAAAATATGATAGAAAGGTAGTGCTCCTAAAATATTCCGAGGAATGTCATGGTGCATTTGAGGACTAAACCAAGCACTTATTCCTTCAGTATTTGCAATCATATTTCGGTGATTTAGCATTGCTCCTTTAGAAACACCAGTTGTACCTCCTGTATATTGAATAAAAGCCAAATCTAGACCTTTCACTTGAGGCCTTTTATAGCTTAAAGAGGCCCCCTTTGTCAAGGTATCTCCAAACTTAATAGCTCCTGGTAAAGAATACGATGGAACCATTTTTTTGACTTTATTAACTACAAAATTCACTATTTGCTTTTTAGGAAAACCGAGCATATCCCCCATTTCTGTCACTATTACATGCTTAATTTGGGTATCAGCTATAACTTTTTCCAAATTAAAGGCAAAATTGGCAACTATGACAATAGCTTTTGCCCCAGAATCAGAAAACTGATGTTTCATTTCCCGAGGAGTATAAAGAGGGTTAGTGTTAACAACAACTAAGCCGGCCCTCAATGAGCCATACAAAACTACAGGATATTGAGAACAATTTGGCATTTGAACCGCAATCTTATCTCCTTTTTGCAAACCTATACTTTGTAGATAAGCAGCAAAATCTTTGGATTTTTTATCAATATCAGCATAACTCAATGTTTTATCCATGAAAGTATAAGCTGGCTGATCTCTAAATTTCTCAAAACCGCTTTCCATTAAATCTAAAAGAGAGGCATAAGAGTCTGGGTTTAATTCGAAGTCTATTCCTTTTGGGTAATTCTTAAACCAAGGAAAAGTATCCATTGTAAGAGACATATAATTTGAGTTTTAAGGTTGATGAAAAATAACATCTGTTTAATACAAATATAATCAATGGCAATCTTTTAGAAAAAAAACCATTTGAATTATAAACAGAAAACAATAAAAGATTGCTTTTTGTTAATTATTTAAGAAATTTTATAGCTTTTTAAAGTCTTAATTTTACTTTAATAATAAAATTTTAATTTTTGTACAGTTATAAAAAATCGAAATCTTTAAACTTCGATATCTTCAGAGCTAGGAGCACCTTTTGCGGTAAAAAGGCCAATCATCATCAAAACTGCCGTCACTAAAATCACAAAAAATAAAATACCACTATTGAATTGTTCTAATTGTCGAGGAGGAGGAATATTATAAAAAAGCAATATAGTGATCAAACCCCGAGGCATAAGAAAAAGCTCTGGCAATGGATTTTCTTTAGGATTTAGATACAATAAAAATGCGAGTCTTACTATCAAAAGTATCACAACAATCAAAGTACCAACAATTTGCACCTCAGAGACTGCAAGTTTCAGTATATCAATAGAATAGCCAAACAGTATAAAGAAAAAAGTTCTAACCAAGAATGACGTTTCAGCGGTAACAGACTTCAATTGTTTTTCTAATTCTAGAAAACTCATTTCATCAGGAATATGCTTGTCTATCCATTTAAATTTCTGAAAAAGCTGTCGATTATTTATTATTAAGCCAAAAAACAAAATGATTAATAAGGAAGGCAAATGGGTGAGTTTTCCTAGTGCATATAGAGCAGAAAGTACTGCAAAAATCAAAAAGAACTTAACTTTTAATTTTATTTTACCTAAATAATAAACCAAAAGAAATGCCACTAAAATCGAAATAATGACCGAAAGTCCCATTTGTCCAAGATAAATAATAGCATTAAGTGGCTCGCTTGTATTTTCCCCAATCAAATAATTAAAAAACAAAATACCCAATATATCTGAAAAAGAAGATTCATAAACTAAGAATTCTTTTTTGTCTGGTGTAAGTTGCTCTAAACTAGGGATTAAAATTGCACTACTTACTATAGACAAAGGCGTAGCATATATCAAGCAGTCAACCAAAGGCTCATTTAACCAAAAATGTATAAGATAGGCTATTGAAAAGGAAGAAACTATGAGTATTATTAAAGCTGAAATAAATGCTTTTAGAATCAAGCCCTTTTTCTTCCTCGTAATGTGAAGATCCAAGGATGCCTCCAAAATTATCATAATCAATCCCATTATTCCCAATAATTCAACCACCTTGTTGATAGTGTACATTGAGATTAATTGATTTTTTTCAAAAAAATTAAAAAGCATCCCAGAAGACATCAATAACAACACAGTAGGGATTTTGGTCCTCTTACTGAAAATATTAAAGAAATAGGACAATATTACTATTGACGCTATAAATAAAACCAAAATGCTACTTTGCATAAATTATTTTAAAAGCGAAATATAAAAATTTTTATTTACCTTTTATTAAAAAAAACATTAAACCGTGAAATTTGGAGACAAAAAAAGCGAACCGTTTCCGGCTCGCCTAGTCTATGGTCAAAGGATTATTATGCATCCACATTTGCGTATTTTGCATTACGCTCAATAAAGTCTCTACGAGGTGGTACTTCGTCGCCCATCAACATTGAGAACAAATGATCAGCTTCAGTTGCTGACTCAATAGTCACTTGTTTAAGTGTTCTAAACTCTGGATTCATGGTAGTAGACCACAATTGCTCAGGATTCATCTCACCAAGACCTTTGTAACGTTGCTGTCCTACATTTTCTTCTTTTCCACCTGCAGCCATTCTTTTTACAGCTGCTTGGCGTTGCTCTTCAGTCCAGCAATATTCTTCATCTTTACCTTTTTTGATCAAATAAAGAGGAGGCTGTGCAATATATAGGTAACCTTTTTCAATGATTTCTTTCATAAAACGATAGAAAAACGTCAAAATTAAGGTACGAATATGACTACCGTCGATATCAGCATCCGTCATAATAATGATTTTATGATAACGCAATTTGTCCAAATTCAAGGCCCTATCATCTCCATCTTTACCCATCTGTACACCCAAGGCTGTAAAAATGTTTTTTATCTCGTCATTTTCATATATTTTGTATTCTTGAGCTTTTTCAACGTTAAGAATTTTACCTCTCAATGGCAATATAGCCTGAACACTCCTATCTCTACCTTGTTTTGCAGATCCACCTGCCGAGTCACCCTCTACTAGATAAACTTCACAAAGTGTCGGGTCAGATTCCGCACAGTCAGCCAATTTACCAGGTAAACCAGAACCTATCAAAACGTTTTTACGCTGTACCATCTCTCTGGCTTTTTTAGCAGCAATACGTGCTTTCGCAGCCAAAATAACTTTGTCTACAATGGTTCTAGCATCTTTCGGGTTTTCTTCAAGGTAGTTTTCCAACATCTCTTGTACACAACCACTTACGGCTGCTGTAACTTCAGAGTTACCTAGTTTTGATTTAGTCTGACCTTCAAATTGTGGCTCTTGTACTTTTACAGAAATTACAGCCGTAAGACCCTCTCTAAAGTCATCTCCCGAAATCTCTATTTTTTCTTTTTGTAAAATACCCGACTTATCAGCATACGATTTCAAAGTACGAGTAAGTGCCATTCTAAAACCAGAAACGTGTGTTCCGCCTTCAGGAGTATTGATGTTATTTACAAATGAGGAAACATTCTCAGAATAGGAAGAATTATAAATCAACGAAACTTCAACAGGCACGCCGTCCTTTTCACCTTCCATCCACATTGGCATAGGTATTAACCTTTCTCTACCTTGATCTAAGTATTCAACAAACTCAATCAAACCGCCTTCTGAATGAAAAACTTCGTGCTTTGGATTACCTTCATCGTCTAACTCCCTCATGTCAGTTAATGTCAAAGTGATTCCTTTGTTCAAAAACGAGAGTTCTCTGATACGGTTAGCAACGGTTTCATACTTGTATTCAGTTACCTGAAAAATAGTATCATCTGGTTTAAAAGTAACAAAAGTTCCTCTTAATTCTGTTGTACCAATTTCTCTAACGGGATACTGCGGCTTTCCAATTTTATATTCTTGCTCAAATAGTTTACCATCTCTATGTACTTCAACTCTCAAGTCAGTTGAAAGAGCATTAACACAAGACACACCCACCCCGTGCAAACCACCAGAAACTTTATAAGTGTCTTTGTCAAATTTACCACCAGCGTGAAGTACCGTCATAACTACCTCTAGTGCTGATTTCTTTTCTTTATCATGCCATCCAGTAGGAATACCACGACCGTTATCTTTTACTGTAACAGAGTTATCAATATTGATTATTGTATCAATCTTGTTACAATACCCAGCCATAGCCTCATCAATGGAGTTGTCTATTACTTCCCAAATTAAATGATGTAAACCTTTGAAACCGATATCACCAATGTACATGGCTGGCCTTTTCCTAACAGCCTCTAAACCTTCTAAAACTTGTATGTTATTTGCGGAGTAATCTGCCCTATTCTCTAATTCGTGATCTGCCATATATTTTTATTACTAATAGTATAAATTCCACCAATCAATGGAATGTTTTTATATAGATTTTTTTGTAGAATATTAAGGTACAAATATAGTGAAAAACATTGAATATTTAACCAAAAAAGCAAATGCAAAAAATAAAAAAACAGCTTTTTTTTCTAAAATAAATCAAGAAAAAAACCTCAACTATATCACTATAATTGAGGTTTTTAAAGCTAAAGGTATATCCTTAATAATTGTCTGTGTATATTAAATAGATTCCAACTTTTGCAAAATTTCAGCCAGCTCGTCAGTATTTGTGAATTTTATAGAAACATTGCCTTTATTGAGGTCCTGAATTTGGATTTTGACTGGAACCAAAGTCTTCCCTTTTAAGGTCAATTCTTCTATTCTCATATCCTCTCTGTAAAGATCAAGCTCATTTGCACCAGCCTCAAAGGCATTTCCTCTCTTAACCAATGCCTCTATTTCTCTCGCACTGAGTTCGTTTTCTAAAATACGTTGATAAATATCTATTTGCAAGTTTTGATCTTGGATAGGTATCAATGGCCTTGCCTGACCCATAGTAATAACTCCCAAAATAAGCCCTGACTGAATTTCTGTTGGCAGATTAAGCAAACGCAGATAATTAGTAACTGCCGAACGGCTTTTACTCACCCTTTTACCCAATTCGTCTTGGCTAAGTTGACACTCAGTCACCATTCTTTGATACGACAAAGCTATTTCTATTGGATTTAAGTTTTCTCTCTGTATGTTCTCAATAAGAGCCATTTCGAGCGAACGTTGGTCATTTACATCTCTGATAAAAGCCGGCACTTCTTTTAATCCAGCTTTTTTTGAAGCTCTAAATCTCCTTTCTCCAGATATTATTTCAAACTTTCCTTCACCTATTTCTCTAACTGTAATAGGTTGAATCAAGCCATGTATTGCTATTGAATCAGCCAATTCTTGAATAGACTTCTCATCAAAATGACTTCTTGGCTGCTGAACACCCACCTGAAGTTTTTCGATATCAACCAAATTTACACCTCTGAAGGCGGCTATTTTCCGCTGAACAACAAGATCAGAATCAGACAATAGCGAATTTAAACCTTTGTTTTTATTTTCCACCATCGCTTTCTTTTATCTCTGCTAAGTTGTTTCTTTTTAATAGCTCTTTAGCCAAATCTATATAACTAATTGCTCCTTTGTTTTCTAAAAATTTAATGTCAAACTCGCCGTCTTTTTCACCTGAAAACATCAACAAAGCAGGAACACCATAACTTGGGGCTTCGGCCAACTTTACATTTCGAGGCACAATAGTATCAAAACAAAGCGATTCGAAATATTTTTTTACATCATCAACAACCATTTTTGAAAGATTGGTTCGAGCATCGTACATTGTCAACACATATCCTTCCATTACAAGGCTCGGATTTAACCTTTTCTTGATGATGTCAATCGTATTTTGAAGCTTCGCAATTCCCTCAAGGGCAAAATATTCACATTGAACAGGAATAAGTACTGAGTCAGAAGCCACAATTGAGTTGATTACCATCAAACCTAAAGAAGGCGAACAATCAATCAAAATAAAATCATAGTCTTCTTTTATATCTTGAATTATTTCTTTCAAAATATATTCTCGAGCCACTTGGTTTACGATTTCTAATTCGAAACCAGCCAAATCGATATGAGATGATATCAAATCCAGATTAGGTATCTGAGTATGTACAATACAGTCTTTGAGGTTAGTTTGACCAACCAAAGACGTATAAATATTATTTTTCTGATCCTTGCTATCAATACCAATTCCAGAACCAGCATTGGCCTGAGGATCCGTATCTATAATCAAAACCTTATAATCCAATACCGCTAAACTAGCCGAAAGGTTAATTGCAGTGGTTGTTTTACCTACCCCACCCTTCTGATTTACTATCGAGATTATCTTTCCCATTTTTTGCCTTATTTTAAAGAGGTGCAAAGATACGTATTTTTAAAAAAACTTCTTTAAGGCATTAAAATAATGTAGATAAGTCGACCGAATGTGGAAAAGTTTTTTTCAGGTAGAGTTTCGAAAAATCTCCACCTGAAAAACTCTCCAGCTTTAGTTAAATACTTTCACGAAATCGTCCTTTTTGTTTGCAACAAACAAAGTATATATTGCTCCAAAAATTACGAAATTTTTGATAATATATTGCCCAACCAAACTTGGCGTAAAAAACTGATTCCAAGATACATTAGGCAAAAAGAACATAGGCATAAACGTAGTTACTAAATGAAATACTGTTAACCAAAAAACTATATTTGTAAACTTTGGAAACAACCACAAAACACCAATTACACACTCAAAAATACCGAATGAAACAATAAAACTTTCTGCCGGAATAAATGGCAACGTAACTTGAGCAAGTGCAGTTACCAATTCTGTGGCTGGGGAGAGATGGATAACTTTTAAAAATCCAAACCAAAAATACACCACAAACATCGCTAATCTGTTAATCAAAAATACTGTCCTGAAATTCATAATTTAAAACCATTTAGAAATTGAAAAATTTATTGAATAATCAGCAAATGCAGCATCTCCATGACGCTGACCACTAGGATCTTGCAGATCATAATAACTCTTCGTTCTATTCCTATACAAAGCTACTGGCACTGTAGCTGTAGCACTTATTTTACCTTTCATATAAGACAAACCTGGCTCTACTGCCACTACATACCCTGGCCTTCTAAATCCTTCATTCCCACCAATTAAGTCTTTCGCAGTAACGCCCTCCACTCTTCCTCCAAGCATAACAGAAATACCTGATTTCGGCAAAATGGATTGACTTGCTCCTACCCGAACAGCAAACTGGTCTGCTACAGAAAAATATTTGATGATTGGATCCACATTGGCATTACTTGGATCTCTTTCCACTCCATTTGTTTCTGCCGGATTAATAAGATAGTAGGCACTATAATAAAATGAAGAATGCTTCCCAAAAGACCTATAACCCTGACTTTCAACACTTACACCCATTCTTCCATCGCCCAATTGGATAGATTGATCTACAGGCTTAGTTACTAAATATTCAGTGCCATCTTTTGTTAGTTTATGAAAATCATCCTTTACACCAGGATTTCCAGTTGGAAGTTTCACTCCCAAACCAATAGAAAAATTCCCTTTTAGGATTTTGGCGGGATTCAAAATCCAATAATTAGCCGAAAGCCTCAAATCACCAATTCCTTGTGATCCTGTATGAAATCTCTTTTGATCAGGATTTGCGGTTATTGAATTTCCATAATGTTCGTAAAGGGAAGACCTATCGAAGTAAATCAAGGGCAAATTGGCATTAAAAGAAACGCGAGGATTCGCCAAATAACTTAGACCCAAGTCTAATCCATGAGAAATATTGACAACTTGAGTACCATTTGCAACTCTATCCGTCTCTTGTTCAGACCCTCTAAAATGCCTAAAAGATTTAAAATACCTATAACTTGTACTGACAAGCCAAGTGCCGTTTTTTTGTTTGAATAAATCCGAAGAACTACTATGTGGTGCACTGCTACAACTCATTTGCCTAACAGCCACACATCCTTGAGCATTTGCTTTTTGCTGAAAAAGCATGATAAGTCCTAAAAAAATAAATATATTTTTCATTTTGATTGTCTTTAATTGTTTCCAAAAAATTTGATTTAAATACTTTTTTTATAGAATTTTCATAAAATATCAAACATTCCAGTTTTGGTTTTTGTACAAAACCAAATAAAGGTTCATAAATCAGATTGATATTAAATCAATTTGCTTGAAATTTTAAAATTCTAAGAAATAATAATAAATTAACCTAAACGGAAATTATAAAATAATTCTCCGCCAAGGAGGTATTGCAAAATTTACAAATACCGATAATTAGGAAATCTGGGGAGGAGGAGACAATAAAAAACTAAAAGAGGTTTCGTGGTTCTGAGACATAAAATAATGAGAAACCGTTGGGGTCTCATTCCAAAAATAAGTGTATTGTATAATTTGTTGTGTATAATATTGTTTTGCAAAACTTTTAATGACTCTTTCAAGTGATTTTAATGGATCTGCATCATTATCAAAGTTTTGAGCAACAGACCCCATCAGTTCAAAAACATTTTGACGCGTTAGGTTTTCTCTTTTGTAACCCGTAAACACTGTATCGTTTACAAAAGCTTTATTGACAGCTCGATAAAAATCACCTTTAAAAACTACCAGTTCACTAGGATTTACCTCAAATACTGTTTCATAATGGTAAGGTAAATTAAACGGGACTTTAATCAAAAGTTGATCTCCTCTTTGTTCAAAAACAAAACCAATGTCTGAGTTTTCCTCTTGAAAATGCTCAATATATTCAATCACAGGGCTACCCACTAAAAATATAGCGAGAAAAGTTACCAATGATATTTGAATCAATTTATTAAACAATTGAAGAGCTTTTTTTGCAAAAATAACTTTATTTGGTATTTATCTAATATTATTTTTGATTTTAATTTTATTTTTTGACTAAAAAACGAATGAAGCAAACAAAAAAAATACTTTTTAAGGCCAAACAGATTCAATTCATAGTACACAAAATCAAAATTTAAAAATAAGCTTTCGTTTCTTTTGAAAAGAATTTAAGGATAATTTTACAAAATGATACCTCAGGATACCGTTCAGCAAATACTTCAAGCCGCCGACATAACAGAAGTTGTTGGGGAGTTTGTGAGCCTCAAAAAAAGAGGAGCAAGTATGATTGCTTGTTGTCCTTTTCATAATGAAAAAACCCCTTCATTCCATGTTTCTCCTGCAAAAGGTATTTACAAATGTTTTGGATGCGGAAAAGGTGGTGACTCCTTAAGGTTTGTGATGGACCTCGAAGGCCTCTCCTATCCTGACGCTTTGCGTTGGATGGCAAAGAAATACAATATTGAGGTAAAAGAGAGGGAATTTACAGACCAAGACCTCATAAATCAAAACGAGAAAGAAAGTCTTTTTATAGTGTTGGATTATGCTCAGCGATTTTTTGCCGACACCATGGCCGATACCGAAGAAGGGCAAAATGTAGGTCAATCCTATTTTTTGGAAAGGGGTTTTTCCAAATTGGCTATCGAAAAATTCAATTTGGGTTATGCATTAGATGCTCGCGATGAATTTCTGAAAAAAGCAGAAAAAGCGGGTTTCAGTCCCGATATCCTTCAAAAAGCAGGATTAATTAGCATTAAAGACAACGAGGTTAAAATTGATAGATTTAGAGGGCGGGTTATTTTCCCAATTCATAATGTTGCTGGTAAACCTATCGCATTTGGAGCCAGAATACTTAAAACTGACCCAAAAGCACCAAAATATATAAATTCACCTGAGACTGAAATATATCACAAAAGCCATATTGTCTATGGCATTTACCAAGCTAAAAATGCCATCCGTCAAGCAGACAATTGCTATTTGGTAGAAGGATACACCGATGTCGTTTCTTTACATCAGGCTGGTATTGAGAATGTTGTAGCTTCATCCGGAACGTCTTTGACAGTTGAGCAGATTCGACTAATAAGGAGATTCAGCGAAAACATAACGGTACTTTATGATGGTGACGCGGCTGGTATAAAAGCGTCAATTAGAGGAATTGACCTGATCTTGGAAGAAGATATGAACGTTAAGTCGGTAGTTTTTCCTGATGGCGACGACCCAGATAGTTTTATTAGGAAAGTCGGCAGCACGGCGTTTTCAGAATATGTAAAAGAGCACCAACAAAACTTTATAAATTTCAAAACGGAGCTTTCTTTGGCGGATATAGGAGATGATCCTATTAAAAAGGCAGAGCTAATTAGTGATTTAGTAACGTCCATTACTAAAATACCGAATCCAATAAAACGCTCTGTATTTTATCAAGAAGTAGCAAAATTGCTCCAAATTGATGAAACAATTTTACTTACCGAAGGCAATAAGATTCTTAGAACTAAAACGCCTGAAAACAAAAGAGCTGAAAGGTCGGATGGCGGTGGCACTTTACCCGCTCCTCCCTCTCGTAACCAGGAATTAGAAATAATTAATTCCTTAAAAAAAGGAAATGGACAAGAGGAAGCTTTGGTAAAAGATTTGGTTTTATATGGTCACATAATAATAGATGAAGACGAAGAAACTGGAGAAAAACACTCACTCGCAGATTATCTTTTACATGAAACAAACGATATCGAATTGGAAACACCTATTTTTAATCAAATTTACCAATTTTATAAAGAGGAGCATATTAAAGGAAATCAGATAGACTCAAAAATGTTTTCGTCAAATCCAAATCCAGAAATCCAAGATGTAGTGATAAGCTGGATGAGTCCAAAACACGAACTAAGTGACAAATGGCAGAAATTCGAAATTTTTGTTCCTAAATACGAAGAACTTCTAAACGAGTCGTCTTACAGAATGATTTTAAGAATTAGAAAGGAAAAATTACAACAAGAGATCAACAATTTAATAGAAGAAATAGATGCTGCATCTGACGAAGATTTAGAAATATTAATGAATAGTATTGGCAAAAAAAGGGACTTCATTAAACTTATTGCAGAAGAATTGGGTTCTGTAATTTGATCTACATTTTAATATTTCTTAAATCTACCTTTCAATCTTCTTATATTTGCATTTTATTTTAAACGTTCCAAATGGTTTTTTCTAACGAAGTAGTGTTTTTCGGTGCTTTTGCACTTTTTGTAATATTGGTCATGTTGCTTGACCTTGGAGTATTAAGCTCCAAAAAAGCAGAAGTTGTGAAATTTAAAGAAGCGGCTTTCTGGAGTGCGGTATGGGTTACCTTATCTATCGGTTTTTATTTTTTCTTACGTCACTATGGATATTTGATTCACGACATAAGCGATAGCTCGCATTTAGAAAATATTAGAAGTCAATTTTATAAAACCTTAAAATTGACAGGTACTTATGAGGAAAACCTTAGAGTATTTCAAAACAACATGTCATTGGAGTTTATTACTGGATATTTAGTCGAATATTCTCTTTCGGTAGACAACATTTTTGTTTTCATCCTGATTTTCAACTCATTTGGTGTAAGAAAGAAAAACTATAAAGATGTATTGGTTTGGGGTATTTTAGGTTCTATTATCCTTCGCTTTATCTTTATTTTTTTAGGAGCAGCACTGATACAAAGATTCGAATGGGTACTCTTAATTTTTGGAGCATTTTTGGTATACACGGGACTTAAAATTCTATTTTCAAAGGAAGAGGAAGAA
This sequence comes from Lacihabitans sp. LS3-19, assembly GCF_024343575.1. GTDB lineage: Bacteria > Bacteroidota > Bacteroidia > Cytophagales > Spirosomataceae > Leadbetterella. The sequence continues at coordinate 311,222 of NZ_RJUA01000003.1, read as the reverse complement.
AACATCGACACCAAAAGCCATCCTGCCGTAAAGATTACTTCGAAGTTTTTTAATGTTTATGAAAAATTTGTTTCAGATAGATTTTTCTTTAAACATAAATACAAAAACAACAAAATTTATCTAACTCCATTATTTTTGGTTATTGTGGTTATTGCGTTTACTGACGTCATATTTGCGGTTGATTCTATACCAGCCATTTTTTCAATAACAAAAGACCCTTATATCGTATTTTTCTCAAACGTATTTGCGATAATGGGCCTTAGGTCAATGTTTTTCTTTTTGGTAAATATCATAGATATGTTTACATATCTCAAATATGGACTTGGAGTGCTTTTAACATTTATTGGTGGTAAAATGCTCGCACATACATGGTTAGAAAGTTTCGGCTTTACTAATCTGCATTCCTTGATTTTGATAGTTTTAATATTGGGTGTAAGCATTGCCGCATCCTTACTGTTTCCTCCAAAAAACGAAGAAGCTTAAACTAAAAAAGCTCGAAAAATTAAATTTCGAGCTTTTTTATTATTAATTTAAAATATCATCCATTCACAATATAACCTTCCAAAAAGTTTATATGTTCTTTCTGTTCTTTGAGCATCTCACTTACAATATCTCCAACGCTCAATACCCCAATAACTTTACTTTCGGCAACCACAGGTAAATGTCGAATTTTTTTAGCACTCATCATTTCCATACAGTCTTTGGTTGTCATTTCAGCCGAAACTGAGAAAACATTTGAGGTCATTACTTCAGTCATAGGTGTCGATTTTGCTTTCCTTCCTAAAATAATACCTTTTCTAGCATAATCTCGCTCAGAAAAAATCCCCTTTAGTTCTTCATTTTCCATTACTAATACAGCACCCACATTTGACTCTTTCATAACTCCAAGAGCTTCATACACGGTAGTATCAGGTAGAACAGAAATAACAGCATTAATATTTTTATTTTCTAATAGGTTTTTTACAGAGGTAGCCATATTTATCTTGTTTAAATTTCAATTAACCAAGATAATAATAAATATAAAAATATTCAAATTTTAAATTGAAATTTTCCTAAACTAAATTTTCAAACTGTGTCTACAAAGTTATTCTACGGCATCAAAAAACAGTTAAGTTCTTGAATATTTGGCAAGGTTTTTGGGAGAATTTATATAAAAAACTCATTTAATGAAGGCTAAATTTATACTAAGCTTAATTATAGCAATTACTTTTTTTATTTCTTGCAAAAAAAATACAGATACAATTATACCAGTAATTGATAATCCTTCTGTGCTTACATCTACTTTTGAAGGAACGATGGCATCAGATTGGCTAAAAATTCAATTGGAGCTTATTAAATCTACACCCGGGTTTACACCCCCTGTGGCAGCTAGAGCTTTAGGTTATACATCTTTGGCCCTTTATGAAAGTGTGGTACACGGTATGCCTGGCTATCAATCATTAAAAGGGCAATTAAACGGACTTTCGAAGTTGCCAATTCCTGATTCTACGATGGAATACAATTGGGGACTAGTGGCGAGTGTAACACAATATTCGCTTTTACAGCAATTATATCTTTCTACTAGCGACAAAAACAAAAGTAAGTTAGATTCTGTAAGGGTCATATATGAAACAAAATTAAAAACTGGAACAACAGATGAAGTGATTGAAAGATCCGTAAGATTTGGGGCAGAATTAGCAACAGCAGTTTTCGAATATGCTAAAACTGACGGTGGAGCAACAGGACATCTCAATAATTTCCCTCAAAACTTCGTAACACCATCTGGTATCGGATTCTGGAAACCATCTGGCAGTCAGTCTATCCCTCTTTTACCCACTTGGGGACAAAACCGTACTTTGGTTAAAGAAAACATGAACGATAAACTAAACACACCAGTTTCGTTCTCTTTTGAAAAAAACTCATCTTTTTTTGTCGAAGCAAAAAAAATTTATGATCAATCTAAAAATCTAAGTACCGACCAAAAAGCGATTGCCAACTATTTTGCTGACGGAACAGGCTCCATCACACCACCAGGACACCATTTCAATGTGGTTAGGAAAATCCTTCTTGAAAACAAAACTAGTTTAGATGAGGTAGCAATAGCATACGCCAAGACAGGACTTTCATTAAACGACGCATTTATTAGTTGTTGGAAAGGAAAATATTACTATTTCCTAATGCGTCCGAGTACCTATATTAAGCAAACAATGGATAAAAACTGGGAACCTTTTTTAGCCAATCCTCCATTCCCTGAGTATGCTTCAGGACATGGGACAGCCGCTGGGGCAACAGTGACCATTTTAGAAAGTATTTTTGGAAATGCCTATGCTTTTGAAGACAATACCCATGAAGGAGTTTATCCAAACAGAAAATATGATTCATTTGCTGCTTATGGATCTGAAACATCAAATTCAAGAATTTATGGTGGCATTCATTACGAATTCTCATGTACTTCAGGGTTTGACAACGGTAAAACAGTGGCACAAAATATTTTAAAATTAAAATTCGAAAAATAGTTTTTTTATTTACTTTTAGTAAAAAATTAAAAATCAGAATAGTTTGAAAAACAAAAGCAAAATATTCTCTTTACTTTTTTCATTTTTAGTAATTCAAATTTCAGTAGCACAAAATTCAATTGAGAAATTAAACGCAGAAGTTGCTACACAATGGTTTGACCTTCAGCTAAAAATGATCCCTACCACTCCTGGCTTTACGCCTCCAGTGGTTGCTAGGTCTTTGGGTTATTCAGGCCTAACTCTATACGAGGCACTTGTGCATGGTATGCCTGGTTACAAATCTTTAGTAGGAGAACTTCAAGAATTAGAAAAATTACCTTTGCCCAATAAGAGCCAAATTTATGATTGGCAAATTGTAGCAAATAATGCATTGGCAATAATCCACGAAGATTTTTTTGCAAAAAATGCAAAGGAAAATCTACCAAAAATAACTCAACTCAGAGAAAATCTTAACAGAAAATTGCGAGGTTCAATATCAGAAGCCACTTTCAAAGCTTCAGTAAAATACGGTGAAGAGTTAGCTAATGCCATATACAAATACGCTAAAACTGATGGCGGCCACCAAGCCGAAATGCATAATTTCCCGAAAGACTTCAAACTCATCCCTGGCTCATGTATGTGGACACCTGTGGGTAAGCAAAGTGCATTGCAGCCTTATTGGGGAAGTAACCGAACCTTCATAAAAGGTAATGCAGATTTTGAATTACCAGTACCTCCAAAATGCGAAATTGGAAATTCTTCGATACTTTTTGCACAAGCTTTAGAAGTATATAGTGTTGGCAAAAACCTAAGTGAAGAACAAAAAGATATAGCGAAATTTTGGTCAGATGATGCTGGAAAAACCTTCACACCTCCTGGTCATGGAGTTTCTATAGCTTTACAGTTAATAAAACAAGAAAAAATGCCGCTTGACAAAGCAGCAGAAACTTTGTGCAGAATCGGGATAGCTGTTAATGACGCATTTATTTCATGTTGGAAATGCAAATACCAACACAATATGCTTAGACCTGTAAGTTTTATACAAACTACGATAGATCCAAACTGGAACGCATATTTAGAGAATCCGCCTTTCCCTGAATATACATCAGGTCACGGAACTGTTTCGGGTGCTATTGCTGCTGTATTAAATGATATGTTTGGTTACAATTATCACTTCACTGACCACTCGCACGATGGAAACGGACTCAAACCTCGGAGCTACGATTCCTTTAACGAATTTGCACAGGAAGCTGCTCTTTCCAGACTATATGGAGGCATACATTACCGTATGTCCAATGAAGAAGGCCTAAAAAATGGAAAAAGAATAGGTAGAAGTGCCTGCGAACTCAAATTAAAGATGAAAGAATCTTAATTTTTTTAAGCAGCTCTTAATTTATTCTCAAGCTCTTTTGCCATGGGCACCAAAACATGGTCTTCGATAATTGCATGTTTTCTCAATTCCATCTCAAAAAGCTCAACTTGATTTAGGAATACCCTATACGGAAGCGGAGTTTCATCGTCAGTAGAATAACTATGTATGATTGAAGAAACGGTCTTTAAATCATCCTCAATAGGATCGTGGTTATCGTTAAAATTATCAACTGAATCACTCTCTAGCATACCTTTAATATCTGAGGCATTCATTTCACCTTTAGATGCTGAAATCAAGTTCTTGATAAAAGGGAAAAATGTCTTTTCTTCCATCCTTATATGCTCAACCAACCTATTTTTATATTCATTAAAAAAAGCCGTCAAACTTGTCAAAAGCTGATGAGTAGCACCATATTTATTGAAAATATGAGACATAGTTTGTTCAATCTCCGGAAGTTTCTTAGATAAATAAAACTTATGAGAAGCTTGCAAATAAGCCAATACTTGATCTACCGAAAACTTGTGCAATTGCTGATATTGAAAATTCTCTTCGTCATGATTGTATAGCTCTAAAATCAGCTCCATCAATTCAGATTCCATATTGAATCTCGCATAAATATCCTGAGCGGCGGGATCAACCACGTCTAATCTTTCAGTTACCAATTGGTACATCTTGTTTGATTCAACAAGTCCTTCTAATGTTTTAGCGTCCATATCAATTATTATTTTCCTTCACAAAGGTTCTATTTCAAAAATAAATTAAAAATGACATAAATCATAGATAAAATATTTAAATAATTTGTTGTTAGCATTAAAGAAGCTTATTTTTAAAGAAAAAAAGGCATTTCAATTCAAAAAATTCAGAAAGGCTATTTTAAAAAATATTCAATCAATCTTAAAAATGAAAAAAAACACGAGTAGAAGAAATGTTTTAAAATCTATCGGCACCGCTTCGGCCTTGTCTATCAGCGGATTATCAACCGCCAATGCTGCTATAAAATCACATGGTGCATTGAAAAACAATATAAAACATTCTGTATGTAGATGGTGTTATGGCTCAGTACCATTTGAAGAACTTTGCCAAGGCGTAAAAGATATCGGCATGGCTTCTATTGAACTAACTGGACCAAAAGAATGGCCAATTTTAAAAAAATATGGCTTAACAGCTGCTATTGGATGGGGAGATTGGCCCAAAGGAATGGGTTTGAATAATTTTTTCAACAATCCTAAAAATCATGATGAGCTTTTTGCTCTTTACAGTGAATTAATTCCTGAAGCAGCTGCTAACGGTGTAAAGAATTTAATATGCTTTTCAGGAAATAGGAATGGAATGAGTGACATGGTTGGCATGATGAATTGTGCAACTATAATCAGAAAACTCATACCTATTTGTGAGAAAAATGACATCATACTTTCTATGGAACTTTTGAGTTCTAGAGATAGTCACCCAGACTATATGTGTGATACCATGGAATGGGGTGCTGCATTGTGTGAGATGGTAAACTCGGACCGATTCAAGATGCTTTACGATATTTTCCACATGCAAAGTATGCATGGAGACCATATTAGAAACGTGAGAAAGTACGGAAAATACATAAGTCATTATCATACAGGCGGTATGCCAGGACGCAAGGAGATTGACAATACGCAAGAGATTTATTATCCAGCTGTAGTGAAAGCCATAATAGATTCAGGCTACAAGGGATATTTAGGTCAAGAATTTATTCCTACACCAAAAGATACCCCAGGTATGTTGGCTTCGTTAAAAAGATGTGTTGAAATTTGCGATATCTAACAAAAATGGAGGTCTTTATAAATAGAAGACCTCCAAAATAATAAAATGAATATATTACCTTTATTTCTAGTCACCATCGGTTTAGTAATCATTGCATTTTTAATGTTTAGTGTAAGATTGCTTTTTATTAAAAATGGAGAATTCAAAGGCACTTGTGCCAGCAACAATCCTATGCTTCAAAAAGAGGGTGTAGTTTGCGGTGTTTGCGGGAGAGTAGCCGGAGAACCATGCGGTGATGATGCCCAAACTGCTTAATCTTTGGCAATCAATTTATTGAAATTTTCAGAAGCGGAAGTTTTTATTTCGCCTGACTCTTCATATATAGCAAAGTACTCTAGGTCTTCCTTTTTTGCTAGTTCTTGGGTTTTTTCTAAACCCATTACCAAAAATGCCGTTGCAAAAGCATCAGCTTTCATACAGGTTTCGGCTATTACGGATATGCTCAATAGATTATGCGTTACAGGAAATCCCGTATGGGGATCAATCGCATGAGAATATTTTTTACCATCATTTTCAAAAAATTTCCTATAACTACCCGAAGTCGCCAAAGATTTACCGTCTAAGTTAACAACCACTTGTAGGGCTCTTTCGTCCTGAGGTTTTTCAATCCCAACTTTCCAAGTTAAACCTTCTTTGTTTTTCCCTTTGCCTCTAACCTCCCCTCCTACCTCCACCAGATAGTTAACTATACCTTTGGAAGCTAAAAAATCGGCTATTACATCGACTGTATAACCTTGAGCAATCGCATTAAAATCTATTTGAGAATTGGGATTCGCTTTTACGATTTTCTGATTTTCTATTTTCACTTTTTCAAAACCAATCAATACTTTCAAACTATCTACTTGGGCATTATTAGGAGCAGGAAGTCCTTTTTTAAAACTAAAACCCCAAGCTTTTACTAAAGGGCCCACTGTTATATCAAAGTATCCATTAGTACTTTTAGAAGTCGTTTCTGACGCATTAAAGACATTAATAAAATGAGAATCCAATATATCGTAAGATTGATTACTATTTATCTTGGAAATCAATGAAGTAGAGTCCCAAAGCGACATACTTTTATCTATCATTTTAAAGATAGAATCTACCTGATTTGACAAATCATGTTTATAATTATCCTCATAATTTATCCTAAATGTAGTGCCTTGGGCTTGTCCTTCAATAACTTTATATTCAGTTTTAGAGGTACAAGAAATCAAGCTTAAAAACAGAGCAAACGAAAACAATAATTTCATAAAAGACTAAAGAGTATATAATTATTAAAACTAAAAAAGGACTTACAATAATTGCAAGTCCTCATTTTTTTATCCTCCGAAATCGTCAAAGGCCACGTTTTCTGGCGGTATACCCCAATCGTCAGCCATTTTAAGCACTGATTGGTTCATCATTGGAGGACCACAGAAATAAACCTCAAGGTCTTCAGGACTTTTATGTTTTTTCAAAAACTCGTCAATACAAACATTATGTACAAAACCTTTAAATCCGTCGCCATTTGGATCATCTATATCTTTTTTCAGCGTCCAGTTATCTTCAGGCAAAGGATTATCCAAGGCTATCACAAATCTAAAGTTTGGAAACTGCTTTTCAATTTCTCTAAATTCTTCTACAAAAAACAACTCTTTCTTGGTACGTCCACCGTAAAAGAAAGTAACTTTTCGTTTTGTTTTTAAGGTATGGAAAAGATGAAACAAATGCGAACGCATAGGTGCCATACCTGCTCCTCCACCAACATACAACATTTCTCTATCTGTATCCTTTATAAAGAATTCTCCATAAGGACCTGAAATGTTTACTTTATCTCCATTTTTCAAATTAAATATAAAACTAGATGCTACACCTGGATTTACGTCCATCCAGCCATTTTTTGCTCTGTCAAATGGAGGCGTAGCGATACGAACAGTAAGTTTAACTATATTTCCTTCGGCAGGATGGTTAGCCATAGAATAAGCCCTAAAAACAGGCTCCGGGTTCACCATTTTCAAAGGCCAAAGATTAAACTGATCCCAGTCACCGTTAAATTTCGTTGGCGAGTCATGATAGGCTGGGTGGGCAGTAATATCTATATCTTTATAGTTTACAGTTGTTTCAGGTATGTCTATCTGAATGTACCCACCCGCTTCAAAATCTAAGGTTTCACCTTCTGGTAATTTAACCTCGAATTCTTTGATAAAAGTAGCTACATTATAATTTGAAGTTACAGTACACTCCCATTTCTTTACACCAAACACTTCGTGAGGAATTTCAATGTTCATATCTTCTTTCACTTTTACTTGGCAAGCTAAACGCATATGTTCAGCTACTTGCTTTCTGTTAAGGTGATTTGTCTCAGTAGGTAATACGTCTCCACCACCACTCAAAACATTACATTTACACATGGCACATGTACCACCACCTCCACAAGCTGAAGATAAAAAAAGATTATTTGCGGCCAAGGCTGACAATAAAGTCTCCCCTGGCTTTACTATCAAAGGATTTTCGGTTTGACCATTTATGATAATACTTACGTCTTTTTGAGGTAATAGCCTTTCTTTTGCTTGTAAAATCAAAAACACAAACAAAAGAACCACTAATATAAAAACACCAATACTACTTGCAAGAATAGGGAGCATATTGAATATAGATTATAGTTTTATTCCAGAAAAACTCAAAAAAGCCATGGCCATAAGACCCGTGATTATCATCGCCATGCCCAAACCCTGTAAAGGCTCAGGTACTTTAGAATAGCGAAGTTTTTCACGTATTGATGCCAAAAGAACAATTGCTAAAAAGAAACCGATACCAGTACCAACAGAAAAAACCAAAGTTTCTGAGAAATTATATTCACGCTCTTGCATAAATAACGAAGCACCCAAAATCGAGCAATTTACTGTAATAAGGGGCAAAAATATTCCAAGCGAACTATACAGAGCTGGGGCGAATTTTTCAACAATCATTTCTACCAACTGTACAGCACCAGCGATGGTGGAGATAAATAAGATAAAGGCTAAAAAGGTTAAATCTACCGTGGCCAAAGATGGATGAATCCATGCCAAAGCACCTTCCTTTAGCATATAAGTTAATATAAGATAGTTTAGCGGAGCTGTAAGTAACATTACAAATATTACCGCTAAGCCTAAACCGGTCGCTGTTTTTATTTTCTTAGAAACAGCCAAATATGAACACATACCGAGAAAGAATGCAAAGATTGCATTTTCAACAAATATTGATTTTACAAAAATTCCTAAAAGGTTTTCCATTTTCTATTTATAAATTAAGAAATATTGGTCAATTTTTTATTACGACTCCTCTGCCACCAAATATATCCGCCAATTAGAAACAAGGCAGATGGGGGTAGCATCATAAGACCATTGTTAACATAACCGTGATCATAAGCCCACTGCGGAACCAAATTAAAGCCCAAAATTGAACCGCTTCCAAAAAACTCTCTAAAAACCGCTACAGTAATTAATATTATTCCATATCCTAAGCCATTACCAATACCATCTAAAAACGAAGGCCAAGGTTTTTGGGCAAAAGCAAAAGCTTCTAATCGACCCATAACAATACAGTTTGTAATAATCAAACCAACGAATACTGAAAGTTTTTTACTTACGTCAAACATGTAAGCTTTCAACATTTGGTCAACAATGGTAACCAAAGTAGCAACTACAATTAATTGAACAATTATCCTGACCCTTGTTGGAATACTTTTTCTAATTATAGAAACTATTAAGTTGGAAAACGCAGTTACAAAAATAACTCCAAGTGTCATAATGATGGCTGGTTTAACCTGCACTGTCACGGCCAAAGCCGAACAAATACCTAAAACTTGTACTGTAACAGGATTTGAATCATCTAAAGGGTCCTTGATGATTGCAATATTTTTTTTGGAAAACAAGCCTTCTTTTTTAGGCTTTTCTAATACTTCTGCCATTTAGTTTTTTTGTTTATTGAAATATACCAAATAGGGTTCTACACAATTCCTTATCATATCGTTGGTGCCATTCGAAGTGATTGTACCTCCCGAAATAGCATCCACTCTGTACTCTGGACCGAAATCAACCTTCGCCGAAGATTTCACCACATTCACTGAAATAAAACTATTATTTCCATCAATAATTTTTTTACCAATAAATTTCTCTTGAAAAGGTTTTTCAGCAATTTCAGCTCCTAAACCCGGTGTTTCTGATTTATGATCAAAAAAAGCACCTTTCACAGTATTCAAATCAGATTCAAAAGAAATAAAACCCCAGATAGGTCCCCAAAGTCCAACGCCTTGCATAGGAACTACATAATTTTTTCCTCCTTTGTCATCCGTATAAATATATAAAGGTAGCTTTCTATCTTCAAGATTTTTACCCAATTCTTCCTTTAGAACGACCGTATTGGCTTTCACATCTGGAATTATATCACCTTTGCTATTTAAAACTAATTCTTCTACTTGCTTACCATAAATACGCTCAATCTCGGAGCTAGAACTTGGCTCTACCAGAACAGACTTTAGAATGTTTGACTTGGCATCCAGAGCCAAATTAAAATCTTGTTTTGGTTTTAAAACTACTGAGGTTGTCGCCAAAATAATTGCCGTAAGTATGGAGATACCTATAGCATAAATAAATGTGTAACGATTACTATGCATTTTTCAATCTAGTTTTTATATGTCTTTCAACTACGATATGGTCAATTATTGGTGCGAAAACATTCAATAATAAAATGGTCAACATTACGGCTTCTGGATAAGCTGGATTAAATACTCTAAGCACAACTATCATAATACCAATAAGTAATCCATATATTATTTTTCCTGTATTTGTCTGTGCGGCTGATACAGGGTCCGTAGCCATAAATACTGCTCCAAAAGCGAAGCTTCCCATCAACCAATGAAAATGTGCTGGAGTGTGCATAGCATGAGCTAAATTATCTGCTGGAGCCAATATATTCATCAAAAGACCCATAAGATAACCCCCAACAAAAATAGAAACAATGATTCTCCAACTTCCAACACCTGAGACTATGAGAATAACAGCTCCAATCAAACAAGCAAGTACAGAGGTTTCGCCAATTGAGCCCTGTTCAAAACCCATAAACATATCCCAAGCTGAAGGTAAACTGGCATAGTTTGTATCGAAAACAACCAAGTTTGTAGCTCCTGAAAAGGCATCAACTACTTGATGACCAACTTCAGGAGAAAGGTCTGTCCAAATGTCGCCTGACATAAAAGCTGGAAAAGCAAAAAACATAAATGCTCTTGCCAGCAAAGCTGGATTCATGAAGTTCATACCAGTTCCTCCAAAAATCTCTTTTCCTAATAAAGTACAGAAAACGGCTCCTAATGCTACCATCCATAAAGGGACAGTAACTGGTAGAGTAAGTGGTATTAACAAACCTGTTACCAAGTAACCTTCAGAAACTGGGTGACCTTTGGTAATAGAAAAAAGGAATTCAACACCTAATCCAGCGGCATAAGAAACCACAATAATTGGAAGAACTTTTATTAGACCAAAAATCATGTTATCCATAAAGCTACTTTCCATTCCAAAGGCTAAATAGTGTTGATGACCCGTATTCCAAATACCAAAAAGCATGCTTGGAATCAAAGCTATGATTACCATCAACATCGTCCTTTTGAGATCCATAGCGTCACGAACATGAACACCATTTTTTGTGGTAGTATCAGGAACGAAAAGAAAAGTCTCAAATGCATCAAAAAGATAGTGGTATTTTTCTAATTTGCTACCTTTGGCGAATTTAGGTTTTACCGAATCTACTAATTTTCTTGCTAATTTCACTATTGAGTAATATTTAATGTTTTTCTGATTAGAATAGTTTAAGCATCCATCCTGATCAATTCTAATCCTTCTCTTACTATATTTTGAACGTCAATTTTAGATGTACACACAAACTCACAAAGAGCAAAATCCTCTTCTGAGATTTCATGTATTCCTAATGCTTCCATTCGTTCAATATCTTTTGCTAAAATCGATTTTAGTAAAATAACTGGCATGATATTCATAGGCAACACTTTATCGTATTCACCACTTACCACAAATGCCCTCTCTTCACCATGTGTATTGGTGTCAAGATCATACGTTTTGTTTGGTGTTAACCATGAGAAGAAAGACCTTGAAAGGCTAAGTTTTCCAAAACCTGGCAGTGCCCATCCAAAAAACTCTGGTTGATTCCCTTCAGTGATTACTGTTACTTGATTGGTATAGTGTGAAATAAAATCGGATTCGTTTGAAGTTGTACCCGACAATACATTTCCTTGAATAATTCTTTGATTGTCTTCTTTGATTTTATCTTTCACTAAATCTGCAACAGCTTGACCAGGAATAACCTCAAAATATCTAGGATCTACTACCCCACTTCCAACCAATCCCACGGTTCGTTTTGGAGTATATATCCCTGATAAAAAAAGTTCTCCGATAATAGCAACATCTTGAGCATTTACATACCACACTGTTTCACCAGGACGAATTGGATCAGTATGGTGAATTTGAATACCAACGTTTCCTGCAGGGTGAGGCCCTGATACTGAAATCACATTTACTCCTTTAACTTTGTTGGCAATACTTGACATTTCGTCGTTATTGACACTAACATTTAATTTACCCTCCGACAAAGCACTCAAAATCTCTAGCCCTTTTTGAAGTTTGGCTTTATCTAAAATAAAAGTGTAATCTGGAGCTAATGGTGCAGTATCAAACAAAGAGACAAAAATACTTTTAGGTTTTGTTTGTGGGTCAGGAATCATATCGAAAGGCCTTTGCCTTATATATGTCCAAGCACCACTTTCTAAAAGAATATTCTTAACAGATTCTGAACTTAATTCCGAAGGAATATTAAATTGAATTGCAGAATTCTCTTTATCTGTTAATATTTTTATTTGGCTGATTCGCCTTTTTTCTACTCTTACTATTTCTACTATTTCGCCACTTACAGGTGACGTGAAAAATACTTCAGGGAGATCTTTGTGAAAAAAAATCTTTTGCCCAGCTTTAACAGCATCGCCTTCGTTGACGAGCAATTTCGGGGTAACATTTTTAAAATCAGAGGGTTTTAAAACAACTATACTGGGGGCATCTATTTTTTCAATTTTCTTTTGTGGTAATCCAACTAATTTGATGTCAAAGCCTTTTTTGATTCGTAAATTATTGCTCATAAAAGTTTAAAATAAATATAGGTAGATGCCCTAAACACCTTGATGTTACAAATCTAACGAGCCATATCAAAAATCCAAATATTTATTAAAAAAATTTACTTTTTTTATGGCAAAAAATACTTTTTTATTGAAAATGAATTCATTATGTGAATTTGGTCATATATTCTAGTTTATAAAAGTTCATCGTCATCAGCAGGTTTTAGTGCTGGCTGCTTAGGCTCCAAATCGTTGGGAGAAGAAAAACCATCATTAGGACTCAATACACAGTCACCCATTATTCTAAGGCCATCCGGAATAATAAACTTCGATTTTTTATATTCCAAAGTATTGTCTGCATATACTTTTTGCATAAACATACCCCATGCTGGCATTGCGTTTCTTGCTCCCTGCCCATAGTATATAGAAGGAAAGTGTATCGCACGATCCTCACCCCCTACCCAAACTCCTCCTATTAACTCTTGTGTCATTCCCATAAACCAACCGTCAGAGAAGTTGGAAGTTGTACCAGTTTTTGCTGCTATTTCATTTCCATCCAATATTCCGTATCTAGCTAATCCCGCTGCTGTACCGCCTCCTGCTGTGGCTCCTTTCATAAGATGAATCATTTTGTAGGCAGATTCTTTACTTAATACCTCCTTTGACTCTGGAAAAAACTCTTTTATGACCTCTCCATTTTTATCTTCAATTCTTAATAGCACCATTGGCTCCGTATGCTTACCTTGATTTGCAAAAACACCATATCCACCTAGCATTTCAAAAAGCGAAACTTCTCCCACGCCTAAACAAAGAGATGGAGAATTGGGCAATTCAGACTTAATGCCTAATTGATGTGCGTATTCTATTACTTTTGAAGGTTTAAACTCTTTAATTAATCGAGCACTAACTGTATTTACAGATTGTCCCAGTGCTTGCCTTAAAGTCAGAGATTCATATGAATATTTACCATCGGAGTTTTTCGGTGTATACGAGCCTACTATACCATCTGCTGGACCGAAAGTTATGGGTTCGTCAATTACTCTCTCACAAGTAGAAAAACCATTATCTATGGCTGTAACATACACAAAAGGCTTGAAAGTAGAACCTGGCTGCCTACGGCTCTGGAAGACGTTGTCGAATTTGAAATGCTTAAAATTAATTCCACCTACCCAAGCCTTTATGTTACCATTGCGAGGATCCATGGCCAACATTCCGATATTTAAGAATCTTTTGTAATGTTTTAACGAATCTATATGTGACATTACAGTATCTCTATCACCATCCCATGTGAAGATGGTCATTGGTACTTTCTCTCGCATTTTAGACAAAATCAGCTTTTCATCATCTCCATAAGTTTTCTTTAATAATCTATAAATCTCCGTCCGTTTAGCACTATTTTCAATAAAGTTAGGAATCTCAACATATTGGCTTGAGTTCTCACTTTTTCTTTGCACCCATGGATTTTTACCTTTATAAGCTGCCTCAAACTTTTTTTGCTGATCTTTCATATGGACTTTCATAGCTTCTTCTGCATAGGCTTGCATACGGGAATCTATTGTCACATAAATCTTAAAGCCCTTTGTGTAGAGGTCTGAATCTTCGTAGCCAGAATCTTTCAATTGTTTCTTGACTATATCCTTAAGATATTCTCTAAAGTACTGAGCCATACCATAATTGTGACTTTCTGGAGAATAATTGAGTACGATAGGTAAGTCCGCCATTTCTTTTCCCTCCTCTGGACTAAGTTTATTAAATTTCACCATTTGCGATATTACAATATCTCTTCTGCCACGCGAGTTTTTAGGAAAAAACTTAGGATTGAACCTAGAAGGATTTTGAATCATTCCAACCAATAGTGCAGATTCTTCGGGTTTGAGGTCTTTAGGTTGTTTTTTGAAATACGTTTTAGCAGCGGATTTCAAACCATAAGCACCACTACTAAACTCAATAGTATTAAGGTACATGGTCATGATTTCGGCTTTTGTATATCTTCTTTCAAGTTTTATAGCTGTTACCCATTCTTTTGCTTTTATGGTTAAAGTCTTCGCAAGAGGTAATTTATACAACAAGCCTTCATAGGCCTCATCTTGCCTCATTTTAAAGAGATTTTTAGCCAATTGTTGTGATATTGTACTACCTCCACCTTTTCTGTTTAATGTAAGAATCCCTCCAAAAACCCTTAACATACTTCTTGCATCTATTCCAGAATGCTTAGAAAAACGAACATCTTCAGTCGCAATAAGAGCATTTATAAAATTATCTGGAATTTCTTCAAACTTCATATCGCTACGATTTTCGAAGAAAAATTTACCTATAACTTTATTGTCAGTAGAAATTATCTCAGAAGCAACATCACTTTTTGGATTGTCTAAATCATCTACTGAAGGCATCTTACCAAACAACCAGAACAAGTTCAGATTAAGTGCAATTATAAATAGAAAGAAACCTGCTAGTCCTAAATAGAATATTCTGTAAAGCGATTTTATTATAAAACTGTATTTTCCGGAGGCTAAGTTTTTAAGAAATGGGAGCTTCATATATTTTAGAAAAGAATTAATATCTAGGTCAAAATTAATATTTTAAATGAATGAACGCTTGATTTGAAGAATAATTGCCGAAAAAAAATCTAAAAGACTGGCTTTTACAATTGAAATCTTGGCAATGGACTAACTTTTTGATCGGCGAATTCTGACGCTAAAAATTTATAATGTGCCGCCATTGCAATCATAGCCGCATTGTCAGTACAATACTGAAAGTCAGGAATATACAGATTCCATCTTTGTTTTTCTGCCTCCAATTTCAATGCTTCTCTCAAGCCTATGTTTGCAGAAACTCCACCAGCAATAGCTATTTCTTTAATTTTCAACTCTTTAGCTGCCTTTTTAATTTTCCTTACCAGTGTCAATATCAGGGTTTTCTGATAAGAAGCACAGATGTCTTTGATGTTTTCTTGAACAAACTCCTGTCCATGTTTTTGGATAAAATATAATAGGGAGGTTTTAATGCCACTAAATGAAAAGCTGTATGCAGGCATTTCGGCTATCGGAAATTCAAAAGCGTCTGGATTGCCTAATGCGGCATTCTGGTCTATTCTGGGTCCACCTGGATATCCTAAACCTAACATTTTAGCCGCTTTATCAAATGCTTCGCCCACAGCATCGTCTGCCGTTTCTCCAAGAACTTCCATATCTAAATGGCTCTTAATCAATACAATTTGGGTATGGCCTCCACTAACCGTCAAACATAAAAATGGAAATTTCGGCTGCGGTTCATCTATAAAATGAGCCAAAACATGGGCTTGCATGTGATTTACTTCAATCAGCGGAATATCCAAACCTAGTGCCATGGCTTTGGCAAAAGAAGTCCCTACTAAAAGCGAGCCTAATAAGCCTGGCCCACGCGTAAAAGCTATAGCAGAAAGTTCATTTTTATTAATTTTTGCTTCTAGAATGGAGGCGTTTACCACTCTTACTATATCTTGTTGATGAGCTCTCGACGCTAACTCAGGCACCACCCCTCCGTGTTGTTCATGTATAATCTGTGATGCTACAATGTTTGAGAGCATTTTGCCGTTATAAATAACCGCTGCGGATGTTTCGTCGCATGAGGATTCTATGGCTAAAATGACTATATTTTCAGTATTTAAAGGCATTTAGTTTTTATTTTCATTATTTTTAAGAAATTTTGCATAGCTTTTGCAATACAAATATACTTTAACGCAAAGATACAAATCGACCAAGACGCACGGAAAAAATTCTTGTTTGCATTAATCTAAAAACAGTATTTAATCAAAAAGACAAAACTCTTGGTGGTTTTTTTAAAAACAGGAAGGAAAACTAAACTATTTTGAAGCGAATTCTTAACATATTTATAAAACTCATCGGCATACTTTTGCTTGTGATTTTTAGTATAGGAGTATTGGCTTACTATTCTCTTCAACTTCCTGAAGTACAGACAAATATAACCCAAAAAGGCACTGAATGGCTAAGTAAAAAACTTGGAGGAAGTGTATCGGTTTCTCAAGCCAGAATAACTTGGATTGATGAGATTACATTTGAAGATGTAAATATCAAAGACCTCGAAGGCAGAAATATGATTTTTGTTAGAGAATTGTATATAAACTGCAAAACTAATTTCAATTTTAGCACAGACAATCTTTTTAAATTAAGTTTTGGTAAATACTATATGCCAAAAATCACTTTAGATTTTAACAATTTTTTCAAATTTGATAATAACCTCGATTATGTTTTGCTCAAAAATCCAGAGGTAAGACTTATAAAAGATAAAAAAGGAAAATTAAATATTGACTATTGGATTGCAAAAGTTCAAAATATGTCAAAAGATCCGAGTAAAAAATCAATTCCGAATCAAAACAAGCCATTCACTATTGACAACGCATATATCACAAATGGAAATGTAAGTCTAACTGATGGCAGAAAAGCACTTTTTCCAGATAAAACATTCGATTTATACAATTTTAGATTTGATAAAATTAATGCCAATCTTGAAAATGTATTAATATTGGGAGATACTGTAGCTTTCAGAACCACAAGTCTGACGGGAATAGACTTAAAAAGTGATTTACAAATAAAAGATATAAAAACAGACTTCTTATATTGTTATAATGCTATGCTTTTGGATAACCTTTCAGCATATATAAACAACTCCTATATAGGAAACAAACTTCATTTCTATTATGAAAGGCCTGCTGCTTTTGACGATTTTTACCATAAAGTAAAAATGAAAGCAGACCTAAAAAACGCCATTTTCGATGCTCAAGATTTAGGCAGGTTTGCTCCTGAAATGTATGCCTACAACGAAAGATATATGCTCAATGCTAAAATGGATGGTCTATATGTAGATTTAAATTTCAAAGAATTTGATCTGAAGTTTGGGGCCGGCTCCAATTTGGCAGGCGATGTAAACTTTAAAGGATTTCCTAACTTAAGACAAACCAATACAACCATAAACCTTAAACCATCTATATTACTCGCTAAAGACGTTAGCCAATACAGTGCAAATGCTGACTATCAAGGATATATAAATAAAATAGAACAACTTAACTTAAAAGGTACATTTTCAGGTTTTTATAATGACTTCAAAACTAACTCGGAACTCTCCTCGGCGACTTTAGGCAAAATAAGTGGAGATATGGAAGTAAAAGCAGGTGAAAACTCAAACTATGGAGGAGAATTTCACATGAACCAATTGAATCTTGGAAAATTATTTGACGAACCCAAACTGCAAACTTTTACTTTTGATGGCAAAATAAAAGGAAAAGGGTTTACCATCAAAGATGCCTCTTTGGATTTGGACGGAGTTGTTTCTGAAATAGCATATAATGGCTATACTTATAAAAATTTGGTTGTAGATGGCAATCTTGGTCAATCTATTTTTGATGGGTATTTAGAAATAAAAGACCCCAACTTAATAGCACAAGTAGAAGGAAAAGTAGATTTCAACAAAGAACTTAATACTTTCAAGATAAAAGGCTTACTAGAGAATGCAAACTTGAAAACTTTGGGATTTACCAATGAAGATTTGAAATTAAAGTCTACAATCAACTTTGATTTTATAGGAAACAAACTTGATGATTGGGTTGGAAGGGCTAGATTTACAAATACTGTTTTTGAAGACCCTTCTCATTCTTTGGCTATTGATTCTTTGTATTTCAATTCTGGAATTTCAGAAAACCAACGTCGCTTTTCAATGGTTTCGGAATTTTTCAATATCTACGTAAATGGAAATTTTGTCCCGAGCAAAATCATTAAAGATGCCTCCACGCTTTGGAAAGAATATCTACTATATTTTGAAGATACTGAAGAACAAAGAACTAATTATTACAAAGAAAAAAACAAAACCATTTTAGCTGAAAAAGAGCCTTATCAAGCCAATTATCAACTGTTTTTCAAAGACACAAAACGCTTCTTCGGTTTTTTTGAGCCTAATATTCTGGTAAACGCTGGATCAAATTTAAAAGGAAAATTCTCCTCAAGAGCCACTACAGAATTTACGATGGAAGGAAAACTCGATACAGTTAACTATAAAGGAAATCAGTTCTACACCACAGATGTGGATTTCAACACCTCTAAGTACGCCAATTCAGCAGAAGTATTAACTTCCTTTATTCTAAACTCAAAAAGTCAGAAAATGAGGAACGGGCTTAAGACTGAAAATTTGCTCACAAATGCGTATTGGGGCGATGGAAATAAAATCAATTTTGATGCTTCAATTGACCAAGAAAGCAATGATAGCAAAATCGAACTTTTTGGAGATATCCACTTTACACCACAGGGTTTTGATATAAGATTTAATCCTAAAAACAGCCAAGTATTTGTATTAGAAAACAAATGGACTTTTTCGGAAAACAACCTCATCAATGTTTTAGAAAATCAGATTATATTTAATGACCTTAAACTTTCTAACAACAAACAAATCGTAAAACTTAATGGGATTGTCTCTAACAACCCGAATCAGGAATCAATCCTATCAGTACAAAACTTTGATCTTGTGACATTAAAACCTTTTACAAACGTAAACCTAAAAGGTATAGCCAATGGCGAGCTTAGACTCAGGGATTATTACAAAAACCCCTTATTTACAAGTAATTTACATATAGAAAACTTAAATTATCAAAACAGTTTAATTGGCACAGTTACCACAGAAGCAAACTGGGATAACCTCGCTAATAATTTAAAAATAAATGGAAGTGTTTTTAGGTCATTCGAAGAAATATTTAGAGTAAGTGGATATTATGACCCGAATAAGCAAGCAAATCCGATGTACCTTAATGCTAGAATAAGAAATCTTCAATTAGCGATGTTTGAAAATATGCTTGGTGGAGTTTTTACCAATATGACAGGCAAGGCAGAAGGAGATATAGAGATATATGGTAAACCACTAGATCCGATTTTTAAAGGAGCTCTGGATGTATCTGATGCCTCCATAAAGATAGCCTCTTCTGGGACTTCGCTATATTTTGATGATAAAATTTTATTGAATGAGGAAGGGTTTATAACCAGTCCTGAGGGAATTACGGTAAGAGATGCCCAAGAAAATGGAAATACAGCCATAATTAAAGGAGGAATTTACAATGGTGGTTCGGGTAATTTCATGGTTGGACTTTCCGCAGTAATCAATGGTAACCAAGGATTTAAAATACTGAATCTAAAATCATTTGACAATGATGTTTTCTACGGAACAGCCTTTGCTGGAGGAGATGTGCAGGTGACAGGCGACTTCGAAAACATCACCATAACAGGTAATCTTACCAGCAAACCAAACACCAAAATCACTATTCCGATGGATAGTGGTAAGGAGATAGATTTGAAACAAGAGGGCATTCCTTTTCTAAAGAAAAACGAAAAAATAGACACCAATCAAGTCTTAAAAAAAATAATTCCAAAAATAAAAACTGGTGGCGTAAAACTAGCTTTTAACATAATTTTTACGCCTGATGCCGAATGTGAAATAATATTTGACAGAACTAATAATGACATTTTAAATGTATTTGGTGATGGACGTTTGAGTATTTTGTATGATACCCGAGGTGATTTTGCTATCAATGGTCCATTTGTAGTCAGAAGCGGCAAGTATAATTTTAGTTTCCAAAACCTGGCTTCTCTTCGAAAGTTCAACATTGTAGATGGAAGCCGAATTACATGGACAGGTGACCCATACGAAGCTACTTTAGATATGAAAGCGAATTATACTGCTAATATCCTAATTCCAAGCTCGGTATCTCAAGTATTATCAAGAACTTCTACCAGATATCCCGTAAATGTTAGTGTATTATTAACCAACAGATTGATGACACCAACTATCAATTATGACGTAAACTTCGACTTAAAACAAATACCATATGATGGACAAACAGACCTTTTGAGTTTCGAACAGAAACTCAGAAATGACGAACAATTAGTAAGTCGAAACGTCTCAAGCATTTTAGTTTTTAACGAGATATTTCCTGATAATATAACTGATGCAATAACCCAACAATTTTTGATTGACAACGTGAGCAATTTGCTTTCTAATCAAATTGGGAATTTGGCTAGCAAACTCAATCCAAATTTGGAGCTTGGAGTTCAATTTGGCGATTTCCGAACCAATGTTCTTAACAATATGCAGTTTAATTTCAGTTATAGATTTTTGAATAATCGAATTAAACTTAGTGGAAAAAGCTCATTTATAAATAGTTTAGAAAACAACATAAATGCCAACACAACGGGTCAACTTTCTGTAGGTGGCGAGATAGAATATAATCTTTCACAAGATGGTGAGTATAAATTTAGGCTGTTTTCCAGAAGTGTACCAACTAATTATTACATATTTTCATCTACTGGAAATGTAGTGGTTTCAGGTGGAAATTTCATTATTTCACGAAACTTCAATTCATTTTTAAACAAAAAAGATAAAACATTTCCGATAGGTGTAGGTAAAAAAGATGAAGTCTCTATGGTAAAAGTAGACTCAATTGGCAGTAAATTTATAAAATGAAACAACAAAGAAGAAGATTTCCTGAGAAGACAAAAAGAAACCCTGAGCAAATCTTTGATTTTCAGCAGTCTTCACATATTATAGAATTAGAAGCAGCGGTTTTGGGTGGCGTTATTAAAGAAAAGGATGCCTTGACTGCCGTAATTGATGTTTTAAAGTCCGATAGTTTTATTTCAGAAAAACATGAAGCTATCTATCAAGCCATCTTGATGTTATTTGGAAAATCAGAACCCGTTGATTTATTGACTGTTAGCAACCAATTACGCTTGAGCGGTGAGCTAGAGTTTATAGGCGGAGCTGCCTATTTGGCAAGGATAACTTCAAAGTCTATTTCTACGCATATTGAGCAAGATGCCCGAATAATTGTGCAGTATGCTATTCGTAGAAACATAGTAAAAATCATGGGCGATGTAGTTACCAAAGCTTATGAAGATACAACCGACGTCTTTAACTTGTTGGACGCTACTGAACAAAATCTTAGAGAAATACAGGAAGGAAATCTAAATAAAAACATCCCTGATTTGCAGACAGTGGTTCAAAAAACCATTCAGGAAATCAAAAATAAAGAGGAAAAAGACGGTGGATCTGCTAGTGTTCCTTCTGGTTTTCCATCATTGGACAGAGTTACTGGCGGATGGCACAATACTGAGTTAATTATCATTGCGGCTAGACCCGGTATGGGCAAAACTGCATTTGTGGTTTCGGCTCTAAGAAATGCGTCCATAGACTTCAAAATGCCTGTAGCTTTATTTTCATTGGAAATGAGTAGTCAGCAGGTTATGCTACGTTTAATATCAGCCGAAGCCGAAATCGATTCTCAAAAATTAAGAAAAGGAGATTTAGAAACCGAAGATTGGCACGCCTTGCACTCTAGATTAAACAATTTGGCTACTGCACCGATATATATTGATGATACCCCTGCCTTATCCGTTTTGGAGCTACGAACCAAAGCGAGAAGATTAAAGGCATTTCATAATATCAAACTGTTAATAGTTGACTACTTGCAATTAATGACTGCAGGAAACGGCAAAGGAGGTATGAATCGTGAGCAAGAAATTGCTGCTATTTCGCGTTCATTAAAAACGATAGCAAAAGAATTAAATATCCCAGTAATTGCACTTTCGCAGCTAAGTAGATCAGTAGAAACCAGAGCTGGGGACAAACGACCACAACTATCGGATTTGAGGGAATCGGGTTCGATTGAGCAAGATGCCGACGTTGTAATGTTCCTTTATCGTCCTGAATATTACCAAATTACAGAAACCGAAACAGGTGAGAGCACCAAAGGCATGGCTGAGGTTATCATTGCCAAAAACCGAAGCGGATCTGTGGATAGTGTGAACCTCAGATTTATAGGAAAATATACAAGATTCACCGAATTTGATGGATTTACTGTTTCGCAAGACAAATATGAAGAAATTAGCGGTAATAAGATTATGGGTAGTAAGGCAAATGATTTGTAATTAAAGTTTCAAATCTGAAAGAAAATGCGATATTCGGCCAGAATCTCGCATTTTTTGTTTCATCCAACATCAAAAAATCAAGTATTTAGAACAGATTCTTTTATTATTTCACAAACCGTTTCCTATCTTTATAAAACAAAAAATTCTTTATGAGCGAAAATAAGTTTAATATAGCTGTACTAATAGATGGTGACAATGCCCAAGCCAAAATCATCAAGGAAATTCTTGAGGAAGTTTCTAAATATGGAAAAGCCACTATTCGGAGAATTTATGGTGACTGGACCACTCCTCAGATGAACAGCTGGAAAGAACTTATCAATCAATTTTCTATAAACCCGATTCAGAAATTCTCCTATACTACAGGTAAAAACTCAACGGATAGCTCATTGATTATAGATGCTATGGATGTGCTGCACAGCAAGACAGTTGATGGTTTTTGCATAGTCTCAAGCGACAGCGACTATACAGGGTTGGCCAAAAGAATAAGAGAAGAAGGTCTTTTTGTGATGGGAATTGGCCAAAGAACTACCCCAATCGCCTTCGTCCAATCTTGCGAAATATTCACTTTTACTGAAAACCTATTGCCAGAGCTACCATCCTTAATTGCTCCAACTGAAATTAGGAAAACTTCTCGAAAAAGTAATTTAACTGAAAAGAAAACCGTACCAAAAACTGAAACCCCAGCAAGGGAATCACAAAAACTAAATATGCGTTTGATTGACAAAGCTTTCGAAATAGCCATTAGTGAAGACGAAGAAACTTTGATTTCGAAAGTAGGTACATCATTGCGTAAAATAGACCCAAGTTTTGACCCGAGATCCTATGGTTATAAGACCCTTACCCAACTTTTTGAAAGCATAAATAAATACACGGTTGTAAAAAATGTGGTAAATGGACTAAATCACCCACTCATAAAATTGAAATAAATATACTTTTTTGCTATCAATACTATCTTTCAAATCTACATTTTATCTAGAAATCAACCATTAAGGTCATTTTTTAGGATTACCTAAAAATATTTTTACATTTTCATCTCCCTTCTCAAATATTTCGTCTGAAACAAAACTATATTATTAAAAAATATTATTAATTTTATCAAAAATGAAATAGTATTTTTTCAAAGAAATCAAATAGTAATAAAGACCATTTGAATAGGCAATTCATTTTTTCAACCTTAAAAAAAGTATGAAACCAATAGTTCAAATCTCTTTGGACCTTACCAATATTGATGAGGCTTTAGAAACGGCCGCCATGGCCATGCGAGCAGGTGTGGATTGGCTTGAAGCTGGCACTCCACTCATTTTAGCCGAAGGTCTGCACGGCGTTCGAAAACTCAGAGAGGCTTTCCCAAATGTACCTATCGTAGCTGACCTAAAAACCATGGACGGCGGCTATCTAGAAGCCGAAATGATGACCAAAGCTGGTGCAACACACTTAGTTGTAATGGCTCGAGCTCATGAAGAAACCATCAAAGTAGTAGTACAAGCAGGCAAAGATTACGGCATTAAAGTTATGGGAGACAATCTAGGTTGCCCCGATATGGTAGCAGGTGCCAAATGGTTGGAAGACCTTGGCTGCGACTTTGTAATTCACCACATCGGTTACGACGAACGGAGAGGAATAGCAGCAAAAGGACAAAGAATGCCCAGTCCATTGGATCAATTAAGAGAGGTAGTAAATGCTGTAAAAGTACCAGTGCAAGCTGTGGGAGGTTTGAGTTTGGAACAAGCCATACAGTGTCCGGCTTATGGAGCACCACTTGTGGTTTTAGGAGCTCCACTTACAATTGACGCCGATTCATTTAAAACAGCCGATGGTGATTTAGAAAGCTCTTTAAGACTTATTTGTGAAAAAATACATGCCTATGGCGATGTTTAAAAATATCAAGCTAAAATGAAAAACCCTGCAGTTGTAAATTTTTCAATAGAAAAAGGAAGTGTTGAAATAAGAGAAATTGAAAAGCCTAGTATAGGCGAAGACGATATTTTACTCGAAGTGGCAAATGTTGGTGTTTGCGGTAGCGACCTCCATCAATGGACATCTGACCACAGTTGGTCAGTAAATTATCCTGTGGTTTTGGGCCATGAATTTGGTGGACATATTGTAGAGCTAGGCTCAAGAGTCCAAGGCTGGAAAGAAGGTGACAGAGTTGTAAGCGAAACCGCAGCCATCATAAATGCATCAAGCCCAATGTCCCGCCAAGGTCTTTATAATCTTGACCCAAGTCGCAAGGGCTTTGGATATGGAGTAAACGGGGCAATGACGCGTTTTGTAAAAGTGCCAGCTCGCTGCCTTCATACTGTTCCGGACAATCTTCCATTTGAGCAAGCTTGTTTAACTGAACCTTGCTCGGTAGCTTACAATGCGGTAGTGATGAATTCTCATATAAAACCAGGTGACAGAGTTATCGTTTTAGGCCCAGGCACAATTGGAATTCTTTGTGCCGTGATGGCAAAACTTTGTGGCGGACAAGTGGCAGTAGTTGGTCTAGAAAACGATAGAGGTCGCCTTGAAATAGCCAAACAATACGGATGCGAAGGCATAATAGGTGATGCAACAGAATGGGCGATGAAGCAAGACGGACTCGGTGCTGATGTAATAATAGATGCAGCAGGCGTAAGTGCTACAATGAAAATGGCATTACAATTGGTTAGACCGAATGGGCATATTACTAAAGTAGGTTGGGGACCTCAGCCACTAGGTATATCGCTTGATCCTTTGGTTCAGAAAAATGTCACATTGCAAGGCAGTTTTAGCCACAATTGGCCGATTTGGGAAAAAGTATTATTGCTAATGTCTAGTGGGCAATTGGACGTAAAACCTATTATTGGTGGTGTTTGGTCTGTTTTAGATTGGCATGAGGCTTTCGAACAAATGCATAGTGGAAAAGTAGTAAAAAGCGTACTTAAACCTGCTTAAAAATGCGACTTGAAAACAAAGTAATTATCATCACAGGTGCTTGTACTGGCATTGGCAAGTGCATTGCCCAAAAATGTGTGGAAGAAGGGGCTAAAGTAGTGATTAATGGATTGGAAAAAGAAGAAGGTCAAAAACTTATTCATTCACTTGGTGAAGATAATGCAACTTTGGAAATTGGAGATATTACGCATGCGGAAATTCCAAAAAAATTGGTAGACAAAGCTGTTGAAAAGTTTGGGAAATTAGATGGAATAGTAAACAATGCAGCATTTATAGCACAATCTGATATTCTGAATACAACTGTTGCTTTTTTCGAAAGAATGTTGGCCGTAAATACAATTGCTCCGTTTGCTTTGGCACAAGCTTCTGTTAATGAACTTGCCAAAACCAAAGGAAATATACTGAATATTGGGTCGATAAATGCATGGGGAGGAGAACCACATCTAATGGCATACAGTGTATCCAAAGGAGCTTTAATGACCTTAACCAGAAATTTGGGAGATTCGCTTTTTAGGCAAAAAGGCATAAGAGTCAACCAAATAAATCCAGGCTGGGTCTTGACAGAAAAAGAAAAACTGAATAAGAAAGAACAAGGAATGAAAGAAAATTGGTACGAAGACATTTCCGATTTCTTTGCACCTTCTGGAAGAATTTTTAAACCTGAAGAAATGGCCGCAATGGCAGTTTTTATCATGAGTGATGAATGTGGGCCAGTTAGCAGTCAGGTTTTTGACATGGAGCAGTTTCCGATGATTGGCCGAAATATGCCGAAAGATATTACAATTTCATAAAATAACAATAGCTAAAATAAATATATAAAAATGCCAAAACTAGCCGCTTTTCCGAAGGCATTCATGCAAGAACTTTGCAAAACTGGCACCATGAAAGTGTCAGAATGGATAGCTTTGGCTTCGAAACTCGACATCCAAGGCTTGGAGTGGTATGCGGGTTTTCTAGAAATGGAAGATGAGGCAAATTGGGAAAAGTTTCGAGCTGAAGTAGAACAAAACGGAAAAGTAATTCCGATGCTTTGTTGTTCACCAGATTTTACAAATCCTGATGCAGATTTTCGAAAAAAAGAAATAGAAAAGCAAAAACGTTGGATAGCCATGTGCAAAACTCTTAGCGGAAAATATTGTAGAGTATTGTCAGGCCAAAGAAGGCCCGAATTGAGTATTGAGCAAGGCATAGACTTGGCTGTAGAATGTATTGAGGCTTGTTTACCTTTTGCAGAAGAAAACGACATAACACTCATTATCGAAAACCACTACAAAGACGATTTCTGGGAATTTCCTGAGCTTGCCCAAAAAATGGACGTATTTTGTGCATTAGTAGATAGAATTCATCACCCAAACTTTGGCGTAAACTATGACCCTAGCAATACCTTTTTGGCAGGAGAAGACCCATTGGAATTACTCTCCCGGGTTTCTGACAGAGTTGTAACGATGCACGCCAGTGATAGATACTTAATAGAAGGTACCATAGAAGACCTGAGAAAAGAGGAAGGAGGATCTGTGGGTTATGCAAAAAGACTGAGACATGGCGAAATAGGCAAAGGATTAAACGACTACGACGCCATATTCAGAGAACTCAAACGCGTTGGTTTTGATGGATGGATTAGCATAGAAGATGGTGTTGAAGGCATGGAACAATTGGCCAGAAGTGTGGAGTTTTTGAAAAAGAAAATTGCAGTGTATTGGCCTTAATTAGTTGGAAAGAGAGAAAGTTGGGATTTAGAATTTGGTATGAAAAAACTTGTTTTCAAATACATTAGTTCTGATTTTAGATTATATAATTTAATGAAAAAAAAAAATTCAATCTTAAAACAAATAAATATGAGCAAAAAAGAAAAAGAGATTTTGAAGAGTTCGAGGAGAGATTTCATTAAAAATAGTGCAATTGCTTCCTCTTTCTTCATTGTTCCTCGCAATGTATTGGGCGGTGTCGGATTTATATCACCTAGCGACCAATTGGTTTTGGCCGCTATAGGTGCCGGTGGAAAAGGTAAAAGTGATATTAAAAATGCTTCAGTAAACGGTAGAGAAAGGGTAATAGCCCTTTGTGATGTGGACTTTTCAGGATCGGCTAAAGACTCTGTTAAGGAATTCCCCAACGCTAAACTTTTTGCCGACTACCGCAAAATGTTAGACCAAATCAAAGACATTGATGCTGTAACAATTTCAACACCTGACCATGTGCATGGGCCAGCAGCAAAATATGCCATGGACAGAGGTAAACATGTGTATGTGCAAAAACCAATGACGCATAATATTCGTGAAGCTAGATTATTGACAGAATTGGCTAGAAAAAACAAAATAGTTAGCCAAATGGGTAATCAAGGTGCTTCTAATCCTTTGTTGGACACTGTAAAAGGCTGGATAAATTCTGATAAATTAGGGGCAATTGGTAAAGTACAAATTTGGACAAACAGACCTGTTTGGCCACAAGGCAATGCCATGCCATCACCAGACAACAGCCTAAAACCTAAAGATTTGGATTGGGACCTTTGGTTAGGACCAAACGAAACCAAAGATTATATTCCTAACATGCATCCGTTTAACTGGAGAGGATGGTGGGATTATGGTACTGGAGCATTGGGTGATGTTGGTTGTCACTTGATAGACATTCCTTTCAGAACATTAGGCCTCCACTACCCTACCGATGCCGAATGTAGTGTGGCCTCAGTTTTCAGCAAAATGTGGAGTCCTGACTACCATCCTGAAGGCTGCCCTGCATCTTCGTTTATTACTTTGCATTTTGATGCGACGCCAAAGAGCAAGTCAAAAATAGAAATGACATGGAGCGATGGCGGAATCAGACCTTCACATCCGGACATTATACCTGCCAACGAAGACCTAGGTGGCACAAACGGTGCGAATGGCGTAATGATTATTGGCGAAAAAGGAATAATTACAACCAATATCAATGATAGCTCGCCCATGATGCCGAAGCTATTCTTAAACGATGGCACAAGAGAAGTAGAACCAAACTTACCAAAAGCCACCGAATCAGAATATGGACATCAACGCAAATGGGTAGATGCTTGCAAGGCAGGTTTCAAAAGCAAAGAGCATTTGGCACTAACCTCTTCATTTGACTATGCCGGTCCTATGACCGAAACAGTTTTGATGGGCAATTTAGCTATCAGAAGTTATATGCTTAGAAAAGATGATGGTAAAGGCAAAATGGATTTCTTTGCCCGCAAAAAACTCCTTTGGGATGGAGAGAACATGCGTATTACGAATCTTGAAGAAGCCAACCAATTTGTTGGAAGAACCTACCGTAAAGGCTGGGAAGTTTAGAAAAAATGGTCAAGTAATATCAAACCAAGATATTGCTTGAGCTTTTTCATTAAAAGTAAAAAAAGAGCATTTATTTAAACTATTTTTGCCTAACTATTTAATAAAAAATGAGCAAACTGAATTTGAAAATAGCAGAATTCGAAGACTTGGTACCTACAGGAGGCACATGTTACGCTTCAAAAAAAATTACCGAAGAAGGAATGAAGATTGGATACATGTACCGTGAAGAACCAACTGACGAGTTTGATACAGGATGGCGTTTTTATTCAGGCACAGAAGATGAAGATTATGTTGACAATCTAGAAAATGTAATGTTGTATGATGTAAATACTGTTGCTAATTTTGACAGAGCAATTATTCCGTTACTAAAAAAACCGATCGGCACTGAATGGGAAAGAATAGAAGGAGGAAATAGATTTCAATTGTTAGAAGAATAAGCTATTTCTCATAAGAAAAAAATAAAGATCACAAGATATACCAAGACAAAGGAGAAATTCTAATTGTGGAAATCTATAGATTCAGTAAATTAAACTCATCACTTATCCAATTCTATAAATTCAATTACTATTTTAAAATAAAAACTTACCCAAAGACTTTCTAATCTTTAAGTAAGTTTTCAAAATTCTTATAAACTCTACCAAATTCGCTTTAGCGTATTAATTTTTATATCACTCAACTTAACCTCGCCGTTTTGTGAAAATGCCTCGATCTTAGAATATTGCTCAGATGAAAAAAACTGATTAGTAAAAACAACTTTATCATCATCAGCAAACAATTCCAAAGATGATCGATCTAAAAACAGTCTTAAGTTCACTTTCCCGGTTTTTAAAACATATGGTGCATAACTTATAATCGCAAAATCCTTGTTGGGGCTTTGCCAGCCATTCAGGGTATTGTCAACAAAAAAAGCTTTCTTAATTTTATCGTAGCCTATTTTTACTTGCTCATTATTGTCATTAGATAGTATTAATCCAAAGTTTTCGACATTTCCCGAGATGTTATTATAAGTCAAGTTTATGGTCATGGGAAGTTTAATGTCTTTTTTTAGCGGGCTTATACCTTTAACTTCAAGTGGAGCTATTTCCTCCGTATTCTCAATTAGCTTTTCAAGTTCAGCAACAGGATGCGAAGCAATAAAATAATCGCCATTTTCCGAAACTAAGTCCAAAGACCTTGGTAAAGTACCTGCCCCACGCCATATACCAGTTGGAATGTCTCTGGCATATTGCCAATTGTTCATCCAACCCAAAAACAATCTTCTGCCATCAGATTTAGGTACATCGCTCCAGGTTACACCAGCATAATTATCTTTGCCATAATCCATCCATTTGGCATCTTTTTGTGTTGTAACAAAGGTATGACCGTCAAAATCACCAACGAAATATTGCGTACCCGAGCCACCATTTGGAGCACCAGGATTCACACTTACCAGCATTACCCATTTGCTTTGACCATCTGGGTCTTTCATTGGAAACAAATCTGGGCATTCCCAAACACCACCGTGGGCACCTAAGTTTTTGCCAAACTCGCTTTCTTTTTTCCAAGATAATAAATCATCTGACGAATAGATTTCGGTATGATCAACCACCGCTAGTATCATTATCCATTTTTTATGTTCTTCGTCCCAGCTAACTTTTGGATCTCTAAAATCCCGAATTCCAGGATTGGGTAAAACTGGATTTTTCTCATATTTAGTCCAAGTTCTTCCTTTATCTAAACTGTAAGCTAAACCTTGATATTGAAAATCGTTTCTGCCTTCTTTTTCCAATACACTATTGTGATAAGTATAAATGGCAATCATGGCTGGCTTACCATCTTTGCCAAGTTTGGTAGTATTGTTCCAGTCAATTACGGCTGAACCCGAAAAGATCCAACCCAAAGAATCAGGATAAATGGCCACAGGCAAATGCTCCCAATGTACCAAATCAGGACTAACTGCATGCCCCCAATGCATAGGTCCCCAAACAGTTGAATCAGGGTAATATTGATAAAACAGATGGTATTCACCTTCAAAATATACCATACCATTTGGGTCATTCATCCATTTTGCCTCAGGCGTGAAGTGAATTTGTGGCCGATATTTTTCGTCC
This sequence comes from Lacihabitans sp. LS3-19, assembly GCF_024343575.1. Taxonomy (GTDB): domain Bacteria; phylum Bacteroidota; class Bacteroidia; order Cytophagales; family Spirosomataceae; genus Leadbetterella. Next base: position 280,198 of record NZ_RJUA01000003.1, on the reverse strand, counting down.
ATCTTTCGGGTTTCTGAGTTTTTTTTTGTGCAGCTATACATTCCAATTGAAAGGATGAATAGGGCTATTACTTTAATATTCATAATATATTTTCCGTTTAGGCGAAATTCTCTTTTATAAATTCCGAAAATTAGTAAAATAACAAAATACTTCCAATGTCAATGAGATATTATGAAATTAATTGAAAACTGGAACACTTAAAAGCTATTACTTTTAACGAATATTTAAAAATTAGGCTAATAACATAATTAAATTTTAGCTTACAAAGATTTAAAAAAATGGTAATAGTAAACTAACTACTACCATTCAAAAAACTACTTCAATCTATTAACCTATAATAGTGATTTAATATCCAGGGTTTTGTTTGTACAAACCGTTGGTAAATGTGATCTCCGCTTGAGGAATTGGCAAATATTCGTCACGACCCGCCGTAAATTTAGCCGTACTTAGGAATGTTCTTCTTACCTTTTCTTTATTGATGTAATCATTCAAAACTGATTCTGCAATTCCCCATCTTACTAAATCAAAAAATCTTGAACCCTCTGTTGCGAACTCCATTCTTCGCTCCCATTGCAATGCTTTAAATGCAAAATCCTTAGTCCAACCTGTGGTGGTATATGGTTTTACGTTATACTTAGAAGCAAATGTGCCGTCTGCCTTTTTTAGTTTAGCAGTACTATTGGCTGCTCTTTGTCTTACTTGATTAATAAGCGGAAGTGCTGATTCTTGCTGATCTAATTGAATATAAGCTTCTGCCAAAATCAACAATATATCATCATATCTAAGAATATCATAATTTTTAGCAGTACCCATAAATGGCCCTAACTTGAAATATGAACCGCTAGAGGCTTGCTGTTGAAACCTCATAGTATGGAAATTTCCATAAACTCCTGCATCACGTACCCAACTATTGCTAAAAGGCAAAGAATTGTCATACTTATATGGATGCCCATCAATACCTACCGTGTGGTCTAGTCTTGGATCAACAGTAGCTGTTGATAAATCAGCTATTTGGTTATTGAAAGTATCAAAATTAGGCCATCCGTTTGCGTCTGTGGTATGTGCATTTACAAGGTTTTGGCTACCAGCATGGAATCCACAACATCCGTATTGAGGAGCACCGTGTGGGTAATTCAAGCCGTCTTCGTAGCTCATTCTACCTGCGGTAGTACCGTCATTTACAGTAAATTGAATTGCAAAAACTGACTCTGAACCGTTTTCTGTTTCTGGTACAAAATTGTCAGCTATATCGGCTGCCAAACTATATTTACCAGAACTTACTACTGCCTGAGCCAAGGTCACTACTTCTTGTAGCCTGGTCTTATTGATATTTGTCACTTTGTGGCTAGCATCTTGCTCATAAGCTTGATACAATCTAAGTTTAGCTAGATAAGCCTGTGCCGCTGTTTTATTAGCTCTGGCCATTTCTGGTTGGCTAACAGGCAAATTGTCAATAGCAAATTGGAAATCTTCCCCAATTTTATTCCAAGAAGCATCATTGGTCAAATCATTCGATACTTTTAATATCTCTTCTTGGGTAGCATTTTCATCAAAAACTGGAATGTTTTTGTATAATAATTTCATAGTAAAATAACTATGTGCTCTAAGAAAACGCAATTCAGCCAATCTGATTTTTTTCTCTGGATATGCAGTTTCATCAAGTCCATTTACAGCACGAAGGGCCACGTTACATCTAGAAATAGACTTGAATAAGTTTCTCCAAGTTCTAGTTACAAAAGCATCCATATTTGGCTGAACCAAATTATAGTGCTCCATCGCATCTATCTCGCCTACGTCGCCTGTTCCGCCGCCGCCTTTGTAAGTGTCGTCAGAGCGAACACTTCCATATACCCAGTTGCTATAGATTGGCCCGATCATATCGCCATTTCCAATAGCAGCGTATGCCGCCGTTACTAAACCATCAATGGCACTAGTAGAAGTAAGATCAGAAGAAGACAAAACACCAGTAGGTGTATAGTCTAGTGCTTTGTCGCAAGAGGTGACAGCAAAAACACCGACTGTCAAAAAGCCTAATATAATATTTTTTTTCATGATTGATTTCTAAAATTTAAGTATTAAAATGATGCGTTAATTCCAAAAGTAAAAGTCTTAGGAATCGGAACAGGGTCCAAGTCAATACGCTCTGGATCTGGGCTTAGATAGCTCTTACTTTTAATCCAAAATAGGTTATCAGCCATTCCATAAACTCTAAGATTAGTAAATATTGACTTTGGCGTAATGTTATATCCTAATTGAGTATTTCTTAATTTGAAATAAGAAGTATTCACTATGAAATAATCAGAAGTACGTCCTTCGTTATTATTATCTTTTAGGGTAAGAGCTGGTACTGTGGTATCCGTATTTTGGGTAGTCCATGCGTTAAATACCCCAGGCCCAACATTTTCACGACCTCTCATTAGATTGTTAAAAACTGTATAAACATCAAATCCTTTGCGACCAGCAACTCCAGACCCAAAAACTGTCAAATCGAATTTTTTATAAGTCATATCCACTCTTAATCCGTATTCTGCGGCAGGTAAAGTAGTACCAATCCATGTTTGGTCATTTGAATTGATAACTCCGTCATTATTCACATCAACATATTTGATTCTACCAGGGCCAGCACCAATTTGCGTAGGAGCAGCATCAACTTCAGCTTGTGATTGAAATAAACCGGCAGTTTTGTATCCAAAAATATCGAATTGTGAATGACCAATAATTGTATTTTCGATGTTACCAGCATAAGCCGGACGTACATTTTCAGGAAGTTCTGTGATTTTATCTCTAAAGTGGGTAATGTTTGCAGTAAGCGTATATTTCAAGCCATTATCTGCACTGCCTCTGTATCCGGCCATAAACTCCCAACCTTTATTCGACTTAGATGCACCATTTACTGCTCTTGTTTGACCTTCACCTAAAGTAGCCGCAACTGGAGGTGTTATTAAAATTCCAGAAGTTTTACGCGTAAAATAGTCGAATGATCCAAATATTTTATTGTTCAAAAGTGCTACATCCATTCCAACGTTTATCTCATCTGTAGTTTCCCATTTCAGGCCCGAGTTAGCAGCTTGTGTTTGTACAAAACCAGATGGAAGTGTACCTGTATTAGCTCCTGACAGCGAATAGGCAGTACCGATGTTCATGTATTGCTCCCAAAAACCACCCACCAATTGTGCTTGAGTAGTGCCATAACGTGTATCAAACAAACCAAATCTTGCCAAGTCACCAATCTGTTGATTTCCTACCCTACCTACTCCTACTCTAAGCTTTAACTCGTCAAATTTACTTGCATTTTGCATAAAGCTTTCTTTGTCCAATCTCCAGCCTAATGATGCTGCTGGAAAAATACCATAACGGTTATCTTGACCGAACCTTGAAGAACCATCTCTACGTAAAGTAACCGCAGCCAAATATTTATCTCCGTGGTTATAGTCTATTCTAGTAAATTGTGAGAAAAGTCGGTTTCCTGTAGATCCACCATTAACTGTTGTATTTCCTGTACCTGCATTTAAAGTAAAATACTCTTCTGTTTGAAGTGCATATCCTTCTTTTTTAGTAAACTGAAAATCTAAGTCTGTTTTGATAAATTCTGTTCCTACTAAGAATTTCAAATTGTTTTTGGTATCAATTGTCCAGTCATATCTTAAAGTATTTGACCAAGTAGTACTTAGGTATTTGTTTTGATCAAAAGAAAGGCTATTTGTAGTTCTGTTAAAAGCACCTTCTGAGAAAGTCGGAGTGATAACTTTACTCAAATAAGTAGCATTGTCAGCACCAATATTTGATTTGAAAAACAAATTTTTAATTGGCTGAATCTCTAAAAAAGCATTTCCAAATGCACTTAATCTGTTGGCATTGTTCCATCTTGCAATGTTCTGCATGTGAAGCGGATTATTTCTATCAGAATATCCACCTCCAGACGCCCCAGCGAATGAAACACCATCTGCTTGATAAACTGGAATAGTAGGTGCCAAAGTAACTGCTAAGAAAGTAGTAGAAGCTCCACCCAAATCTCTAGCTGTAAGTGTTTCGTTAGAATTAGCAACTCTAAGGTTTGTACCAAATCTCACCTTATCGTTAAAAGCCCTTGTAAGTGCATTGATACTACCACTTAGTCTCTCGTATCCTGTATAACGAAGCATACCCGTATTCTTTAACTGACCCAAATTGATTTCTACTGAAGAGTTTTTGTTACCATAAGAAGCCGTGAAATCATTTTTAGTAATGATACCTGTTTTGTACATCACAGACTGCCAGTCTGTATCGCCAACCGGTGTATTTGAATCACCACCTACAAATGGCTTCAAAGTTACGCTTGACAAAACTGGATTGGCAAAATCATTATTCCAAGTATAGTTGTATATATCTCCATAACCTGCAGCAGGGTCTTGACCGTCATTTACTGATGCTTGCCATAGAGCTTTACCTCTATCAACGGAGTTTAACATTGTAAAACGCATAGACTTTTCAGACTGAGCGGCTATGCTACTATTAAACTGAAAAGCAATTTTACCGTCTGTATCTCCACCGTTTTTAGTGGTTACTATGATAACCCCGTTAGAAGCTCTAGAACCATAGATAGATTCAGCTGATGCATCTTTCAATACTTGCACAGATGCTATATTGGCTGGGTTCATATTTTGGAACACCTCCGGTCTAGTGGTAGGAATACCATCAATTACATAAAGAGGGTCATTGTTTCCCAAAGTATTGGCTCCTCTGATTAAAATCCTAGAGTTAGAGCCATTCGGCGAACCGTCTTTTTCAATATATAATCCAGGAACTCTACCTTGTAGAGCTTGCATAACATTACCAGAGCTATTGTTTTTGATAGGTTTCATTTCTACAACAGCAACCGAACCAGTCAAATCTTCTTTACGCTGTGTGGTATATCCAACCACTACTACTTCTGATAATTCTTTCCCTACTTCTAATGTCACTTGAACATTAGAAATACCTTTGATTGATACTTCTTTAGAAGTATAGCCTATAAAAGATATTAATAAAGTGGATGCATTTTCTGGTACTGACAATGAAAACTTTCCGTTTACATCAGTGGTAGTTCCAGTTTGAGTGCCGGGCAATAACACACTTGCCCCAACTAAAGGCTCATTGTTGTCGCCTCCCTGGACAATCCCTGTTACTTGGCGTTGGGCAATCGCCAATTGCAATGACAGGATCATTACAATTAAGGAGAATAGAGTTTTTTTCATCATTTGAATTGTTTTTTAATTGTACATAAGTTAAAATTTGGTAAGCTAAACGTTACTCTTAGAGAGTGATTTATTCATTAAATTCTGAATTTCTTGTTTTGAAATTTTTGGAGAAGCTCCATGGTAAGTAGCCACTAAAGCACCCATGGCACAAGCCTCATTTAGAGCAATATCAACTGGGGTATTTTTTAGGATATTTGAAATAAAAGAGGCTAGAAACGAGTCGCCACTTCCAATAGTATCCACCACGTCTACCTCATATCCAGCACTGCGGTATATTTTATTTTCATGTAATAATAGTGCACCTTCTTCGCCTAGCGTAACACATATTGTCTTGATTTTGAAAATTTCTGACAAAAGCCTTAGGTTTTCCTCAACAGTTCCAGGTTTAAAAAACCATTGAGATATTTCATCTATCTCCAAATGGTTAAGTTTTAATAAATCGGTATTATTTAGTAAAAACTCAATGGTCTCTTTATCATAATAAGGCGTGCGTAGATTTATGTCTAAAACCTTAAATTTTGCTATACTTAAAAGTTTTTTTAGCGTGTCAAATGTTTGTTCTGATCTTGCAGATAGGCTTCCAAAAACAAAACAATCGGACTTCTTTACCGCCTCTAGTGCATCGTTTTCTAAAAGGATATAGTCCCAAGCAACAGGTTTTACGATTTTATAACTTACGTTATTTTTATCGTCCATATTTACTTTTACAACTCCTGTCAAATGCGTTTGACCATGTTGAATGAAATTTGTATTGAGGCCTTTTTCCTTTACAAAATCCATCAATTCGTTTCCTAAATCATCCGTTCCAACTCGGCTTATTATAGACGTAATATAACCAAAGTTTTTAAGATGTATAGCAACATTCATTGGAGCCCCACCTGGCATTTTACCAGTTGGAAGCATATCCCAAAGCATTTCTCCAAAGCATATTATGTTTTCTTTTTCCATTTTTCTAAGATTTCAGTTTAAGGCTTCTAGAGAAGTTCCCTTTGTTTCGGGCATCATTTTCTGTACAAAAACAAATTGTAAAACCATCATTAAAGCAAAAAACAAAAAGGTATTTCCACCGCCGAAGGTTTGAGCTATATAAGGAAATATAAATGAAATAACTGCTGCGGCTATCCAGTGCGTAAAGCTTCCCAAAGATTGACCATAAGCCCTGACTTCATTCGGGAATATCTCAGAGATAAACACCCAGATGACTGCTCCTTGGGACATGGCAAAAAATGCGATGAAAAGAAATAAAAAGATAGGGACTTTAATTCCACCTAGGCTATCTGTATAAAATGAATAAGCAACCATACCTAGGGAAAAGATTAAGCCAATAGACCCAATTTTCATCAAAAACTTACGACCAAATTTGTCGATAAGTGTAAGTCCAATTAAAGTAAATATTAGGTTTACCAGACCAATACCTGCTGAAGATAACATAGCCGATTCTTTTCCTAAACCGGCCATTTCGAAAACCCTAGGAGCGTAATAAATGATGGCATTTATACCAGAAAGCTGATTAAATAAAGCGAATAAAACCGCTAACAATACCGGCTTTCGGTATTCAGATTTAAATAAATTTTTAAAACTTGAATCATTAGTGTGGTGCGTATTTTGAATGGCTTGAACAACAGAATCTGCCTCAGAGGAGTCTATTATCATTAAAATAGAGCGAGCTTTTTCTGTTAATCCTTTTTTCAAAATCAACCATCTAGGACTTTCAGGAATGCCAAAGATGGTAATCAAAAACAGTATAGCTGGTAAGGCTTCAACTCCCATCATCCAACGCCAAGCGTCGCTTCCGAGATTTTGCAAAAAGTAATTTGAAATATAAGAAACTAAAATACCTAATACTACATTGAACTGAAACAAGGCAACCAAGGAGCCTCTTTTAGAAGGAGGAGCAATCTCTGAAATATACATGGGAGCCACCACCGAGGATATGCCAACACCAAAACCACCCAAAAGTCTAAAAATCAAAAAACTGTACCAGTCTACCGCCATTGCAGAACCAACTGCCGAAACCAAATACAAAACTGCAACAATGGCTAAACTGGCCCTTCTTCCATACTTATCAGCTGGTATGCCACCAAACAAAGCCCCAAACACAGTACCTATTAATGCAATGGAAACAGTGAGTCCATGTTCAAATGCCGAAGAATTCCAAAGTTTTTGAAGCGTCTGTTCAGCCCCAGAAATTACAGCGGTATCAAATCCGAAAAGAAAACCGCCCAGAGCAGCGGACAAAGACCAGAAGAATATTTTTAGATTTTGATTCATAATACCTTTTATGGTTTTTTTACGAATCAAAATTAGTTTGTGTAGAAAGCTTAATCTTTCAGTATTGTTTCAATTACTTACAAAATTGAACAAAATCTTAACCAATTGACTATAAGTAATTTAATAATTGTATGGCCATACAAAATAGAAGAAATGATACATAAATGTAAAATTTGTAACATTGACTCATTTATAAGAAATGTTCAATCCTTTAACTTCTGCAAAATTATCTTTTGCTAATTTCACACCTTTAATCAAAACCTTGTTTTGACCTTTTGAAATATTAAAATCTCCAAAGTTAATCCTCCCCCAAGTTTCTATTTCATAGGCTTCCTTTCGTTTTATTCTATCAGGACTCTTGAGAATTTTAGACAGTTTACTTTTTTCTATTTTAACTTCTTTGTTTTCATTTCCTACTGAGCAGGCTATAATAGAACCTATATCGCCTTCATCACATAAATATTCCATTTCTATTATATATTTACCCGATTCGGTACAATCAATTTCCCAATAAAATACATCATTTGGAGATTTCCATCCCTCTATCCAATCATGAGCCCATCCGTGGCCTTCCTTAAACTTAATGCCATCAGTAAGGCTTGCTTCATAAGTTGGCAGATACACGCCTTTTTTCGAAAGCATTATTTTTCTTTCGGAATTGAAATCGATTAGTGATTGAGAAAGCCAGTTGATATATGTTGTGGTGTAATCTTTTACGAGTTGAGGATTTGACAAGCCAATATCATTTAGTTGATAAGGGTCTTTTGATAAATCATACAGTTTATTTTTATCTTTTTCGTAAACAAACCTATACTGGTTATTTCTAAATCCTCCTGAGTTGGGCTCAACTGGCAAACTCATAAAGTTAACATGAGTAAAAATATTCCTATCTGTCTTTATGCTTGTTTTAGGTTCCAAAATCTCTTTAGCGAGACTCACACCGTGTATTTTTTTTGTGGGTATTTTATTTAAATCGCATAAATCTATTAAAGTTGGAAAAACGTCAATATGTGCAGCTATACGGTTTACTAAAACACTATTTTTTTGAATATGATTTTTCCATTTTATAAAAAACGGCACTTTTATTCCACCTTCATTCACACTACCTTTTATCCCTTTTAGCTGACCGTTAAATCTTACAGAATTTGGGCCATTATCTGTCATGAATATAACAATTGTATTTTCTTCAAGGTTTTTCTCTTTCAAAAAAGCAAAGATTCTCGCTACATTATCATCAACATTTTCAACCATTCCATAAATAGACGAAAGTTCGTCATCTAATCCTTTTGCTTTGTACTTATCAAAATATCGGTCGGGAACTTGAAAAGGACTATGCGGGGCATTGAATGGGATATAACAAAAAAATGGTTTATTTTTATTTTTATCTATAAACCCTAAGGCTTTATCAGTCAAAACATCTGTAATGAACCCCACTGTTTTCTCTTTTTGGCCATTGTGTTCCAATTCTGTATCGAAATAATTAGACCAATGACCAGCACAAAATCCAAAAAAATCATCAAAACCTTGGTCGTTTGGCCTATTAGGAAAATGCTCACCGTTGTGCCATTTGCCGTAAATTCCAGTTGTATATCCATTTGCTTTAAAAACTTCAGCAAGGGTCGTTTCTGCAGTGTCCATTATTTCCAATCCTTTTGAAACCGACACAACCCCAGTATTCAAATGATACCTTCCTGTCAGTAGACTCGCCCTGGTAGGAGCACATAGCGGACTTAAATAAAAATTGTTGATTTGGAGACCTTCACGAGCCAATTGGTCTAAATTTGGTGTTTCTAAAAACTTATTTCCATGCAAACTTAAGTCTCCCCAACCTTGATCATCGGTTAAAATCAATATCACATTGGGTTTTAATTTCTCTTTAGCAAAGTTCAAAGAAATAAACCCAAATCCTAAAACACTCAAAATACAAGCCAGAGCTATCAGGTATTTCGCCATTCAGAAGGAGTTTTATTAGTTTTTTGTTTAAAGAAAGTAGTGAAATAACTCGGATTATTAAACCCTAATTCATAGGCAATTTCGGAAATGTTTTTTGAAGCATCTGCCAAAAGCGATTTAGCTTTTTTGATTTTATATTCAGCAATATAATCATTGACATTGTGATTGGTTATTGCTGTGATTTTCCTGTAAAGTTGCACACGAGACATGCCCAGCTCAGCACTTAGTTTCTCGACCGACAGCGTGCTATCATTTAGATATTTTTCGATCAATAATTCAAAATCCAATAAAAACTTACGTTCGCTACTCTGTACATTCCCAGGGTTAGTGATTTCATTTGAAAACCTTCTCCGCATTCTATCTCGGTTTTCAATTAAATTTTTAACTTTTTCTTCTAATAACAATTGGTTAAAAGGCTTACCCATATAGGCATCCGCTCCAGCTTTTGTCCCCTCTATTTGGCTTTCTATTTTACCTTTTGCAGTTAATAATATTACAGGAATGTGCGAAGTTCTGAAATCTTGTTTAACTTTTTGGGTAAGTTCAAAACCATCTTGTTTGGGCAACATAACATCACTAATAATTAGATCAGGAACAAAATTCAATATTTTATCCCAACCCTCTTCCGCACTTTCGGCTAAATAGACATTGTAAAGTTTGGAAAATTTAGCATTTAAGAACTCCAAAAGTTCAGCATTGTCTTCAATAATTACCAAAGAAATATCAGATTCTAATGGCCTAAGCTCTGATTTTTCAACTTTCTCTGTCTCTATTTCATGGTCAAACACTGGTGCATCAGCAACTTGATTTCGAGAATCATTCAATAATAATGGTAATGAAATAATAAAAGAAGTCCCACTATCTTTCTTAGACTCCACACTGATTTCTCCCTTATGCAAATGCACAAATTCTCTTGAAAGTGCTAAACCCAATCCAGTACCGAGCGATACATTTTTATTTGCCCGATAGAACATCTCAAAGGCATTTTCTCTATCTATTTCACTCATCCCAACCCCATTGTCAGATATTTTTATTTCGACATTGTTTATATTTTTCATCAAAGACACATGAATAAATCCACCATTTGGCGTATATTTAAATGCGTTCGAAAGAATATTGAAAAGTACTTTATCCAATTTTTCGGCATCGAATTCGTAAGGAAGTTCTTTAAATGGGCAAATAAACTGTAAGTCTATATTGGCATTTTTAGCTTTAAATTTAAAATCATCTACTATTTCTTTACTGAAACTAACCAAATCATAAAAATCTGCATTTAACTCAATTTTACCTGCATCAATTTTTCGTAAGTCAAGAACTTGATCAACCAATTTCAAAAGCCTATTCGCATTTTTTTTGATTAGTTCTAGTACTTGTTTGCTTTCATTTACATTATAAGCTTTTCTTTCTATAAGGTCTTCTGTCGGCGTAAGTATCAAACTTAAAGGCGTTTTAAACTCATGAGAAATGTAAGAATAGAATCTCATTTTGTCTTCTGTAGCTTGCCGAGCCACTTCAGAAACCTTTTCTATTTCATCTTTTTGTCGGTTTATGGCATCATTTTGTTGTGCTAAAACAATATTTGATTGTTGTTTTTCTTGTAATAAAAAAAACAAAAAAGTACCCAATACTACCACGCCAATAAACAATGCACTCATAAAATAGAGTCTATTGCGTTGAGAGGAATAGGTTTTGTTTAAATCATTGATTCGATATACTTGCCTTTCAATATCTACTTGTTGCTCTTTAATTTTCTCAATTTGTGAAAGCATAATATCCACGTTCTCTGCTGTTATTACATTGGTCAAAAGCTTATTTTCCTTTTTAAAAGGCTGTTTTTTTAAAATTTTCACTGCAGTCTGAATAGCTTCTGCACCACCAGTTGGATACAATAATGAAGCATCTAGTATTCGTTCCTTCACTTGTTGCATTCCTTTTGAAACAGGTAAAGCATCGATGCCCACAAAGAATAAGCTTTTGGCTTTCTCTACTTTTTGAGCTACTTCGTAGGCAGTTACAGCAAGGAAATCTGTGTGTGCAAACACTATATTGGTTTCAGGATGTTCCTTTAGAATGCGGGGTAAGTAATTATTGATATCCGTTAATCCATCTTTTATCTCCACAGATTCTACTATTTTGAGATTTGGAGCGTCTGCTACAGCATCTTTAAACCCTCTGTGTCTTTCAGTTGCAGGCGAAGAAGTCATTTCTAATTCTAACTCAATAATATTCCCTCGATCTCTAAACTGGCTTGAAATAAATTTGCCGGTAGTTTTACCAATTTCATAGTTATCTGCACCAATAAAGGCAGTATATTGCCCTGAATCAGTTTTTCTATCAACAAAAATAACTGGAACGCCTGATTTATAAATTTCTTCGATAGCCGCTGTTAGTGGCTTTGCTTCGTTTGGTGTAATAATTAGCAAATCAATGTCTTCTTTTGCAATTGCACGGACTTGTTCAATCTGTTGTTCTGTTTCGCTGTAAGATTCAATTATTTCCAATTTAAACTCAGGATGAAATGCTAACTCTCTTTTCATCTCGCTATTCATTACATCTCGCCATTCATCGTGGCAACATTGAAGAAAAACAATACGATATTTGGGTTCTAACTCATGTGAGCAAGAAAATGAGGAAAATGCAAAAATTAAAAAAAGGAATAACCTAATTTGATTGAAATTCATAAAGCAAAATTAAAACATTGCCAAGCTAAGTAATATCAAATTTTGGACAATTAATATTAATTATGTTACCTGCCTTTAAAATGCAGACTAAAAATCAAGTTTGATCAGTTTTAGTATTTGATTAATTAAAAGCTAATGGTCTTTTTATATAAGAATTTTATAATCAAACAATTAACCATTATTAGAAAATTTTTATAATTTCTTTTTTGCGATAAAAAAACAAATCCAAACCCTTTTTAAAAATCATTAATATTATACGGAAAGAACTTGAAATTCTAATAAAAAAAACCATCCATTCAATATCATAAATATACCTCAAAAAAGGAAAAATTTAAACTAAACAAATACGTCTTTACATAAGGATGATTTTTATTTCTTATCAAAAATATTCTCACTTAGTAAAACATTTCTTGGGTCGAAAACTACTTCCTCTGGTGCATTTTCAAGTATAAAAGATTGGGTTTTCTGGTTTTGATTTAAATTCATTTTTAAAACTTTAGGGTTTACCGCTCCCTTTATTTGACAAGCAATTTCTACAGGTATATTAAAAAGAAAACCACCCTTTTGCGTCTGTGTCAATTCAATCGTTAGTTTTTTATTTTTAGCATCATAATTCCATGTACCGCTGATAACAGGATTAATTGGTTGATACAACCATTGTTTAAAAAATAATTCCAGATCTTTACCAGAAGCTTTTTCCATCGCGTTTCTGAAATCATCCGTGGTTGCATTTGCGTTAAAATATTTTGAATAATATGAACGGATACCTTTTTGAAAGTTAACCTCTCCTATCAAATCTCTCAACATATGTAAGACCCACGCTCCTTTCTGATAAGTTAAGCCAGATGTAACATCTTCTTTTTCGGCAGACCTAGGACTTATTATAGTGAAATCAGGCATTTTTTGGCCCAATTTAAAAACCGTCTCTTTGGCTTTCTTAACTTCTATTTCATAGGCTTCCTTTCCATATTCATTTTCAATAAATAACATCGTAAAAAAAGTAGCGAAACCTTCGCTTAGCCAAGCATCATCCCAAGTAGTTTCTGTAACGGCATTGCCAAACCATTGGTGAGCTATTTCGTGAATGACCACATTCCTGAGCCGCACGTCTCTTTTGCCATTTATCAATTTATCTGAATAAAAAATAGCAGACGAAGTTTCCATGCCTCCACCAGAATTCACTGATTGAATATTTGCCAATTTTTCGTAAGCAAATGGGCCCACATAAGCACTGTAAAACTCCAGTACTTTTTTAGTGGGCTCATCAAAATCGTAAAATCCAGCTGCTCTATTTTTGGCATATACCCACGTTTCTATTGATTTGCCGTCAAATTTGTCTACATATTTTACTGCAAAATCAGCCACACCAAGCACAAACAACCAGCATGATACCGGCACAGATTGTTTCCAATGTGTCAAATGGGTGTTGTTGCCCAAATCTGACTCTTCGAGCAATAAACCGTTGGAAACAACTTTGTAATGTGCTGGTGCAGTTACAATAAACTCAGAGGTTGCTTTATCAGAAGGGTGATCGTAAGTGGGCAGCCAATGCCGAGCTTTATTTGGCCAGTTTTCACAGAAAAAACTCCTATCTCCTAAAATTGTTGGCCCAATTTTAAGTCCGTCAAAAGGCACGCCATGGTATTTTATGCCAAACACTAATTCCGAATTGGCGACTGAAGGACTTGGCAAATTGATAATTATCTCGTCATTTTGATGGGTGAATTTAACAGGAACAGAACCCACCATTATAGAATCAATTTGCATTCCTTTGCCTTTTCTTTCAGCGTTTATATTAATTAAATCTAATCGAACAGATTGGACACCAGCCTTTTTAAAAAAGATATTTATTTTGGTCTTACCGAAGATTTCATCCGTATCATCAGATAATTTTAGTTCGAAAGAATAATGTTTTATATCAATATTTTTATTGATAGGATAATCGTCTGCAAAAACAATTACAGGGCTTAAAAAAAAGCAAAATACGAAGAGGATTTGTTTTAGATTTCGCATTATTCTATAGTGATTTTTTTAAGGTAAAATCCTTTAGGGTCTACTTGAGGAGCATAGTTACTTTTTACAACTATTCCTTCGGCAGGAATAATAATTTTCTCCAATTTACCATCCGAGATAATATCAAAAGGCAAAGGCATAAAGTAATTATTAAGCTTAATTTGATATTTTTGAAATCCAATTTCTTTCACATTTACGTCTATAACACTAGTGGTTCTCAAATAAAAATCAAAAAAGGGCTTTAAGTCTTTTCCTGATGCTGTACTGAACAGGTTTTCCACATCTTGGGTAGTTACAAAGTTATCATAGGTGTATTTTGGATCTGTGGCTAGCTTTTTTAAAGTTGGGAAAAAGACTTCGTCGCCAACTAAATATCTTAAACTATGCATAAAAAACGACCCTTTTCCATAAATATCTCCACCTGAATACACTTCTTCTTCTGTTACTTCATCTCCCAAAACCATCGCTTTTCTGTTTTTAACACCTCTTCTGTGGCCGTCTATCATGGTATTGTAGGCGAGTTCTCCGCCTAATTCTAACATTGCCAAAGCTTCAGCATAAGTGGCAATTCCCTCTTGTATCCACATGTGAGCCCAGTCTTTATTGGTAACCTTATTTGCCCACCATTCGTGTGCATATTCATGAAAAAGGTTATCAGAATACTCCTGACCACCGACATTCCTATATTTAAATTTATTATCGAAAGTAATCATTGTTTGGTGCTCCATACCTGAATTGGGCACTTCTGCTATCCCAATCTTTTCTTTCACCCATGGATATTCGCCAAAGTACTTCTCCAATATTTTAGTGTCTCGTTTTTTTAATTCAATCACTTTTTTGGCTTGAGCAGTATCAACCTCCAATACATAATATTCAATAGGAACAGTATTGCCACTAATGGTTGTATAAGTATCCTTAGCAACTTTATATTTCCCAATATTAAACAAAATGCAATAATTGCTAATTGTATAATTGGTTTTCCAATAATAGGTTGATTTATTCTTTTTAGTTGTCACTTTCATTAACAATCCAGGCCCTGCGACTACTAAATTTGAGGGAATCGTTATTTTCATGTCTACACCTTCATTGGGTTCATCGCTTGGGTGATCTTTGCAGGGAAAATACATTTTTCCTCCTTCACCTTGAATATTAATTGAGATCCAATCATTGCCTGCTATATCTTTTTTCCATGTAAATCCTCCATCCCACGGGGGTCTGATGGCTACTGGAGGAATTCCATTGTATTCCACTTTTATAACTTTATGGCCGCTTTCAAAACCTTCTGTAGAAGTAATAAATATCTTGTCGTTACTTTGTTTAAATACAGTATTCTTACCATTCACTTTGATATTGGTAACCTTATATAAGTGAATTAAATCAAGTAAAATGGTA
The DNA here is from genome assembly GCF_024343575.1 of Lacihabitans sp. LS3-19. GTDB lineage: Bacteria > Bacteroidota > Bacteroidia > Cytophagales > Spirosomataceae > Leadbetterella. Next base: position 264,672 of record NZ_RJUA01000003.1, on the reverse strand, counting down.
TCGGTTTTCTGGGATAAATTCAAAGTCACTTCCGTAAATCCAGCGATGGACTGATTGGCAATATCAACTTCCAATTCAATTGTATAATGCCTGATATCCATAATGGCCTGCAGGGGATTTACCTTACCACCTGAAGTTAGATAAAGAATATCTCGATTATTTATATCATCTCGACTTTGGCTTTTCACTGCAATAGCATTTAAAAGAAGCGAAATAAATAAAATTGATTTAAGAAGATAGTTTGGGCTTTTTTTCATGGTTTGTTGGTTATAAGTCTTTTTCAAATAGACTTTAAAACTGAAAAGGAATTGATAAAATGATAAATGATATTTTAAATATAAGAATATTAGATTTAAAAAAATAAAATCCCGATTTCTTTTCGATTAAAAAAACCTCAGAAAAATAAAGAAGCAATAAAAAAAGCAGGAAGCAATAAAGAAAATTACTATTTGGACTATGTAGAAAAAAAACTTGAATCAAGTTTAGATTTATATAAATTAGGCAAATGGCTTTTTAGATTCCCCCAACTTTTTTGCTTGATCCCTTTTTTGCTTGATCCCTAATTTACTTTTACAGTCACTTATACACCAAAAGAAAAATGCCCTACAATCTATTGATTATAAGGCATTAAATTTTTACTCTTGCGGTCTGGACGGGACTCGAACCCGCGACCCCCTGCGTGACAGGCAGGTATTCTAACCAGCTGAACTACCAAACCGTTTACGATTCTTGTAAATCGTGGTGCAAAGATAAGTGCTTAATTTTTATTGTCAATACTCTTTTTGAAAAAAAATTATATTTTTTTTTAACGCTTTCACTAAGGTATTAAAAACTAAGTTCTTATACTTTTTATTTTGAAACAGCAATTTTCAATTTCAACAAATATTCGTCCATTTCTATCTCTGATGCATCCGAAACCTCATTTTCTATATCTAATTTCAAGGCTTGCACTTCCTGACAAATGTAATTTGTATAAGTTTTTATTGCCTTAGTTACTTCTTCATTTGTATTTTCTAATTCAATAACAATTTTGTCTGTTACCTCAAACCCACTCTCTTTTCTTAGATTTTGTATGCGATTCACAAAATCTCTAGCTATTCCTTCTTGTTTTAACTCCTCACTTACGTTTATGTCCAATGCAACAGTTATACCGCCTTCAACTGCAACAAGCCATCCAGGAATGTCTTCGGTAAGAATTTCAACGTCTCCAAGACTTAGGTTGAATCCATTTAGATTTATTTCTCCACCTTTTTCAAGATTTTTCAAATCTTCAGAACTCATAGCCGTAATAGTTTCAGCAACAGATTTCATGTCTTTGCCAAACTTTGGCCCTAAAGTCTTGAAATTAGGCTTCACTTTCTTCTTCAAGATGCTGTTTTCATCATCCAAAAACTCAATGCTTTTAACATTAACTTCTGATAGGATAATAGATTTTACACTTTCGATTTGATTCTTGGTTTTAGCCGAAATTACTGGTATCAATATTTTCTCCAATGGCTGCCTAACTTTCAAGCTACTCTTTTTACGCAATGCATGTACCATTGAGCAAATGTTTTGAGCCAAACTCATGGCCTCTTCTATGTCAGCATCAACCCATTCAGGCTCATAAGTATGCCAATCTGTAAAATGCACCGACTCATGCTTAAATGGCGTATTTTTCTCTATTGATTCTTGTCTGATAGGATCCGTTAAGTTTTTATATAACCAATCAGCGTAGAAAGGAGCTATAGGCGACATTAACTGTGCAACAGCCGCCAAACAGTGTTGTAATGTTTGATAGGCAGCACGTTTATCTTCGGTCATTTCACCCTGCCAAAAACGTCTCCTATTCAATCTAACATACCAGTTTGATAAGTCATCACTTACAAAGTCTTGAATCAACCTTCCTGCCTTTGTTGGATTATAGTTGTCATATTCTTCAGAAACTTTCTTTACCAAACTAAAGACTTTTGAGACAATCCATTTGTCAAGTTCTGAAAGTTTTTCTCTTGGAACTCTGTTGAACTGCTCAATCGTATATTTATCTAAATTGGCATAAAGGGCAAAGAAATTATAGGTATTGGTTAATGTGCCAAAAAACTTTCTTTGTACTTCTTGTATACCGTCTGCATTAAATTTCAAGTTGTCCCAAGGCTCGGCATTGGTTATCATGTACCAACGTGTTGGGTCAGCACCATACTTTTTCAAGGTTTCGAAAGGGTCAACAGCATTGCCCAAACGCTTAGACATTTTATTGCCGTTTTTATCCAAAACCAATCCAGTAGAAACAACATTTTTGAATGCAACAGAATCAAAAAGCATACCTGCTATGGCATGTAACGTAAAAAACCAGCCACGTGTTTGATCGACTCCTTCCGAAATAAAATCAGCAGGATAGGCTTGATTAAATATCTCTTTTTGTTCAAAAGGATAATGCCATTGGGCATAAGGCATAGCACCTGAATCAAACCAAACATCTATCAAGTCAGGCTCACGATACATTACTTTTCCTGAAGTCGAAATTAAGTAAACTTCGTCTACAAATGGGCGGTGGAGGTCGAAATCCGGTGATAATGAAGCGGCAACAAACTCTTCATTCTTCACATTTTGCTCGGCTGTCAATTTCCCAGATGCCAAAGCATTTTTTACCCCATCTATCAGTTCATTAATAGAACCAATGCAAACTTCCTCATCGTCTTCGCTTCTCCAGATTGGGAGTGGAGTTCCCCAATATCTTGATCTTGATAAATTCCAATCCACAAGATTTTCTAGCCAATTTCCAAACCTTCCAGAGCCTGTACTTTCAGGCTGCCAATTGATGGTTTTGTTTAGTTCCACCAATTTATCTTTGGCTGCGGTGGTTCTAATAAACCATGAGTCCATTGGATAATATAGCACGGGCTTGTCTGTTCTCCAACAGTGAGGATAACTATGGTCGTACTTTTGAACATTAAAGGCTTTATTTTCCGTCTTTAGTTTAATCGAAATACGCTCATCAACCGAAAGGTATTTATCTCGTCCTTGTTTCGCTTTTTCTATTTCCAGTTCTTCAGCCGAATAATAGGCCTCCTTCACATATTCTAGACTGAAGTCAGTCACTTCTTTTACAAACCTGCCTCTTTTATCCACAAGAGGCATTTCTTTACCCGCATCATCCAATACCATAATGGCAGGAATTCCGTGTTGCTGAGCCACTCGGAAGTCATCCGCACCAAAAGTAGGAGCTGTATGAACAACACCTGTACCGTCTTCTGTGGTTACAAAATCACCTAAAATTATTCTAAAAGCCGGTTGTTTTGGTGTAACATAAGGCATCAGTTGCTCATATTCAATTCCATCCAATTCGCTACCTTTAGCGGTTGTCAATATTTTCCAAGGAATATTCTTTTTATCTGAATCCACAAACCCATCAAAATCTCCATCTTGGTTTTTCTCAGTGAAATATTTACTTATTAAGTCTTTGGCCAAAACCACATTTACTGGTAAATATGTATAAGGATTAAAGGTTTTAACCAAAGCATATTCTATGTTTTTTCCAATAGTCAATGCCGAGTTTGAAGGCAAAGTCCAAGGCGTAGTGGTCCAAGCCAAAACAAAAACCTCTCCCCCACTCGCAGCTTCAAAAAGAAATCCTGACTTATGGTTGTTTATTACCTTAAATTGGGCGGTCATTGAAGTATCCTTTACATCTCGATAGCAACCTGGTTGGTTGAGTTCATGTGAACTTAAGCCTGTTCCAGCAGCTGGTGAGTATGGCTGAATAGTATAGCCTTTGTATAATAAACCTTTGTCGTAAAGTTTCTTAAGCAAATACCAAATAGACTCGATGTAGTCATTTTTGTAGGTAATATACGGGTCTTCCATATCCACCCAATAACCCATTTTATCGGTCATGTCCTGCCAAATATCTGTAAAACGCATCACAGCCTCACGACATTTTTGGTTATATTCTGCTACTGAAATTTTCTTTCCAATATCGTCTTTGGTTATTCCCAATTCTTTCTCTACTTGCAGTTCTACAGGCAAGCCATGCGTATCCCAGCCACCTTTTCTTTTTACTTGAAAGCCCTGAAGCGTTTTATATCTGCAGAAAATATCCTTAATAGTTCGGGCCATTACGTGGTGAATACCTGGCGTGCCGTTAGCCGAAGGTGGCCCTTCATAAAAATTAAATACAGGATTGCCTTCCCTAACTCCTATTGACTTTTCGAAAATTTCGTTTTCTTTCCAAAATTCTAAAATCTGATCCGCTATTTCCGCATAATTAACCGCTTTGTACTCAGGATATCTCATTTGTATATATTAAAACGTGCTTGTTTTTGTCTTAAAAATTGGCCGCAAAGATACGAAAATTTGGCTTTTTTTTGCCACTCTCTTCTCCGATATCTTTACAAAACATGCAAAGAATTGAGATTAGTATTCTAATTTTGAGCCAAAATCAACAAAAATGGAGTTAATCTCTTTCATTACTATAGGCGGAACCATCTCTTTTGCAGCTTCAGGAGCATTGGCAGGCATTCGCAAGGAGTTGGATATTTTTGGAGTTACGGTTATCGCATTTGTAACGGCCATTGGTGGTGGAACTATTAGAGATTTGCTTTTAGGCCACTTTCCAGTAAAATGGCTCACCGATTTTCAAATCATCCTTTTGATAATGGTGGTTTCGGTTTTGACAGTTATTTTTCGTAAAAAAATAGAAAAACTCGACAAAACACTTTTGTTTTTTGACACCTTGGGCTTGGGCTTTTTTACATTAAAAGGCATAGAGGCAGGTTTGGCAGCGGAACTCAGTGTACTTTCTTGTTTGATTTTGGCCACGATTACGGCTTGTTTTGGCGGCGTAATTCGAGATATTATTTTGAATGAAATTCCGGCTTTGTTTCAAAAAGAAATTTATGCTACTGCTTGCATAATTGGCGGCATTTTGTTTTTTATTTTAAAAAGATTCCATTTAGATAATCAGAATACCCAATTTATTGTTTTTGTGGTCATTGTACTTATTCGTTTTTTAGCCATTAAATTCAATTTTTCTTTACCAAAAATTAAAAATTCGATTTGAAATATTTTATAAAAATAGTCTATAATTGTTTTACCTTTTTTATAGAAAAAATATTATTTCTATTTGCAGGACTAAGTCCAAAAGTGAAACAATTTTATGAAGGGCAAAAAGCTATCAAATCATTTAAAGAAAAAATTATTGTTTGGAGAAATGAAAATTCAAATAAGAAAATCATTTGGTTTCATTGTGCTTCATTAGGTGAATTTGAACAAGGAAGACCAGTCATTGAATCATTCAAAAAATCAAATCCTGAATTTGGAATTTTACTAACTTTCTTTTCTCCTTCTGGTTACGAAATCAGGAAAAACTATGCTCTCGTAGATTTTGTATCTTATTTGCCGATTGACTCCGTCAAAAGTGCAAAATCGTTTGTTGAAGCTGTAAATCCAACTTTCGCAGTCTTTGTTAAATACGAATTCTGGCCGAATATCATAAAAGCTTTAAAAAAGCAAAAAACCACAATAATCGGTATTTCAGTAATTTTGAGAGAAAATCAAGCATTTTTTAAACCTTGGGGACAGTACTTTAAAGACATTCTTTTTTCGTTTGATCATCTTTTTGTGCAAAACAGTAAAACCGCCAAGCTTTTAGAAAAGATAAATTACAAAAACTATTCAATCGTTGGTGATACGCGTTTCGATAGGGTTTCTGATCTTGCAAACAACATTAAAGAAGTGCATGGCATAAAGGAATTCATGGACGGCAAAAAGGTTTTTGTGGTTGGAAGTGCATGGAAAGAGGACATGGAGGTTTTGATTCCGTTTATTGAAAAACACGAAGATCTGAAATTCATAATTGCACCACATGAAATGCACGAATCAGAAATGAATGAGTGGATGCAGAAAATTGATGCTCAGAAATATTCTGAATATTTAAAAGATACTTCTCGTAAAAGTCAGATTCTGATAATTGATTCTATTGGTTTGCTTTCTCAATTATACCAATATGCTACTTTCGCTTATGTAGGTGGGAGTTTTGGAAAAGGCTTGCATAATACGTTAGAAGCGGCTGTTTTTGGTGTTCCGATATTTTTTGGTGACAAAAATTTTAAGAAATTTCAAGAAGCCGTAGATTTGATTGAAATAGGCGTCGCCTTCCCAATTTCAAACCTAACCTCTTTAAATACAAGCTTCGAAATGATTGATAATGAAAAACTTAAAGCAATTAAATCAAAGTCTTTTGAATATGTCAGAAATCAATCTGGGGCGACTTCTCAAATCCTAAAATATTTAGCAAAGTCCTAATAGATTGGCATTTTATGATTTTCTGCTTATTTTTAGAAAAATATTACCCTCATAAATGAATGTTTCTTTAATTGGCACTGGCAATATTGCTTGGCATCTAGCAAGAGTTTTTGAAAAACACGAAATCGGTATTAACGAAGTCTACAGCCGTGAAATTAGCAAGGCTATATTATTTACTGATGATATTTATGATGCCAATCCTAAAGATGACCTAGACTTTTCTGAAAGCACTGCTCAAATCTTCTTTCTTTGTGTTTCTGACAATGCCATTGAAGAGATTTGTTCTAAGATATTATTACCAGAAAATGTACTTTTGGTGCATACTTCAGGTGCCAAGTCGTTGGAATTAATCACTAAAACTTTAGAAATCTATCACGATTTAAAAGTAAACACCGGAGTTTTTTATCCCTTGATGACTTTTACAAAAGGAAAAATGGTAGATTTTACTGAGGTGCCTATTTGTATAGAAGCCGAAAGTATCGATTCAGAAAAACTTTTGGTTGATTTAGGAAAAAAAATTTCCAAAGAAATTTACCTAATTAATTCTGCCGAAAGAGCAGTTTTACATGTTTCTGCTGTCTTTGCATGCAACTTCACCAACCACCTTTGGGCACTTTCAAAAGAAATATTAGAAGCGGAAGACTTAGACTTTAATCTTTTAAAACCTCTAATAGCGGAAACATTTAAAAAATCAATGCTCGCAAAACACCCCGCAGAAGTACAAACTGGGCCTGCGGTTAGGGGAGATTCAGAGACTATTAATGCCCAAATCGAATATTTATCCGATGACTCAGACCTACAAAAAGTCTATTCAACACTCTCAAATAGTATTATCGATTGGCATAAAAATCAATAATTTTTCAAAATGTACCATGCCAAATTTTATTTTTTGATATAATTTTTTTTTGGGACAAACTTCAAACTTCAAACCAAATTGAAGTTTTTTTTATTTTTTTAATTAAAATACAGCTTGATAATTAGGCTATTATAGCTATTTTGTTATTTATCAAAGTACTTTGTCCATTTTGACTCCGCTTAATAATTTTCATTCTTTCCTTTTCTCAAATTTTTCAAATTCAAACCAATGTTAGAATTGGCATAGAATTTGAAAATGAAATCCATGAGCGATTGGATTTTTCGAATAAAATCTACCGCTCACTAATTAAAATATTTTATAACACTAGGATTTAGTGAAATAAGCGGTTCCTATAATTTGTCAGGAAAAACCATTATGTAACTAGCCCAAAAAATTAAACAATTATTATTTATGAAAAAGTCAATTTTGACAACAATCGTTCTTTCTTTGGTAGGTTATGCATCATTTGCATTTGCACCAGTAGACACCAACAAGGTATCTCACAATGTTAAAGTTATTGCGAGTCCGGTTTTGGATATCCAAATGACTAGTACAGACGATGTAGAGATGGAATTTGCTACTTCAACTGATTATGACAACGGCGTTGAGAAGACTAGTGCTGCGGAGTTGAAAGTAAAAGCAACAAAGTCTTGGCAAGTAACAGTATCTACAACTGCTACAAATTTTGATGCTGTAGACAATGCTAATGATACTGAGTTAGCTGCAGCAGATTTGAAAGTTAGAAAAAATGGTACAACTGCTTACAAGGCTATCACTTCTGGAGATGCTATAGCTACTGGAAATAAAGGTGGACACACTGGTAACAGAGTATTTTCAATAGATTACAAATTGGATCCAGGTTATTTTGCTGAAGATACCTATACTGTACCAGTAACATTTACAGTAAGTAATCAATAATGAAATAATTTTTATTTGATTAAAATGAGAGAGTTTAAAAAAGCTCTCTCATTTTGTTTTTTTTTCTATTTTTTCTATGTTTGTGTAAATAAGTTAGGATAGGCCTTTTAATTATTAATGTTCCTCTCTAGACTTTATACTTAATCAGGAAAAAAATGAAAAAAAATACGTTAGTGGCAGTGCTTTTTGCATTGGCACATTTTTCTTTATATAGCCAATCTACTGCTTCTCATACTGTTCGTATTATTGCACATCCTATCTTAGAACTTAAGTTCGATGAAAGTTTAAACAATACCGAGTTTTACTTTAGTACTTTGTCTGATTACGACAATGGTATAACTAACTTGCAGGCAGCAGGTTTGAAAGTTAGGTCTAATAGAGATTGGTTAGTAAATGTGAAAGCAAACTCCCAAACATTTAATTCCGAAAGTCTAGGAGAGTCTGAGATAAAGTCTAGTGTTTTGAAGGTTAGAAAGACTGGCTCAAATACTGAAATTCCGGTAGATATATTTGACCAAGTCATAGCCACAGGGTCAAATGGGGGCTTCGACAAGAATCGCTTTTCTTTGGATTATATTGCAAATCCTGGGTATATTTTACCTGATAATTATTCTATTGAATTAACCTACACGCTTACTTCACCTTAAATGCAGAAAAAACAAAATCTCAGAAGAAGCTTTTTTTTCTAAATTAAATCATTTATTATTAGATACTTACGCCTTATAAGTTACCACAAAATCATTTTTGGCATAGTTATTGAATTCTTGTTATTGCGTGGATAAAAACGCCCTAATAAATATAGTTTAAATAACGATTTGAGTAAATTTATTTTACTCATAAAAAATGCTTTTTTAATGAAAAAATTATTATTAACCATTGGTTTGGGTTTGGCTATTTGCTTGAATTCATTTTCTCAGAATACTACAAAAACTCACACAGTTACCTATACGATAAATAATATTTTAGAGCTAGATTTTGACAATACTACCCAAAATTTGTCATTTACTTTTGCTACTGCTTCTGATTTTGAAAATGGGAAAACAAATTCTTCGGCTGCTGGACTAAGGGTGAGATCAAATAAACCTTGGACGGTAAGTGTAAAAGCTAACACACCGAATTTTGCGGCAACAGCAGGTGGAGATGCTAACGTTTCAGCCAACAAATTGTCTGTAAGAAAAAATGGCACTACAAATGCAATTCCGCTAACAATTAGCGATCAAACTTTAGCTACAGGTGCAAAGGGAGGTTTTGGCGTAAATACTTTTTTAATTGACTACTTAGCTAATCCAGGCTACATCTCACCAGCCACTTATACCTTAGGAGTTACCTATACAGTTACAGCCCCTTAATTTATTCATATTAAATCATTTAACATTTTTTGTCATGAAGAATGCATTATTATTAATTGCAATTTACATCGTATTTGTTCTACCTACATCTGCTCAGAATACTACCAAAACGCATACAGTTACTTTAGCGATAAATAATATTTTAGAGTTAGATTTTGATAATTCCGCTCAAAACCTTGGGTTCACTTTTGCAACCGCTACAGATTTTGAATCAGGCAAAACAAATCTCTCAGCTGCTGGCCTAAGAGTTAGGTCAAATAAACCATGGACAGTAAGTGTAAAAGCTAACACCGTCAATTTTTCAGCAACAGCTGGAGGTGATGCTAACGTGCCAGCGAGCTCTCTTTCTGTTCGAAAAAATGGTACAACAGCAAACATTGCTCTTACTACCAGTGACCAATCTTTAGCAACTGGAAATCGTGGAGGCTTTGGTGTAAATACTTTTTCGATAGACTATTTGGCCAATCCTGGATATATAAGTCCAGCTACCTATTCTTTGGGAGTTACGTTTACTGTGACAGCCCCTTAATATTTCATTTGTTATTTTTTAAACCTAAACTATAATGATCTAGTATTTTTTAATGTTAAAATTTCGGAACATATCGATTATTCTATTTTTGCTTGTTCTTGTTACTTTTTTCTTTGAAACCAAAGTAGTAGCCCAGCAGAATATTGGTATGGAAAAATTTTCTGCTAAAATACTTAAAGATACTATTTCAATAAAACCTGGAAGATTTGTTTTTAACTCTATAACAGTCAATAATAATTCTTTTCAAGATTTGACTTTGGGACTTAGGTTTTTATTGCCAGATGGATGGAGTTTTATTACTATACCTAATGCTAGCTTAGAAGTAAAAAGGGGAGAATTCATAAATCTTCCTTTTAGAATTTTGCCTTCAAAATCGGCTCTCGGTGATTTGCTATACCCAATCACCATTTTTTTTAAAAACCCAATTTCAGGTGTTGAAGTCCATGAAAGTTTTTTTGTAAAAATTGACCAAAACACAAAATGGAATGCAAATCTTTTAAATTCTAATATTGTTATTAATGAAAATGATAGCCTTTCTAAATTTCAGTTAAATATTAGAAACAATGGCAACAAAAGAGAGCTTTTTGAGATAAATTTAAAAAGCGAGCTTAGATTAGGCTTACCTTCGTCAGGTCTTCAGGTTATGCTTCGACCTGGAGCTGATACGCTTTTAAATATTTATGTTGCCTCGAGGTATAAAACTTCAAGTGCTAAATCAGTTTCGTTTTTTATAAAATCAAAAAATGAAACTGTCATGTTAAGCGGTAATGTTTATTTTGCATCAGAAGTTTATCAAGGAAACAAAAGCAAATTTGGATCTTTTCCAATTGATATTGAATATTTTAATATTAATGCTTTAACCCGAGGTTCGTCTTATTCTTTTTTTGATATTAATGGAAACTATAATTTAAAAAATAATAAAATCATAGGTCTCAGAATAAGGACAAACTCATTTAATCCTGATTTTTCCTTAAATACACAATATTATAATTTGAGTTACCGAAGTCAAAAGGTTGATTTGAGTATTGGTACTCAGAATTTGTTTTTCAATTACCAAATAAATGGTTACGGTGCCAGAATGGCTTATACTACCAATTCGAAAAAAATGTTTGAGATGTATGGTGTTCAAAGTATTATAAGCAATGCTCAAATTATAGGCTTAAAAACCGAAAATAATAAAATTGAGAACCGAGTTATTAGTACAAACGCCCTTTTTCTATCTGATAAAACCAGCAATACAACAAGTATGTTTGCTTTGCATAATTTCGAAAAGAAATACTCCACAAGTAAATCATTCTCATTATCAGCTGGATATAGTTCGGAAAAAAAAGAATTAGAGCAAAATTATACCTTAGGTTATATGGGTGGGTATAGGTTCGAGACTAGATTAAAGTTCGCAAAGATTCAATCTACTTTTCAATATTATAGTGACAAATTTCCGGGGATTTTGAAAGGCGTAAAATATGGTAGCCATGATATTCAGATGGGCAACAAAACAAAATCCATTGCATTCTTTTCCGAATCAAACACCAGGCAGCCCTTTTTTGAAGAAAACCAAGTTATTGGGCAATTACAAAACTATCAAAGTCAGGAACATGGATTAAGAATAGAATTAGCTAAACAAAATAGCAGAGGCATTGCTGGTTTTTCGTATTTAGACCAATACCAACAAAACAACTCCTTTGGAAAAATGAGTGGTTTGAAGTCTTCTTTTAATTTATCGACATATAAATCACATTTTATGCAATCTTTTATGTTTAATTTCATGAAAACAAGCGTCAAAGAAATTGACAATAATAAAATACACGATTCATACGGTATTTTTTATCAGTTAAAATATAAAAGTTTAGGCCTTAATGCCAACTATACCAATGGACCCAATTTTTATTTCGATTATATCAGCTTTGTGTCAGCTAATCTAAATCCTAAAACTCATAACGTTTCATTGTTTTATGAGTTTAAAAACAAATCAAGAACTTTTTATGATAGAATTAATATTTCAAATAGTAATAATTCGATTTTTTCTAAAACCAATATGGTTCTAAGAAATGAACTGTACTTCGAACTACCAAAAGCGAAGGCTAGCGTAAGTGTTTTTTCTAATATTAATGTACTAGATATTTCCCAATTACCTTCTCTAAATGTTTCGGTGAAAAAAACATTTAATCTACCATTGGTAATAAAACAAAAATATTATTCAGCGAGTATTTTTCTTTTTAAAGATAACAACAACAATAACATATTTGATAAAGGAGAAGAACCAATTGCCGATGTAAATCTTCAAATAAATGGACAAGCCCTTAAAACCAATAAAAAAGGGATGGTATTTATGAAAAATGTTGAAAAAGAAGAATACATTATTGATTACAGGAAAATACAAAATTTGAAAGGTTGGGTGCCCAAAGATAAAAACTTAGATACCTTGTTTTTGGATAGAGATATTTCTATAGGTGTTCCTTTCAAACAAAGCAAAATGGTAGCCGGTAAAGTGAAATTTGAGATTGAGAATTCAAATAAAGAGGCTAAAGAGAGTTTAAATGGCATTTTGATTATTGCCACTAATAAAAAAGGAGAGATTTTTAGATCTACTACTAATGAAAAAGGTGAATTTTATTTAAATTTAAAGGAAGATTTTTATAATGTTCAGATTCCTACCAATATTTTTGGTGAAGACAATAGAGTGGAAAAATCTATTATTTCAATCGATCTTTTGAAAGAAAATTATTCAGAAATAGAGTTTAAAATTATTCAAAAGAAGAGAAAAATGAATATAAAAAAGGAATAGAATTATTGCGGACTTAAAGTAAAAATTAATACGATGGCATAGGTACCTCCATTGAAAGTATATCCAGGTGTAGCTTTAATGTCAAGTTTAAATTGATTTCCAGCTGAAGTATTGTCTCCTTTATAACCTATCCCGACGGTATTTGAGTTTTGACTTAAAGGCACAAAGGTGGAACTGTTGTTTTTTTTAATGCTCAGTATGTCAGGGGGCATCTGAGTACTAGCTTGGGACCCAATCGCCAGAAATTTAGAAGTCAGGGTAGATACATTTAATAGCCAGTTTTTGTTTGAATTAATGCTAACATTAAACTTATTAGGTAAAGTAATACCATCTAAAAGTTCTTGATTATTATTAAATCTAAAATCTAAAAATCCGTTTGTGCTAATATCGAGCGACATATAAGAGTTTATATTTACATAGGCGGTAGCTGTCCTAGTTATAGTGGCCTGAGAAAAGGACAAAATAGAAATTAAAAATAAAGAAAAAATTAAGAATAGTTTTTTTGACATTGTTAATCTATTCAGAAACTGTAAAAATAAAGCTAAAACTGTAATTGTCAGGATTGATATTTAAACTTAAAGGATTTAATATTAAGTCATAGTAAATAGTATCAGTTCTTCGATTTCTATTTGTAACGTTGCCTATCAATACATCTGTTAACCCTAAGGTTATGGGTAAAAAATAGGAGCCACCCATTGTAAAGTTGGCACTATTTAGCTTAACCGAAAAAAGATTTACTGGAACTGAAGTTAAATTTTGTCCCGAATTTGAAACAAGTTTGCAGTAAATGTTGTACCTGCCACTTCTAGAGTTTACAACATCTATTGTAAAAGCCTTAGGAATAGTGCGAGGAGTGTTGAAATCAGAAGGGTTTGAATAATCAAACACCAATGATGATGTCTGTAAATTAAAAGAAAAGGTTTGAGCGGGTGCTTTATGTGCTTTAAAAAAAACAAATGAAATTAATGCAAAAAAAAATATTCGTGAGTCCAAAATCAATTTTTAAAGATAATTTTGTAAAATAAAGTAAAAATTAAAATAAATATAATAGAATGAATCGTCTTTTTTTTATTTTTTCCCTTTTATTGGGAATCTTAAGTAGCACTGCCCAACAAATAAATATTAATCCTTCCATAGTAGAGTTTCGTTTGCAAAGTCCGGGGACCTCCGAAACACAGGTGGTAACTATTACCAACAATTCCTCAAAAACTCAGTCTTTTGAAATCAATATAGGAGATTGGAACAGAAAACCAAACGGATCACATGATTATTTCAAAGCTAACACAAAGCCCTATTCGTGTGCGTCTTGGTTAACTTTCGACAAAAATTTTCTTGAGGTTCCAGCTGGCAGCTCTGGAGAGATTGTACTAACTATGCAGTCGCCTAAGAATGTAGAAGAATTAGAATCTATGAAATGGGCTATGTTGTTTATTCAAGGTGCTAATTTGAAAAAACCACTGACAAATGAGCCAAATCAAGCAAAAGCAAGCATCCAAGAGATAGTTAGAATGGGAATTCATGTTTACCAAACTCCTCCAAGTTTGACAGAGAGCTCAGCAAGTGCGGTGAGTTTAACTAAATCAAAAGAAGACGCTAAGATTTATGAGTTTGAAATAAATAACACAGGTAAAACAATGATAAATTGTAAAAGCCATTTAGAGATTACAAATCTGTCAACTTCTCAAGAGACACTTACGGAAAATGTAGAGTTTCCAGTTTTTCCAGGCGGAAAAAGAATAGTGCCTTTGGAGATTCCTACAACCATAAAACCTGGTAAATATTCTATTTTGGCTGTTTTAGATTATGGCGACGAAAACCCCCTAGAAGCAATAGAAAAAGTTATCGAAATCAAATAATTTTGTATCTTGCGTGTCGTTAAGACATCATGATGCTTCCTAAAATAATTGCAATTTCGAATCAAAAAGGCGGGGTAGGTAAAACTACTACCGCCGTCAATATATCTGCTGGACTAGCCGCCAGAGGTTACAAAGTCTTGTTGATAGACACTGACCATCAGGCCAGTTGCACAGTAGCCTTTGGACTTAAATCTGAATATGATAACAAGAGTATTTATGCTGCTTTGGTCGGCTTAAGTCCTATACAAGACTGCATAATTCGTACTGGCTATCCAAACCTAGACCTTATTCCTTCTACGCCGCATTTGGTTGGTGCTGAAATAGAATTGGTCAATTTTACGGAGCGAGAGTACATTTTACAAGAAAAACTGGAGCCCATCAAACCGCTCTATGATTTTATTTTTATAGATTGTCCGCCTTCTCTGGGAATTGTGCCCATCAATAGCTTTATGGCTGCAGACTCCATCATTATTCCACTCCAATGTGAATATTTTGGAATAGAAGGCTTGGAACTGATATTGGGCACCATGAAAATAATTCAAAAACGCCTAAAACCAGAACTCTATGTTGAAGGTATATTGCTGACTATGCACGATGAAGACAATGAGCTATCAAACCAGATTCTGGATTTGATGAGAGAAAACTTCGGTGACATAGTTTTTGATACTTATATTCCTCGAGATATGGCGTTTATAGACTCTACAGCCAAACAAGTCCCTGTTATTTTATCCAAAAAAAGATCAATAGGTGCCAACGCCTACGACAGGATGATTCTGGAATTTTTGGAAAAATATAATCTTAGAAAAAATAAAAAATGATGATTTATTCATCAAAAAACTCAATGGATTTATCTTCCAAAAACAATAAATCATAGAAAAACCACCTAAAAGCCTTAATTTTGTAGCTTTCATGGCTGAATTTAAGTATTTCACATTCCATTCGGTCTTTTTTCCATTTGGTCTTCTTTCCTTTTTACAGGGATAATACCGCTCAAAATTTAGGGTTATCCTATATATTTTTTATGAAACAATATTTTAATCTGTTCAATTTTCAACAAAAAGTTGATTACAAAACCGAAGTATTATCAGGCTTAACTGTAGCCTTGGCATTAGTACCAGAGGCTATCGCATTTGCATTTATCGCTGGATTGTCTCCATTGGTTGGCTTATATGCCGCTTTCTCAATGGGCTTAATCACTTCTATTTTTGGAGGTAGGCCAGGAATGATTTCAGGAGCCACAGGTGCTGTAGCCGTAGTAATTGTAGCTTTAGCAAAAACCCATGGTGTAGAATATATCTTTGCCACAGTCATTTTGGCCGGAATTATACAAATGTTAGCCGGTTTTTTAAAACTTGGTAAGTTTATACGATTGGTGCCTCAGCCAGTTATGTATGGTTTTGTGAATGGTTTGGCCATCGTAATTTTCATGTCTCAAATACCGCAATTTAAAGTTGCAGGGGCTGACAATTGGCTTTCAGGAACAGCATTATATTCTATGTTAGGCCTTGTTGCTTTAGCCATGTTAATTATTTGGGGCTTACCAAAAATTACCCGAGTAATTCCAGCTCCTTTGGCGGCCATCTTGATTGTTTCAGCAGTGGTTGCAATTTTTAATATCAATACAACCACTGTTGGAGATATGGCTTCGATCAAAGGAGGATTTCCTCCTTTTCATATTCCAGATTTGCCTTTCAGTTTAGAAACACTGCAAATCATTTTTCCATATGCTGTAATTGTTGCTGGAGTAGGTTTGATTGAAAGTCTATTGACCTTAAATCTTTTGGATGAAATAACTGAAACCAAAGGCCGAAGCAACAAAGAAGCAATAGCACAAGGCATGGCAAATTTCATAACAGGCTTTTTCTCAGGAATGGGCGGATGTGCTATGATTGGCCAGAGTTTGATAAATATCTCAAATGGAGCAAGAGCTAGGCTCTCAGGTATTTTTGCTTCTATTATGCTTTTGGTATTCATTATGTTTGGTAACAGTTTGATTGAAAAAATGCCTATGGCAGCTCTTACAGGTCTGATGATAATGGTGGCCATAGGTACATTTGAATGGGTTACCATCAGAATGGCTAACAAAATGCCCAAACACGATATTTTTGTGGGATTGGTTGTTATTTTAGTAACTGTTTTTATGCACAATTTGGCTTTAGCAGTTTTGATTGGCGTTATCATTTCGGCATTGGTATTTGCTTGGGAAAGTGCTAAAAGAATAAGAGCCAGAAAATACATCGACGAAAAAGGCATAAAGCATTACGAAATTTTTGGCCCACTATTTTTTGGATCCACAACAGTTTTTTCTGAAAAATTTGACGTACATAATGATCCCGCAGAAGTGGTAATTGATTTCAAAGAAAGCCGAATAAACGACATGAGTGCCATAGAAGCTGTTAACAAAATCACAGAGCGATACGCCAAGGTAAACAAAAAAGTTCATTTGAGGCATCTAAGTCCAGACTGCCGACAATTACTACAAAACGCCGATAAGGTTATAGACGTAAATATCTATGAGGACCCTTCTTACAAAGTTGCGGTGGACTAAAGTGTATTGAAAGTGAACCAGATGGACTTAATCCTTTATTCTATACCAAAAGGAAAGTAAAATTCTAAGCAAGTCCTCATTCTCTAAAAGACTCTATAGAATAAAGTAATATCATTTGTTTAACTATTACATAAAGCTTTTTGGGAAAGGGTGTTTGGTTTCTTACATTAGTTTTTGCTTTCAGTTTAATAAAATATAGTTCGACTTTAGACAACTTTCTTGAATAAATTATATTTGCAGAAATACTAAAATATCCAGTTCTTTTGATGTTTTGCATATTTCAGTAAATTTACCAAATAGTTTCACAGAAGTTCATCAGGTAAATTTGGCGTTAGAGAAGGGAAATTGAAATTAAACATAGTTTTTATTATAAAAGCTTATTTGTGACTTTGAACAATTTAATAATCACGGCAAATGGGGATAATTTAGGTAAAAAAAAAAGCTAATTTGTATACCATTATGATAAAAGTAAACATTGTTGACGACCATTCCCTTTTCCTAGAGAGTCTAGCTTTACTTATATCAAATATAGAGGGTGTGGAGCTGGTGTATAAAACAGACAATGCTGAGGATATGCTCAGGAATATGCCTTTTTATCCTTGTGATATACTTATCTCCGACTATCAGATGCCTGGAATGAGCGGTTTAGAATTGACCAAACAGCTTATGTTAAAACAGCCTGAAGTGAAAGTGCTGATGTTGACTATGGTTGAAAACATAGAAATCATAAAGGCTGCATTCAAAGCCGGTGCGAGTGGTTACATACTAAAAAACGCAAAAAAAGTAGATTTTGAGAAGGCTATTAAAAACTTAGCTATGGGCGAAAAGTATTATTTTGCTTCGGTCTTTCAAAAACTCCAACAACATGCCTATTTATTGGAAGAAGCTCTTAGCGAAAGAGAATTGGAAGTAGTAAAACTAATTGCCGAAGAATATTCCTCATCACAGATTGCAGAAAAGCTTTTTATTTCATTAAATACAGTGGAGACGCATCGAAAAAATATTTTCAGAAAAACTGGCGTAAAGAACTCTTTTGGCCTTCTTAAATATGCTTTACTCAATCAACTAATTGAATTATGAATTTATAGATATAGTTAATTACAAAGGTATAACAATTTCAAAACTTGTCATCTGACTAGCATTATTACGTATAGTCATGCTTCCGCGTAACTCTTGAATTCTCTGCTCAATATTTAGTATTCCTTGCCCTTTTTTATACCCCAACATTCCTATTCCGTTATCAGAAATTTCTACAAACAAGAGCTCATTAGCTGTTTTTATTTTTATTTTACCCTCATCTGCTCCTGAGTATTTGAGCATATTATTACAAAGTTCAAGCACGATCGCATAGGTGTTCAGTGTGATGTTTTTAGCAAAAACTCTATCACCAATCTGATTTTCTAATTGCAAAAAAATACGACTCTGGGCATTAAGTTTATCAATTAGTCTTTCTAAAGCAGAACCCAAAAAACCATTTTCTATTTCGGCAGGTTGCAAGTTATGAGACAAACTTCTCACTTCTGCATAGGCATCTTCCATCATCAAGGTGATTTTTCGATACAGCTGTTTTTCGTTTTCATTGAGTGACTCAATATCGAGCGTATCTAGACTTATAGATACTGCTGAAAGCAAACTGCCAAGGTTATCATGTAGGTCGGTGGCGATTCTTTTTCTTTCAATATTTTGACCTTTCTGCATGGCGTTTTTAATCTCATCATAAGCCATCTGCAATTCTTTGGTTCTGTCTTTTACTTTTTGTTCTAGTCCTAAATTAAGGTCTTCTATCAAGGTCTTTTGAGCGGCAATCTCCTGATTCTTTTTGTGCAAGATCTGCCTATTTCTGAATAGCCAAATGGCCAGTATGGAAAGCAGTAAGCTTCCAGCTAAAAAATAGTTCTTAAGCCTTTTCTGAATAAGTCCTTTTTGCATTTCTACTCGTAGGTCTGCCTCTGACTTTTGCTCCAAAATTTTCTTTTCAAGTGCCAACTGGTCATTTGCTACCTTGGCATTGAAGATTTTGTCTAAATATTGATGGTATTTTTCTAAATGATACAATGCCAAATCAGGACTATTGGTAGCTTGATAAACCCTGTAGAGGCTTTCATGACAATTATAGAGTACTCTAGGGTTACTGGTTTTTTGCAAGGCATGTTTTGAATATTTTTCACTTAAATTCATTTCTTTTTTAAGCAAATAAATTCGTCCCAATAGCATCTCAATCTCTGCTAAGCCTCTGTCACTCGGACGATTTTTAAAAAATGAATAGCATTGCTTGGCCATAGCCAAGGCCTTATCGGGTTCATTTAGTTCGACGAAATTACTGACAATATCATTTTTTAAATAATACTTTTTTAAATTATTTGAGGAGTTTCGCAGGTAATGACTCGCAGAATCTAAATAGCGATTACTTTCCACAAATCGCTCGCTGTAGCCATAGCCGCGTGCCAAGCTTAGATAAATTTGGGCTATTTGCTCTTGATAAGCTAGGTTGTTATTTTCATTTGACAAAGAGCTTATGGCACCATCGCAAAATTGATGCACTTTTTCTAAATCTGACAGAAATACATAGGCATACACTATCTCATCTGAGATTAGGCTTTTCTGAAATGCGGTGAATTTCTTTGGTGATTTTTCAAGATAATCTAAATTTTTATTTCCAAACTCTATCAGGCTTATCCAGTCGGACTGGTATCTTAGATAATTTGCTGTTTTATATAAGGAATCAATAATGCTCTGGTTAGAAACTCCAAATCGGAACTCTGGATTTTGAGCATACCCCATTTCAAACTGACCCAAAATCAGAATAATAAATTGGATAAAAAAACCAAATGAAGTTTTCAAAACTTAAATGTCTATACATCAAATTTAACTTAAAAACATCATTTTAATATCAATTTCATTAAGATTTTAGTCTACATAATCACATGCCTTTATTCGAGCTTTCATAGTAGCTCCTGATTTAATCTCAAATCCTGGCGTAAAGACAATTTCTTCATTTGCTTGGTAAAGCACTCTTGTTTGGTCATTGGTAAAATGCTCTGCTGAAGAACTAATCGTATTTCCTGCAATATAACCTTTGCTCCCAGTGACATTACCGAGAATATTTTTTGTGCTATTACACCCTACGGTAAAAAAATGATAATAATTTTTGTTTTTGTAGACTATCTTAATAATCCAGGTGCCAGTATTAGCATCCGGTAATTGGTGCGTTGAAACATAAAGAAAACCAGTTCTTTCTTGAGGAAATTGATGAAACCAAGTGCTGTAGGTATCGCCGTTAGGTTTAATGAGCTCAAAAGAAGACACATCTAAAGCTTGAATATCTTTAAAAGCAACTGAAATATGAAAAAATGATCCCGAGGCAAATTGATTGGCTTCAAAAGTTATTTCTTCACTTGGACAAACACCAAAATCAGGTGGAGCAGTATGGGTCATTATTCTATTAATCATAGGTTCTCTATAAGGTCTTTGGACTTTCCACCAACTGTCATTGTTTAATGAGTTACAATTACCCGTAAAAGGATCTATGAGGTCGTCATTGGTGTCATATACTGAAAAATGTAAATGGGGCCCTGTAGAACGTCCTGAGCTACCTACTAAACCCAAATATTCACCTTCTTCTACCCGATCGTCTTCAGATTTGCTGGTAACACTACCGTTTTTCATATGATAGTAATTTGTTATGGTACCGTCATCGTGTAATAAACTCACATAATTGGCATTGCCTGCCCCAGCCCATTCACAGTTTTTATCGAAATTGCCAGTTCTTTTGGTCAGTATTATTCCCGGAGCGGCGGCTACAATTTGCACTGATTCGTTATCCATCATTCGCCACGCAAATGGGAATAAACCTATATCTTCGGCATCGTGCCCGTCATAGGTCCGTTTTCCGCAATTATAGTCATCAATCCACTCGGGTTCCCTTACATCATCATCACCTTCAGGATCTGAATTTGCGTTTTGGTCAACGAAATTGCTTATGGTAAAATTATTGTAGGTGAAATCATAATCTGATGAGGATTGAAGTGGCCATCCTAGAAGAATATGATGGTTGTTGCTTCCTCGTACCCTGGCATTGGCTTTTGCAGCCTCAGGATTCGAATTTAAATAAGCATACTTCAAGGATTTGATATGCTCTTTATAGCTTTTCAATTCTTGAGCTGATAAGCATTGAAAATTATCTTGCTGTGCCTTGGCAACAATAGAGATTAACGAGAATAAGAGGAGTATTTTTTTCATTTTTTTGAAGCTTTTAATTCGTCAATTTCTTTCTTAAGTTCAATAATATAAAGGGTCAATTCCTCTACTTTTTCCATGGTTCTTCTTTGCATTTCACCGAGTTCAATTCCTTCTTTTTCAATTTCTTTAGCATCAGGAATATTGGGCAGATGATGGTTTTCTTTGATATATTTTTCTAAATCATATAAAGGAGATAATTTGTATTTTTGATCAAACACATAGTCTGGCCATCCAGCCGACTGAAGCCTTACTTTAAGTTCTTCACAAATTATTTTACCTCCTACGCCCATTTTGTAGCCATTGGGTACTGTCACAGAAGTGCCCAATTGAAACTGTGAGGCCGTCATAATTATTTTTCCAGTATTTAGCGAAGTACCAATATTCAGATTATCATCCACCGCCCATACATAGGCTCTTTGAGTTCCTGCTTCGAAGAAATTGATCGCAGGATTATCCCCATTTATTTTTATGGCCTCCAAGTTTTCATTCACCGTGAGCTTTTTGTTTACGACAAGTTCATTCGAAATATTTACATTACCGTTTTGATTTATGGTAAATCGATCCGCGTTTGCTACTCTAAAAATTAAATTGGCAGAAGAGTTGGTGGCAAAGGTTCCTAATCGTAAGTTATTACCTACGAGTTGTACAAAAGCCTTATCAACACCACCTGTTTGAAGCCTTAAAAGAGCGTCAGTGGCATTCATAATAGCGTGACCATTCACATGTAATTTTTCTAAAGGATTTGCAGTTCCTAATCCAAAATTACCATCGGCATCCACCACACCTCGCATGGTGTTTTTAGTCATAAAACGCAGACTTCCAA
This sequence comes from Lacihabitans sp. LS3-19, assembly GCF_024343575.1. Classification (GTDB taxonomy): domain Bacteria; phylum Bacteroidota; class Bacteroidia; order Cytophagales; family Spirosomataceae; genus Leadbetterella. The sequence goes on along the minus strand of NZ_RJUA01000003.1, from coordinate 242,487 downwards.
CAGTGTTGGTGGCACTTGTACCTACATAAAGGTGGTCAGAGGCGACATACAGACCGCCTTTTTGACTGGCTCCCACTTTAAACCTAATCTCGGGAGAATCATCTACAATTTCGAGGGAAGGTTCAGAATTGCCTGTTCCATTGATACTAAAAGCGGTACCAGAGCCAGTATTTATATCACCGTTGGGATAAAGTTTCAAATGACCTACATTACCCAGACTAGAAAATGTTAGCGTCCCTGCAGATTCTGTAATTTTTGCATTATTGGTGGTGCCATCTTTGAACTCTATATAGTTCCCAAATAGCGGGTCTGCATTCAATATCAGGCTATTAGTAGTGCTGTTCGACATTTTAAATTTGCCTTTTACCTCTAATTTTTCATTCGGGCTAGATGTACCTATGCCCACATTTCCGTCCAATTTGTTGTACTGATTTTCACCTACTTTTGTCCAGGTAGCATCTGAAGTAGTGGCAAACCGCTCCCAATAATCATCAGCAGTAAATACATATAGTCCTGGCAAACTCCTATTCCCAAGGTCAGAAAGTGGCTGAAATACCAACAAACCCGTATCAGCACGAGCAATGCCAGCTCTTTGTAGCCCAGTCATTCTGGGTATCAGTATTCCTTTACTTTTACTTCTTACGTCAAGAATTGAAGAGCTTGCGGGGGTGTCAGAGCCTCCTGTATTACTAATTACCTTTCCTTTAGGGCTGTCCGCTATTTTTACATTTTGGGCATTAGATATTGAAAACCCTAAACAAAGTAAGATAAGAAACAGAACTCGATGGTTTATTTTCATTGCTTTAAAGTTTAAGCTTCAAAGTTCCATTCTGCTTGTTTAAAAAATATCATGGTTTACCGTGATTTATTTAATCTCAGTAAGTATCAGTGTTTAAATAAGTATGTTAACTTGAATCTCAAAAAAGCATAAAACCTTGGGCAAGTGTAATTTTATTATTTACACTTAAGCACATGACAAAAAAAAGTAAATGTTGATTTTATATTTATTAATACCTGTTATTAAGGCATTTGATATATAATCTAATTCAAATTTAATAATACTAATTGCTCCTCTCCCATGAGTTTTCAATTTTAGTATTTTAAAAACTGATTCCAAATAATCTCTTATCAAATAAGAACAATTAAAAGCCATCATAACTAAAAGTATTAGTCTTTCTAAGCTTTCCAATTTTATTACCTATGTATCTTATATATTGAATCCATTGCCTTTTAAGGATTTAAATAATGTTTCTATCTCCCATCTAATTTTATAATATTCTACTGATTCTACGGGCCGATTGTAAGAAACCAAAATCAATAATCCTATTCCATTATCTCTTGTAATCGTCTTTATGGCTGATAAATACACTAGTTCCCCATTTAAATTTTCTATTTTAGGATAATGCCATACGTCATTAATTTTTAAATTATTAAATAACCAACTTACCTTGATTTCTCTGTTTTTACAGGTAAAAATACCTTGAAATTGTTCCTAATTCGTATTTGATACCTTATACCCTCGGCATTTAAAAATCCAATCCATTTTTCTCCAATAAATTCTCAATAAGCTTAAACACAATCAATGCTTTCAAGACAAAGTAATCAATATACTTCCTAATTAGTTCTGCTCTTTCCTCATAAGTGAAATTGCCTCTTTGGTTTAACATTTTAAACATTAATGTAAATGCAAAATTCTTATAAATAACTCCTAATATTGATATTTGACTTTCCAAACCCACTGAGGTCGCACACGACTTTAGTTCTATTAATAATCAATATTCTTTTTTCTTGATTAAGTAAAAGTTAAAAAATCAACTTCGATACAATTTCCATTGAGAAATCGAAGTCTGCCATAAACCTTTGAATTCGTCTATAAGAACTATTTTTGTCTGCCTCGAATGGAAATGCGGTTGTTAGTCTATAATAAATAATCGTTTTAACCTTTCTAAGGACTTCAATAAACAAACAAAAGAGTTTGAGCCTAGCTAAGTTAAAATTACACTTGAAAAAGGGCCTTAATACTGGAAATTAAATCGCTATTTTACTGTCTGGGCTGGTATTCAGTATTAGGAAAACTTGTTCTTATTTTTTCTAATACTTTGAATATGAGTTATTTACATTAAAAAAAATCTTAATCTGCATATTATCAAACAACTAAATAATTCCAAATTCAATAATTACGAGCAACTGAAATTTGGTAATTTACAATCATATATTTAAAATAAACAAAATTTATTTTGTGTAGCCAAATAACTTCATTTATATTTGTAGTCAAATAGCTACATAATGAATTTAAGACGAGACGTATTTCAAGCCATAGCTGACCCGACGAGGAGAGCGATTTTGCTTTTGGTAACTACCCAAGCTATGTCTGCAGGAGCCATTGCAGCAAACTTTGACTCTGCAAGACCAACAGTTTCTAAACATTTACAAATACTTACAGAATGCGATTTATTACTTCAAAAGCCTTCTGGCAGAGAAGTATTTTATCAAATCAATGCTCAAAAAATGAAAGAAGTAGCAGATTTTATTGAGCCATTTCGCAGCATGTGGGATAATAGATTCAACAAATTAGAAACTTTGATGAAGCAATATAAACCTACTAAATAATACCCATGGAATCAAAAACTAAAATATCTGCTGAAGAGGGAAAACAAGAGTTGTGGATTAAAAGAGAATTTGACATTTCTTTAGAACTACTTTTTTTAGCCTATCAAGAACCCAACCTTGTGGAGCAATGGATGGGAACTAAAGTCATTAAACTTGAAAGCAAAAAATATGGTATTTTTCAATACGAAACCACGGACCCTAAGGGTAACAAACATGGTTTTAGTGGGGTAATACATGAATTTGTACCAAACAAAAAAATCACAAGAACTTTCGAAATGGAAAATTCGGTTTTTCCTGTTCAGTTAGAATACCTAGAATTTGAAAAACTTAGCGATACGAAAAGCAGACTTAACATGCAGATAATTTTCAAATCAGTAGAATTTAGAAACCAGCTGATGGCACTGCCTTTTGCGTTTGGTCTAAATATGGCACATAATAGAATAGAAGAAATTTATAAAAAATGACAAAAAGAAACAAAATTATTTACTGGGTGGCCACACTTTGGTTAGCTCTTGGTATGACTTCTACAGGGATTGTTCAAATTATAAAAATGGACGAAGAAGTACAGAATTTTTCAAACTTGGGTTTCCCACTTTATTTAATGACTTTAATTGGTGTTTGGAAAATTCTAGGTGTAATCGTCATTTTAATTCCCAAATTTCCATTAGTAAAAGAATGGGCTTATGCTGGTTTTTTCTTTACAATGACAGGTGCAATAATTTCGCATCTTGCTATAGGCGAACCAATTGTTAAAACATTCCCTCCCCTATTGCTTTTGATTTTAACTATTGTATCTTGGTATTTTAGACCTGAGGAAAGAAAAATTAAAATAAACAATTAAAGATGAATCCTGAAGTAGATTGGTTTTTTCAAAAAGAATCTAAATGGCAAGAAGAATACAAAAAACTGAGGTCGATTGTATTAAGCTCTGGGCTTATAGAAGAGTTGAAATGGGGGGTTCCATGTTATACTTTTCACAAAAACAATGTTGTGTTAATTCATGGATTTAAGGAATATTGTGCCCTATTGTTTCATAAAGGAGTATTGCTAAAAGATGAAAATGGAATTTTGGTTCAACAAACTGAAAATGTGCAGTCTGCACGACAAATTCGGCTTACAAACCTTAAAGAAATTGAAGACAAGGAAGCAATCTTAAAAGCTTACATTTACGAAGCTATTGAAGTAGAAAAGGCAGGTTTAAAGGTTGAATTAAAGAAACCAACTGAATTTAAAATGGCTGATGAGTTTAAAGTAAAATTAGATGAAAACGCCACACTAAAATCTGCTTTCGAGGCTTTGACTCCTGGCAGACAAAGAGCCTATTTACTTCATTTCTCGCAGCCCAAACAATCCAAAACAAGGGAAGCAAGAGTTGAAAACTGCCTACCTAAAATATTGGGCGGAAAAGGTTTAGATGATTGAGAATAGGTAAAATTCTATCGTCCTTTCAAAAACTATAAGAGTTTCTGTGATTTTAATCCATTTGAAAAAAGAAAGCTCAGGATGGCAAAAATCAAAAGAAAATTAAACTCAACCCCATTTCTACCACCGCCAACTACAAACCATCCTTCTTTGAGATGTATCATAAAAATACCCGCAACTAAAATCATTATCGTAACGATTGAGCTAAATTTCAGGAATTTATCTGTCATTAATGAAAAAACAAAAAGTAAATGTGAAAGCTTTATAAGCCAAGCCAAAGGGACTCCAAAAGGAGAAAAACCAACCTGATTTAAATATAAGTTTCCAAAATCATTGATGCCGTTATTAAACATTCCTGCTGCACCGTGTATCATAAAAATTACAACAAGGGCGATTCGGAGTAAAGGGTTACTCAATTGAAATACATTAAAGTTCATAATCGTTTTTTGTTTAAATGACATTTATTTGAATAGCTAATCTAAGGAGATTTTTTTAGGCTTTGATTTTCATAAGATTCATAAAAATACAATTTTTATGGAAAAATTGTATTTAAATCTAAGTAGAGAAATTAGAAATTTCTCTATTTTTTTTCTGAACAATAAAATAAGCCACCACCATGTTTGGCACCCAAGAAAGCCACGCAACTATCTGATAACCTACATTAAACTCAGTAAAATAGGTATGCACTAAAGGCGAATACAGCCTCAAAGTAACACCTCCAAAACATAAAGCATAGCTATAAATCATCATGGCTTGGTGGTGGTAAATATTTTTTTCTCTTATGAAAAGATACGCTTTCGCCGTAAAATACATCCAAAGTATATCTCCTGTAATAAAACCCATCTTCGCAATGACACCTCCGGTACCATACAGGCCTATGTAAAATGCAGCAATAGACCCAAAAAACACAGATATTACGTATGTTTTGCCGATAATTCCATGCAATTTCAGGTATTTTTTCCGGAGAGTTTCTATAAAGCCTATCCATCCAATAAAGAGTGCCAAGCCAGAAAAACCAACGTGCAAATAGAAGAATATTTTCCAGGATATAAGCTTCATGGTTTCAGGGTCTTTTATATCGAAATAGCCACCTTTGCCGTATTCAGCGAATAGATAAGATACGGGATAGATGCCAAAAAATAGAGCAAAAAAAGCAAACAAAAACCAAAGTATTTTTTTCATGTTTAGACAATTATTACTTTAAATTACTTCAAAATAGCAATCCCCAAACTCAGCCCATAGCCCCAACGCCCTTTATCGGTTTGAGAAAAGTATTTTAGTTCGGAAATTTCAGTTAATGCTCCTTCCAAATTCTTTGGGATTCCGGCGTAATAAATACTCGGACTAAGGGTAATGCCAACATTGCCCACTTTTTGCATAAAGCCTAGTTTCAAATGTGCAGACTGGGTAGTTTTAGAAAACTTAAAATCGTCGGTAACGTAATTATACCAAATAATTTCAGGCTTAAAAAAAGTATTTCGTTTCAGCTGATATATTTGCCCAAGCCCTATGCCTGTACTGAATAGTGCTTGAGGCGTAAAATTATATCCTGCATTCATGATGCTGTATATACGCTTGGTGCCGCTCTTAAAACTCAGTCCAATGTTTTGGTAATCAGCAACCGATAGTTCAACCTCACGATAACCGCCATTTTTATAAAGATTTACCAAGCCAATTCCGCCGCCTTTTTCTACGGTTTCTGCTACATTTATCAAACCAATCTGTAAGCCTCTTAAGGTTTTAGCTTGGTTGAATATTCCCGAAATTTGAATACCTGATACGTTTTTGGCATGATTGCTAATGCCTGCATTTTGACAGCCTACTACATTCCCCGAAATATTACTTATTCCAGCGACTTGGTATCCTTTGACGGCTCCTTTAGTATAATTTACCAAACCAGAAGTTTGGAAGCCCATCATATTCCCATCGTTTTGGTTGTACAAAGTCCCAATTTCAGCACCATTGATACTGTGCACCACACCAGAAAATAAATTAAAAGAGAAAAAATAGTCCGTATTTCGGCTCTCTTTTCCTTCGGTACTTACCCCTTGTACTACAGAGATGTGTGCCTGTTTTTCGTTTTGAGCATGGGAGTTCATCGCCCATACTGTAAAAATAATTGTTGTTAGCTTTTTCATTTTTTTTGTTAGCAACAAAAGTATTGCTGCGGTATTTGTTTTTTGTTCACTTTAGTTAAGAAAAGTTGTTAGAATTAACTGAAACTAATTGCTTCGCAAAGCAGTAATTTGTTTAATTATTCCAATTTTTTCTTGAGCTGCAAATTTCAGATAAAGTAAATCCTAAAACGCCCTTGCTTATAAGATGGAACATATTATTTTGCAAATAATTGACAATCAATTACTTATTTACTTTTCTTAAATATAAAAAATAAAAAGAATTCTATACCTTGAGGGATGGCACACTGAAACAAGAGGTGGTTTTTATAAGTTTTGGCTTTTTAAATACTCAGATGGAGAAAGCCCAGTAGATTTTTTAAAGAAACGATTAAAGGCCGACTTAGAATTGAAACCACAGTCATAAGCCATAGCCAAAAATGTAAATTTTTGATTTTCAGGAAGTGCAACTAAGCGTTTAAACTCTTCTATTCTAAGCGTATTAATGTAATCGTAGAAATTTACTCCTTCTATTTCGTTAATTACCTGCGAGAGGTAGTTGGGGTGGATATCCAAGCGAGTTGCTAAATCAGTAAGGTTTAAGTCTGGTTCTGTAAATAACCTTTCCGTTTCCATTAAAGTAGTAAGTTGCAAATGCAACTTTTTTGAAACATCTTCATTCAAACCCGATTTAGCATATTTCTTTTTCTCAATTAAAGGGCTTATCAATAAGCTTTCGATAACATTTTCAGATTCATCGGGTAATGCATATTGGTTATAATTAGTAAATATACCTACCTGCTTTATTCCATAAAAACCAATGAAAATAACAAAAACAGAGGATGCTGAAAAGATGACAACGTCGTTCTGAACAATGATGATAAACACCCACATAATGGCCATTCCATAAAACAATACCCTAAGCCAATTAAGATTAATTTTCTCCTGATAAGAAAACTCATCCAGAATGTGTTTCCTGTGCTTTTCGAGTAATTTGTAGTTGATGAAAACATAAAAAATACCAGATATATTCAAAAGTACAGTTACTATAATGATTTGAAAATAAAAGTCTTTTCCATTCGATTGTATAATATTTATTTTTTCTTTAAAGCTATAAAAAAGATAGGGGGAAAAAATTAATATCACAATTAATGGCAATACAAAATGAAGTGCTATTTCATTGACCTTTAAGCTTTTATCAGAACTTAGAGAAAGCGTATACAAAAACAAAAAAGGGCCGTGAATAAAAGGCATTGGGAAATTTAAAAAAGCAATAATTGGATAGGTAAAAACAATATCTGATACAAATAAATAATAGGACGAAAGGTGGATTCCAATAAAAATCATCCAAGTTCCCAAAATTAGATCAGCTTGATTTCTGCCTTTTTTGGTAAGGATAATGACTGCTAAAAAAAATGAAATAAATTTGCCAATAATATATTGCATGAAAATGATTTGATGGTGATTTTCCTACCTGATTTTCCTATTACTTTTACCAATCATTTTCTGTTCAAATAAAACCGAACAAAAAGCAAATTTGGCACCCAACTAAGCCAAGCCACAATTTGATAAATCAGCAATTCATCTTCCATGATTAAACCCAATATTGGACTCCATATTCTTAATGTAACAGATGCTAAACAAGAAGCATAGCTATACCTCATCCATACTTGATGCGATTTTAAGTTTCCATTTACAATTGCAGCAAAACCCATTAATGTGGTAAATATAGCAATCAAACCTATAAATATAAAACCAAATTGACTCACTATCCCGCCATAAGCATGATACGAAACCACCACGCTAGTAATGGCCGTAATCAAAAACGTAAGCACGTAAATTCTACCTATGATTCGGTGGAATTGGAGATATTTAACTCTAATGCTATTCACAAAATTTAACCAGCCTACTCCCAATGCAATTCCGCCAATATAGACGTGAATAAAAAAACTATCGATGTAGTATTGATTAGCAAGTAGCTCTTTTGTTTTAGTAGCTAGGATGCCAGTAAAAGGGCTTGTAAAAAAACCAGAAGGGATTAGAATAGCCGTAAGAAGGGCTAAGAAAATCATGAGAAAAAATAAAAGGCGTTTCATAGGGCTTTTTTTTTGCAAAAATGCCCTAACACAATTTTAAAATCGCCCTAATGGGTAAGGTGGTACTAAGATATTGAAAAATAATTAAGAAAATCAATCTATTAACTTTTGCTTCCATTTTTCAAAAGTCATTTCAAATTTAATTTCATCGGAGCCATATTACATAGAAGAATTCCGTTAATAAATCAATTTACATTTTCAGTAAATTTAAAATTTTATAGCTATTTATGTTCTATACATAGAAGCTTTAATATAATCCTGATAAAATAAATTTAGGAAGAAGCCTCTCAAAAAACAGCTGCATTAGCCTTAACTTAAAAAGAGTAAGGGACTGAGTTTTATAAAACTTTACCTGCTAACTCAGCCATATCCCTAACTACTTGTGTTGGCGAATTACAGTCGCAATTACTCAATCCAATTACGTAAATATCCTTGCTCGGCAAATAAACACCCATAGATTTAAACCCAAAAATACTGCCGCCGTGTTCTCTAATCTCAATCCCGTTTTCATTTAATAAATGCCAGCCATAGCCATAGTCAAATGCTTCGCCCGAGTTTAGCTTATATCTTGAAAAGGCCTTTTTTGAGCTTTTGTCATTGATTATTAAGTTTTTATTGAGAGCATTTTGCCATTTTAGCATATCGTCTACCGTTGAAATAAGTGAGCCAGCAGAAAACGGAACACCAAAATTTATCATTGTTTTGTTGACATAGCCGTACTCTTTTTTGTGGTAGCCACTTGCTCTATTCACTATTATTTTTCTATCAGAAGCATAGCCCGAATGCGTCATGTTGGCCTTTTTGAATATATTTTCTTGAATAAAGTCTTCATACTTTTGGCCAGAAACGAGCTCAATGATATAACCAAGTAGAACATAACCTGAATTGTTATACTCAAATCTTTCTCCTGGTTTAAAGTCCACTGGTTCATTTTTGAAAAAATCGACCATATTACTTGGCGACATTTCTTTTTGAGCAATGTCACTGATAGACCTCATTCGGGTAAAATCTTTGATGCCCGAGGTGTGTGTTAAAAGCTGGTGAATACTAATGGAATCTCCGTTTGGATAATCTTTTATATATTTTGATACTTTATCACTCACCTCCAATTTTCCATTTTCCTCCAAAATCAAAATAGCTATGGCGGTAAACTGCTTTGTCATGGAGCCAATCTGAAAAACAGAATTTGCATTTAAATCAGCTTTTAATTCCAAGTTAGCTTTACCTGTAGCTTTCTGGAAAATCGTTTCCCCATTTTTAGTAATTAGAAAAACCCCTCCTGGTCCATTCGGGTCATTAAATTCTTTGCTAATTATGCTTTCAATTTTTGATTCGAAAGTTTGAGCCTCAAGCTTTAAACAATAAGATTCAGCAAAAAAGAGAAGTAAAATACAAGTTCGGAAATAGATAGTCATGAGCGGAGTTTTATTTTGATTGAGCCTTATCAATGCGATTGCTCACATAAAAGCCAAGCAATAGCGAAGCTCCTGCAAACAAGAAAATAAGTGCTGGATATAAGGCATCGTTTGTTAGAGCAGTGTAGGTGTTAATAAGCAAAGACATCAAAACGCCAAGGCCTATGCCCATTAGCAAAAGTGAAAAATTAAGTAATAAGAATTTTTGAAAAGAAAGTTTGCCGTCTTTGTCTCTATTAAACAAACTAGCGTCCATACCTTTTTCTATAAGTGCGAGCCTTTCTCTATTTCTTGTGGAAAGAAACAAGTAAAAAATACCAAATATTACCAAAAACAAACAAACGGGAATTAATGAATCTACCATGATTATAAAATTTAAGTTATAAATTGAATTCATTAACTTTGACGACCACAAAAGGTTTTTGGTTACACATTTAAAAAAATATGAAGAAGATAATTAAACTAGCCTAAATACGTTTCCATGTGCTCTTTTTCGTTTTTACTTGATTGCCCAAATCTTTCAGCGGAAACCCGGTCACTACGCTCAATTCCATTTCGGCAATTTAGCTTTGGGATATGTAAATCGTAAAATTCAAAAAAAGCTCGCTTGCATTCCAAATAATTAACTCAAACAGTTTCTATCTTGTAACCATTGATTTAGTTTGCTCGTCTAAATAATAAATGAAGGAAGAAAACGATAAGTATTATGTGGAAAAAATTCTCGAAGGCGACACAAACGCATTTGAGTTTATTGTTGATACATATAAAGATTTGGTGTTTTCTTTGACCTTTAAAACATTAAAAAATAGAGAAATAGCCGAGGAGGCCGCACAAGATGCATTTCTTAAGATTTTCCGTTCTCTTCAAAAATTTAATTGGGACTCAAAGTTTTCAACTTGGATATATAAAATTACTTATAATACCTGTTTGGACTATATAAAAAAAACTAAAAAAGATAAAGATTGGGTTTATATGGAAGATTTGAGCCATCAGGCAATAAATGATATTGAACATAGTCTTGAAGCTTTAAATGAAGACGAAAAGAACGAGAAAATTCAAGAATGTATTTTACAGCTTCCAAGCGAAGATGCTTTTTTTATTACACTGTATTATTTTGAAGATCAATCAATTGATGACATTTCTAAAATACTCAATATGAGCCAAAGCAATGTTAAAATAAAACTTTTTAGATGCAGAAAAAAATTAGCTGTAATTCTTAAAAGCAGCATTGAACCTGAAATTTTAGACTATTATGAATGAAGAAGAGAAATTAGAAAAATTTATTGGTAAAATAATGACCAATAGCAAGCTTGAAGCTCCAAGTATTGACTTTACTTCTAAAATTATGATGGAAGTAAATGCTAAAGTACTAGTAAAAAAGAAAGCCTATGTGCCTATTTTCTCAAAACTACAGTTGGTTTCTGTTTCTTTTATTACTTGTGTATTTATCCTATATGCCTTTTATTCGGACGCTAAAAATGGTTTTAGTAATCAATTACTTTCGAATAACATATTTAATAAATTATTCTCTAATATTTATAGTATTCAATATTCTATGCCCGCCATTTATGCAACAATAATATTCTCTACGGCATTTTTTGTTCAAGTAATTTGGCTTAAGAAAAGGTTTAGGATTAACTAATAATTAGTTTATTACAAGTATTTTGAAGGTAAGCAAAACTTAATGGAGGTCAGCAAAATTGACTAATCAAAATAAGCTATAATTTACAATTGGTCGATAAATGAAAGGTCTCCAAAATGAAGCTAAATTAAAAAAAGATCAGGTCAATATTGCCATTTATATTTAAATAATAACTGTAAAAACAAACCGTAAACACTTTCTTAACCAAAGTCAATTTATCTTAGCATTATAAATCGGAATTTTGCGAGAATAATCAAACAAGCTCTATCAATGAAAACAAGTTTTAGAAGCGGTTACGGCGGCACGGAAATTCTTGAAATACTTGAAACTCCCATACCAAAACCTAAAGAAAATGAACTACTCATAAAAGAAAAGCATGCACCGTAAACCGTACCGATGAGGGCGTTTTACTGGGTAGACCCTTCATTTTTCGTTTTTTTGCTGGCTTCCCAAAGCCACATTATAAGGCTACTGGCACTGATTTTTCGGGAGTGGTGGTAGAAAAAGGCAAAGCCGTTTCGGGCTTTGAAATTGGGGAAGAAGTATATGGATTTTTGGACCACGGTTTAGGCTCCCATGCCGACTATTATTGTATTAAAGCAGACCGTCCGATACTCAAAAAACCAGAAAATATTAGTCACGAGCAAGCAGCGGCAGCCTTGGAAGGAGCACATTATGCGTATTATTTTTTGAATAAAGTAGCACTTAAGCCAAATGACAATGTTTTGGTAAATGGAGCTACAGGAGCCATTGGCAATGCTGCAATTCAGTATTTAATTGAAAAAGGCATAAACGTAACTTTTACATATCCTACAGACAGTTACGAAAAAATAAAAAAAAATTAAAAGCCCTAAGAATCATTGATTATTTAAAAGAAGACTTCACAAAACAAAACAACCAATTTGATTTCATATTTGACGCAGTTGGTAAAAGTTCATTCGGTGCATGCAAACAACTTTTAAAACCCGCTGGCGTTTATATTTCATCAGAACTAGGTCCCAAAGGGGAAAATATTCCTTTGTCTATTTTAGGTTTGTTTAAAAAAGGCAAACGAGTGATTTTTCCATTTCCGGGTAGTCCAAAAGAAAGTATGGCCTATATAAAACCTCTTTTGGAACAAGGTAAATATGTACCACCGGTAGACAGATACTATACCTTAGAAAACATAAAAAAGGCTTACAAATTTATGATATCAGGTGAAAAAAGAGGCAATATTGTTCTACTTTTAGAAGATTGACAAAAACATTAAAAAAGGATTTGTATTATCGAAAATAAATGTCGTTTATTTTAAAGCACCTATTTATATCCCTCTCCATCGGGAGAGGGACTTAGGATGTCGGACTTTCCTTGAGGTTTTAGGATTACAAATTCCCTTTATTAAAAGAAATAATATTATTAATGCATATGTTAAAATCGAATCAAATCGATTTTCTTAACCAATCACTCATACTCACACAAATAGCTCGTTTGAAAAGGCACATTTACCTTAAACTTACTATTGGCAGGCACCTCAAAATATTCGCCATCGGTATAAACATTTGCCAAAGTTTCTCCTTCCAAAAGTACCTCCATAGTTCCTTGAACTACGGTCATTTTCTCTGCAGAACCTGTTCCAAATTCATATTCACCCTCATTCATCACTCCGATGGTAGACTTTCCATTTTCAGTTTTGTAGCCTAAAGACTTTACATTTCCATCAAAATATTCGTTAACCGATATCATATTGCTTCTTTATTTTTAAATTTTCTCAAAGGTAAATAAAGGCGGAATCAATAAAAATTCAGATTTAAAGTTTTACAAAAAATCGGTAATTAAATTTCTTTCAAACCAAAATTCAGATAAAATCTATATTTTTGACCTAAGCATTGTTCAATTCTAGAAAAATACTTCATCAATGAAATTAAAAATACTAATACTTCTTATTCTTAATATTTATTCGCAATTCTTATTAGCCCAAAACTATATCTTTCTAAAACCAGACAGAGTTTTTGATGGTGAAAAAATCATTGAAAATGCAGGCGTTTTAGTAAAAGACAATAAAATAGAAAAATATGGACTCCAGAATATTTTAGAAAAAAACCTTCCCCCAAATACGAAAGTAATTGACTTAAAAGGTAAAACGCTTCTTCCTGGCTTAATAGAAGGTCATTCTCACTTATTTCTTCATCCTTACAACGAAACCGCTTGGAACGACCAAGTACTTGAAGAATCTCGATCATATCGCACAGCCCGTGCCGTAAAACATGCTGAAAACACCCTTTTGGCGGGCTTTACGACAGTGAGAGACCTTGGAACAGAAGGTTCCGAATATGACGACGTAGGTCTCAAAAAAGCCATAGAAGATGGAATTATTTTAGGTCCAAGAATGCTCATTGCTACCAAAGCACTCATAGCCACAGGAAGCTATGGACCAAAAGGCTTTTCTGCGGATATTGAAGTGCCTCAGGGTGCCGAACAAGCCGATGGACATGATAATTTGACAAAAGCAGTAAGAACTCAAATAGGCAAAGGTGCAGATCTCATAAAAGTTTATGCCGACTACCGTTGGGGACTTAGGGCTGAGGCTATGCCGACATTCACTTTAGACGAGCTCAAACTCATAGTTGAAATTGCTAAAAGTAGCGGAAGACCAGTAGTAGCTCATGCCTCCACACCTGAAGGCATGCGAAGAGCAATACTAGCTGGAATTGAAACCATAGAACATGGAGATGGCGGCACACCAGAAATATGGAAAATGATGAAAGAAAAGGATGTATGCTTCTGCCCTACATTAGCTGCTGGAGATGCCATAAGCCAATACAGAGGTTGGAAAAAAGGCATAGATCCTGAGCCCGAGCGAATAATAGCAAAAAGAAAAAGCTTTGAAGAAGCACTAAAGTATGGAGTAAAAATCTGTATGGGAGGAGACGTGGGCGTATATCCTCATGGAGACAATGCCCGCGAGATAGAAATGATGGTGGAATACGGCATGAGCCCCTTGGAAGTTTTAAAATCTAGCACTTCAATAAACGCAAAAGTTTTTCACATTGACGACCAAGTTGGGAAAATCCAACAAGGTCTTTTGGCAGATATAATAGCTATTGAAGGAAATCCAATCCAGAAGATTTCGGATATCAGAAATATCCAATTGGTCATAAAAGACGGAAAAGTGATTTTGGAGAAGTAAAGAATTTCAATCCTTAAAATTCCTTAATCAACCAAATACTAAGCTTTTTTCCACTAATTTTGAATCGAAATAGGAATTGCACCAAATGAAGACCCTCGATAAGTATTTTATTAAAAAATTTCTCACCACTTATGTTTTTGCGGTATTCATAATCGTATTGGTCATCATTGTAATTGATTTTGTGGAAAAAAATGACAATTTCATAGAACACAAAGCTCCCACCAAAGCCATTTTCCTACAGTATTACGCCAACTTAGCACCTTACTGGGCAAACTACATCAGCCCATTGATGATTTTTATTTCAACAGTATTTTTCACTGCAAAACTTGCTGCTCATACTGAAATAGTGGCGATTTTAAGCACAGGAACGAGTTTCAGAAGATTAATGTATCCTTACTTTTTGGGTGCTAGTATAGTTGCAATTTTCTCATTTTTGATGGTAGGATGGATATTGCCCAAGGCAAACAAAACCAGAATAGCTTTCGAAAATAAATATATAGAAGATAAATATTATTTTGCCGACAGAGACATCCATATGGCCGTTGAAAAAAACGTTTATGCCTATCTTTCATCTTATGATTCACAAAGTCAAACCGCGTATGATCTAACTTTAGAGAAAATAGAAAATAACCAATTGGTGGAGAAACTCACGGCTAGGCGAGCTGTTTATGTCGATACACTAAGCAAATGGCAATTGTATGATTATAAAATTCGTAAAATTGGCATAATGAAAGACCAACTTACAATACAAGCCAATTCAATTCCACTAGATACTGTAATTAATATGCTTCCAGCGGATTTTGAGAACTCCAACAATATCCATGAAACGATGACAATCCCTCAACTTCGCAACCAGATAAGTCTCGTAAATAGTCGTGGAGCAGAAGGTGTAGAAACATTCCAGATAGAATATTACCAACGTTTTGCAACGCCTTTCGCAGTTATTATACTCTCTTTAATGGGTTTGATTGTGTCAGCCCGCAAAACCCGAGGCGGTGTAGGTTTACAGATAGCTATAGGGTTTGTACTAGCATTTGTCTATATACTTTTCTACATCATGTCTAAGGGCATAGCAGAGTCTGGAAATATGCCTCCGCTATTAGCAGTATGGTTGCCTAATATCGTTTTCTCTGTCATTGCCACCTTTATGTATTTTACCGTACCACGATAATCACTTCCACCTTATCTTTTTGGGATTGGAGAAAAGGGTTACAATTCCAAAAAATAATAGATAAACAGCATATAGAAAATCGAAGTAAGGAATTTTCCAAGATTTAATGGTATTACTTAATTTCTGGTTGGCTTTAGCCAAAACAAACCATTTGACCAGAATCCACAACACAAAAACACCCAAAACTAATCTCATCCAGTCATTAAAAGGATACCAATGAGCTAGATTATATTGTTTTAAAAATTCATTAGGTATCCTAGACCATTCTGGAGCCTGGTACCAATCTGGCAACATAAAAAAAACTGGAATAAAGAAAAACCAAGAGATTAATTCGCTCATCCAAAGTAAGCCAAGATTAAATTTGTCTCTAAATTTATATTTTTTACCAACAGATAAATGTCGACGCTTTTGGATAAACCAATCACCCCATGATTCTTTTGGGATGGAATTGGTTGCAGAGTCTTCGTCTATAGATATTGCCACATTATGCTTGTTTGCAGCTGCATTGATAAACAAATCATCGTCACCACTAAGTAAGCCGAAATGCTTGGTAAATCCATTGTTTTTCCAAAAGAGGGATTTTTTATACATTAAATTACGCCCAACACCCATGTAAGGAACTTTGGCCAATGCAAAAGAAAAATACTGCAAAGCTGTTTGAAATGTCTCGTACCTAATCAAAGCATTCAATGCTCCTGGGAAAAAATTATATTTTGAAAAACCCAATACTATATCTTTTTCTTCGTCCATTTGAGAAACCATCGTTTTCAACCATTGATCACTTTCTGGTCTACAATCAGCATCAGTAAATAGTAGGATTTCGTTTTTCGATTTCTTTACTGCCATCGTAACTGCATATTTTTTTGCAGTAAAATGTTGCGGCAAGTCTAATATTCTCAAAAAACTCAGATGTTTGATATTATCTTGATTGGTCAGTAAATAGTCATAAGTACCATCGCTAGATCTATCATCAGCAACCAAAATTTCAAAATTTGGATAATCTTGACTATCCAATATTGGCAATAATTGTCTTAAATTATCTAACTCATTTGAAGCTGCCAATATTATAGAAATTGGCGGTAAATGCTGACTAGTTTCTTTGTCTTCGTGCCTTACCAATTTGGTAAAAATAAATAGTACGAAAACCAATTGAACAGCTAGTGCAACAAAAAATATTATTGGGATTATAAACGCCAATGCTTTATGGTTTAATGGTTTTAACCGCAAAAATACTATTCCTTTTCTAGATTTAACAATATTGTGCTTTAATTAATCAAATGGTAGTATTAGAGCATACTTATTTTCCCATATTTATAAAAAAGAGTTTGTTATGAACTTTCAAAGGTTGAAATTTGCAGAATGAAATTCGAATTAGAAAAAACAGATACTAAAACAAAAGCCCGCGTAGGCAAAATCACCACAGATCATGGTGAGATACTAACACCTATTTTTATGCCTGTAGGTACAGCAGGAACAGTAAAAGGCCTCCACCAAAGAGAACTATTGGAAGATGTGGAAGCCCAAATAATTTTAGGAAATACCTACCATTTATATTTAAGACCTGGCCTTGACATTCTTGAGAAAGCTGGTGGATTACATAAATTTAACGGCTGGAGCAAACCCATCTTGACAGATTCGGGTGGTTATCAGGTATTTAGTTTAAAAGAAATAAGAAAAATTACTGAAGAAGGTGTGTATTTCAACTCACACATTGATGGCTCCAAACATTTGTTTACACCAGAATATGTGATGGATATTCAGCGAGTAATTGGTGCGGATATCATTATGGCTTTTGATGAGTGTCCACCCTACCCTTGCGATCATACTTATGCAAAAAAATCAATGCATCTTACACACCGTTGGCTGGAAAGATGTGTTAAAAGGATCTCTGAAACTGAGCCAAAATATGGATATTCTCAGGCACTTTTCCCTATAGTACAAGGTAGTGTTTACAAAGATTTAAGAATTCAATCTGCGGAATTTATAGCATCACAAAATCAAGCTGGTAATGCAATAGGTGGCTTATCGGTGGGCGAACCCGCAGAAGAAATGTATGAAATGTTGGAAATCGTAAATGGGATTTTACCAGCAGAAAAGCCTCGTTATCTTATGGGAGTTGGCACTCCAGAGAATATTTTAGAAGGCATAGCATTAGGAACTGACATGTTTGACTGCGTAATGCCTACTCGAAATGCAAGAAATGGAATGTTGTTTACCACCCAAGGAATAGTAAACATTCGCAACAAAAAATGGGAAGATGATTTCAGTCCTATTGATGCGGAATTGGGAGGTTATGTAAGTACTTTTTATTCAAAAGCTTACCTAAAGCACCTCAATAAATGCCAGGAAATGCTGGCAGCTCAAATAGCAAGTGTGCATAATTTGAGATTTTATTTATGGCTAGTGGGTGAAGCAAGAAAACATATTTTAGCAGGGGATTTTGCTGAATGGAAAGAAGTCGCAGTGAAAAAACTCATGCAAAGATTATAAGTAAAAAAGGGAGCGTTTGCTCCCTTTTTTTATTCAAAATAAAACCTATTTTCTTCTTAACCACCAACCTAACCATAAACCTACCAAGCCAAAACTAACCAAAGCATCTATTAAATCAGGCAAAGTCTTGGTTTCAAACCAAATAGAAAACGTATAAGTAGTTGATAAATAGCCAACAAAACCCATAATTATTGAAGTCAGAAATATTGTACTAAAACTAGCATTTCCCATTTTCATAATTACCCAAATCAAGAGCAACATCGCCACAAAGTCCACAAAAAGACCCCTAGACATATTAGAAGCCATGTTCATTTTCATAGATTTATGATAATACACCTGAGCCCACGGTTTGCCAAGCTGTTCTTCCATAAACTTTTGATTTTCTTCTTGAGAAGAGCCTTCAGGAAGCGTCGGCAAATAGTATGCTCCTTCTTCCAAATTATCACCTAAAAACTTCAGGACCTCGTCTTGATTAGGCGTATAAGTTTGGTTTCCTATGTGCAAATTGAGAATTGACCAAGACAAAAATTGCCAAAAGAATAAAATGATTCCGCCCACTAGGGCACCGATTAGTAGTTTTTTCATATCTGTAAGGGTTAAATTTAAACTAAATTTAACCCAAAATAATACATTTTCAGAAAACTATCAACCGAAAAGAAAAACTTGTTCTACTATTTATTTTGTCAAAGAAACCTCCATTGCTGGTTTTGGAGCAATAATACCTTCTGAAACAAAACTTCTTTTGATATTTTCTTGCATAAAATAATAGGTGTCCCAATAATGTTCACTATTACACCATGGTCTAACATCAAATTTGGTTATTCCTATTTCTTGGCTATTCACCAAAATATCTGTCGGTTTATCTTTCAATAAAAACGGACATGCGTCAGAAACAGATTTGATAACTTTAGTTACTTTGTCAATATCTTCAGCTCCCGAAACGGCATATTGCATGTCAACTCTAATAGTACCTTGACCTGAGATATTGGTAATAGGACCTGATGTTACCGATCCGTTAGGAATTATAATTTTTTTATTATCTAAGGTTCTAAGTACCGTATTGAAGACTTGAATTTCTTCAACTTCTCCAGTAAAACCGCTAATAACAACCAAATCGCCCACTTTATAAGGTCTAAAAGTTAGCAACAAAACACCACTAGCAAAATGCCCCAAACTACCTTGAAGTGCTAATCCAACTGCCAAGCCTGCAGAGGCAAGAATTGCTATGAAAGATGTGGTTTGAACTCCAAAAATTCCTGCAACACTAATAAGTACCACAACCTTAAGGAGTACACTTACAATGTTTGAAAGAAAAGGAATAACGGTATCATCCACTTTTCTATTTTTAAGAATTTTTGATGTAAAACCAGCAAGCTTATTTGCAATCCAAAAACCAATAATCAAAGTGATTACAGCCAATAATACTTTAGGTGCGAATTCAATCGCCAATGTTGAAATGTGATTCATTAATTTTTCCATATTTTTAAAATTTAGTTTATTTAGTGACTATAATTATTAAAAAAGGTAACAATCCTATTCCCTAAATGATGATAGATTATTAAATTTTTTGAGGTTAATTTCGTTAACAATAAGTTAAAGTCAAGATATCCTCTTATTCATTCTTAACTTTGAGGAGATTTTTGAATCTAATAATTAAACAACATAAAATCACGAATCATGAAATTGAAAATCAGTTTATTATGCTTAATCCTTCTACCATTTCTAAGCATAGCTCAATCAGCCGACGAAACCATCTCTAAATTTTTAACAGCAGCGGGCGGTGAAGATAAAATAGCAGCCATCAATAGTTTTCAATACAAAAGATCTTATAAAGCCAATGCTGCCACAGACTTTGATGAAGAAGTGACAGTTTCGATGAATGACAAGAAATTTTCAAGAAAAAAATCTATATTAGAAAGAGATTTTTATTATGTATTAAATGGAAATGCTGGTTGGGTAAAAATCCCAATGGGAAGCCGTGACAAAGCTCCTTCTTACACTACCAAAGATCTAAATACTAAGGAAAAAGCAGACCTGATGGTTGAAGTTAATGATGGTCTAATGCCATTTTACAAGTTCGAATCTAAAGGTTATAAACTTAGTAGCCCAGTTTCTCAAACCACTTTTGAAGGCAAAAATGTTGTGAAAATATCGATAGAAAAATCTGGAATCTCTAGAGAATATTTTTTTGATAAAGAAACAGGCCTTTTAGCAGGTGAATCTTGGACGGTAAATGGAATAACTTATAATCTAAACCATACTAAATATGCCGAGACTAGCAATGGAATTAAACTACCGACTGAGTCTATGTATACAAACTCTAAAGACAAAAAAGAAACTAAAGTAACTACCGAATGGAAACTTGAAAATCCAACCCAAGGGGTGTCATTTATAAAGTAAAACCGTTTTTAAGTTCCTTAAAAATATTAGCATCGGCTTCACCGTCGGTAAAAACTTCCAGAAGGGCGGCATGATTGTCGTCCTTTATTATTAAATCCAAACTTTCAGCCATTTCTACTATATCACTCGCTTTATAATATCTGACCCCAGCTTCCAGACTTAAGCTTTTCGCCATTCTGGTTTGTTTTGTCACAAAATGACTTTCCAATTCTTGCTGTTTGGAAGGCCCATCTATTATTCTAAAAATATTGCCTCCTGCATTGTTTATAACAACTATTCTAAGATTTTTGGGCAGGTTTTCTACAAAAAGAGCGTTGCTATCATAAAAGAAAGACACATCACCAAGCAAACATATTACCAATTTGTTGGTTTTCAGAGCCTGCCCAATAGCTGTACTCAATATGCCGTCTATTCCGCTAGTTCCACGGTTTGCGAAAACTTTAATCTGCGATTTACAAATGCCCCCAAGTAAGTTTCCATACCTAACTGGCATGCTATTTCCCAAATGCAAAATACTATCCAATTCTAAAGACTCTAATAACATGGAGGTCGCCTTCATTTCTCCAAAGTCAACAGTATTTAGAAATTTATATAAATACCTTTTAGATGTTTCGTCATTAATATTCCAGTCTAATTTAAAATCATTTTCTTCATCATTTTCACCACTTTTTATTTTTCTAAAATCAAGTGTTTCAAACAATTCTTTGAAGAAATACGCAGGAGAAACTTCTATTTTATGTGTAATACTTTGAAGTGGGTCTATCAGCTCTGGATTTTCTTGAATATGCCAATGAAAACGTGGTTTGTTATTTCTAATAAACTGTTTGAAAGGTTTTGAAATAAAGGATTTCCCGGCTGTAATTAGTAAATCTGCCTCTAAATCAGTGGATTTTGAAAGAAAAATATCATGAAAACTTATTTTACTTTCGATATTTATATTTGAAATAATATCTGCTAAAACCACCACACCTTCTTCTTCTGACAATCCCTTTAGGGCAGCATCCAAATCATAGAAATTTTGCCCAATAGCTATCATTTTCCTTTCCGAACTTTCCCAAATATCAATTAATTCAGACCAAGTTTCATTCGATATTATTTTTTCAGTAGAAATGAAATTCACCTTTCTATAATTAGCAAAAAAACGTTCCTTTTCATCAGGATAAAACGGCTCTCTAATCGGCACATTAATATGAACAGGCCCAAAAGGAACTTGAATTGATAAATTAACAGCCTCATTTACAATCCTTTCTACTTGCCATTGAGCATCACCGTGCAAAGTATCCACAGGTAATTCAAAGGATTTTTTTACGTGTTTACCATAGATATCTTTTTGAAAAATAGTTTGGCCGTCGTATTGGTGAATCCATTCTGGAGGACGATCTGCTGTTAAAATCAACAATGGAATTTCCTGAAAAAACGCCTCAGATATAGCTGGAGCAAAATTAAGAGCCGCAGAACCGGAAGTACAGACCAAAGCGACAATTTTACCAGATTGTTGTGCCATACCCAACGCCACAAAAGCTGCTGAACGCTCGTCTGCAATCACTTTGGTTTTAATTTTAGGATTTCTTGTGAAAGCCAATGTTAATGCCGCACTCCTAGAACCTGGACAAATTATTACGTCTTCTATTTCAAAAGCCGAACAAATCTCAGAAATTTTATACAAAGGCTCAATCAATGACATACTATTGGTTTTTTTACAAAGTTAAAGGATGTAAATAATTTGCATATAGAATTAACCACAAATAGTTATTTTTGAGAAGCTTTTGCAAATATTTTAGCCATCGAACTAGAGAATTAAATCCAAAATTATACTTGACACAACTTTTAATACTATTTTTACGTATTATAGATTAAATAATAAAAACAAAATGCAATTAAAACACTGGGGACTGATAGCATTAATTTTCACTTCTTTTTCTTGCAAAAAGTTAAGCGATGTTTTTCCAAAAAAAACAGAGACTTCTACGTCAGATAATCCGAATGCCGAAACAAATGCTTGGATTTATGACGAAATGAAAACCTATTACCTGTGGGAAAGTCAAATGACTGCCAAAACTAGCACTGATTATACTTTGGCCCCAATGGATTATTTCGAATCAATTCTTGTTAAGCCAGGTGAATTAGATAGATTCTCTTGGATTCAGGAAGATGTCGAGGCTCTTACGGCTTCGCTGCAGGGTGTAAATAAGGTGGTCGGAATAAGGTTTACTCCTTTTTTTGCTGACCCACCATTAAACTCCAAAGTAGCCCTATCCATAGCATATTCGCTGAAAGGCTCACCTGCAGATAAGGCAGGAATTAAAAGAGGAGATTTGATTACGCAGGTAAATGGTGTAGTGCTTACTGCTGAAAATTATTCTACCGCTTTTTCAAGTGATAATCTTGAATTAACTTTAGGTGATTATGCAAATGGCGTAATAACTAGTAATAGTAAAAAGGTAAGTTTAGTTAGAGCGGAAGTACAAACTGACCCTATTCAACACTATTCTATTATTGAAAAAGGAAATAAAAAAATTGGATATTTGGTTTATTTACAATTCCTTACGCAATACGACAACAATATTAGAGAAGTTTTCAAAGAGTTTAAAACCAAGGGCGTAAACGAACTTGTGTTGGATCTAAGATACAATGGAGGAGGATATATTTCGTCTTCAAATATCATAAGTTCATTAATAGTGAAAGACCTAAAACCTGGTACATTAATGAACACACAAGAATGGAATGCAGAACAATCATCCTATTATAAATCGAAATATGGCAATGACGTTTTCGATACCGATTGGCTTAATGAATCTAATAACCTAGGAAACTTAAATAGAGTTTATATACTTACTTCACCTGGAACAGCATCAGCCAGTGAATTGATAATAAACAACTTAAAACCATTTATGGACGTAATATTGATTGGAGATCACACTTACGGTAAAAATGTAGGTTCGATCACGTTATCAGATGAGAAAAAAAGATGGAAATATGGAATGCAACCAATAGTTTTAAAAACACTAAATGCTATAGGTCAGTCTGATTATGGATCGAAGGATGGTTTTGCTCCTACTATCAAAGTTTCGGATAGCTCTGTACCGTTCTTGCCTTTTGGAGACGAATCAGAAACATTATTGTCAGTTGCTATTGAACAGATTACGGGTGTTACGGCAAAAACTCAAGCACAAAATGCAAAAATCAAAGCTACGACCAAAGTTAGTGTTTTAAACAATGCATACCCTCTTGATAATCCAAAGCGTGAAATAAGAGATATGTATCTGGATAAATTACCTGGAAATTAACAGTAATAAACAATTGAGTCATAAATCTAAATGCTTGAATACCAAATTCAGGCATTTTTTTTGCTCTAAATATTTTACAGAAAAAATTACTTGCTTTGACAACTAATTTAAAAAAAATAAATAACTTGCAAACTCTAATTAAACAAGGTACAATGGAAACAGAAACAATGAACATCAAAATCAGGCTTACAGAAGAAAGCCGCGTAAATCAATTAGACCCAAATAATATAGTTTTCGGTACACTATTTACCGACCACATGTTTGTGGCCGATTGTGTCAATGGTGTTTGGCAAACTCCTGAAATTGTGCCTTATGGTGATATCGCTTACAATCCTGCATTTGCAACTTTACACTACGGACAGTCTATTTTTGAAGGGATGAAGGCTTTCAAAAACGAAGAGAACGATGTTTTGATATTTAGACCATTAGAAAACTTCAAACGTTTTAACATCTCTGCAGAAAGAATGTGCATGGCTCAAGTACCTGAGGAAATTTTTATTGGTGGCCTAGAAGAATTATTAAAAATAGATGCTGCATGGGTGCCTAAAGGTGAGGACAACTCACTGTATTTAAGACCATTTATGTTTGCTACAGATGTGTATTTGGGTGTAAGACCATCGCTGAACTACCGTTTCATGATTATAATGAGCCCAGCAGGTAAATATTACGCTACGCCTCCAAAGGTGAAAGTAGAGACAGAGTTTATCAGAGCTGCTCCGGGTGGTGTAGGCTATGCAAAATGTGCTGGTAACTACGCTGCTTCATTGTATCCAGCAAAACTAGCTGCAGAGCAAGGGTACACGCAATTGCTTTGGACTGATGCAATTGAGCACAAATATTTTGAAGAATCTGGCACCATGAATGTTATGTTTGTGAAAGACGGCAAAATAATAACGCCTGCTGTAAGTACGACGATTTTAAAAGGAATCACAAGAGATACTTTATTGAAACTAGCTCAATCAATGGGAATTGAAATAGAAGAAAGAAGAGTTTCTGTTGCAGAAATAATAGAAGGAATCTCTATTGGTAGTGTGACAGAAGTTTTTGGTGCTGGTACTGCAGTTGTAGTTTCGCCATTTGCTGCAATTGGTTTTGAAGGTACAGATTATGTATTGCCTGAAATAACTGAAAACTCGCTTTCAACAAAATTGAAAAATGCACTTAACGATATCAGAACTGGTAAAGTAGAAGATACTTTTGATTGGGTTTGGAAGGTATAATTTCCACTAAATTTGATTTCTTAAAATAAAAAGGTTTAATATTTGAAAATATTAAACCTTTTTATTTGTTCACAAATACCTAAAAATAAGCAAGTTAAAAAAACAACTATACCACTTAATAAGTTTTTTTTCAAATATACGCATCTCGTGGCAAGGTATTTGACGTTTTGTTAGTAGTTCAATAATAATAAGATGAAAAAAATAATAGCTTTTTTAATACTAACAATGGCTTTTACAGGATTTTCCTCGTTTAATAGCCTACCCGTAAAAACTGACAATGTAGAGTTTTATACTGGATCTTATGATAATTTAATAAGAGAAGCGAAAAAACAGAAAAAGGCCATCATACTTGACTTTTGGGCAGCCTGGTGCGGTCCATGTCAAAAACTCGACAAAGAAACTTTTACAAATAAAGAATTGGGAAATTATCTAAAAGATAATTTCTTGATATATAAAGTAGATATCGACACTTTTGATGGAATGGAAATAGTTGACAGGTTTGCAATTGATGTATTTCCAACATTGTTAGTTTTTGATCCAAAATCTGGACAAGTGGGTAAATTCAAAGGATTCTATCCTGCAGGATATCTTCAAAAAGAATTAGAAAAAATTCAAGCCACACATAATTTATTTCCGCCAAATTCTAAAGATGGATTGGTTGTAAATAGATAAAATCTTAGAATATAAACTCAAAAACTGTTTCCATTGGGAGACAGTTTTTTTTTGCTTAATATCCTAAAATAATAAAAGTAAAATAGCAAACTAAGCAAACTCAATTGAATAAACATTCATTTTCGAAAAATAATAATCCAAAGTTTAATAATGTTCGTAATTTTGCGATATGAAATTACAAAACGACCTATTGATAAGAGCTGCTAATGGTGAGCAAGTAGAAAGAATTCCAGTTTGGATGATGCGTCAAGCAGGAAGAATATTACCTGAATACCGTGCCGTAAGAGCAAAAGCTGGCAGTTTTATCACTTTAGCTACTACACCCGAAATGGCCGCCGAAGTCACCATACAACCCGTTGATATTTTAGGCGTAGATGCAGCCATTATTTTTTCTGACATTTTGGTGATACCTGAAGCTATGGGACTTCCTTACGAAATGGTAGAAGCCAAAGGCCCGTATTTTCCAAATACTATTTCGAATTTCGAAGACTTAAATAAACTCTCTCAAAGCAACCCCGTAGATAATCTCGCTTACGTATTTGATGCTTTAGATATTGTAAAAAAAGAACTGAATGGAAGGGTACCACTTTTAGGTTTTGCAGGAGCTCCATTTACTATTTTCTGTTACATGGTGGAAGGACAAGGCTCAAAGACCTTCTCAAAAGCTAAAAAAATGATGTATTCTGAGCCTGAATTGGCACATGAACTACTTCAAAAAATAACTAATGCTACAATAGGATATTTGAAAACTCAAATCATTCATGGGGCGGACTTAGTACAAATATTCGACTCTTGGGCAGGCGTACTTTCACCTGAACAATACAATGCTTTTTCGCTTCCATACATTGCTCAGATTTGTGATACTATTACAGAAGCTCCAGTAACAGTGTTTGCCAAAGGGGCATTTTTTGCTCGAGAGGACATCGGAAAAACAAGCTGTCAGGTAGTTGGATTGGATTGGAACATGGACATTAAAGAATCTAGAGCTTTGATACCAAATAAAACGCTTCAAGGCAATCTAGACCCATGTGTGCTTTATGCTCCCATGAAAGAAGTAGAAAAGCAAACTAAAAGTATGTTGACGGCCTTTGGAAAGCAAAAATATATAGCAAACCTTGGCCATGGCGTTTATCCTGACACCGACCCAGAAAAAGTAAAATGCTTCATAGAAACTGTTAAAGCCTTCTAACAAAATTTTTAAACAACATTTCCGTTTGATTATTAAGAACAAAATTCGTTTTTTTGTAAATAAACGCATTAGACCTGTAGATTTTTAATATATCAATTCACAAATGAGGTTTTTACTTTCTTTATTTTTTCTTCAGCTATTTGTTTGTTCCTATGCCCAAAAAGTGGAAACACTTGGTGGAGCCGTGAATACAGAATATAGCGAAATACACCCTCTAATAGCTCCTGATGGCCAAACACTTTATTTCGTAAGAGTAAGCCACCCATCCAACAATTTTGGAAAAGATGGTAGCAATGACGTTTGGTTTTCAGACCTAATGAGTGACAAAAGGTGGGCTGTGGCAAGAAAAATGGGCAATACCATTAATAAAGATCGCTATAATGACTTATTTAGTATAACACCTGATGGAAATACTGCCTTGATAAGAGGTGTGTATAACAACGGAAGAAAAACGGAAGAGGTTGGCATTTCTATTAGTAAAAAGAAAGGAAATAACTGGCAACAACCGAGCAAATTGGACATCCCGAAACTTGATGCCATGTGCAAAGGACAATTTTTAACGGCTTTTCTAAGTAACAGCGGAAAAGTTTTAATATTGGCTTTTAGTGAAAAGAAAAACAGCAAAGAAGACGACATATATATCAGCATTTTAGACAAATCTGGCAAATGGTCTAAACCCGAAAGTCTAGGAAATGACATAAATACCTCAGCTTCAGAAACCACGCCATTTTTAGCGGCTGACAATAGCACACTATATTTTGCCTCAGATCGAAAAGGTGGTGAGGGCGGCTATGATATTTGGATGTCAAAACGCAATGGAAAGTCCTGGTATGGTTGGTCTAAGCCCATAAATCTTGGAAAAAACATCAATTCTGAAAAAGATGATATGTATTTTTCTATTGAAGCCTCTGGAGAATATGGTTATATGTCTAGCAAAAACAAAGCAATAGGGAAATCGGATTTGTTCAGAATTAGACTAAAAGAAGAAGAAAAAAGAGCACCAGATGATGCAGCTTTAACTGCTTCAAAAAACGCCGAAACCAAAGTCAAACCGAAAGAAAAAGATGAAGTTCCGGTTTTTACACCTACACCTACTATACTCTTAAGTGGTACTGTAAAAAACCAAAAAACTGGCCTTCCAGCAGAAGCTAGGATTGTTTATGAAGATTTAGACACTGGTGAAGAACTAGGCGTTGCAGACTCCAACCCATTGACAGGTGAATATAAAATATCGCTTCCTTATGGCAATAGATATGCTATTAGAGCAGAAGCGAAAGACTTTATTCCTGTTTCAAAAAATATTGATTTGACCATTCAAGGGGCTTTTAAAGAAATCAAAGACTTAGAATTAGCTATTGCCCCAATCCAAACTGGAGTAACGGTTCAGTTGTACAATATTTTCTTCGAATTTGGCAGAGCTACACTTCAACCAGAATCATTTTTCGAATTAGATAGAATGATTGCTGTAATGGTAAAAAATCCTACAATGGCTATTGAAGTGCAAGGTCATACCGACAACGTAGGTTCAAACGAAACTAACCTAAGACTATCTCAACAAAGAGCTGATGCAGTTAGAGATTATTTCATCAAGAAAAACATAGCTACAGAAAGAGTGCGAAGTGTAGGTTTTGGAGAATCTAAACCCAAAGCCTCAAATGCAACTACGGAAGGCCAAGCCATCAATAGAAGGGTAGAATTTGAGATTATCAGGAAATAAGTTTTCCCGATTTTCTAAGTTTGCAAAACACCTACATTATACCTTTCAGTAATAGGTGCATGATTGGCAGCTTCTATTCCCATACTTATGATATTTCTAGTTTCGGCGGGGTCAATTACGCCATCAACCCAAAGGCGTGCAGCAGCATAATATGGACTCAGTTGTTCATTGTATTGGTTTAAGATCTTCTCCAAAAGCTCCTCCTTTTCTTCAGGACTTATTTTAACACCTTTTGATTTTAAAGCAGCCTCCTGTATTTGCAACAAAGTATTTCCAGCAGAAGCTCCGCTCATAACTGCCATTTGAGCTGTTGGCCAGGCGTAAATCAAGCGAGGATCATAGGCTTTTCCACACATGGCATAATTGCCTGCCCCGTAAGAATTACCAACAATAAAAGTAAACTTCGGAACAACAGAATTGGCCATGGCATTAACCATTTTTGCTCCATCTTTAATTATTCCTCCTTGTTCAGACCTACTGCCCACCATAAAACCCGAAACATCCTGAAAAAACACCAAAGGGGTTTTCTGTTGATTGCAGTTCATAATAAACCTCGCTGCTTTGTCAGCAGAGTCGCTATAAATCACACCTCCCATTTGCAACTCTACTTTTCCTCCAGGCATTTTAGCTTTAACTATTTCTCTTTGGTTGGCCACAATGCCAACCGCCCAGCCATCTATTCTAGCTAATCCACAAATAATAGTCTTACCGTAATCTTTTTTGTATTGCTCGAAAGAACCCGCATCAACTATACTCTCAATAATTGGCTCAATATCATAAGGTTTGGTGCGATCTAAGGGTAGAATTTCTGAGATTTTATCGGCAGAAAATTTAGGAAGAACAGCTTCCTTCCTATCAAAACCGGCTTTTTCATTATGTCCAATTTTATCGATTACACCTTTAATAGCATCTAAACAAGCCTCGTCATTAAGGTATTTATTGTCCGTAACGCCTGAGATTTCGGAATGGGTTGAAGCACCACCTAAAGTTTCAGCATCCACTTCCTCCCCTATCGAAGACTTCACCAAATAAGGACCAGCCAAAAAAACAGAGCCAGTTCCTTCAACAATAAAAGCATAATCAGACATAATAGGCAAATAGGCTCCACCAGCAACACAACTACCCATTATGGCGGCTATCTGAGGAATTCCCATTGAAGACATCTTGGCATTGTTTCTGAAAATTCTACCGAAGTGCTCTTTATCTGGAAATATCTCCTCTTGCATGGGCAAATAAACTCCTGCAGAATCCACCAAATAAATAATTGGAAGACGATTTTCCATAGCAATTTCTTGAGCACGTAGATTTTTTTTACCAGAAATAGGAAACCAAGCTCCAGCTTTTACTGTGGCATCATTTGATGCTATAACACACAGCTTTCCCTGAACATAACCTAAAACACATGCTGCTCCCCCGTTTGGACAGCCGCCGTCTTCTAAATACATGCCATCCCCGGCAAACATTCCAATTTCTACAAAAGGTTTGTCCTTATCCAATAAATAAAAAACTCTTTCCCAAGCTGTTAGCTTGCCTTTAGCCTTATGTTTTTTGATTTTTTCTAAACCCCCGCCCTGCCACAAAACTTCTCTTTTAGCATGCAACTCTTCTATTAAACTTTTCATTTATGGAAATATTTGTAATTTGTAAAACTCTTAAATCTATTTACGAAAGGAATTCTCTGATTTTTTGTAAAAAAATTCTAATTCAGATTTTCATTAAAATTCTTTTTTTGAAAATAATTAAAAACCTCCTTTGAATTTAATACTAAATTCAATCAAATATGACTAAAATTGTATAATATATAAAATTTTTATGATATTTGTTTAAATAATAGTTAGTAAAACAACCTTTTAAATATAAAAATAATGGAAAATAACCACAACTCAGACTTAATAAGACAAAGTGCCCGCGACTTTGCAGAAATGCATATCAGACCAAATATAATGACATGGGACGAAGATCAAATATTCCCTTTAGAACTATTCAAAAAACTAGGCGAACATGGTTTTTTAGGTATAATAGTTCCAGAAAAATACCAAGGTGCAGGACTTGGCTATCAAGATTACATTACGATTTTAGACGAAATATCTAAAGTTTGTGGTTCTATTGGCCTTTCTGTGGCAGCTCATAATTCTTTGTGCACCAACCACATACTGAGTTTTGCCAACGAAAAACAAAAAGAAAAATATCTCCCAAAATTAGCCACTGGCGAATGGATAGGAGCTTGGGGATTGACTGAAACAGGTTCAGGCTCAGACGCAGGTGGTTTGGCCACAGTAGCCACTAAAGAAGGGGATTATTACATACTCAATGGTTCAAAAAACTTCATAACACATGCCATAAGCTCCTCAGTTGCTGTTGTGATAGCTAGAACTGGTGAAAAAGGAGATAGTCATGGAATGACAGCTTTTATTATAGAAAAAGAAACAGAGGGTTTTTCGTCAGGAAAAAAAGAAAATAAATTGGGAATGAGAGCATCAGAAACGGCTTGCCTGTTTTTTGATAACTGTAAAATCCATAAAGACCAAGTAATTGGTGAGGAAGGTGAAGGGTTTGTACAAGCACTAAAGTTATTGGATGGCGGCAGAATCTCTATAGCTGCACTTTCGTTAGGAATAGCCCGAGGGGCTTATGAATGTGCTTTGAAATATGCCAACGAAAGAGAACAATTCAATAAGAAGATATTTGATTTTCAAGCAGTTGGATTTAAACTTGCCGAAATGGCAACTAAAGTAGAAGCCGCTGAACTCCTAACCCGAAAAGCTGGAGAAATGAAAGACAAAGGCGAAAAAGTGACAAAAATGAGTGCCATGGCCAAACTTTTTGCTTCTGAAACAGCGGTAGAAGTATCCAACGACAGTGTCCAGATTCATGGCGGATATGGATTTACAAAAGATTTTCCAGCAGAGAAATTTTTCAGAGATGCCAAACTTTGTACGATTGGCGAAGGCACCTCGAGTATTCAGAAAATGGTAATATCACGAGAAATCAGAAAAGATGTTTTATAAAAATGACGAAATAATATTGGTAGAATGCCCCAGAGACGCGATTCAGGGCATGAAAGCTTTCATTTCTACAGATAAAAAGATAGCGTATATTAATTTATTGATAAATTCTGGTCTTTTTGATTGGATAGATTTCGGAAGTTTTGTATCCCCAAAAGCCATACCTCAGATGGCAGATACAGCGGAAGTTCTAAAGAAATTGAACCTAGAAAATACCCAAACCAAACTTCTGAGTATTGTAGTAAATGAAAAAGGTGCTGAAAATGCATCGGAATATGAAGCTGTTAAATATTTAGGATATCCGTTTTCTATTTCAGAGATATTTCAGATAAAAAATACGAATGTCGGTATTTCGGAATCTTTTGAGAGGTTAAAAAATATTACAGAAATAGCCAATGCGAGCCAAAAAGAAATGGTCGTATATATCTCCATGGCCTTTGGGAATCCTTATGGCGAAACATGGAACTACGACTTAGTTTTAGATTGGATAGAAAAAATAAAACAATTAGGCATCAGAGAGTTTTCTTTAGCCGATACCACCTCTGAGGCTAGTTTGGATGATATAAAATCACTATTTGAAAAGTGTATAAAACAATTCCCAGAACTTAGAATTGGAGCACATTTTCATTCAACAAAAACAGAAAGTTTGAATAAAATCAAGGTAGCTTATGAGGCAGGATGCAGAAAATTCGATGGAGCAATTTTAGGTTTTGGTGGTTGTCCGTTTGCTGAGGACGAAATGGTGGGCAATATACCTTCCGAAGATTTACTGGACTTTTTCGAAAATAAAACTGATATTTCTTATTTAAAAACTGCATTTCAAAAATTGATATCATGACCTATCAGTTTATAAAAACACATATCGAAGACCGAGTATTCACACTCACGCTAGCCAGACCTGAAAAACGGAACGCTTTTACGCCAACCATGGTAAATGAAGTTAATCACGCTTTGGCTGCAGCAAACAGTGACAAAAATATATGGCTAATAATTATCAATGCTGAAGGGCCAGTTTTTTGTGCTGGAATGGACCTCAAAGTTTTCGAAAACCCTAGTTTAGACCGACAAAATCCTGAGATCAAAAACGAAAATATTTCATTGGCTTCAGCAATTGGCCAACTCAATAAACCTTCAATAGCCGTAATCGAAGGCGATGTAATTGCTGGAGGCTTTTTGATTATTTTGGAATGCTCTTATGTTTTGGCAAAAAAAGAAGTGAAGTTTTCACTCCCTGAAGTAAAAAGAGGAATTTTTCCTCTACAAGTTTTGGGATCTTTACTGAAAATTATGCCTTCCAGAAAAGCCATGGATCTATGTATAACAGGTCGTTCTGTTTCCACACAAGAAGCGATAGAACTGGGTATTGCTTCTGATTATTTAGATGCGGAAAATTTAGAAAATCTTAAAAAAACCATACTGAACAATGCTCCTTTGGCTATTTCAAAAGGTTTTGAGGCATTAAAAAAACTACCCGAAATATTAGATAATGACAAAGCAGATTTTCTATTAAAAACCTTGGAAGAACTAAAAAAATCAAAAGATGCAAAAGAAGGGATTCAAGCCTTTTTTGAAAAAAGACTTCCAGTTTGGGAAAACGAATGAGATTATTTGAAATTTATTGCTAATTTCATTTTTCAACCAATACAGAAAAATGAAAACCTTAAGCATCTTCCTTTTAAGCATCAGTTTTGCCTTTTCCCAAGCACCTAAAAAAGACTGGATTAAGCTATTTAACAATAAAAACCTTGATGGCTGGGACATTAAAATAGCCGGTCAAGACGTAAACGATAATTACAAAAACACTTTCCGTGTCGAAAACAAAATGATCAGAGTAGTGTACGATGACTACAAAACTTTTGACAATAAATACGGGCATTTGTATTACCATACTCCCTACTCCTATTTTATACTTGACTATGATTATAGGTTTACAGGCAACCAAACGCCAGGCGGTGCCTCGTGGAATGTGAGGAATAGCGGCGTAATGTTCCATTCTCAATCTGCTCAAAGTTTATCTTATAACCAAGGATTCCCGGTATCACTAGAAATGCAACTTCTCGGAGGACTTGGCAATGGCGTTAGACATACGGCAAATCTTTGCACACCAGGCACTTATGTATTTATGAACGAAAAGCAACGCATGGAACACTGCATAGATTCTGACTCAAAAACGTATGATGGAGACCAATGGATAAAAGCACGATTGATAGTTTATGGAGACTCCATGGTACACCAAATTATAGAAGGCGACACAGTACTAAGTTACCAAAACTCTAAAATTGGAGAAATAGGCAAAAGCTTCGATTTTAAAAGTGTGGGTTTCACTGACGAGGACGTAAAATATTGGATGGGTAGAACAGGCGAAGCCTTAAAAGAAGGCTATATTTCATTACAAGCAGAAAGTCATCCAATTGATTTTAAGAATATTAAGCTTTTAAATTTAAAAGGTTGCATGGATCCTAAAGCGAAAAACTATAAAGACTATTATGTAGCCCCTGATAATCAATCATGTAAATACTGAAATTTGCCAAAATGAAAAAAATAGCGATTATTCTGGTTCTGGGTTTAGGCTTGTTATCATTCAAAAAAAAGGAAAAGACTTGGGTGGCCATTGGCGATTCTATAACGTATCTGAATGACCACCAGAGCGAAACTGGTGATAGATTGACAAGAGGTTATATGACTTTGGTAAGTGAGCAATTGCCTCATATAAAATATATCAACCAAGGCCATAATGGTTGGACAGCCAAAGGGATAGCGGAGCAAATTGAGAAATTGAATATTGAACGGGCAGATATTTATACCATATTTTTAGGTACCAATGACTGGTGGAGAGGCTTACCTATTGGCACTATTGATGATTATTCTAAAGGCCCCATAAGCTATTTTGGGTCGATGGGGTTGATTATTGAAAAAGTAAGAGTCTTAAATCCAAAGGCCAAAATAGTTTTGATAAGTCCGATGCAAAGAGGGGATTTTGTATATGTAAACAAATACACCAACAATGCCTATGGCTCCTATCGAGCTAAAAATGAGCAGAATTTAGAAGATTTCGCGAATGCTGTACTTGAAATTGGCGAAAAACAGCACCTAAAAGTTGTAGATCTTTTTCATGATAGCGGCATAAATCTTGAAAATATGGTGAATTTCAAAAGATTAAAAAACCCAAATACTGGCGAATATCAAAACTATAAATATCCAGACTATGTGGATATTCCGTTTAACCCTAATACTGACGAATATCCATATCCTCCAGATGCTATCAGCATGACTTATGACGGTTTGCATCCTTCGGGTTTGGGGAATATGGTTATAGCAAAAATGCTGGTTAAGACATTAAAATAAAAAAAACGTCGGTAAAAAATCACCGACGTTTTCCCAAAAAAATAAACAGCTATTAAATAAACAACATATGCGTTCCTATACCTTTAGCTCTTTGATAAAAATCTCCGACAGTAAGCACACCATCAAGTTCATCAGCTAAATCTTCTTTTTTGTAATGGAACATATCCATCGCTAATCTACAAGCCCAAATTTTCACAC
The DNA here is from genome assembly GCF_024343575.1 of Lacihabitans sp. LS3-19. Taxonomy (GTDB): domain Bacteria; phylum Bacteroidota; class Bacteroidia; order Cytophagales; family Spirosomataceae; genus Leadbetterella. The sequence continues at coordinate 207,328 of NZ_RJUA01000003.1, read as the reverse complement.
CCGAAGCGGAAAGAATTTCGATAAATTCCTTAACACCAGGCAAATCCAGCTTATCCATTTCTTTTTTCATCATGTGTGTAGCCAGTGCTTCCATACCTGGCAATCCGCCCAACATAGTCGGCATGTGCATGGCAGGATTTCCAACGGTAGCCACATGAAGGTCTTCCATTTTTTCTTTGTGCAGTGCTTCTAGACCAAAAAACGTAAAAAACATTTCTGATTCTATACCTTCCATTCTGGCACCGTTGGCCAGCACAAAGGCTGCATATACACTATCCAAAGTAGCTTTAGATAGAATAATCATCATTTTTTTGATTTCACCATTATATTCGCTCATTGTCTTGTTGTTTTAAAGTTTAATAAAAATTAAATACAGCTAGCAGGTTTTGGTATTCCAGCTATTTTAGAGGACATTTTCAATGGGCCTGCCGGAAACAAAGCATAAAACTCTTTGATGTCTACTACACCACTTGCCCCTACTCTACGAATAGTCAAAGGCACTTCGTTTTTGTATTGATTTTGAAGAAATTCCAAAACCTCAAAATGTCTTGGGCTCAATTCAATACTGGCTTCTTTGGCCAGTTCATTTGCTATCTCAGGTGACCACTGACTTAGGTCAGTCATATATCCTTCGTCATTGACAGCTATTGTTTTTCCAGCGATTACTTTTTCCATGATTTTATATTAATTAAAATGTTTTCCTTCTTCTTGCATTTGAGTCGAAATAAAAGGTATGTGGGTTCCTTTCAGTAGCATGTTCCAATATATCCATCTAAAGGCCAGCTTGCTCATGTGATTCATACGGCTCTCTTGGAGCAATCTTAGCGGGCCAATTCCTGGGAAAGGGAAAGTACCTTCTACAGGTTCGTGGGTGTAGTTGAAATCAATCAAAAGTGCTTTGCCTCCGCCAGTCTCTACGAAACAGTTAGCATGTCCGTCAAACGTTTCTTTAAGTGGCTCTCCAGCTATATATCTAAGTATATTTTCGGTTAAAATTTCCGCTTCAAAGTGTGCAACCGAACCTGCTTTTGAAGCCGGAACGTCTGTAGCGTCGCCTATCACAAATATGTTCTCGTGTTTTTTAGATTGCAGCGTGGCTTTGTGGGTAGGAACATAATTTAAGTCATCTCCCAAGCCTGAGCGAGCCATTACCTCGTTTCCTTTGTTGGTTGGTATAGTCACCAAAAGATCAAAAGGAATCTCCCTGCCTGCATAATCTATGATTTTTTTGTTTTCATTGTCCACAGATTCAATCGCAAAATCACTCTCTATTTTTATGTTTTTTTCTACCAAAAGGTGTTCTAAAGTTTCGGTAGCTTTAGGTTTGGTAAAAGCTCCACTGAGAGGCGTTACATAAGTGATATTGACTTTGTCCCTCATATTTTTTTCTTTAAAAAACGAGTCAGACAAAAAAGTAAATTCTAAAGGTGCTACAGGGCATTTGATTGGCATTTCGGTGATATGAACTACCAAATTTCCGCCCTCCCATTCTCTCAGTTTATTTCTAAGAGCTAAGGCTCCATCAAAAGTGTAAAAATCGAAAACAGACTTTTGCCATTCACTGCCTTTCATGCCAGGTACTTCCTCAGGAGCTATATCATTACCAGTCGCTATTATCAGCAAATCGTAATGAAGTTGGTCTCCATTGGCCATTTTTACCAGGTTTTCCTCAGGAATAATCTTCTCAATTTTGTCGTTGATTAGGTTAACACCGTTAGGAATAAATTTTTTGATGGGTTTTATGATATCTTCGGGTTCGTAAATATCAAATGGCAAAAACAAATAACCAGGTTGATAATAATGGATTTGTCTTTCATCAATTATGTCTATTTCCCAAAGATTTTTATCCAATTCTTTATGAAGATGGTTGGCCATCATTGTACCGCCAGTACCAGCTCCCAAAATCAATAATCTTTTCATGTTGTTTATTATTTAAGTACTCTTTTTAAAAATCCAAACGACAATAAATTCGTCTTTTTTTTACATACAAAGTTTTCTTAAAATAAAGTTGATTTACTATGACTCTAATCATATGAAAATATAATCATATATAGTTATTTCTATTTTAAAGCATTTATAAACATCCTTTTTGGAATAAAGGGAAAGAATAAAATCAATCAATAAAACTCAAAAAAAAAGCAAAAAAGGTTGTAGCATGAATTGTAGTATTAATTTTGTAGTAGAATTTCTAAAGAAATTTGAAGAATTTAAGAAGACAAAATAATACATGAATCAATATCTCAGTATAAAATTCAAAGTGCTATCGATTTTGTCGATGATAATGGTGGTTTTTTTGCATTCAAAAAACATCCTAAGTTTATATCCAGAAAATGAAGAAATTATCAAAGGTTATAATACTTTTATCCAAGATTTTTTTTCAGAAGGAATATCTCGCATAGCTGTTCCATTCTTCTTTTCTATTTCAGGATATTTATACTTTTTGCATTTTGATGGTACGCTTAAAGCATATTCCAACAAACTTAAAAAGCGGTTTAAAACTGTTTTTATCCCTTATATTTTCTGGTCAATTTGGGGATTTGTGATTTTCTATATCTTAGAGTCAATTCCCCTTTTAGATCATTTTTTTAATAATGACAGCACAAAAAACATAGGATTAACTCAGTTTCTCAATACTATTTTCATAAACCCACTTCCTTATCAACTTTGGTTTTTGAGGGACTTAATGGTGCTAATTTTAATTTCGCCAATTTTATATTTTGTTATAAATAAACTAAAAAATTATAGTGTAATCCTCATGGCAATGCCTTGGTTTTTAAATGTTTATTTTGGCATAATCAATGTGGATTCTCTCTTGTTTTTTGTATTGGGGGGAGCCTTGGCAATAACGGATAAACTTCGAAATTTTAAAATATTCCCCTACTCGTGGCCTTTGGCTTTTCTTTGGCTTTTTCTAGTATTTGTTCACACTTATTTATTACAAACCAACTCTGCTAATACAGATTTTACAATTCTTGTCAACCGACTTTTTATCCTTTCCGGAATGTTGGCTATTTGGGGCTTATACGATGCCTATTTCAGTAATATTAAAGCCGAAGATTTACCTCAATATTTTTCATTCTCGTTCTTTCTATATGCTTTTCATGAGCCTACGTTGACGATTCTCAAAAAGGGGCTTTTCTATTTTTTAGGAAAATCAGATACTAGTTCCTTTCTTATATATGTTATTGCACCAGTTTTTACAATTTTCTTGAGCTTAAGTGTAGGAATGCTCTTAAAGCAGATATTTCCTAAATTTTATGCAGTGATTAGCGGCGGAAGATAAAAACTGTTTTTTTTGAAAACCCTAAAATCTTGTAAAAAAGGGCATAAATTTTATAAAAGTAGCGATTGCCCAGTTTGCCCTGTATGTGAAAAAGCCAAAAAATCGAATTTAGAATTTCTTCAAAAAATATCATCTCCAGCTAGGAGAGCACTCGAAAATATAGGAATTATTAATCTTGAGGATCTTACTATTTATTCAGAAAAAGAATTGTTGAAACTTCATGGAATTGGCCCAGCTTCTATACCAATTTTACGAAATACTTTAGAAAACAAAAACCTCAGTTTTAAGAAATAGAATTTGTGATAAAAATCATAATTCTTTCTGCTTATTGGTATTTCAAATTATTTTTTCCTTTATTTTCTTGCATTTGTAAAGGGCAGCTAAGCCCATTAAATTCTACTCCGATGGAAAATTAAATATTATCGATGCTTTTCAAAATGTTCTTCTCTTGAACACTTTAAAAATGTCATCCAATTTTACCTATTCACTCTCCTATTAAGTTTAAAATAACCTAAAACTACTTATTATCAAGCAATTGATAGTCCAGATTTGACATTTGAATTTTCAATTTGAATATTCAAAACAAAGAGATTCTTATTTTTCACTTAAACAAAAACAACATGAAAACCTTACTCAAACTTTCAACAATTTTGATGCTTACCTTACTTTCTACAAGTATTTGGGCTCAAAAAGTAGGCGTGCGTGCTGGTTTAAATTTCAGCAACATTATGATGGACAAAGACGAAATGTTTGGCCTTGAAAACAAGTACAAACCTAGTTTTAATTTAGGCTTGATGGCTGAAGTTCCTTTTTCTGAAATGATTTCCTTAGAAACAGGGCTAATCGTGAACGGTAAAGGATTTGCGGTTAACCAAAAAGACGAAGATTTTAGCTACAAGGCGAATATGAATTTAATTTATGCAGATATCCCTTTGACTGCAAAAGCAAACTTTGATGTGAGCGGCATAAAAGTTCATGGTGTATTTGGCCCGTATGTTGGGGTCGGCATTCTAGGAAACACCAAAGGTTCAGTTACTTACAACGGAGAAACAGAAAAAAGTAATGACAAAATTAAATTTGGCAATGATGCTGAAAATGACGATGTTAAAAGGCTGGATTTCGGTGTAATATTAGGTGCAGGAGCAACTTACAGCGGAATGGAGTTTAGACTAAGCTATGGACTAGGCTTGGCGAATATTAACACCGATACTGATACAAAAAAATTCAACAATAGTGTAATTAGCCTAAGTGTTGGGTACTTTCTTGGAAAATAAAATTCTGAATTTCTTCCAAAAATGCCTTTATAAAAAAGAAGGGGTTAGACAAACCCCTTCTATTTAATGTTGACTTAAAATTCAAAATTCTATAAATCGTCATGAATCATGAAAAATCTCTTACTCAAAATATTGATTTCAATAATTATTTTGATTTCGATAAATAGTTGCAACCTTTTTAAAGATCCTTTAGAACCAGAAAATAACAGTTATAAAATTGAAATTGGAGCTTTCTCTACACCTATTTCTAAAGATTTAGGAACAAATGGCGGTTCAATAATTATAAATGAAGGTGACATAAAAGGATTAACTGTTTCTGTACCAAAAAATGGACTTAAGAATAAAAAGACTTTTTCTTTCTCAAGTGCACCTATAACCAACAACCCTGATAAAGAAAATTTAAATATCATTACTCCAATAATTAGGATCGATAATGGTGGTGGATATGCGGATTCAGTAATGAAAATTACTATTCCTTGTGTTGTACCAAAAGATCATTTTGCTATGGGATTTTATTACGATATTGAAACCCAAGAACTTGAAGGGATTCCCGTGGTAGCAATTAACGATGATAACATTGTTTTAGCAACTAGGCATTTTTCAGGAAAAGCTCTGGGTAAAGCAAAAGTAGGTTTTACAAAAGGAATTAATAATTGGGCAGATTTAATTGTAGCTTCAATTCCAAAAAATAAACTTTTTGACACACAAGAATCTGGATTTAGGCCTGGAATCGATGACTGGGAATTCCCAAATTATGGTTCATACATTGCAAAAAATGGCCACTGCACTGGCCAATCAGTTACTGCAATGTGGTATTATACCACTCAAAAATTAGAAAAAAATGAACCTCAATTGTATGGTAGGTTTGAAAAAATCCCAGGGAAACTTTGGCAAGACAATAGAAACGGATTCCGATTTGCATCAGTGGTTTGGGCTGACCAAACAGCAGGTAAAAGAGCAGCCTGGATGGCCAAGTTTAATTCCGAAGGCACTAAACGATTTGGTCACGACAGCTTACATTTCCTGTCATTTGCTTATTCGATTCATTTAACAAAAAAACCTCAATTGGTTGAAGTATGGCATAATACTGGAGGACATGCAATGATTGTGTATAAAACAAGTAACGGTTTACTTTCAATTGCAGACCCAAATTTCCCTAGCACCTATAATCATTTGGTCACACTAAATAGTAACGGAAGATTTAGTCCTTATGAATCAAAATCTAGTGCAGATGATCCATCAACTTTTTACCCTGAAATAACATATGTTGCAAAATCGGCATTATTCAATTTTGAATCTATTGGGGCAAGATATGAAGAAATGAAAAAAGGAACAATTGGAGATTTTCCTCCAAACCAGTTCCCTTCTGTGGAATTAATGTATTTAAAAGGAAAAGATTGGGTATCTATTCCAGATACGTTTAGTACAGATTTAGATAGTATAACAGTAGGAGCTCGATGCGTTGGATGTGCCTATGGATGGCAAGGTAACATGACTTTAGTTGAGCAATACAATAAAGATGGGGCATTGATAGCACAATCAAGAGATGGTTTATTGAAAATAAAAGTTGAATCAGGTGAAAACTTAATTCCTTTTTACATCAGAGGAACACCTGATAATATAAAATGGAGATTTATCGATTTTAAAATGCCTCTTGTAAAAAAAGAGAAAGTCGCAAAATTCGAATATTGGTTAAAAAACGACAATCCGGAAGGTTGGGGTGGGCATTTTGGCCAAATGGCTGATGAAGAGTCTGATATATATGGATTTCCAGGGTTTTGGGTGGGGAATACTTACGTTATTAATAAAATATTAACTGTTGAAGGTGTTTCGTTGGATGTGAAATTTACAAGTACGTTTAATTCTGACAAAACCATAATGACAAGCTATAAGTTGGACGAAAAATACACTTTTGAAGGTGAAAGTGTAAGGTCTACCATTGAAGGTAGCAACCTTCCGAAAACTGCAACCACATCAGAATATTTTGTATATGGTGCCAACGGTGTTAGCACATGCAATTACATTTCAAATGTCTACTTTAATATCTTCATTGATGTAGAAAAATATGGATGTGATGCCGAATCGTTCATAAAGTTTAGAATTCCAAAACCATAAATACCCATAAACAAAAAACCTAGTTTATAGAAAACTAGGTTTTTTGTTATTGTAAACTGTTTATTAATTCTATTAAAATCAATGCTCTACCCCACCCTCACCATGCACATGACCATGGTCAATCTCTTCTTGCGTGGCTTCTCTAATTTCTAGAACTTTACCTTCAAACTTCAAGGTTTTTCCAGCCAATGGATGATTAAAATCTATTCTAACTGTCTCAGCTTCTACTTCATGTACACGACCGGTAATCTTGCTGCCATCGTCATTTGTAAACGGAATAAAATTACCTATTTCTAATAAATCCTCCGGGATTCCTCCATCTTCAATCTTGAACATTTCTAAAGGAAAATCAGCGATATCTTCATCAGAAAACTCTCCGAAACCTTCTTGTGGGCCAAGTTCAAAGTCAAAGTCATCTCCAACTTTCAGTCCTGCCATTTTTACCTCAAAGTCTTGTGGTAAGCCGCTGTGACCTGCCAAATAAACCATCGGCTGGTCTTCTCCGGCCACTTCTACTATCTCGTAATCGTCGTCTTCTGATTGAATGTATAATTCGTAAGTTATTGTAACTACTTTTTTGTCAGACACTTGCATATTTTAGTAATTTATAAAAGTAGATAAAAATACGGTATTAAGAGATGAATATTTTCAACCTTTTGAGATTATTAAACTACCTTTGTTATTCGAAAATTTCAGCAAAACTACAAATAAATTTATGTCTAAAAACCTTTTACTTATATTTCTACTATTCTCATTAGGCCGCTATAGCTTTGGACAAAAGAAAAACAATGACTTCAATTATTCTATAAAAAAAATAGACTCGAAAATAAAAATAGACGGTAAGTCTGATGATAAAGCATGGGAGGATTGCCAAGTGGCCACGGATTTTTATATGGTGCTGCCTATGGACACTAGCATGGCGAAAGTAAAAACAGACGTGAAGTTTTGCTATGATGATAAAAACCTCTATGTGCTTTTTATCAATTATAATTATTACAAAGGATCCAACATGGTGGAGTCGATGAAACGCGACTGGAGCTTTGGAAAAAATGACAATGACCTGCTTTTTATTGATACTTTCAATGACCTTACCACTGGTTTTTCATTTGGATCAAATGCCAGAGGTGGCCAATGGGACGGACTGATGTCGGGCGGTTCGTCTATCAATCTGAGTTGGGACAACAAATGGCAGTCGGAGGTAAGTTTTGATGAAAACCAATGGACATGGGAGGCAGCTATACCCTTTAAAACGCTGCGTTATAAAGAAAACAGCTCAGTTTGGGGAATAAACTTCAGCAGATTAGACTTAAAAACTACCGAAAAGTCTTCATGGACACCTATACCTAGACAATTTCCAACTGCATCGCTTGCCTTTACCGGCAACTTGGTCTGGGATACCCCTCCGCCTGCTCCTGGAGCTAACATTAGCATAATTCCATTTATTACCACCGGAGTCAAGAAAAACCACCAAGCCATGACCGATGCCAAAGGCGAGTTTGGTGCGGGATTTGATGCCAAATTTGGACTGACCTCTTCATTAAATTTAGATTTAACCGTTTTGCCAGATTTTTCTCAAGTAGAAGTGGATGTACAACAAACCAATTTGGATAGATTCGAGTTGTTTTTCCCCGAACGTCGTCAGTTTTTTATAGAAAACGGTGATATTTTCAATAATTTCGGTTCGTCAAGTTTAAGACCGTTTTTTTCAAGAAGAGTCGGTTTGGATGCACCAATATATTATGGTTCAAAGATATCCGGGAAACTTAATAACAACTGGAGAGTTGGAGCCATGAATATGTTAACAGGAAAAAACTCTGATGGTCAAGCTGGGTCAAATTACAGCGTGCTATCGCTTCAAAGGAGGATTTTCAAAAGATCCTATTTGGGCGGAATATATGTAGACAGAGAAACAACACTCAAAAAAAACTTAGATAGCACCAACACACTAGCTGATTATAACCGAACATTCGGTTTAGAGTATTATCTGGCTTCAGCAGACAACAAGTGGTTAGGAAAAGCCTTTGCATTTAAAACTTTCTCGCCAGAACTAAAAGGCCAAAACAATGTAGCCTCTATAAATATAGCCAGAACCGTTAAGAAGTACATTGTTTCGTTTACGGGAGAGTCTGTAGATATGGACGTTAAAGCCAACGAAGTAGGTTTTGTAAGACGAAACAATTACATTCATTTACGACCAGAAGCTTCATATTTGTTTTTTCCGAAAGGTGGAAAAATCCTATCTCATGGCCCTTCGGTGATGTTTTCAAATTATTTTTCTCAGGACAAATTTGATCGAAATGAAAACACAAACGTGTTATTCTATAAGTTTGGCTTAAGAACACAGGCTGCATTTACAGTTTGGACAGCCACAGATTTCGTAAAACTTACGGGGCTATTTGACCCAACGGGCTATGTAAAAGAATACTTAGACAAAGGTCAAGTGCATAGATGGAAGTCTTGGGGAACTATGTTTTCTTCTAAACCTCAGTCTTTGTTTACGTATGGCTTTGAGACAAGATTTGGGGGCTATTATGCCGACGGAAAAAGACTCAGATTAGACGCAGAGGTAGCTTATCGTTTCCAACCGTATGTTTCTATAGCCTTAAAGAGCAATTTTAACAAACTCACTTTTTTTGAAGACAATAGACTGACGGAAGCTTTAAAAAACACTACTCACAATTTGTGGCTTTTGGGGCCTAGACTAGATGTTACGCTATCTAACAAGGTCTTTTTTACCAATTTTATGCAGTATAACAATCAAACCAACAACTTCAATATCAACACCAGATTTCAATGGCGATATAGTCCTGCGTCTGATCTATATTTGGTTTATACTGATAATTATTTTGCAGATACTTTTGCCCCTAAAAACAGAGCGATTGTGTTGAAATTTACTTATTGGTGGAATGTTTAGTTGGGGGATTGGAGTATTTTTTATGGTATATTAGTGAATTTGTTATTGGTTTATTTGTGTATTGGTATTTCAGTGAATTTGTATTTCATTGAATTCGGAAATTGGTATATTGTACATAAGATTTTTGAGTGATAGATAATAGTAATTTAATAAAACTTATAATTCCATATTCTCAGGAAATTTAAGGTTTAGAAAAAGAATTTATCCTAATTGAAAAATTGAACCTATATTAAAAAAATAGCTATTCAGTTTGAATTTTAAATTCTTCGACATTTTAAAAACCTTTTTTTCAGTATATTGCTTTAAAAAACATCTAAAATGGACAAAAGGCAATTCTTGAAAACGATTGGGTTTACGGCTTTATCTGCACCTGTATTTAGCAAAACTTTTGAAAAAACTATAAATAGAGCAGAAAACGTTAGTCCTGAAGTTTTAGCTCAAGATGAAGCATTTTGGAAACAAATTCGGGCAGATTATAAACTTAATCCTGCTTATATCAACCTCGAAAACGGCTATTACTGTATCAGCCCCACTCCTATCAAAAATGCTTTTTTGAAAAACATTGAGGAAATCAATCTTCTTGGCTCATACTATATGCGAACAGTCAGATTTCCTGAAAATGAGAAAGTTAGAGCAAAATTAGCCGAACAAGCGGGTTGTTTATACGAAGAAATGATAGTCACCCGAAATGCAACTGAGTCTATAGATACAGTAATATCAGGGTACGATTGGAAACCTGGCGACGAAGCCATAATGGCCGAACAAGATTATCCATATATGATTCAACATTTTGAATTGATGGCCAAAAGGTATGGCATGGTAAACAAGATATTGTCCGTGCCAGCTAATCCTAAAAACGACGAAGAAATCGTAAATATGTATGAGGCCGCCATAACTCCTAAAACTAGGCTTTTGATGGTTTGTCATATTATCAACATCACTGGACAGATTTTACCCATCAAAAAAATATGCGATATGGCTCATAGCTATGGTGTAGATGTGGTGGTGGATGGAGCTCATGCTTTTGGTCAGTTTGATTATAAAATTTCAGATCTCAACTGTGACTATTACGCCACAAGCCTTCATAAATGGCTCAGTGCTCCGCTAGGCCTTGGTTTTTTATATATCAGAAAAGAAAAGATAAAAGATTTATGGGCCACATTTGCAGATAATGGTTATTCTCAGGACGATATCAGGCGAGTGGTTCACACAGGCACGCCAGCAGTACACACCGAAATCAGCATACTGAATGCCCTAGAATACCTCAACAAAATAGGCATTAAAAGAAAAGAAGCTCGCCTAAAATATATTAGAAACTATTGGATGGAAAAACTAAAAGATGTTCCAAATGTGGTAATAAACACATCTTTTGACCCAGAAAGAGCTTGCGGAATAGGTAATATTGGATTGAAAAATATGAAACCAACCGAAATGGCGGATAGATTGCTAAAAGAACATAAGATTTGGACTGTTGGCATTGAAGGCCAAAATGTTTTTGGATGTAGAATTACGCCGAATATTTATACTAACATAGCTGAATTGGACGCATTTGTGAAGGCTGTAAAAGTTCTTTCAAAGGCTTAGAAGTTCCTTTTAAGTTTTCCTTTTGAGAATAACCAATATCAAACAGTACGTTTTGTTTTCGAACATCGTATATATTAAACAAAGGATTTCTGCAAAATTATTATATAAAATTTTAGGATTTACCAATATGAACATTGAATATTTCATAAAGCAAATAGAAGAAGAAGCTTGGCGATTGGAGAAAATTACGCTGGAAGAAATGGATAGTGTAAAATTGATGGACAGAATAGATACAAAATTTCTTATTCCATTAAGTTTGATGCCTAAGATATTGGCAGAAGCGAAGGAGTTTTACAAAATTCTGGAAATAAACTACAAGCGATTGTGCCTTTATGAAACGTTATATTACGATACTGAAGGATTGGATTTATACCATGCCCATCAGTCAGGAAGGCTCAACAGGTATAAGGTGCGATTTAGAAATTATGTTGGCTCTAATCTTTCGTTTTTTGAGATAAAACACAAGAACAACAGAGGAAGAACGCTAAAAACTAGAATTCAGCAGCCAAATGAATTTGAAGAATTATTAAATTTAGAACAGGCAAAATTTCTGGAAGAAACTACACCTTTGATGGCTGAAAAACTAAAGGGAAATATTAAGGTTGATTACGAAAGAATTACATTGGTAAACAAAACTGCCAATGAACGTTTAACGCTTGATTTGAATTTGTCTTTTATTCTAAACTCCAATAAAGTTATTTACAATCAGATAGTTGTAGCAGAAATCAAACAAGAAAAAATAGGTTCTTCCCCTATTGTAGATATTTTCAAAAAATATCATCTAAGGCCAGGATCCATAAGCAAATATTGTTTAGGTGTAATAAGCACAAACAATGGAATAAAACAAAATAGATTCAAACCCGATTTTTTACATTTAAAAAAAATAATTAACCAATATGATTCTTTTACAAGAGCTAGCTAGTAAAACCGAAACCTTCCAATGGTTTGACAAAGTTTCCATAAAGTTTTTGTCCCGATTTTTAGTTGATATTGTTGCTGTATTTATCCTTGTCCGATTTATATATTTTAGGCATTATCGTCGCACAGACTTATTTCTTACATTTTTTGGGTTTAACATTATCATTTTTCTCATTACATATTTACTCAATAAAGTAGAAATGAGCATGGGAGCGGCTTTTGGTTTATTTGCAGTGTTTTCGATGCTGCGTTACAGAACTGAAAACATATCTGCAAAAGACATGACCTACTTGTTTTTTGCTATTGCCCTTGGCCTAATTACCGCTATAAGCAAAGGAAGTTGGGACGACTTGGCCATAATGTGTATAATCCTTTTGGGTTTAACGGCCCTTTTAGAAGGTGGCATATTGATGAAAAAGGAAAACACTAAAATGATAACTTATGAAAAAATCCACCTGATAATTCCAGAAAGACGAGAAGAATTGATTCAGGATTTAAGAGACAGAACTGGTCTAAATATCCACAGAGTGGACATTCAAGATATTGATTTCTTGAAAGATGCAACCCAAATCACAATATTTTACTACGAAAACTAAAACCTTTTTTTATGAAAAAAAAATTTTTTATCGCTATTTTACTTTTAGGTTTTAGAATAGGGAATGCTCAAGATGGTGTTGGGCTGAGAAGTGGAGTGAATTTACAGAAAAAAATTGCAAAAAAAATCACACTTAACGCCAATGGTCAGGTGAGATTTAATGGAGATATATCCTACCTTCAAACTTATCTATTTGAACTAGGAGGTGCATATAAAATCTCTAAAGCGTTTGATGCTGAAGTTTACTATAGGTTTGTCGACAGAAGAAAAAACGAAACAAAGGATTTTAAAATTAGACATAGATTCTACGCTGACTTAAGCTATGACAAAAAGTTTGGAGCGATAAAGTTTGAAAACCGCCTTCGATTTCAACATCAATTCAAAGACAACGACGGCATCACAGAGTTTGATGCCAGTTATATTAGAGACAAAATAGAAATTGGTTACGATAACAAATCAAAATTCACACCTTATGTCTCTACCGACTTTTTCTTTCAAATAGGCGGAACCCTAGATCAGCTACGGCCAAAAATGGGCATCAACTATAAAATAAACAAGAAAAATGCACTAGACATAAGTGTTTTCAAAGACATTGATTTGGTAGGTGTAGAAAAGCTAAGTCCTGTATTGGGCCTGATATATAAAGTTAAGTTGTGATGAAAAGGTATTTTTTCTAATATAATAATTTTATCCAAAAAAAAATCAGTCTGACAAATGGTGTCAGACTGAAATAATTATTATTACTTTAAAAGTAGCGGTTTAAAAAAATCCAAACTTTCAAATTATACAGACATTGATTCGTCTTCTTGAAATAATGAACCTACGATTGTCCTTCATGGAAATCCTAAATTGTTTGGGTTCAACGCTTAATACGTATTCAGGATTTAACAAATGTTTTCTGTTGATTCTTAAGAATCCAGGAAAATGTTCTTGATACCTTGCCAATGTAAAACTAGAAAGGATTTTTTTACCATTTCTCAAATGAATGGTTGTATAATTTGACTCCGCCTCAAAAAATAATATATTTTTTCCTTCAATTTGAAATAAATTTCTCATAATTAAATTAATGTTTAAATAGAAAATCGACTTTACTAAAAAATGTAAATAATAAAATAAAGACACTTTTGGTAATGTCATCTAATTATCACAACCCTTTATTTTTGCTTCAAAAGTCTCATTGCTTCCTACCTGAAAACCAGGCTCCAACACGATGGAACCACCTGCTGAATAGCTGGTTTGATGACTCGCATTTACGCTGGATTTGAGCTGATTTTGAGCTCGGTATATTTTATTGACACTGATTGGAACAATTAAATTAGGTGGGCATGGGCTATTCTCTACCGTGACAGTAGCACTACCCGAAGCTGTGCCTTCTCCACAGCTTGAATTGCTTACAGAGGTGACGCTATAGGTAGTAGTAGCCGTAGGAGACACAGGCAACAAAAACGGATTGGCAGATACGCCACCATGAGTCACTCCATTTATCACCACTGTATAAGGGGCAGTGCCCGTAAATACCACACTCAAAGTAGCTGTGCCACCAGGAGCTATGACTGCATTTCCGCTTAATGTGGCAGTTACAGGCGTGGCAATGGTCAGATGGAGGGTGATAATGGAGTCGCAGCCAGCGGCGTTGACAAGTGTATCTTTGTAGATACCAGAGGCCGTCAAAACGGTCCCATTAAAATCAAAACTATTGCATGCCGTGATATTGATGCTAGCGGTACTCTGTGGCAAGATGGTGAGGTTCAAGGTGATTATCGAATCACAACCAGCTGCATTGGTGAGCGTATCATGGTAAATACCCGAGCTACTGAGCGTGATACCATTGAATTGATATGGACCGCATTGACTGACAGATACTTGTGAGCTACTTGCCTGCTTGATGATTAAACCCAAAACCACCACCGAATCACAGCCGTTGCTGCTAGGTACACTGAAACTGTAGGTGGTAGACTGCGTAAAGAGCGAATCATGGAAAAAGTATGATCCACATGTGATGACAGTTATTTCAGTAAACGGCGACCTGTTAAATGTGAGATCCAAAGCAATGACAGAATCACATCCGGCTGTATTTTGAAGCGTATGATAGTATCTACCAGATTCATCCAGGTTTTGACCGAAAAAGTCAAAGACATCGCAGGCTGTTTCAGTGATGAATGTGCTGTCAGGTGCTAGCATTGTTAGGTTCAATGTCACTATAGAATCACAGCCAGCTTGGGTGCTGAGGGTGTCGATATAAGTACCCGATATCGTAAGCGTTTGCCCTCCAAATAGATACGAATTGCAAGCTTGTACATTAACTTCTTCCGAAATGATATTTACTGTAAGATTTAAAATAACAATGGAGTCGCAACCAAAGGAATTCACTAAAGTGTCGATGTAAGTGCCTGATGATGAAAGTATTGTGCCGTTAAATTCATAAACCGTGCAAGAGGTTTCATTGACGATACTTACCGACTTTCCAGATGGGTTTCCTGAAAGATTGACGATATCTGTATCCCGATCAAAAGCCGAAAGCGAAACAGTTGTATTATCTACGCTATTTGTCAAAACATTTTCACCGACATTCTCATTAAAGTTCCAGAAAAGCCTTTTGGAATTAAGAGAAACGTTTCTTTTTTGAAAATGAAGGGAGTCAATTTCTGAGGCTGTAAGTGCGGTATCCCATATTTCCAGGTCTTCCATCATACCTTCAAATGGCCCATAAATGTTTTGGAATGATCCAAGAATGATATTTCGATTTCCGGTAAAGTCTCCTCCACCACCAGTTCCAATCAATTCACCATCTACATATATTTTTTTCTTTTCGTTGGAGCCAGCATTTTTGTCATATACAAATACGTAATGATGCCAAAGCAAATCCTGGTTTCTATTCACCTCCAAATCATTGCCTCCAAATCCGAATAAAATATTATTATTTGTCCTGAAACCCAGGTGAAGGGTTTTATTATTCGCCGATTCTGTACCTTGTGTCAAGTAAATTTCCTCAGTGTTAATGCGGTCTCTTTTTAACCACAGTGAAAAAGTAAGAGAGCTGCCTGAAAGTGCAGGGCCGGCATTGTTAAAGATTTGACTTTGAGTACCGTCTAATTGTAATACTGTATTGCAGGCGTCCTCGTTGGGGTTTAATTGACGATCAAAAACAACATCATAAATAGACAAGCTATCACATCCAGCGGCATTTACCAGCGTATCGGTATAGCTGGTATCAGAGCTAATTTGTAAACCATTTATCTCAACTGTGGTGCCTATTTTTTGAGTAGTGAAATTATAACTTGTAGAAGGACCTGATGGATTTCCGAGCGTGTCTGTAAAGGCTATTAGATCATTCAAATCGGTCAGTTCATGAATTGTATTGTCGACTTTATTTGTAAGAACCGCATTGCCTCTAGTCTCGTTAAAATCCCAGAAAATCAGTTTTTGGCTGTTTTTGATATTGTTTTCTCTGTTGAACAGTGCAGTCACATCTGCTGCAGAAAGCGTGGTATTCCAAATCTGTAAATCTTCCAAAAAGCCTTTAAACGAATCTGCTACATTCGAAAATGCCCCTAGTTTCATTTGAGAATTGCCTGAAAAATTACCATTCGAATTTCTAGACCCTAGCAGCACACCGTCATGATAAATTTTTTGAATTCTTGTAGCGGTGGTGTTGCCACTTTGGTAAGTAAAAACATAATGGTGCCAGTTATTATCTTGAGGCTTGGTCACTTCCATATCATTACTAAAGAAGCCAAACAATATTTTACCGGTATCTCTGAAACCTAAGTGAATAGCCCTATTGTTATTGTTCTCACTTCCTAACCTGAAATAGACTTCTGTGGGACCACTACCATTGACTACTTTCTGTCTTTTAACCCATACAGCAATGCTGAACGAGGAATTGGCAAGGTTAGGGCCGCCTGAAAGGTCCTGAATTTCATTATTCAAATGAAGAACACTGGTGCAGTTTTCTAAGAAATTTTTAAATGTAATTTTATGGATGAGTACACTATCACATCCAAGTGAATTGACAAGGGTATCGATTAATGTCGTATCACTGAAAACAGTAAGATTAGCTACAATGACGGAATCCCCTGGTGCCTTATTGGTAATTGTGAAACTACCGGTTTTACCATCAGGTAGTTCATTTTGATTCACCAAAGCCGAAGCGTTTGAGATTTGACCTAGTGAATTTACTTCTCCATTTACTCGGTTTGTTAATTCATTTACATTACGAAAATCATTGAAATCATAGTGTAGTAGCTTATTGTTCAATGAAATAGCATTGTTGCCAGCAATAAGCTGGGCCACTTCTGCCGAATCTAATACTTTGTCCCAAACCTGTAGATCTTCAAGTAAACCATTGAATTTCGAACCTCCGTTTTTATAGGAACCTAAGGTGATTATCTGACTACCTGTAAAAGCTACACCCGTGGCCTCTGCAATTTTCTTTCCGTCTTTTCTGATGGTTCTTATTCCAGTAGTGACGTCAAAGGAAAAGCTGTAATGGTGCCAGAAATTGTCTTTGGTTTGTGGTATAGTAAGGTCTGCTCCAAGAAAGCCAAACAAAACATTTCCATTGGGCTGCCAGCCTAGATGAATTAAGTTACCTGTGGTTTCCACATCTCCAAGAGAAAAGAAGATTTCATTCTTATCAAGTGCACTGTCTTTTCTCCTAGCCCATGAACTAATAGTGAATGATTTATTGGCCAGTACCGGGCCGTTGGCGAAAGTCTCAAACTTGCTTCCATCCAGTTTCAGTACAGTGGAACATTCTTCCTCCAAGGGATTTATAAAAAATGAAACGCTGACTTTTACAAGACTATCGCAACCGATGGTGGTCAGCAGGCTATCTGTAAAAGTAGTATCTGCCGTGAACTTAAGGCCTTTGTAGCTTATGGTATCCCCCAAAGCTGCCGTTAGTAAGTGGTCTGTGGTGATTGGTCCAGCTGGTACAGCATTTAAATCAGTGAAAATTTGGAGACTATTCAGCGTGGTGAGGTTCACTATGCTCCCATCAGCCCTGTTTGTTAGGACATCTGCTCCCCGTACCTCATTGAAATCATAAAAGAGCTTTCTGTTGGCTGTTTGTACCTCATTGTTTTGGTTAAAAAGGCTATCGATATCCGCCTGGCCCAGAACGCTGTCCCAAATTTGTAAGTCTTCCAGCTGGCCTTTGAATCGTACTTCACCATTACGAAATGCACCCAGAAACTGAGTTCTGTCACCCGTAAAAGCGGTGCCCGAGCCCTGACCTATAAATTTACCATCTTTATAAATTTTGCGAAGGCTTTGAGCATTGTCAAAAACAAATGCATAATGGTGCCAAAGCGTATCTTGCGGTTGGTCAATTTCGGTGTCTGCACTAAGGAATCCCATAAAAACTTTACCATCTGGCCGCCAACCCAAATGCAGTCCTTTATGGCTGTTAACACTTGTTTCTCCCATAGAGTAGAAGACCTCTGTGGTGTTTAATCGCTTGCGTTTGGCCCATACGGCTACACTAAAGGATTTATTGACCAAATCTGGTCCTAATGGATCGGTAGTTTTTTGAAAACTTAGGCCATTCAGATTTAGTACGGTGGTGCAATTTTCAAGAACTGGTTCTTTCAATGTAATAAAAAACAAGGTGTAATTTACCATGCTGTCACAGCCGGCCGTGGTTTGGAGCGTATCTGTAAAAGTGGAGTCTTGAGTGTACGAATTTCCGTTTAGGACTACGGTGGTTCCAGTCAATGGTCTTAGCGTAATACTGGAATAGGTAGCTCCACCTACACGTCCCAAACTATCTGTTTGCTGTGTGTTGGTATTGATATTAGTGATATCAAAAAAGGTATTATCTGCCGAATTTTTTAGTTTTTGGACTCCTCTTATATCGTTGAATTTAAAATGTACTAGTTTAGATGCAGTCTGCACCGAATTATTTAACCGATATAGATCGATAATCTCCGAACTATTTAATTTTTTTCTCCAAACCTGAAAGTCTTCCAGAAAACCATTAAAACTATCACCTGTGCCCGAAAATGCACCCAAAGTTACTGTACGGTTACCCACAAAATTTCCCAAGGCCAGTTTTTGTGCAAGTAAAGTTCCGTCTACATATATTTCTTGCTGTTTGGTGGTGGCATCATAAGTAAATACGTAGTGATGCCAGTTGAGATCTACAGTAGGTGGGGCAAACTCCAAATCATCACCAAAAAAACCAAAAAGCACTGCATTGGTATCTCTAAAACCCAAATGAATGGCTCTATCTACTGCATTTTCTGAACCTAATCTGTAGTAGACTTCGGTACGGTTTAGTCGTGTTCTCTTTGCCCAAACCGAAAAAGTAAAGCTACTGTCTCTCAGCAAAGGGCCCGTTCCTTGAAAAATTTCTGTATTATTTACAGTATTTAACACCGTTTCACATGGCGAGACTTGGGGTGTTATTTTATTTGGTATTAATTTGAAATTAATTCTTCGGACAAGACATCCATTATTATCCAAATCATTGAAACTCGGATTTTCGCCAATCTGATAAAACTGCCCACGAAGTAAAATACTATCCTGAATCGCCACTGTAGTATCTTTATTAATAGGAAGTGATTGAAAAGTGGCCGTGTCAGAAATAATAGTACAGCCTGGGAATACTGTTTTTTGAACATGATAGGCACCGTCATCCAATATTTCTATGGAATCTACTTTGATAGTTTTAAAAAGTGAGCCGTTACGGAAAAGATTATAGTCAGGCCCTATAAAACCTCCATCTGTTATGTGCAAAACCGGAAACTCCGCACAGGTAAAATTATTCGGAGCGATATGAAGTGGGTTGTCAACATGCATGTTCATAACAAATCGCACATCCGAACGTGTCGGTAAGCTATTAGTACCAAATGGATAAGCATTATTCGTTCTGAACATAATGGTTTCAGATGTCTGATTTGACAATCGAAATGAATAGGTTCTATTCGCTACCAATGAAACGGCGATATTGTCAAATGTAAAATCCAAAGGAAAATCTGAAACTGCTGCATATGTGATACTGGCGGTTTGAGTGCCTATAATATTTCCCTGATCAAAAATTTCAAGTTTTACCGATGTGGTGTGAAACTGGCCATCATTTACGTTATGGCCGGTAAATATCCTCAACATAGTCATATTGCCGGTGGCGGTAGACACAAAAGATTGTGTAACATTATTAAACGCCGGGGTACCAGTGGAGCTAATTGAGTTCTCAATCATTACTCCATCACAGGATTGGGCGTGGCTGAAGGTGGAAAACCTGACAATCAAAAAGAGGGTCAGTAGACAAGGCAGCATTTTTCTGGAAAGGAATTGTAAGTCCATAATGATAATTATTTAAAGATTAGGAGTTCAGCAAAAACAAAAATTCATTTGACATTGAACACCGCAAAGTACGCCCCCCAAAAAACCGATTCCCTGCCAAAAATATAGGTGACTCTGCCACCTTTTTTCACCTGGATCCGTACTGTTATCAATACTCTTTGACCATAAGCTCCTTCTTAATTGCGATATTCTGCCAAAGGGCTATTTTTTTCTGCCATTTTGTTTAATGAATTGATTTTAACTTATTTGCATCATATAAATTTGACCCCATTATAAACAATGCGTATGTTGAGAATTTTACTTTTAATGCTTTTGGGATTTGCAGCACAGGCCCAAATGCTTTCTGCCGATCAAGTTTTTGAAAGATTGAAAACGAAGATTGAAAATGGACAAGATATACGAACACCAAAGCAGGAAGTGTTCCTGTTGCCCATCATTTATCCTGACTCTTTTTTAACAGTTTTAGAAAAAATAAAACCATTAGTAAATAAGTATCCCCAATTAAAATACAAAGCATGGTACAAGGTGTCAATGTCCGGCACCTTAGAGAAAAAAGCAAAGTATCAGGAGGCTTTAAGCTATGGATTGGATGCTTTGAGGGACCTCCAAAATTCGAAAGAAAAATTGCTACTAGCCGATGCTCACAATACAGTGGGATTGATACACATGAGGCTAAAAATTAAGCCCGAGCAAGCCCTAGACCATCTGCAAAAAGCACTAGATATTTACGCCGAATACCAAGAGAATTTGTACATGGCCTTGGTGCATCTCAACAAGAGCAATGTCTACTTGCATTTGCTACATGATACAGAAAGCATGGCCAAAGAAATCGAAATCTGTAAAACCATTACAAATAATCTGCCTCCCAGTACCATTAAGTCAATGCTTAAAATTGGCATTGGGTCTGGATATATGTTTACCGGTGACTATACCGATGCCATAGCTTATTTTAAGGAAGGGCTACAAAATGCCGATAACATGAGTCCTACAGTACGAGCCGCCTCTTATCAAAATCTTGGTGTGACTCAGAGTTTAGTGGGGGATTATAAAAATGCCAAAGAGAATTTATTGATAGCCATCGATATGATGGATGAATTAGACAACACGCCACTGGTAAGGAGTGCTATATTTGCCTTAGGGAAAGCCGCCAAGAGAACCTACAATTATGAAGATGCTGCAGAATACCTCCAATTGGCTTTCGAATGGTCTGATACCCTGTTGCTGGAGAATCAAGAGAAATTGTCTATTGAAATCGCTGAAAAATATGAGACGGAATTAAAAGAACAGGAGAATAAAAACCTTCAATCCAGACAAAACCTGCTCTATATGGGATTGGCGGTACTGGCAGTAGTCTTGAGTTTGCTGGGTTTTGCCTTTTTAAAAAATAGAAAGAAAAATCAATTACTTGCTGCTCAAAAAGAATTGCTTCAAAATCAAGAAGTTCAGAAAAGAGAATTTTTTGAAAATATCACCCATGAATTCAGAACACCACTCACCATTATACGTGGATTGACGCAATCGCTACAAGAAGAAGTGACCGAGCAAGAGGATGTATCAAAAAGACTCAAACTCATTGACCAAAACGCCGGCCGTATCTCTCACATGGTAGATGATGTGCTTCGTTTGGCAGGTGAAAATAAGGCGGATTTTAACCTGCTTCGTACTCGCCTAAATATGAAGTCCTTTTTCCGAAAAATGCAGGCCATGTATGATTTATTGTTGAAAGAGAAAGGCCAAAAATTGACATGCACCATTACAGAGCCAGACCTCACCCTCATGCTAGATGAGCGTAAAATGGATATCATTTGGTCAAATTTGATCTCCAATGCGATCAAATATAGCCCAGAAGGTGCCAGAATAAGTATCGACCTAAAATCTAATGGTGATCAGGTCAAAATTTTGATCAATAATGAAGGTAGTGTCATTCCTAAGGAGAAGTTTGATTCCATTTTTCAGAGATATCATCGAGAGCATAAAACTCAAAATATCAGTGGCAATGGGATTGGCTTGGCGGCTGTAAAAGAGCTGGTTGAGATACAAGAAGGACAAATAAGTGTGGCTTCTAGTGAGGACGAGGGAACAACTTTTACACTCAGCTTCCCATTATATCTCAAAGCCGAGTCTCCTATCAGCGAGGTAGAATTTAGCTCCACCAAAGAAAAAACCCAAGTAAATCAATCTACCCGCATTTTGGTGGTGGATGATAACCCTGATCTCCTACTATTTATGGAGCAATTGCTAGAGCGGGAAGGCTATAAGGTTTACATGGCTCGTAGTGGATCAGAAGCCCTGAAAATGCTGAATGTAGTGCGGCCTGACCTCCTGATTACCGACCTAGTGATGCCTGAGATAGATGGCAAGGAGCTTTTGACAAAAGCCCGAGAAAATACCTTTTTCGCAGAGTTGCCTATCATATTCCTCACTGCCAGTGCCAATGAGGAAACTCGCCTTGAGCTCTTGGAGATGGGTATTGATGATTTCCTCAAAAAGCCATTCGAGAAAAGAGAATTGCTGGCTCGTATCCGATTTATTACTACCCGCCAGCAAGTCGCCAAACAGGAGCGAGACAATGTATTAGCCGAAATTGATGAATCTCCTCAAAGAGACTTGATTGGTAATTTGAAGCAGTATGTCAATAAAAATCTCTCTAATCTTAAGCTAAACATTCCAGAACTGGCAGAAGCCATGAACATGACAGAGCGAAGCCTGTATCGTCATGTAAAATCACAAACGGGCCTAACACCTAATGAGTTGATTAAAGAGCTCCGTCTACAAAGGGCCCGTATCATTTTGGAGCTGGGCAAATACAGCACCATTAAACAAGTAGCCTATGAGGTAGGTTTCGAGTCATCGAGTCACTTTGCCCAGATCTACGAGCAGCGGTTTGGCAAGCATCCTTCAGAGTATTTTAATTAATCTAAGAGTATTTTTGATTTCAAGAGCAATGGTTGCTGCTTTTTGGGCTTAAAGAAGTATTTAATTGTAAACTTTTTTAATGAATAAATATAGGAAATATTTAAGTTGACGTGTTCTTTAAAAATAAGAATATTGTTTTTTTGCAACTTTATAATAAAAAAATACTGGCATCCGACTAAAATATATTTTACAGGCAAATCGGCCTTGAATGGCCTTTCAAGGTGCTTTTTTTGTCTATGGTGAAAATGACCCTCTATTTACTTTGTGTCGGCTGCCGCCTGGGGACTAGCCGTCCGCCCTTATTTTTTTTCAAAAAAAAGAATCGGAGTGGCGTACCACCAAAAAAACAGCACGGCTGCGGCCGACCGTCCACAAACTCACGCACTCAAATTTCTCTAAATCAGTAGTTTATGTTAGTAGTTTTTTCGAAAGAGAATTTTGATTGCGTTCTAACAGTGCTGGCTGATATAATGAATAATATTTATTTATTTTTAATCGGATACCAGTAATAAAAAAATAACATATCTAGTTCGATAAAAAATATCCAAAATGGTCGAAAATTAATCAGCAAATATATTTTTTTCTGACAATATTTTATTGATATTTGATGTAATCCTAATAATCTAAAATTTCATCAATAGTTTATATTTATTTGGCTATTTATTCTTACTTGATGAATTGATACCTATGTAGCCTATTTAAAAAACAACCATGATAAAAACCCAAAATAAACCATTATATTTTTCAAAGAAATTTCATTTTTGGAGTTTAGTTTTGTTTTTTATTTTCCCTAATTTATTTGCTCAAAATCAAAAAATAACAGAACTCAAATCACAATTTTCAAGATCACCTCAAAATGTCGAAATACTTAGTGGGGTTCTAAAAAACCTAAGATATGTAGATATAAAATCTGGCATAAAATACTGCACTGAACTTTCCGCAAATACAAATTATAAGACCAACGACATTTTTCAAAACATTATTAATCAAGAGCTAGCAAAGTGTTTGATGTCCGATGGAAATTTTGAAGAGGCCATGAAAGCCGCGGATAAAAGCTACCTCCTTTCTCAAAAACTCAAAGATAGGGAATCAGAAGCCTTAGCCTTAGCTATAAAAGGCTATCTATACAGAAGAACAGGCAAAGTTGAGCTTTCTAAAAGCAGTTACGAAAAATGTCTAAAGTTAAGCTACGAAATAGGATATAAAACGGGAAAAGGTGAAGCCTATAAAGGACTTGGAGATCTTGCTGAAAAAGAGGGCAACTACCCCATGGCATTAGAAAACTACGACTTGGCCATAAAAAATGCCAAAGAAGCCAAAGATTCGGAGTTACAAATGTGGATACTCAATGCCACCGGAATAATCTTCGACTATCAAGGCAATTTCGAAAAAGGTATGGACTACTATTTGGCAGCCATAAAAGAAGGTGAAAAAATTGGCAATTTGGTAAAAGTCGGTGATATTTATGGCAACCTTGCCTCTATAAACTTTTACCTAAAAAACGACGAAAAAGCGGTCGAATACTACTTAAAAGCTCTAGAGATTGCAGAAACTACCTTTAACAAATCTGGGATTTCGGCAGCTTGCCAAGGTATAGTACCTGTTTACAACAGATTTAAAAAATATAAAGAAGCTGAAAAATACGCAACAATGGACCTCAATCTTCGGAAAGAAATGAAAGATGAAAGAGGGATGGCTTATGCTTACAAAAACTTAGGAACAATAAACAATTATCTCAAAAACTACGCTTTGTCGGAGGAATATTATTTAAAAGGACTTGAATATGCCATAAAAACAGATCAAAAACTGAAAGTGGCGGTTATGAATCTAGAATTGGGCAGATTGATGAATAAAATGGGAAACTATACTAAAGCCGAAAAATACCTCAATGAAACAGTGAGAATAACGAAAGAGATAAATGTGCCTCGAGAGCAAAGTTTTGCCTATGAAGACCTCGCCAATACCTATAGCAATGCCAACAGAATGAAAGAGGCCTTTGAAGCTCAAAAACAATTTTCAATTTTAAACGAACTAATCAGCAACAACGACATTAAAGAAAATACAGCCAGAATGGAGGCTATTTATGAAACAAAAAAGAAAGAAGACCAGATAAATAGTCTAAAAAACGAGGCCGAACTTCAGGAAAAATTAATAGAAAAATCAAATTTGGCTCGAAACCTTGCATTGTTAGGAGTAGTTTTATTTGTGTTACTAGCTGGCTTATTTTATAATCGTTCCAGAATAAAACAAAAGAATAACGCTATACTTTTACAAAAAAACGAAGAAATAAGCAAGCAAAGCGACATAATCCAATCTTCTCTTGAAGAAAAAGAAACACTGCTACGCGAGATCCATCATAGAGTTAAAAACAACTTGCAGATAATCTCTAGTCTCCTCAACATACAATCCGACAATATAGATGACCCTACCCTGCTTTCAAATATAAGAGAAGGTCAAAACCGTGTGCAAGCCATGAGCTTGATTCATCAAAACTTATATCAAAGTGATCATTTGAGCAATGTAGATATAGAAAACTACCTAAAAGAACTTGTAGTGTATCTCTCAGAAATGTTTGAAAAAGACGGCAAGAAAATTGATATAGAAATAGAAGCCAATAAGATAGAATTTGACATAGATACTGCCATTCCTTTGGGATTGATTGTGAACGAACTGGTATCAAATGCTTACAAATATGCCTTTGAAAACCAGGCCAATGGAAAAATAAAAATAGATATTAAAGCTTTAAATGAAGTGGAATACGAACTAAATGTCAACGATGACGGAAAGGGACTTCCAAGCGATTTTGACCCCGTAAAAAGCAAGTCCTTAGGCTTAAAACTAGTGAAAATTTTAAGTAAACAATTGAGAGGAAAATTTTCCTCAAGTTCAGACAAAGGTGCTAACTTTAGGGTATTATTTAAAGACATTCGTGCATTTCAATTAAGTCAAAAATAAAAAAATGGTAAAAATTCTACTCGTAGAAGACGAAGGCATAATAGCGGCTGACATGGAAAACATGTTGAGCAAAATGGGTTATGACGTCCTTGAAACTGCCATGGACTATGACGAAGCCATCGAAATATTAGAAGTTGAAACCCCAGACTTGATTTTACTCGATGTGAACTTGGGCGGAAAAAAGGATGGAATAGACCTTGCAGAAGTGATAAATGAGCGGTTCAAAATTCCTTTTATTTTTACCACTTCTTATTCTGACGGTCCTACCATAGAACGAGCAAAAAAAGTAAACCCGACCAATTACCTCGTGAAACCGTTCAAACAAGAGCAATTGTTTACGGCCATAGAAATGGCACTTTTTATTATTTCGAAAAAAACAGAAGAAGATACAAAACCCGAGGAGTCTGATAATCTTGTAATTAAAGACGCACTGTTTATAAAAGACAAATATCGATATACCAAATTACCACTTTCTGAAATCCTTTGGATTAAGGCAGAAGGAAATTATGTTGAAATTCACCTAGCTGACCGCAAAGAAATCATCCGAAATTCATTGAGCTTGTTTTTAGAAAAATTGAAAAAACAAAACTTTTTCCGCACCCATAAATCCTTTGCTGTCAATTTGGATTATTTAACACGGTTTGAGCCAACGGTAGTATATATTTTAAACACCGAGATTCCGATTTCTAAAAAATACGCCGAAGAGCTTGTGAAGCGGTTGGAAGTGATGTAACCTACTCTTCATAAGTTATTAAAACCTTAACATTCCTATTTAACAAAAACTCAGCATTACCTGATTTTAACATAAAAAAAACAACAGTATCATTATACCCTACAGAATACTCTAGACCAGGTGCTAAACTATTTGGCAGGGTGTATGCCGTGGCATTTCCCACCGGTTCAACTTTTGCGTTTACTGCTAATATTTTAGAGGAAATAAGACCATGTGGAATATCATACCAGGAACCTTCGGAATTTCCAAATGAACCTGTTATAACTTTCATCTTTATTTTAGGTGCATTATTGCCTAGCTGTGTATAACCCTCCATTTTGGTATTTCCATCACCAGATATGGTCAGTATATTTCCAAAAGAAGTATGGAAAAAATTAAACCTTGATGAACTAGGTACTACCGAATTTATACCATACAATGTCCATCTGTTTGAGCCTACTCCAGCATTTTCAAAATTGATTCTTGCTCCATCACTTACATTATCTTCTCGGAGCAATATATGAGGTACAGAAGGGCTATTATTAGTTTCAATATGCAGTTTAGCTAGGGGGGCATAAGTACCAATTCCAACTCTGGAGGTGGTCCTATTCCAAACTATTCCACTTAAAGTGGGTCCATTTGAAAGATTCAAAACACCATTAGCATCATCATAATATAAACCACCCCTATTTGCAGCCCCTTGGAAAAACCTTAAACCTACATAATTGTTCGTTCCTGTTTTATGCAGATCCAAATAATTGGTGGTGGAACTTGAACTGATGGTATTGTCTAAGTTTGGATCAATAATAATTGATTGACCATTGGACCAATACGTAACAAAAAAAGCTGCTAAAATAGTAAAAAATGAAGTTTTCATGCTTTAAGGTTTTAAGTATAATTGATATATTTTATTGCCATTTTTTTCAATTTTGACAAATGCTAAAATTTGATGCCTTTTATCACCAAGACCTTACTCGGGTCTTCATTAGTCATCGTCAGAATCAGTTTGTTGTTTGAATATTCTATAACTTTCTCGGTTCCCACAAAACCTTCAATATCAGTCGAATTGGCCTTTTTTAATGTCACATTTTCAAGTTTACTATTCGAACTTGAAGAAATACCAAACTTTGTAAGCGTAAAAAAGAAAGTAAAAGAGGCGAC
Source organism: Lacihabitans sp. LS3-19 (assembly GCF_024343575.1). Taxonomy (GTDB): domain Bacteria; phylum Bacteroidota; class Bacteroidia; order Cytophagales; family Spirosomataceae; genus Leadbetterella. Next base: position 179,593 of record NZ_RJUA01000003.1, on the reverse strand, counting down.
ATTATCTTCTACTTTGTAAGCACTTATTTTGCCTGTTGCGGTTTCTCCTGAACTATTTGTGGCAGGCAAAGTCACTTTTTTGTTATTTACAACATAATAATCCACCACATATTCGCCTGAAACCATGTCTGCAAGGATTGGCTCTGGCTCGTCTTTTGAACAAGAAAAAAACAAAAGGCTTAACACAAAAAAATACAATAACCTGTTTAAGTTTTTCATGGAGGTAAAGTGTTTTAATAATAATGCCTCAAAGCTCCAATAAAAAAAAACACTGCACCATACTGTATTTAGGTATTTTTTGGTTTTCTGAGATAAAACTTAAATCTTACAAAAGCAGTATTTTTAAAGAAAATTACTATTTTTACTCTGTCCCAAATTCAATTCACCTATACGAATGATTAAAATAGCCTTAGTCGACGATCACGAAATATTCTTAAAAGGTCTTGAAAGATTATTTGCTAGCTATAAACAGTTAACTGTCTTGGCAACTTTTACTAATGGCCAATCTTTACTAAATACTTTGGAGATAATCGACATAGATGTTCTCCTTTTGGACGTTCAGTTGCCTGATTTTGAACCTGAAGAACTATTAAAAAGCATAAGGATCTTAAAGCCTAATTTACCGATATTATACTTGACAATGATGCGAGGCTCACGAGCGATTAAAAAATTGGAAAAGTTTGATATTCAAGGATATATATTAAAAGACGCATCAATAAATGAACTCTTAGAGGCCATTGAAAATGTAGCAAATGGCGAAAAATACATAAGCTCTGATTTGTATATAAAAGAAGAAATCGATGCTATAAACACTACTACGATACCCGAGAACAAACTTGGGAACTTGTTGAGTCCCCGCGAAAGAGAAATTTTAGTGCTGATATGCAAAGAATACAGTTCGGCGGAGATTGGAGAAAAACTGTTTTTAAGCACCGGAACAGTTGATACCCACAGAAGGAATATTTTAGTAAAAGCAGGGGTAAGCAATACCGTGGGTTTGGTGAAGTTTGCAATAAAAAACGGCCTTTTGGAAAATGAAGACAACTAAACACATCTTAATTCTATGTCTAATATTCAGTAATTTCTTGAGTTTCTCTCAAAAAATAACTGAAAAACAAATCGATTCCTGGCTAGAAACTTGGCCTGTTTCAGACGGTTCAAAAACCGACAGTATGCTTATTTGGTCTGAGCTTTTATCCAAAGCATACAATGAAACCAAATCAAAAAAGGCAGAAGCCTACGCTCAGAGATTCAAAGGTTTACATTATGATTACACTGGAAATCCTACAGAAGCCACAAAGTATTATTTAGAATTTTTGAGACTTTCAAAACTCAACCTTGGACTTTCTGACCAAATGTCTGCTGCCTCAGACTTGGTATATATTTATGTTAATTCAAACCAATTAGAAAAAGCCAAAGTTCTCATATTAAGCTATATAAATCATCCTCAAAAGCAAGAACTTAACGAGAAAAAACTTTCAACGTTTTATAATAATTTAGGGGTAATTTATCGATCTGAGAGTAAATTGGACTCTGCCATATATTTCTATAAAGAAGCTTTAAAAATAAAATCGAAGCTCAAAGATGAGAAAGGTATGGCCAATCTAAGAATCAACCTTTCGGCACTTTATATCACAGAGAAAAAATATGTAGAAGCTGAAAAACTTACAGATTTAAACTTTGCATATTTAAAAACCAAAACCAATAAGTCAGATCTATGGTATAATTTGATCAATAAAGCTGGGGCTTTAGAAGGCCAAAAAAAAATAAAAGAGAGCATTATTTTTTTAGAAGAAGCTGCTGAGTTGGCAAAGAAACTTGAATCGAAATCATTCCAACAACAGACCATCGAGCAGCTTTCGAGCCTTTATGCTAACCTAAAACAACACGACAAGGCATTTGCATTATTGTTAGAAAGCAATAAACTTAAAGCAGAAATACTTAATAATGAAACGAATAACAAAATAGCTGAACTCCAGGAAAACCACAATGCGATAGAAAGAGAGCGGCAAAACCAATTATTGAACGCTCAGTTGGAAGCTAGTAAAAACCGTCAACTATTTTATATATCTGGAATACTAAGCCTACTTGTATTGGCCTTTATTGTGAGTTTTGCTTTATATAAAAACAAGAAAAAAAATAAGCTAATTGAAAGTCAGAACTATAGGCTGAATGAATTGAATGCCAAGAAAAACCATTTGATGTCGGTGGTATCCCATGATTTAAGTAGTCCTTTTACTGCAATTAAACTTTGGGTACAAAACTTGAGCCAAAATTCGACAAAAGATTTAAAAGAAGTAGAAGAGAAAATCTTGGAAACAACGGATTTTGGCCTGAGAATTATCAGAGAAATTTTAAGTATTGATAAAAATGAAATGCAAAAATTGGACTTAAAAGAAGTTGACATAGCTGAGCTTTTGTCAAAATTACAAACTCGGTTTTCGACTATTGCCATTTCAAAAAACATTCAATTCAAAATCTTAAATCTTCAAGAAAACGAATCTATCCTTACAGACAAAACGCTGTTGTTTAGAGCATTAGAAAATCTTATCAGCAATGCATTAAAATTCACTGAAAGTGGCAAAGAGGTAAAGCTTGAAGTAGAAGCAAATCCTAAACAGCTTGCTTTTTCAGTGATAGACCAAGGGCCAGGAATTGAACCAAAAAGTCAACAACAACTATTTGAAAAGTATACTACCATAAAAAGCGAAAATAAAAATGGTGATCCAAGCTACGGTCTTGGGTTGAACATAGTACAAAGAATTGCAGAAGAACTTGGTGGAGAAATTACATTAGAAAGTGAAATAGGTAAGGGATCAAAATTTAAGTTTTCTCTAAACATTTATTGAAATTTTAAACAAAGGTTCTTAAAAATTTTGCTTTTTAAATTTCAAAATTATTTTTTTCATCACTTCTCCAGCCCATTTAATACCAAGTGTAGGGCGTTTCAGCCCTTTTTTTTGATTGCCTGGATTAATAAAAATAGCTTTAGACTGAATCTAAAACTTTATAGCCATGATTACACCTAAAATAATAAATCAAATTTCAGCCCAAAGCAGCATTTTGTTTGTTGAAGCTGACCAAAACTATTCGATCTTCCATCTTAAAAATGGTCGAAAAGAAGTTTCTTCCTACACTTTAAAATTCCATCAAAATCATTTGGACCTAGACCAATTCGTCAGACCAAACCGCTCCTTACTCATTCACAAAAGCTTTATTAAAAATATTAAAGAAAGCCCCAAAGCTTGTTTTATACAATTGTTGAATGGCAAAGACGTGCTCGTCAGTCGCCGAAGATTGAAAGTAATTCAGGAGCAATATTCAGAGGCTTGTTGATTTTTACTTTATTCAAATTGAGAAAATTTGAATTAAAAACTCGCGAAAGGAAGTTAAAAAATCCATTAGATATGTATTGAATTTCCTTTTTCAAATATGTATAATTTAGATTTTTAGGTAAAGTAACAGATTAATTTATCTACCTTACAATAATCTAATTTTATTAAATATAAAGAAGTCCTGAAATCGTTCTTCATTTTTCGATATTAAAGAATACACCTAATTCCTTCATTTCTGGGTATTCCCTTTAAAACATTATAGACATTGAAATCAATTTTACTTAACATTTGGAAGTGTCCAAATGGCTTTATCCTTTTTTTGTATTTTATATCTTTACCTATTTCGAGTTTTGCCACGGTACATTATGTTTTGCCGGGTGCTACAGGTAATGGGACTTCATGGGTGGCTGCATCTGGCAGTCTTCAAGCTATGATAAATTTAGCCGCAATTGGTGACACGATTTGGGTGAAAGCAGGAACCTACCATCCAACAGAATCTCCAGATGGCTCTACAAGTGATGTTCGAGATAAGGCATTTCATCTCAACAAGGATTTGAAAATCTTTGGTGGTTTTGCAGGTAATGAGACCTTACTTTCTGAACGAAACTGGACCACCAATGCCACCATACTAAGTGGAGACTTGAATGACACCGATGTGATAACTGGCACAGGCAGTACTTTAAATATTGCCAATAACTCTGAAAACACGTATCACGTTTTAATTACTGCTTATTTGAGCTCTAGCACTATAATAGATGGTTTTCAAATAATAGGTGGAAATGCAAATGGGACTGGATCTACAAACTACAGTGCTAACATTATTGAACGAAATTCTGGTGGGGGAATGTACAATGGGTATTCTACTATTATATTGAGAAATATGATTTTTAAAGGAAACTCTGCTAGTTCAGGGGGCGGAATAAGCAATAATGGCTCATCGCTTACTTTGGTTAACTCCATAATAACTAAAAACATAGCATCTGTAAGTGGCGGAGGAATAAATAATACCTCGGGTTCTTCACCAACTTTGACAAACGACCTTTTTATTGGAAATTCTGCATTTTCCGGTGGAGCGATTTATAATTTTTCTTATTCATTACCAGTTATCACAAATACTATTATTTGGAAAAATGGCTCCAACGAAATTTATAATGCCGACCCGAACGTTTTAATTTCTCATAGTATAATATTAGGGAGCGGAGGAAGTACAAGCTGGAATACTGGATATGGTACAGATAGTGGTTTTAATTTAGATTCTGACCCCTTTTTTCTCGATGAAACTGCCGGGGATTTCCGATTGCAATTTTGTTCTCCTGCTTTAAATGGCGGAAACACAAGTGCTTGGAATTATCAAGGTTTGACTAAAGATTTTTCAGGAAATATCCGACCAATTGGTGCAAACGTAGAAATCGGCCCGTTCGAAATACCAAGTACCAATCTTACCTATGAAGCACCGATTTTAATTCAACCCGATTGCTCCATTCCTTTTGGAACAATCACTTTTCAAGCATCCTCAAGTTACGGTACATTGAGTTATAGCATCGATGAAGGTAACAGCTATCATTCCAGCCCTATTTTTGGAAATTTACCAGAGAATGACTATTCTCTAAAAATAAAATTGACCACTTCTGCATGTGAGGAGGTCACTTCTTTATCATTTGTAACCATTGCAGCACCAATAATAACAGTTTCAATTCCTGCTATTACACAACCAAACTGTTTGGACCAAAGTACCTCCATATATGTGAATGCATTAACAACCGGGGGAGATCTAGAATATAGTATTGATGATGGAGTAAACTACCAAACAAGCCCACAATTTCCATCATTAACTCCAGATTTGTACAAGATAAAAGTAAGAATCCAAGGGAGGTTATGTCCAATATCGGGAAATGAAGTGATTGTGAAAAAATTGATAGTCTATGTAGACAAAACTGCCACTACTGGTGCAAATAACGGGACTTCTTGGGTCGATGCCTATTTAGACCTTCAATCGGCCATAGATAATTATCCTTGTTTTGGTTCTGAAATCTGGGTAGCAAAGGGTATATACTTGCCTACTTCGGCTCCAGATGGCATTTCTGTTATTTCGCGAAACCTGGCATTTCATATTGCCAATGGCTTAAAAATGTATGGAGGTTTTGTGGGCGGCGAAGACTTCCTAGTAGAAAGAGACCCGACCTTGAATGAGACAATTTTAAGTGGCGATTTATTAAATGATGACGTAATAACTGGTAATGGAAGCACTCTCCAATTTAGTGGAAACACAGAAAACACCTATCATGTATTGATTGCAAATAACCTTGGACCGGAATCTATCATTGATGGTTTTACAATCTCGGGAGGACATGCAGATGGATCTGGCACTATGAATTATGAAGGAATTAACAATTCAAGAACTTTGGGAGGCGGGATTATTATTTCCAACGCTAGTCTAACTTTATCAAATATAATATTAAAAAATAATGTAGCCAATGAAGGTGGAGGGGCTATAATTCATTTAAATTCAAACGTAAGTTTAATAAATTCCACAATAGAAAAAAACTACTGCTCTGTTTTCGGTGGAGGAATAAATATTACAAGTTCAAATTTACAAATTACGAATACCAAAGCAAATGGTAATTCAGGAAATTACGGTGGCGTTTTATGTGCTTTTGGAGGTAGTAATATAGAAATTCTTAATTCCCTCTTTATTAATAATATCGCCATTTATGGTGGGGCCATTGCTAATTATAGTTCTACTGAGAATATAACCAATTCCACATTTGCGAAAAACACCGCTACTAGCTTTGGTAGCTCAGTTTATAATAATGCTTCCAATTTAACTATTAGCAACAACATCTTGTGGAACAATGGGGATTACGAAATTTCGAACACCTCTAGTACTTTGGCTTTTAACAATAACATTGTCAAAGGAAGTGGTGGCAGCGGTAATTGGAACAATAGTTTCGGAACAGACAATGGAAGTAATTTAGATTCAAACCCTTCTTTTGTTAATCCCGATATTGATGATTTCCGATTGTTGAATTGCTCAGCTGCAATAGATGCTGGCAACAATACAGACTGGCTTGCAGGCGGTCTTCTTAATGATTTTGCTGGAAATTTACGTCCACAGAATTCAATAGTTGACATGGGTGCTTTGGAAGGAAGTGTAGCTGCTACAAGAATTTACGTAAATAAAAATGCCGTAGGGCTTAATAATGGCAAGACTTGGTTTAATGCTTTTACTGATCTTCAAGCTGCAATAGACGAAAATACTTGTGGGGTCGAAATTTGGGTTGCTGCCGAAACTTACTTTCCTTTATCATCTCTCGACGGGACTACCACCGATCCGAAAAACAATGCCTTTCATATCAATAAAGACATGAATATATATGGTGGTTTCTTTGGAAACGAAACGCTATTAAGTCAACGCGACCCATTGATAAATGTCACAAAATTAAGTGGTGATATAAATAATGACGACACCCAAACCGGTGAAGGAGAAAGCCTTGTTTTGAACAATACTTCAGAAAACACCTATCATGTGCTTGTTACAGCCAACTTGACATCGGTATCTTCATTAGATGGGTTTACTATAAAAGGTGGAAATGCCATAGGTATAAATTCTACAGCTTTGGATCAAATTTATTTCAACCAATACAAAGGAGGAGGACTATATAATATAAATTCAAGTCCAAGTATTTCGAATATGATTTTCGAGGCAAATTATGCCAACGATGGTGGAGGAGTTTACAATTATCAATCTTCTCCGAAATTCAGCAAATCCAATTTTATTAAAAACATAGTAAAATATAGTGGTGCTGGGACATATAACATAGGATCTTCAGCTGAATATAGAGAATGTAAATTTAGCGAAAACTCGGCATTACTTAGTGGTGGAGGTGTTAACAATGCCAACTCTACAAATATTGTATTTGACAGGACCTTGTTTATGGCCAACTATGCAGCCACCGGAGGGGGAATAAGTAATTCTTCAACGGACCTTAAAATCACAAATTCAATAATTGCAAAAAACTCGGCTATTTACGGAGGTGGAATATATAATGATACATCTTCGCCAGAAATCTTCAACACTACCATAAGTGGAAACATAGTATCAGAAAGAGGTGGAGCGGTAAACAATATTCGAAACTCAAATCCATATTTTGCTAATTGCATTATTTGGGGAAATTTCACAAAAAATACTTTTCAGAGTTCTGATAATGAGTTCAGTAATTACCTTAGCTCTCCTACTTTTAAAAATAGTATTATAAAACAAAGTGAAGTTAACAATGCTTGGAATGCTAATTATGGATCTAACTTAGGAGGAAATTTAGACATCAACCCTATATTTTTTGATTCAAAAAATGGTGATTATAGAATAATGTCAAATTCCCCAGCAATAAATGCAGGAAACGATTCAGAATGGCTGGCATTAGGCATAACTAATGATTTTGCAGGTAATATCCGACCTCAAAACACGACTGTGGACATAGGTGCCTACGAGGGCGGTGAGGCTTGTCCCAGTGGAAGTATAATCTATGTTAACAAATCTGCTTCAGGTATAAACAATGGTAGTAGCTGGTCAAATGCCTACACTGACTTGCAGACTGCAATCAATGCCAACACTTGTGGAACAGCAGACATTTGGGTAGCCGCCGGAAACTATTTCCCCCTCACTGCTCCTGATGGCACCATTTCAGACCCTAGAGACAAAGCTTTTTACTTAGACCTAGACATGAAAATATATGGGAGATTCGCCGGAAGTGAAACAAGTTTGTCTCAAAGAAACTTGGCTGCCAACCAGACTATACTCAGTGGTGATATAAACCAAGACGACCTATTAGTAGGGAGTGGTTCAACCCTCGCCATAAGCAATAACAATGAAAATTTATTCCATGTATTCATCACCAATTCACTAACAAGCAATGCTCAAATAGACGGTTTTATGATTGCTAGCGGAAATGCAGACAATTCAATTTCACAACTATATTTTAGCACGGGTGGGTTTAATAAAAATATTGGTGGAGGAATATTAAATGTAAACTCCTCTCCTACTTTGGTAAATATATTATTAAAAGCCAATTCAGCAGAATATGGTGGAGGAATCGCAAATGATGAAAATGCTGCTCCTAAAATCATTAATGTTTTATTAATAAAAAATAAGGCTAATTCGGGTGGTGGATTGTATAATCAATATTCTTCTCCAACGATTATCAATTCTACATTTAGTGCAAATAGATCAACAAATGAGAACGGGGGGGCTATATCAAATTTCAGTGGAACCTCACTCAGACCTATGAATCCAATAATCAAAAACAGTATAATATGGGACAATGGCGAATATCAAAATGTTAGTTCGGAGGTTTCTAACAGTCCATATGTACTTAATACCTATTCCAATACCATTCTAAGAGGTAGCGGAGGAAGTTCAAATTGGATTTCTAATTTAGGTATAAATGCCGGTTCAAATCTTGACATTGACCCTGTATTTACTAATCCAATAAACGAAGATTATTCCTTAAGTAATTGCTCACCTGCCATTGATGCCGCCGACTACAATACTTGGATTACAACCGCATTTTCAACAGATATAGTTGGCACTCCACGCCCCTATAATGTTGAGGCAGATATGGGTGCATTTGAAAACTATGGCTCATCTGCTCCTTTTGTTTTCTCAGCTCCAACAGTAACACAACCTAATTGCAGTTCTATTTATGGAAAAATAGAAATAAATGTCAGCACCAATCTTGGCGATTTAGAATACAGCATAGATAATGGAATAAGTTTTCAAGTTGATAATGTATTTGAGTTTTTATCTGCTGGAAATTATCATATAAAAGTCAGAAAATCAGGCTCACTATGTGAAGAAAGCTATGAAAGTAACCCAATAGTTATCATCCCTATTAGCATTCCTTATATGTTGACACCTGTTGTAACACAACTATGTAACACTACCACTGGAAGTATAGTGGTAAAAGCAGAAACAACCTCGAGCCCATTAATATATAGCATAGACAACGGAATTACCTACCAAATATCAAACACGTTCAATAACCTAACAACCAACAATTATATCTTAAAAGTTAAAGATTTAAGCTCTGGATGTGAAACTTCCTATATGAGCAATCCTGTCTCAATAAATAGTTCACAATTTTCGGCTTCAGACATTATTTATGTTAAAATAAACGCAACAGGTACTAATGATGGCTCAAATTGGTTAAATGCTTTTACCGATTTACAAGACGCAATAGATACCAATGTCTGCGGTGCAAATATTTGGGTTACTGGAGGAGTATATTTACCCAAAACAGACCTTTATGGAAACTCATCACCTATTGATCTTCTTGACAAAACCTTCCATTTATCTAAAAACATGAAAATTTATGGAGGTTTTTTGGGCACAGAAACACTGTTGACGCAAAGAAATTGGGCAACTAACAAAACGATATTATCAGGAGATATAAATTCTGATGACGTTTATACCTTTTTCAATGGAAATCCTAACTTTCTAAATTTAGAAGAAAATGTTTATCATGTTTTAGTAACAACCAACCTTGACAATTCTTCTGATATTAACGGAATCGAAATTAGCGGTGGAAACGGCATAGGCATTGATTATAGTGGAACAGATGATATTTCTCAAGAAGTTGGTGGTGGCATTTATAATCATAATTCTTCGCCATTAATCACAAATATTATAGTTAGAAATAATTTAGCATCGTATGGAGGTGGTATATTTAATGCGTTTAATTCTTCGCCTATTATTACAAATTCCATTATTTCGAATAACACAGCAGGACTTGGTGGCGGAATGATAAACGTAGGTAATTCTTCTCCAATTATTATAAATGCCACATTCGCAAAAAATTGGGCTGCAATATTTGGCGGTGCTGTATTAAATGCAGATAACGGCAACCCTTCTTTTTTAAATTGTATATTTTGGAGTAATTCTCAAAATAACCTTACAAATGTATCTGGGTCAGATATTATTGATGAAGGCTCTACGTCATTTTTGGCCAATTGCATGACACAAGAAAACAGTATTTACTCCTCAGGTACAGGTATTTTAAATAACGTTAATCCGCTATTTCTAGACATTGAAAATAATGATTTCAGACTGGCCGTTGGTTCGCCAGCAATAGATGCAGGCGACAATATCACATGGGGATATTCAGGTCAAACACTGGATATTTTAGGAAATAATCGTCCTCAAAACGGCACCATAGATTTGGGAGCTTTTGAGGGAGGAATTAACTTCCCTTGTTTGAACAATTTGAACCTTAATAGCCCAAAAGACGATTATGCTAATAACTCATACACCAGGTCAGCCAATATTCTTATTGGAAAAATAAATGCGAGCAACTTTATCAATGAAGCAGCCAAAGTAATATATAAAGCCAAAGTAGTAATTCTTGAGCCTGGATTTAAAGCTGAATTTGGAAGCGTTTTTAAAACTGAAATTGGAGGTTGTAACTAAAAATCAGCAATTAATTCTTTCATAAATAGTCGGGAATTTGGCTCGACTATTTTTTTTCATCACAGCTCCAGCCCATTTCACACCAAGTGGGGGGCGTTTCAGCCCTTTTAATATTTCAAAACAACTATAAAATGTACTTTTCTGATCATTAGAATAGAATTATAAACAAATACCAAATCTATCTTAACTCAAAATCCACCATGCCCATTACTTTTCAATAAAAAAATAAGTACCAAAAAAGTAAAAATAAATGAAAAAGGTTAAGGCTTTGCATCTCGCCAAAATTGGAATTTATGTATTGATATTATTTTTTCTGTTTTCAGCAAGAAACACCTTTGCTACTACTTATACTTACACTGCCAACTCTCCTTCCTCTGGTTGGCAAAGCATTCACCCCAGTTGGACAGATCAAGGGCGTTGGGACACCTATCCTGGCACAACTATAAACGCAGGAGATGAAGTATTGATTTATGGACTAATGAACATCGATGTGGGGATAGTAAACAATGGAAATATAATAGTCAAAAACAGGTATGAATGGTGCATTCTATCTGTTTGTTTTTATAAGGAAAAAGGTGACGTAAATATTTCACAAAATGCAATGCATTTCTATGGAAATGGAACAATGACCAACAATGGCAATTTCAGCATAGAAAGTGGGGGCACTTTATCCCTATATGGAGGGTATTTTTACAACAATGGGAGTGTGAATTCAGATGGTAAGATTAATACTTATTCCCAGACTGGCTATATAGGACTATTAGAAATTAACACTGGCAGTTACCTAACTAATAATGGAAATTTCTATAACTTTGGTGGAGATATTGTAATTAAATCAGGCGGACATTTAAACAATCTTGGGCATCTCACAAGTGTTTCGCCAAGTCTTAGAGTAGGTACTATTACATTAAATACTGGAGGAACACTTTCTTGGAGACCTTCAAACTCTGCTTTCCCCGACGCAGATTTTACTTGGATAGGTGGCAATTTTGTTGTTACTGGGGGAGGTCAAACCTCAATAGGAGCAGCTTTGACCATTCCACCCGACGGTACGTTAACCATCAATGGCCTCTTTTCGTACAATAGTACATTAACAAACAATGGTAGTATTGTTATTAATGGCCAAATAAATATTCCCACTACCAGTAGCACTTTTCCAATTGGAAATGTAACATGGAACAGTGGAGGTACAATTAAGGTAACTTCTCCCACTGAATATAATCTTACTGATAATATAAATATTCCAACTGGAGCCTTTTTAGAAGCTGCTACAAACTTAAAAATTAGTGGAATAGTAAGTAACAATGGAACTCTGCGAGCATTGTCTGGTGGAAAAATCACTATCAATAATTCCTATAATTTTGATACCGGAATTGAAGATATCACCTCAGGTTCTGAATTTATTCTAGCAGCTGGTTCAACTTCAAGTTTAAGTTCCAACCTAACAATCGCAACTAATAGCACACTTAATATTTACGGAAAACTTAACTTAAATACTGGAGGAACCATTACTAACAATGGCTCCTTAGTTCTAAGACCAGGAGGAGAATATCTTTTAAACTATGCCGACGCTGTTTATCCAACCGGCACTGTAGATTGGCAAGATGGAAGTACTATTGGTATAGGAGTTAATGGTTCTGCCTTGGTCGAAAATTTTAATTTTCCTTTCTACGGCACAATATGGGCTGGTAAGATATTTGCAAACTATGGAACCTTTGGTTCGACTAACCTAGTTGCAGATTTTGGTGTGCAGGGTTTATTTATTAACCATGGCACATGCACCTTTAATTCAGGAATTGGTGGAAATATACATAACTATGGCACAATAACTGCGAATGGTAGTTTTGTTACTGGAGGTACGAATTCACATCAATATGCAGGAACGTTAAATCTAAATAAAGCAACAACTTATAATCTTGAATTATATGGGTTTGAATGGCATGGTGGAAATATAAATATCTCAAGCAATTCAATTGTCAATTTAAGCCAAACCACCATTCCTTTAAATAGTACATTAACAAATAATGGGCGTGTAATAATTGATGGTAGTTATTTTGACTTAACTAATAATGGTACAATAATAAACAATAGTTATCTTATACTTGGACAAAATGACTTTACCAACAACGGCACAATAACCAACAATGACTCACTCATAGTACGTGCTTTAGGTTTTTTTTACAATAAAAATATCATCAACAATACTGTAAATGGAAAAATAATAAACCAGGGAGATTTTTGGAATTACGAGACATTTACAAATGCTGGGAATTTCAAAAATGAGAATTTTTATAAGAACAAAAAGACCTTTTCTAATTCTGGTACTTTTAACCACTCAGCAGGTAACTTTGTGATTGCAACCCAACCAAGTATACAGTTCCCAACTGGGGTTTTTAATTGGGGAGGAATAGTTACGCTTGATACTGCTACGCATTTAACTTTAACTTCTACTCTCACCGTTCCAGACGCCCAAGTCTTAGTAAATATTGGCTCAATCGTATTAAATTCAGGGGGGAATTTAAAAATAGGAGTCAATTCAGAAGTCAAAAACTATGGTTTACTCCAAATCAACGGCACGGGAGCTATTACTTCACCTTCGGGCATTTTAAGTTTAAATACTGGAAGTAACTTTGAATTAAATAACTCAACGGCTTCCACTTTGGGCGGTCTAGCATGGTATGCTGGGGATGTTACGATAGGGTCTTTAGCAGATTTAACAATATCAAGTAATTTAAATGTTCCGGTAGGTAATAACCTTGCGGTCAATGGAATTTTAAGAATTGGTGTACTTGGCTTTTCGGGAGGAATTGTTAATAATGGTAATTTTAATCTAAATTCAACTGGCAAAATATATTTTAATGCAAGTTCTGAATTAGGCCAAATGACCTGGAATAGCGGTGCCAAAATTATCGTTAATTCTGGTGTGAATTTCTCAATCAACAACGCTTTAAGTATCCCAAATGGGGGAATATTTGAAAACTATGGAAATGTTCAATTAAGTCCTGGTTCGGCTTTGAGTTTACAGCCGGGTGCAGTTTTCAACATTTACAATAGTGCTAAAGTTTCAGTATATGCACCCATAACAAACTACGGCACAATCAATCTAAAATCAGGTGGTGAATACAGCTTAAAATATAATACTACCCTACCAGCTCCTTCGACTAATTTTGTTTGGGAAACTGGTGGAATATTATCTTCAGGTGGAGGGGCCTATTTATCATTAGCCAGCCCCTACACAGTTCCTTCAGGCAGAATTCTAAAAATGGATGGAGGTGTTTTTTCTGTAAATAAAAAACTAACTAATGAAGGCACCATTAATTTAAGCGGCAATCTAACAATTACAGATACTCTTGTACAGAACAACAAATTTAACAATATTTCAGGCAATATTACAGTTAGAACCAACGCTATTCTTATTTTAAACGATACGATAAACATTCCTTTAAATCAGGATATTTGGAATGAAGGTATAGTTAAAATAAACCAAGGAGGCAAAATTAATGGACCTGGAAAAGTAGACCTAAGGGGAACTGGGTATAACGGTAAATTTTTGGCTAACCAGATAGTAGCCAATATAAATCCTACTCAATACATTTGGAATGAAGGCAGTACGGTTATTATAGGCGAAAGCAGCACTTTTGAAGCTCCGGTTGGCTTTACAATTCCGGCAAATAAAAAATTCCAAAACGATGGACTGATGCTGATAAGTTCCGGTCAAACTTTAGAAAACAATGGTTTTTTTACTGTAAATGGAACCTTAAATGATAATGGAACGCTGAATAACAATACTGGAAGTACTTTTACCAACAACGGCACCGCAAATATCAATGGCAGTTTTAATAACAACGGGACAATTGAAAACACCTCAAATTTAAACCTAAACAATACTGGTTTATTAGCCCTCAATACAGGTAATATTACATTAGCAGGTTTGTTCAACTGGTTACCAGGTGGGGATTTAACTATCGGTCCTATGGCCAATATGTATTTGGCAAATACGCTTACCATTCCTGCCAGTTCGACCCTCAATGTGGATGGTTTATTACAAATTAATCCTAACGGAATTATCAGCAACAATGGTTTACTTTCCTTAAATTCAGGCGGCAACTTTATAATAAAAGACACTACGGATTTTATTACGGGGAGCAATTTCATTTGGAACACAGGCGGAAATGTCGAAATAGGTACAGGAGGCTTATTGGCACTAAACAATGTTTTCACTATACCAACAGGTACCAAACTGACTATTGCTGGTGGAGTGTTGGAATTAAATGCTGGTGGCGTGGTTACAAATTTGGGCACTTTAGATTTAAATAATTACGGCAATATTATTTTAAATGAAAACCCTAATTTTCTGGTAAATGGAGGTTTTAACTGGAATACACAGGGACAAGTAACGATTGGAGAAGGAGTAATTTTAAATATGGCGACAGATTTGACAATAGCCTATAGTGGAATCTTAGAAAATAATGGAAAGATTATTATTCCTTCTGGAAAAACCCTGACCAACCTCGGTTCAATATTTAACAATGATTCATTAATAAACAACGGAACTGTAATCAATACCAACAGTGGCAATAGCCAAATACATAACGATGGCGTTTTTATCAACAATAGTACCCTTACTAGCACTCAATTCTTTTATAATCAAGGCCAATTAGTCTTGAATACGGCAGCGGCTGCTTTGCCAGGAGGGGCATTTAATTGGTCGGCAGGTGATGTGACCATAGGACCAAATGGGGTTTTTGACCTTAATTCTAACATCTCTTATAACCCAAGCTCAAAATTTAATATTGAAGGCATATTAAACTTAAATACCAACGGAAAACTATCTGGAGTAGTCGCATTAAAATCTGGAGGTATTTTGAAACTCAACCAAGCGGCGGAAATTAGGAACAACAACCTGCGGGGCGGTTCTAGCTATTCACTTATTAACACTTTCGATTGGCAAAACGGTGGAATTCTCGAAATAACCAATAGTAATACATTGACCAATTCAGAAGAATTTAGCATTCCAACAAACAGTATTTTGAGAATAAATGGTTCATTTTTAAGTAGTAATACAATTACTAATAATGGAATCATTGACCTCAACACAGGAGGTAGTATGACTTTCCAAAGCGGAAATGTGGTTTTCCCATCTGGGGTTTTCAATTGGAACGGCGGTAGTCTGGCCATTGGATCAAGTGCTTTCTTAAATCTAACAAATACCTTCACCATTCCCGCAGCCAGAACCCTCGAAAACGATGGAACGCTGACGATAGGTGCCGGTGGAGTTTTAATAAACGAAGGCACGTTTACCAATAATTCTATTTTTAATTTAAATACCGAAGGAGAATATAGCATCAAAAAAGCTGCTGCAACCTTACCAAACGGAACATTCAATTGGAATGGAGGAAAAGTATCCATCGCAAGCCCGAGTAGTTTAAATTTAACCAGCGGATTTATAATTCCTTCAAACGGAACTTTAGCCGTTGAAACTGCTGCAATTTTTAATATCAATGCGAATGGAATCTTAACCCAAGAAGGTACTTTGGAATTAAATGGTGGAGCTTTAAATCTGAATACTTCAGGTGTATTAGATTTGAATAAAGCAAATGCACAATTGCCGGGTTCGGGCTTTAACTGGACAGCAGGAACTGTAAAAATTGGTCAAGTCGGCACCTTACCACTAACCAGTGCTCTAAATATTCCAGTATCTGGCACTTTCGACATCTACGGACATTTGGCTTATAACAATGGGGCTTCATTTAATAATCTGGGCGTATTCAATATCAAAAGTGGCGGAAATCTTGATTTCAATGCCACAACGGCGGAATTGCCCAATGGAACTTTTAATTGGAATTCGGGAGGTAATATAAATGTAAATTCTGGCAGTGTTTTCAACTTGGCAAAGGCTTTGGAAATTCCAGCTAGCAGCTCCTTGATAAATGCTGGCACTTTCAATATCAACAACTTAGGCATACTTTCCATAGCTGGAACTTTCACCAATAATGGAATTACTAATTTGAACACTGGTGGTAAATATTTGATAGCGGGCAATGTTTCTAGTGTTCCCAAAACCAATTTCAATTGGAACACGGGAGGTGTGTTCGAAATTACAAGCACTGGAACTTTAACGCTTTCTGATTCTTTAACTATTCCTTATCAACGACAATTAATCAATAAAGGACAGTTGGCAATCAATGCGAATGGGGTCTTAACCCAAATGGGAAGTCTTGATAACCAAGGAACATTTGACCTTAATGACTTGGGTTATTTGATTCTTAAAACCTCTCCTTTGGAAACCAATCCTGCTACAGTTTCCTATCCAAACGGAAATTTTAATTGGAATATTGGCGGTGTTGTGCTTATTGCTGAAAATTCAATTTTCAACAATCAATATCCTTTTATTGTGCCCACAGATAGACGTCTAATCATTAAAGGAACCTTCCAAAACAATAATACTTTGGATATTTCGGGTGAAGTTTTAATGGAGAGTGATATTATAAACACATCAACCATCAATTTGAACGATGGCGGTCAGATGAGGTTTAACATGCCCAATATGACATTCCCTGGTAGCACATTTAATTGGAATACTGGCGGAATAGTGGAAGTTGGCAATTTGAGTACTCTTGCTTTAAATACTCTCTTAACTGTACCTGAGTTCAGTACTTTAAAAATAGTAGGAACCTTAGATATCAATACTAGCGGAATACTTTCTGCTCTAGGGAGTATAGATAATCAAGGTAATATGAACATTAACAACGGCGGAAAATACCTTCTGCACAAAGCTAATTTTATCGACGATTTTAATGATATCAACTGGAATACGGGCGGTATCATAGAAATAGCCCCATTGGCGAGTTTGAGTATTTCAGGACCTACCACTATACCTTATGGGAGAACATTAAAAAATAATGGCACAATTAATATTGGCAATGGTGCATTATTTGGCAATTCGGTTTTAAAGCAAATAGGGATTCTTGACAATATGAATGGAGAACTAAACATCAACACTTATGGTGTACTTGAGCTAATCACCGACCCTTTAGATGTAACTGGCACGGTGACCTACCCTACTGGAATATTAAACTGGAACTACGCTGGCTTGATGAGAGTGCCAGTCGGTAGTACATTTAAAAACAAATCACCGTTTAATATACCATCAGGAAGAGAGTTTATAGTAGATGGAGCTTTAGAAAATACTTCAACTTTAAAAATTGATGGTGCAGTAAGAGTAAGTGGAAGTCTCGCCAATTCCGCAGGAGGAATAATTGACCTTAACGATGGTGGAAATCTGGATCTTAGCTATGAAAGTGCAATGAAACCTGCCAATACTTTTAATTGGAAGTCGGGTGGACAACTAAGCATTGGTTATGGAGGCAGTATCAATTTAAGTTCTGTATTTAACATACCTCTAGGCGGTATTTTTAACATAAAAGGCAAGGTTACACTATTGACAGGAGGAAGTTTGAGCAATCTAGGCACTGTAGATTTGGAAGGAGATTTAGTAATTGACGATAATAACGCTTGGATACCAACCGGAACTTTTAACTGGAATGGCCGAGTAGTTCTTGCTAAGAACCACATTTTCCATTTGGCAAACGAACTGACAATTCCTATCTCGGGAAGATTATCCAACAAAAGTATGCTTACCATAGACCTTGGCGGCAAATTAATAGTAGACGGAAGCTTGTCAAACGACTCTACTATTTTAAATAAAAACATTCTTTATGTGAGCAATAATGGCTATTTGGACAATTATAATCTTATCATAAATGAAGATACACTTGATAACGAAAACTCTATTTTTAACTTGGGCACTATTACAAATGCGGAAACGGGTACCATAATAAACCATTGGGATATATATCAAGAAGGAAATATGTATAATTACGGCACTTTAACTGGAGAAGATGGCTATTTTTATACCGATTTCAGTGTAGCGTTTATTAATTTTCCAGGCTCAAAAATAGCCCCTGGAGATGGAGCCACCCCTGGCTATACGCTTTTTGATGGAAATCTAGATTTGGGTTCAACGGGTCTTGCGATAAATTTGGATGGTGCATTACAAAAGAAAGATTTATTAGACATTTCGGGCAATGCTACGATTAACAATGCCATTTTAAACCTGAACTATATCAGCCCTCCAACCTCTTCAAAGGTTGATACCATAGTAGTTTACAATACCAAAGTGGGCCAGTTTGCACAAGTAAACTATCCTACTGTGCCCGGATTTACTTTTGCTGTAACCTATTTACCAAATGCCGTTACACTGACAACAACGGCAGATTGCGTACAAAACCGTAACATAACAACCACAATAAGTACAAACCAAACGCTCACTGCAGCCCAAGTTATATCAGCTAACGCAATAATAAGCATAAATGCCAAAGTGACATTTTCAGCAGGGAATTCAGTATTGCTTTTACCTGGCTTCAAAGCCGAAAATGGCAGCGTATTTTTGGCGAATGTGGGGGGTTGTAATTGATTATTCAAAAAATTAATATGAGTCATTAGGAATTTCCTGATGACTTATTTTTTTGTAAATATCACTTTAAACTTTAGGTATTACCTCATAAAGCAAAACTCTAAATTCTAATTTTTACGAGGTTTAAAAATCTCCCTCACGCCTCCAACCTGTTTCATACCAACTCCGCGGTATTTCAGCCCTTTTATTTTGTGAAAAGATAAAAAAGCTCAAATTTCGAATAAATTCAAAAAGTATTTATTTAAAATTTAGAAACCATACCTCAGTTTTAATTATTGCTTAATTATATTTTTAAATTTTTCAAAATGCATTTCAATCTCAAATTCAGTTTTTCTAATTCCAATGAAAGGTCCTTAGGCTATTTAGCTTTTTGCATTATCTCGTTCCTTACATCCAGCTTGTTTTTTTCTCCAGAATGCTAAATTCAAAATCAATATTAGGTTAAACAAAATAAACTTGCAGGTTCGGTGGGTAGACAAAAAGTAGACGTTTGGGAAAATATAATTTTGAAACCAGAATTAGGTTATTTTTTTTATTGAAAATATTCTCAAAAACAAAAAATACTTTAAAAATAGGCAGCAGTTTATCAAGAAAGTTTTTGAATCCGTAAGTGTTTTTAAAAGATTTCTATCGTAGTTAGATAATAAATTATTATCTATTGTTGAGAAATCTCTAAAAAATAGCGTACCAAAAAAAATCAGATACGCTATTATATTTACAAACTCAATTAAATCTCAAAATTTTCGAGAAGCTCCGATTTACGGGTTCAAGAAACTACTTAGAGGTTTGGAATTCAGTTTGGCTCATTGTGCTCAACAAACTTGATAGTTTTGTCTCTAATAAGTGTATTCTTGCAACATCTTTTTTCAACTTATCATTTTCTTTTTTGAATTCTTCATTTTCATTTTTCAACTCTTTCACGGCATTTACCAATGGCATGATAAAATCAGAATAGGCCAAAGAATAAGTGCCAGATGCGTCTTTTTTCAAACCACTAAATTCCAATCCTAAGTCTTTCATGGCCTGCTCAACATCTTGTGCAATGAAACCGTCGTGACGAACATGTGTTTTATCAGAAATATAACTATAACTTACTGGTTGCAGCTTACTAATAAAGTTTAAGCCCAAAGTAGAATTAGCTACAATGTTTTCTTTTAATCGACGGTCAGAAGGATAAGAATAAGCTACCTGACCTTCGATGACTGTTACCGATGAATTTCCTAATCTAATTTTATTACTGGCGTTTACTGCAGCAGCATATCCTATAGCCGTTGCATTAGAAATAGAATTTGGGGTTCCATAAGTATAGGTTCCAATAAAGGTATTTTGAGTGCCCGTGGTATTATTTGATCCAGCTGAAGTTCCAATGGCGGTATTATATTCTCCTGTGTTAGCATATAATGCTGCTTGACCTACAGCTGTGTTATTTCCATTTGTAGTAACAGAATAAAGAGCAGCACTACCAAGAGCTACGTTTGCAAATGAGGTAGTATTTGAAATAAGAGCATTTCTACCTATCGCGGTATTTTGAGTCCCAGTTGTATTATTTTTTAAAGCATTGTAACCAAAAGCAGCATTATTGTTTCCAGAAGTATTGTATCTCATGGCCTCATATCCTGTTGCAGTATTATTGTCAGCGTCATTGGCATTTAAAGCATAAGCACCATTGGCAGTATTGTAATTCCCATTACCTTGTTGCAGTGTACTAGCACCAGTGGCGGTATTATAACTACCTGTTGATGTATTAAACATACTGGCATATCCAATTGAAGTGTTTTTTGTAGCTGTTGAATTATTGGCAAGAGCATTGGTTCCATGTGCCACATTTTGAATACCAGTAGTATTTAGAGCTAAACTTCCTTTTCCAAATGCTGCGTTTTCATCACCAGTAGTATTGCTTTCCATAGAAGACAATCCAAATGCGGTATTATACGAACCAGTAGTATTATTTTTTAGTGAATAAGAACCCGCGGCTACATTGGAGGTTCCAGAAGTATTATATCTCATTGATTCGTAACCAACTGCTGTATTATCATTTGCTTCGTTTTTATTTAATGCCCACACTCCATTGGCTGTATTATTATTTCCATTACCTAATGCTAATGAACTCGCTCCAGTGGCAGTGTTGAAATTACCCGTTGTATTGTTATACAGTGAAAAAGCTCCTATTGAAGTATTTTTTGTGCCAGTAGTATTGTTAATTAAAGTTCCACTTCCCATTGCGGTATTCGAAGCACCAGATGTATTGTATTGCAAAGCTGAAAAACCATTTGCTGTGTTATCAGACCCCGTAGTACCCGAACTTAAAGCAAGACTTCCCACCGCAGTATTATCGTAACCTGTGTTGGAAGTCAGCGTCGATAATCCAAACCCGGTGTTATAATTACCACTATTGTCTATTAAACCGCTTAAAGTATTATTAACTTTAAACATCAAACTCGCTCCATCTGTTGTACCAATAAAGTTTGTTCCAGCACTTGTTCCTGCATTTCCTGTCAAACCCCAGCCAGATCCACCACCACCTCCGCCAGTTGGTGTTTGCCAGGTAGCCACACCTGTGGCGTCGCTGGTCAATACTTTGCCTACTCCTGGCGAGCCTCCTGTTATTTTAAGCCCTGAGCCAATGTACATTCCATTTGTAATTACACTTACCAATGAATTATTTCCCAACTTCATGGAATTACTTGCACTAACTATAGCACCATTTCCAATGGCAGTGGCATTGCTTAAGTTTCCTACCGAAACATTTGCACCATAACCAACACCTGTATTATTACTTCCAGTTGTATTTGAACCCAAAGTAAATCCTCCTAAGGCGGTGTTTCGATTTCCTGTCGTATTAAATTGCAAGGGGACTAAGCCACCTACCGCAGTATTTTCACTTCCGGTGGTATTAGTTTCCAAAGCAAGCCAACCCATAGCCACATTGTAGCCTCCTGTAGTGGTTTTCCACAATGCGTATTCACCAACAGCAGTGTTCCAATCAGCCGTTGTAGCCGAACTTAATGCATATCCACCTAAACCAACATTGCCTGGATTTAAAGATGGGTTTCCTGTCGTTGAACTTCCTAAGCCTTTAGGGGTAATGGTTACTGACCCATCAGAATTATTGAGGGATGATATTTGTGCCATTGCTCCATAGGAACAAAATAGGCTCATAAAAAGGATAATTTTTTTCATTATTTTGAATGTTTACAATTTGAGAAAATATATAATTAATAGTTAGAGAATGCTTCCAAGACTTCCACCCTTCGCCTTCGAGGGATTTGGATTTCGGTATTGTTTAATAGCCGTATAGAGTCTACAGATTTTGATAATTTTATTTCCGCTATAAATGTTTTATGCACAATATTGGATCTGTTTATTCTTAGAAATTCTTGGTCATCAAAAAGCTTTTGAAAAACATTAAGACTGTAACCAGAAATGAGGCGTTTCCCATCTGTCAAAAACAGAATGGTGTAGTTAGAATCTGCCCGCAAATGCCGAATCATTTCGGGCTGGGTCTCAAGGAGAATTTTTGGTTGTTTCATTTCTATAAAATTAAGATTGGCCTTATGAAAAGGAATACCCGAAATAATGAAACAGTATAAAAAACACCAAAAAAAAGCCGGGACAAAAAGTGGACATTTCAAAAAAAGCCCTGAACGGGGATTCAGGGCAGTTTTTTGGAAGTTCAATCAAGTCTTTACGTAAAATGGAAGAGTGACTATTCCGATTCTTGTAGCCCACTTTGACAAATTTTACAGAGAATTTAGCTGCACGATGATTTGATTCTACAAGATTTGTCGGCTCCAAATACAAATAGATAGCATTCAGAAGACACCTCAACAAAAACTGAAAAAAATCTATGAAAGTTTAGCGGTATAGCTGAGAAGCTAATATGACTGAATGAAATTTCGATCTTAAATACTTTTTTATCGAAATTTCACAAATTTTGGATATATTTGACATATAAATGATACACTATTATGCAAAGAGTCAATTTAGGAAAGCCTTACGAAGAGTTTATTCAACAATTAGTTTCCTCAGGTTATTATGCTTCTGCATCGGAGGTGCTACGCGATGCACTGCGTTCTAAAATGGAGGAAAATGAAAAATGGAAAAGTTTTAAGCTGAAGCAATTGGTACAAGCCGGCCTCGACGATGTGGCTGCAGGTCGGGTGGTGCCTTTTGATGAAAAGTTAATGAACAAAGCTTTTGAAAATGCTATTCAAAACTCTAAAAATGCTAAAATCATTCCTGACCATCTAAAGCCTTGATAAAATGATAATAACTATCTCGGAATTAGCTTTTGAAGATTTGGAATCGATATTTCAATACACCTTCGAGACTTTAGGAATTAAAAAGGCAATCGATTTCAAAGAAAATTTGTATAACAATATTCAAAAACTCTCCCAAATGACCACCATGGGTCATAAGCATAAAAATCTGTCTGAAGAGTTAAGAATTTATAATTTTGAATACCATTCTATTATATATGACTTTACAGAAACTCATTTGCAGATAATTCGAATCGTTAATCAAAGACGAAACATTGAAGATTTGACCTAAATTTCGCATTAGGTTCACACTTGAAAAAACCACACATCAACGAGCGAATTGGCAGCTAAATAACAAGGTATATTACGAAAACCCTAACAAAAAACTCTGCAAATCACTATCTTCCAAATTCATTTTTTGACGTAAGCGGTAGCGGGCTTTTTTGATACCTTCATCTGAAATGCCCAAAATGTCGGCAATTTCTTTGGAATTCATGTTCATTTTCAAAAGAGATATTAGCCGGATTTCGCTTTTCGAAAAGTTACCAAATTTCTCGGTTAGTGCAGACAAAAATCCTTGGTGAACTGAGCTAAATTCCAGCGAAAACTGATCCCATTGCACATCACTATCTATATCCCGTTTAATCATCCGACTGATGCGATTGGAAGTTTTGTTTACAGAATCGTCCACGTTGTTTTTGAGATGTTCTATCTCATTTTCGAGGTTATTGAGGAATTCATTCTTCCGTGCTAGTTGGAGTACTTTTGTTGTTAGTTCTTTCTTTTTAGCGTCTAATTCTATCTCTGCTATTTTTCTTCTTTCTCTTTCAATTATCTTTTCTTTTTCTAGCAATAATTTTTCTCTTTTTCGTTTTTGATTAAAAGAATAAAACAATAACCCAAGAGCCGCCAATAAAACCAAAAGGGCAACTATCCTCCATTTATTCAGCTCATTGGTTTTTGAAAGCACCTTTATTTCAGATTCCTTTTTCAAGGTTTCAAACTTCACATCCATTTCGGCTATTATACTTGCCTTTTCTTTATTGAGTATTTCATGCTCTATTGTATTTAAATGGTTGAGATTTTCTAAAGACGCTTTATACAGTCCGGCTTTTTCTTGAGCATGATGCAAAGCAGCATAGGCCATAATTTGTCTGTATGGATCTTTCACTTCTTCGGCTATATCTACTGCTTTTTTACCATATTCTATGGCTTTGTCGTATTGACCCAGTTTGGAATAATTGTAAGAAATATTCCTGTAGGCGTGTTCCATACTGGTTCTGACACCATTTTTTCCGTAATTATCTAAGGCTTCATTTAAAATAGATATCGCCTTGGGATAATCTTTGTAATAATCTAGGAAAATTTGAGAATAGTTGGCCTTTAAAACCCCAAGACTATAGCCTTCGTAATGCATTTTTTGAGCTAGCTCTATGGCTTCCAAATATGTTTTTTCGGCCTCTTTAAACTGTTTCATGTCCCGCTGAATAATGCCAATATTGGAGTAAACTCGCAACAAACCGTCTTTGTCGGTACCTAATTTAAAATAAGCTAAGGCTTTGTATTCGTATGCGAGTGCTTTTTGAGTAAAAGCCGCCACTTCGTTTTCGTCACCGCTACTTTTTTTAAAAGCCAAACCCAAAGTGCTGTAGGCTTTCGCCAATCCTGCATTATCCTTTAATTCTTCATAAATCAATATCGCTTTTTGGTTGGCTTCTATGCTTTCTTTAATCCTACCAATATTCTGAAAACGATTGGCTTCTGACAGCAAAACATTGGCTTTAAGTGCTTTACTTTTAGTTTTTTCGGCATTTTGTTTGGCCATTTTCAGAAAAAATGCAGTAGAATCAGGGTCGTTTCTGTTGTAATGTTTTACCAATTCTAGAGCTATCTCTGTTTTTAGTTCTGCTGTTTGGGCTTTTTCTAAACTTCTATAAAGGGAGTCTATATTGATTTTTTGAGCAGAAGCTATTTTTAAGAAAAAGAGAAAAAACGGGATAAGTAAAATAGAAAATCCCTTAATTTTTATAATAATTTTCATTTAAAAAGGCTGGTTTATTAAAAGGCTATTTGGGTATATTATTACAAGGTATAAATTTTATAATGATAATCTCAAAAGGAAATCCTGGAATTTCCATATTTAAAATTCTAAGATGTTTTTTTAAGTTAAAAAACCAACTCTATTTTTTGAATTAAGTTAATGGCTCTTTCTATACGTTTTATCTCTAAGGCTTTTTAACTTCAATATACTTAAAGATCAAAACCAACATCAGACTAAAAAGCAGTAAAGAAAAACCGAGACCAAGTCTCAAGCCAGCAGCATCAGATATATAGCCAATACTTGGTGGGCCGACAAAAAAACCAGTATAGCCAATAGTAGTAGCCATGGCAATACCTACCGCTGGGTTTACACCTGGTGTGTTTCCTGCCAAAGAAAAAATGATGGGAACTATTGACGCTACTCCTAAGCCAACAACAAAAAAGCCCAAAAGCGTAGTGGGCACTGAAACATAAACTAATGCTATCAAAAGCCCTGAAAATGAAAGTAAAGCGTCGTAAATTAACAATTTGCGATAACCAAAATATTGAGCCAGTCTGTCGCCAAACAGCCGCCCGATGGTCATGCCTGTAGCATAAAGTCCAAATGCCAAAGCTGCGAAAGTAGCATTTTCACCTACTACTTTTGTCATGTAGATAGCAGTCCAGTCTGTCATAGAGCCCTCCCCTATCATGCAGCAAAAGGCAATAAGTCCCAGCGGAACAATAGCCTTTGTTGGCCAACGAAAGCTGCTTCCTCCTTCTTCGTTTTGCTGAGCGACATTGCTTTCTTTGTCATTTATTAAAAAAAAAGAAGCAGAATAAACAAGAACCATACAAAAAAAACTTACAGAAAGTATATGCTGAAAAAGGGGCACTGTATAATAAGAAAACAAACTACCCGCTGCAGCACCCAGAGCCATCCCAATACTAAAAACAGCATGGAAAGAAGTAATGATAGGTTTTCCCCAAAGTCGCTCCACATATACGGCTTGTCCATTCATACTTACATCCATAGACCCCATAAATGATCCAATAAAAAACATAGCCACTGCTGCTAAAATAACGTTGGGCACCAGTGTAATAAATGGTAAAACTATGCAAAACAGCAGGCCGGTGTTTCTGGCTATGGCATGCGTGCCTATTCGTGTACTTAACCAACCCGTAAATGGCATAGTGGCCAATGAGCCAATGGCTACCATAAAAAGTAAAGTCCCTAAAAGGCTATTAGATATGTTAAGATTTTGTTGTAAAAGTGGCAGGCGAGCCATTAAATTGGCATAAAGAAAGCCGTTGACAAAAAAGTAAGAAGATATAGCAATTCGATTTTTAAGCATTCGGTTCTATTAGATTTTCAAAAGTATTCAAATCTTACTTAATCTCTAAAATTATCTTCATTAAACCATTTCTATTTCTGCCAAATAATTCTGAATCAAGCTCAAAAATCCCGATTAAATAGACATTTCTTAACAGGAAACATTCATTTATTCTGCCAATGATATTGAAGTAAGCATTAGTATATTTTCTTTATAAAAGCTTTATTTTACGAAAAGTTTCAGAGCAAGAAAAAGACATATTTCATCCAAAACTCAAAAGAAAACTCTGTAATTCAGCATCTTCGAGGTTCATTTTTTGACGTAAGCGGTAGCGGGCTTTTTTGATACCTTCATCAGATATACCCAAAATGTCGGCAATTTCTTTGGAATTCATGTTCATTTTTAAGAGGGAAATTAAGCGTATTTCGCTTTTAGAAAAATTTCCAAATTTTTCGGTTAGTGCCGACAAAAACCCTTGATGTACGGAGCTAAATTCCTGCGAAAACTGATCCCACTGTACATCGCTATCTATGTCTCGTTTGATCATTCGGCTAATGCGGTTGGTGGTCTTGTTTACCGAGTCGTCCACATTGTTTTTGAGGTAATCTATTTCAGTTTCAAGGCTATTTAAAAACTCATTTTTCCGAGCTAGTTGGAGTACTTTAGCAGTTAGTTCTTTCTTTTTGGCATCGAGTTCTATTTCTGCATTTTTACGTTTTTCTGATTCTATTCTTTGCTCTTGTTCAAATAACAATTTATCTTTTTTCCTTTTTTGCAAAAGAGAATAATAATAATAGACCAAAGCCAATAAAGTGAGAAGCAATGCAACAATCCGCCATTTGTTCAGCTCATTGGTTTTGCTCAATACCTGAATTTTGGCTTCCTTTTGTACTGCTTCAAACTTGGCGTCCATTTCGGCTATGATGCTTGTTTTTTCGACGGACAACACGCTGTCTTCCACATTTTTCTGAAACGTTAAATTTTCGAAAGCTTCTTTATGCAAACCTGCTTTTTGTTGAGCGTATATTAAAGCAGCGTAAGAATTTATTTTTTGTTGCGGGTCGTGGCTTTTTTCCGCTATTGCGAGTGCTTTTTTAGCATAATCTATGGCAAGCAAAAAGTCACCTTTTTTTGTGTAATTAAAAGCCAAATTTCTGAAAACGTGTTCTTGATAATTATAAATTTCGTTTTTTTGATAATTGGCCAATGCCTTATTTAAGTAGAATATTGATTTGTCGTAGTCTTTATATGCATCCATGTAAATCTGCCCTAAATTCGAGTACAACACACCTACGCTGTAATTATCCATGCCTGTTTTTTTAGCGATTGCCAAACCATCCAAATAACTTTGCTCGGCATCCGAAAACCTTTTTAAGTCTCGGTACATAGTTCCGATGTTAGAATATATCCTCAGCAAGCCGTCGTTGTCATTTGCTTTTTCGTAATATTCCTTTGATAGTATTGAATATTTAAGGGCTTTTTCTACGTATGATTGTAATTCAACCTTGTCATTTCCCAATACTTTGAAGGACATGCCCAAGCTATTATATCCAGCTCCCATTCCCTGAAAATCTCCAATGCTTTCATATGACTTAATGGCTTCCTGATTAATTTTTATGCTTTCATCAAACTTTCCAAGATTTCGGAGATGATTAGCAAAGTCAAGTTTGTTTCGGGCCTGCATACGCTTATCGCCATATTGCCACACGGCAATTTTTGATACCTCTAAATATTTCGCATTGGAATCGTTGTTGTTACGGCTATAATACTGCACAATATCCAGAGAAAGTTGGGCTTTTTCTTTGGACGGTTTTAAAGTTTGAAAAGCGGATTTAAGCGAGTCAATTTTATTAACCTTTTGGCAAAAAGTCAAACTTATTGAGATAGCATAAAAAAACAAAAACAACCTGTACTTCATAAATATATGCTATAATTTCTACTGCCTTTTTTTTCGATCCAAAGCTATCAAATTTTGTTAAATTTTAATTCTAACATTTCAAAAATCATAGCAAAATTTAATTAAACTAAGAATCTTTATTCTGGGAAATCTTGATTTTAACCACTTCAAAATGGTTATTTATTTCTAATTTCAACCTTTCCATTTCGGCAAAAACTTCCCGCTGCAAAACAATATTTTGCACTAAATTATTTCTCAAGAAATCCTTCTTCCGTTTTGCCATCTACTTTGGAATAAATACTTAAACAATATTAATTGTAACAAGAAAAATAATCAAAAAATAGCCGGGACAAAAAGTGGACAAACAAAAAAAGGCCCTGAATGGCGATCCGGGGCACTTTTTTACGAAGACTATTTTAAACAAAATAAATTTTTACTTAAATATTTTTTTCAATTTGGAGCTAAAAAAATAAGTGCAGCATTTTTTCTTTATAAATAAGAATCATCCCAACTCCATCAAATAAGAATAAATATCGTCTTCTGGCTGGAGCTTGAGTTTCTGTCTTAATCTTTGGCGGGCTTTTTTGATTCCCTCAGCACTAATGTTGAGCGTATCGGCAATGTCTTTGCTTGAAATGTTCATTTTCATTAGAGAAACAAGCCTTATTTCACTTTTCGAAAATGAACCATGCCTTTGGTATAATTCATCTAAAAAACCTTGATGTAAAACTGCAAACTCAGCATTAAACTGTTCCCATTGACTGTCATTTGCCACATCGCCCTTTATCAATCGACTAATACGGTTTGAGGTTTTGCTAACGGTTTGATCTACATTGCTTTTTAGGCTGACTATTTCAGATTCTAATTAGTTTAAAAACTCGTTTTTCCTGGCCAATTGCAAAACTTTGCTGGTGAGTTCTTTTTGTTTGAATTCCAGTTCGATTTCAGCATTTCGAAGCTTTTCGTTCTGTATTATTTTTTCGGCATTGCTGAGTGCTATTTCCTTTTTTCTTTTAAACCAAAAATACCCTAAAACAGAACTTGATGCCATGAGTAAAAGTGCCAGACTCACCCCAAGCACCCTTCGGTTCAATTTCAATTCTTCAATGGCTGCGTTTTTCTTGACCGTTTCGTATTTGGCCTCTATTTCGGCTATTTTTTTTGTATTTTCTATGGAATACAAACTGTCTTCGAGGTTTTTTACCAAAGTCAAATTGTCAAAGGCGTCGCTTGTTAAGCCCGCTTTTTGTTGAGCAATGTAAAGGGCTGTATACGCTTGAATTTTCTGATGAGGATCTTTTACTTTTTCAGCCATTTCTACAGCTTTTTGGGCGTAGATAATTGCTTGGTTGTTATCTCCTTTTTTGGTGTAATTGTATGATAATGAACGATAAATAGACTCTTGAGGATTGTAAATGTCATTTTTTTGGTAAATGCTTAAAGCCTTAAAGAGGTAAATTATCGATTTGTCGTATTGTTGGTAAAAATCATGAAAGATTTTGCCTAAATTTGTTCAGTACTTGACAAAAATATAACTGGTTGAAAATAAGAAAATTAAATTGCTTTTATTTGGATAAAAAACTGATATTCAGCATATTAGAGAGAGAAAATAACGCAAATTTTCCTAATATTGAATACCAGCCCTGACAGTAAAAATAGTGATCTAATTTTAGTATTAAAGCCTCATTTTAAGGATAATTTTAATTTACTCATTTGTTTGTTTATTGAAGCTCTCTGCAAGGTTAAAACGATTAATTATGATAGACTAGCATCAGCATTTGCATCTGAGGCGGACAAAAATAGTTCATATCCACGGATTCAAAGGTTTATGTCAGGCTTTAACTTCTCAATGGAGATTGTAGCGAGTTTGATTTTTAAACTTTTACCTAATCAGGAAAAAAGAATCTTGATTATTGATAGAACAAAGTCGTGTGCGACCCCAGTGGATTTGGTAAAGCCAATATCAATATTTTTATGTTAGGGTTTAGTTATAAGAATGTTGCCTTTCCATTAATGTTTAAAATGTTAGATAAAAGAGGTGATTCCTCTTGTGAAGAAAGAATTGAGCTGATTAGAAAATATATTGATTACTTTGGGTTAGAAAGTATTGATAGCATTTTGGCTGATAGAGAATTTATAGGAGAAAAATGGATTGGATTTTTAAATGCTGAAGGCATTAGATATCATGTCCGTATCAGAAACAATTTTAAGGTGTTTTTACCAGCAACAAATAAAGAAGTCAAAGTAAGTTGGTTGTTTAATAATTTGAAAATCAATGAGGTATGTCATTATCCTAAAATAGTAAATTTAAATGGGGAACTAGTATATTTATCAGCTACGAAGACAATTACAAGAGAAAAAGGAATAGAATTATTGATTTTGGTATCCTATAATCTACCTGAAGAATCTCTGGAATATTATAGCATTAGATGGCAGATAGAAACATTATTTAAATCACTGAAAACCAGCGGCTTTAACATAGAAGACACTCATGTAACAATATAAGAAAGTTTGAATAGGTTATTACTTTTAGTAATGATAGCATTTACATGGGCTTGGGCTTATTATGATAGGCGATTATTTAGATACCTCTTTTAGATTAATAAAATTGAAAACTCATGGGAGAAGAGCAATAAGCATTATTAAATTTGGATTAGATTATTTGTCAAAAGTCTTATTAACAGGTCTTAATAAATATAAAATCGATATCTACCTTTTTTTGTCATATACTTATATCCAATCATAAAATTTATATTAAAACCCAAATGATAAATAGCGAATAGAAAAACAAAGGAGTTTTTATTACGCCAAGGTGATTTTATGATTTCTTTAATAAATATACTAATTTTGTTCAATTATATTTGTCTAAGATGCTGACGATTTGTAGTTTCTCTGAACTATTAATATGGAATATAAATCTAGAATACCTTTTTTAAGCAAAGTACTAAGTTCGTCCAATGTCTATTTTTTAGTGCTATTTTGCAGTTTAACATTTTACTCATCTTATGCACAAGATTTAAAAAGTATTCAATCAGATTTACTCGAAATCGACAGTTTGCTTGTTTACAATCATCTTGTAATTGCCCAGCAAAAAGCCGACAGCTTATATACTATTGTTGAAAAATCAACATACGAAAAAGAGAAAACAAAACTACTACTGCAAAGGGCCAAGGCAAACTTAGAGAGAAATGAAAACTCAACAGCTCTCTCATTATTGTTAGATGTTTTGTCAAAGGCGGAGAAGCAAAACTTTTATGATTTGGCGTGCGAAGCCAATATCTACGTCTCCCTGATACATGAAATCAATGGAGATTTATACTTTGCTTATAATTATTTAACCAAAGCTCGTAAACAATGCGATAAATATAAAATTGACCATTTAAACAGCACGATTTTGATTCGGCTGGCTTCTATTCATAGAGTAACAGAAGGGAGTAATTCCGATGAAAATATTCAACTCCAAAAGCTGGAACAAATAGGCTTTGTGGCAAGTCTGGACTCGACCATGTCTTTGGCCAAACAAGCCGTTCTTTATGCTCAAAAGTACAAGAAATATAGAGATTTATGCGATGCATATTTTTTGATAGGAACATGCCATAATTATCAGGGCAACACAAAACGCTCGATCGAATACTATTTAAAGGAAATTTCAATAAAAAGAAAGATCAATGACTTTAGGGGTGTTTTGGTTACCTTCTCAAACGTATCAAAAAGTTACTTTAAATTGAATCAACCCAAAAATGCATTAGTTTACATTGACTCCGCGTTTCACTACTTCGATCGGGTTGTTTCTAGCGACAAATACCTAACTCCCAGTTTAAAGGCACAAATTTACAAAGAACTGAATGAACCAGACTCTGCCTATTATTATGCAAATTTCGCCTTAAAGGAACTTGAAAAGAGCGATGAGCTTGAACGAAAAACCGAAATTCGAAAGTTGGAAGAGCAATTTCAAAATGATAAAAAAGAAGAAACCATACGAAATAAAAATCAACTAATTATCTTAATTTCCATACTAGTTTTAGTGCTTTTGGGTGCTGTAATTAGCTCTAATGTAAAAAATCGGAAGATTAACGCTCAAGCCTCAATTATTGAAAAGCAAGTGAGTGAACTTCACAAAAGTGTTGAACAAAAAGAGATTCTGCTTTCTGAACTTCAGCACCGCGTTAAAAATAACCTACAATATGTGATAAGTCTGCTGGAAATTCAAAAAGAGTCTATTGGTCATAGCTCTATGGAAGACCTGATCCGAAACAATCAAAACCGTATTCATTCTATTGCCCTACTTCACAAAAAACTCAATGTAGACGAAAGCGTGGATGACGTGGAACTTAATAGGTATGTGAACGAACTCTCCGAGTTGGTATTAGAATCATACAATACCGGAATTAAGCAGGTCGAACTATCTATGAATTGCGAGGTAGAAACCTTGCCTCTAAGCAAAGCATTGCCTATTGGCTTGATCATCGTAGAGCTGCTGAGCAACAGCATGAAACATGCCTTCAAAGACCAAGAAAAAGGACATATTCAAATCAATATAAGCCATGACCTACACAGCCTGAAAAATAAGCTCCATTACAAAGATAATGGGAAGGGTTTCGATTTCGAAAAAGTAAAGACTTTTGGCCTAGGCATAGAAATTACAAAGGGATTGATTGATCAACTAAATGCAGACATTGAAACCAAAGAAGGTAAAGGCCTAGACCTGACTATTATTTTTAGATAAGCATTACTATGAACAAAAAGAACATATTAATAGTAGAAGATGACTTCCTGAATCGCAGGCTCACCAAGAAAGTACTAAATGAAATGGACTATGAAGTTCTGGAAGCCAAAAATACCGTGGTCGCCTTGGAGCTTTTGAAAAAAGAATCTATCGAATTGGCTATTTTAGACATTAATCTGGGTGAAAATGAGCGAAACGGCATAAACCTCGGTCAACAAATCCAAGATGAATTTAAAATTCCCTTTATATATCTCACCGCCTATGAAAACCCGAAAATTATAGGCGAAGCTATAAAAACAGCACCGCATTCTTATTTGACTAAACCCTTTAAAAACAGTGATTTGGTAGCCGCTGTGGAGCTGGCTCTATTTAATGGCCACTTACCGAAAACTACCATTATGGTCAAAGATGGGGAGTTTAAGGTGGAGCTTGCTATCAATGAAATAGACCATATAGAGTCTGAGGGAAACTATCTGCTGATTTCTACAGTCCAAAAGACCTTTAGATACCGCTCTACTATTTCCCAAATTTTGGAAGTTTTGCCTGCTAAATTATTTGTACAAACACACCGTGCTTTTGTGGTAAACAAGACCAAAATAGAAAAGTTTAATGCTCAAAATGTGGTAATTAAAAATACACCCATACCTCTTTCAAAAAAATACCAGAAAAATCTTCAATAATGATTTTCCATCCCTGAAACCTCGCTTTTATCCCAAAAATTTTGCCTTCAAAGCCACTTAAAATAAATTCATTTCTCTAAAATGAATTAAGTCCATTTTGGTTTAACAAAACAGGCATGAATACGGTAAAAGAGATAAAGCGTAATCTTCATTTGGAGCAGGTACATTCTAAACTGCTCTACTTAGAAGCCTCAAATAACTATACCATTCTTCATTTCAGCAACGGGAAAAAGGAGATATCGGGCTACACTTTGCTCGTATTTCAAAAACTTCTTCAAGGCATGCCCTTGTTTAAGAGGATTCACCGCTCTCACATTGTTAACATGAAGTATGTCAAAAAAGTAAAGCCAAAAGAGTCATTGGTTTCACTGCGAGATGGCACCCATTTGAGAATAAGCAGACGAAGCATGACGCTTGTAGAAAAGCAATAAATAAAAGAGAAAAGGAAAAGTTTTTATTTACCAAACCTTAAAAATTTGGTCAGAATATGGGTGGGAAAACGATTTTATTGGTAGAGGATGATTATCTCAACAGGAGGTTGACCAAAAAAGTTTTAACCGAAAACGGCTATCAGGTATTTGAAGCAAAAAATGCCAACATAGCCATAGAAATACTTAAAAATCAGGTAATTGACCTAACTATTCTGGATATAAATCTCGGCGAAAGTACAATGGATGGAATTAACCTGAGTCATCAAATTCATCATCAATTCAGCATTCCTTTTATTTATTTAACAGCCTATGATAGCACCCAATTTCAGAAAAAAATTGGCAGCTCCAATGCCAAGGCTTTGCTCACTAAGCCTTTCAAAAATAGTGATTTGTTGGAGGCTATTGAAGGAGTTTTGCACTAAAAACTTATCTGACCAAACTTAAATTCTATCCCAAAAATCGGGCTTATATCCCAGAAATTTTGAGTCGCTTAAGCGAACAAATAACTTCAAATCCATTAGACAAAACCGTTTTTACAATTCCGATTATCAGTAAGTAAACCTCAAAACCATCTCATGAAAACACTTTTACGCTATACTTTTTCAATCACACTCCTAATAGTAGTAGGAAGCCTGCACGCCCAAAACAACTGGGACCAGATTATCAAGACTGTGAGTAGTACTCGGTCGGGATTCCCTTTCGATGAACGAGGATCTAGCGATGGATTTGGCATCTCTGTAGCTATAGATGGAAATTATGCAGTGGTTGGAATCCCCTTTGAAGATAAGGATGCCTCTGGTAATAATCCTCTTCAAAACGCCGGTTCTGCCTACTTTTATGATCAGGCAGCATTACCATCCGTCACTGCGACAGGTACCCTAACTTCATTTTCCGCTTGCTCAGGCTCAGTCTCAGCTGAGCAAACTTTCACCATTAGTGGCTCAGACCTCACAGCAGATATCACTGTAACCGCCCCTACAGGCTTTGAAACAAGCACCAGCAGCGGTACAGGTTTTGGTACTTCCGTAAGCCTTACTCAAAGTGGCGGCAGCGTAGCCAGTACCACTATTTATGTTCGTATGGCCTCTACGGCAACTGGTACACCAAGTGGAAATTTAACCTGCAGCAGTACTGGTGCTACTGACCAAACGGTGGCTGTAAGTGGCACCGTTAATGCATTACCAACGGTGGCATTCACTTCTACTTTATCTCAAATAGACCTTGATGCCGGGGTTCAAACCGGTATTTCAGGCGGTAGTCCAACCGGTGTAGTACAAAATACTACTGATAATATCTTAATTGATAATGTTTCTTTTGTAGATGGTGGAGTAGCCACAGGTCACATAGATTTTGATGTTTTCCAGGGTAACTCCTCCACCACGTCATCTGATTTTAGTGTGAGTGTTTCCGGTGGAAACACTTCAAATTTCCCTTCACTTACCTACGATCAGACAAACTCAACGGCTACTCTTACAGGTGGACCCAACATCATAACAATCATTCATACAGCGACCAATAGAAGGCTCTATTTACCCGTGACCTTCAATATGATTTCAGGTCAGAGTCTGGGCACAAGAAATCTAAATCCAACCGCAAAAGAGGACTTTAATGGCACAGCACCTTCAAGAGCTGCTACAGGAAGTTTTACTTTTGGTCAATATTATGAAACTACGGGTGTGTATTCGGGTCCCGGAGTGACAGACAGAGGTGGATCTTTCTTTTTTGATCCCGCTACTGCTGGTTTGGGAACGCATACTATTACCTACACATTTGCAAATGCTAACGGATGTTCCAGTTCGGCAACTGATGAAATAGAAGTAGTGCCTTCTTGCGACATCGCGATCACTTCATCCACTCCAACAGCAGAAACCTGTCTAGGGGCCAATGATGGCGAGATAGCTGTAATTCCTACCTGCACTGCCTGTACAAGTATTGAATATTCAATAGATGATTTTGCAACAGCCCCAAATACTACGGGAACTTTCACCGGCCTTGCTGGTGGAACCTACACCGTAAAAGTGAGAGACAGCGGCGATGCTGGATGTACTGCAGAGCAGGCAGGAGTTGTGGTCCCATCAGGTCCGGTCACTCCGGCAATCCTCTTTGATGATGCTGCAAGCACTACCGAAGATACCCCAATTGCAAGTATCGATATTTTAGCCAACGATCAAAACACCAATTGTGGCACAGATCGTACGATTATTTTGCTCGAAAGCGGTAGTAAAGGTATTTCAGTAGTAAATCCTGATAATACCATTTCCTATACACCAGATGCCAATGCGGCAGGATGTGAGACCATTAAATACGCTTTTGCAGACCCAATTACCGGACTCACTGCAAATAATGATATCGCCCTTACCGCAGCAAATACGCTAGTAAGCATCGATGTAACAGGTAATGACACCGATCCCCAAAATGACCCGCTTAGTGTAGCAATTCTAAACAATCCAACAAACGGTACTGCTGTTCTAAACGGAAACAACATAGACTATACACCATCAAATGGTTTTAGCGGTACAGACGTTTTCACTTATGAGATCAATGATGGAAATGGCAATACTGCACAGGCCACTGTGCAAGTAGTGGTGGGAGGTTCTTTAACCTCTGGTTTAGTGCATTATTTGCCAGAGAAGTGGAACAGCAAGAATGTTTCCAGAAAAAGCTCGGCCCTTTGGCTAAGTACAGAGGGACCGGGAAATGCCACTGTTAACGTAACAACATTAGCCGGCTATAATCAGACTTTTACAGTGACACCTAATGTGACAAACAAAATTCCTTTATACACCGATAATTTACAGGTTAATATAGCTGAATTAACTACAATAGGGAACAGAAACTCCTTCAATTCTATCGGAAACAATGGCATAAAGGTAGTTTCTAACATACCTATAAATGCCCAAATAGTACAAGAAGGTGGAGGAGGTCAATCATTTTTACATTCAAAAAGCACCGATGCTTTAGGTACAGAATTTTATGTAGCTCAGCAAGGCAAGTTTTTCAATGGCACCACGCAACTGCAAACCTATGAGAATAACGGTGAAGTAGGCACATTTCCTTCTCGCTCTGTTATATCTGTAATGGCTATCGAAAATAACACCTCAGTTACTTTTACCACACCGCCTAATACGACATGGAATTGGGCAGGTACTACTCTATCAACAGTTAGCGTAACCTTAAATGAAGGTGAAAGCTATCTGATTTCGAGTGACAATGTTGCGAATAATTTAACCGGGGCCAAAGTTGTTTCAGATAAACCGATAGCGGTAAGCAGCGGTTCTTTTGGTTTGACCTATAACCCAGGCACTGATAACGGCTGGGAACAGACGGTGCCGGTTTCAAAACTCGGAATAGAATATGTAGTATTTAAAAGCAGTGGGAATTCGAATCCAGATGAGGCCTACGTAGTAGCTACAGAAAACAATACAACTGTTTCAGTAAATGGGCAATTAAAAGCGACCATCAATGAAGGTCAGTTTTATATACTCGACTTGGAATCGGTAACAATTGCCACAAATTCTCCACATTATATCAGCACATCTAAGCCAGCTTATGTATACAATTGCACAGGAAAGGTGGGCGGAGAACCTGGCCTTACAGTAATAGCCCCTCTAAATGTAAACGGGAAAGGCGATTTCAGGTTTAGAACTACCGTTCTTGGATCCACCTCCACTGCCTCAGTGGTATTGATTACCTCCACCTCGGCTACCTCATCTGTTTCTCTCCAAGATCTAACACTTGGGCAGCCAGTAAGCATTCCATCTTGGACACCAATAAGTGCCAGACCGGAAATATCTTTTGCAACCATTGAATTGGATGATGCTACCGAATTTTACCTAAGTTCAGCTGCGTTTTCTCAAATATTTATGCGTTCGGCAGGAAATCAAGGGGGTGGCATTGCCTATATCGGTGGTTTCTCAAATACTCTTTTTACCAGTATTCCTGATCAGGTATTGGCGGTAGTAGATTTTGACATGACCTTTAACCCACTGGCCAATGACACTGACCCTGCTGGCGGAACAATCAGTATCACTAATTTTACTCAACCAGACCATGGTACGATCGTCAAAAATGGTGATGATACATTTACTTACACACCAGATGTAGGTTATAGCGGTGCCGATGGCTTTTCTTACACTATCAGCAACGGAGCAGGGCTTTTCTCTACCTCCAATGTCACATTCGATGTACAAGCTTTATCCGTAGGAACTCTAAACATTGATATTACACCAGTAGCCGATAATCCTGGGATTTCCATAGAAGACGGAAGTGGAAATGTGAACAATACTATTAGTTTGACAATCAATACGACAGGTTCCAGCGACACAGATGGAAGTGAAACCTTAGATAACGCTGTGATTTCGGGCGTACCTGCTTCCGTCAATTTTTCGGCTGGTACAAATAATAACGATGGTACCTGGACACTTACTCCAGCTCAATTGGCAGGATTAACTGCAACTGGAACAGCAGGGGGAACTTTCAACCTAACGCTTACGGTCAATGTGACTGACGAAGTCACCGATTGTTCAAATACCCAAACCAGTAATTCTGATGCTTTTATTGATCAATTTTCCCTAACACTGATCCATCCTTGTGACCTTACTATTTCCTCCGTCACTCCAACTGCAGAAACCTGTCCCGGAGAAAATGATGGATCAATCAGTGCAGTGGCTACTTGTTCTGCTTGTAGCGGCATTGAATATTCGATTGACGATTTTGCGACATTTAATACCACAGGTACTTTCACTGGATTAGCAGATGGAACCTACACTGTAAAAGTAAGAGACAGTGGAGATGCAGGGTGCAATGCCACAGAAAGCAATGTGGTCGTTGCTGCAGGGGTAGATAATACACCTCCAGTAGTTACCTGCCAAGCATTCACCTTGGTTTTGGACAATAGTGGAAACGGCACTCTGGCCGTCAATGATGTATTAGTATCTGCAACTGACAATTGTGGAATTGCTACAAGTGTTTTAAGTAAAACCAATTTTACTTCTGCAGATGTTGGCACAAACAATGTTACCATGACCGTCACCGACGTCAACGGAAATCAAAATACTTGTGTAGCAGTGGTGACTGTAGAATTGAGCTGCGATATCGCTATAACCTCCGCTACGCCAACAGACGAAACATGCCCTGGAGCAGACAACGGAGAAATTACTGTGATAGCAACTTGTAACACTTGTACAAGTATTGAATACTCCATTGATGATTTCGCTACGGCTCCAAATACAACAGGCATATTTACAGGTTTAGCAGATGGTACCTACACGGTAAAAGTAAGAGACAGCGGAGATGCTGGATGTAATACCACAGAAAGTAATGTGATAGTAGCCGCAGGAGTAGACAATACCCTGCCAGTCGTTACTTGTCAAGCATTTACTTTGGTTTTAGACAATAATGGAAACGGTACTTTGGACGTCAATGATGTATTGGCATCAGCTACTGACAATTGTGGAATTGCTACAAGTGTTTTAAGTAAAACCAATTTTAACTCTGCAGATGTTGGCACTAATAATGTTACCGTGACCGTCACCGACGTCAACGGCAATCAAAATACTTGCGTTGCAGTAGTGACTGTAGAACTGAGTTGCGACATTGCCATCACCTCCGTTACGCCAACAGCAGAAACCTGCCCCGGAGCCAATGATGGTCAAATCATAGTTGTGGCTACATGTACCACTTGTACCAGTATAGAATATTCTATTGATGATTTTGCGACATTTAATACCACAGGTACTTTCACCGGATTAGCAGATGGAACCTACACGGTAAAAGTAAGAGACAGTGGAGATGCAGGGTGCAATGCCACAGAAAGCAATGTGGTCGTTGCTGCAGGAGTAGATACTGAAGCTCCAACTTTCATAGATGAATCCATAATTTCTCTATTTGATAACAATTTTGAAACGCCATTAATCACTCCAGTAGATGGTACTGATAATTTCAAAGATGTTTCCATTCAGCAAACTGTAACTCAATTATTTGGGTCAGCATTTTTACAACGATTTACGGTTGAAACCTTATTAAACAATGGCTCAAATAACGTTTATAGCGACAATACAGGGCAGGCTGGAAATTATTCCTTAGGTATATGGAATAGCGGCGGCGGCTCTCCTGGTGGGCAAGATGATTTATTGGGATTCAAATTTAATAAGCAGGGAAATGATTATTTAAACGTTCAATTTGACTTATCACCCATTGGTCTCTCCTGGGATGGCACTACCATATTCGTTGACGGTATTCATACAAGCTATCCAGACGTACCCGAAATGAGACTTGTTGTCTATGATAATCCACTAAACAACTTCAGCATCACAAACCCCAATGCAAGCACTATTATAGCACAGGACACTGTTGTAGGCTTACCATCTAGTTCGCCATTCACTTACAACTGGAAGACTGTTACTGCTGGTTTGGATGTATCTGCTGCAACAAACGAGAACATCGTAATTGTTTTTGATTTATTGGGTAGAGGCAAAGCCTATGCTGCCATTGATAATTTTATTATTAATTCCGCAAATTCTTCTATAGAAAATACACTTCCAGCTGATATTACCATCCAATGTTTAAGCGACTTGCCAGCTGTTCCAATCGTGACCGCATTTGATAACTGTGATAATGACGTGTCGGTTACTTTTGCCCAAAATCCAGAAACACCTACAGGAAATGATCAAACAATCACCAGAACATGGACTGCCACTGATAATTCTGGAAATACTGCCTCTGGCGTACAGACAATCACGGTAGATGATGTTACAGCTCCAACAATCGCCGCACCAGTAGATATTATTTTGGTGGCCAATAACAATACCTGCGACGGTGTTGATAGTCCAGCTCTGGGATCGGCCACAACAAGCGATAACTGCTCTAGCAATATCACTGTAAGTAATGATGCACCTGGCACATTCCCTTTAGGAACTACCAAGGTGTATTGGACGGCAAATGACGGAAATGGAAATATCAAAGTGGATAGCCAATTGGTGACCGTCGTAAAACCTGAAATCAATATTCAAGGAAATAGTGAAGACATTGCAAGCGGTGATATTACACCGAATACAACAGATCATACTGACTTTGGAGGAACAGATACCGAAACGCCAATAGAAAAAACTTTTACCATCCAAAACCTAGGTACTTCAACACTTAACCTTGCATCGACCAATCAAGTGACACTCACAGGTGACAGCGAATTTAGTGTATTACAACAGCCTTCGTCTTCTACTATCGCAAACGGAGGCTCAGACCTAACTTTTATAATTAGATATACTCCAACTACGGCAGGCACACATTCGGCTATTGTAAATATCACAAGTGATGATTGCAATGAAGCTACATACACTTTTGCAATAAGCGGCTCAGCCGTATTAGCTTGCGATATTGCTATAACCTCCGCTACCCCAACTGACGAAACCTGCCCTGGAGCTGATAACGGTGAAATAAGCGTAGTGGCTACTTGTACCACTTGTGCAAGTATCGAATACTCCATTGATGATTTTGCTACTGCTCCAAATACAACAGGAATATTCACAGGTCTGGTAGATGGAACTTATACCGTAAAAGTAAGAGACAGTGGTGATGTGGGCTGTATTGCTACGCAAAGCAATGTAATTGTGTCTGCCGGTGTTGACAATACTCCGCCAATAGCAGTATGTCCTGCTTCACAAATAACACTTTACCTAGATGCAGCCGGAACAGCC
Organism: Lacihabitans sp. LS3-19; assembly: GCF_024343575.1. Taxonomy (GTDB): domain Bacteria; phylum Bacteroidota; class Bacteroidia; order Cytophagales; family Spirosomataceae; genus Leadbetterella. Next base: position 137,280 of record NZ_RJUA01000003.1, on the reverse strand, counting down.
ACTCTAGCAGCCAATAGCCTTGGCGATGGCAGTAGTACTGACAATTGCGGAACAGTGACTGAGACAAACCCTCTGATAAACTTCAGCTGTGAGAATATCGGTGCGAACACCGTAGTGCTTACCGCAACCGACGGAAATGGCAATATAGATACCGTACACTGCACCGTGACCGTTTTGGATACCATTTCGCCAACTATAACTTGCCCAACCGATGTTACGGTTTATACCGAGCCGGGCTTATGCACAGCAACCCTGGCCGATTATACAGGCGATGCTTCAGCCACAGACAATTGTGGAGCTCCTAATGCCGGAAGCAGCAGCACCTACTTAGCCAATACCTATTCAGAAGGCTCTTTTCATGGTATGGGTGTAGCGGCAGATGGCAGCCTATGGCTTTGGGGATTTGATGGCTTTGGTCAGTTTGGTGACGGTCCTGCAAACGGAACGAGTCTTAGCCCAATACAGGTAGGAACAGACATCGATTGGTCAGCTGTATTTGCTGGTGAAGCATATAGTATTGCACTAAAAGAGAATGGAACACTCTATGGCTGGGGGCAGAATAATGGCGGCCAGGCAGGCAATGGCACATTTAATACAGTAAATACCATTTCGCAAATTGGCTCAGATACAGATTGGACAAAGGTTTCAGCAGGATACAACCATAATTTAGCTATAAAATCAAATGGTACTTTGTGGGCTTGGGGAACGAATATTCAAGGACAATTAGGGGATGGAACCATTTCACCCAAAGCCACTCCCGTACAAATTGGAACGGATACAGATTGGGATTTTGTATCAGCCGGTTTCTATCATAGCCTTGCAATTAAAACAGACGGAAGTCTTTGGGCATGGGGCTGGAATGCTGATGGTCGATTAGGAACAGGGGGAGCCAGCTCAAATTCGCCTGTTCAGGTTGGGACAGACACCGATTGGTCTTTTGTTTCGGCTGGAAACGGACAAAGCCATGGAATAAAAGACAACGGCACCCTTTGGGCATGGGGCTGGAATTTTTATGGTCAGTTGGGTGATGGAACAAATACAGACAGATATACTCCGGTACAAATAGGTACAGCAATAGACTGGGTATCAGTTTCTGGAGGTGAAATACATAGTATTGCTTTAAAATCGAATGGAACAGCCTGGGCAACCGGATCAAATGATGAAGGTCAATTAGGTAACGGTACAAATAACAGCTCAAATAGCTTTGTACTAGTAAGTAACATAACAGATTGGTCTTCGGTAACTACAAAAACCTACAGCAATGTTGGCCAAAGAAGCAATGGAGAATTGTATTCTTGGGGCCGTAATCAAGGAGGAGCGTTAGGTGATGGAAGCTCCGTTAACAAAGACACTCCAGTTCCCCTAAGCTTTACTGCCAATTCTCCTGGCAATGCTGGAAGTGGTTTTGTGATAACCCAGAGCCCGGCTGCGGGAAGTTCTTTGGCTTTGGGAACCAATACGATTACATTATCGACCACCGACGCATCAGGTAATACCTCCTTATGTACGTTTAATGTAACTGTAGAAGATAATATTCCTCCTACACTGGTTGGTTGCCCAGCCACAGCTACTTTTACGATCGATCTTTGTAACGAAAAAACCATCAATGCCGATAGCTTAGGAATCACGGCAACTGATAATTGCGGTACCCCTACAATTACTTTAAGTCAATACTCCTTCACTACGCCAGGAACATATACCGTTACCGTCACTGCTACCGATGATGCTACATTGACAAGTACTTGTAGCGTGGAAGTGACTATTGTTGAAAACCCGAATTTCTTCACTATTTCGTTGACTGATGATCAAATCGATGCCTGTGTAGATGGAAGTTTCACCTTTACTGCAGCCTCGCTTTTGGCCAATGACAATACTTCAAACAACTCTGTTTTGGAAGTACAGGAAGTTTCTTTGACCAACCCATCAGACGGTACATTGACAGACAATGGCAACGGAAATTTCACTTTTACCCCTGCTAACGGAGTAACAGGCAATGTTTCTTTGACCTACTTGGCCAAAGCCGCAGGAGAGGAACTGTATTTTGAACCTAATGGCCATTATTATGAATATGTTGCTGCTCCGGGAATTAGCTGGACCGCCGCAAAGGCAGCTGCGGAAGTCCGAACGCTTTATGGACAATCCGGTTATTTGGCTACAATTACTTCTCAGGAAGAAAATGGCTTTGTGTTTTCAAAACTCCAGGGTGAAGGCTGGCTTGGTGGAAAAGAAATAAACGGTGTAAATGGTGGCGATTGGCGATGGGTCACAGGCCCAGAAGCTTTGGTAGACAATGGAAATGGACTCCAATTTTGGGATGGAAATATAGGAGGAGTAGCTATCTCAGGAGTCTATCAAAATTGGATTTCAGGTGAGCCTAATAACTATCAAAACAATGAAGAATATCTTCATATGCGTACTACTGGCAAATGGAATGATTTCCCAATAGCCGGTTACTCAAATTCGGGTGATCAAATTGCAGGTTATTTTGTAGAATACGGGGGCATCGCTTGTACGCCAAACTTCGCAGCCACGGCCAATATTACCATCAATGTGCAGCCAAAACCCTCTATCACCAATATTGCAACGCAGGTAAATACTTGTCCATCAAATGTGGTGGATTTGGCAACATTGACCATTACTGATGATAATAGTGTGGCGGGCACTACCACCACCTTCCACAGTCAGGTGCCTCAAAGTGCAACTGACGTGAGCAATGAGCTTTCAATTTTGGAAATCTCAAGCGACCAAAAGATTTATGTGATGGTGGCTAATGCTACTACAGGTTGTTATGATGTGGATAGTTTTATGGTAGACATTACGATTTGCTGCGACATCGCCATTGCATCTGTAACTCCTACAGTAGAGACCTGTCCGGGAGCCGATGATGGTCAAATATCCGTAACAGCCTCTTGTACCTACTGTACAGGTATAGAATATTCAATCGATGACTTTGCTACTAGCAATACTACAGGACTTTTTACAGGTTTGACAGACGGAACGTACACAGTTAAAGTTAGAGATACCGGTAATGCATTGTGTACATCAGAGCAAACAAACATTGTATTAAATGCGGGTGTTGATATTATTGCCCCAGTAATTAACTGCCCTACCACCAAAGAAATTGCTCTTGATTTTTGTGGTGAAACAATACTTACCGCAGAAATGCTGGATGTAACCGCCACGGATAACTGCATTGCCAACCCAACTCTAAGTTTGAGTCAAACGAATTTCAGTGGGGTGGGAACAAACACAGTGACGGTTTTTGCCACTGATGGCACAAACCAAAGCAGCTGTGATGTAGCAGTGACTTTCGTAAATCAAACAGTGTCATTGACAAACAACGGACCGGTGTGTGAGGGAGAATCCATAACATTCACTGCTACTCCTATGGGTGCAAACCTTGGCTACGCCTTCTTTAAACAGCAAAAAGGCAGTACAAATTCAGGAAACAGCATTTCATTCTATGACCCATCCAATACTTATACCACCTCTGATATCGCCAATGGTGATATATGGCTGGTTCTGGTAAGTGATGGCAGTGGTTGTACCGTTTATGATACTAGCTTGGTCCATGTTAATCCTCGGCCGGTGGTTTCTCTCAATCTTAGCCTTTCAGAAATATCAATTTTTGCAGGAATTCAAACAGGGATCATTGGAGGAAACCCAGTAAGTAATACACAAACCATTGGTGTATACGCTGGTATAGGTGTAACCGATCAAAATGGTACATTTGATTTTGACCCATCAATAGCAGGCATTGGAACGCATTCAATCACCTATACTTTTACAGACGAAAATGGATGCACCAATACAGCTACCGATGAAATATTAGTGACAAACAATATTATTTTCTCGGTTTCTCCGACAGATACACTTTTATGTCCAAATCAAACCCTTACGCTCAACTCCAATGGTTGTACAGGTACCGTTTCTTGGGATGATGGCGTTTCTGTACAGACCGGAGCAAGTTTAACAATCAATCTAACGGTTTCAACTGTTTATCAAGTGAATTGCAGCCTAGGAGGCTCCAAACAGGTAGCAATCCATGTTATTGAAAACAATGTCCAAGTTATCGATGACATCAATACAGGAACCGAAGTGATTAAAGCTGTACAGACCTTGACTTCAGACAAGAAAGTGGGGATTCCTGCTGTAGATCCGAAACCATATGTGAGTTTCCAGGCGGGTAACTCTATAACGCTGGAGCCGGGTTTTGAGACCATTAGCTCAAGTGTCTTTAAGGCGGAAATAAAGACCTGTCCAGAGTAAGAATGTTAATTAGGCTACCATAAATTTCGGTTTGTGGTAGCTTTTGACATTGTTGCCATGATTAATTTAAAGGTTTGATTTTAAAGAATAATTTCAAATACTTTTTTTCTAGTTTGTCCCTTTTTGCAAAGCGGTATTATCGACTAATTTTTATTTGACTTTGAAATTATTTTTTATCGCTAGCACGCTAAGTTTTTTGAACTTGTTTCACTTCTACAGTAAAAGTGGATATTTGCCTCTCGACTACACTCGATGAGACAATTGACCTTATTTGTTTACCACAAAGGCTCGAAGAAATTCACAAAGGGCACAAAGATTTGCTACTTAGGCTTAAGCACTTGCTTTCTTCTGAAGTTTGATTATCGAATTTATTTTTTACCGCTAAGACGCTAAGTTTTTTGAACTCGTTTATCTTGTTTACTAAAAATGGATATTTGCCTCTCGGCTACGCTCGAGGAGACATTGAGCTTATTTTTTACCACAAAGGCTCGAAGAAATTCACAAAGGACACAAAGATTTGCTACTTAAGCGTTAGTACTTGCTTTCCTCCATGGTTTGATTATCGAATTTATTTTTTACCGCTAAGACGCTAAGTCTTTTGAACTCGTTTCTCTAGTTTACTAAAAATGGACATTTGCCTATTGACTACGCTTGAGGGTACATTGAGCTTATTTTTTACCACAAAGGCTCGAAGAAATTCGCTAAGGGCACAAAGGTTTGCTACTTAGCCTTTAGCACTTGCTTTCTTCTGAGGTTTGATTCACGTATGCTTTTTTCCACTCCTTGCGTTTTCTTTCCTATTTGACTTTCTTCACAAGCAAAGGTTAAACATGCTTTGAACTCTTAACTAAATAGAAATACAGATTCTAAACTTCAGCCTCAAAAATTATTTTCTTCTACGATTGAAAGACAGAACAATAAAGTTTTTGGAATATTATCCTCATTTTTCTATTCGATAAGAGGGTATCAAGCAAAACAAAAATTAGCAGAGTTTTTTCAATTGATTTTTGAATTAGATGAACAAGCCATTCATTTATAATATTTTATGCTGTATTTGTCTTATTTTGTTTTGAGGAAAACGATTCTTATTTAAACAAAAACTTGACGTGAGGTATGTTTTAAGACCTTGAATAGGTGATAAGGCTACAGTATCCCACAGATAAGATACTTAAAAAGTAACCATCAAAACCTCATTCCTTCTGCTTATGCTCAATATTAAGGGAAAAACAAGTACCGTCCATTTCGTTTAGATTTGTGCTCCAATCGATCAAAAAGGCTGATGATTTATTGAATAGGTCAATTTTATTTTTGAAGAGCTTCAGGCCAGTTTTGGAAGAATTAGCTTCAAGAGCCTTTTGGTATGCTGTGCTATCCAAACCGCCAATATTATCGCAAATATCTAATTGCCAGCCCTCTGCATGTCTTTCTTTTACAGTCAACATCACTTTTCGTTGCTCTATATTTCCATGCCACACTGCATTTTCAAGTAGCGGTTGAATGCCTAGAGGTGGAAACATGATATCCTCGGTAGGTATGGTAGCTGGGCAGTGTATTTCAAAACTGAGTTGTTTTCCAAGGCGGATGGTCACAATGTCCATATACGCTTTAGAAAGTTCAAGTTCATCGGCCAGCGAGTGAAAATTGGAAGTATGTACTTTAAGCACATGTCTCAGATAAACCGATAGTTGCAAAATGTAATCTTGGGCATCGCTTTGTTTGGCTTTTTCGATAAGATTGCGTGCGGCATTGAGGCTATTGAAAGGAAAATGAGGGTTGAGCCGCGACTGAATAGCCATGCGTTCGGTCTCGTAATATTTTTGTTGCAGCAGTAATTTTTCGTCCTGATCGTGCTTGATTTTAGTGGCCATGACAAAAGTAAAAATGCACGTATCGATAAAACTACCGGTTTGAATCGTAAAAAAGATATTGAGAAAATAGGGTAATTGATTAAAGTCTATGAGCCGGAATTTCAAAAAAGAAACAAGCCCCCAAGTCAACATAATGATGATCGCCCATCGGATGTAGTTTCGCCAAGGTGAGCGAGTTTTGAAAAAACGGAGGAACCACAGTTTAAATTCAAGACTATAAATTATTGTTTCACTCGCTATTTAAAATAACTCGGCGATTAGGTAAGGAATTTTGAAATAAAACATTTAAAAACGCACCCTGCTCCAAATTTGAAAGCTTTTGCTTCAAAATTATAAATGGTCAAGGTGTTTATAATCAGAACTTTGTGGTGTAATCAAAACGGAATACACAATGAAACAATTGACCAAGCTAATTTTATGCTCATTTCTACTTTCCTGCTCAGCAGGGATCAAAAAAGACTTTTTAAGTAGCCTGAAAGTCACCAATAACGGACTATCCTTTGAGCAGGCTTATATGGCCTCAGATGGAAAAGCATTACAAAGCGACCAACTCAAAACCGGCCAAAAGGTAACCCTGCAGCTCACTGGCGTAAAAGGCTTTGATCTTATTGATGGTATGGCATTTCCCGGTGCATCTATTGAGGTGCTGGATAAAAACGGAGCAAAGGCCATGGAGCTGGCAGACCTGTTTGCCAGTTATGATGAGACGGGCGTAAAAGCCGAAGACGCCCAATACCTCTCCGCCGCCTTAACCATCGGCAGCCCGCTTTTGATAGGTGAAACCTACACTTTCAAAAGCCATTTCTGGGACAAAAACGGTACTGGTGAGATTAATGGGGAGATGGAGTTTACAATCGTAGAATAACAGCAAGACCATGAAAAAATATCTGATCATTTTACTCGGCCTTTTCTCTTTAAAGGCTTATGCACAAAGCATTACACTTACACCCGGCTCGATTTCACCTCAAATGACCAGTAACCAACGAACAGCCATTTCAAACCCTGCGCACGGCATGCTGGTTTACGACATCGGTACTAACAGCTATTGGTTTTACCAACAAAATACCTGGAAAGAACTGCCTTCGGTTAATTACTGGCAGCTCAGCGGAGCAGCCGGAAATGAAATCAAAAACACCAACAGTGGTGGTTTTTGGAGCGAATACTCCAGCGGCCTGGACCTTAATGCCGATAATAACTCAAATCCTGCCACTTCACCAACCAACGGAGACGGAACGCGATTGATGTGGATTCCCTCCAGATCAGCTTTTCGGGTAGGTTCTGTGGCAGAAGGTTATAAGTCATGGGATGCAGATTCTATTGGTTTGTTTTCATTCGCCTCCGGCTACAATTCCAAAGCGAAAGGTTTTAATTCTACAGCCTTGGGAGGTTATACTGAAGCTTCGGGCTATTACGCAACAGTCATGGGAGGAGGCGGAATAGCTGCAGGTGAATTTTCTTTGGCCACAGGTTTAAATTCAAAAGCTTTAGGTTCTATTTCAACAGCCATTGGTCTGAATAATACGGCAAAAGGTGATGCTTCAATGGCTTTGGGCTTGGGCACCTCGGCCACCGGAAAATCGGCTCTCTCATTGGGGAATTACACGGAAGCTAAAGGCGATTCATCCACAGCCATGGGCTTGCGAACGCTTGCCTCAGGCTTGTACGCCTTAGCAATGGGAAATATGACTCAGGCTACCGCAAGAGGTTCAACCACTATGGGCGAAAGAACAATCGCCAGAGGCTCATACTCCACCGCAACAGGTTTCAATACTATGGCAAAGGCCCCAGATGGATTTTCAACAGGAGCTTATAACGATACCCTTGATTTCGCTTCACCAGACCTTCGTCTTAATGCAGACAGAATATTTCAGGTGGGTAATGGCTACTATGATTTTCTGAACTTCAATCTTGTCAGAAAAAATGCCATGACCATTCTCAGAACTGGTTTTACAGGTCTGAATAATGTCAATAGTCCTGTAGCACCCCTACATATTGGCAATGGCCCTAACTCCTGGGAAAGACATATTCGACTCGATTATAACACTAGCACCAGTGAGTACGGAAACCTGCTTTACGATCATCAGGGCATGAAATTCAAAACCTGGGGGACAGATGATAATTTCTACTTCGTCAATAAAAATGATGTTACGGTAGCTACCCTTTTTGAAAATGGAAATATGACCATTACCGGCAACCTCACCCAAAATTCTGATGCCCGTTTGAAGAAAGATATTGCCAGACTAACTCATTCTTCTTCAAAACTTCAAAATCTCAACGGTTATCACTACCACTGGCTTGATACTGAAAGAGACAAGGCTATGCAAACGGGCTTTTTCGCTCAGGAGGTTCAAAAAGAATTCCCGGAACTGGTTAAGGAAGGACAAGATGGGTATTTATCAGTGAATTACATTGGGCTTATTCCTCATCTCATTGAGGCTCACAAAGAGTTGGTAGCACAAAACAATGAACTGAAAACACGCCTAAGTGAGCTCGAAGCAAAATTTGAGAAGGCCTTTGAAAATCAATCCACTTCTTTGAAATAATTGATTCAACTGAAAACCATGAAAATAGCACTCCAATTTCTCCTGACGCTTTCTCTCACCTTTTTCCTGAGCCTCCGCACTTTCGCTCAGTCAGAAATCATACTTATTGATAGCACCAACTCCATAACCATCACACCATCTGGCCTTTTGTACGCAGATAATATTCTAGGTTCTGCTCATGTGAGGTTAGGAGAAGGCAGCCAGGCGTTTCGCAAAACTTATGGCACCAATGTCTCAGCGGGATACCACAGTCTGTACAAATTGGACAGTGCCTACGGCCCTTTGGGAGGCTTATATAATGTGGCCATCGGAAGTAAATCCATGGAAAACAGCTATGCACCTTACAGTAGCACGGCTATTGGGTTTCAATCACTTCAGAAAAACACCACCGGGCAATACCACTCAGCCCTTGGCAGCAATAGCCTTCAGTACAACGAGATACGACAAGGGCACTCGGCCCTGGGAGCACAAACCGTGAATCGCGTAGATGGTGGTTTTGGTACCACAGCAGTAGGTTATTTTGCCCTAAACGGCCCGCTTTTGACCACTTCAGATTCTGATTTTGAAGTTGCCATCGGAGCTTTTGCCAATGCATTTGCTGATCCATCTGACGAGAATACGTACCTGGGAGCATTTAGCGGTTACTCGCGGTTGGGGCTGGGAAATGCTCTGCTTGCTGGCCATCAGTCGGGTTTAAATACCAAAGGGTCTCTGATCGGCATTGGTAGTCAGGCGGCACAAAATCTGCTGGAATCAGGTCTTATCGCAATTGGTAAAAACGCCTTTAAAACACAAAAAAGTGGTGGCCGCGATATCGCTTTAGGTGCTTTTGTACAGGAAAATGTCAATTCTAATGCTGCTATCCAGAATGTTTTGATTGGAAATAACATCGGTATCCAAAATTCGGGCACGCTCATTCTTGACAGTAAGCCAATTGCAAACAATGTAAACACGCTCATGGGAAGTTTTGCCTACGACCGTGTCATGATCAACGCTACTGAGGCGGATCTGTTTTTCTATACTAATGCACTCGTAGTCATAGGCGAAGCCAGCAAAAACACTCCCGGTGACTGGATCGGTCATTCCGACCTGCGGTTAAAAACCAATATCTCTCCTCTTTCCGCTGATCTCACTTTTGAAAAGTTGAAAGCTCTTCAAGGAATCTCATACCAAAGAAAAGACAAAGAGCCCGGCAAAACAGAAATGGGTTTCACAGCTCAAAATATTCAGGAGCAGTTTTCCGAATTAGTCGTGGAGGACCCCAGAGGGTATCTACAGACGAGTTACGGAAGCATGACGGCTATTTTGACAGAGGCTATCAAAGCCCTTGAAAATAAGCTCATTGCTCTCGAAAACTATAAAGAAGAAATAAAAAACCTCAAAGCAAAACTCAATACACCATGAAAAAATTGAAATTCATTCTTTTTACACTTTCTATCTCACTTTCGGGCCTTGCCCAAGATCAAGTTATTCAGGATAATGCCACCTCATATACCATTACGCCGGGCGGCATTCTCAGTAAAATGACCTACAGCGGCCAGCGAAATCTCAATTTTGGTCAGTTTGCTTTGCAACAAAACACCGGAGATGATAATACGGCTATTGGCTACCAAAGCCTTCAGCAAAATACCAGTGGAAGCAAAAATACGGCTGTAGGATTAAGCACACTCTCACTCAATGAAACCGGCACAGATAATACCGCAGCCGGAGCATACGCCCTTCAAAATAACACAAGCGGGTCAAACAATACCGCTTTTGGAGCCGTGGCACTTTCTACAAATACTATCGGCTCTGGCAATACAGCCTTTGGCTATGCTGCTCTTCAAGAGAACATTAACGGCAATCAGAATACTGCCATTGGTTATCAGGCCTTAAAAAAGAATGCCAACGGCACACAGAATACGGCCATTGGCTATCAGGCTTTGGGCGATGGAATCACAGGTTCCTATAATTTGGCAGCAGGATATCAGGCTCTTTTGAAAAATACGGGCAACAGCAATGTGGCTCTGGGTTCCTATGCCATGCAATACACCACTGTGGGAAATGATAATGTGGCCATTGGCAGTGGAAGTATGGTTTTCGCAGACAGCGGCAGCAATAATGTGGCGATTGGTCAGAACTCTCTGAGGGTCTCCAAAGGCAGCAATAACACCATTCTGGGTTTTCAAAGCCATTATAATAATGTCTATGGCAGTCATAATGTGGCTATAGGCTTTCAGGCGGGTTTTAATGAAACGGGCAGCAATACGCTGTACATTGAAAACTCAGACTCTGACAGACCACTCATCGGCGGTGATTTCTTCGGAAACAAAGTGGGAATTAATAGAACTATAGCTGAAATACAAGCCAGCACAAACGCCCTTCAGGTAAATGGCGATGCTTCTAAAAACTCTCCCGGCTCATGGATAGGACATTCAGACGCCCGATTAAAGACCAATATTCAAAATCTATCTTCTGAAGAAATGCTTTACAAAGTTTTACAAATGCAGGGTGTGACCTACGAATGGAACGATCAGGTGACCGGCAGTACACGTCCTGAAGGAACCCAATACGGTTTCATTGCTCAGGAACTTCAAAAAATCTGGCCAGAGATGGTCAAAGAAGACGGCATGGGTTATCTCACTACAGCCTATGGCACTTTTGACCCCATGCTGGTAGAGGCCATTAAGGCTCTGAATTCGAGAATTGAATCACTTGAAAAAGAAATTTCATTAGAAATAACTGAAATAAAAGAGCTCATTAACAGCAAGTTGAGCTCACAGCTCCAAAATTGAAAGCATCTGCCTCAAAATCGAAAGCCAAAAAAATCAAAGACCGCCAATTTTGTCTCAATAAATTTTTAATCAACCATAACAATTCTCATGAAAACAATCATTCTATCAGCACTTATTTCGATAACAGCCACCGCCCAGGATATGGACGTGGTTGGCACACTCAAGGTAGGCCAAATGCCCAATGACAATGCCGCCAATAAAGTGGTAGTACACAAAGCCGACGGCAAACTTGGCACCCGTGACCTTAATTCCTTAGCCGCGGCTCCTGCAGATACCAGTCGTTCGCTGGGTTCTGATCTCGAGATTTTCAAAACCTTTTGTAGCTGCCCGCCGGAAAACATGCCGCCTTCCATGGTGAGAAAGCTTCGCGAAAGTGGGTACTCAGAGGAAGACCTCAGCTTAATGGGGGTTTCTCAGCAACAAATAAGACGCTCGAAACCGGTAGTAGATGGCGATGGCAACGTGTATGAAGTAATGAAAGTGGAGGTACAGGAAGTCGGCACATTTTATGTCCTGAAAGAAAACCTCAAAACCACAAAGTTTAATGACGGCACCGTGATTGTAGGAAACCTTCCAGCCTCAGGATGGGTAAATGCAGCAGCCACCCAAACGCCGGCCTGGGCCTACCCCGAAAACAACGCCACCAACAAAGACAAATACGGTCTGTTGTATAATGGTTATGTACTGACTGGAACCAAAAACGCCTGCCCATTGGGCTGGATACCCGCAAACAATAGCGATCTCATGAATTTAGGGGGTTCTACGGCCGAGGATATCAGAGCGGTAGGTACAGATACCTGGGATTTCCCAAACAGCGGAACTAATTTCTCTGGCCTGAATGTGCCCGGTGCAGGTGGGATAGAGATTGACGGTGACCATATAGCCTTCAGAATTGCCACCGTTTTCCATTCTTATCAGGAAAATCCAAGTACCGGCGAAATTATGAGTACGGTAGTCTATAAAGACCAGGAAACCGTAACGCAAACTGATCGACCAAAAGCCTATGGCGGAAGCATACGCTGTGTAAGCATCAACTGGTAATCTATTCAAATCTCAAACAACATGAAGACTATACATCTCGGAGGTCGCCTCCATGAAAACCCCGAAAATATCAGCCTGCTAAAGGCGGACATCAATTACACGCATATCTATTTTACCGATGGTAGCCACAAACTGGTGGCTACCACGCTCGGAATCCTCGAAAAACGGCTCCCAAGGAGTTTTTTCAGAGTCAATCGCTCTACGGTGGTAAGTTTAAAAAACATAAGGCCCTCAGAAAAAGAAGATCAGGTTTTCAGTCAAAAAGTAGGAGCCATAAGAATCTCAAGACGTAGAAAAGAGGCCTTTAAAGTACAGTATCTTCAATTCAAGCAGGCATGAAAAATTTAATCATTTTGATCCTTTTAGCTCAAACCAGCTTCTCCCAATCCATCTCAGGCCAGTGGGAAAACAAGCAATACGGTTATAGCTTTGTTTTTAATCAAAACGGCAGCTATACTTTTGATTTCCCTGCCCAAAACATGCGAAATCTGAGCGGCACCTATCAAAACAGTGGCAATTCACTACTTATCAAAAATGCTTATGGTACAGTCAATTACAAGATTCAATGGGTTGGGAAACAACTTCGATTGAGTGATGCTCAAGGGACTTGGATTTTGAATAAAGTCGGTGAGAATGCTTTGCTGGATGAATCAAAATTTCCAAAAATAATTGCTCAAAGTAGAAGTCTGAAACTCACCGAAGCCGGACCCAAAACTTACGAAACCATCATCAATTTTGTGTTGGATAAAAAAGTAACTGCTGCCGATTATCAATCCATAGTGGCTGAAACCAAACGCATGTTTCTCAAAAGTCCCGAGGTGATTTTAGGAGATATACAAACGGCCAAAGAGAGCTTTGAGCAAATCCTGCAGAACGGTGACCCTAAGGTGATTGGCCAGTTCAGACAAGCTTTTCTGGGGCAAGTTTACCAAATGGCGGTGATCGATAAAAATGCAGATATGCAGGTTTTCTGGAAGATTTTTGACAAGTATCTGAACGTAGTAGTCTTTGACTCAAAATCTCAATTGGTCCTAACCTCCAAAGATTTGGACGCCTATCTCAATTACATCGACCTGATGTCTGTCAATCAGGGAGGGCATAAATTGAGTGTTACAAACAGAAAACAACTATCCGATCAAACCATCGCAAACTTCTCCCGACTCAGTCAAAACGAAAAGAAGTTTCTAGCCAATGCGGACTTAGCCTATCAGCTGACCAAGAGCAATTTAAGTCGATTCACAGCTCAGCAAACCCAAACTTTCAGGCAACAATACATCCCTAAAGCCCAGCCCGTTCAAACACAGCAAATGGACGCCAACTTTTATCAGCGTTACAGCCGAATGATGCTCGAAAATCACGTGAGTATGATGAATGGCATTGAAAATCTGGGAGGTACAGGAGATTACTGGGAAATAAAGCCTAGTTATGGGTGGTGAGGGAGCTTCTGTTGAGTTTTCAGTATTAAATTGCACAAATGAATGTGCAAATCAAGGTCATAAATGCACATTTGAATATGCAGTTATGGTTTTTTTATTTTAGCAAAATCAAAGATTCCTTAGTGATGGTTTATTTTAATTTTCGGAATAATGCACTCAAAATAAGTCATATAGCTTTATTTTTTAGTTTTTTATGCATCAGTTTTTCAAGCGACTCCCAAGCTCCTGCCAAGGTAGACTCTCTTGAAAAATTACTGCTTGATCATCCTCAGGAAGACAGCCTACGCTTGAAAGTATTACTAGAGCTCACTGGCCAAACCCGCTTTTATGACCTCAAAAAAGCCAGTGATTTTGCCTCGCAAGCCGAAGAATTAAGCCTTAAGCTCAATGACAAAACCCAATACGGTCGCTCCTTGTATTATGAGGGAATGGTGCATTATATGCGTGGTTTTCTCGACCTAGGTCTCGACTATGGCGAAAAATCTGCGGAAGTTTTCAAGGAGATAGCCGATAAAATTCGGCTCTCGGCGGCTTACGAATTATTGGGAGTTATTCATACTGATTTAGTCAATGACGAGAAAGCCATCAATTACCTGCGGGAGGTGCTCAAAATTGCGGAAGAATTGGGCGATGATTTTGCTCAAATTAGCTCCAACTCTAATATCGGCAACATCTATCTGCGACAAGGCAACAAAAAACTCGCACGCTCTTATTACAAAAAAGCAGAGGCTATACTTGAAAATTCTAAAGAACCCGAAGCTTTCTCTGAAGTCTATATCAATCTGGCCTCGGTTACTGATGATCGGGAGCAAAAACTCAACTATTACGAGAAAGCTCGCCTTGGTTTTGAAAAAGCCGGTATGACGGAGGGGAAAGCACAAGTACTTGCCGGAATGGGTAAAGATTTTGCTGAACAAAAACGCTTTGCTGAAGCCATAAATTACTTCAAACAGGCCATTGAAGCCTTTGAGGAGGTAGAGTTTGATAACGGAAAGGCAGGTACACTCATTTTACTTTCAGAAGCAGAAATGGGCATTGGCCAATACGGCGAAGCAGAAAAACACCTTTTGCAAGCTGCGGAAATTGGTAAAAACAAGGACCTTAATGAGCACCTCATGACTGGCTATGAAAGTCTGGCTACTTTTTACGAAAAACAAGGCCGCAGCAGCGATGCTTTACGGTACTACAAACTCTTTTCTCAGATCAAAGAACAAAATTTTAATGCCTCCAAAACCAAAATCATAGAGGAAAATGAAGCCCGCTATCAGTCTGAAAAAAAGGAACTCAGACTGGCAGAGCAGGAGCTGGAGCTCAGCCGACAGAAAAGCCTCAGAAACCAGATTCTCTGGTGGGCAGTCTTGGGTATTTTGGCAGTAGGAGGTGTGCTGGGTTATTATTACTTCAGACAGCAGCAGAAACGCATTGAAGCAGAAAATGCCCTAAAAATCAAAGATTTGGAAGCCAGGAACCTCAAAGAAAACGAACGTATCAAGTCGGCATTTTTTACCAATATTTCGCATGAATTCCGTACACCCTTGACCCTCATTATTTCGCCTTTGCAAGAGATGATCAAGGGTACTTTCAGCGGCAACCCACAGTCTTACTTTAAGATGATGCTTCGAAACGGACAAAGGCTGTTAGAGCTTGTCAATCAGCTATTAGATTTGGCCAAACTGGAAGTAGGCTCCCTGGAGCTCCACAAAGAACGGGCGGATATCAATGGTTTTATCAAAAGCATCGCATCTTCTTTCGAATCCCTGGCTGAGATTAGAGGAATTCGGTTCTTTCTTACCGTACCAGTAGGTGGAATAATGCTTGATTTCGACAAGGATAAAATTCAGAAAATTATTACCAACCTTCTCTCTAACGCGTTCAAATTTACACCTGAAAATGGTGAAGTGAGACTAGAAATCAGTCAAAAAAAGGATAAACTTCAAATCGACGTCTCAGACTCAGGCATAGGTATTCCCCAGAAGGATTTGCCCCATATTTTTGACCGTTTTTATCAGGTGAAAGACCTCAACAACATCGAGCAAAGTGGCTCAGGAATAGGGCTGGCCTTGGTAAAAGAACTCGTAGAGCTTCATGGAGGCACCATAGAGGTACGCAGCAGAGAAAATGAGGGGACACTTTTCTCTTTTCGCTTGCCCTTGTTGTCCACAGACTTGCCCGATATTCAATCTGAGACCATCGTCACAGAATACAGCTACGCTGCTCCGCTTGATAATGAGGTGGGAAGAGTTTCAGGCAAAACCGGAAAACCCGTGATTTTGGTGGCAGAGGATCATCACGATGTACAGCTGCTCATCAAAGATGTTTTACAGGAAACTTACGAGGTCATTATGAAACCCAACGGTAAGGAAGCATTGGAAGAAGCCCTCGAAAAAGTACCGGATGCCATTGTATCAGACGTGATGATGCCTGAAATGGACGGTTTTACCTTTTGTGAAAAAATCAAGTCCGATACCCGCACTTCGCACATTCCGGTGGTAATGCTTACAGCCAGGGCAGATCAAACCGATAAAATGCGTGGCCTAGAAACCGGGGCAGACGCCTACTTGCCAAAACCCTTTGACGCCGGTGAACTGAAGCTAAGGCTTCAAAAGTTGATTGAGTTACGGCAAAAACTCCGTCAAAACTTCAGTACGGCCATCAGCCTGAAACCCGAGGAAATGCAGGTAAGCTCTATTGACCAGCAGTTCATAGAAAAGGTCAAAAACATTATTGAAACGCATGTTTCAGACGAGCAGTTTGGAGTAGAAACCTTCGCTGAAGAAATTGGAATGAGCCGCTCACAATTAAACCGAAAGTTAAAAGCCATTTTCAATCAAAGTGCCAATGAAATGGTTCGTATCTATCGCCTTGAAAAAGCCCACCAATTGCTCAGTCAAAAAGCCTTAAGCCCAACCGAGGCCAGCTATCAGCTTGGTTTCAGCAGCCCCGCTTATTTCTCAAAATGTTTTTCAGATCATTATGGATATGCCCCGAGTAGGGTTGGGTGATTGGAGAATTGTTTGAATGTAAATCAGACAACTATTTGATTCAAAGAGCCTTTGGCTTTATTTGAAGTTATAAAACATGATTAAAAAGATTCAAGGGCCACCTTTTTCGAATCAGAAAAAACAAATACGTATGCCCTTTGAATCAATTTTAAATTACTCCACAAAAAAATAATCCTACTTCACTTTCTCCTTAGGCAAAGGGGAGGAAGGCATTGAACTCGTACTCACCGTCTGGCAAGGATTCATGATCTTGGCCGTGAAAACTGCCCCAGCCTGCACTTCAAAACCGGGCATTAGTTGAATGGAATTTCCAGCTTTTAATTCTGCTTTTCGATTCTCCATTCTGCTTTTAATCTACAAACATCCAGCGTTAATTTTAGCTGAAAAGACAGATCCCGTAGAAGCCTCAAAACCCTGTTCTAAAATCACGGCTCTACCTGCCTCAAATTCGATAAGCTGAGGAGAGGTGATTTTTGAACTGCTTTGCAGCACTCCCTCAGCACTAAATTGCTGAGGGCCGCTAGTGATGTTGTTATTTTCAATTTGATTTACATTGACCGCCCGCTCAAAAGCCCCGATGTCTTTGATTCCATCAAAAACTGCGATACCACGTTGGTCAGGTAGGGTACCAGTTCCGGTATTTTGAGCGGGGCTTCCGCAAAGCAAGGCATGTGTTTGAGTAGGTCCTCCATTGTCAGCAAGCACGTCCAGCCGAGGATCAATGCCATTGCCATCGATGATGCCATGGTTGCCATCAGTTGAATAGACCAGATTATGGCCCAAATCACTTAAGACAAAGCCTCCTGGAATGTTGATGTCTTGCCCAAGACCACTTGCTGAATTTTTCAGAATGGAATTAGTGATTGACAAGTTGTTGGTTTCCAGATAAAAGGCTCCACCAAGCTGTGCTGAATTGTTAAAAATGGTGCATCCGTTCACTTCAATTGAGGAGCCATTGTCTCGCATAAGCCCACCTAAGCCACCTAAAGAGTTGGCAGAATTACCGGAAAAAGTAGAACTGACCAGCAAGATCTTTCCTGCATTAATGCTGCGAATTACTCCTGCGTCATCATTTGAAGTATTTCCTGAAAAAGTGGAATTCTTGATCAAAAGTGTATCGGAACCGAAGCCTAATACAGCACCTTGGGTATTGGAAGAATTAGAAGTGAAAGTGCTTTTGTCAATGAATATATCAGCTGTTCCGTTCAAGGGACTCATCAATGCCCCACCTACCACAGCTTTATTGTCTACAAATGCGGAGTTACTGATAGTTAACCTTCCTTTTACATATATGGCCCCTCCTTGACCTGCCACGCCAACCTTACTTCTAATGTCTCCGTTTTGCAATCGAAGGCTGTCCAGGTTTAGGCTTACATTTGCAGCTACTTCGAAAATGCGGCTAAATGCTTGAGCATCAATAATAGTGCTGTCTTTGCCATTGCCAATGACGGTCAGGTTTTTATCTATCAATATTTGACCAGTGGTAAGTTTGATGCTGTTTCCGTTAATTTCAGGGTCAAAGCGAATGGTGTCACCTGATTGGGCATTCACAATAACAAAGCGTAAAGAACCACAACCATCATCTAGTATGTTTGACACTGTATTTACAAGGGGTGGCAAAATATTGAAATTAAGTCCATTTAAATGGGAATTCGCCTGTCCATGAACATAATTAGAGATGTTCTCCAGTACAGCTTTTGACACCTCCACGCCTCTCTTTGTAGGATCAAATTCGGTTTTGTTTGGAAGCGAATTTGGGAAGCCATCAATGATAATGGCATTGCTATAAATGCTTTGTGGATTTTCTTCTGGCTGTAATGATCCTCCAGTGTGGTTCGTTGGATAAGCTCCACCAGTATGAAAAACAGAGTGAATCTGGGTAAAACCATTAGTTTGGTCTTCGTCATCATCCTGAAAAATATAGTAACGGGTACCTAGATCCAAAAAGCTAAAACTATGGTTAAGAATAGTAGCCGATCCACAGGCAGAAGAACCAGATGTTCCGTTACAACTCACCGTCAAGGGGCCGCTTACTCCACCTGTAATTGTAAACACAGTGCCTGCGGGTATGCAGTCATCTCCACTAATGAACATAAACTTGGCATTGCCGGAAAGGCTCAAATTCCCTTTGTCTAAATCACCCGGAGTCAGGTAAAACGTAGAGTTAGGGCTTATGGTATTTACTGCCACAAGTGACATGCTTTCAGGTGATTCATGATTGATACCAATGATGGCCAATTGGGGCGTCGCATTGTCAGCATCATCATTAAGAATGTCTATTTCTGCCGATCCTGGTGATCCGCCATCATAGCCTGTACCGCTTATTATGGTTAAAAGAATGTTTTCTGTTTTCTCTAATTCTGAATCGCCCACTGGGGTAATGGTCAATTGGGCAGAAGACGTACCGTTGGTGATTGTAATGCTTCCTGCTGAGGCTGTAAAAGAAGTGGACCCAATAACAGTGTAATCGGATGTATAGGTCGCCGTACCAGCCACAGAAAAATTGATGATCACATCTGCGGTAGCTACCTCACCCAGTGTAAAAGTGTACACAGCAGTTTCGGAATTTTCCAAAATTTGACTTGTGTTGACGTCGATGGTAGCAATAGGGTTTACTGCACCTTCGGAGATAATAATATTATTAAATGGAACAGGAGACAAATCTTGCATGGCCTGCCCGTAAAGCCAGTTTGAAGGGTTTTCAAAGTTAGATTGGTCCACTGAGGTGCCTGGTCTTAATGAGGGGTTGTATTCTAATCGGCCGGGTGAGGTATTAGAAAATCCATCAACCAAAACAGAGCCGGGGTAAAGCGTTGACAAATCAAGCGATGCAGGCATAGTACCTCCAAAGCCTTGATTGACCTCATAGGTAAATAATTGACTATGAATGGCTTCAATACCGTTAAATGGATCATCGTCTGTATCAGTATGAGCTCTGAAATAGCCATCAAAAGAGGAAATAAAGAATTTTTTGGCCGGGCTTACCTTACTTACGTTTCCGGCTGAACTTGATGAGCCATTTCTTGTCAATAAAAATGTATTCGGTGCCGTTTTTTTGACCACCATCACATCACCCCGATTAACTCCTCCCGTAGGCACCACCCATTTCATGGCTGATGGGAATGTTGAATAATCTTCAAACAGTAAAGTGCTTTTATTGAATGGATTACTTGAAAAGAAATAAGCCTCTCCCTGAACTAAATCTTTCAATGCCACAAAAGAAAACTCACTCACACCATCCTGATTATCAGTATAATGGCGGGCTCCCAGAATAGCTACTTCTGGCACAACTGCAAGCACGTCATCATTCAAAATAATTGAACCGGCCACACTCGGGCTTCCGGCAGTATAGCCTGTGCCGGGAGTAATTGAGATTAGAAAAGATTCATCCGGCTCCAAATCTGTATCACCGGTAGGATTGATAATGACCGTTTTGGAAGTAGTTCCGCCGGTAATCGTAACCGTTCCGCCAGTTGTATTCATTGTAGTGGCACCGGTTTGGCTAAAATCACTTCCGAAATTGGCAATTCCATAAGTACTGCCTCCATTCAGGCTAAAATTGATGACCAAATCTGTTGCAGGTGCTGAATCAACAGTAAAGGTGTAGCTAAAATTACTGCTGCTGTTCTCTGCCAGTTGACTAAAATCCCGGGTAAGGGTAACTATCGGGTTTGAATTAGAAAGGTTAAAATTGGTAAATTTTGTAGTGGAGAGGTCCTGATCATTGCCGAAATAGACATAATTAGCCGGGTTTTCAAGTTCGATTCTGGTAATATCCGTTCTATCAAGAGCTGAAGTGTTGAACTCCACCCGATTCACCCCACTGCTATAAGCTGGAAGGTTATAATCATACTGAGGAAAATTATGAACAATTACCGCATTCGGATAATCTGATATTGGATTTTCAGTAGCAGGCATGGGGCCACCACTGGATGTAGAACTGCCCGCTAGTGTTCCCGGAAAAAAAGCTCCGTGAATCTCAGTCACTCCATTGGCGGGGTCTTCGTCATTATCGGTATAAATGTAAAGTGACTCTCCAAAGTCACCAATAGAAAATGACCCGCTACTGCTCACATGCTGCACACTCACTGTACCAGTACCGGGTGTTACCGAAAACGTATAGGTATTTGAGCTGCTGGGGGCTATCTCTTTAAAGTAGATCACATTCCCTTTGCCAATGGTACTTTGTATGGTTATTTTGACTACGCCTTCTTTGATAGGTGCATTGCTTCCATCCAAAGCATAGATAAAAGCATTGCTTGGGTGGTCGTAGTTGTTATCAGTGAAATAGTAAATTTCACCGGCACTGAGATCATCTAAAGCCAAAATAGAAACTCCATCTTCGGTAGAATTGAGGTGTCTGGCTCCGATGATGGCTACTTTTTGGGCAATAGTTGAAGAGAACAAAATAGTTAGAAATAGAGAAAGGATTGCTTTACTTTTCATGCGGCTTCTTTGAGTGTGAAATATTTATCTAATTCTGTCAGGAAAAACGCCATTCGTACATATCAAAAAATTGATAGTGAGATAGGGGTTGCGTATGTCTATTGCTTCACCAGCAAAATGGTTTTCTTGCATACCCGCTAAAAAGGCACTCGGTGTTGCCCGTACACTAAAAGGTCCCGCATCTTTGGTCAATAAAGCACCCGGAATTTGTACTACGGTTCCCGACCCTGTATTATCAGCTCCAAGAGTTACTTCATGATTATGTGCAGGAAGGTGATCTGGTTCAAGTTTTATAGAATCAGCTCCAAGGTATGCCCCTACTTCGCTTAACTGCGAAGAGCATGCAGGAGTTCTGCCTCGTAAGTCAGGAATTCCAAAACTGCTATTGGTAACTCTACCATATTTAAAACCTAATAAACTGTAGAGTGGCTGATTTTGATTGATCGGTAATATCTGACCATAGCATCCGATAAAATTTTGTACATCCAAAGATTTATATGCTGAAGTCATCTTTACTTCACCAGTGTAGCATAGATCGTTGTCTATATTATTATATATCCCTTCTGTGCATATAATGTAAACAAGCCCAATGCACGGATTAAGAATTTCTATATCTTCTAAACCACCTCTGTCTTGCTCTGAAATTCCGCCTAAACTGTTATTCTCATTTGACAACTCTCCGCTGTATTTTTTTCCGGTAGTTCCATTCAAATAGGCACCATCGGGTTCTTGGGAAAGTGGTCCACTGCTTTCATTATTATTTACCCTCACTTTAACATGATGGGTGTGAGGGGGAAGGTGATTTTTTTCCAATCTTAGTTTGGTTTTACCTCCAGTCTTTCCCACTTTGTCTGAAGCTTCGGCACCTTTAGCCATTCTGTTTGTAAAGTCAGGCAGTTTGAACTCATGCCTGGCAATACTGCCGCCATAAAAGGTACCAATTAGACTATAAAGTGCCTGATTATCAGATTCTCTTAAAGTAGCACCATCACAAACTCTCCATCCTCTCGGAATAATTCTCTTTGAAGGCCAAACCCTAATCTCCCCAATAAAACCTCTAAGTTGATCGGATTCTGAAGGATAGACGCCCTTTGTGCAGATGGCATAAACCATTTTAATCTGCTTATTTCTAATATCCAAAGGTTTGGACTTGCCTACGTTTTCCTGAGAAGGAGTACCTAAATGGGCATTAACATTTGCTGCCGGGCTGAAATTATGAAAGTTGTTATTCAAGTATACATTATCTGGTCGTACGCGTTTGTCATCACCACCATCCGAGTGATCCACTTTTAACTTAGTCTGGTGATTATGTTCGGGCATCTGGTTCATTGTCAGCATTATTTCATTAATCCCGGATTGCCTTCCCAATTTTGATTGAGCTTCTGCCTGAATAACAAACCGATCTCTGAGATCTGGCAAAGCAAAAGTGGAAGGGTCTGAGGTATCATAAGTAAAAGAGTCACCAATAACCTGATACAATGGAAAATTCGAACTCTTTTCTAATCTGGAGCCATCACAAAGTGTAAAGTTCTTTGGTACGTAGTCAAAAGCGAATATTCTTATTTCTCCTAAAAAAGTTTCCATGATTTTGTTATT
Organism: Lacihabitans sp. LS3-19; assembly: GCF_024343575.1. Lineage (GTDB taxonomy): Bacteria > Bacteroidota > Bacteroidia > Cytophagales > Spirosomataceae > Leadbetterella. The sequence goes on along the minus strand of NZ_RJUA01000003.1, from coordinate 114,305 downwards.
TAAATGATTGATTAATTGCTGTTTGATTGATTCATATATTTATGGAGTTGACTTTCCACCTGTTCTTTTCTTCTTCGGCTAACAGGAATTGGCCGTTTGAAGTGGTTCATCAAAAAAAAATTACCATTGAAGGCCTTTAAGAATTGCAGGTTTACACAAAACTTCCTAATAGGTCTAATCAGAATTATTTCAGTACCGAGCCGCTCTATATGCCATTTCATGGTATAGGAAGATATTTCGCGAGCTCCGTCAGTTTTGTGAAGGATGGTGTAGTTGGAGTCGGCCTCCAGCAGCACAATGCCTTGGCCATAGTTTCGAGTTTTCATAGTATTTTTAGTTTCAGTTCAAACCATTGCCAGAGCACCAGAAAAATGAGAATGAATACCAAAGTAATGAGTATTGGTATTAGCCAGTGATTCGGTTTCTTGTTGGGCCTGATCATAGGCTCAAGTTCATTAAATTGTCTCGAGAAAGTCGAAAAAGTAGCGTCACAAAATGCGTTACAATTTGTAAGTAGCTTATAATAAGCTATTTTTGAGAGGTATTTGAATTGCTATTTTGCAGCAATTAGTCTAAGGTAGGAAGCTTTTTAACTAAAGTAAAGCTAGTTTGCCATGTATTAAAAGCGTCAAACATGCTGTATTTGATTTGGATCCCATTCGTGCTTTCGTGGTAAAAACAAGATCATATCTTTTGAATCAAAAGCTCGATATCATCATCCGATGAAAGATTTACTTTTTTACGTAGACGGTGTAGCGTGGTGCGGATGCTCTGGTCAGAAACGCCCAAAGTTTCAGCCATTTCTTTATTGCTAAGTCCTAATTTTTTCAAACTTATAAATCTAATTTCTCCTTGAGTAAGATCAGGGTATGTTTTGACCAGATTTCTTAAAAAGCCAGGGTAAACTTTTTCAAAATGGTTTTTGAATGTTTCCCAATCTTCTTTGGTCAAAATAGTAGATTCTTCCAGAATTTGAAGAATCGAATTATATTCGGGTCCTTCTACAGAACCCGGTCTAATAGGCCTCTTTTTTTTGAAATGTTCAGTAATAAGGAGCAATTCTTTTTTTGAATGTTCCAATTCTAGTTGAATTTGCAACATTTCCGCCTTTTTTTTACTTAAACTAAGCCAATAAATGATCAAACTAAGAATAAAAACTAAGCTCAAAAAATACAAGGTGATGTTACGCCAAAATACTAAGGTTTCCTTTTCTCGCCGTACTTTATCAATTTCTTCCTGTTGCTGCTCTCTAATAAAACGCTTTGAGTCGTAATTAACTCTCATGTATTCTTCAGCTATTTCCATAGAATCGAGATAAGCCAAAGCCAGCTCACTGTCTCCCATCCTTTTATATACATTCGATAAGTTTTTATATACCTGAACCTGATTCCCTTTATAGGCGGTTTGAGCTTTTAAAATATTCAACTCTTTGAGATAAGCCTTTGATGACTCCAATTCGCTATCACGGCTTTTTATTTCAGCTAAATAACTAAAAAAAAGCACTTTTACAGGCTTCATACCCGCATCGTTGCCTATTTCTGCAATTCCTTTTTTAAACAGACTTTCGGCTTTTGCAAAATCATTTTTCAAATAACAATTATACCCTAAATAACATAAAGCGGTACCATACTGTACCCAATCACCGCGGTCTTTAGCTTCGTCAATGACCTGATTAAAGTAAACATCCGCCGAGTCTAATTGCCCCAAATCTCTGAAAGCATAAGCCATGTGCATTTTTAATGCTCCAGCTAAGTTTCGGTTTTTTATTTTTTTGTCCTCTTTAAGCGTCTCTTTGGCAAAATAGATGCACTTTTCGTAATCTTCGAAATCATAATGATTATACAACAAGCCTAAAGTTTCTTGAACCTTGTAAGGATATTCTTCGATGTCAACCTTTTTTAATAAATCAAAACCTTGCTGAAAATGTTTAAAACCCAAAGCGTAATTTTTCTCTCTGTACATGTAATATTCAGCTAGTTTACGCTCAAAACTTGCCAAAAAAACCTCCCCCATTTTGCGGTTTTTATAAATGGTATATACACTGTCTATGGCTTTTTTGTAGGTTTCGTTGGAGATGGTTTTTGATTTGGAAAGTAATACAAGGTAACCTGAAGGCTCGCACATCTCTAGGTGTAAATCGCCATGTTTTTTACCATAGGCTCCAACGATCTTGAGGGCTTGCATCACACCAACTGAATCGGTGGGGAAAAGAGTAAAGAATTCGTAGATTTTTTCTTGTCTCTCGCTGGTTTTCACAAAGAGCATTTCGCTCAATAGTCTCTCCTGCTCTTTTGTTTGCGACAAAAGGGGAAAAGAAATTAGAGTAAAAAAATAAAGTATAATTTGTTTCAATAAAATTGATATTGTATTTCTTGACCAAAAATACTTTTTTTTGACAGAATAATTAATATCTAAATCGCCACAAGTTCCGAAATTTTTAAAAAATACACATTTAAAAAATGTGAAGCATCTTGATGGAGTCAAATTCAAATTACGGTAAGACCATAATTGAATTTTTCGCCAAATCTTCCCATTTTCGACCTATTCTACTTCACCTTCTCCTTAGGCAAAGGCGAGGAAGGCATTGAACTCGTACTCACCGTCTGACAAGGATTCATAATCTTGGCCGTGAAAACCGCACCTGCTTCTACCTCAAAACCCGGATTTAGCATAATGGCATTTCCAGCTCTAAACTCTGCTTTACCATTAGGTGCTAAGATGTCATTAACTCCTAAAATGTAACCCACGGCTTGGGTGACACCGTCATCGGTGCTGATAGGTGAATTGTAAAAAACCGTTTGAGCCTCCGCTGCAATGCCGAAGCTTATACTTGCTACAGAAGAAGTATCCGCCATCAAATCACAAGTAGAGGTACCAGAAACCACACAGCGGTATTGGTAATTATTGACAGTTGCTGATGGAAAACTCAAAATCAAATTAGCTGAGGTCGCTCCTTGGTAAATACCGCCATCTATTAGATTCACAAAACCTGAACCGCTATTTACCTGCCATCTGTAAGTCAAGCCTTCGCCTGAGGCAATAACCGAGAAACCTGCATTATTTCCCACGCATATTTCCTGATTTACAGGATTTTGGGTGATATGGGCTACTGGGATGACATTGAGCGTTTTAGGAATAGTTTGGCAATAATCATTCATCAGGCAGCGGAATTCTGCTCCGTTCCAAGAGGCAGGGGCATTCGCAATGCTTAGTTGATTTCCATTTACGGTGTATCTACCGTCAGAGTTTATATTCGTCCAAACGCCCGTTCCACTTTTTCGTTGCCACTGATAAGTCAAAATGCCTGGCGTCAATTTTACAGCTTGTGCGGTGAAAATGGCTGTACTAAATTCACAAACGGTTTGACTTATAGGCTGGGCCAATATCGTGACATCGGTGTTGATGGTGATGGTGGCGGGGTCTGATGGGACTTGGAAACAAGATGTGAAAACCAAACACCTGAAAGCTTTGCCACTTATGGCATAATCAAAATTACTGATGATGAGTTTTTTGCTGTTTTTGCCATAATATTCCGAACCACTGACATTCACAAAACCGCTGCCATTGTCTATTTGCCATTGGAAAGAAACGCCTGCTCCGTTTACATCCACTTCCAAAATCGCCTCATTAGTTGGGCAAACGATTTGACTTACTGGCTGTAAAGTAATCATTGGCGTAGCTCCAACTTTAAGGTTAAAAGTATCTGAAATTACGGTTTCACAGCCATTGGAGATTAAAGTTCTGAATTGATAGCCATCCATGGACAAACTTGTCGGGTCGATTTCCAAAGTATCATTAGTAACCTGACTATAAGGTGAAGATTCCGCTAAGTCTGTGAATGCTCCTCCTATGCTTTGCTGCCATTGGAAAGTATATTCAGCTGCATTTTCAATATCAAGGCCGATTACGGTTAAGGCATTTTCGCAGCTGTAGATGTTATTGAACTCTGAGGGGCTTGTGGTGATAGATGTCTCCGCTGGGTAAGTGATTTTAATGGAATCTTTGGCGGTACTAAGTCCAGAGGTGGCGGTAACCACATACATGCCAGAATCTGCATTGCTTACCACAGGATTTTGAATATTGTCAGTAAAGCCATTTGGACCTGTCCAAGTGTAAGTGGCTGCTTCATCTCCATTTTCGGCAAGAGCACTTAAGTTGAGTGTACTACCTGGACAAATCACAGCAGAAACTGCACTGGTAGTGACTATAAATGGTGCTATTTGTCTTTCATAGGCCCCAATGTCTATTCTGTCTTCAAAAATTCTTGGGTTTCCTTCCAAATCTAATAAGCCAAGATTTAGACCTGTGGTGTCTATTGTTCCTGCGTTAATAGCTGGAGAGCAAGCTTGTAGCCTTAAATCTCCAGCTGAAGAAGGTGCTGCTGGTACATCTAAAACAAAGACCGGGTCTATAGTTATTTGGTTATTACTACCATTGTAAAGGCCGAAAATATCATTATCATTGGGAGCCAAGTTCTTGGCCAATATACAATTAAAAAAGCTCGCAGCCCCAGCAGTACCTCCATTGTACACACCTCCACCCTTGGTTACGGCGGTATTTCCAGAAAGAGTGCAATTTGCTAAACTTATCGTGGCATTGGTGGTACTATTGAATACACCGCCCCCATTTGAAAAGGCCGAATTACCAGATATTGCAGAATTGGTAAATATTGCATTACCGCCAGAGTTTACTACTGCTCCTCCAGTGAAGGCAAAGTTTCCACTTAGGGTGCCATTGGCAAAACTAATAGTGGCAGCATTATCATTGAATACCCCTCCTCCAGCTCCTAGAAAATCTGGTGCAGAATTTCCTGTTAACGAGCTATTTATGAAACTCGCCGCACCTAAGTTATACACTGCCCCACCAGCAAAAGCAGTATTGCCAGAGAATGCACAATTAATTACCTGTAGGGTTTCTAAGTTATAGATGGCTCCTCCTCTATTATCCAAACTTGTGCCCGATGCTTTACCATTTTGCATCTTTATACCTTTAATTGTTGCATTTACACCGGTGTTTACCTGAAAAATACGTGTTACTGCCATGCCATCTACGATGGTTTTAGTGGTGTCATTTCCTAAAATAACAAGATTTTTGTCTAGCTCTATCTGAGAAAGGAGCTTTATGGTATCGCCATCAATGGTATTGTCAAAACGGATGGTGTCGCCTGAGCAAGCTGCTAATACGGCATTTCGTAGGGAACCTATACCACTATCTTCTGTGGAAGTAACAATAATAGCTCCAAAATTAGCCCACCGCTCATACGCACCTATGTCTATCGTTCCTACATATCTTGGCTGGCCCGCAAGGTCTGTAAGCGGAATGAGATGGCTGATACCTGTGGTATCCCCTGCATCTATAGCTTGAGAATCGCATGCGAGACGTAAATCTCCACCTGTAGAGGGGGCTGTAGGTACATTCATTACAAAAAGTGGCTCACCGCCAATAATGTTATTATTTCCGCTATAAGTACCATAAATATCAGCATTAGTAGCAGCCGAATTCTTGGCTACTATGCTATTCCTTAATGTCATTGAGCCGCCGGTTTTCCAAATAGCTCCCCCAGAATTAACAGCAGAATTCCCAGAGATGGTGCAATTGATTAACCTCACTGTGCTGCTTAAAGCACGAATAGCCCCACCATAACTTCCAGAATAATTCCCCGAGATGATGCTATTGGTGAAGGTTATTTTACCGTCTGTATCGTAAACCCCACCCCCGTAAATATCTGCAGAATTCCCTGAGATGGTGCAATTGGTGAAATTTAGGGTCGCAAGTCCATCATTGAAAACTCCACCGCCCCAAAAAGAAGTAGAATTTCCAGAAAGGATGCAATTAGTGAAGCTCGCTATTGTTAAATAGCCACTATTGAATATCGCTCCACCATTTGCATAAGATGAATTCCCAGAAAGGATACTATTATTTACAAACAGCCTGCCTTCATTGTAAATGGCACCACCAGCATCTTGTCGATTTGACCCACTTTTATTTCCATTTTGCATCTTAATGTCACTTAAAGTAACAGTTTTACCTGTGTTAACCTGAAAAATGCGTGAGTTAGCCATTCCATCGAAGATGGTGTTTGTGGTATCATTCCCCAAAATAACCAAGTCTTTGTTGAGAACTATCTGAGTCACGAGTTTGATAGTATCGCCATTTATGCTTGGAGAGAAACGGATGGTGTCGCCTGAGCAAGCAAGGGATATGATATCTCTTAAACTTCCCTGGCCATCGTTATTGGTATTTAGCACCAGGTGATTCCCATCAAGGGCATATTGTGACTCGTAGGCTCCAATGTCCCGGGCTGCTCCAAAAACTGGCTTGCCTCGTTGGTCTGCTTCGGTGCCTGTGCCTGCGTCATAAGCCGGGCTTCCACACAATAAAGCATGGGTTTGTGTAGTACCGTCATTGAAAGCCAATGGGCCTAAAAGTGGGTCTAAGGGTGCTGCAGAAGTACCTACCAATGCACTGGCAGGAAACTCGGTTTCTACGCTTATATTATTACCTATCAGGTTATTACCGCCATTGATAATGGTGCTCGTATTCTTGACAATGTCTTCATTAGATGTTCCACTTGTATTATTTGCAATAATAGAATTGGTGATAGTTATAAGAGAATCGCCACTATTTATTCTTGTTAAAAGTATTCCTCCTGCCGGAAACCGTGAATCGTTTTGAACTATAGTACATGCATCTATATCGACTGTAGCATCTAAGATAAAAATACCGCCTCCTTCAGCAGAAATATTGCCTGAAATGGTATTCCCAGCCAATTTTGCATAACTTTCTCTAATAGAAATCCCACCACCGCTTACTGTTATTTTCCCATTGCCAGTTATGGAAGAATTGCTTACATTAAGCATTCCTTTGATAACAGAAATACCGCCACCATAATTAATGGCTATATTATTTTTTATAATTGAATTAGTAATAGTTGCATTTGACTCTTCAATAGAAATGGCTCCGTGATATCCTCCATTATTATTCTCAAAGATTGAATTTTCTATAGTGATTTCTGATTGATTTTTGCCAAAAATTCCGCCACCATTCAAACCTGTTTTATTTTCGGAGAACTTACAATTTAGAATAGTAGTTGTAGCGGAATTTGTATATAAACCGCTCCCATAGGTTGCGTAATTTTTTGATATTTTACTATTCTTTAAGGTTAGTACACCTTGATTTAAAATTGAGCCTCCGTAAGTAACGGAAGTGCCCACTAAGCCCGCTACAGGTTGCAAACCTGCTCCATTTCCATTTATTAAATTTATACTTTCTAATACCAGCGTGTCAGTTGAAGGTATATGAAATATTCTACTGAGGTCTTGTGCATCAATAATCGTATTGCTGGTGTCATTGCCAATAATGACCAGATTTTTGTCTAAAAATATTTCACCCGTGCTTAGTTTGATGGTATCGCCGTTTATGACATTATCAAAGCGGATCGTATCTCCAGGACTTGCAATTGTAACTGCATATCGCAGTGAGCCACAGCCGTCGTCTTCGGTATTACGTACCAAAAGTGGGCCTTTCAAGTCCTGAAATTCATTGGCACCCATATCTAATGTGCAATTGCTAATTCTTGGGTTTCCCGCTAAGTCTGTAAGTATTCCGGCAGGAAATGTATTGGTGAGCGTTGCATCTCTGGCGGGGGAGGCACTTTGCAGACCAAAGTCCGTATTGGCATTAATAAATAATGGATTTTGGTCTAAGTTACCCACCCCGGCATATCCATTTTCTACGATAGAATAAGTGATATTAATGCCTGTTGTGGGTGATATAAGCGTGGATGAGTTACTGGCAAAGTTCCAAAGTATAGAGTTCGTAACAGTTGGAAAAGCCCCAACAGCAAAAAGTGCATTTCCGGCACTCGCAATATTTTTGATAATAGTACAGCTCTGGAAAACCATACCGCTGTTAGAATTATAAATAGCACCTCCATTGGTAAATGCTAAATTATTTACAAAAAGGCAATTGGTAAATGAAGAAGTATTTTGTGAGCCAGCTACCCCGCCACCATTACCTGAAGCAACATTATTGCGGATGGTACAATTGAAGAATTTTGAGGCACTGGCATTGGCTAAATATACACCACCACCACTAGCAGCACTGTTGTTTTCAAAACTACAATTTTGGAAAACAGCTTTTGAATTAAGCCCTAATAATCCACCGCCATTTGTAGTGCTGGAACCAGCAGCTGCAGCACTTCCTTTTTTAACAATAAAACCATCCAAAATAGCCGTATTGAGGGTGTTTTCGCTTATAACCACATGGTAACTATTGTCGGCAAAATCATTGGCTACACCCAAGTCGCCACTTAAAATAGTGGGATGGCTGGCAATATTCCTTTGTGAAATACTGGTTTCTGCTCCCTCAAAACCGCCATAAATGGCTAAACCACTTTTTAAGTCAAAAGATATGGATTGGTCTAAGTCTAATGTGGGAAGGTAAGTGCCTTCGGCCACCCATATTTCTTGTACATCCGGACAACTTTTAGCAAATCGTAATGCAGATGAAAGGTCTTTTAGAGCCGTTTCCCAGCTGGTGCCAGTTTCATTTCCAGTAGCAGCTATATCTACGTACACTACTGATGCTGCAAATGCACACTGAACATACTCATAAGCTCCTATGCTGGGTGGAGTAGGGCGTGTATTGCCTGCTATATCTAGTACTGGTGCTCCAGTGGCTGTACCTGCATCTCTTAAAATAGAATTGGGTAGCAAGAATAAGCCATCATCGGCCGTACCCCATATATCATCAGTGCCATCTAGGTCTGTACTATCTGCGAATAGGTCTTTGTAATACTTACCACTTAAATCTATTTTGGTATTGGGGAAAACGCTTAAATCTGCGTCACTCGCATTGTGTGTGCTGTTGCTGTTTAATGAACTAGTAGTGATATTAGAATTACCAGAAATGGCCGTATTTTTATAGAAAAGGGTATTGGTAAGCGTGGGTGAAGAAGTAGAATTATACATCCCGCCGCCATTGTCAGCACTATTACTTGTAAACACACAGTTGGTAAGAGTAGGTGATGTAGAAGTAGAATTATACATCCCGCCACCATAGAAAGCACTTGTACCTGTAAACACACAGTTGGTTAGCGTGGGTGATGATGAAGAAATATTATACATCCCACCGCCATAGTCAGCACTATTACTTGCAAATGCACAATTGATAAGAGTAGGTGATGATGATCTATTATACATCCCGCCGCCATTGTCAGCACTATTACCTGTAAACAAACAGTTGGTTAGGGTAGGTGATGATGATCTATTATACATACCGCCGCCATAATTTCGAAAAATAGAATTAGACGCATAAGTAATAAAGCTACTACTACCACCATTGGCTTTTGCAGCGGTTATGGTAAGCTTACTTATAGCCGTAGCAGAGCTTAAGCCTGTGGTTATAAATACGTGGTAACAATTATCAGCAGTGCTGCCTGCTGTGCCAATATCGCCGCTTAAAATGGTAGAACCTCCTGTTTGTGTACCCGTACTCGCATCATATCCACCCAGTATTACTACATTGTTATTGGCTAAATGGAATGCTCTGTCTCTAGCATTAGTTGTGCTTCCATCGGGACTTTGGGTGGGGTAGTACGTACCTTCGGCTATGAGGATGGTGTCTACGGTGCCACTCATAGTGCTGTCCAAAGCATCTTGCAAGTCGGTAAAAGCACTTGCCCACGAGCTACCATCATTAGCTCCGCTGGCAGCATGGTTTACGTAGGTTATTTGTGCATTTGCTGTCATCACATTTACCAATAGGCAAAGTAGAAAAAGGCTAATTGTTGTACTTCTGTTTTTCATATTTATAAGATTTGAATCTTTAGGCATTTAAGTAATTTTGGATTTGGCTATGAATGCTTTCCTTTCGGCGGCGGCTGATATTTATATTCTTGTTTTTGATTAAAACAGTATCTACATCAAAATCCCGCAGATACTTGAGGTTTGCACTGAATTTTCGGTTAAGACGTATCATTGGAATTTCTTCAGAAAACTGACGCTCCATTAACCCGAGGTTATAACTCACTAAAAGGGTTTTCCCGTCGGTGAAATGGATGATGGTATAATTAGCGTCTGCTTCTAACAACACTACTTCTTCATGACATAATTTTTTCATCTTTTTGTAAATTTGGTTTTCATGCATATTCCAACTCCAACCCTTTAAACTGTCAAAAAACCACCCAGACCGTCAATTTTGAATGTTTGGGATTAAATATCAGTTTTTAGGCAAGTATATTCTGACAAATACAGCGATTTGGCCCTAGAACACAAATAATTGGCGTTGCAAAAACGTTGCAATTTGATTTCTCAAGAAGAACACTACTTCTCGATTTATAAAAATAGTCTAACTTGTTTTGCGATTTTGCAGTTTGTAGGTGAGCAACCGAAAAGTGTATGTGAATGACAAATTCTTGATTGTAGGCAAAAGAGCAGTAAAAGTTTGATTTCTTAAAAAATGATATTTATTCCCTATTTGAAATTAAACATGGACATAAATTCTTCCTTATAGCTTCTACCAATCGGAATGATATGCTCTTGAATAAAAATCTCATTTTCATTGAAACGATCTATTTTGTCAATGTTTACGGCGAAAGAACGATGCACTCTAACCAAACACTTTAGGCCCAGATTATCTAATGTATTACCTAGTGACTGCCTAATGGCGTATTTCTTGTTGGCAAAGATATTAGTGTGAATATTGTCAGATTCTAGGTAAAGAATTTCATCGATTTTGAATTTTACAAAATGGTAGTTTTGCTTAACAAATATATCATTATTAACCTGTAAAAATGCTTCAAAACTCTTTTTAGAATTTAAGGGTATTTCTTTTTCTAGTTTTACTTTATAGGCAAAATTATTAATGGCCATTTCAATAGCTATCCTTAAATTTTGTCGATTAAACGGCTTTGAAATATAGGCGGCTGGCATGGTCTCTTTAGCTCTACCTATAGTTTCTTTATCTGTAAGTGCTGTTAGATAAATAATTGGAACTTGCTTGACAGAAATACACTTTTGCATGGTTTCTATACCATCCCAGTCTCCATTTATATTGATGTCACAAAGAATTAAGTCGACGTCATTTTCCCGAAAAAAGCGGTAGGCATCTTGGCCATTGTCGTATACTCCAACTATACTGTAGCCCTCTTCTTCCAAAATGGCAGACAAGTCGGTAGACAAAATAAATTCATCTTCGATTATTAAAATTTTCATGCTGCTTTTTTTAATTTTTTAATCGGAATCTTAAGTAGAAACTCTGTGCCATCATTGTTGTGAATGCTAAACTCCCCACCCAATTGATTGCACAAGCCCGAAATAAGTTTTTGACCAAAACCTTTGGCGGATTTTCCCCAGCTATTTTCTTTTATACCCAATCCATTGTCTTTGATAATGAGCTCTAAATTGTCAGTACCAGCCAGATTTATTAAAAGAAGCGGCCGAGCGATATCTTCATAAGCATACTTGAACGAATTTGTTAAAAGCTCGTTCATGATCAAACCCAGCGGAATCGCCAAATCCACATCTAATTCGTTTTCTTCTACTTGTATTTTTAGATCAAAATTATCGTGAGAATATCCATAAGCCATCATTAAACTTTCAGCCAAATCTTGAATGTAATCTTTGATGTTTATGCTGGCGACTTTATCCGAAGAATACAGCCTTTGGTGTATAAGCGACATAGCCTCTACGCGTTGCTGGCCTTGTTTTATTGCATCTTTTGCTGCTTTATCGTCCAATCTACTAGACTGGATATTTAAAAGACTAGACACGATAGCCAGGTTATTTTTAACTCTATGATGTAACTCTCGCATCATAAGTTTAAGCTCATCGGACTGTTCTTTGATTTTTAATTGGCTTTTTTCGATTTTTTGTTTTTGGCTATTGAGTAAAATTAAAAATGCAACGAGTAATATTATACCAAATAAAGCTATTAGCAATTGATTGCTTTTCGAATAATTATCAGCGGTCAAAAAGTCTATTTGCTCTTCTTTTTTTACAGTTTCATATTTAGTTGTAATCTCACCAATTGCCTTAATTTTATCCGCTTTACTGACAGAGTCCTCCAATACTTTTAGCTGTTCTAAACTCTGAAAAGCCATTTCGTAAAGGCCGAATTGCTTTTGTACATCTTTACTTACTCTATAGGCATTCATTAACCTATGACTACTGTTTAAGTCTTTGGCTTTTTGAACAGCCATGCTTGCAAACTTTAGAGCATTGGTTTGGTCGCCTTTACCGGCATAAGCTAAAGCCTTGTTGCGATATACATGCTCTTTACTGCTTTCTCTGTTGAATTTCTCATAGATTTCAAACGCTTTGTCAAATTCTTCAATGGCCAAGTCATAATCCTTTTCCATCTCCATAATCGCTTGACCGGTATTTGCATGTAAAATCCCCACAATCGCAGATTCAAATTTATTTTCCTTAGCTAGTTGGATACCAGTTGCATAAGATTTACGAGCTTCAGGCATCCGCTTCAAATCTCTCAAAATGATACCTAAGGCATTATACGATGTAATTTGGCCTTCTATTAAATCTCCCTTTTTGTTATACATGAGACCTTTTTGTGCATATTCAAGAGCTTTGGTTCTTAACTCATTCACGGTATGAGCAGAGCCCATTCGTTTATAAGCGTCAGCTAATCTGTTGTATGCATCACCTAAAAGATAATAATTCTGGGTTTTGTCTGCAATCTCTATAACCTTTTGGCAATTATCAGCACTTTCTTCGTAATGGGCTTCTTTACTGTTTAAATCTGCCTCTGCTAAAAATATCAAGGCCAAATCTTCTGAGGATTTTGCGTTTTCTTTTTGATTTTTTATGTAGTCTCTAGCAATTTCGGGGTTAGAATTTATGAATTTCACATGCTTGTCTAGCTCCACTTTGAGTTTAGAGTATTTATTTGCTTGTCCATTTACATTAAAGACAACAATAAAAGCCAGAAACAATACCGTAATTATAATTTTTGTAGCATCCGTTTTTCCCCTTCCTTTCATTTAAAAATTCATCTTAAATTTTATTCCAATCAATAATATTACAGCTTTTAGAAATTTATACCGTTTAGTTCCTGCTCATAAAATTCCCAAACACAATATATAAGCCCACCAAAAAGCAGTACCAAACCGATAACAACGGCGATATGCTTTAAAAATTCTTTAGATATCTTATTGGGTAAGGACATTTGGTAAACTTAGTTCCTTAGTAGATGAGAATCCAAATTTTTAGCGTTGCAAAACCGTTGCAATTTGATTTTTAAGAAAAAAAACTAATCGAAATATCAAACATTATTGATTAATTCTGAGAGATTTACATCAGAATTAGGAGAGATTTTCTTGCGGAGACGTGAAGATATACTACGTACACTTGAATCTGAAATACCGAGTATTCTGCCCATTTCTTTATTGCTAAAATCGAGTTTTAATAAAACCATATATCTGAGTTCGGCAGGGCTTAAATCTGGGATTTCTATTTTTATTTTTCTTATAAACCCTTGGTGAATTTTATCAAATTGTTTTCGAAAAATTTCCCATTGCTCATCTGTAATAATGGTTAATTCTTCTAACTTGCTTAAGGCATCAGACTGCATTTCAGTCTTCTCAAAAATCTCTGCTTTTACTTTAATTTCTTCTTTGAATCGATCAAAATAAAACTGTGCCTCTTGCATCTCTTTTTGTAGTTCTTTCAAACGTTTTTTGCTTCTTATTGAATTGAAAAAATAGATAGCAATAGAAGTAATAAACAATAATAAAAGAATACCTATCAAACTATTTCTTTGAAAAATCTTCACCTCTTGGGCTTTTCTAAGTTTTAATATTTCTACTTGCTGCTTCTCTCGTTGGAATTTCTTGGCATCATATTTTTGAGCAACCAATTCTTGAGCTTTTTTAGCTTGTCCATAAGCAGTTAGGGCTTTTTCACGCTGCCCTAAAAAAGTATATGCATTTGCTAAAAAAGAATAGAAGTTTGGCCCATCTTTTTCATAGACAATAATTTTATTATTTTTTTCTATCAAATCAACTTGCTTTTTAACAAGCAACTCATTTTTCTGATGAACATAAATATCCGCCAAATAGGACCTACAAAGCAAAAAGACTTCTTTAAATTCGTTTTGCCGCTCCAAAATCTCACAACCTTCTTCAAAATATTTGGTTGAATTTTCTATTTCATTTCTTTTGTATGAATTTATCCCTAAGTAACATTTGGAGATACCCTGAACATTAATGTCGTTCCATTTTGTAGCCAATTGATAGGCATTATTCAAATAATAATCCGAAGAATCTAATAAATTTAATCCCCGAAAAGCATACCCTTTTACCAAATTCATGGTCAATTGTAAGCTTTTGACATTTCTAACTTTACCAACTTTTATAGCTTCGTCAGCATAATATAGTGTTTGTTGATAATCCTCAAAATCATAATATAAAAACACCAAAGAGGCCATCTCATCAATAATGTAAGGATAGTCTCTAATATCAATTTTTTTAATGAATTCAAAATGCTCCTTGAACTTATCAAAGGCTAACTCGTAATTCTGGTCTGAATTCATTATATAGAAAGCATGATGCCTTATAATGGTAGCTTCTGCTTCTGGTAATTTTTTAGCTTGGGCAAATCCAGTCAATCTTTTTACTTCCTTTTCAAATTCAACTTTATTAGGGTTTGTCTTTCGAAATATCTGAAATAAGTCCATTTCCATGTTCATTTCGAGCATGTCATCTTTGTGTTGTATGGCAAAGTCTCTTATTTCTTTTGCTTTTGCAATCCTTTGCTCATGAGACATGGTATCAAAAATAGGGTTTACGCCCTTCTGTATTTCCTTAATACTCCGTCCCAATAACGCATCGTATTGGGCAAAACCAATGATGGCGTGCAGAATAAAGAGAAATGCTACTAGATATTTAATAATAGAATTTTTAAGTTTATTCAATATTAGTGATTTTTCATTAAATGAAGAAGTAGACATTCCAAATCATATTTAATTTCACCTTATAATAAAATGCATAATTATAGTTTCTACTTAAAACTAAAATATTAAATACAAAGAGAAAATTAAAATACAAAAACATTACAAAAATCAAAAAAACATAAATAAAAAAAGGCGAAAAAACCAATTGATTCTTTCGCCTTTTACACAGATAAATTCACTTATCAATTTCCTCTTTTCGTATTTTTTCTTGTTCCAGAGCTTGAGCCCGAACTGTTACCTGACTTACGTGAACCTGAAGGCTTAGTGCTTGGCGTAGGATTAGCTCTTCTACTTTCTCTCGATGTTGATGGCTTTTGCGTATTAGAGTTCGGCCTATTTTGATTGGTCCTTGTATCTCCTCTCCTATCGTATGTATTATTTCTGGTGTTTGGAGTTGGCGAATTATTAGAATTCCTAGACCTATCCAAATCTGCTCTATTGGTCAGATTTCTGTTTCTAGCATCAAATGACCTATTAGGTTGTTTACTCGAATAATCATCTCTTCTTATTTGTTTTTGAATATTCGGAGCTATTATGCTTCGTCTTTCATTGGTGTAATTATACGTATTTTTTACATTCCTTTTTATAGAAACGTGATTGACGTATCTGTTTACTGGCCAAGGTCTATAAGGACGGTAGTAAGTAGGATAATATGACCAATAATAAGGTGACCTCCAAGGCGAGTAATACGGCGACCAGAATGAATTAACATAGAATGGAGTGCCGTAATAAATTGGATTTATTATATAGTTATTTCCATAAAAATATGGATTACCTATCACTTGTACATACGAATTATTATTGCTGTTCCTATCAACATCGATAGTGGCCACATCTTGAAAAATATTGTTCCCTAAGGCTGCTTGAATAGTGATAACGTGTGTATTTCCTTCTACAGTCTCCACCACTCTCAAATAGTCTGTAAACCCGTCGTTGTTTAAATCCAGATTAGATAAATGTTCGTTTTCGTCGTTTAGAATTCGCTCAAATTCTTCCAAATTCTTAACTTCTCCAAACAAGGAAGCCACGGCTTCGAGGTCTAAATTATCAGAAATCTCAGGGCTTGTTGCCTGAATATTAGTTCTGTTTTGGCTCACACAACTGCTGACTATCAGCAGGAGTATAAGCAAATACTGTGTTGCGTACTTTTTCATAATTATATTATTAATGTATATAAAACTAACGTAAATAATTAAAAATTAATATGATATCTGATAGGTATATAGCACAAAATACGCTTTATCGGCATTTTTGAAAATTTCAACAAATTGGATTTTAGATTTTATATATTTATCTTTTCTCCAAAAAAACAAAAAAATGGATGGAATATATTTCAAAGGTGAGAGCTATGAAATAATAGGAATTTGCATGGAAGTTCATAACAACTTAGGACATGGATTTTCGAAAATTGTTTACAAAGATGCACTTGAATATGAATTTAATAAAGCTGGAGTTTATTTTAAACGAGAGCAAGAGTTTAAAGTTCAATATAAAGATATTATTCTTCCACACAAATTCTACGCTGATTTTGTAATTTATGAAGGTATAATATTAGAAGTTAAAGCGGTAAAAACTATTTCTCCCGAACACATAGCTCAGGCAATTAATTATTTGAAAGTGTCCAATAACAAGTTAGCCTTAATAGTTAATTTCGGCGAACTGCAATTAAAGCACAAACGGATAGTTTATTAATTTCCCAAAAAGGCCTTAATACAAAATTCAATATTTTTATTAAATGTAAAATTCGTAATAGTTCGTGTAACGTGTCAAAAACACCTGAATAATTAATACCACGAATTCACCAATTTTCACAAATCTGAACGTAAAATATTCGTGTGCATTCGTGTATTCGTGGCAAAAAAATATTGAGAATAATAAACACTACAAATTCACAAATTTTCACAAATCTGAACGTAAATCATTCGTGTTCATTCGTGTATTCGTGGCAAAAAAAATATTGAGAATAATAAAAACCACAAGTGCTCTAATTTTCACAAATCTGAACGTAAATCATTCGTGTTAATTCGTGTATTCGTGGCAAAAAAAATATTGAGAATAATAAAAACCACAAGTGCTCTAATTTTCACAATTCTGAACGTAAAGCATTCGTGGTAATTCGTGTATTCGTGGCAAAAAAAATCGAGATTAGAAAAAACCACAAAAGATCTAATTTTAATAAATCCAAACCTAAAGCATTCGTGATAATCCGTGCATTCGTGGCAAAAAAAATTAAGAATAGCAAACACCACTAATGATCTAATTTTCACTAATCTAAACGTAAAACATTCGTGTTAATTCGTGCATTTGTGGCAATAAAATAGTGAGAATAATAAAAACCACGAATGCTCTAATTTTTACAAATCTGAACCTAAAGCATTCGTGTTAATTCGTGTATTCGTGGCAAAAAAAAATTGAGAATAGCAAACACCACTAATGATCTAATTTTCACTAATCTGAACCTAATCTATCTGAAACCGACCTAATTGTTAATACAGAGCATCATAATCGCCAGCTTTTTTATTTTATAATTGCTTCTTATTTTCAAAAACACTGCTCGCTTCAGTAAAAAACTATTTCTTCCATTCTGTTACTTTAATAGGAAAAGCCTAATAATTAGAGGCTATTTCAGCCATTGTGGGTTTTTCTTGAATCCCTACAATTGCTACTTTTGATTTGAAATTTGAATCAAAATTCCATCTTTTGTTTTGCTTACTTATTGACCTGATTTAAAAGGTAATATTCAATTATCGTTTCTATCTAAACTTCAGGTAGTAGTATAGAAGAAACTTTATATCTAATTTTGAAATAATAAATTCAAAAAACTACGACTGAACAATGAGCAAAAACCTTAAAAAAGAAATTCTTTTGTTGTTAATATTTTCAATACTTGCTATGGCTGTTATTTACTACCTAAAACCTTTAAATCAAATAGTTATAGGTTTAAGTCAGCTAAAAACTGGGTGGAATACTTTTCCTCCTATGAGTGCACTTGGAAGAAATAATGTTCAAGAAAACTTTGAAATTGATGATAAACTTATTGCGTTTGAAGGTCTGCTTTTTCTTATAATTTGTTACCTTTCAATTGATGTTTTTCGAAAAATTAGAAAAACTAACTCTCCTACTCCACCCCACTCTCCAAAAACTGAATAGTCCCCAAATCTGCATTAATTTCGGCCTCTATTCCTATTGGCATCGTGAATTTGTTACTGATATGGCCAATCATAGCTCCAGTGAAGGCTGGCTTTTTTGTTGGTTTTATGTGGTCTTGCCAAAGGTCTTCGAGGGTGAGTGAGCCATAGCTTCCTGCCCCAGGCTCGCATTTGGTACATTTGCCAAAAACAAAACCATTCATTTCTTCAAAAACACCACAAAGCTTGAGATGATTAATCATTCTATCTACGCTATAAGGTTGCTCTTCCACGTCTTCACAAAACATAATAGAATTTTTGAAATCTGGAGCGTATTTTGAACCCATAATATGGCAAAGAACAGTTAAATTTCCACCTATAAGCTTACCTTTTGCTACGCCGTTGTTTATCGTAGCAATTCTGTCATCCACTTGCGTCAGATTATCACCCTTGCTTTTCGGATTTTCATATTTCACTTTTTCGGCATTCATCAGCACACTTTTGAAGTATTTCACTGAGAAATCATTCCAAGTAGAACCACCCACTGGCCCATGGAAAGTGACTAAGCCAGTTTGTGCATATATTCCTAAAAGCAAAGCAGTCACATCAGAATATCCCACAATAACTTTTGGATTTTCCTTAATCATCTGATAGTCTATAAGTGGCAAAAGCCTCGCACATCCCCAGCCGCCATGCACACACAATATACCATTAACGGTAGCATCGGCAAACATTTCATTTAAATCTGAGGCTCTTTCTTCGTCAGTCCCAGCCAAATATCCGTAACGCTTCCAAATGTTTTTGCCGTATTTCACCTTAAAGCCCAAAGCTTGCAACGATTCAGCAGCTACCTGCACAGTCTCTTTACTGTAAGCCGGAGCAGCAGGACAAACCAAACCTATTGTATCGCCAACTTTTAGCCTTTTAGGTTTAATAATATTTTTGTTTTCAGCAGTATACCCAAGAGCAGGTACCGCAGCAATATTTTGAAGGAAATTTCGACGATTCATAGTTTTTTCAAGGAAATAAAAACAAGATAGTTATAAAATATAAAAACATAAAATCTCTTCCATTATTCCAAATTTGTGATTTCAAACTACCTTTAAAATTGAATAATAATTACAAAAAATATTGATATTTTCCGAAATACTAAGAAAGGATTAATAAAATGAAAACCAAATATTTAAAAGCTTTTTCAAAATCATTTTTAGCCCATTTTTTTCTGGTATTCTTTATTTTAATAAATTAAATTTGCAGTTCATTCCAATTAATTCAAAATGATTCATTTCTTCGGAAGCCAATCTGATACCGTTTTTGCTGTTCAAACTCTCGATAACATTGCATCTGAAAATCTGCCAAAGCTATTTTGGTTGTTTAATGCCGATGCCGAGAACCCAAATACCAAAACCAATGACCAAGAAGCAATTCTGAAAGCGTTTTTTATAGGTCCGCGTGCCGCTATGATTACTCCTTGGAGCACCAATGCCGTGGAAATTACACAAAACATGGGCATCTCGGGAATCATCAGAATTGAAGAATTTCAAGTCGTAAAATCAGATTTTACTGACTTTGACCCTATGCTTTCGCAAAAATATGCTGAGCTCAATCAGTCTATTTATACCATAAATATTCAGCCAGAACCTATTCTTGAAATCGAAGACATAGCGGCTTATAATAAAAAAGAAGGATTGTCATTAAGCCAAGATGAAGTAGAATATCTTGAAAATTTGGCTAAAAAACTTGAAAGAAACCTAACCGATTCTGAAGTTTTTGGATTCTCTCAAGTAAACTCGGAGCATTGTCGCCACAAAATATTCAATGGCACATTTGTAATTGACGGCGAAGAAAAACCGAGCTCTTTGTTCAAGCTCATCAAGAAAACTTCGCAAGAAAATCCAAACGATATCGTTTCGGCTTACAAAGACAACGTGGCTTTTGTAAAAGGCCCTGTCGTTACGCAGTTTGCTCCAAAATCTGCCGATAAACCAGATTTTTATCAAGAAACTGAATTCGAATCGGTGATTTCACTTAAAGCTGAAACCCATAATTTCCCAACAACGGTAGAGCCTTTCAATGGTGCAGCTACTGGTGCTGGCGGCGAAATAAGAGACCGTTTGGCGGGTGGACAAGGTTCTTTGCCATTGGCAGGAACAGCGGTTTACATGACATCTTATTCGAGACTAGCTGCTGACAGACCTTGGGAAAATGCCGTAGCGGCTCGCCCTTGGTTGTACCAAACGCCAATGGATATTTTGATAAAAGCTTCAAACGGAGCATCAGATTTTGGAAATAAATTTGGTCAACCTTTGATTACAGGTTCGCTTTTAACTTTCGAACATGAAGAAGACGCTCGTAAACTGGGCTTTGACAAAGTTATAATGTTAGCAGGCGGCATAGGCTATGGAAAGGCTAGCCAAGCAATAAAACAAACACCAACTCTAGGCGATAAAGTTGTGATATTAGGTGGCGAAAACTACCGAATCGGCATGGGCGGAGCTGCGGTTTCTTCTGCTGACACAGGAGCTTTGGGCTCCGGTTTAGAACTTAACGCTGTCCAAAGATCCAATCCAGAAATGCAAAAAAGAGCCGCCAATGCCATTAGAGGTTTAGTTGAGGCTGAACATAATCCAATAGTTTCTATTCATGATCATGGTGCTGGTGGGCACTTAAATTGCCTTTCTGAATTGGTAGAAGAAACTGGTGGATTGATAGATCTGGACAAATTACCAGTTGGAGATCCTACACTTTCTGCCAAAGAAATAATTGGCAACGAATCGCAGGAGCGTATGGGATTGGTGATTGGTGAGAAAGATTTAGCTACCCTAAAAACCATTGCCGACAGAGAACGCTCTCCCATGTACACCGTGGGCGAGGTTACGGACAATCACCGTTTTACGTTTGAGTCGAAGTCTACTGGCTTAAAACCAATGGATTTTGCGATTGCCGACATGTTTGGTAGTTCACCCAAAACTATCATGGCTGACAAAACCATCGATAGAAATTATTCAGATTTAAGGTATTCAAAAGATAAAATCGAGGACTATCTAAAACAAGTATTGCAGCTAGAAGCCGTGGCTTGTAAAGATTGGTTGACCAATAAAGTGGACCGTTGTGTGGGCGGGCGTGTCGCCAAACAACAATGTGCAGGGCCTTTGCAATTGCCGCTGAACAATGTGGGCGTAATGGCTTTGGACTTCAAAGGAAAAGAAGGAATAGCAACTACGATTGGCCATTCGCCAGTTTCAGCATTGGTTGACCCTGTAGCTGGCTCAAGAAATGCCATTGGAGAGGCACTTTCCAACATCGTTTGGGCACCATTGAATGAGGGTTTGAAATCCGTTTCACTTTCGGCCAACTGGATGTGGGCATGTAAAAATGAAGGTGAAGACGCCAAATTATACGAAGCAGTAAAAGGCTGCTCTGACTTTGCCATCGAATTGGGCATCAATATTCCGACAGGAAAAGACTCGCTTTCGATGAAGCAAAAATATCCCAATGACGAAGTGATTGCTCCGGGAACTGTTATCATTTCGGCAGGTGGAAATTGCTCTGATATAAAACAAGTGGTTGAGCCAGTTTTGCAAAGAACTGGCGGAAGTATTTATTATGTAAATCTATCAAAAGATAGTTTCAAATTAGGCGGAAGTTCGTTTGCTCAAATACTAAACAAAGTTGGTTCTGAGGTGCCGACTGTAAATGATTCGGCAAATTTTGCAGCTACATTTAATTTGATTCAAGATTTAATAAAGACCAACAAAATAAAAGCAGGGCATGATATCGGAAGTGGTGGATTAATTACTACGCTATTAGAATTGAGTTTTGCGGATATAAACTTGGGTGCTAAATATGACCTGAGCACATTGAATGAAACAGATTTAGTAAAAATCCTTTTTGCAGAAAATATTGGATTGGTTTTACAAGCTGATGCGGAAATTGAAGCAGAATTCAAAAACCAAGGAATTGAACTTTATAAAATTGGAGAAGTGGAAGATGGAAACACAGTTTCTATTAAACACAATTCAGATGAATTAAACTTAAATATCAGTGATTTACGTGATGTTTGGTTTAAAACTTCCTACTTGCTAGACCGTCGTCAGTCTAAAAATGAAAGAGCTGAGGCACGTTATACCAATTATAAAAACCAGCCTTTAAAATATAGTTTTCCATCACACTTTGATGGAAAATTACAAGTCACTTCGTTCAATCCAAGTGCTACTTCGAGTAATCTTAATGCGGTTACTTTAGGTGTCACCTCGAGCGGAGCCGAGAGGCCAAAAGCAGCCATTATCCGAGAAAAAGGCAGCAACTCCGAAAGAGAAATGGCCAATGCGATGTTCCTAGCGGGTTTTGATGTGAAAGACGTACACATGACCGACTTAATATCGGGAAGAGAAACTTTAGAAGATATTCAGTTTATTGGTGCTGTGGGAGGATTTTCAAACTCTGACGTTTTAGGTTCTGCCAAAGGTTGGGCTGGTGCGTTTATGTACAACGAAAAAGCCAACACCGCCTTAAAGAAATTCTTTGCCAGAGAAGATACACTTTCGGTAGGTATTTGTAATGGTTGTCAGTTGTTTATGGAATTGGAATTGATCAATCCTGAGCATGAAGTTCATGGCAAAATGTTGCACAATGAATCACATAAACACGAAAGCATTTTCACTTCGGTGACTGTACAAAAAAACTGCTCAGTGATGCTTTCGACATTAGAAGGAGCTACTTTGGGAGTTTGGGTATCGCATGGTGAAGGTAAATTCAACCTTCCTTATGCGGAAGAGAAATATAATATTGTAGGTAAATATGGATATGAAAGTTATCCAGCCAATCCAAATGGTTCTGATTTCAACGCAGCCATGCTATGCGACACTACAGGTAGACATTTGGTGATGATGCCGCATATTGAACGTTCAACTTTCCCTTGGAACTGGGCACATTATCCTGCAGACCGAAAAAATGATGAAGTAAGTCCATGGCTCGAGGCATTTGTAAATGCCAAAAAATGGGTAGACGAGAAGAATAAATAAAAGAGAAAAGCCTTTTTTGAACATCAAAAAAGGCTTTTTTATTGCAAAAACTAAACTCAAAATTTCATAAAAGTACCGCAAAACTCTTTATCACTGCCACTAATCTAATAGCGTCAAAAATACGAGCTTCTGTACCTCCGTGGTTTTTCACAGACGCCTCATGCGAAGTTACGCACTGTTCACAACCGTTAATAGCAGAAACAGCCAAGCTCAACAATTCAAAAAATTCTTTGCCCAACACAGGTGTCATCATCACTGACATACGTATGCCAGCTGGCATCGTTTGGTAGTTTTGATTGGTATGCATAAAGTGTTTAAATCTATAAAAGATATTATTGGCATTCATAATTGAAACACAAGCTGCCGTTTCTAAAATCTCGGCATCTGTTGCTCCATGATTTGCCGCCAAACCTTCTAAAGCAATTCTTAAAGCATCATTTTTCTCGTTTATGGCAACAGAGAGAGCCAAAAGTGCAGCTTCTTTTTCAGACAAATTTTGACCTTTTAGTACATTACCTACATTAATTTTAAGGTCTTTCAAAAACCTCGCATCAACGGCATTGAATCTGTCAATCAATACACTTTCTAAATCCTCGGCCAGATTTAGAGATTCAAAAAGACTTTTTTTAGTATTAGTTGCTGTCGCAAACATATTGTAATTGTATTTAAAAAAGCCTCTAAGAATCTAACATTCAAAGAGGCTTAAAATTATTTTTAAGAAAATTAAACCGCCAAAGTTGCTTCGCCAGCTTTCCAGTTGCATGGGCAAAGTTCATCAGTTTGAAGAGCATCCAAAACTCTCAAAACCTCGTCAACATTTCTACCAACCGAAAGGTCGTTAGCACATACCCAACGAATAATTCCTTGTGGGTCAACTATATACGTTACTCTGTAAGCTATTTTTTCGTTTTCTTCCAATATTCCCAATTCTTCAGCCAAAGACTTTGAAGTATCCGCCAACATCGGGAATTGCAATCCTCTCAAATCGTCGTGGTCTTTTCTCCAAGCCAAATGTACAAACTCAGAATCTGTAGAAGCACCAATTAAAACAGTATCTCTATCTAAAAAATCTTCGTTTTTAGCATTGAAAGCTGCTATTTCAGTAGGGCATACAAAAGTGAAATCTTTTGGCCACCAAAACATTGCCATCCATTTACCTGCCGACTGATGATCCTCCGAGCTGATATCATAAAATTCGTTACCTTTTTCTAATGAAACTACCGCTTTTTTCTTAAATTCAGGGAATTTTTGACCTAATCCTAACATGTTTATTTGTTTTTTTATTATTAAAATAATGCAATTTAAACTGCCATATTTTCTATTTCTATGATGTTTGTCATAAGAATAGTTAAATATTTGGACAAAATTGCAACCCTTATTTTCATTAGTCAAATAGATAGTTTTTATTTGTATATAAGTATAGATTATAAAGCATGACAATCACTCAATTACAGTACATATTGGCGGTAGAAAAACACCGAAATTTTGTAGAAGCTGCCGAATCTTGTAATATCTCACAGCCAGCACTGAGCATGCAGATCAAAAAACTGGAGGAACATCTCAATGTGAAAATTTTTGATAGAAGTCAATCTCCAGTAGAAATAACCCCGGCTGGACAATTGGTGTTGAATCAAGCAAAAGTAGCTATAAAGGATTTCAACCAAATTTACAATGTGGTAATAAATGAGTTTGATGGTCTTCAAGGTGAAGTAAAATTAGGTGTAATACCAACAGTAGCTCCTTATCTTTTGCCTTTATTTCTTAAAAAATTCAACGAACAATATCCTCTTTTACAGCTAAATATAGAGGAAATGACAACCGAAAAAATCATTGAAAATATTGAAAATGGGAATTTAGACATTGGTATTTTGGCCACACCTTTGTCAATAAAAGATACCAAAGAAATCCCACTGTATTATGAAGAGCTTTTGGCTTATGTTTCACCTGAAAACGAGCTATTTACAAAAAAATATATCCTCAGTGCCGATATAGATCTGAATAGCCTTTGGCTTTTGGAGGAAGGACATTGTTTAAGAAGTCAGATTGAAAATTTCTGTGAACTCAAGCAAAAACAAAATATTGTAAGTCAGCTTAATTTCAAAACTGGGAGTTTAGAGACTATCATAAAATTAGTAGATAAATATCGAGGAATTACTTTAATTCCAGAGTTGGCCGTTTTTGATTTAAAAGATGAACAAAAACTAAAAACCAGAAGATTTGAATCTGAAAAACCAAATAGAGAAATAAGTTTAATTATTGATAAAAACTACCCCCGATATGCTATTGTAGAGGCTTTTAAGTCATGTATTTTGGAATGTTTACCAGAATCTATTCAAACCGAGAAAAAAAGTGAAATTTTGAAAGTCTATTGATATAAAAAATTCCACAAAACGCATTGAACGCTAAAATTTTTTGAATTTGAGTTATTAGAGAGAATGATTTTTAAATTTACACTTCTTAAAACTTTAACATCCCAAATCATGAAAGTAAAAGTTGGTGTAATTCAAGCCACTCCTGTTTTGTTTGACTTAGAAAAAACTGTGGCAAAAGTCATAGAATGGATAGAAAAAGGGTCAAAAGAAGGCTGTGAACTCTTATTATTTCCTGAATCTTTTATTCCTTGTTATCCAAGAGGATTAGATTTTGATGCCATAGTTGGCCGAAGAACCGATAAAAGCCGTGACCTATGGCTCGAGTTTTGGAGCAATAGCATAGAAACTTCTTCAAAATATATAAACCAAATTGGCGAAGCCATAAAAAAAGCCAATCTTTTTGTAGCCTTGGGTGTAACCGAAAAAGAAAACAAAGGCGGTTCGCTTCATTGCTCACTTTTGTATTTTGACAACCACGGCCAACTAATAGGTAAACACCGAAAATTAAAGCCTACAGGATTAGAAAGGTACATTTGGGCTGAAAGCGACGGGAGCACTTTGATAAGTTTTGATACAAAAATCGGAAAAATTGGAGGTTTAATCTGTTGGGAAAACTATATGCCATTGGCTAGAATGAGTATGTATAATCAAGGCGTAGAAATATACCTTGTTCCTACTGCAGATGCTCGTGCATCTTGGCAGTCTACCCTCCAACATATCGCCTTAGAAGGTCGGTGTTTTGTTTTGGCAGCCAACCAATTTGTCAGAAAATCAGACTATCCAGAGCGTTTTTCGGAAGACATAAAAGATGAACCAGAAATAATGTGTGCCGGTGGAAGTGTAATTTTGTCACCAATGGGTGAGATTTTAGCAGGGCCAATTTGGAATGCTGAGGGTTTATTAACCGCAGAATTAGATTTCGACATTTTGGCCAAAAGCAAACTAGACTTTGATGTTATTGGCCATTACGCCCGACCAGATGTCTTTGATTTTAAAGCAAATAAGCAGCCCGAGATTAAGATTATTGAATAAATCCTACAACATTATAACCAAAGATAAAGTCTAAATATTTTTATTTTTATAATCAAAAAAGACCTTTATTAATTATTAAAAACCTTTAATCCCAATCTGTAGTTTAAATCAAAATCAGTTTTAATACTTTTACAACATCATTAAAATCTAAATATTATGAAACAAAAACTTAGACTATTATTTGCGGCAGCTTTGACTCTCGCAGCAACCTACAGCCAGGCCCAAACTGCGGATGAAATTGTAGAAAAATACTTGGAGACTATTGGTGGAAAAGAAAAACTAGCAACCATTAAGTCTATTAAAATGATTGCAAAAGGGCAACAAGGTGGAATGGAATTCCCGATGACAAGTATAATGGAAGCACCAAACAAAATGGTTCAGTCTATTAATTTTCAAGGAAAAGAGATAGTAGTTTCTGCTTTTGACGGTAAAGAAATGTGGAAAACTAATTTCATGACAATGAAACCAGAAAAAGGTGAAACTGAGGACAGTCAAAATGCAGCTAAATCTGCTGATTTTCCTGATCCGTTTTTAGACTACAAAGCTAAAGGCTACAGCATCGCTTTAGAAGGCGAGGAGAAAGTAGAAGGAACAGATTGTTACAAAATAAAATTGACCAAAAAACCAGTAATGGTTGATGGGAAAGAGGAAGAAGATTTCAGCTATTATTACTTTGACAAGGAGAATAATGTAGTGATAATGCAAAAACAAACTGGCAAAAAAGGTCAAATGAAAGATTTGACTGTTGAAACTCTAATGAGTGACTATCAGGAAGTTGATGGAATTTATTTCGCCTACAATATCAGTCAAAAAATGAATGGACAAGTAATGTTCTCTATGACTATAGATAAAATTGAATTAAATGCACCGGTAGACGCAAAAGTTTTTGCCTATCCAGTTGACTGATTTGTAAAACATTAAGAGCCTCATTTAAAACCTAAATGAGGCTCTTTTTATTAAAAAATACTATGAAAAAATTTTCTATATTTTCAATTTTAATATCATTTACCTTAAACAGTTTTGCTCAAGAAGCCTTACCTATAAAAGGAGATGAAATATTTGGCTCCATGAGAGCGAGACATATCGGCCCTGCCTTAATGAGTGGCCGAGTAGTAGACTTAGAAGGTCACCCAACTGACAACAAAATACTGTATGCCGGTGCGGCGGGTGGCGGAGTTTGGAAAACCGCCGACGGTGGCGTAACTTTCAATC
This sequence comes from Lacihabitans sp. LS3-19, assembly GCF_024343575.1. Taxonomy (GTDB): domain Bacteria; phylum Bacteroidota; class Bacteroidia; order Cytophagales; family Spirosomataceae; genus Leadbetterella. The sequence goes on along the minus strand of NZ_RJUA01000003.1, from coordinate 86,567 downwards.
CAATATTTGATAAGCATAACCAGTCTATAGGTGCTATAAAGGTTGACCCTAAAAATCCTGATCAAATAATATGGGTGGGAACTGGCGAAATCTGGACAAGAAACTCAGTAACCATAGGCGACGGTATCTATAAAACTACAGACGGTGGGCAAAACTGGAACCACATGGGCTTGCCAAAATCTGAAAGAATTAGTTCTATTAAAATCAATCCAAACAATACAGACGAGGTTTTCGTAGGTGTTTTGGGTGGACTTTGGAGCGACAGTGAAGATCGTGGCGTTTACAAAACCAGTGATGGTGGAAAAACTTGGAACAAAATATTCTATATCAACGCTTCTACTGGTTGTTCTGATTTGGTAATGGATCCTAACGATGCCAATATTATGTATGCTTCGTTTTGGCAATTCCGCCGAACAGCCTATTCTTTTGATTCTGGTGGTGAAAATAGTGGCTTATACAAAACTACAGACGGAGGCAAAACTTGGAATAAAATTCATAATGGTTTTCCAAATGGTAAATTAGGAAGAATTGCAATTGCATTGGCTCCATCAAACTCCAAAATATTGTATTCTGTTATAGAATCAGAAAAAGATGAAGACAAAGGGCTTTATAGATCTGATGATGCTGGTGCCAATTGGACCCGAACAAACGGAGACTTCGGGCTAGTAGTGAGACCTTTCTACTTTTCAAGAATTGTAGTAGACCCTAAAAATCCAGATATTGTACTTAAAGCAGGTCTTAATGGCTCCTTGAGCAGAGACGGTGGCAAAACATTTAAAAATATTGGAGGAGGAATTCACGCCGATGTCCATGATTTTTGGTTTGATTTACACGATTCCAACCGTATTTACCTTTGCGACGATGGTGGCGTTTACCGCTCTTATGATGGCGGAAGTATTTGGGATATGGTCAAAGGAATTCCAGTTTCGCAGTTTTATCAAGTCGCAATAGACAACCAAACACCGTATAAAGTCTATGGTGGTTTACAAGACAATGGCTCATGGGTGGGGCCATCTTCTAAGCCCGGTGGAATAGAAAACCGTGACTGGATTTCTGTAGGAGCGGGTGATGGTTTTAGAACTTTCCCGCATCCGAAAGACCCTAATATTGTGTATTCAGAAATGCAAGGTGCAGAAAATATTTGGAGGATAAACTTGGAGAAAAATTCAGCAAAAACCATTAAGCCGTTTCCTGAAGCAAACGATCCAAAGTTTCGATTCAATTGGAATACACCCATTACAACAAGTCCGCACAATGCTGACAGATTGTATTGCGGAAGTCAGTTTTTGCATAAATCTGATGACAGAGGCGAAACTTGGGTTAAGATATCCCCAGATTTAACAACCAACGACCCAGCCAAGCAACAACAGGAAAATTCTGGTGGCTTGAGCATGGACAATTCAGGTGCTGAAAACCATTGTACTATATTCGCTGTAAACGAATCGCCACTTGATCAAAACATCATTTGGGTGGGTACAGACGACGGAAATGTTCAAGTGACTTTTGACGGTGGCAAAAACTGGAATAACGTAACGGCAAACGTACCAGACTTACCAAAAAACACTTGGTGTTATTTCATAGAGCCAAGCAGTTTTGATAAAAATACTGCTTATGCGGTTTTTACGGGATATACTTCAGGAGATTTCAAACCTTATGTTTACAAAACAACAGATGGAGGAAAAACTTGGAAACCTATTGTTTCTGATGATATAAAATCATTCGTAAGAAACATAAAAGAAGATTACAAAAATCCAAATCTACTGTTCTTAGGTACAGAAGGAGGTTTGTATGTAACCATAGATGGTGGGCAAAACTGGTCGCCATTTAAAAACAATATGCCTCCAGTAGCAGTGCATTGGATTGCTCTGCATCCAACCGAAGATGCATTAGTTATGGCTACGCATGGCAGAGGAGTGATAATCGTAGATGATATTTCACCTTTACGTCAATTAACTAAAGAGATTATTGCCAAAGATTTGCACTTTTTCACAACTAAGCCCACTAAAATGGCCGAATCTGGTTCATTTGGTGGATATGCTCGAATGGGAGAGTTTGTAGGTGAAAACCCAAGTAGACAAGCCAATATAGTTTACTATTTAAAAAGCAGACATACTTTTGGCAAAATGAGCATGGAGGTTTTTGACAAAGACAATCAAAAAATTGCAGATCTCCCTCCTGGAAAATCAAAAGGCATAAATTACGTAGACTGGAATTATAGCCTAAAGCCACCAAAAGTAGCCAAAGGAAAAACGATAGTTTCTGGTGGATTTCAAGGACCAACAGTATTACCTGGCACTTATAAAGTGAAAATAACGAAAGGCAATAAAACTTATGAGAATGATTTAGTACTTGTGGCTGATCCAAAATCAATTCATACCAAAGAAGATAGAATTTTGCAACATGAAACCGCAATGAAACTATTTGCAATGAACGAGGAATTAGGCTATCTGGTAGAACAAATTGACAATCATCAAACGCAGCTAAATGCGATTTTGCCATCATTGACAAGTTCTAAATTGAAAAAGCAAATTCCTCTTGCGGAGATTTCTAAAAATTTGGAAACCCTAAAAGAGTCACTCGTAGTACTAAAAGGGGATAATTATGTAGGTGCAGCTGAACCTCAACTAAGAGAAAAAATTTCAGGATTATTTAGTGAAATATTGGGCTATACAGGTCGTCCAACCAATGCTCAGCTATCGAGTCTGAAGGTTTTGGATGAAAAACTAGGCGAGGCAAAAGTCAAAATGGAAGGACTTAAATCTCAAATTAGCAAACTGACACCAGCAATGGCCAAAGCTAAATTGCCAGAAATAAAACCTAATAGAAGTTTTGAAGAGTACAAAGCTGCGGAGAATTGAGTTCTATTTTTCAATAAATATAAAACACCTCATTTTTGGATAAAATGGGGTGTTTCCGTTTTACAACACTTTTGCCAACAACCATTCAGGCAAAATACTAACCAGTAAGCCAATCAAACGATAACGTCTAGTAATATAAGCTACTGATTTATTGGCGTCTACAGCTTTGAAAATTTGTTTGGCGGCTTTTTCGGGTGTGGCTACCCAAAACATACCTTTTTGCCCCTTTGTCATATCCGTATCTACATAGCCAGGACGAATTTCTATTACATCTACGCCATCTTTCCATTTTTTAGACCGCAGCCTAAGGCCTTCTAAATAACTAGCCATAAATGCTTTAGTGGCATGATACTCTGGCGAATACGGGCTACTTCTCACAGCAGCTACAGAAGATATTCCGACAAGTTTTCCTTTCCCTTTTAGTTTGAAATGTTGATAGGACCAATGGGCCAAAGCCAAAAAACCACGAGCGTTTACGTCCACCGTTTGCAGTTCCTGCTCCAAATTAGCTTTTGGAAAACCCACTCCAGCATTAATTACGATTATATCAACACCTCCCATTTTTTCCACCAAATCATTCAATATTTCAATGGCACTTTGGGCTTGGGCAACATCCATTTCGGCGGCAAAAAACTTAGAATCTGGCAATTCTCGAGCTATTTCTGTTAAAAGCCCTGACCTTCTGCCTGTTATTCCAACCTCATATTCATGTTGGGCATAGTACTTGGCCAAAGATTTTCCAATACCAGAGGTTGCTCCTATTATTATTACTTTTTTTGTCATTGATGAAAATAAAAATTTCCCCAAAAATCAACAATATTCTCAAGAATAAATATCTTTTGGGAGAATTTTGGGTAAGGAAAGTATAGATAAATTTCAAATCTATATAAAAAGTATTTCTCCAAGATATCTAAATTGTAGCTCAATGCTCCCCATAATCTCCTTCGTCCATTTTGCCTTTGAAAATTCTGTATTGGACTGTGAAATAAAGTGCTACAAGTAGAATTCCAATTCCAAACCAAACAAGGCCGATGTTTAGTCCATAAGAACTTGCTGCGGTGTTGTAAATATTTAAAGAAGGATTTATTGAATTTCTTGATGGTATAAAATTGGGGAAAATAGAAAGAGCTGTTGAAGCCAATCCACCCGCCAAAAATAGACTTGAAAAAACGAATCCCGTTCCGTCTTTTTTAAAGTGCTTGATACGAAATAGACCTCCCAAACCAACCAATGAAATCAATGGAAAAATCCAGAAAATAGGATGGCTGATATAGTTATCGAAAAGATAAGGTAAGACTAAATGCCAGGTAGAAAGTGATACTAAGGCCAAACCTAATAAAACGAAATTTAGCTTAAAAATAATTATTTTAAGTCTTGAATTAATTGTGCTATTGGTTTTATAAATAATCCAGTTGGCTCCATGAATTGTTAATGCAACTACGCCAATAAGTCCAATCAAAAGGGTAAACCAGTCGATTACACCAACACTTTCGGAAAGGGGATTTAAACTCGGATTCCAAAGTGGCAAAGTAAAATAATGTGCCTCATAAGTTGAAACTCCGTTGACCACATCTCCCATATTTACACCCCGCACAATGTTTCCGACGGCGATTCCAAAAAACAAAGCCAGCAATAAACTTGCAACACCAAAAGCTGTATCCCAAATGGCAAACCACATGGAATTATGAATTAAACCACGAAGCTCTAGACCAATAGCCCGAAACATTAAAAGCCATAAAATCATCATCAGAGGGAGATAAAACCCACTAAATGAAGAGGCATATAAAGTTGGAAATGCAAAAAACAAAACGCCTCCACCGGCAATGAGCCAAACTTCGTTGGCATCCCAAAAAGGTCCTATGGCCTTGGTGATAGCTTTTTTATCTTCTTCTTTTTTTGCAAAAAATAAATGCACAATTCCTGCTCCAAAATCATATCCATCTAAAAGCATATAAATGGTGAGCATACTTATCACTACGATATACCAAAACAATTCCATAGCTTAATTTTTTATCGTTTCAGGACCTTTGTAAATGATTCTTCCCAACAAAAGCAAGAACAACAAACCCAATAAAACATACATACCTACAAAACCCAAAAGCGTAAATAGTGTATTACCCGCCGAGACATTTGGTGATGCTCCATGGGCAGTTTCCAGCAGATTATAAACTAACCAAGGCTGCCTCCCCAGCTCAGCAGTGTACCACCCCGCAATATTGGCGATATAAGGAAAAGGCGAAGCAAACATTATCGCCCAAAGAATCCATTTTGATTTTTCAAGATGTTTACGCCACAAAAGAAAGGCCGACAAAGCCATAAGACCGATGAGAATGGTGCCTAAACCCACCATGATATGATAAGAATAATACAAGCCCGGCACATTTTTTGGCCATTTTGAAACATCAAATTCTTTCAAACCTTTGATTTCGGTCGTAAAATTTTGATAAGTCAAAAAGCTCAAGACATTAGGAACAGCTATTTTATTGTCCAATTTTAAAAGTTCCATGTCGGGCTGACCAACCAAAATAATCTCAGAACCTCCTTTTTCTGTGTCAAAAATTCCTTCCATTGCTGCAAAGGTTATAGGTTGAAATTTAACAACATTTTTGGCAGACCAATCGCCAGTAGGAAAAGCTACTGCTAAACTAGAAATTAACCCAAATGCAATACCTGTTTTGATAAAGATTCGGCCTTGCTCCAAATGCTTTTTGCTCAAAAGATAAAAAGCACCGATAGCCGCCACTACAAAAGAGGCCGTAACTAAAGACGCACTTTGGTTATGCAAATAAGAAGGAACCAACCATGGATTGGAGAATAATGCACCGAAATTAGTCAGTACAAATTTGCCATTTTCTAAAATCTCATAGCCTACTGGATGCTGCATCCATGCATTGGTGGCAATGATAAGCCAACCGCTGGCCCATGAACCAACAAATACTAAAAAACCTGTAAGAAAGTGGAGTTTTTGACCGATGAGTTTTTCTCCAAAAAGAAAAAGGCCAAGAAAAGATGATTCTAGAAAAAACGAGAATGTGCCTTCCATGGCCAGTGTTTGCCCTATTATACCTCCAGTTAGTTCGGAAAATTTGGCCCAATTGGTACCAAACTGAAACTCCATCGGAATGCCCGTAACCACACCCATCATAAAATTCAAAGCAAAAATTTTCATCCAAAATTTTGCCGCATCATTGTATTTTATGTCATGCTTTATGAGGTATTTGCCTTTGAAATACACGATTATCAAAGACAAACCCATGGTAAGCTGTGGAAACAAATAATGAAAAGTGATAGTAAATGCAAACTGCATCCTATCATAGAAAATCATATCTTCCATTTTGTATTTTTTTATAAAAGCAGAAAAATTCTGCTGCTGAAAAGTCTTTATTTACCCTTTAGATTCCAATCTTAATTTCGGGTACCGCCGTGACCTGCGGCCACAACGAACATAATTTTTATGCTCAAGTAAATGTACTTAAAAAATTGAATAAACGGATTTTGCATTTTAGCATGTTCCGCTTTTGATATTTTGTATGCCATGATATTTTTTGTTTTTATTCTGGAATTAACCACCAAAATGGAAGCATTTTAGCTTTATAAATAAATGCATAATGAAGCGTTAGTTTAAGCCAGTGACCAGCAAGACCCATGTCGCCAAAGGTTTTTTTAATATCTCGCCCTTGTGTAGTGCTGTATTTTTTATAATCTGGCACAATGGGATAAGTGGTGATACTAATACCGCTTCCTTCAGTCATTCCAAAACCCGCCGAAGCTATACATGCCGCTCCCATGTTTCCCATAGAACCTTTGTGATGCAAACTCATTTTACCGCTTTTTATGGTGTCAATGATATTGTCAGCAACCAACTTGGCAGTGATTCCAGAAGGCATTCCCGTCCGTGGTGGTGATGGAAAGATTTCTGTTCCATTCGGACTTTTTCTTGGTTTTGAGATGGTATGAGGTGGTGCAAAGGCTATTCCAGGAGCAAAAATATTGGCGTAATTTGGATTTTGATACGTTTCTGGCCAGTCTTGCACACTCCATTGTTCATAAGGTTTTGGTGTATAATCGGCATCTACTATCATAAAACCTTTGAAAAGTTTCGGCGTTATGTCCTCCCCTGCTTTGTCATAAGCCTTAAAACCATGCCCTGAAAAAGCCGGAATCAACATAGCGAAATCGTAAGTTTCGGTTTTGTATTCGCCTTCGAGGTTTTCGTAATGTACAAGCCCATCCTCGATTTTCGAAACACCTGCACCTAAAATCCATTTGATGCCTCGGTCTGCAAAAACCATTTCCACCATTTCGCTCGATTTCATGGTTCGGCCGCCGTAATCCAGCAACATACCGTCCATGCCGAAATCTCCCAGTTCATTTTCGTTAGAAATCCAGGTCACATCAGCTTTGTCTCGGACGCCATACTTTACCAACTCTTTTTCTACATTCAGAATATACTCAAATGCAGCACCTTGGCAGGTTGCTTTTGGATGACCCGTTCCGATTAGAATTTTTACATGATCACCAGTAGTTTTCACCCTATCTATCAATAGTTTAAGGCCAGCCCAAGCATGCTCGGCGTGGTCGTAGGTACAAACCGAAAAGGCTTTGTTGGTACCTGGCGACATACCTTCTGTCATATCAAAAGCAAGTTTTGGGCCAGTGGCATTGATTAAAAAATCGTAATTTACTTTTTCCTGTATACCCAATTTTTCTCCAAAAACATATTCTACATTCACAAAACCTTTCGATTCTGTGGCGTCTCCTTCAGGATGAAAAGACACAACTTTGGCTTGTTTGTAGCCAATGCCTTTCTTTTTATATAAGGGTTCAAGAGGAAAAATAACCGACTTTGACTTCATCCGGCCTATGCCCACCCAAATATTGGATGGCACCCATTGGTAATTTCTGTTAGGCGAAACTACCAATACTTCATGTTCTTTTGAGAGTTTTCTACGAAGATGGGCAGCAGCCACATGACCGGCTATGCCTGCACCAAGAATCACTATTTTTGCCATGATTTTTACATTTTACCCATTCCATTACCCTGACCATGTCCCATGCCCGCTTTTTTATGGTGGGCTATTTCAGCAAAAGCCGCGTGAAAAGTCACCAAACTACTTTTGATGTCCTCATCAGAAGCTTTGGCAGCTACTAAGTCTTTCATTTCTTTTGCATTGGCAGTTATGGCAGCAAATTTTTCGGCCATAGCTGCACTTCTAAAAGCTCTTGGTTTTGTGCCATTTTGGAGTGCTAAAGCTTTGTCGTACAATTCAGCGGCATTTTGTTTTGCGGCTGTCAAGTCGTTGTTTTTCATCATCGGCGGGAAGGTCTGCTTCATCACCGTTTTCATGTTTTCTAAATCCGCCCAGCCTTGTCCTTTTTGTGCAAAAGATACCAAAGCAATTAAAGCGAATGCGATTGTTAAGATACTGTTTTTCATTGTTTTATATATTTAAAATTGATTATTTGATTAAGACTAATTGACTGGTTTCGTTTGCAACTACCCAGTGCTTTACGTTTGGTTCAATATTTACATAATCACCAGATAATAAGGTTTGCTTTTCTCCTTTTTCATTTTCAAAAACTACTTCACCTTCAACACAAAGGAGTAGTGCAGGTATTTTAGTAATATGCTCTTTTAAGGTTTCATTTTTCTGAATCTGAATGGCATTTGCAATGCCATTTTCACTTTTAAAAAGTGATACAGCCGAAACGGCTTTTTGTTCTGTGTGCAATTCTTTGATATTCATTATTTTGTTTTTTGCATTTCCACCACCCAAAGCCCTCGCAATTGATTCACATCGTAACCCAATGCCTGGTCTTTTGGATAATAGTCATTGATTTTATCGAACGTTTTTTGTTGTACTGTTTGGTTTACTTTTCCGTGGCATTGCAAGCACATGGCATTGGTTACTATTGGATAATAAGCCACCATTTTTCCTTTTACTTCTCTTATTTCAGATTTAGGAGATTCACCATTTTTCAATTGCTCTTTTACAGAAACAATAATGGACTTCTCTAATCTATTTGCCTGATTAAGAGGGTTTCTGGCTTTATCGCTTACTCTTTTTATAGAAGTTTTATGTACCAAAGCCATACTATCAGTGAGTGGATATGCTTTAGAATTACAAAATTCCAAAGCATATTCTGGCCCACCTTTTGCCATCGCATTCATTAGATTTTTACCTAAAACCGCCTGCGTAGTCGATGAAATATTTTTGCCTAAGTCTAAATAATACTGCTCGTCTGAGTTTGAACTGACCTTGGTATTTACACAATTCAGGCCTACCATAGCTACCAATACTATTCCCACCAAGCCAATATTAATCTTTCTCATAGCAAAATATTTTTTTTTAAACTTTATCTAAAGGCAATTCTTTGGTACAGAAGAACCAATCATAACACTTCATATCAGCCTCATCGCCTTCCATGCGGTCTTTGGCTACCCCACACGATCCTGCTGGCGGTACAATAACGGCATCGCCTGGTCTCCAGTCTGCTGGCGTTGCTATTTCGTGTTTGTCTGCAGTTTGCATAGCTATCAAGGCTCTCTTAAGCTCATCAAAGTTTCTTCCCAACGAAAGCGGATAGTAAATAATCGCTCTAATAATACCTTTTGGATCTATAAAAAACACTGCTCTGACCGCCTTTGTTGAGCTTTCGCCGGGCTGAATCATCCCGTACTTTTTAGCAATTTCCATGGTGATGTCTTCAATAAGCGGAAACTTCACTTCTATGTTTTTCATGTCCTTGTATTCTATCTTTTCTTTGATAGTTCTCAACCAAGCAATGTGGCTATAAAGACCATCGATAGAAAGACCCACTAAGTCGCAATTGAGAGCGTTAAACTCAGGCTCCATTTTAGCGAAAGTCATAAACTCAGAGGTACAAACTGGCGTAAAATCTGCCGGATGGCTAAATAAAATCACCCATTTACCTTCGTATGCTTTCGGGAAATCTAAATTCCCTTGTGTTGTAATCGCTTTAAATTCAGGAGCTTTATCTCCAATGCGTGGCATTGCAACCACATTTTCTACTACATTTTCCATTATCGTTCTTGTTATGTTTATATACTTAATAATTTCACCAGCTACCAGTTTCTCTGGCACTGTTTACGATTGCATCAAATTCACTTTGTGTAATAAACTGAGCCGCATAGGTTCCGTTTTGAGCTAAAACTTGGCTATAAAAAGACCTCAAGTGATTTCTACTTCCTTTGGTAAGGTTTTGATATACATAAGTAATATCTTGATTGTCAACATCTTTTAGATATTCTTCAAGGTCTTTAATGTCAAGGTCTTCAATAGTTGCTCCAACTTTTACACCTTCCAAAAGACTTACAGAACCTTGGGTTACCAAGTCAGTGTATAATTTTTGCAAAGTGACATTTTCAAAAACACCGACTGCATTATTTACTACTGGATCAGGAATATTGTATTTCTGAAGTAAGGACAAAACCGCTGATGTATGTGTTTCTTCACTACTAGAAATGTTATTGAACACATTCAAATTCCACTTTTTGTAAAGCGTTACGTACACATCTTTAGCGAGTTTTTCCTCCTCTCTCATGTACAATAAGCCACTTTTTTCAGCTTCTGAAATCGTCTCTGTGGGTAAATTGCTGATTTGTTGGGTGACTTGAGCTTGATTATAGCTACTTGTTTGAGGGTCAACAATTTGGTCTTTAGAACAACTAGAAATCCAAAAAAATGAAGCTATAAAAATTGTGATTTTAAACAATGATTTTTCCATGATAGAATATTTGTATTTATGATGAATAATAGAAATTAATAATTAAAATTTCTATCTTTTGCTTAATACAAATGTTACCAAAATAATCTTGGCCTACTATGACATATATCACAGAGAGGAAGTACGGTAAATTATTAAAAATGAATAATTTAAAGAAAAAAGTAGAAGTAAGTTAAAGTGAATATAAAGATAATCTTAGAAAGAAATCACCCAAAATGCCTTTAAAAAATACATTTTGGGTGAACAAATCTTCTAAATACCTCCTCGCAAAGTAATCATAAAATTACGACCAGCTGAAGAGATTCCTGAAGCAAAATTGCGGTAGTTTTTGTCTAAAATATTCTCGCAAGCCAACTGTAAACTTAGGTGTTTTTGAAGTTGAAAAGATGTACGAAGGTTTAAAGTCCACCAAGATGGCATACCCTCTGGCGTGGCATATTGCTGGTTGTCTTCACCGCTTGGGCTGTAATCTTCGATTTTTTTCCAGCCATTGTAAAGACTAAAAACCTCCACATTTACCTTTTCTTTGCTGTATTTCAAGCCACTTCGTCCAAAAATAGGTGGAATATGATCCAGTGGAATACCATCACTGGCTTTACCTTTTGTACCATTTAGTGTGCTTGAAAAATTCAAATTCTCACTAATTTTTGCAAAGACATTGATATTCCAGCCATTTATTGTAGCCTTGTCTTTATTTTGCGATGCTAAAACCTTACTCATTTCGCCATCGTATTCCACAAGACTTTGTCCGTTAAGGGTGAAATTATCCACCACAATAACATTCCTTAACCAAGTATTATAAATCGTTCCTTCTAATCTAATGTTTTCGTTCAACATTTGACTTAAAGTCACCTCGGCATTGTAACTATATTCTGGTTTCAAATCTGGATTTGGGACAATTAAAGAACCCGAAACCGACTCAAACACTTTGGAAAGATCATCTATGTTTGGTGTCCGAAAGCCCGATGAACCTAAAACACTCAGCTTGGTTTTTGTACTTAGATTTAAAACCAAGCCTATGTTACCTGTTAAAGCATCATTGTTTTGTTTGATGGTATTAAATGGAAAAGGGAAAAACGTTTTTTCGATAAACTCAGATGACAAACGGCTTGAACTATACCTTAAGCCTGCATTTAAGAAATGTTTATTCGAAAACATCAGCTGGTCCGTTAAATACAAAGCCCATGAATTCATATTGTTTTTGCCATCGGGATATCGAGTATCAGCGGCTTTTGTAGCACCGGAAACTATGTTAACAGACACTGCGGTGGAACTTAAATCATTGTTAACTACCTCCAAACCATAATTTACTTTTTGGGACTTTATTCTTTTTTGAAAATCAGCATTTACAGAGAAAACACCAACATTTTCGGTTTGTTCTTTTCTGTTATCATTGTTAAAGTTCCGAGAATTACGGCTCTCAACTATCGATTGAAAAGCTACTGAAACAAAAGCTTGATCATAAATCTGGGTATTTTTCAAATCCAATTGGTAAGCAATTATGGCTCTTTTTTCAGGTCCATAATACCATTCTGAATTTCTCGGCAGCCCGTTTCTGAGTTCAGAAAGTCTGTCATAGCGAGGTACATTGCTGGTATTAGAATATTGGATATTTAAAGTATGCTTTACGTTTTCAGATTGTTGAAAAGACAATTTCTCTAAAAAATCATACTGTTGATAGCCGCTCCCAACCTGAACATTAGGTTTATCATTAACTTGCATAACATCCTTACTATTAACCCTTTCAGAATAAAACAATCTTTTGCCAAAATCAGGATATTTAGAAAGTCTATTATTTCCTTGAATCACATCTCCAAAATCAGAAAATGTAAAACTTGTCAATGATGCGATTTTCTGGCTGCCTAAATTGAAATCTACATGACCCGTTTTTTCACCAAAAGCAGAAGAATATCTTAGGTAGGCGTTGGCAGATTTGCTATCAAAAGCCGCAGATTTAGACCTAAAATGCATAACACCGCCCAAGGCGTCGCTGCCGTACATGACCGAGCTTGGCCCAAAAATCACCTCGGCTCTTTCCAACATACTTTGGTCTATTCTCAATACATTTTGTAAATGTCCCGCCCTAAATATGGCATTGTTTAGCCTGACACCATCAACTACTATCAAAACTCTATTCGCCTCAAAACCTCTCAAAACTGGGCTTCCACCTCCTGCCTGAGAGCGTTGCACGAAAACATTGCCAGATTGTTCCAAAAGGTTGGCCATATTGGGGGAGTTTTGAAAAGCAATTTGTTTAGAAGTAATCAATTCTATTTTATTGGCTGATTCTTTTCTGGCTTGTTCAAATTTATTGGCCGAAACCACCATTTCGTCTAAATACAGTATTTTTTTTGTGCTGTCTTCCTGAGCTTGAGCATAATAAGTCAAACAAGAAAACAACAAGAAAGTAAAAACTTTTCTCATCATTGTTTATTTAAAAATATAAAATAAAGAAACCTTAAGCTTTGATTATCAAATAATTAATATTTAATTATCAATCCTTAAAAGAATTCCAAAAAGAATAATATTTCAAAAAACCAATTGGGGAGGAGGACTTAAAATTGAAAGTAATCTTGAAGAAAAACTATTTATCCAATCAATTGGAAAACCATCTGAAAAAGAAAAAAACGCTAATTCAAACTGTGGAAATGCCTCAAAAGAAAAAACAGATTGCGTTATATTTTGAATTTTTAAACTAATGTCTTTTTGAAATGGATGATCTTTTAATGACAGGTTCAAATCTTTTTTAATTTTCAAATTTAAGTCAGTTTCTGCCTCATCTTCAAAACAAAAAAGAATCTTTTCATCCCCATAAATTTCAAATTTTACAACATCATACATTTTTCCATTTAACTCAAACTCATTTTTATCAAAATCTGATGTTTTATGGATTTTAATCAATGACGAATCTGGGATTTTTTTTAGCAAATTTTCTTTAACATCATATTGAATATAAGTCAGTTCTAAAGAATAGAATAAGGGAGAAAGTAAACCTTTAAACAAAAAAACAGACAAGAATAACCACACAGAAAAAATCTGAAGGTAGGTTAGTTTTCTTTTATTTCTGTAAGAAGATTTCAAAACATTCTATTTAGTTTTAGGCTTGTTAATTGAGCAAATATACACTGAATTTCAAATTGTCCTATAGTTCAATTATTATTTATTGTTTCTTTGAAAAAAATTAAATTTATAATTTCAACAAATAGCATCTTAAAAAATATTCCTTACATTTGAAGCTACATTTTATCAAACCTCTACCTTTAATATATTCATGAAAAACCTTCCTGTTTTTTTCTTATTATTACTATTTCCGATTTTTTTAAAAGCCCAAGACGTTAAGAAAGTTACAGTTCAAGAAGCTTATAAAAAGGAAATAGAGACAGTAGCCAACAGTAAAAAAGTCCAAAAAGCCTTTGATGTAATCCAAAGTTTGGAACCACAAACCATGAAGGATTTGATTGAGCTTACGGAAATTCCAGCACCCCCTTTTATGGAACAAAAAAGAGGGGAAAGATTTATGGAAATGGTAAAATCTGCTGGTGCGGATTCTATATGGATTGACGAAGTTGGCAATGTTATAGCTTTACGAAAAGGTAAAACAAAAGGCAAAACGGTGGTTTTGGAAGCTCACCTAGATACAGTATTCCCGATCGAAACTGATGTAAAGGTAAAAATGCACGGAGATACGCTTTATGCTCCTGGCATTGGCGACGACACAAGGGGCTTGAGTATGGTAATTACGATAATGAAAGCCATGAAATCGGCTCAAATAAACACGAATGCAGACGTGCTTTTTGTGGGAGTTGTAGGTGAAGAAGGTCTGGGAGATTTGAGAGGAGTAAAGCATTTGTTTAAAAACGGCAACCGAAAAATAGACGCCTATATTGCCATTGACGGAGGAGATATTGGCAGAATAAACAACATGGCTTTGGGTTCACTTCGCTATAAAGTTACTTTCAATGGCCCAGGTGGACACTCTTGGGGTGCATTCGGAATGGCAAATCCGCATCATGCCATCGGAAAGGCCATCGATTATTTTGACCAAGCAGCTGGAGCCTATGTAGCGAATGGACCAAAAACGTCCTATAATGTTGGAAGAATTGGCGGCGGAACTTCTGTAAACTCTATACCATTTGAATCATGGATGGAGATAGACATGCGTTCGGTAAGTCCCGAGAAGCTATTGGGCATAGAAAGTATCATGAAAGAACAAATGCAGAGAGCATTAGAAGACTACAATAAAACTGTAAAAAAGGGAGATAAATTGACAGTAAACATTGAGAAAATAGGTGAGAGACCGTCTGGTGAATTAGGCGAAAACTTGCCTTTAATTTTAAAAGCTATCGCAGTTACTTCTTATTTCAATGCCCAACCAACATTGACAAGAGGCTCAACAGACTCAAACATTCCGATTGCCTTGGGAGTACCAGCTATAACGATTGGCAGAGGTGGGAAGGCAGGGAATGCCCATGCATTAGACGAATGGTACCTAAACGACGAAAGTGGAGCACTAGCCATAAAACTTGCACTTTTGATATTGGTTTCAGAGGCTGGATTGGCGAATTGAAATAAAAACTACAAGCATATCTTCCTATTCTAAACTATAAACAAACAAGGGAAATAATCCATTAAAGAGGTGATTATTTCCTAAAAGCAAAGAAAGCGGCAAAAACCAAAACTCCGAAAGGGCGAAATTATTTAAGACCTATGTTATTATTCGAAACTAGAACCTCGAAGTATTAACATTATTCTAAAGCCAATGTCAAAGTACTAAACCAAAACCCTGAATGGTTGAAACTATTCTAAAACTAATATTGAAGGGCAAAACTAAAACCCAGAAGGGTTGAAATTATTCTAAAGTCAATGTTACACTTCGAACCTAGAACCTCGAAGAGGTGAAACTATTCTAAAAATAATTTATAGAAAAAAACCAAAACCCCGAAGGGGTGACATTTTCTAGCATTATTAGATTGCTTTTCCTGAATTTGGAAAAAACTGACATTTCATAAAACTATAAAAATAACCCACTTAGAAAATATCTATATTCTGTTTTTGATTTAGTAAACTAATCCCATAATAGTTGCAGATTACTCTTAAAAACCATCTCCAATTAAGTCATTTCTGTAAGAATTAATATCTGCCACCTAAAACAAACCTTTCTCAAAGCAATATTTATCCTATTCGTCTACTAAAAACATATAATTTTCGAATCAAAGGTGTTTTTTTAATCAAAAAAAAGTATTTTTATTTTCTTATAAAACCTTCATTATTAAACTATGAAAAAAATACTCTATTTAATTTTCTGTATTTCAATTTTCAATAATCTTTCTGCTCAAAAAAAGAAAGGAAAAATAGCTGCAACTGAAGCACCAAAAGCTAGTACAAAAGTAAATCCAAAACTATATGATGCCATGGAATGGCGAAATATTGGGCCATTTAGAGCTGGACGATCTTTGGCAGTGGCAGGACATAAAGACCAACCGTTGACTTATTATTTTGGAGCTGTAGGTGGCGGCGTTTGGAAAACTACCGACGGCGGCCAAAACTGGGGCTATATAGGTGACAGTACTTTCAAATCTAGCTCGGTCGGAGCTATAGCTGTGGCACCTTCAGACCCTAATGTAATATATGTAGGAATGGGCGAGGCAGATATGCGTAGTAATATCAGTTATGGCGACGGCATGTACAAATCTACTGATGCTGGTAAAACCTGGAAGCATATCGGACTACCCAAAGCGGATGCAATAGCTACTGTAGAAGTACACCCTACGGACCATAATTTGGTTTATGTTGCTGCGGTCGGAAATCCATTTGCTCCAAACAAAGAACGTGGGGTATATAGAAGCAAAGACGGAGGTAAATCTTGGGAGCAAATTTTAGCAAAAGATGACAGCACAGGTGCCTATCATGTGAGAATAGACCCTAATAATCCTCGTATAATATATGCCACACTATGGCAAGCCTACCGAAACGGACACAGCATGAGCAGTGGCGGAAAAGGCTGCGGACTTTATAAATCTACTGACGGAGGAGATACATGGGTATGTTTGAACGAAAAACCAGGTATGCCTAAAGGACTTTTGGGAAAAATCGGCGTGGCAGTATCTCTTGCTAATTCTAATCGACTTTTTGCTTTAATAGAAAATGATAAAGGTGGATTGTTTACTTCTACTGACGGTGGAGATTCATGGAAACTTGTGAATAATGATAAAAACCTTTGGCAGCGACCATGGTACTATATGAATCTTCAGGCAGACCCGAAAAACGAAGATGCCTTGATTATTTTGAATGTAAATGTATTCAAATCAACAGATGGTGGCAAAACAATCAGACGTATAAATGTACATCACGGAGATACCCACGATATATGGATAAATCCTGAAAACCCTGATAATTATATCATTGGAGATGACGGTGGTGCGGAAGTAACCTACAATGACGGCTATACTTTCTCTGATATTGATATACCTACGGCACAGTTTTATCATGTACATCTCGATAATGATTTCCCTTACAACGTTTATGGTTCGCAGCAGGACAATTCTACGGTCAGAATCGCAAGTCGCACCAATGGCTATTCTATAGGCATAAGAGATTGGTACCCTGTGGCTGGTGGTGAGTCAGGTTATATTGCTATTAAACCTTCCAACTCAAAAATCACTTTTGGGGGTTCTTATGATGGGTATTTAACAAAACTAAATGCTGACAACGGTCAAGAGCAAAACATTATGGTGTACCCAGAAAACAATATGGGGCATACATCTGCACAGAAAAAATTCAGGTTTCAGTGGACTTACCCGATTATATTCTCTCCGCATGACCAAACCCGCATGTATTGTACATCACAATATGTACACGTAACCCATGACGAAGGCCACTCGTGGGAAATCATCAGTCCAGATTTGACTAGAAACGACCCAAAAACAACTGGAGCTACAGGTGGCCCAATAACTTTAGACCAAACCGGTGCCGAGATTTATGCCACCATTTATACTTTGGATGAATCAAAACTTGAGAAAGGTAACATTTGGGCAGGCTCTGACGATGGCTATTTGCACGTAACTAGAGACAATGGCAAAACTTGGAATAACATAACGCTTCCTACCTCGCAATTGGGCGACTTTGCTTTGATGTCAATGATTCATACCTCGGCTTTTGAAAAAGGCAAAGCCTATTTGGCGGCCACCAGATATATGTTTGGTGACAGAAAACCATATCTTTTCAAGACTTCGGACTATGGAAAAACTTGGACAAGTATCAGCTCAGGCATACCTGAAGATGAATATACAAGAGTGGTGAGAGAAGACCCAAACAAGCCAGGATTGTTATATGCAGGTACCGAAAGAGGCATTTATGTATCTTTTGACGATGGTGAATCTTGGAATTCTCTAAATATGAATTTGCCGATTACGCCTATTCGTGACCTTCAGGTTCATCCAAGAGAAAAAGACCTTGTAGTGGCTACACATGGTATGTCTTTCTGGATTTTGGACGACCTGACGCCTTTGCATGAAATCAAAGATAACATGACCATAGCTGACGAAAAAGCTTATTTGTTTAAACCAAGGCCATCATACAGAATGGAAGGTGGTACAGGTGGCAGACGTGGGCCAGCTTTAGACCAAGGCAAAAATGCCGAAAATGGTGTTTTGGTAAATTATTACCTTTCTGAGAGTCCAAAAGATGAGTTGAAACTGCAGTTTTTAACTATGGACAATGACACCATCATCAGCTTTTCAAGCACCAAAGATCTTAAAGGAGAACCGTTTAAGGTTTCGAAGGATTTTTACGAAGACCCAGAAGCTAGAAAACCAAATAGTGTGAACAATAAAGCAGGTTTTAATAGATTTGTATGGAATATGCGTTACGCTGACGCAACCGAAATAGAAGGCGAAAAAGCTCCAATGTGGGCAGGAAATACCACGGGGCCGAAAGTTACCCCTGGCACTTACAGAGTCAGAATGATTTTGGGAAACAAATTGGTAAGTGAGCAAATAGCTGAAATCAAAAAAGACCCAAGAGTGGATGTATCGGATGCTGATCTGAAAGAGCAGTTTAATTTGGCATTAAAAATCCATAGAAAACTAGACGAGTCGCATAGAAATATCAATAATTTGAGAGAAATACGCAAGGCCGTGACTGAATATATGAAGTCGGTGAAAGATACTGTGATATTGTCAAACTTCCAGAAAATCACCAAACCTATGCTCAAAAATATAGACGATTTGGAGCAGTCGCTTTTACAAAACAAAGCCAAGGCTGTGCAGGATTTGTTGGCCTACCCTATCCGTTTGAACGATAAAATGGCAGGTGTAGCTGGTGTTGTTAACTCAGCAGACGCCAAGCCAACCAAATCTTCTTATGAAGTATTTGATGACCTTAGCAATAAGATAAACGGC
The DNA here is from genome assembly GCF_024343575.1 of Lacihabitans sp. LS3-19. Taxonomy (GTDB): domain Bacteria; phylum Bacteroidota; class Bacteroidia; order Cytophagales; family Spirosomataceae; genus Leadbetterella. Next base: position 67,561 of record NZ_RJUA01000003.1, on the reverse strand, counting down.
ACTTCGGACAAACTCAAAAAAATTGTAGACGAAGACGTACCGGCCTTCAATCAAATGGTAAAACAAAATCAGTTGCCAGCTATCAATTTGAAGCAGAAGAAGGTGGGAACGGCGTTGTAAATATTTAATTTTGAGCTTTTTGAAATTTTCAAAAAAATGACCAAACTTTTGGGTACTTAGGTATCAAAGGGTTTGGTTGTTTTTTTAGGTAATTGTTTGCAGAATTTTAAATAATTCCAGCACCTAGATGATTAAAACCATCAGGCAGAAGTACCTAATTCTAAAATCAGATTTCTGATAAATTACGATTTATCTAAAATTTCCCATCCATGAACTTATCATAGAATTCTCTAGGAGAAAATATTTGTGTTTTATTGAAACTTTTTAAAACTAATAAATCTTTGTCACCAGTAATAATGCAGTCAGCTTGTATATAATCTGCTAATTGTAAAACATGATTGTCATCTGCATCTCTGCAAACATCTGGTAATTCATTAAAGGGGTGAACTACAGCGGTTCGTTCCTGCAATAAAGCTATAAAATTTTCTGTTTGCTCCTCACTTAGTTTGAATTTCCCCAGTAGTTTTTCTTCCAATTCATCAAAGAGCCAATCTGAAGAGATAACATTGAAATGAATCACGCAAAAATCATGAACCTTAGCAGCAAAGCCAGAAAAAAGTTATGATGAAAGTAATACGTTGGTATCTATAATAACCTTCATACACTAAGAAATGGCATTAAAAATATCTTCCTCCGTTTCAAAACCTAATTCTTTGGCTTTAAATTTCATTCCTTCTCGCAAATCATTGATTCTGTCGAAATAGAAATAATCTTCCAATGCTTTACTAATAACAGCTTCAGTATCTAAATTTAAAGTTCTTTTCTTTTGCTCTAGTTGACGCAATAAATTTGGTTTGAGCCTAATATTTATATTTGTGTTCATTTTCTTAATTATTAAATTCAATCAAAATTATGAAAGCTGGGATTTTCCCAAGCTTGTTTTCTGAAACTTTTAATGTCCAAGATATTTTTATGTAAACAAAAATAACATTATTCATGAAGTTTTATTCTGATTCGCAAAATTCAGAAAATAAAACAAGTATTTTCCCAAAACAAATGGCATCATCTTTTCAAAACCAAATCATTTCTAATTTATCTCTGAAAAACTCAAAAAGATTGTAGAAGAAGACGTACCGGCCTTCAATCAAATGGTAAAACAAAATCAGTTGCCAGCTATCAACTTGAAAAAAAAGAAAGAAGGGACTGTTTTTTGAGAGAGGAAATGATTGGTTAGAGAATCATACAATAATCTTGAAGCGTTCAAATGCTCTTAATGTATTGCAATAAAGAGAATTTGATCGCTTTTTGTTTTAGAGTTTAAAAATCGTAAAACATAATTCAAACAAAGATTCAGGTATTTTAGTAAATCTATTTCGAAATCCAATCTTCTAAAGCAATGTCTTTAATTCTCTCAAAATGTGAAGTATTATTAGTGACCATGGCCAACTTATGAACCACTGAGGTAACTCCAATCAGCAGATCGAAATCATCGATTCGCAATCCCAACTTTCGTAGCCTTGCTTTTTCTTTAGCATAAAGATCCAAAGCCCCAAAAATAGGCAAAATTTGAACACCTGTTAAAAAGTTTTCTAAGGCTTTTTTGTTCTTTTCTGGCCATTCACTATTTTCAACACCAAATTTCAATTCAGCCAAAGTTATTTCAGAAATAAAACAATCTTCTGACGAAAGACCTTCAAATTTATTTTCAAGTTCAAACTTGCCTTTCATATAGAAAATGGCAATATTGGTGTCTATCAAATACTTTTTCAAAATGCTTCAACTTGACGATTGAACACTCTACTTTCTCGAATTTCTTCTATGATTTCTTCAGCAGATTTTGATGATTCAAAAGCTCCAAATGCCTTTTTGAAATTTGATTTTTTGGGTTTTAAATCTGTTTTGACTGATGCTGTTAATTTGGCTATCAAATCAAGTTTGTTGCTTGGACTTAGATTGTCTAACATACCCAAATATCCCTCTACTATTTTTGAGTTAAAATTTATTGTATTCATAATTCTTAAGCTTTAATTTTCAATACTTTAACTTTACCAAGTTGATTCAAAGATAATTAATACTATTCTATAGAAAGAAAAAATGAATGAAATACTTTTTCAAAAATTAATTAATTACTAAATCTCTCCTTTATTCTTTCTCCGTTTTCACTCTTCAAAAATAGTATATTCTTTAATTTACCAAAGAAAACCACTAAATCAAGCATGAAATTGTATACTTTATTAAACTGGACTAAAATTATTGGATTTAGGTCATTAATCTCATTTCTGTTGATTGTTTTTAATTTTTAAAGTGATAGTAAAAACAAAATAGAGTGAAACTTTGCAGTCTTCATCCAATAATGTAATCAAAGAGCAGAAAATTCAAACCTTTAAATGAGTCATGAAAATAAACTTCTATCAAAATTCATTCGAAAAAAGTTAGGAACAATATTGCTTTTACTTTTATTCTTCAAATCAATTTCGATTTACAACTTTGCCCAAAACAGAAAATTCTTTACCTTTAATATTCATTTACAAACCATTCTAAACCTCTCTTATGAAAAAACTTATTACCTTGTTTTTTGCACTTGCTACTTTAAGCACATTCGGCCAAAAGAAAAAGGTGGCTGCGGTTGCAGAAAAGCCCAAAGAAGCTATTAAAACCGAAAAAGACCCTGACCTCTCAAGCTTCAAGTTCCGTTCGGTTGGGCCTTCTTTTATGAGTGGCCGTATTATTGATTTGGCATTTAATCCCAACAAATCCTCTGAATATTATGTAGCGGTGGCATCTAGCGGTATTTTTAAAACTACCAATGGAGGCACTACCTTTCAACCTATTTTCGAAAAATACGGTGCTTTCTCGGTAGGCTGTGTGAGTCTTGACCCCAACAATGCCAACGTGGTGTGGGTAGGAACGGGTGAGGCTAATAGCCAAAGGAGTGTAGGCTACGGCGATGGCGTTTATAAATCGGAAGACGGCGGAAAAAGCTTTGTGAACATGGGTCTGAAAGATTCTCAGCATATTGGCGAGATCATCGTTGACCCAAAAAACTCTGATATAATTTATGTAGCATCTTATGGCCCGCTTTGGAATAGCGGCGGAGAGAGAGGCGTTTTCAAATCAATAGATGGTGGAAAAACATGGGCAAACGTGTTAACCATAAGTGAGCATACAGGTGTAGCAGATATCGTGATGGACCCTAAAAACTCTTCTATATTGTATGCATCTGCACACCAAAGACAGCGTAAAGGATATGGATATGTGTCTGGCGGTCCAGAGAGTGCCTTATACAAAAGCACAGACGCTGGAGCAACTTGGAAGAAAATAATCAATGGTTTTCCGGGTGGTGATATTGGCAGAATTGCAATAGCTATTTCTCCCATGAACTCCGATGTTTTGTATGCTCATTTGGAAGCAACAACGGGCAACAACGGCTCTTACAAAAGCACAGATAGAGGTGCAAGTTGGACCAAAATGAGTTCTTATGCATCTTCTGGCTTATATTATGGCAAGATTTTTCCAGACCCTGTACAATTTGACAGGATTTTTGTGGGAGATGTATATTCTAAATATTCTGATGACGGCGGTAAAACTTGGGTAAACCTAAACCACAAAAACATTCATGTTGACAACCATACATTTTATATTGATCCTAAGGACCACGAGCATATTTTTCTTGGTGGCGACGGCGGATTATATGAGAGTTTTAATTTGGGAGAAAACTGGCATTTTAAACCAAATCTATCAATTACACAGTTTTACAGAGTTGCCTTAGACAATGCCTCGCCGTTCTATAATATTTATGGTGGTACACAAGACAACAGCAGCATAGGAGGTCCGAGCCGTACGACTAATCAGGCGGGAATCACCAATAACGATTGGTTTCTTACGGTAGGAGGCGATGGATTTGAGTCTCAAGTAGACTGGAGCAATCCTGATATCGTATACTCTCAATGGCAACACGGCGGGCTGATTCGTTTTGATAAAAAAACGGGTGAACAAATTGATATAAAACCAGTGCCATTGGAAGGCGAACCAGCACTTAGATGGAATTGGGACTCACCTATTTTGGTGTCAAAACACGATGCCAAAAGATTGTATTTTGGTGCAAATAAGGTATATCGCTCTGATGACAGAGGAAATTCTTGGAAGCTAATATCTGGAGACTTGAGCCGACAAATAGACCGAAATACATTGCCGTATATGGGTAAAGTTTGGAGCATGGATGCCGTGCAGAAAAACACCAGCACTTCCATTTTTGGCCAAACGACTTCACTTTCTGAAAGTCCTTTAGACGAAAACATTATCTATGCAGGCACAGACGACGGCTTGGTACAAATCACCACAGACGACGGAAAAAATTGGACTAAAATAGATAATATTCCGGGTATTCCAGCTATGAGCTATATACCACAAGTGATATGCTCCCAACATGACAAAAACACGGCGTATGTAGTATTTAATCACCATCGCTATGGAGATTTTAAGCCTTATTTGGTGAAAACTAATGATGGAGGAAAAACGTGGACATCTATAAGCAACAATCTTCCAGAAAGAGGCTCGGTGTATACCATTGCTGAAGACCATGTTGATGGAAATTTGCTATTTGTCGGTACAGAATTCGGGTTGTTTGCAAGTTTAAATGGTGGCAAAAAATGGACGCAAATGAAAACCAATTTGCCCGTAATAGCCGTAAAAGATTTGGAAATTCAGAAACGCGAAGATGATTTGGTATTGGCAACATTTGGCAGAGGTTTCTATGTTTTGGACAATTATGCGGCCATGCGGAGTCTTTCCAAAACCGAAGGAAAAGAAGCCATGATTTTACCTATAAAATCTGAATGGATATTTAATGAAAAAGATCCTTTGGGTGGAAGAGGAACTGGAACGCAAGGCGACAGCTATTACACAGCGGAAAATCCTCCTATCGGAGCCACGATAAGATATTTCGTAAAAGAGGTACCTAAATCGATGAAAGACAAACGCAAAGAAGCGGAAAAGGCTCTTATGGCGAAAGGAGAGCTTAAAGGTTATCCATCGATGGACTCTATTATGGCGGAAGACAACGAAATAATGGGTTCTTATTTCTTGAACATTTTGGATGAAAAACAGAATACTGTAAGACGATATGAAGTAAAACCAAAAGCGGGAATAAACAAATTTGTTTGGAATTTTACCCAACCCAATGGTTACTCCATAAACACAAAAAGTGAAGCAGGAGGAAATGATGGCTTGCCAGTTATTCCAGGAAAATATGCAGCACAATTGAGCTATTTTGATGGCTCTACAATTAAAACACTTACCCAAGCTGAGCCATTTGAAGTTAAGAGTCTGGGATGGGCCACCTTGCCCGTAAATGACTATAAAGCTCTTCAAAGCTATGCTGAAGAAGTGAGAGATTTGGCGAGGGTAATTTATGGCACTTCAGAGCATATCGATTTCCTAAAAGAGAAACAAAAAGCATTGAAGGCTGCTGTATTGGCCAATCCAAGTTCAAAAATAGAAGCATTGGCTTCTTTGGTAGAAATTGAAAAGGAGTTTCAGAAAATAGACTTGGCAATGGACGGAAATGAAGCTTTAGAAAAAGCTCAATTTGAAGTTTTGCCAGGCATAAAGAGCAGAATAAGAAATGTTGCTTTTGGCCTAAATGGACATTCATCTGAACCAACCAATACCCATAAGCAGAATTTTGAATATCTGAAAAAACTTTTCAGAGAGACCTATCAAAGTGTAAAAACTTTGGATACTAAAATAGCTGTATTGCAGAAATCACTGGAAGAAAGCAAAATTCCGTATATACAAGGCAGTTTGCCTAAGTGGGACTAAAAATATTGATTTTCTATAAAAAGGGAAGTTTCTTTTGAGACTTCCTTTTTTATTTATTGACCTTTTATTCATTCACTAAAAAATAAAATATCCTACAAGCAGTTCCTTGGCTTTTAGGGTTTTTGTTGTTTGAAATAGTAACTTCAAGTTTATGTTTTTTGTCTTTAAGCTCATCGTCAAACATAAGATACCAAGGTAAATGTAAAAAACTACTCCACTGTGTATAAAGATCTAGAGGTGAGTATTTTTTGCCATCAATTTTATATTCCAAAATCCCCGCATCTGGCCCGGAAGCTATGCAAATACCGATGGCTTTGCCCTTAAAATCTAGCGAAAAACTAGCTCCAGCACTTGTAGAAATCAAAGCTGGGATATTGACAAATTGTTTTCTTGTGCTTACATTATCATTAGGATTCCACGCCTCTTGAATTTCCCAATTCTTTAATTTCGAAGCGTTTTTGATTGACATTTCTTTTCCTCCAAAGTAACTAAAAGCATCTACAGGTTCTGGTAACTCATGCAGCTTTGGCATCGTTTCTGTATCAACAAATTGAGCATTCAAAAAGTCCTTTATTGACCGAAAATATACTTCTTGACCAAAAGTAGAAGGATGCAAATTCTTAAAGTCATCTTTCCAATTAAACTCACCAGCTTTTATTCTTTCCGTAACTTCTTGTGCCAAATTGATCACTCCAAGATTGTATGCGGCAGCCACTTTGTTATGATTTTGAATTACTTCTGGCACTTTTCCAGCATTATATTCTGCCATTTTTTCTGGATCTACAAAATGCATCATCACTATATCCATCAATGGATTTTCTAGCAAAGCATGTCTCACTATTCCTTCCATTCCTCTTATTTGAGCTTCTGCATTGAATCCATTTGTGAAGTCATTCACAGCGGCTTCTTCAAACAATAAATCAATTTTGCCTTTTGAAAGTACGTCTTTTTCTAGTCTAAAAGCCCCCGGCGTACTTCCAGTAGAAGATATACCTGCATTGATAAACTCAAATTTGGTTTGTGGAAATTTCTCAGATAAAAATTGAGAAACCTTGTCTCGCCAGCCAGGATTTTCGGTTATTGAACCACCTAGAAAAGCCACTTTTGCTGTTCCACCATTTTTGAATTTTAGAAAACTATTTTGCAAACCACCTCCAAAAGAATGGTACTTGGTAGAAGGCAAAACGGAAGCATTCAATAAAGAATTGCTTTCTATGAAGTCAGCGATTCCAAAAGGATTTTCTATATCGAAATGGTGTCCATTGAGTTTTTTTTCGCCTTTGGTCATTGGCCATACTGTCACTTTTCCACCTAATTTTATGTAGTTTTCAACCAATCTAAAGGTATTTTCTTCATTTGGCACAATACTATCTTCCAAACAAATAGCATGTAAAATCGGCACGCCACATGCCGCCAAACCATTGAGGTTATTCAGTGGATTGTCAGTATATTTCAAGGCAGTTGCTTCATTAAAATCATAAGATTTAAACAAAACTTCTTTGTCTGCTTGGCTACCGTGTTTCATAGGCCATGACTTAAAATCACACACTGGTGCTTCGGCATAAATACAAGAAACTTTTAGCGGATTTCGCTTTGCCCAAGCATAAATATACAGGCCTCCTCTACTCACACCTTCAAGTGCGACTTTTGGAGCAAATTGCTTTTCTTTCGTAAGATAATCATAAAAATCATCCCAGATTTGCATAGCCTCCGGACTCCCAAACATATCGTTGGTATTGATATATGCGATATGGAATCCTCTTTCTAAAAGAATAGAATCTATGCTTGTATGCCAATCAGGAAAATGTGCTCGCCAAACCCAAGGTTTGTTGGATTTAGCATTTTTAGGAAGTTTTATCCAAGCTTCACGACCTTCGAATTTAAAATGCTCTTGCTCAAAACCTTTCCAATCTTCAGTTCTGGAAGCATTCGGAATGGTTTTTTGAGCTATCAAAATTTGAAAGCTAAAAAGTAAAAACGCTAAAGTATATTTCATGTATTTTGAGTATAATTGCTCTAAAATAATATAAAAATTGAAAATTAAATTCATATTTTGTCCATATTACCAAACCTAATCTGTCTTCGATATATAAAACAAAATAACAATGGAAGAATACGTATTAATTATGAGGCATGAAAATGGTGCAGCCGTAGCTTCGCCAGAACAAATGCAGATTTGGATGCAACAAACCATGGACTGGTTGGGTGGAATAGCTGCCCAAGGAAAACTGCTGAACACAGGAAACGGACTTTCGTTTGACGATGCCTGTGTGGTGGGTCATGGTGGTGTAGTAACCAACGGCCCATTTGGCGAAATAAAGGAAACCATCGGCGGGTATGTAATGGTAAAAGCCGATTCAGTGGACGAAGCTGTAGAATTTGCCAAAGGTTGCCCTGTACTCCAAGGACCTGGGAACACAATGGAGGTACGGAAAGTTGCGAAACACGAGCCTAAATAAAAACAAAAAAGCCTCCAAAATGCAAACGGGGGCTTATTTCTATGAATACCGAAAGTCTTTTACCTCATCTATTTCGAACAGAATACAGCAGAATAACTGCGGTACTTTCCAAACACTTTGGAATTGAAAGCCTTGAAATGGTAGAAGATATCACGAGCGACACATTTTTAGCTGCTTTGGAAACTTGGCCTCATAAGGGAATTCCTGAAAACCCAAAAGCTTGGCTGTATGCTGTGGCAAAAAATAAGGTTAAGAATGTTCTTGAAAAGAATAAAACAAGAGAAAAATATGCGATTAATATTTTAAATTTCCCTGAGTTAAGTACTGAAATTGACCTTTCAGAGGAAAACATAGAGGACAGCCAAATCCGGATGATTTTTGCAATTTGCAACCCAGTTTTGCCAGTTGAAGCTCAAATAGGCTTAGCTTTAAGAATTCTTTGCGGTTTTGGCATTGAGGAGATTGCAACTGCATTTTTATCCAATAAAGAAACCATAAGCAAGAGGCTTTATAGGGCAAAAGAAAAGCTTAAAAAGGAAAAAATAAAGATAGAACTACCGCCAGAAAGTCAAATCATTGGAAGATTGGACAACGTTTTGATAACATTATATTTGCTTTTCAATGAGGGATACTACTCTGAAAGTCAAGAAAATACACTAAACGAAGACTTGTGCCATGAGGCAATGACCCTAACACTTTGCTTATTAAAAAACCCATCTACAAATCTTCCCGAAGTCAATGCTTTGTTTGCTTTAATGTGTTTTCACGCATCGAGATTTAAGGCACGAATTTCTCAAAATGGTGAGTTTATTTTATATGAAGACCAAGACATTAGCCTTTGGAACCAGGATTTAATCAACAAAGGAATGTATCATTTACATAAATCATCAGTTGGCCAAAAAGCAAGCAAATATCACTTAGAAGCGAGTTTGGCCTACTGGATGACGGTTAAAAGCGATGAAAAATGGAACACTGTTTTACAATTGTATAATCAATTGTTGATTTTAGAATATTCTCCAATAGCGGCATTAAACAGGACTTTTGCCTTTTCAAAAGTTTATGGAAATGAAAAAGCTATAGAAGAAGCTCAAAAAATAAAATTAGAAAACAGCCCCTATTATTTCAGTCTTTTGGCTGAATTGTATCTTCCTTTGCAGCCAAAGATAGCCTTGGAAAGCCTCGAAATATCATTAAAGCTTTGCAAATCTAATACTGAGAAGGCTTTAATTTCACAGAAAATAAACAAGCTAAAAGGCCAATTATAAATTCACAAAAAAATATTTGACAAAACATTTGTTTGTTCAAAATAAAATAATTCACTTTGCAACACAAAGTACTTTTTATATATGCATTCTGGTGCATTTTTTTATGTAAATTTACTTTGTATCTCAAAGTACTTTTTAAACAAAAATACAAAATGAAAAATCTTAAACTTATCTCACTTTATGCAACTCTACTGATCTACTATTTCTTTTTTTGGGAAGAAAAATTAGGTCTTAATTTGTTTATTTTCAATGCAATCATAATTGGATTAGTTTATCAAAACTTACCCAAAAAACCTAAATCCTACTTTGTATTGGCTATGCCTTTTATTTCATCATTATCTGTTTTACTAATCAATACGTCTTTCAATAAAACAGTAAACCTCCTAACTTTAGCCATCTTTATTGGTTACATACATTTACCAAATATAAACTCATCTTTCGCCGGAATAGCAGTTTTTATTCAGAATTTATTCAAAAGCTTGGTCAATTTCCTAAAACCTTTTAAAATAATAATAGACCAAATTGGCTCTAAAAACCAATTGCTCTACACCATAATTAAATATTTAAAAATCAGCGTATTACCTCTAATTATATTCTTTATATTTTCATTAATATTCAATTTTGCTAATCCAATATTTGAAGAAAAAACAAGCTATTTATTCGATAAAATCCTAAATATCATTAAAAACTTTCCTAACTTTTCATTGTCGCGATTTATATTTCTAATATTTGGGTATTGGGTACTTTTGAGCATATTTTACGACAAAGCAATTTCTAAAACATTAAATATTTTCACTCAAAAAAATGAGCAAATTGAAAATACATTTGAAGAAATAAAAAATGAAAAATTTACTTCTGCAGTATTTACTTTTAGTTTAATAAACCTACTGCTTTTCTACATAAATTCCATCGATATCCAATACTTATGGATGAACTATGCAAATTCTTCTGCTCCCGCAATGTCAAAATTGGTTCACTCTGGCACATACTTATTGATTTTTAGCATTTTACTATCTGTCACCATATTAATTTTTTATTTCAAGGGCGAATTAAACTTTCACAAAAAAAGTAAAAGCTTGAAAGTCTTATCTTTACTTTGGATTTTCCAAAACTGTATTTTGCTTCTTTCTGTATTCATTCGAAACGCTAAATATGTGGAAATGTACGGCTTAACGTATAAACGTATAGGGGTTGTCATATTTCTACTTTTAACTTTTTCAGGATTAATCAGTTTAACTTTCAAAATACTTAAAACTTATAATTTCGGGTTTATTTTAAGAACAAACTCATGGTCTTACGTACTGATTTTCATAATCTTAGGCTTTGTAAATTTTGACTATGAGATAGCTAAATATAATTTAAAACATGAAAACAAAGATATTGAATATATCGAAAATTTATCCATTCGAGCATTACCTGCATTAATGGAAAATCATCCTGAATACTCTCCTAACTATTTTAATAAATTTGATAGCTTCGAAAAGCAGAATGAAAAATACACATGGCTTTCATGGAATCTTCAAGACTATAAATTAACCCAAAAACTAAAATCCCAAATTAAATGAAAACTAAGTACCTACTCCTCGCACTGATACTTCTTATAACCGAAATCTTAATAGCAATATATGCCCATGACAAGTTCATAAGGCCATTTTTTGGGGATTTCTTGGCAGTGATATTTGTGTACTGTTGTTTAATGATTTTTCTTTCTCGATGGCCATTGAAAGTTGCATTGTCGAGCTTGTTGATAGCTTATTTGATAGAAACTTTGCAGTATTTTAAGTTCATCGAAATCACGGGATTGATCAAATATAAAGTGCTGGCCATATTGATTGGAAATTCGTTTTCGTGGCTAGATATTTTAGCATACACAATAGGCTTTATCACTATATTGATTGTTGAAAATCGAAAATATTGGGTATTGCTCAAGTAGGATATGGAACACTTTGTTGATAAAAAATCAATCGTAAGAGAAATCTGGGGCGAGACTGACTATGTCCTATTTATTTTTGGTGCATCTGCCGGTGAGTTTGCTTTGAGTAAATCTGTGGACTGGCTTTTTTATACAGGAAAACTTCCTAATGACCCTATTGGGAGATTATTTTCGACGGTTGCTTATGCTCAAAAAATAATCTTTGAAGAAAAAGCCAAAGCCGAAAAAACTTTAACGGACATGAAAAACATTCATGTGAATGTTGAAAATAATAGAGGTTACAAAATCCCAAATTGGGCTTATCAAGACGTACTTTTTATGCTTATTGACTACACTATTTCTGCATACGAGCTACTGAATCGCACACTTTTATACCATGAAAAAGAGGATATTTATGAAGTGTTTAAAAGAGTTGGAGAGAAAATGGGCATAGAAAACTTGCCCGAAGATTTTGAAGAATGGGAAATATTAAGAAATCAACATTTAGAAGAAAATTATGCAAAATCAGCATTAAGTATTCAGCTCTTTGATGCTTATAAGAATCATTTAGGAAAGCTTAAATTTAGGATTTTATGCGAGGTCCAAAAACTCCTTTTGCCATGGCAACTAAATGTTATGATTTTTCAAAATCAAGATTCTAAAATCTCAGGTATTTTAAAGATTTATAAAAAAGTTAGGAAAAATTGGCCTTTCAACAAGATAAAATACTTATTGATTCCCAAACAATATAGAAATCAGTTACTTAGCTTACAAAAAGAATCATAGAAATCTAATCAAAATCATATCAAACCCTATTCAAAATTCTTTTAAAACATTAAAAATAATCTCAACTTACTCCTCCAAAATATTGCCTCAAAATCATTCTACTGAGTGCGATTTTGGCTAAATGTTTTAGATTAATTGTTTTTTTTAACAATTAAAATTGAAGAAAATGAAAAATTTAGCAGTATTATTGGTAGCAATTTTTTTTGGCTATTCCTCTTATAGCCAAAGTAATACAAATTCGAAATTTGACTTTATTTCTGGTGAAAAAGTAATATTCTTTGACGATTTCACAAATGAAAACCTCGGAGATTTTCCAGCAAATTGGAATACCAACGGAAGTGGAGAGATTGTTAATTCTGACAGATTTGAAAACCGATGGCTGAAACTTACGAAACAAGGTTTTTTTATTCCTGAAGTAAGTGAAGATTTTACGGAAAATTACACTATAGAATTCGATTTAATTTCAGAAAAGCCTTACGAAGGAGATATTTTTTCTTTAGATATGTATCTTTTATCGGGAGATTTGATGAACCCTAAAGGAGGAACTCAACCTGGCGAAGCGGGATTCAGAATCCATCCTTCTAACAGTTCGATAACTTGGAATAATTGGTCTGAAGCGAGGGAATGGCAAGGAGATGAAGGTTTTGTGGATTATACATTTAAAAGTGGGGAAATAAATCGCTTTGCGTTTTGGTTTCAAAAACAAAGGGTGCGTTTATACATCAATAACAACAAAGTTCTTGATCTACAGAGAGGTTTAAACAAAGGCTATAAATACAATATTTTTAGAATAGATTCAAACTCCGACGACCTTACGCCTTTGGTGGGTAATTACAGAATGGCGGCAGGTTTACCAGATGTGAGAAGCAAGCTCCTCACCGAAGGAAAACTGATAAGTTATGGAATATATTTCGATGTGAACTCTGACAAAATAAAGGAGGAATCTATTCCAGCGATAAAGGAAATTGCCAGCGTTTTGTCAGAAAATCCAGAGATAAAAATCAAAATCATTGGGCACACAGATGCTGATGGAAATGAGGCTTCTAATTTAAAATTATCAGAAAACAGAAGCAATGCTGTAAAAGCAGTTTTAAACAGAACATTTGCGATTGATAATGGCAGAATAGAAACCGAAGGGAAAGGCGAAAGCCAACCATTAGCTCCCAATAATACAGTAATAAACAAAGCTAAAAACAGAAGAGTTGAGTTTGTAAAATTGTGATTTAATGAATTAAATTTATTCAAACCAACATTTTAAATAATTCATTTCAAAATCCAGTTTTACTGATTCTCTTTTTGCAAAATTCTACTTTGAAAAAATATATTCCAATTCAAAAAGGCTTCAATCGAAAGCTTTTAAAAATTGAAAAAATAAATCAGAATATTTTGAACATTCATTTATACTATTCAACCGGAATAACATCCACCTCTACATGAACTTTGTGACCACCTGAGCCAAAAACTATCCCTCTCATTGGTGCCACGTCAGCATAGTCACGCCCATAAGCCGTTATGATATGTCTTTCGTTAGGAATAATATTATTGGTAGGATCAAACTCACACCAGCCCATGTCAGGCACAAATACCGAAATCCAGGCATGAGATGCATCTGAGCCTTGGAGTTTGACTTTGCCCAGCGGTGGAAGAGTTTCGAGGTACCCACTGACATACCTAGCGGCAAAACCCAAACTTCGAAGGCAGGCAATAGCCAAATGTGAAAAATCCTGACAAACACCTTTTCGCTCTTTCAAGACGGTTTTTAGTGGTGTATTTACATTTGTGGAACCAGATTTAAATTGAAATTCAGTAAAAATTTTAGCACAAAGCAATTGAACTCCTTCAAAAAAGTTCACATTTGGAGCAAGACAAGTTTCGGCGAATCTTTTTATTTCATCGTCCCAATTGATATAATCTGTCGGTAATTGGTACTGGAACATTTCAATTTTTAGCGGCCTGTTTGTTTTTAATATTTGGCGAACTTCCTCACAAGTATACGGACTAATTTGAGGTAAAAGTTTGGGCAAAACCTCTACCTCACTGTTAGCCACCACTTTCAATATTTTATGAGACTCATGTATCGAAAAATAGGCAATAGCATTGCCAAAGTAATCTTTCCTTGTGTAGACTTTATTGGGAAGTGGTTCGATTTCAAGATCGAAACTATTGCATATTTGCGATGGAAGATCCCTTGGTTTCAAACACAAAACACTTTGATAATTATTTACGGCCTCCTCATAGGTATAGACAGTTTGATGTCTAAGCTTATATCTCATCAGAATCTATTTTTTCAATGGAATCAAAAAACGAATGTTGTAATACAGAATGGTTGAAATATAGATTGGATAGGCTGCCCGTTACATTAGAAATTAAATCGAAAACTTGCTCTAAGGTCTTATCTAATTTTGAGCGATATTGCGAATCTTCGTCTACTTTTACCAATTCCTCAGCATCTATGAGATTTACTAAAGTACTTGCTTCCAATACTAATTTTTCGTCGTCAGTATGGCGATTCGAATCATTGTTTTTTGGGAGTTTTGACAAACATTCGCCGAGGTTATTAAGCAAATACGTAAGGGTATATGGCAAATTCTTTTCTAAGAAAACCATCCCTAAAACTGCCACTAAGCTGTATTGTGATTTATAAATATGACGATACTGAGCCAAAAGGTGGTGATTTTCTAAAACGGCCTCCATCAATACTGACTCTACCTCTTCATCGTTTTTAAAACTAAAAGCAGACCTCAAAACAGATACCAAAGCGAGGATTCTTTCAATATTTTTGCCTGCTTCTAACAGGTAGAACCCATTATCCCGAGGGAAAGTCTCAAATACATTACCATAAAATCCAAAAAATCTCGTATAAAGTTTATCAAGTCTAAAATTAAGTTGATGAATACTGTGAGCATCCTTGAGTGAAAGTAAACTTTCTTCAATTAGATTCAGAATTCGTCTGGTATCAGCATTCCATTTTTCGCTTATTTGATTTGCTGTGTTTAAAAACGATTGAATATCATAGGCCACAGACCCAACTTTCTTAGGATCATTTATCAGTTTAAACAATTCATTCTCTGGATTTTCGAAAATTGACTCATCGTCTTCGTCTGCAAATCCGGGGTAGGTTTGTGTCAAGTGCGTAATTGACTTTAATAATACTACCAAATAAGTCTGTTGCTTGAGGCCTTTGTCATTAACGTTTTCGTTGAGTCTATTGAGTACAATTTTCAAGAAATAGTTCAAAGACAAAGTGCGTTCGAAAAGCCTTCCAACCCAAAATAAATTTTCGGCATTTCTACTAGTCAAGGAGTTACTTTGTTGGTTTTGCTGACTTTTTCTGACAACAACCCTTTCAAAATATTCATTAGGCCTATCTGAAACAATCCAAGTATCTTTGGATATACCCCCCAATTGATTGGAAATCACAAACTTATCTTTCACCGAAGAACTTCTTGTAAGGCCTCCTTGCATTACTTTGTAATCGTTGCCGTCTGATACCATAAAAGCCCTCAAAGATGCCAATCGAGGCTCTAGCTTTCCATCAATAAAAGAAGGTGTGGTGGAAAGACTAACTTCTTCTTGAGCCACGAAGTCTTTCGGATTTTCTGAAATTATCTTCCTCAATTCGTCAAGTTCAGACGTACTCAACAACCTGCAGTATTTAGTCTTAAAACCTTGTTTCCTATTTGCCTTTTTTATTATCAGTTTTGGTAAATTATCCAAAACAAATTTCAATTCTTTCTCTTGACCACACCACCAAGTAGCCACCGAATTCAAAATCAAGGGTTCGTCAAGCAAAAACTTACAGGCAGCCCCCATAAAAGCCAATAAACCGTAATTTTCAACAACACTTGCTCCTGGAGGATTGATAACTGCCACATTGCCAAGTCTCATTACTTGTAAAAGACCCGGAACTCCTAAAAGTGAATTTTTCTTAAGTTCTAGGGGATCAGACCACTCGTCGTCAATTCTTTTGATTATTACATCAACTCTTTCTAGTTTTTCAATTGATTTTAACCAAACAAAGCCATCACGAACCAGCAAGTCGCTACCTTGAACAAGTGTATAACCCAAATAGGAAGAGAGATAAACGTGCTCAAAATAAGTTTCATTTCCAGGCCCAGGAGTTAGAATAACCACGTTGGGGTTTTCATTGGAAATATTCCCAAGCGTAGCTACGGTCTGCTGTAAATGATTAAAATATGGAGAGAGCCTTTTTCGGTAGATATTCTTGTTTAGTTCAGGAAAAACTTTTGCCATAACGGTCCGGTTTTCGAGAGCATAACCTGAGCCTGATGGAGACTGCACCCGATTATCCAAAAGCCACATTTTGCCGTCTGGTCCACGAGCCAAATCACATGCAAAGATAATGATCTGGTTCTGCATCTTTTGTTTGATATCGAAACATGGCAGCAGAAAACCCGAATTGTCAAAAACTAATTCAGCAGGGATAATGGCATTTTTTATGAGTTCCTGTGGCCCATAAATATCTTTAAGTATCAAATCGAGCAAATGTGCTCGCTGTTTTATACCTTTTTCTATGTTTTTCCATTCATTTTCATGAATCAAAAACGGTATCAAGTCAAGTTTCCAAGCTCTATTGTTGCCATTTTCACTATTGTAGACATTATAAGTTACGCCGTTTTCCTTGAGTTTACTTATAATTTCTTGGTTACGTTGCTCCAAACCGTCGAATCCTACAGCTTCCAGCGTATCAAAAAGGTTCTTCCAATAGGGTTTCACCTGTCCGTTTTGATCAATCACTTCGTCGTAAGAACTGATGGCGTTTTTATATGAATTAAGTAAACTCAAAGATAGATCTTTTGTTATTTAGTTTAATAGAAGTGACTTTCACAAATTAATGGTTTAAAACTCGTAAAACCAACAAATTGCATTAATATACCTTTAAATTAAACAAATTCTTTACCAAACTTTATCTTCATTTGCCCATAAAAACTACAATTTTGCCTTCCAATAATGCCTTAAATCCAGCGTACTAGGATATTCAGGATTTATTAATTCAATAGGCGTATCAGGCAACAAATCTGATTTGTTTTCTGCCACAAAACGAGAAACTGTAGCTACGTTTACAACCGGAGCTGTTTGTTCAACCGTACTCGACGGAGTATGTCCAAAGTCCCAGAATCTACTGATTTTACGCGATTCCGCCTCAAAACTATTGACTGGATAAGTATCAAAACTCCTGCCTCCTGGGTGGGTTACAAAATAAGTACAACCTCCAATCACTCTATTGTTCCAAGTATCCACAATATCAAACACCAAAGGTACATCTTCGCCAATATTTGGGTGCAAAGCCGATGGTGGGCTCCAAGCTTTATAACGTACTCCTGCCACATATTCGCCTTTTATGCCTGTACTCCTCAGCGGAATTCGGCAACCTTTGCAAAGTAAAATATGTCTTTCGGGCACTATTCCAGAAATTTTAACTTGTAATCTTTCTAATGACGAGTCCACAAATCTAGCAGTTCCAGAATTAGACAATTCTTCTCCCAAAACATGCCATGGTTCTATTCCAAGCCTGATTTCGAGCTGAATATTATTTACTGTTACGGTACCATGATGCGGAAACCTGAACTCAAAAAATGGATTAAACCACGATATATCAAAATCATAACCTGCGTCTTTGAGATCGTTTACCACATCTATCATATCTAAATTCACAAAGTGCGGCAGCAAAAATCTATCATGAAGCTCAGTGCCCCAACGGATGAGTTTTTTCTTATAAGGCTTTTTCCAAAACTTAGCCACCAAGGCTCTTACCAATAAGGTTTGAACCAAATTCATGTGTTTGTGAGGTGGCATATCAAATGCTCTTAGCTCAAGAATTCCAAGTCGTCCAGTAGATGAATCTGGCGAATACAATTTGTCGATACAAAACTCCGATCGGTGTGTGTTGCCTGTGATGTCAGTCAAAAGATTTCTAAAAATCCTATCTACCATATAAAAAGGCACTTCTTTGCCGTCAGCAATCTGCTCAAAGGCTATCTCCATTTCGTATAACCTGTCATCTCTGCCCTCGTCTATTCTTGGGGCTTGGCTAGTTGGCCCAATAAACGGTCCTGCAAAAAGATAACTTAAAGCAGGGTGATGTTGCCAATAGGTTATTAAACTTCGTAACAAATCAGGCCTGCGGAGTAATGGACTATTTTCAGGTTTATCGCCACCTAAGGTTACATGATTTCCTCCTCCTGTTCCAGTATGTCTACCATCCACCATAAACTTTTCGGTACCCAATCGAGAATAGAAAGCCTCTTCATATAATGCAGAGGTATTGTCCACAATTTCTTGCCATGATTTAGCTGGCTGTACATTTACTTCTATTACACCTGGATCTGGCGTAACCATTAGTTTTTCTACTCTATAGTCAGACTTGGGTTGGTATCCTTCAATCCTCACAGGCATTTGAAGCTTCTCGGCAGTATTCTCTACCGAGGCTATCATATCAAGATAGGTTTCGAAATAATCTGTCGGTGGCAAGAAAACATAAATTATGCCTTCCCTTTCTTCTACACATAAGGCGGTAGAGAAAGTTTCCACCTCAAACAGCAAATTGTCCTTCTCTGACTCTTCTTCTTCCTCTAACTTTCTTTCGGTGGCTTTATAAGAAGGAGAGACCGTTCCATATCTTTCTTCAAGAGAAATGTGGTACTCGCCCAAAGGAGGCAATTCCTCAAAAGTACTTCTTTCTATAGGTTGTTCTCTCTTATTTTTTGCAGTTTTTGGTAATGATTCCAAGGGCAAACGAAGCCCGATGGGTGAATTCCCGGGAATCAGATAACAATGCTTCCTGCGGAATTCCCAAACACAACTTGTCCATTTACTAGATTCATCCATCCATTTTAATGGCAAAACAAATCCAGAAGGGTTGTTTAGCCCTTTTTCTAGCAAATTTGACAAGGTTTGTCTTTGTACAGAGTCCTTAAGATTAACTGCCATAGGGTCGAGATTGACAGGCAATTTTCCTTCTTCCAAAGCCCAATAGATTGGATCTTCATAAGTCGGAGAAAGATTCTTTGGGTCTATTCCTAAATGCTTTGTAAGCTCAATGGCAAACTTTTCGGCATCATGAAAAGTATACTTCGTTTCACCTTCTTTTGCTACTAAATCATCATTTTTCCAAATCGGCAAACCATCTTTTCTCCAGTATAAAGCATACTGCCAACGTGGAAACAGCTCCCCTGGGTACCACTTACCCTGACCAAAATGCAACAATCCGCCATGGGCAAATCTGTTCTTAAGCCTTAGAGCCAAATCATATGCAAGTTTTCTTTTGAGTGGGCCGTCTGCGGTGGTATTCCACTCAGCAGATTCGAAATCATCAATGGATACAAACGTAGGTTCGCCACCCATGGTTAGCCTAACGTCACCTGCTATCAAATCCTTTTCTACCGCTTCTCCTACTTCCATCACTTTGGCCCATTGAGCTTCTGTATACGGTTTGGTTACGCGAGGATCTTCATGAATTCTATAAACATGATTATCAAACGCAAAAGTAACATTACAAACATCAGTAGCACCCGAAATAGGTGCAGCACTAGCATAATCAGGCGTACAACACAACGGAATATGGCCTTCACTGGCAAATAATCCTGAGGTAGGATCTAAACCTATCCAACCTGCTCCAGGCACATAAGCCTCCACCCAAGCGTGCAAATCTGTAAAGTCCTCTTCAGGTCCCGATGGGCCATCAAGCGATTTAACGTCTGACGTAAGCTGTACCAAATAGCCCGAAACAAACCTTGTGGCCAACCCAAAGCTTCTCAAAACTTGCACCAAAAGCCAAGCGAAGTCACGGCATGACCCACTTTCTAAAGTAAGCGTTTCCTCGCAACTTTGAACACCCGTTTCAAGACGAATATTATAACTTAAAGCATTGAAAACTTGTTGATTAGCATATACCAAAAAATCAACTGTTTTGATGTCTTTTTTGACTTCCAATTGTTCTATAAACTGTTTGGTTTTTTCTCCAATATCTTTGATTTCAAGATATGGCGTAAGCTCTTTTTGAAGACCCGTTTCGTATTTAAAAGGAAACTTCTCGGCATATTCCTCTACAAAAAAATCAAAAGGATTAATGACTTGAAGCTTTGCAATCAGCTCCACTTCTATTCGCAATTCTGTTGTTTTTTCTGGAAAAACAACTCTTGCTTGAAAATTACCCAAAGGGTCTTGTTGCCAATTGATAAAATGATTTTCAGGAAAAACCTTAAAAGAATAACCTTCGATTTGAGTACGAGAATGTGCCGCCGGCCTCAACCTAAATATATGGGGAGATAGACTTACCGACCTATCAAACTTATAGGATGTTTTATGCGAAATGGCTACTTTAATAGACATAGAATATTTTTAGCTTATTAATCAATTAATGTAAGTTAATCGCAAAAAAGGCATATTCTATCAGGACCCCTAGGAAATTAAATCAAAAACCAAGAATAATTTAATTTTTGAATAAATTAATACAAGAAAGCACATAAGCGTTAAAACAAAATATTCTATAAGTAAATCTATTTCACGCATTAAATTTAAACTGAAAAGTAGGGTTTTATTAGCCATAAATTTCAGAATCTACTCTTTATCATGACAATTCAAAGAAATCTATTTAAAAAAAAGCAAACCATTTTGTGATTGCAATTTCATTTTTTATATAAGTAGTATGATAGTTGAAAAATTAATAAAAACTAGCTGAATTTTCATTAAATTTTCACCTCATTTAATTTACTTGCTCAAAGTCTTAACCTGATTCAAAAAACCGCTTTTCATTCTCCTTGAAATTGGCAAATATTCATTTTGAAATATCAACCCTTCAGAAGTAGTCTGGAAAATATTCAAATGTGCGAGATTAACTACCTTACCTTTATTTATCCTACAGAAACTATCAGAATCTAGCTTTTCTACCACTTTTTTGAGCGTAATGGCTAAAAAAATAGGCTTTTGATTGATGAAATGAATTTTTGAATAGTTGATGTGGCCTTCTACCCAGACCACATCTTTAGGGTCAACTTTAGTTTTAGTGTTTAGATTTATCATGATTAATTTGAGTAAAAATTAGTGAAAATGTAATTTTTAAAAGTAATGGAATGAGTATAAGGGAAAGTGCACCGCCGATAATGAAAAATTCGCCAAAAGGATCCGAAATACCCTCAAGTATCAAAAAAACAGAAAATGAAATACCCAAAACCAATAATATGTAATAAGTCAATTTTATCAATCCTTTGTCTATTGAGCTTATATCAAATATGTTTTTCATTGAGACTGTTCTGTGTATTCCATCTAAAAACCAATAGTTACATAATTTTTGATATTTTTTTACCCGCTAAAATTTGATTCATTGAAGATTAATTGAGCAGAAAGAATAAGACATAAATATTGTTACAATATTGAATTTTTACAAAAAGTCAAAACTGTTTCGCAATAATTTAATTTATTTTTTGAACAAACCGTAAACTAAATGAAGCGAATTTCTTTTTCAAAAAAATTGATAAAATACTAAAAATTACTAGATTGCAGTAATAAACCAAGTTCCTCTTTTTGAAATCTTTTACTCTAATACTATTTTTTTTTACAATTGCTAGTCGATTATTTTCTCAAAACCTTTCCGACAAAATTAGATTGGAGGCGGAGAACTTGTTTGGGATTGACAACTATGAAGCAATGGTTTTATATAAAAAAGCCTACGGCATTTCGGAAAAAGAAAACGATTTTTTAAGAATGGCTAACTTATGTGTAGATATAAGTTCTGTTTATCATCAAATTTCGGATTATAAAGCAGCCTTATCTTATTGTAAAAGAGGATTTAGTATTTTAAAAAACGCTAGAACAAAGCCTGACTCGATAGTTTTCAAATTGTACTCTAGTACAGGTACTATGTACAAAAATCTATTTCAACTTGATTCTACTTTAGCCAATTATGAAAACGCAAATCAGCTCATTTTGAAGCACCCGAAACTTGAGGCAGAAATACCTGAATATGTATTGCATCATTACAATAGTTATGGAAAATGGCTAATCAGTTATGGAGAAAATAAACGAGGCTTACTTTTTTTGGACAAAGCCAAATTTGTAGCTAAAAAATACAAATATTTTGAAGACGCTGATATTATTAATACTAACATCGGCACATTATATAACAGGTTGGGAGAATATGAAAAAGCAAAAATATATTTTCATGAAGCTTATATCAATCAAAAAGACTTAAGTATCTTGAAATGTTATGCTTTAATTGGAGAAGGTTTAATAGATATAAATTTAAATGAAATTCAATCAGGCATAGATTTAATTTTAAAAGCTAAAAAAGATTATAAAGTTTTATTGTACACAAAAAAAAGTACAAAGTCATATTCATTTGAATCGAATTCAAATTATAATCTCGCTATTGGATATCAAAAACTGGGAAAGAAAAAAGAGAGTTTAATGATTTTAAAAAAAATAATTTCGGAGTATAAAAAACGAGATATACAAAGAGATGAACTATTAACCAAAACCTATATAAAAACAGCAGAATTATATGTTGACGAACCTCAAAAAGCATTAGAATACATCCAAAAAAGTCAGATTTCTAATACAGAAAAAAACCTTCCAAATGATTTTTTCACAAAAATGAATCCGAAGTATGTAATAAATGAAAAACTATTTTTTGAGTCTTCTTTCTTTAAAGCTAAAATGGCTTTTGAAATATTTGGGAAGACAAGACAACAAAAATACCTCCAACTTTCTGTTCTGGCTACCCAAAACGCAACAATCTGTTTAAAAAAATTACGAGAAAACTATTTTGACGAAGAAGCAAAATTATTTCTAAATTCTCAGCTTAAATCCTTTTATGAGTTTTCCATTGGACTGTATATATTAGAAGATACCAAAACCAATCAATACATTACCCATATTGAAACTTTCAATTTTATTGAAAGCTATAAATCTTCGGTTTTATCAGATTTATTATCCACCACAAAGGCAAAGTTTAGCACTATACCCTCTTCTTTATTACTAAAAGAACAATACCTTGATGCTCAAATTTCAAAAATAAGATCCAAAGATGGCTTGAGCAAAGAAAAATCTGAAAGATTGCTACATTTAGAAGCTGAGAAATACTTCCTTGAGGAGAAACTTAAAAGTCAGTATCCTAAATATTTAAAAATGAAAAGTGAATATGCAAGTTTAGGAATTGAAGAAATACAAAAAAAATTAAATGATGACGAGGCGTATTTAAGTTATTTTCTTTCTCAAGATAAAATTTTAATTTTCATTGTTTCAAACAATAGCTTCGAGCTAAAAACCATACCCTATCAGAAAAACGAATTTGAAAAAAAAATAAGCTTTTTTAAAAATATCCTTTTTAAAAACCCTGGGCTTGATACCTATAATGGGACATTCATATCCACGTATTTATATTCTTTACTTTATCAGCCTATCAGAAGTAAATTACTTAATAAAAATAGGTTAATTATTAACAGAGATCGACTTCTTAATTTTTTGCCTTTTGAAATACTCGAGACTGGGGAGTATCTAAATGACTTTTTGTTTAAAAAACATAGCATTAGCTATGTTTATGACAATAATATAACTTTGAAATCAGAATCATACCAAGCAAAATCAATGGTTTTAGGCATTGCTCCTTTTACAGGAGATGATTTGCCAGTAATAGAAAATGATTTGATTTTGGTGCAATCAAAAAAGCAAATTGAGAATGTAGCAGATAATTTACTAATTGGAAAAAACGCTACCAAACAAAACTTTTTAAACTACCTCTCCAAATCACAAATAATCTATTTTGCCACGCATTCCATTTTAAATGACATTACGCCTAATGAATCTTTTATTCAATTTTTCCCTGACGAGAATAACCTTCTTAAAGTCGAGGAAATTTATAAATTAGATTTCTCACAAACTAAGCTCGTTGTATTAACCTCCTGCGAGGCAGGTATAGGTAAAACACATTTTTCAGAAGGCATGTTGTCTATTTCGAGAGCTTTTCATATTGGAGGCTGTCCTTCTGTCTTGACAACGCTTTGGTCATCAAATGACGCCTCAGTAACAATTTTAAGTACCTTCTTCAATAAATATTTGAGAGCTGGATACGATAAAGATGTTGCCTTACAAAAAGCCAGAATTGAATTTTTAATTTCAAAAGAGGGCAAAAAATATAATCATCCATATTTTTGGGCTAACTTAATACTCGTAGGAGACAAAACTGCTCTTTATTCTGAAAATCACAATAAGCTACGCTATCTTATTATTTTTATTCTTCTATTAGAAACCATTGTAATTGGATTTTATTTCAAAGGAAAGTTTTCAAAAAACAGTACTTTTTCTCCACTAAAACAATTTCTTTAATTGAATTTTAACCCAAAGTTTCCATTTACTAATTTTAGAAACTGGATATTCACAATCATCACAATCACTCAACTGCGTATAAATCTTTTCGGCTTTTTGCACTTGCTCACTTTTTAGATAAGCTACAGCCAAATGCCACTGAGCTGCCTCTCTAAAATATGGTCGGGTATTCGTTACTAATAGTGACTTTTCAAAATCTTGTGAAGCTAATAGATACTGACCCTCAGCAAGATGAGCTTGGCCGTCAAAAAAAGTACTAAAAGCATATTTTTGTTCTATCGTATAAGCACTTGTATCAATACCTCTCGTGATATTAAAATCATTTTCTGTGTCTGGAAAAACAACTTCAGTTCCAGACAAGAAAACTATAAAAATAATGGCTGCTATAGAAGCTACCGAAACAAAATATTTCAACCTTCTTTTCAAGACAAATTGGCTCCTATCCTTATTTTGAAGTTCTACTAATTTATTCTTTAATATTTCTTCTAATTTCATATCCTTTATGAAAATATGGGTTTTGCTGTAATTTTCAACGGAAGTTTTAAAATCTGGATCTATTTTGATTTTTTCCAGAACCTTGGATCTTTCTTCTAAACTTAGTCTATCTAATAAGAAGTTTTCAATCCATTCAAATTCCTCTTGCTCGCTCATTTTTGTTTATTGATTAAAGTTGATAAGTTTTTCATACATCTGAATTTACGGACTTTTGTGGCGTTTTCATTTGCAAAGTCAAACGCAAGTGTGATTTCATTGATGGACATTTTTTCGTTATAAAAAGCATTTAATATTTGTCTACATATTTCACCTAAGCTATTGAATATTTCAGAATAATTCAGCAGCTCTTCTTTTTCAACTACTAGGTCTATTGGCGAACTTTCTTGTTCAGAAAAATACATTTCTGAAAAACCAGCTTCCCACTTCATTTTTTTACCTTCTCTGTTTAAATGTTTTTTCCATTGATTATAGGCTACAGTAAACAAATAGGTACTTATTTTAGTATTTTCTAAAAGTTTAAACTTCAAGCTCCACACTGATTCTACAAAATCCAATACAACATTTTGAAAAAGATCTTCAGCATCTGCTAGTGTGCCGTTATTTTTTTTAACCAATATATATATCTTTTTTTTCTCAGAAAAATATAGGTATTCGATGATATCATTGCATATTTTAGTATCTCTACTGAGTAAGCCAGCTACAATATCAAAATCGTTAAACTTGAGATTCATAGATTGAATTTAATTGCTTTTTTATTCTACCTCAATTTCAAAAGTTACAATTTACTCAATAAAACACATATCTAGAAAAACTATTATTTTCCGAATACTAACATTTTCAATAGACTAGAAAATATAACGAAGTCACTTTTTTGTTAATTCCTTTTATCCATCTTCTCCTCTTCTTATATTTTTTAAAAAAAACACAAAAAATTGTAACCAAATCAAATTTGGCCCATAAGGTATATTGAGTTTCTCATTTACCGGTAATAGAAAAACTCATTTCATTTTTTTTCAACTTAAAAAAATACAGAAATGAGACAATTTTTCAAAAACAATTCAGCTAAGCAAACACGTTTTCTTAGCATCGGCTTAGCCCTAACTTTTTTCTTAAGCGTATTGATGAGTTCGTGCGGTAAAGACCGTGTATCACCTGGAAATTTAAGTAAAGAAAAAAATACCAAAACTTTTGCTGACGACCCAAAGCCACCAAAAGAACCAGGTAGTGGCAATTAGTATATATACAGCTTACCTAAATTCAGGTAAGCTGTATTTTTTTAAAACTATAACAAAAACAGATTTATGCTAAATACCAAAATCCTTTGTTTATCAAAAAATAGATATATCTTAAAAGAAGATTTGCTGCTTTTATAAGAAATATATACTTTAGAACAATAAATTTATTTTATTGCTTCCATAAGCCATTAAAAATAAGGTATGTTTGAGAGTAAAAGTCTTTCTTCTTTCCTGGATGATTCAAGTGATAATGAAAAAAAATATCTGTTAAAAAAGTTTCCGCAGTTTAAAAGCAATCCTTCTTTTTTCAAATATTTCTATTCAGAACTAAAAAAACTCCAAAATTCTTATTCTGTTTCGATACTGCAAACCGTAAGTTTCGAAAATCTATATTTTCTTATTCGTCATTTATTTGTCATTAAAAACAAAAGTGATTTTGATACTTTAGAGGCGAAAAATTCAGAAAATATTCTTTTTAATATTTTTGAAAAAAAAATATGGCCCTTAATTGTTGAAAAAGATATTATTGAAAATGAAATACTAGAAAAAATAAAATCTTTTGTTTGGAAAAGTTTCTTAAGTTTTGTTTCAAAAAATGATTCGGCAAGCCATATTCTATTAGAATACGGAGGATTGAGTATTAATTTTCGTAAAATTCAATTGTATTACGAAAGTCAAATGATAGTCTATGCAATACGCGTTAAAGATCAAACTAAAATTACATTAACGTTAAATAAATATCTCCAAATATTTAACCAAAGGCTTAAAAGTTGTTATTCTCTTAATAGAATCAATACACTACTGCCCGAAGATAAAGAAGACATTATCCAAGACAAAACAGAAAAACTAATAAAAAAAATCAGAGAGGATGATTTTGAATTGACATGTACAATTGGCACGCTTATTAATAAATTCCTCATGGTGGGTGTGTCAGAATTCTTCAAAAAAACTAATTATAACCATGTGGAACTTGAGGATTGGAAATTGAATTATTTTGAAACCAAACTTAGTGATGAAAGCTTAGATTATGAGTTATATACAAAATATCTGGCTGATACATGTCTAAAACTTAACACCAAAGAGCAAACGATATTGAAGGGAAGTTTAGAAAAAGACCTACCAAATGAAGTGATGAGGCGATTTCTAAAACTCTCAAATGTGAATATGAAAACTATTAAAAGTCGAACGTTTCAAAAAATAAGACTTTATGAAAAAATATAAAAA
Organism: Lacihabitans sp. LS3-19; assembly: GCF_024343575.1. Lineage (GTDB taxonomy): Bacteria > Bacteroidota > Bacteroidia > Cytophagales > Spirosomataceae > Leadbetterella. Next base: position 39,963 of record NZ_RJUA01000003.1, on the reverse strand, counting down.
AGAACTTATTGATAAGTTCATAAATGGAAGTATTAATCCACAGGAATTAAGCCAACTCAGAGAGTTAATGGCAGAAGATACTGCGTTTTTTGAGAGGTTTGAATTAAAAAAAGCGATGTCGGAAATTGAGGAAATTCAATTAAAAGTAAAATCAGATAATGAAGTAGATGATTTTTTTTTGAGACAAGAGTCAGCTAAAAAACGTATATGGTATTTTTCTTCCGCAGCAGTAATTATTGGCCTAATTTCAGTATTTGTTTTGCTGAAGTACCGACAAACCGATACCGCTAATTCATTGACACTGAATGCTAACTTTTATCAAACTAATTTTGAACCAATTGGAGGCAATGGTTTTGCAGATATTGATAGCCTAAACCAACGTTTTTACTTAGGTCAAATCAAATTTAATTTCATAAAAGACCAAACTTTAAAAGATACCACCTACCAAATTATCAATCAAGATTCTGCAAATGTCTTTATCCCGACTCTTCCAGTTGGTCTTGATTCAAATTCTTTTTTTGTTAATTATGATTTCAATCTTAGAAAAACATATCTAATAATTAAAAAAGACACTTTTGAATTAAAAGAATCAAAAACCATTGAAAAACTTATAAAAAAGTGAGGTATATAGTTCTAGTTCTACTTTCTTTTGGAGCAAGCTGTGCTTTCGGACAAACATTTCTTTCTGAGAAATTAAAGCCTTGTGAATGCTTGCATTTAAGCTTTGAAAATCTGTCAGACTCAACAGTTGCCTATTTATATGACAATGCAAAAGCACAAAAACAAGTTAATGAATTTCTGAATATTTTAAAAGAAAATCTTAGTCTTTCGGAAAAAGGAATTATACCAATAATAACAACATTGCAAGTTGAATGTATAGAAAATAGATTTGCAATGGCTACAGTTTGTCAAAACGAAAAACTAAAAGTGCTAGAGAAGTTTATCTATTTTAATAGACAAATGTTTGAAAAAACGGATGAGTCAAATAAGCTCGTCAATAAGTTCATTTTAGCTCATGAAATAGGCCATCATATTTTTAATCATTTACATTCTGATTATGTCAACAACCCCATAGCCGAAGAGGCATTAAATAGAGCTTTACCTTGCAAAAGCAAAAACTGCGACCCTCAAAGACTGAATCATTTAAAAGAATTGGAAGCCGACTATGTGGCTGTTTGGTTATTAAAACAGCTAAAAATAGAAAAAAATGATCTCAAAGAAATATTTGAAGTAATAAAAATCCAAGGCAAATTATCTGAAACAGCCACTTCATTAACCCACCCTAGTATTATTGTAAGAAAAGAAAATGCCGATAGATCTTTTTTGTATTTTGGAAGAAACGAAGGCTCATTTTTGAATGGAAAAGGATTTGTTGATGCTGAATTTGACAAAATTCTGACAGATATCAATAAAAAATACAGAGAAGAACTTTCTCTAAATGAAAAAAGAATGTTAGCTAGATTGGACTATACTAAAGCTTCCTTCAGATTAAGAGCCAAAGCAGACAGCTTAACAAAAGTGGGAGAATTTGGTAAAGCGATAGAAAGTATGAAAAGTGCTTTTACAAATTTGCAAAAATCCGTTTATTTCGAAGATAAGGATAGCTTGGAGATGTTAGCTCAACTGGTTAAAATAGAGGATTTTGTTTCAAAGAAAAGAGATTTTACCCTCTCGCCTTTTATAGGAAGTGGAGTGTTGCTTAACACTTTCACAAATCAAACAGAGAAAATTCCTACAATAAATAACAGAGCAGAAAGTGCAGGATTAAGCATAAGCTTAATAAATTGGACAAAAAAACATTGGCTTGAAACCCAAATAGGTTTTAAAAGAAGCCATTTTGAAACAATTGGAATTCAAAATGACACCAAACTTAAAATTGAAAAATTTGATTTAAACCAAGTCATACTAAACCTAAATTATTGTTTCAGCACGATTGGTAAAAGCTCAAATGTTTTTAATTGGGGAAAAGGCCTAATAGTTTCTGCGGGCCCTCAACTCAACTATCATTTGGCGTCTAAATACTATAATTATTATTCAGAATCATCAAAAAAAGAGATCTTGTTCCATCCAAACATTGGCTCACATTTCGAAATTGGTTACGAAAGTGCCAGCAGAAAAAGAAGCCTACCTTTTAAGAATTACAGAATTTCTCTTACCCATGATTTGCAAAGAATGATGTTTAAAGAAATTAACACATTAAGAGGTTCTCCTAAATTATTATCTCAATCCTTGGCTATAAAAATATCGTACAGACAATGGTAAAATTTAGATATATAATCTTCTTACTTTCATTTTTCGCTTGCGAAAATATTGAACCAATTCCTAATCAATATTTAATAACTGACCTAAAAAAGGAATATGAAGGTATCACGGCAAAAAATTGTGTGATTAGGTATGCCATAAAAAACTATTCGAAAAGCAAAAACGAATCAGTACAAGTATTGGCGGTTTCCAAAGCATTTGAAATATGGCAAAAAACTAATACTAATGTAGTTTTCGCTAACTCTTCGGATATAACGAGAGCAGACTTAATCATCGATTTTGAAGAGACCGAAAACTTGACAAATTCTGAAAACAGCTTACCCTTTGGCATAGTTTTAACCAAGACAAAAACTATTTCTGACTTAAAACAATTAGAAAATGGACTATACAAAATCCAACTTAATGATGATATACAGTGGACCGAAGAACTTATAACCAGAGCCGTGGCATTCCAAATCGGCAACTATCTGGGTTTTAAAACCTCAGATAATCCAAATTCTATAATGTTTCCAGAAGCCAACATAAATATTAATAAACTTTCAAAAGAAGACTCCATATTTTTCAAACAAAAATACTCCTTGCCATGCAAAGATCTTGACTTTAAATCTCTACCGATGAGTATAAAGTTAACAAATTCAATAACAGAGGAGATAAAACTTGACAAAGCAGGTACTGTCACTATTAAATCATCTGGATCAATAAACGCAGGCACTTTTATAGGAAATACTACACCTGACGGCAAATTTGAGTTCACATATCTTGGTCTTGCTTTTGATATTGATGCCTCATACGACATTGTACCTGACTTTCCGCATTGTGCAGTAATGTATAAACTCAACGATGATAAAGACTGGAAACTTTGTAAAAGCAATTGTGAGTTTACAACTAAAGGAAACGAAACCATCACACTTACGCTCCAAATAAACGACATTGATCCATCTGACAATTCTGGATTTTATACTGTCGAAATTGATTACAAATAAATTTAAAACAGACCTGTAACTTTTCATTTTCAGATGGAATATAAGCATACAAGAGCCTATATTCCAATTATTATGAAACGTATTGACGAGTCTATATTTATATCTAACAACAATCGCTATGAGCGAATTGACAAGATAGATATTCTATTTATCGAAGCACAGGGTTCGTATGTAGACATTTATGCTCATGATAGAAAAATTAGCTTTTCTACTCACCTAAAAAGCATATTAGACCAAATGAAAGACGAGAATTTTGTCCAAGTTTCAAGAAAACATATCGTCAACATTAACCATATTCAAGAAATACACAATGACTACCTGACAATATCCAACTTTAATATTCCAACCTCAAAAATGTATAAGTCAGATTTGTTAGAAAAAATTCCGATTATCAAAACAAAGCAAAAAGTCCTGATAGAAAAGTCAACTGTTCTATCAGAACACTTGGTGGTTTTATAAGAACACAAAAGTCATTCTTTATTCATTTAATATTTTTAAAAAATAAACCAAAAACAGTGAATATGAAAATAAAACTACTTACTCTAATGCTATTCTTTTTAAATCAAGCATTAGTCTTTTCACAAAAATCGCCCAAAATAGTTTTGGAAGAAGTAAACCAAAGATGTAAAGGGACCAAATTTGAAGACAAAGTAATTATCCAAGTCGAAAGGTTTAGCACCAGCACGCCAAAAGCTTCTGGAAAGTTTGGTGGTGAATTGGCAACCATGCTTACTAATGCTCTACAGGGTACAAGCTGTTTTAGGGTTTTAGGTCTAAATAGAGACCTTTCAGACAATACAGCAAGCATGTCTCTTATGCAATCGGGCTTTGGATCTGGAGGTGCACAAGCTGGAAAAATGCTAGGTGCACAATTAATCGTAACTGGAGAAGTGACAGAATATAGTGAAGGACAAAAAGGCACAAAAGTAGCTGGATTCAGTATGAGTTCAAACAATGCAACTGTCGGCTTTATATTTCAAGTCAAAAATCCTCAGACCAATGAGCTTTTGTTTTCTAAGTCTATCAACATGAGTGGGACTTCTTCGGGATTTTCAGGAGTTAAGTTTGCCGGTTTAGATATTGCAGGAACCATTGAAAACAAAGCTTTAGCAGATGCTTGTGAGAAAGCTATTATTAGAGCCGTAGAAGTCTTGGTTGATGAGAAAAAAAACATTCCAATTCCTGACCCCATAAAAATTGAACCTGAAAAAATATTTGATGCAAGCAATTGTTCAGTCTTAAAGTCTGGCAAAGGCCCAAGTGTAATGGTATTTATCCCAGAGGTTCTTACCTATGGTAACTCGGCTGCTGACAACACAAATAGAGCTAAAATAGACAGAGTCTCAGCTCAAGAAAGAGAATATCAAGAAAGACAAGAAAATCGACAATTATTAAGAGACATATTTGCTGCTCCAAGAAATAGTACAAACAACAACACTCCAGGCTCTACATCAATTAACAAAGGAAACGCTGTTTACAAAAAAGTACAAGTTGAAGAAGCAACTGCTGAAAATGAAATAATAAAATATTTTATTGATGCGGGTTTTAAAGTAATTGACCCTAAGGTTTACAGTAAACTTATGGGGGAAGAATCTCTAAATGATGACCCTGGAAAATTAGCTGCATTAGGAAAACAAATGGGTGCAAATATTGTGATAACGGGATTTGCAACTAGCGAAAGATTAGGCATTCAAGCAAATATGAACTCCTTCAGAGGAAAAATTGATTTAAGAGCCATTACCACAGATGATGCATCCATATTAGCAGCAACAACAGAAGAAAGTGGTGGTATAGATGTTTCTGAAACAGTTGCTTCTAAAATTGCTTTAAGAAATGCATCGAAAAAAGTAGCAAATTATTTATTAGAAAAGATATGTTCAAAAAACATTTCTTACGAAAAATTAGCATCGGCTTCAAACTCAACGACAGTAAAGATTAACAATGTAAGTTTTTCTCAACTAACTGCAATAGTAAATAGCTTAAAAACAAATAAAAAAATTGTAGATATCAAAAGATCACTTAGTTCTGGTGTAGGTGAACTTATCATAATGCATGAACTAGATATTGATAAAATAGCAGAATTATTATCAAGTCCTGCAAATGGTCTTGAAATAACTGGAATGGACGAAAAAACAATTGAAGCAGAAAAAAAATAAACCAAATAGAAAATGAAAAAAATTATTTTAACAGTAATTATATCTGTAATTTCTTTAAGTCTTAAGGCACAATCAGAAGGTGAAACAAGTGCATCGGTAGGAGTAGGAATCATAAATACTGGGATAAACTTAGAAGGTCAAAGAGTAATAAAAGATAATATTGGTGTGGCAATATATGTTTCAGTCTCCGACTTTTCAAGTAAAGTTTATTCCTATACCAAAGACAAAACCTTGCCAAATCCTGATTTTGATTTCGGCATAAAAGGATACTATTATCTTAATGAAATTCTTAATCTAGATGATAAAATCGGAGCTTATGTTAGTGTGGGCGGAGGAGTTAGAGTCTACAAGGGTTATGGACTATTTGATTTATATGAATTAGATCCAAGCATTAAATTACATACAAGATTGATAGGTCGTCTAGGAGGAACTTATAATATAAGCGACAACAACAAATTCTATTTAGAAATTGGCAGAGGACCATCTTGGATTTCAGGAGGAATTAAAATCAATTTAAAAAACTAATCAATGAGGAAACTAGTCTTATTAACCTTGATTTTATTTTTTAATTTTTCAGGATTTTCACAAAGTCCAAGTGTGTTAGTTTCTGCTATTTCAAAAGAAATAAAAGAAACTCAAACTGAGTCAAAGTCATTCCAACAATTATTAGAGCTTGCCAACAATGATGGTAAAGCTAAAGCAAAAGTGGTTGAAATTGACAAAAAAGGAAAAAGTACGATAAATGAATATTCCTTTAATTTTAGAGATATCTCCAAGGAAGCTTTACGTTACAAAATTGAGAAAGATTTAATAAAAATTACTGTTGCAACTTCCGCAAAGGCAAATTTTATTGAAATAAGAGAAAATGGAGAATTTAAAAAGTATGACAACGAATTTGATTTTTTTGTTAGAGATTATGAAAAAGCAAAAGAAATAATTGAGAATCTATCAACCATTCAAGGATACTATTCAGAGATTAAACCTGAAAATTCTCCTCCGCTTGAATTTAATCTATTAAGTGACTGGTTAATAAAAAACATAGAAGAAGTAAGGTCTGAAAAAACCAATATTGAGCAATCAATATCATTCAATCCTGAAAATCCTGTTTTGGCAACTTTCACCACTAAAGAATCAACTTCTAAAGGCCAAAAGGTAATATTCTACAATTTTAACTTGGGAGACCTTAATTGTGAAAATCTAAATATTAAGGTTAAAGGCAATGTATTCAGTTTGGAAATACCAACAAAAGGAAAAGCAAAGTTTATTAGTGTTAATGAAAATGGTAAAGCTGAAAATAACAAATCAGATTTCGAATTACTAAATACTGATTTAGATAAAATCAAACTCTGGAGAGAAGCATTTAAATTAATAAGTACCCAAGCTGAGGAAATATATTCTCGCTCAGTTCCTAATGTTGAAAACCAAGAAAATGCAATTGCCTATTTCAATAAAGCATTTTCGAGTAAAATCTCAAAAAACTGTGACTGTTCTCTTGAATTCAAAGATGATGATAAAGCAAAAAAATATGATTTTAATTTTTATGATTTAGATGAATATTCTCCAGTTTTTAAAGTTTCTGGTCAAAATTACCAAGTGAATATTAAAAGCAAAGGTGGTCAAAGTTTTATCAGTTCGTTTGAAGGAGATCAATTGGATAAGTTCACTAATTCATTTGCCCTATTGCACAACGATTTAGAAAAATTTAGATATATGGATAAAGCTGTAAAAACAATCATAAAAAATTGTCAAGACATATACAAACTAAATGTCCCAAGTGGCAAAATAGAAGAACGAATTGATTGGTTAAAAGTCAAAATTCCAAATTTTAAAAATGAATCAAGTGCTATAAATCAAAAACTTGAATATAAAGAGGGGGAACCATGCAAATTGACCTATAAAACAACAATTAATAATTCTGGAAAAACCAAAATTATTGAACACGAAATCAAGCCATATTTACTTGACGTATACTCAAGCATGGTAAAAATAAGTGGCAAAAATGCATTTGTAACCTTCAATACCATTGCCAAAGAGAAAGTAATAGCTATTGTAGAAGATGGTAAACCTGGCAGTTTTGTCAATACATTTTCAATACAAATAGATGATGTACAAAGAGCCAAAGAGGTTTACGAGGTATTCAGAACAGTTATAAACGATTGTAAATAAATCAATTATGAAAATACAAATTACTATAATACTAATGTTTTGCTTTTTCTCGACATTCAGCCAAGAGACTGAACAAGAAACGAAAATTCTTAATTCTAAACCGAAAACCAAAAAGATGAGTAGTCCAAAACTCAATTTTCCAGGCATTTCAAATTTCAGCTTAGCTATTGGCGGAGGAGCCAACTACTACATCCCGAGTTTTGACCAAAACTGGACTGACCCAAAACTAGGAGTAGGATTAAATTATGGATATGGTTTCTATATTAATACTTCATCAAGGTTAAATGAAAAATATGGAATTACAATCACTTCTGGTAAGACCTTTTCCAAAATCCAAAAAGAATTTGTAACAGAGGGTGTTTTCCAATATTCCGCTGAAGAAAACTTGGGCGTGATACCAATAATATTAGGCTTAAGGAGGTATATGGGAAAATCGTTTTATGTAGAACCTGGTGTAACTATTCATCTTCTTAAATCTAAAATAAAGACTTCCGAAACCCATCCATTTGGGAAATATGAAAAAGCAGACGCAGGGACTAAGTTTGGTTTAAACATAGCAATAGGCACAGATGCTCGAATAAAAAAAATGGTTGTTGATATTTCAGTATTTGGGAATATCACAGAAACTAAAGAAAGCTTTGGTATAAGAGACCCTATGGTATACACTGGAATGAAAGCACTAATTGGTTTTGGAAAAAAATAAAATTAAATCATTATGAGAAAATTACTATTTATAATTATTACAACATTTGTAACATTTGGTTGTACAAGAATTGTCGAAATTGAAATTCCGCCCTATAAGGCTGAACCTAGCGGCTCTGTTTTGACCTCAAGGGTTGTTTCGTCAAATCCTGGAAGTTATATAGTTGAGGTAGATTTACACATAGTAGATGATAGAGCTCAATATATTCGAAATCTAACATCTGATAATTTTTCAATTCCCTCCAGCTATCCATTTGAAAACTATACTTTCTCTTTAAATGATTTTAAAAGAGGACTAAGTACAGACTATAAAGGAACTTATGCGGCAATGTTCTTAATGGACCAAAGCGGTAGTATACTTTCTACAGACCCATATGATTCTAGAGTAGAAGCCGCCAACATATTTTTGAACAATTTAGGGCCAAGTGATGTAGTTGGCTTATCATCCTTTACAAATTCTTATTTCACAGTTCATCATAAAATAGGATCTGAAATCAGTCAAATTAGAAGTACCTTAAATATCTTGGCAAATTCTGAAGGTGGTGGAACTCCTCTATACATCTCGACATTCGATTTAACAGAGCTTTTATCAACCATGACAACAATTGAGAACAAAGCGTTAATTGTCTTTACAGATGGAGGAGATACAAATGGAGGAAAAACTCCTGATCAAATTATACAATTAGCAAAAGAAAAAAATATTCAAATATATACTGTAGGACTTGGGGGAGGTCTGAACAATTTAGATGTATTATCAAAAATTGCATATGAAACTGGTGGATATTTTATGTGGGCAGAGGATGCAAATCAATTAATAAGTTATTTTGGCACATTAGGTAATCTTTTGCAAGGAAACGCGAATTTCTATAGAATAAGATTCGAAATTAAAACTCCTTCTCCAATTACAAGTAAGACAAATTTTATATTTAATATAGAAGTAGCTTTATCACCCGTAAAAACTATTAAAATACCAATTTTAGTCACTCTGCCGTAATATTTTCTATTTTAATTGTTTAGCTAAAACACCATTTTTTGACAAGTCCTCTTTAAAATGTAGTAATACTATAAACTAAATATTCTAATGCGAAAATCTATTTTTTATATTTTGATTATTCTTCTAGTTATGATTCGTTTTACGAACGCGTTCTCGCAAAACAAAAAGAATTTGGTGAAAGTAAACTTAACTAGTTTGGCATTTAAAACTGGTTCAGTTCAATTGGAAAGAATATTGAGTAAAAACATTTCATTTGGGCTTTCGGGTTCTATTATGCCTAATACTCAAGTACCTTTTGCTAAGCAATTGAACAAAATAAAAAACGAAGATTATGAAAAATCTATGGAATTAGTGAACACTTCATTTTATTCTGTAACACCAGAAATTCGCTTTTATATGTCTAAAAAAGGATATGGACATGGGTTTTATTTTGCACCTTTTTATAGACATGGCCAGTATAACATTGAAAATACGGACGCATATTATGGTTTAAATGATAGTAAAACCATAAATACTATAGCCAAATTAAAGACCAATACGGGTGGATTTTCATTAGGGGCTCAATGGCACTTAGGAAATAGACTTACCTTGGATTGGATTATTCTAGGCCCGCATTTTGGAAATGCCAAAGTAAACTGGGAGGGTATAGTTGACAATAGCTTAACTTCTACAGATCAAAGCGAAATGAGAGAAGAATTCAGAGATTACGAATTTATATTTTCAGGACCTACCTCATCAGAAGTTAGCGAGAAAGGATTTACAAATAAATATAATGAGTATTGGGGTGGCATTAGAGCTGGAATAAGTTTGGGATTTCGGTTTTAAAAAAATATTATTTCAACAATGACTTGAGTTAGTTTACCTTCAACTAACCTAATTTCAATGACCACATAAGCGAAAATAATTTAATCTGAAAAAAAATAATTTTGAAAGAATTAACACTTAAACTATAAAATATATGAAACTAGAAGACTTCTTAAAATTCGACAAAATGATAACTCCCACTATCATTACAATTATTTATTATTTTTTAGCTGGGATTGCAATTCTAAGTGGTGTTGTGTTGATTATTAGAGGAATTTCGGCAGACTGGGGTGGAGGTATGATGGTATTCTGGGGTTTAATTACATTGGTTGCGGGTCCAATTTGGGCAAGGATTACCTGTGAACTAATGATTGTACTTTTTAAGATTCATGGTCGATTATCTAGCATTGATGAAAAAACTAAATAAGATTGAATAAAATATCCTCAAAATTTAAACTTTTAATAACATGAAAAATCCTTTTTTAAAAAAATCGATCTTTACGGTATTTATATTGATTTCATATTTCTCAAGCTTAGGGCAATCGGCTCAAACAACACCCGAAGGCACGCTAATCGCCAACCAAAATCCTAATGCCAATATGCCTTCTTCCGCAATTTTGGAGGTAAGAAGTACAAACAAAGGAGTATTAACCCCTCGCATGACAACTGCTCAGATAAATGCTATTTCTAGCCCCGTGATGGGTCTTATGGCTTATGACACTGATTTAAAATGCCTTAAAACCTATAATGGCACACTTTGGGAATGTACAGGAGCAAATGTAGTTGCTAGCACACCTTTGAGTAGTTCTTATGCATTTCAATCTGTAACGGATAATTATGCTTATTCCAAAGCAATAACAGCTGATAACTCAGGAAATACTATTTCTGTGGGTAGTTTTCAAGGTGCAGTTACATTTGGGAAAAATATTAACATAATGACCCTGACTTCAGCAGGCGACTATGATGGATATATTGTAAAACAAGACGCAGATGGGAATTTACTATGGGCTACCCAAATTGCAGGTAGTGCTAATTCTCAAGAAATTTTAGATGTAGATGTGGACGCTTCTGGAAACATAGCTGTAGTTGGATTCTTAAAAGGAAGTACAACTTTTTATTCTACTAATGGGGCATCGAGTTCTTTTACTACCAGCAGTAATTATTACTCTCAAATTTTCGTTGCAAAATATAATTCAACTGGTGTATTGCAATGGTTTAAAACTGCAGGTTCTTCTGGTAGTTATCACTGTGAAGGAAGAGGGGTAGCATTTGATGGAACAGGTAATATTTTCCTTACAGGCTTTTATAAAGGAGCCGTATCTTTTGATGGACTAACTTTTACCTCCATTAGTTCGACAGATGATATTTTTATAGCAAAAATTAATAGTGCAGGAGTTTATTCTTGGATAAAGACAGCAGGTGGCACCAGTAATACAGAAATTGGCCATAGAGTAGTTTGCGATAATTCTAACAATGTATATCTTTTAGGAATCTATTCTGGCACAGCAACCTTCGGAGAAACTACTTCGACGGTAACTTACACTTCAAGGGGTGAATTTGATGGATTTGTTGCTAAATATAACTCGAGCGGTACTCTCCAATGGTCGAAGACTTTTGGAAGTGTTTACGAAGACTATACAGGTGGGATTTGCTATTCTTCTGTTTCCAATTCAATCTATATTTGTGGTAGCTATAGAAGTACTATTACTTTCGGATCCGGGTTAGGTTCCAATGCACTTGCTGCTGTAGGCAATTCAATTTATTATTACAATGGGTATATGGCCAAATATGATTTGAATGGAAACATCCAATGGTCTGTCAGAAATGGAAATACCAACAGTGAACACAGCTACACAAATGACATTTCAACTGACAATAGTGGAAATCCTTATATTACTGGAACTTCTAGATATAACACCTATTTTTATTCTTATAATTCTCCTAATAATTTCTTTTTAAGAGGTGTGCAATACAATGAACCCTATTTAGCAAAATATAGCACATCCGGGGCACTACAATGGGCAATTATGGCAAATGACGGTTATGACGAATCCGTAAATGGTTTAGTTGTTAAAAACAACGTAGCATACGTTTTAGGTAATTTCAAAGAAGATCTCAATTTTGGTTATCAACAAATTCATGCTACTAATAATAGCTATAATGGAGATATTTTTATTTGGAGGTATTCTGAATAAGAAAAGCCATAAAAGCTAAACAAAAAAGAAAACAGCCTTTTAACTATTAAATTATGAAACGTAATATTTGTATTTTCTTTTTTATTTTTCCTTTTTATAATTCTACTTTTGCCCAACATGTAAAGTTGATTTCAAGTGGCATAAATGCAAACTTAAATGATGCCGCAATAATTGATGGTACAGCTTTCTTTTCTGCAAATGATGGAATAAATGGATGGGAACTTTGGCAAAGTGATGGAACTCAGGAAAAAACAAAGCTTGTTAAAGACATTTTTACTGGAACTCGCTTTGATAACTCGAGACCTCAAAAATTTACAAATATTAATCTTCAAAAATTTGTTTTTATAGCAAAAACAAAAGAAGCAAACGCCAATCAATTACTTATTAGTGATGGTACGAATGCTGGAACACAGATTATCCCAGGAGTAGTTGACCCCTCCAACCTATATAAAATAAATGAAAAAATTTACTTTATTGGCAAAAAAACAAGTACGAATATACGTTCACTATTTGTTTTAACAACTAATAGTATTACGCCAATAGTTTTACTTGATAATGTAACTAACAGCACAATTTTTAAAACTGGAGACCTATATTATTTAATGCAAACAGAATCTTTATATCAAATAAATGAATCTTTAAACACAGTAAAAAAAATATTAACATACTCAGTTTATAGAAACGACAAAAAACCATCAAAAATAGTAACTGCCAAAAGTCTAATTTATTTATTTTATAAAAATTCCAGTACAAGTTATGATATGGTAAGGTATAATATTGCTAATAATACTTTTGTAAAAATAAAAAACTTCTATTTTCTGGATGATGTAAAGGAACCTGCCCAATTTAATGGGGAAGATAATATTTACTTTACTGCGGATGACGGCAATTATGGGAAAGAACTTTGGAAAAGTAATGGTACGTCGGAAGGGACAAAAATGATTTCAGATATAAATAGAGGAGGAACTGGTTCTTCGCCATCTAATATGTTCATAACTCCTAATTTTTTAATATTCCAAGCTTTTGAAAGAGATGTATCAAGTTTTGACAGAAAATCATACGTTTATAAGTTTGATATAAAAAAGAACACTTTAAATAAACTAAAAAATGAAAAAAATGAACCTGGCAGCCAAATTTATCTGAGCGAAAAAATTAGCGATAATAAAACTTATTTCTTTGCAAATTTTTATACTAATGATCCTGATAGTAGTAGCAATTTATACTACAACAGCTTTTATTTAAAAACGGCAAGTTACAATCTTATATTTTCAGATACTGAAAACAAAGTTTCTAACAGTAGCTATCTTTATAGTACTGACAAAGAATTTAATGGAAAATACTATTGGTCGGGAATGGAATCAAAGTTTGGGTCTGCCGCCTACTGCCGAGGGACTGCTATTTATGAATATGATCCTATAGCTCAAAATACTAAAATAACTAATCACTTCCCCGATTCTAATTATGAAGATAATAACCCTATTTCTGATTCTAGAGATATTTATACATTTCAGATTGTAAAACATGGTATAATCGGAGCAAAACGAGTAAGTGATATTGAGAGTGATTACCCGCCTCGAATATTTGGTATTTATAACGTTTCTGATTGCGGAGGAACAGTTGAAATCGTTAGCTCTAACGGAAGATTCGCAAATTGCGTTAATTCAAACGCAGAGTTTTCCTATAGTTTAAAACCAAATATTGAAATTAAGAAAAATGAGTGGATTCTTGATCCACCTGGATCTTTTTGTGGGAGTTTAGGCAATAATAAAACACTAAAATTTGACAAAAATAAAGTAGGAATATTGTTCATTTCCATAACTGATAAAAATGGGTGTATGTTATTATCAGATACATATATTTCTTCAATTGAAGGAGGTATTCAAGCACAAATTAATACATCATTTGAATCAATTTGCAAAAATGAGACTAAAGTTATTAATACAAAAATCTTATCCGGGGTTGAGCCTTTTTCATTTTCTTGGTATAAAGACGATATAAAACTAATAGGAAAGATTTCGGATAGTTTACAAATCAACGAAAGTGGAAATTACAAAATCAATATAACAGATGGCTCAGGGTGCGAAACAAGCTTATCAAAAGAAATAAAAAGCAGTAATTTTACTGTGTCCATTACTGGAAATAATTCAATATGTGCAAATGAAAATACAAACCTAAATGCAAATATAATTGGAGGCATAGCACCTTTTATCTACCAATGGAAAAGTGGTAACTCAATAGTAGGCTCAAATTCAAATATCCTAAATACTAGTTCTGCCGCACAATATAATGTAAGCGTAACTGACTCAAAAGGTTGCACAGGAATATCTTCAAATTTTACAATTACTGCAAAACCTACTCCAAATGTAACCGTTTCCAAAAATGGAGAAACTAATATTCTAACTGGAAATTCTGTGATATTATCAGTTCCTATAGCGAGCGGTCAAACTTATCAATGGCTTAATGATGGAAAAGTTATATCGGGAGCCACAAGCAATAGTTATAAAGCTGAAAATGAAGGAGATTATTCTGTAATTGTAACTAAATCAGGCTGCTCAGCTACTTCTGAAAATATTCAAGTCAGTTTAATTTTAGCAAATGAACTTGAAATAATTTCAAAAGATTTAAAGGCTTATCCAAACCCATTTGGTAATTCAATTAATGTAAATATTATAAATTCTGAAATTAAAGAAGCTAAATTATTTTTAATTAATTCAGCAGGTTCTACAGTAAAAGAGTGGTATCTCACTAAGCAAGAAAATGTTTTAGAACTGATAGATTTACCTAGTGGAATTTATCTTTTACAAACCGATTTGGATAAAAGAAATTCTTCAATCAAACTTATTAAAAACAACTAAAACATGAAAAATATACTGTTTATTATTTTTGTTATTCTTTTTATTTCTTGCACAAAAGGCAGTATTAAACCCGTTTCTGACCTTATCAAAAAGAATTGGGCTGCTAAAAACATAAATGAAAATAATTTAGAAGTTTTTAGTATCGATGGTAGTAATAATATACGCCAAGGTTATTTTCAATTCAAGCTAAACTTAAGTTTGGGGTCTGTAATTTTTACTGATTTTGACGGAACAACTTTTACTGGCCAATGGGAAATTTCGACCGATGAAAAAACACTTATCCTTCTAAATTTAAACCCCTTACCTACCGGTACAAATGGCCAGATTGAGTTTTCAATAAACTCAATCACTGATATTGAATTAGTACTAACCAGAATTACAGCAAACCCTAAAACTGGGAATACTAGCACAACTTATATTTTAACTTCAAATTAAAACTATTTGATAAATTCAATTATTCAATGAGATTGTCCTTTTTTCAATTCTTGGTAAAAAAAAGAATGAAGTTTGGGTTAGAGTTTAAGTTTTGAATTTAAAAATTTACCCCACCCCTCAAAACCGATTACACTTCAATCGTCTTTTGCGTTGTAATTGAGTGTTTCCGAGGTCTAAAGTGGCGTCAAAACTGTACCAAAGGCTGATTTCGTGAGAGCCGTAGGTGTTAGCTAAGGAGAGTGAAGACGTAGTGAGGTCAAATGCGTATTGTAGCATCCATTTTTTTTGTTGTAAGCCAGTAATGAATATTACTGATTCTCTGGTTTGGGTTTTGAAAGATTTCAGCAAATTACCCCTTAGCCATACACCATATATTAATGGATAACTCAGATAATTCCACCCTAATGCTACCTGGCTCATGGGGCCTTGTTTGTAGTAATTAAAAGTAAAGGATTTGGTTTGTTCTATATCTATTTGGTTTCCTCTAGCTCTATAATATATCCGCTTGTCGTAGGATGTAATTCTGCCAAAATGAAAGCTGTATTTTGGATAAGTAATGGGGCCACCCGTCAAAGCCTTCTGAAAATGATCTACCGAAAACCCCACCCAGTTGAGTGGTAAATCTTCCCTGCTATTTTTGTCAATAAACTTAAAAACACCTCCTAAGCTAAAATCAGGCTTAAAAGTTGAGATATTGGAGGTTTTCAATGGGTCGTTTGAATTCACAATATTCAATTGCGAACTTCCTGCTTGTATTTGATCTGCAAACAGTTTTGATACATTGCTTCCATAACTTTGGTAAACGCCACCAACTTTCATAGCCAACTGGAAAGCTGTTTTTTCTATTTTGCTCTGTTCTGGAAAATTTATTGAAAAAAGCAAATGGCCGCTTTGGGAATTAACACCACTAGCTTGATTGTCGCTTGTCAATTGCACACCTGCATTCAGTTTGTCTGAGACGGGGCTATCTAGGGCCATTGAATAGGAATTTATTCCTTGAAAATTGAACCATTGCCACCTATTTGAACTCATTAATCTAACACCTCCAGATTCACCAGTAAATGCGGGATTTATAGCCAATGGATTGGCCGAGAAAAGTGACCATTGAGGATCTTGTACACCAAAAGGAATATCTTTACCTTTTTGGCTCATTCCCAATTTTGAAAAACAAAAAAAGAGTAAGAATATTTTATATTTCATCTTAATAAAGTAAAACTCCCCACACTTTTTTCCTTTAATTCCTGCCCACCCGTTTTTCCGAGTTTAAGTTCGTAGGTATATATCCCACTTGGCAAAGCCATGTTTTTGTAAGTCCCATCCCAACCTTCTGTTATTAAGTTTGGTTTAAAGTCTTTTTTGTCAAATACAATCTCTCCCCATCTATCTCTTATTCGTAAACTCAAAATATTTTCGATACCATCGGTAGCATATATCGTAAAGTAATCGCCTATACCATCCCCATTTGGTGTAAAAACCTCCGGCAATTTAAATTCACAAGCATTTATATTTAAATAATTTACTTTAGAAAGAGAATCTACACAGCCGTCATCATTGCTTACAATTAGTTTTATATCATAAGAACCATAGGCAAGTTTGGCTTCAAGTTCTTTGCCCGCACCTATATTTTTGCCGTCGGCAAACCAACTGTATAAATTACTATTGGTAGCGTTTGACACCAGTTTGAAAAACTCGGTTTCACAAAAGAACGTTGTGTCGCTTGCCAATGTAAAATCTACTTTAGGTTTTGGTCTTATGTCCAGCGATTTTTCTAAACTGTTTTTGCATTCTTTTGTGCTGCCAAAAACGGTAAGTTTCACTTTTTTTGTTCCTGCACTTTGATAAATAAATTCAGTGGAATAGTTCAAGCTGTCTAAAACTCCATTTTCTCCATAATCCCAAACAAATGAACTTGCATTGGGACTTTTATTTTCTAACATGACTTTTTCTCCTTCACACACTTTACTTTTTAATATTTCGAAATTAATATCTGGGGGTGGTTTTACTTTTATTTTCCTGTTTAAAGAATCGGAGCCACAAGAGGTTTTTGCTATCATGGTAATCAAATAATCATCTTTAGGGGCACTAAAAACATATTGTGTTGAATCTGTCAAGGCAAATAGTTTTCCATCAACTTTCCAGTTCCAATTGATGGGTAAAGGAGTTGTTGCGTCCTTAAACTTTACTATTTCACCTACGCAGGCCTCAATTTTATCCATGGTAAAAAAAGGAATAACTTTTTCAGGAAACACTGTAATATCTTGATAGGATGTGTCGCTTCCACAACCATTTTGAGCTATAAGACTAATCGTAAAAACTTTGGTATCAAGTCCAGCTGAAAACACATGAGTTAACGTATCTAGGATAGAAGGAGCATTAGAGCCATCTCCAAAATCCCATAGGGAAGTTCCAACTTTCCCTAGTGACCTATCACTTAGTTTTACACTAGCTGGACCACACCTATATACAGTTGAATCTACCCCAATTTGTGACTTCACCAATGGAAATACTTCTAAGGTTTTAGTGGCAATTTTAGTATCGCAGCTGTTTTTTGTTTTTAAACTAATCGTAAAAGTCTTATTTCCATAAGTTTGGTTTTGAAACATTTGTATGCCAGGGGAATAGGAAGTCGAAGTTTGACCATTGCCAAAATCCCATTCATAATCAACATCATTTCTTAAAGCTGCACTGGAGCTTAAAGTAATAGGCAAAGGAGAGCAACCGCTAATCTTATCTAAAGTAATATCAAAATTATCTGGGGGTGTACCTATTAAAACATTTTCTGTTTTTTGGGTTTTACATTGCCCTGACTTTGCTATCAATTTTAAACTTACGTTTCCAGCAGGAAGAACAATATTCGCAGGATTTTTAAGTGTAGAAATCACTGTAGACGAACCATTCAAATACCATTCATAATCACTGGCCCCACTTGAGCTATTTAATATTTGAGCATTTTGGCCGACACAGCCTCCAGACAAAGTAAATTCAGCCTTTGGATTACCTTTACTGATCGTTACTTTTTTAGAAGATTGACATGTAGCTCCTCCCACATTAGAGCTTACTTCATAAAATAAATCTTGGGAACTGTTAGTCAATGAAGACACTTTTAAGGTATCTCCAAAAATACATGTGTTACAACCAGGACTACTCCAAATACCACCTATTGGACTTGCTTGCAGCACCAAATTGCTTTGACCTTCACAAACCGACACATCCGAAGCTACAATATTTACTCCTTTTACGTCAACATTTGCTTTAGTTTCTGTTGCACAATTCCCCGTTCCAACCTGATACTTTATTTCGAACAATCCAGTGTTGAGCGGATCAAAAGTAGCTGAAGAGCCGTTTTTAATTAGATTATTTCCAAGCCAATTACCTCCAGCTGGACTTGCATTGATTAGGATTTGATTTGTGCCAACACATAAAACTGTGTCTTTTAGGTTAAGAAATTTTGCATTTTCTAAGGTTTTTACGAAAAAAGTATCTGCATAGCTAATGGTTCCACATTCATATTTAAATTCTCCTTTTACGATATAAGGATTGGCATTTACTCCTAGATTTTTTACCTCAGCAAAACCAAAAGAACTGCCGTTGAGCGTATAAGATGCTCCGTTTTTAGGATTAGGAATTTTATAATCAAAAGGTAAACATTGATCTGGCTGATTATCAATACCAAAGCTTGGTTTTGCAACCACACGATGAAAACAAGGAGCAGCAGAAACGTTTCCACAACTATTTTTTGCTACCAAAGTAACTTTGTAAGTTTTACTTTCGTCAAATTTTATTTTCACAGTTCCTGAGGATACATTTCCAGAAACAACAGAATAATTTCCTCCAGTAATTGACCATGAATAAGAAGTAGAATTCAGAGATGATGTGGCATCTAAGCTAATTATTGCTCCATTTTCTTGACAGAAGACTGTATCAGTGTTGGCGATTGTAAATCCAGAAAATGACATTTTAGGTTTTGGTTTTTTTTCTAGAGAAAAATTGAATGGTTTAGTATCTGATGCACAATATTGTGTAATAACTGTTAGCTTACCAGAGTAAGAGACATTAGGATCTGTAAAGCTAAAATTTGGAACCTTATTGGTAGAAGTACGCCCATCGTTAAATTCCCATTTGTATGTAACCCCTGTACCTTCTGGGCAACTTTTATTATCAAAAACTATCGGTTGACCCTCACATGCTTGTTTAACAACTGGAACGGGGTTAGGACTTCTACCAAAAAAAATATCATACTTAACATTATCAGTTGCATCAATCTCATTTCTAGCTCCCACTTCAATTTCTTTTAATGGAGTGCATGAATTTAAAAAATCCTTTACATTATATTCATGAAAAAATTGTTTTTCGCCGACAATGTCCTCAACTTGGGTTTGATTATCTCCCCAATCTATTTTATATTTACCTGAACCGCCTTTTGCAACAACCGTTATACAATGATTTTTGAGGCTGTCAGTATTTCCCACACAGACGACGCCTGTATTTGAACATGGTTTTATTTCAACTTTAGTTTGACTAAAACAATCAAATGTAAATACTATGAAAATAAAAGAAAAAACGGATAAGCTCTTTAGACACGTTAAAGAACATTTTTTAATTCTAAGAACCATCAATCAAAAGGATTTTACAAATTTTAGCTCAACATATTAATACTAACCAAATTTCTTTAGTTACTCAAAAGTTTAATAAAAAAAAGTATCAAATTTTTTCGATTTTACCGAAGAAGCTAAAAAAATCCTTAAATATTAAAATTCTCCCCCCTACCTCCTAACTTCCAAAATGTGCTCTGCTACATTTAGCATGGTGTCAATGTAGATGTCCTTTTCGTTTTCTTTTAGGTAGTGCAGCAGTTGACTGTGAGCTTCTTTGGAGACGTTTAGTGCGTGTTCGCCGCCTACACCGTGAAATAAGAAAACCAGAAGTTTACCTTGGGCTTGAGCTTGTTTTACTAAGGCTATCATTTCTTCGCCAGTTTTGTTTTCCATGCTGTAGCAGTCTATGTCCATCAGTTTTTGGTCTTCAAAACTGTGCATTTCGTGTCTTACGGCTCTGGCGGCGACAAATTCGTCTGAAAGGCTTAGGATAAATTCGCCTTCAGCAACTTTTTTGTGTCCACAAGTAAAGGCAAAAGTTCGTTTGTTTTTACCATCAATGGCTTTCAGAAAAGCATTGCACATCTTTATTTCTGACTGAATTTGTGCCATGGAATATTTACTCAAATCATACTCTGGCTTCACCCACGACATGCCTGGGCCACTTGCATCGCATGGATGATAGACGGTATGATTGCCTAATTCGTGACCATTTTGAGCAGCTTTTCGCCAATCGTTGATTCGATTTCTTGAAGCTTCGGAAGAAGAAGTTAAATAGAAAGTACCTTTTAGACTCAATGAATCTAAAGCAGGAGCCACATTGTCCAAATGCACATTTAGAGCATCGTCATAGGTTAAAACCACTGCCGCTTTTTTGCCTTTCCATGGTTTTGTATTGTCTTCGTCTTGGCCGTCAGTTCTAAAAGGTGAAGCGGGCAAACCTTCGACATTGTAAAAATTGACATTAGGATTGTCTGCCCAAGCGTACCTTACATAATATGGCTGAGCAATTTCAGGATTATAAACTTCAATTTTGTCTCCAACAATTTTGGCGGTAGCCCATTTAAATTTTTTGTCAGCTCCCGCAATCGCAAATTCTCTTAGTTCCTCGCCGTCTTTGCTTTTTAAACCGCCACCCACATGTTCGAAACTCAAAGTTATCTTATTGTTTTCAATACTAGCATTTTTGAAAATTGGTCCAGATGAAACTACATTTTCCTTATATACCAATTGCAAAGCCGCTTGAGCTAGCCTTTCACCCACATCTTTTTTGTTGTCGGGATGAATGTCATTCCATTCGCCAAGGTCAATTCCGACTGCCATAGCGGTATTTAGTGTATTAGAAGCTTTCAATTGAGCCTCACGAAGTTCTGCCCATTGACTTTCAGAGGGCAAATAATTGGCGTCCATAAAATTGGGTAATTGGACAAATAAAAATGGCAATTCACCTTGGCTCCACTGTTTTCTCCAATCCAGAATTTGAGCTTTTTGTAAGGCAGCATATTCTTGTGGACGACCCGCATTGCTTTCGCCTTGGTACCAAACAAAACCTTTTATGGTGAATTTTGTGGCTGGTGCCGCCATAGCATTAAACAAAGAAGTAGGTTGATTTTGTGCCGAAAAACTTGGATATACTGTACTTGGAGGGTTAAATGCTTCTCCAACTTTATATTGCCAAGTTCCATTTAAAGCCAATGTGTCATTTCCGGCTATAAGTCCATAAGGTTTGTCAGGAACAAAGCCGCCTTTTCCTCCATTATTGGTAACTTTTACCACCAAAATATTTTTACCTTCTTTGAGTAAATTATTTGGAATTGGATATCTTCTTTGGGGATACATATAGCCCGTTTGGCCTACTTTTACGCCGTTGATATACAATGCATCAGCATCCACTATTCTGCCCAAGAACACTTTCGAAGGCTTATTGAGCATTGAAGCTGGAATATTTATTTCTTTTCTATACCATACCACGCCATTTAGATTATTGACGCCTTGGTCTTCCCAATTACCAGGAACCGTAATCGGCAACCAACCTTTGGGCTGATAGGCCGTTTCGAACCATTTTGGAGATTCTAATTCACCTTTGTCTTTCGATACTATTTGTGGTCTTTTGAATCTTGAAAAAGAATTTACATAAGCAGTATCTTTATTTTTTTGGATAATTTCCATGATTTTCGAGAAATCCTTTAAGCCATCCTCGCTGGTCCAAGCTTCTATGGGTGTACCGCCAACACTTGCATTGATAATACCTATGGGAACTTTATATTTATCATAGATTTTTTTAGCAAAAAAATAGGCGACCGCGGAAAACTGGCGGACATTTTCAGGTGTGCAGACTTTCCAAGAGGCATTTGGATAATCATCTTTTTTTTCCACTAAATTGGTTGCTGTGGGAATCCAAAATTGACGAATATTTTCATTATTTGCTTCCGCTATATCTTTGGCATATAATACATGATGCAATTCCATTTGATGCACCATATTACTTTGACCCGAGCAAAAATAGACATCTCCAAAGGCTATATTTTTTAAAATAATATCATTTTTTCCTTTCAGGTTAATGACCTGACCCGAAGCAGCAATTTGTGATGGCAGCATCAATTCCCAATTACCATCATTGTCCGCAGTGGTTTTGTATTTTTTAGTGTTTAATGTCAGCGTAATTTTTTCTTTTGGCGATGCCCAACCCCAAATTTTTACGGGCTTGTCTCTTTGCAAAACCATGTCATTCGAGATAAGTTTTGGCAATCGTATTTGGGCATCAACTTTTAGAATATTGAAGAAGAGAAGAAGGGTAAATAACTTAATTACTTTCATAATAGTTTGGTTGTATAAGGTTGATTTATAACCACATAGTGCACATAGAATTACTTTGTCTTTATTTTTCACATAGATACATAGGGTTTAATCTATGATTCCATGAGATATTTTCTAAAGTGTTCTATGTGTTAAAATTTAGTCTGTTTTTTTTAACCACAAAGGTTACATAGCAATACTTTGTCTTTAATTTTCAAATAGATACATAGGGTTTAATCAATGATTCTTTGTGATATTTCCTTTTGTGCTCTATGTGTTAAAATTTGTGTTAATTTTTTTTACCACATAGTACTCATAAAATTACCTTGTCCTTAATTTTCACATAGTTTCATAAGATTAAATTCTATGATTCTATGTGGTATTTCCTAATGTGTTCTATGTGTTTATTAATAAAATCGTATTTTATTTCCTATACGGCACCAAAGTATTAATCTTACCATCAGCATCATAGGTAATCTCCGCCACTTTTACACTTCTAAGATGAGTGACACCAGCCGAAAGGCTTGAGTCGTGATAGAATAAAATAGCTTATAAATTTTTACAGATATACAAAATATTAAAATTCCTTTTGCAGCTAAAACTAGGTATCATTTAGTAAATTTAAAAAGCTCAAACTTTAAGAATTCTTTTACTTTATTCCAATCAATATTTGAATCAAATACAATTGGGTTAAAATCATTTTCAGCATCTTCAAAATAACTTAAACTTTTTAGAACATGAAAAATCTCATTTTGATTAAATTTCCGTATGTACAATTCTATTAAAGTATTCAAACTCATTTCTTGAAGAATATAGTAAATATCAAAAAAATCCTTTTTACTTCCTCTTTGCACAATTGCCTTTAATTTCATGGGGGCAATATCGTTTATATGAAGCATCCTTATATTTTGATTAAAAGTGCTTTCATATAAAATAGGATAGTTCATTTTCACTAAATCAACCTTTACATTATCTATTTCAGCAAAAATCAGCTGTTTGCCCTCAGATTTTAAAATAAAACTACCAAAAGTCTCTTTTAATTTTTCTATTAGTTGTTCATTGTCGAATGAATTAGGAGTAAATAAGTCTAAATCAATACTAAATCTATGTCCTTTTTGCAAAGCTAAGGCTGTTCCACCCACCAAATAAAAATCTTGAAGGACTTCCAAGTCCATAAGTTTTTTTAATAATTCAAATGTTCGGGGTTCAACTGTGCGAGTGTATAACATCTAAATTGATTTAAAGGAGCCTCAAAAATTAGGGAGCAAAAAGCTAGGGTTTTTGGATCAAGCCACCTTGTGTTCAGCAAAAGCTCTTTACACTGATCTTTACCATAAAATGCCATAACTTGTTTAAATTCTTCAAAACTACCTCTCACAAATACCCTTTGTACAATAGCAGATTTATGAATTTCTAAATCAATAGCATTCACATCTGTATCCCAAAAAAGTGATGGCCTCAAGGAAAGTGACATTTTAAATTAAATTTAATAATGATTTACAAATATATTTAAAAAAATGTCTCACTTAACAGGATTTAAAGTAAAGAAGTTAATTTATCTCTTAGATCATTTAATTCTTCTTAGATTTCCTAATTCATTATTTTACACATAGATACGATACATAGACTAACTAAGATTCTTAGCGGTTCAAGCATCAATGACCCTTTTTGCTTTGCAATACTCCATTGAAAAGGTGGTAAAATTGCTTGAATAGTCAATAAATGTATAATCATTTTATTTACTAATAAATTTATTACTGGAATTCACCATATTTTTAATTTCTTCAAATTTAGATTTAAATAAGAGATTAAAGGTTATAGAATAAACTACATTTATTAGACCTAAAATAGTTAGAAATAAAAACAAAGGTATAATTATTGCAAAATAAAATTTGTAGCCATAATATTTAAAATCTCCAATACCTGATATACTAACTGAAAACAATCCAGGCAGCAAAACGATAAAGTAGTTTGTAACTAAAAGGGATTTACGTATAATAAAGTTATTAAAATCTAAACTGTTGTAAATTAATACATTAACAAACGAATTGATTATAATTGAAAAAAAGCCAACAACCAAAATTATTGCGAATGTTACATTTTCTTTTCCATCAAATACATCAAAAGTTCTTGCCAAATTAAATCCACAATATGATAGACAGAGACTTCTCAAAATCTCTGATACAATTATTATAAAATTCATTTTGTTCATAATATTTTTGTAATTAAAAGGATTTAAAAAATTATAGGTAACACCACAATATTTGAAAGTACACTTAGATTGAAATTGATGTTTCTATTTGTAATTTCTGTAAGTAACCTATGAATTTACCTTTAATTCTTTTTCTACGAAATATGCCTAAATGTTTTTCCATTTCTATTATACTCGTATAAGTTTGAATGTTTTTCAGTTTAATTTCCAATATGTTCTTTTCTAATGTCTACTTCTTTTTATACGGCACCAAAGTTTTAATCTTACCATCAGCATCATAGGTAATCTCAGCTACTTTTATACTTCTCAGATGCGTGACACCAGCTGAAAGACTTGAGTCATGATAGAACAAATACCATTTGCTATCTACTTCACAAATAGAATGATGTGAGGTCCATCCAACTACTGGTTCGAGTATTCTGCCTGCATAAGTAAACGGCCCATAAGGGTTGTCTCCAATGGCATAGCAGATGAAATGTGTATCTCCGGTTGAATACGAGAAGTAATATTTTCCATTGTATTTGTGCATCCAAGCGGCCTCAAAGAACCTACGGTCGTTGTCGCCATTTAGAAGCTGATGGCCGTTTTCGTCTAAGATAAATACATCTTTGGCTTCGTGAGCAAATTCTAATAAATCATCCGTCATTTTTGCTATTTTCGGACAAAGGGCTGGTTCGTTATCTTCTGGTAAATGGGCAACAGGACTTTCTGGTTCTGAGGCATTGAATTTTCCTTCTCTCCAACGTTGCAATTGACCGCCCCAAATCCCACCAAAATACATGTAGTAAGAACCATCGTCGTCTTTAAAAACAGCTGGATCAATGGAGAAACTATCTTTAATTGGTTCATTTTGAGGCTTAAATGGGCCTATTGGAGACTTACCGATGGCAACTCCTATCCTAAAAATCCCATCATGGTCTTTGGCAGGAAAGAAAAGATAATATTTACCGTCTTTTTCATTGGCATCGGGTGCCCACATTTGTTTGTCTGCCCATGGAACCTGATTTACATGCAAGGCTACACCATGATCTTTGGCTTCAGCATCAACAGAATCCATTGAAATAACATGATAATCTTCCATGGCAAAATGACTACCTAGGTCATCAAATGCTTCTCCCGCATCCACATCATGCGAAGGGTAAATATAAATTTTACCATCAAAAACATGTGCGGATGGATCGGCAGTGTAAATGTGTTTTACAAGTGGCTGAGAAATCGCTCTATTGTTTAAATCTTCAAAATCAATATGTTCTATACTATCTTCGGGCATTTTGGTTATTGGTATATTGGTTATTAGTGTATTCGTTATTAGAGTATTAGTTATTGAGAAAATGGTTATTAGATTAATAGTTTTTATTAATTAGCTGGTTTTAATGAATTTAATCTACCAATTTTAATCGCCGTAAATAAAATCAGAATCATTCTTCCATTAACTCATTATCAAATTAACACATTAAAAAATCATCTCCTCTCCTTCAAATCTGCTTCGATTTGAAGTTCCATTTTCTTATTTATTTCATAAAAGAATAATAAGCCAACTGCTAGTAGAAATGGAATGGCTGGGAAAATACTTACCAATAGTTTGATTCCATTAATCGTTTCGGCAGATTGGGCTACCGTTGCGTTGGGTTGGTAATTAAATATTCCCAAAATCATGGTAAGCAATGAACTTCCGATACTCAATCCGCCTTTTAAACCCACCATCATGGCAGAAAAAATAATGGCCGTTGCTCTTCTGTTGTTTTTCCATTCTGAATAATCGGCCACATCGGCTATCATTGTCCAAAGGATGGGTGTGCTGATCCCATAAAAAAACATATGTAATATTTGTGAGCCAAACATCAAGCCGACAGATTGCGGCGGAAAGAAATAAAAGAATATGATGAATAATGTTGAAACAAATAATGAGGCCATAAATACGTTTCTTTTTCCGTATTTATCTGCCAGTTTTTTGGACATCATGATACCAATTAAGCCAATCAATATGCCACCTCCGTTAAAAACGCCCAAGCCCATCGAAATGTCGTTTTCAAATGTTGGCAGGAAACCTTTCATTGGCTCTAAAAACGTGGTCAATTGTGCTTTATCTACATAATTTTCAAAATAATAAACATAAGAACCGCCCTTCATTGCCAGTGTAATAAACACCAAAGTCGTTGTTACCAACATGATAATCCAAGGCACATTTTTGAACAAATCGCTCAAATCCTCTTTTAAAGATGATTTTTGTTCAGGCTTAGGAACCACTCTTTCTTTGGTTGAAAAAAAAGTAACCAAAAGCATCAAAGTACCTACTATTGCTAAAACAGTCATTACTTTCTCAATTCCTATCGCTTTATCGCCATTTCCTGCTTTTAGGATCAAATTGTACATAAAAACTTGCACAAAAAACTGCGAAAACATTACTGCTACAAAACGGTAAGCTGACATACTGTTACGCTCAGCCATATCTCCAGTGATGACACCGCTTAATGCAGAATATGGTAAATTGTTGGCGGCATACAGCAACAACAACAAACTATAAGTAATCACTGCATAAACAACTTTACCTTGATACGAAAAATCTGGGGTACTAAAAGCCAATAAAGCAGTAACGCCAAGTGGAACGGCAGTCCATAGGATCCAAGGTCTGAATTTGCCCCAACGAGTATTCGTTCTGTCGGCAATTGCACCCATTACAGGATTAAAAACAAATGCCGCAAACAATCCCACAAAAAGTGTGACAAGTGTAGCGTGTTCAGGTTTTAGTCCATAAATATCGGTGTAAAAATAGGCCAAATAGGTTACCAAAGTTTGGAATACCAAGTTGGCAGCAAGGTCTCCAAGGCTATAGCCGACTTTCTCTAAAACGGACAGTTTATGTGATACATCTTTCATATTTATTTCTATTTAGGGTTTGTTATTGTCCTGATTTTAATTGCATTACGGCGTTATAGGCTTTTTTGGGCTGACAGTCTCTATCAAATAACAATGGGTAATTTGTTCGATTTTTAATAGGCCAACCGTTTAGCCAAGAATGTCCATCATTTACGCCCCAAAAAGTTACACGGCTTATTTTATCCTTATTTTTCAAAAATAGTATAAATAAATCGCTGTATCTATTGGCCAATTTTGTGCCGACAGAATCCGGAAGAGCGTCTTTGTATTGGTTCATTTTTGGGTCAGCTTCGAAGTTCTGATTTACATCAGCTCCTTTCAGATCCCAGGGGTTTGGCAAAACGGTATAATCCAATTCGGTAAAAGCAACTTTAATACCCAATGCTGAAAATTCGTTAATCGCATCTTCAATTTCTTTTATGTTATTGCTGTTTATGCTCCAATGCCCTTGGATACCCACCCCATCTATTTTTGTACCACTTGCCTGCAATTTTTTGATCATGGCTATGGCACCTTTTCGTTTGGCAGGTTGCTCTATATTGTAATCATTGTAGTATAATTCTGCATTTGGGTCAGCTTTTGCTGCTAAGTCGAAAGCCATTTTTATATAGTCTTCGCCCAATAATTTATAAAAAATAGAAGGCCGCATTGTACCATCTTCGTTTAAAGCTTCATTTACTACATCCCAACTATTCATTTTGCCAGCATATCGTCCAGCAACAGTTTTGATATGATCTTCCATGAACATTTTTAGGGAATCTGCACTTTGGATTTTGTAAACAAACCTAGGCAATTGTGAATGCCAAATAAGCGTGTGACCCGCTATATACATTTGGTTTTTTTGACCATAGGCAACAAATTTGTCTGCAAGGTCAAAATTATATCTGTGAAGCTCAGGATGAATCACCTCTGACTTCATGATGTTTTCAGGTGTAATTGCATTGAACTGCTCTTTTATAAGCTTGTCAGCCTGTGCGTTCTTCTCTAAGATATGTTGGGTTCCTAAAGCGGTTCCAATCAAGAAATCATCTTGGTAGGCTTTTTTAAGTGATTTAGAATTGGATTGAGAGAAAGAATTAAAGGAATTAAGAAAAAGACAGAAAATAATTCCAAAATACAAATTAGGCCTAAGTGTAATTTTCATTTTTTAATAAATAATTGAATATCAGCATTTTCAACTGAAGATTGAAAAATAAGCGTCAATTTAACATTTATTCTTAAAAAACTAAAAAATTATCTTTTATTTAGAAAAAATTATCTTATTTTCTAAATAAATACTTTAATGAAAAAAACTAATTTTAAACTTAAATTAAAGTAAAGCATCCCACAAAATCTCCACAGGATGCTTTGCCACAACCTCTGTTCCGTCTTTGATTTGGTGGCGGCAACTGGTGCCCGGGGCAGCAATTATAACATCGGTAGCTTGCTTTCTAATAGTTGGAAAGAGTACGAGTTCGCCTATTTTCATTGAGACTTCATAATGCTCTTTTTCGTAGCCAAAGGATCCCGCCATGCCGCAACAGCCTGAGGGTATCAATTGCACTTCGTAGTTTTGGGGTAAGGACAGTATTTTCTTTGTAAAAACAACTGATGACAATGCCTTTTGATGACAATGTCCATGTAATTTTATCAATCGTTTTTCGTCTGTAAACTGATCTTTAGATATTTTCTTTGCTGCCATTTCATTTGCCAAAAACTCATCTATTAAGAAAGATTTTCCAGCCAATTTTTGAGCTTTTTCTTTCAATTCAGCAGGAACCAATTCCAAATATTCATCTCGTAAAGTCAAAATAGCAGAAGGTTCAATCCCAATAATCGGAATATCCGCTTTCATAGCTTCTGACAAAATTTTCACGTTTTCAATCGCTATTTTCTGTGCAGCCTTCACTAAACCTTTCGACAGATAAGTTCTTCCACTTTCTAGATGACGTGGCATTAAAACCTCATAACCTAACTTTTCCATAAGCAAAATCGCCTTTTCCCCTATTTCAACATCATTATAATTGGTAAATTCGTCACAAAACAAATAAACTTGTCCATTCGTAGCGTTTTGCTTTTTCTCATGTTTAGAAAACCATTTTCTTAAAGTAATTCGCCCCAAATTCGGAATAGAACGCTCCTGAGCAAATCCCAATATTTGTTTTGTAAGCGATGAAGTAAATGTATTTTTTATCAAAAAATTATACAATCCAGGTAAATAAGAAGCCAAAGCCTGAGATTTTGTAAAATTCCCTATCATCCAAGTTCGGAAAGGAACGCCGTTGGTTTGATAATAATGTTGCAAAAACTCCGCTTTCATTTTGCCAACGTCCACTTTTGAAGGGCATTCAGATTTACAGCCTTTACACGAAACACATAAATCCATCACTTCTTTAATCTCTTGATGATCAAAAGGATTTTCTTTGGTAGAATTGGTCAGAAAATTTCGTAAAATATTCGCTCTTGCTCGCGTCGTATCTTTTTCGTTTTTAGTCGCCATATAACTTGGACACATGGTACCACCCGTGACTTCTGTTTTACGACAATCTCCTGATCCAGAGCACTTTTCGGCCATTCTGAGAATTCCTTCTTGCTCCGAAAAATCAAAAAATGTGTCGATTTTCGGTGATTGTTTATCTACCTCAAAACGAAGTGACTCGTTCATTGGAGGCGTATTTATTATTTTATTGGCGTTAAAAATGCCATTTGGGTCGAAAATTTGCTTCACTTTTCGGCATAAATCATAGACTTCTGCTCCCAGAACACTTTCTATAAACTCACCTCTTAATCGTCCATCTCCATGCTCACCACTTAAGGAACCCTTGTATTTTTTTACAATTCCCGCCGTTTCTTTTAATATCGTTCGGAATAATTCTTTGCCTTCTTTGGTCTTTAAATTTAGAATTGGCTCTACATGCAACTCCCCCGCTCCGGCATGAGCATAATAAGACGCATTAACGTCAAGCCTTTTTAGTAAATCCTGTAAATCAGCAATATAAGCAGGTAAATCTTCTGGAGCTACTGCACAATCCTCTATTAAATTTACAGGTTGAATATCTCCTTTTAGATTTCTGATTAAGCCCAATCCTGCTTTTCTTACGTCCCAGGCTGGAATAGTTTTTTCGCCTTTTATTACGGGATAAGCGTAACCAAGATTGGCCTTTTGCAAATCCAAAATAAGTTGATTGGTTTTTGTTTCTAATTCTAAAGCAGTCTCAGCCATAAACTCAACCATCAAAATTGCGGCGGGGTCACCCTCAATAAAAAAGCGATTTTGGTCGTAAACAGGATGCCCTTTTGTAAAATCCAAAATGTATTTGTCCACCAATTCGGAAGCCATGGGATTGTGCTGAAGTGCCACCAAGTTGGCATGAAGCGACTCCTGAATGCTGTGGCAATGCACACAAACAAGGGCGATTTCTTTTGGAGGAAGCGGCAGTAAATTTAGTTTGGCTTCAGTCACAAAAGCCAAAGTACCTTCGGAACCTGCCAAAAGTTTACAAAAATTAAACGAAGCCGAAGAATCTTCACTAAACAACTCATTATCAGCCAACATATCCAAAGCATAGCCTGTATTTCTACGTTTTAGCGACTTTTTGGGATATCCTTTTTCTATGGCCAAAAGATTATTCTTATCACTTAATATATTTTCGAAACCTCGATAAATTACCCCTTCAAGCGAATCCAAAGCTTTCTTTTCATCAAATTCTGCCTTTGTCAATGCCATAAATTCCGCTGCTGTGCCGTCACTTAATAATACCTTCGCCTCCAAAAAATGACTTCTCGTATCTCCCCAAACTATTGAATGCAGTCCGCAAGAATTATTTCCTATCATTCCTCCTATCATCGCCCGATTTGAAGTAGAAGTTTCTGGACCAAAAAGCAAACCGTAAGGATTTAATAAAACATTCAAATCGTCTCTAACTATACCTGGCTGAACCCTAACCCATCGCTCTTCAGCATTAATTTCCAGCACTTTACCAAAATATTTAGAAATATCAACTATTATCCCTTTTCCAACAACTTGTCCAGCCAGAGATGTGCCTGCGGAGCGAGGAATCAAAGTGATTTGATGCTGATTTGCAAAGCTTAAAAGCAAATTTAGATCCTCAATATTTTTAGGAATCGCGACCGCCAATGGCTTTTCTTGATATACAGAAGCATCCGTAGAATATAAAATTCTTTGGGCTTGGTGTATGGCTGAATTGTCGTAAAAAAGTTCGCCTGAAAACTGCTTATCTAAACTTTCGAAATCTGGTTTCATTTGGTTTTGAGTACTTTAAAAAATATTTTTATATGTGTTGACATTGTGTTGTTTGTGCCTTGAGTTGTTTGTGCCATGCGTTGTTTGTGCCATGCGTTGTTTGTGCCTTGATTTGTTTGTGCCATGTGTTGTTTGTGCCATGTGTTGTTTGTGCCATTTGTTGTTTGTGCCATTTGTTGTTTGTGCCATTTGTTGTTTGTGAGGACACAAACAACGGCCAACGGCCAAACAACGGCCGTACATCGGCTAGCCGTGGCAATTTAGTTATTTTTTAAATCAAAAATTAAACATTTAATTTATCAGACATAATATTGATAAAAAAGTCAGATTCATTCTGAATTAAAGTATACGTCAATTTTGTGTAAAGAAAATTGGGGCTCAATTTTTAGTCTACTAAAATCAATTTGAAAAGTATTTTTGTTAAAAAAAAGTACTGAAAAAACAAAATACTTCAATTCAATATTTTAACCCATTTTCAATCTGGAATTATAAAATTTTTAAGAACCTAAATCTACTTTTGAATTGCACTCAGGGCTAAATTCTGAGTGATTAAAAAAATTCAATAAAATGAAAAAGATCTTATTGTTGACTTTCGCAGTCGGCACATTCGGTATTGGAGCAGCTAATGCTCAAAACGTTACTAAAACTCCAGCTATGCAACAAAATCCAAATCATTTAAAAAAGGCTTCACAAACGTCGACTGGAATAAAATCCGATAAAATATCCGATGCTGAGGCGAGGAATTTGAAGGAAAATTCTTTTGCAAAAAACGAAACGACAAAACCTAAAATGAAAACCACAGATCAAACCTCTAAAAAACATCATAAAAAGACGAAGTAAATTTTAATAGCTCTAAAATTAAACCTGCTTTTTTGGGAAAGAGTAGGTTTTTTTAACGTATTTTTAATTCGAAATTAATATTATACTAAACCCATCAGGCGACTTTTGCCTATTATAATAATCCAAGTATGAGAGCCTTAATAATAGAAGATGAAAAACGATTGGCGGAATTTATCCAAATGGGATTGGAAGAAAACGGCTATCAATGCCTGATGGCCTACGATGGCAAATCAGGTGCAGAAATAGCCCTGACACAATCCTTCGATTTTATCCTTATGGACATCAACATGCCCTATATAAATGGTATAGAACTCACTGAAAAGCTGAGAAAAAATAATATCAATTGCCCAATACTTTTACTAACTGCAATGGGCGGCATATCTGAAAAAATAGCGGGTTTAGATGCTGGAGCGGACGATTATTTGGTGAAACCATTCGAATTTCAAGAGCTTTTGGCGAGAATCAGAGCGATGATGAGAAGGGTGAATACCGAGGAACAGAAATTTGAAAAAATATTGAAAGTTGGAGATCTAGAAATGTTTATTAGCCAAAAGGTTGTAAAACGAGGAGAAAAGCCTATAAACCTGACCTCAAAAGAGTTTTCATTACTTTACTACCTTATCAAAAACAAAAATCATGTGATGTCAAAAACAGATATTTTTGCTGAAATCTGGGACCAAAATGCCGAAATGGACAATAGCAAAGTGGAGGTTTATATAAACATGCTTCGTAACAAAATAGACAAGGATTTTGAACCCAAATTAATTAATACCGTTATGGGAATGGGCTACGTTTTAAAAGATTCATGAAAATAAAAAATCTCAATAGTAGAGAAGAATTTCGCAAATTGCAAAAGTATAATTTCGGGCAGAAAAATTAAATAAAACTGACTTATTCTCACTTAATACGGCAAAAACAAAGAAAAAACACTCCCTTCACCTTCCTTTGAAACTATCTCTACCTTACCACCGTGGAGTTCCATTATACGTTTTACCAAAGGCAAACCAAGTCCATGCCCGTCTATCATTTTAGTGTGAGATGCCCTGTAAAATGGCTCAAAAATATGTTCAATTTCGGAGGCTGGAATACCTTTTCCATGGTCTTTAAACTCGATTTTAATTCCTTTTTCTACTGGTATAATTTTTACTTCACAAGTTTTATTTGTAGAATATTTACAAGCATTGTCCATTAGGTTAGTCATGGCAATTCTTAAAATTTCCTTATTAACATGATTTAATTCAAGTTGACGCTCTGATTCAAAATTCTCTTCAAAGCCAACATTTATTTCGTAAGGTTTATTTTTACCAAGAAGGTAGTTTCTGCTTTGCCATACAATATCGTCTATTCTGGCCGCTTCAAACTCAACCTGATGGCTGTCGGAATTGGCTCTCGCTATAAGTAAAAGGTCATTGAGCAATTCATTTATTTCTTTAACCTCAAATCTTACTGTATTCAGCGTATTTTTATATTCTTCAATGCTTCTATCTCTCATAAGAGCCACTTCTGTGTGTCCCATCAAAATAGCTAAGGGCGTGCGTAGCTCATGTGTAGCAAATGACACGAAGTTTTTTTGCTGATCATAACCCGCTTTTAGTCTACTCATAAGGCTATTAAAAGTATTGGCCATCATGCCAATTTCGTTATTGTAAGAGGACTCGGAAAGCTTTTGGGTTAAATCATGCGACGAAAAAATCTCCATCTTTTTTGCAATATTATACAAAGGCATCATGGCGTTTTTTACCATAAAATGTATAAACCCAAAAGATATTAAAAAAGTAATAATACAGCCCGCAATCAACAACTTTCCAAGATAATTCTCTTTAGATAAACCATTCTTATCCAAGCCCTTAGCATATAATATTATAGGTTGATTTTTTATTAAATCTTCATAAATAAAAAAAATAGATTCTTCGCGGTCGGCCTCCATTTTAAGGTCATTTCGCTTTATTTTTTCTATTTTGGATCCTTCAAGAGTGGATGGTGAATTAATCGAACCCAAGATTCGCTCTCCATTTAAATTATAGAATCCATATTCTTCGTTTTTGAGAAAATTAAGATTTGATTTCCTAGCAATGATTAAAGAATCTAGTTTAAGTTGACGCATGTCCAGCATCAAGGTTTGTCTTGTAATTACTCTATCTTTCAGGATATTATAAAACTCCACCTTTCGATTGGAACGATAAAACAAAAATATAAAAATAGAAAAGACACTGATGATGATTGCAAATAGTGCTGATGACAAAAGCGGCTGTTTCTGAGAAATCTTCATTTACTTTTCAATTTTCTTTAAAATATAGCCCATTCCTACCACCGTATGAATAAGTTTTATGTTGCTGTTTTTATCAATCTTTTTACGTAAAAAATTAATATAGACATCAATCGTATTGGTACCTGTATTGAAATGAATATCCCAAACTTTTTCGGCAATATCAGCCCTTGAAAGTACTTTTTCTTTGTTTTTCATAAAAAACTCAAGCAAGGTATACTCTCGAGAAGATAGCGATATCTCTTCACCATTTCTTATGGCGACTTTCTTGCTGGTATTTAATTCTAAATCAGCAAACTTCAAGGAATGCGAAAGATTATTCTCCGAATTGTTCCTTTTATGTAAGGCATTAAGCCTAAGTATTAACTCCTGAAACTCAAATGGTTTGGTCAAATAATCGTCAGCACCGGCTTCAAATCCAAGGGTTTTGTTGCTAATACCTCCCATTGCTGTT
Source organism: Lacihabitans sp. LS3-19 (assembly GCF_024343575.1). GTDB lineage: Bacteria > Bacteroidota > Bacteroidia > Cytophagales > Spirosomataceae > Leadbetterella. The sequence continues at coordinate 4,128 of NZ_RJUA01000003.1, read as the reverse complement.
AACATCAACACTGGTGTATTAATATTTTCTTGTCTTAAATTTCGGGTAATTTCAAAACCATTCAAGACTGGCAGGTTTACATCAAATATACACACGTCATAGTTATTCGTTTTAGCTTTTATATTACCTACATATCCATCAAAAGCTACCTCGACGGAATGTTGATTCTCTTCAAGTCCAATTTTTAGAAACTCTGCTAGTTTTGGTTCGTCCTCGACCAATAATATTTTCATAATTCAAATGTAATGTTTAAAATCCGAAATCATTTTAATTCAAATAGAAGTCCTAACCTTTAGAAAAATAAAAAATGAGATTAAAAAACCATTAAAACTGTCTTAAAGATTTTTAACATACATTTTTAAATCAATTTCGCAATGAATACCAATTAATATTGGCAAAACAAAAAAACCTTTCTCCGAAAATTCAGAGAAAGGTTCTAGCTAAAAACTACCCTATAAACCCACTATTTAAAAAAACTATATTCAAATTTCCCTTTTGAAACTAAAATTCAAATAAAATGGAAATTAAAAAAAGGTTAAAGTTGAGTTTTAAAACAAAGTTTTAATAGGATCGAAAAAAGCGAAAAATTATCAATTTATCCTTTCAAAACCTTCATCAAATCTCTCGGTGCTATACTGAAATAATCGTTGAAGGCGTAAATCATTAGAGCTAAAAATAAGCCAAATGCTATTAAGACTGCAAATTGTGTCATTGAAGTCTTTTGGATTTCTTGTCGATCTTTCAATTCACAAACTTCTCCTGGGCAATATTGAACTTTGTTTTTATTGAACATCCCGTAAATTTTGCAACCGATACAAATCCCAAAAGCTAGCTCAAAAAACATCAAAATCATGCAAATCAAACATGAAAGCCCATTGAAAATACCATAAGCATTAAACACAATCATGTGGACAAACATGGCTGAGGATAAAGTCAAGCCAATTATCCAAGCGAATCTTTTTTGGGCTGCACCAACGTACTGTGGTGTTTGGTTTCTGACCATAAATCGGCCAATAATGAGCGACGGAGAATATTTGGGATTGATAAAAACACGAATGGCCATGTCTATCATAAAAATAGTGATGAAGTACTTAATCATCAGGAAATCAGCCTGAAACATGATTTTCATAAATGAAATAATCATGATCAAAAATAATATTCCAGCTCCGCCCCTTATTTCTCTTTCGTTCAGAACCGGAATATCATAACCTTCTACAGTTTCTCCAAATTGTTTCATAGTAATAGCTTTTATAATTTTTGCTCAAAAAAAACTATTATCCATTAATAAAATTTTGTTTAGTACACTAATGGCAAAAATTAGTGATGATTGGGAAACGTCTATTTAAGTTTTAAACAAAAAATACATTTCTTAAATCGGTTATTTCTGAAGGTATATTTTAAACTTTTCTACCTTTTCTCCTGTATTAAGACTTATGAAATACATACCATTATTTAATTTATCAAAGTTGAAACACATTCCATTTTCCAATAATTTAAAACCGTAAATATCGATCTCATTCCCAAGAATATTAAAAACTTTTACATCTAGGATTTGAACATCCTTCCCATAAAATATAATGTTAAACTCTCCTTTCGTGGGATTTGGGCCTATTTTTATTTCATAATTTTTTGGCTCAGGAATCAATGATTCAATTTTCTCAATTTCCTTCGATTCATTTTTTGATATCAAACTATCTTCTTCAGTTCCTACCACTGCTGTATTGCTGCAGTCGGTCGGTTGGCCTTTGAGTACTACGTTGCTGCCAGACTTTATTTTGCTGGCTATCAGAATACCATTGATGGTCGTCTTTTTGTTGGCATCCGCATTCTTGATTTCTATGCCCGCTTGACTGTGCAAGTAAGCATTTATTTGGCTACCCATCTCTATGCCCACATTCTTGGCAGTGAAGATTTTTACATTTTCTTGACCTTCATTTATCGTGATTTCTTGGTTAAATCTTGTGTAAGTTTTGATATGTACTTTGGCCGATTGCTCAAAGTTTAGTTTGCCCCCTTTCTTTATTTTTAAGGTTTTGAAATATACATCGCCACTACCTGTGTAAGTCAGTGTGGCGTTTTTGCCCACTTTCACTTTGCCAAAGTCGTTCTCACTAAAACTGCCTTCTTTGCCATTCTTTACTTTTAGCTTTTTGCGGGTGCTTTTGTCGTTGGCCTCAAAAGCAAGTGGCGTTGGTGCAATTCCTTTGATTACCAAACTTGGCTGAGTATCTGCCACCAATACATCCGATTTGACAAAAACATTGGTCGGCCCAAAAGTAGACTTGCTCAGGTTGACCGTTTTGCCTGCTTGGTAGGTTCCGAGTCCACCATATTCTATCGCACTGCCATTTACCTCTATCCTTTCCGAGGCCAACATGGCGTATGAACACAAACAGTTGCCTTGGTTGTCGGTAATGTTGATACTCGCGGTGGCCGTGGTGATGTTACCTGAGTTATCTGTTAATGTGATTGTTACGTCGTTTTTGCCGATATTGCTACAATTGAAGCTTTCTTTGCTTAAGGTGGTTTGTTTTATGCCACAATTGTCTGTGGCTTCGGCTACTACTTCCGCAGCTGTTAGTTTTACAAAACCATCTTTGTCCAGGCCAAAAGTCAAGTTATCTTTTAGTTTCAAGGTCGGTTTAGTGCTTTCTGCTATGGTGATTTGTAGTTTTTTCTCGGCCTTGTTTCCGTTGTTGTCTTCTACGGTGTAAGTCACCTCTACCTTGCCGGCATTGGTGCAGTCAAAGCTGGTTTTAGACAAGGTTCTGCTCTTTATACCGCAGTTGTCTGTGCTGCCATTGTCTATGTCTTCTACCTTCAAGATGCCTTTGCCTTCGGCATCCAAGATAACCGTGAAGTCTTTGGTGATTATGCTCGGTGCCATGCTGTCTATGACTGTAATGGCTTCTTTTTTCATCGAAACATTGCCGTAATTGTCTTTTGCAAAGAAGGTAACGCTGTCATTACCGATGTTTTCGCAGGTGAAGGTGCTTTTGGATACATACATGCTGTCTATTTTGCAATTGTCTGTAGAGCCATTATCTAGAGCAGTGGCTTTTAGTATTGCTTGGCCGCTGGCGTCTAGATATAGCTTGGCTGGTTTGGTAATTATTACTGGAAACTTGGTGTCTTTTACTACCAAGCTGAGGTCAGTTACCAAAACGTTGTCGTTTTTGTCGGTTGCCCTTATATTTACTGTTTTTGACTTGGTTTCGCAGGTTATTATTTCCGAAATAATATCTATGGATTTTAAACCACAGGCATCATATATATTCAAATTTGGGGTGTTTTTGTCCAGTATCAGCTCCGCACCCTTGTCTAGCTCTATTTCTAGCTTTTTGCTGCTTTGATAGGGCAGCGTGTTGTCCACTACTTTCACAACGGCCGAGGCCTTGGATACGTTGCCAGAGGCATCGGTAGCGATGAGGTCAACACTGTTGAAACCTACGTTTTCGCAGCTAAATACAGATTTGCTCAAACTTAGTTTGTGTACGCTACATTTGTCAAATGTGCCAAAATCTATGTCCTCTGGGTTTAAGGTGGCATATCCATCAAAGTTTAAGAAGATCACAGCATTTTTAGTTGATACTTGGGGGGCTGTTACGTCCAGTACCGTCACCGTACACCATTGGGTGGTTTGGTTGCCTGCGGCGTCTTTTACGCTTACACTCACCAGATTTTTGCCCATATTGTCACAGCCAAACTGGGTCTTGCTGAGCTCGATGCTGCTTATATTGCAGTTGTCAGTGATGCCATCGTTTATCTGGGCTAAGGTCAATGCAGCTATTCCATCTGACGAAAGGTTGATGACGGCGTCTTTGAGCCTCACCACTGGTGCCTGGTTGTCAACCACCGTCAGTGTATTTGTGCAGGTACTTGATGAACCATAAATGTCAGTTACTGTCAGCGATATATTATAAACTCCCACTCCAAATGGACCGACAGGGCTGATACTATAAGTGATGTCATCGCCATTGGGGTCACTTGAGCCTGCTCCTATTTGTGCTGCTGTAACCGTGGCCTGACAGTTAGATCCTATAGATACTGTCAGTGGTGTGCAGGCTGCTATTGGAGGAACATTGAGAGCTACTGAACTTATACCTGAGCCAATGGCTGTATCTATAT